>NZ_VORX01000003.1 GCF_007997285.1 Gelidibacter salicanalis
GCGAGCAACATGTGACCATTGAAAAACAATAAGATTGAACACATGAATCGAGCTTGCTGAAAATTGTAAAACCTAGAGCAATGGTTATTAGCGAGCAACATGTGACCATTGAAAAACAATAAGATTGGACACATGAATCGAGCATGCTGAAAATTGTAAAACCTAGAGCAATGGTTATTAGCGAGCAACATGTGACCATTGAAAAACAATAAGATTGAACACATGAATCGAGCTTGCTGAAAATTGTAAAACCTAGAGCAATGGTTATTAGCGAGCAACATGTGACCATTGAAAAACAATAAGATTGAACACATGAAATACAAAAGAATCCTCCTGAAATTATCTGGCGAAGCATTAATGGGAGATCGTCAGTACGGGATTGACCCGCAACGATTAGAAGAATATGCGGCAGATATTAGCGCCATCACCAAATTGGGTGTAGAAGTAGCCATAGTTATCGGTGGAGGAAATATTTTTAGAGGTGTTGCAGGCGCAAGTAACGGTATGGATCGCGTACAAGGCGACCATATGGGCATGCTGGCAACCGTAATTAACGGATTGGCTCTGCAAAGCGCTCTAGAAGATGCTGGCATCCCAACCCGCTTACAGTCTGCAGTGCATATCAATCAGGTAGCAGAACCTTTTATCCGAAGAAAAGCGATGCGTCACCTAGAAAAAGGCCGAGTGGTCATTTTTGGTGGTGGTACCGGAAATCCGTATTTTACTACAGATTCAGCAGCGGTATTGAGAGCTATAGAAATTGAAGCAGACGTAATTTTAAAAGGAACGCGTGTAGATGGTATTTACAATACCGATCCTGAAAAAGACAACAGCGCGGTAAAATTTGACCACATTACTTTTGATGATGTATTGCGCAAAGGCCTTAAAGTTATGGATACTACTGCTTTTACCTTAAGTCAGGAAAATGAATTGCCAATTATTGTTTTTGATATGAACAAAAAAGGAAATCTCTTAAAAGTGGTTTTAGGCGAAAAAATCGGAACTAAAGTTAATTTATAACCCTAAAACAAAGCCATCTGGCTCATTTTTTGAACTGTTTTAGAATTTAAAATTTTTTAATGATGAACGAAGACATTAAATTTATATTGGATAGCACACAAGAAGCCATGGACAGCGCCATTAAGCATCTTGAAAAACAATTTACAAACATTAGGGCTGGGAAAGCTACACCGGCCATGTTGGGAAATGTAATGGTTAATTATTATGGGTCACAAACGCCCCTAGCGCAAGTAGCCAATGTGAACACGCCTGACGGAAGAACAATTTCTGTACAACCATGGGAGAAAAAGATGCTTCAAGAAATTGAAAAGGGGATTCAGATTGCAAACTTAGGGTTTAACCCAATGAATAATGGCGATTTGATTATCATCAATGTACCGCCACTAACTGAAGAACGTCGTCGTGAATTGGCCAAACAGGCTAAGGCTGAAGCTGAGGATGCTAAAATTGGGGTGCGTAGTGCTCGAAAGGATGCCAATACTGAGATTAAAAAACTAGAAGATGTATCTGAAGATCTTCAAAAAGATGCTGAGCAAAGCGTACAACAACTTACCGATAAGTACGTTAAAAAAATTGACGATTTCTTAGAAGCAAAAGAAAAAGAGATCATGACCGTATAACTATAAAGCGATTTCCAAATCGCTTTTTTTAGCTTTACCTAATCCTTATAAAACCTCGCGATGCAAAAATACTGTGCTTATCTTTTATTTATGGTTTGTTTATGGTCCGCACAGGCGCAAGTCCCAACAAAAGTTGGAGACACACTCACGGTCGTTCAACAGGATTCCATTAAAAAAAGCAAATTTTTCAAGCAAATTGGCAATGGGTTTTTCCCAACAAAATTTATCGATATTGATTTGCGCTATCTGTTTAAATTCAATCAATATGAAGGTGTACGGACTGGATTGGGCGGCCGTACCAATGAAAATCTTTCAGAGAAATACCGTGTAAATGGTTACGTGGTTTACGGATTTAAGGACCATACTTTTAAATATAGTGTTGGCGGCGGATTCCGGGTTTCTGAACCTACCGACACTTGGATCAATTTAGATTATACCGATGATCTTCAAGAAACAGGCAGCTCCACTTTTTTGACGGACAAACGTTTCTTTTCATTTTTTGAGCCCCGGCTACTGAATATCAACCTCTTTCACCATCACATTACCAAGGCCATTTCAGTAGAACACAGAATTACGCCCTATTTGCTTTCTGAAACCGAATTCTCCAGAAGCAATGTGACCACTACATACGATTATACGTTTTTTGTTGATGACAAGGCATTCAAGGAATTCAGATTGAGCACTGCACAAATGTCCTTACAATGGAATCCTTTTAATACGTTCGAAACTGTTGGGGATGTAGAGGTGGAGAAAGAAGGCTACCCTAATTTCACCCTACAGATGACTCGGAGTTTTAAAGATGTGATTGGAGGCGATTTTAATTTTTTTAAGGCCGACTTTAGGACGATTTACAAATTAGACCACACTGCCGATGGTAAATCTTTTACAGAAGCAACGCTCACCAGTGGGATTGCCACAGGTAAAACACCCTTGACGCATTTATACCACGCTTACCCTAACAATATTGATAAAGAAACCATTCTACAACGGTTTTCTGTAGCCGGCATCAATAGTTTTGAAACCATGTATTTTAATGAGTTTTTCTCGGATAGGTTTGCTACCCTTCAATTGAAACATTACTTAAAACCATTTAACATTGCAAAAAAAATGCAACCGCAAATGGTGCTCATTTCGCGTTTTGCCATTGGCGACATGCATGATATTGACCGGCATCAACAGGTGACATTTGGCACGCTCGATAAAGGCTATTCTGAGGCAGGCTTTGAAATCAATAAAATATTATTCGGATTCGGACTGAGTTTTGCCTACCGCTATGGCGGGTACCATTTACCGGAATTTACTGATAACGTCGCGGCCAAGTTCACTTTTAATATTTCATTATAAACGACCGGCAAATCTATTTTTTCATAAATTTGCTATTGTACAAAATGCCATGTCTAAATTATCTACAAAAAGTTTTTGGGAAGCTGTAGCGCGATTGATACTGCGAAACAAGATCATCATTCTGATCGGTATTGTATTGATAACGCTGCTTTTCAGCACCCAATGGAAAAACATGCGCTTCACATTTACAGAAGCCAATCTTTTGCCAAATGACCACGAGGTCAATCTTACCTACAATAAGTTTTTGGATATTTTTGGAGAGGAAGGCAATCTTGTGGTGCTTGGCGTTAAGGATTCCTCACTTTATACGGTTGAAAAGTTAAACGCTTGGAACAGACTTTCAGAAAGCTTTAAGCAGTATGATGAAGTTGAGACCGTGCTCAGCATACAAGATTTACAGAAGCTCGTCAAGAATACAGATCTGCAAAAGTTTGACTTGCAACCCTTCATAAAGGACTCGTTGACCTCCTTAGCGCAAATAGACACCTTGCAGCAAGAGCTGTTTCAACAATATCCATTTTACGACAATTTCCTATTTAATAAAGAAACCCGTACCATAAGAACCGCTATCTACCTTAAAAAAGATATTGTCAACACTGCCGCCCGGAAAGATTTTATTATTGACATCCTAGAAGCTAACGTAAAGACGTTTGAGGAAACTTATGATTTAGATGTCAGAGTTTCCGGAATGCCGTACATCCGAACGCTAAACTCCCAGAGCATTGTCGATGAGATTGGCCTGTTTATTGGCGCGGCCTTATTGGTTACGTCCTTTATCTTCTTTTTGTTCTTCAGATCCGTCAGAGCGACGCTCATTGCGCTGTTGGTGGTTTCCGTAGGGGTGATGTGGACTTTCGGGATTATCGGACTTTTGGGCTACGAAATTACCGTACTCACTGCCTTAATTCCTCCATTAATAATTGTCATAGGGATTCCTAACTGTATTTTCCTGATCAATAAGTATCAGCATGAGGTGAAATTGCACGGTAATAAGGTAAGATCATTACAACGGGTTATCACCAAAATTGGGAACGCCACCTTAATGACCAACATGACTACGGCATCAGGTTTTGCAACGTTTATTTTAACTGAAAGCACTTTATTAAAAGAATTCGGTATTGTCGCCTCGTTGAGTATCATCTCCATATTCATTCTGTCCATACTGATCATCCCAATCATCTATACCTTTTTACCGTATCCTAAAGAGCGCCACCTAGACCACTTTAACCGACGTTGGACCACCGGATTTGTCAATTGGATGGCCCGCATGGTTAAAGAACGTCGCATCACCATATACATTACTGCGGTAAGTTTATTGACCTTGAGTTTGGTCGGTATTTTCCAGATTAAAATTTCCGGAAGTTTGATTGAGGATATGCCGCAAAACACGGAATTCTTTAAGGACATCCGCTTTTTTGAAGACGAATTCAATGGGATCATGCCGTTGGAAATCATGATAGATACCAAACGCAAAAAAGGGGTCATGAAATTGAGCACGCTCAAACGCATGAACGAGCTGGAAGAGTATATTAATAACATTCCCCAACTCTCCCGCTCCGTATCTGTAGTCAGTTTGGTAAAATATTCCAAGCAGGCTTATTATAACGGAAATCCAAAATACTACCAACTTCCAACAAGCCAGGAAAACAGTTTTATATTGTCTTACGCTAAAAACTCAAGTACGGAAGCTGACCTTTTAAAGAGCTTTGTGGATAGTACGGGCCGTTATGCTCGGATCACTACCTTTATGAAAGATATTGGTACGGACAAAATGGAACGTATTGAAGAAGGCATTCAAACTGAAATTGATAAATTATTTCCGGAAGAGCAGTATGAGGTCATCATGACCGGAAAGGCCTTAGTTTTCCAAAAAGGCACAAAATATTTAGTAAAAAATCTATTTATTTCCCTCTCACTGGCCATTTTGTTAATTGCACTTTTTATGGCCTATTTGTTCCGATCGTTCAGAATGATTGTCGTGTCCTTAATCCCCAACCTATTGCCGCTCCTCATCACGGCTGGTCTGATGGGATACTTGGGAGTACCTATAAAACCTTCTACTATTTTGGTGTTTAGTATAGCCTTTGGAATTTCAGTAGATGATACCATTCACTTTTTGGCCAAATACCGTCAGGAATTGCAGGCTAATAATTGGAGGATTAAGAAGTCCGTATACGGTGCATTACGTGAAACTGGCGTCAGTATGTTTTATACCTCGATTGTATTATTCTTCGGGTTTTCCGTATTTACACTGTCAAGTTTTGGAGGGACGGTTGCCTTAGGAGCATTAGTTTCAGCCACATTATTATTTGCCATGCTCTCTAACCTACTGCTGCTACCATCCCTGCTGTTATCTTTAGAGAAAAGTATCGCCAACAAGCATACCTTAAAAGAACCTACAATAAACATCATTCCGGAAGAGGATGACACAGAAGCTTAAATTCTTCTATAAAACAGCCAAATTCCAAAAGAAGTACTTTCCATTTTGGAATTTGTTTTTTTAAATCTTTGGGGCTTGAAAGCCGCTTGGCTTTTTTTATCTTTGCACACTTAAATTTATAACAATGACATCAAAAACTGTTGCACAACTTTTAAAGGCCGATTTTAAATCGCAGGACATTGACATCAAGGGGTGGGTTAGAACCTTTAGAGCGAACCGTTTTATTGCTTTAAATGATGGGTCTTCACTTCAAAATATACAGTGTGTTGTTGATTTTGAAAATACGGATGAAAAAACTTTAAAGCGTATCACTACTGGTGCTGCTGTTCATATTAAAGGCGAATTGATTGAAAGTCAAGGAAAAGGACAATCTGTTGAAATTAAAGTTAACAAGATTATAATTTTAGGCGATTCTGATCCAGAGACTTATCCAATTCAACCTAAAAAACATTCGTTTGAGTTTTTACGTGAAAATGCCCATTTACGCACCAGAACCAATACGTTTAGTGCGGTAATGCGTTTGCGTTCCACCTTATCATTTGCCATCCATAAATATTTCAATGATAACGGTTTTTACTATATGCACACGCCAATCATTACCGGAAGTGATGCGGAAGGCGCAGGCGAAATGTTTCGTGTTACTGGATTAGATCCAAAAAACCCACCATTAACTGAAACTGGTGCCGTTAATTATAAAGAAGATTTCTTTGGCAAGGAAACTAATCTAACCGTTTCTGGTCAGTTGGAAGCAGAGTCCTACGCCATGTCATTAGGTAAAGTTTATACTTTTGGACCAACTTTTAGAGCTGAAAACTCCAACACCTCTCGCCATTTGGCCGAATTTTGGATGATTGAGCCAGAAGTCGCTTTTATGGACTTGGCTGGCAATATGGACTTGGCGGAAGATTTCCTGAAATCAGTATTAAGCTATATCCTTGAACACAATCGTGAAGATTTAGAGTTTTTGGAACAACGTTTACTTGACGAAGAAAAGACAAAGCCTCAGGCTGAACGTTCAGAAATGAGCTTAATTGATAAACTTAAATTTGTAGTGGATAATAACTTCAAACGCGTGAGTTATACAGAAGCTATTGATATCTTAAAGAATTCTAAGCCTAACAAAAAGAAGCAATTCAACTACATCATTGAAGAATGGGGTGCCGATCTTCAAAGTGAGCACGAACGCTTTTTAGTGGAGAAACACTTTAAATGTCCAGTCATTTTATTTGATTACCCAGCTAACATTAAAGCATTTTACATGCGCTTAAATGAAGATGGCAAAACCGTTCGCGCAATGGACATTTTATTTCCAGGCATTGGCGAAATGGTGGGAGGTTCGCAACGTGAAGAGCGTTTAGAAGTTCTTAAAGAAAAAATGAAAGCTTTAGAAATTGATGAAGAAGAACTGTGGTGGTATTTAGATTTGCGTAAATACGGAACCGCAGTGCATTCAGGCTTCGGACTAGGTTTTGAACGGTTGGTCATGTTTGTGACTGGCATGGGCAATATCCGTGACGTCATTCCATTCCCGAGAACACCGCACAACGCCGATTTTTAGTAAACCTTAAACCTTTTTTAGACCCTATTCAGAGCCGTCTCAAAAACGTAAATATTTCACAAAACAATCTATATTTATTACATTTATAGATTGTTTTTTCTATTTTAGACTAAAACCATTTTAAACGTATGCTAAAGCAGTATTTACAGTTCAAATTATCCCAAAAGTTGTCGCCGCAACAAATTCAGTTGATGAAGCTGATTCAATTGCCTACGCAAGCATTTGAGCAACGTTTAAAACAGGAAATGGAAGAGAATCCGGCTTTGGAATCGGGCAAGGAATCTGATGAACTGGATGATAGTTTTGATGAATTTGACAACACCCAAGAGGAGTACGATGATTCTGACCAGATTGGAGAAGACATCAACGTTGATGAATATTTGAGCGATGACGATGTCCCCGACTATAGAACCCAAGCCAATAATTACAGCGCGGATGATGAAGACAAGGATATCCCGTTTGCCGCTGGAACTTCGTTTACCCAATATTTGACCAACCAGCTCAACACCTTCAGATTGACCGATGACGAACGAGATATTGCAGAATTTTTGGTGGGCAGTGTCGATGAAAGTGGCTATATCAGACGTTCATTGGCTGATATTACAGACGATTTGGCTTTTACCCAAAATGTCTTTACGGACGAAAAATCGATAGAAAAAGTGCTTCATGTGGTCCATCAATTGGATCCTGCAGGAGTTGGTGCGCGTAATCTTCAGGAATGCTTAAGTATTCAATTGCACCGCCGGGAAAAAAATCCGGATGTAGAATTGGCTATTGAGATTATTGACAATGCCTTTGACCAATTTACCAAAAAGCATTACAAAAAATTAATCCAGAAGTTCGACATTACTGAGATGCAACTTAAAGATGCTATTGACGAGATTGAACGCTTGAATCCAAAACCAGGAGGTTCCTACTCTGGAAACAATAGAATTGTGGAGCATATCGTACCAGATTTTGCCATTAGAATTGTTGATGGCGAATTGGAATTGACCTTGAATGGTAGAAACGCTCCAGAATTGCACGTGTCTAGAGAGTATAGCAATATGATGAAAGGCTATAAGGAGGCAAAAGACAAGTCGAAATCTCAAAAAGATGCGGTCATGTTCATCAAACAGAAGTTAGATGCGGCCAAGTGGTTTATAGAAGCCATTAAACAGCGTCAGCAGACCTTGTTTGTAACCATGAGTTCCATTATGCATTATCAGAAGGAATATTTCCTTTCGGGGGATGAGCGCAAACTTAAACCGATGATTTTAAAGGACATTGCCGATGAAATTGAAATGGATGTTTCCACCGTATCTCGCGTGGCCAACAGCAAATACGTAGATACACCTTATGGCACTAAATTGATTAAAGAATTCTTCTCAGAATCCATGACCAATGACCAGGGCGAAGAAGTCTCTACGCGTGAAATTAAAAAAATATTGGAGACAGTTATTGAAGATGAAAACAAACGCAAACCACTAACTGATGAAAAATTGGCTAGCATTTTATTAGAAAAAGGCTACCCAATTGCAAGACGTACAGTTGCCAAATACAGAGAACAGTTAGATATTCCTGTGGCGCGATTACGCAAAAAAATATGATACACTATCTTTTAAAGAGTATCTCTTATATTTTCCACCCATTGATCATGCCCTTGCTTGGGGTGATTTTTTATTTTTCGAAAACACCACGATTTATTCCAGATCCTGTGATAAAGGCCAAACTGTTTTCAATTACCATATTAACACTGATACTTCCCATTCTACTCTATTTTTTGCTTAAAACCATAAAACAAGTCGAATCGCTACATCTTAAATCCACTAAAGAACGCCTTATCCCTCTGTTCTTAAATACGGTAATTATTGGATTAATTTTAAAGCGGGTGTTGCCTTATCACGAACTACCAGAATTGTATTACTTCTATTTGGGCATTCTGTTTTCTACATTAGCCTGTCTCTTCTTAGCTGTTTTTAAAATCAAGGCGAGCATTCATATGATTGCAAGTGCCGGATTTTTCATGTTTGCCCTCGCATTAAGCATACATTTTAAAATTAATATCAATGGGACCATTGCCTTAATGTGCATCATCATCGGGGCTATAGCAACGTCGCGATTGCACTTAAAAGCACATACTAATGTGGAGTTGATACTAGGCTTTTTTGTAGGCTTAGTACCACAACTCATTTTACTGAATTATTGGCTATAGTGCGCTTCAAACGAATTTTTATAAATGGCCTGAAAAAAGGTTAGGCTTAAAATTACAGCAGGTAAAACATCAATCCAATTTTAATACTATTCATGACGATAGACTTCCCATCAAGGCGTACAGTATCTTTAAAAATAGGATTGAGACCATAATAGACATGAAAGTTCCAAGTGGAGTAGCCCGCGCTTAGTGTGAGTCCGTATTGAAGCGCATCAAAATCGTCATTCGCATTCAATTTAATATCGGCCGCACTTCCAGTGAATTTGGACGTATTATGAAATACGTACCCCAATTTCACCCCAGAATAAATTCGCCAAAACTTATAGTCCTTGGCGGTAGACGTTCGCCATCGGAATTCTATAGGTAGCTCGAGGGCATAAGTCGTAAACTTATTTCTTTTGATGGTAATAATGCTTTCATCAATGATATCATAACTATACCCACCATCAGGCCCCTCTGAGATCAGGAGGTTCTGGTTATAGGAATTGGCTGAAAGCCCTAATCCTATCCCTATTGCGACGTTACGACGCTCGTTAATAGGCATATCCCTTATGACCCCAAAATGGACCCCACTGGAAAAACCACTTTGTTTGAGATCATTGGGAACGTTACCTAAAAGATTGTAGGTAAGTGAAAAGTAAAACTGATCTTCTCTATAATTATGGTCAACGAAGGTCGTATCTGTAGCCTGTTGTGCCAACATGAGCTGCGTGAAGCAACAACTAAGAATAAAAAAGATAGCACTTCTCATAGCACAAATATAATTGATAATATTGAGTATTTTGATATTGTAGTTAAAAGGAATGGTCTCCCAATTGATGATTTAATTAAATGAGAAGTCAGTCAGGATGGCGGGTAACATATCCAATACTATAAATGAAATGTAATCGCAAAAAAAAAGCATCCTACAGGAGTAGGATGCTAATACTATTTAACTAATACTTGTAGTTCTTAATTATCCGCTACATCACCTTTTTTAGTGGTGTAATTGATTTTCAACGCATTTTCTTTTCTAAGTTCCTGCTTAACATCACTTACCAGTCCCATATTGGCACCTTCGTCAACCTTAAGAGCAACGGTTAAAAATGGAATAAGTTCTTCTCTTTTAGAGGCTCTTTCAGAAGCAATAAAAGCTTTAATCTCAGAGAGATCTGCAAACTTATCATTTAATTGAATTCGTGATTCTTTACCATATTGAGCTTGGAAAGCTTCTTGAGGTTTTCCGATATAAATGTACATTACCAAATCCTTTTTATCTAGTTTTTCAACCTGATCAGCAAAAGGTAACTTGTTTTCAATCTTCAATGTCGTATCACGCATCGTCGTCGCCACCATAAAAAAGAACAGTAGCATAAATACAATATCAGGTAACGACGCTGTATTTATTGCCGGTAAATTGCCTGATTTCTTTTTATTAAATTTGGCCATATTGCTTTTTTTCTAAATTATTATTGCACTTCTGATAGCTTCTGAGGATATTCAATTTTAACCTTTTCGATTTTCTCTTTTAGGTCATCCTTGTTTCCAATCCAATTAACGTCAGCATAATTTGCTTCCATTTCCTTCAAGGTTTTCCCGTAAAGCTCCATAGCACGTCTATCTCTCAACTGATTGTAAGCGGCTACCAATTCATTTTGAACTGAAATATAGATCCCGTATTTAGTTTCTCTATCGTTCTTTAATGAAATGATGGCTTTATCAGGATTGTCAGATGATGCTGGATCTCTTTTACCTTTACAGTAAGTACAGCCATCAGTACCTGTTCCACCACCGTTATCTAAAAACTCGACAGCGGCTTTTCTCAAATCTTTAAGCTCCATCAATTGTTCCTCAACTAATAGTTGGTTGTTTCTGTTCAATTGAACCGTAAAGATATTCTTTTGCTTAATGATAGGTGGTTCCGTTTCAGTATCATCAATAGGAGGTAATTTTCTGTTTAACCCTGTATCTGTCTCAATAGTCGTGGTGACCAAGAAAAAGATAAGAAGTAAGAATGCAATATCAGCCATGGATCCTGCATTAACTTCGGGTGCTGATCTTTTTGCCATAATTACTTAGTTATTTTTTTAATTCCTGCCAATGCCATTGCTGCCGCAGCACCAACGATTAAAATGTAGAACGCTATTAAACCTGCACCTACCATATGCGCTTCGCCTTCAGTTGCTGGAGCTCCGTTATAGAGATATTTTCCTGCATCATCTCCGCTAGAGAATACGTATGCTATTATTAAGACTGCTGCAAAAGCGCCCACACCTATTAATGTGCTTTTTAAAGAACCTGTATTTGTAAACAGGTTTTTCACTACAAAAAACAGAACGAAAGCTAAAGTCAGTGCAAAAATAATGTAAGTTACAAAAGCCATTGGATCTATGATAGCGCTATCGCCATCAAGAGCTGCAGCTTTGATTGCTTCATCACCTTTTGAGATAATCATCACTAAAAAGATGATCCCTGCAAGGCCTAGAAGCGCAGCTACTATTTTTAATATTTTGTGTAAATTCATAATTTTCTTAAATTGTTCGGTTTATCTTTTGTATCTCACAAGCATATCCATCAATGTGATAGAAGCATCTTCCATGTCATTTACAATACTATCAATCTTAGCAATGATATAGTTGTAAAACACTTGAAGGATAATTGCTACAATAAGACCAAATACCGTTGTTAAAAGTGCTACTTTAATACCACCTGCAACAAGTGAAGGTTGCATATCTCCAGCAGCTTCAATTTTATCAAAAGCTTGAATCATACCGATTACAGTACCCATAAACCCAAGCATTGGAGCTAAGGCGATAAACAATGAGATCCACGATACGTTTTTCTCTAATTGGCCCATTTGAACACCACCGTAAGCAATAACAGCTTTTTCAGCAGCATCTAAATCGCCGTCCGCTCTATCTAAACCTTGGTAATAAATAGAAGCAACAGGACCTTTTGTATTTCTACAAACTTCCTTAGCAGCTTCGATACCACCTGATTGTAAAGCATCTTCTACATTTTGAACTAATTTCTTAGTGTTTGTAGTTGATAAATTTAAAAAGATAATTCTTTCAATGGCAATTGCAAGTCCTAAAATTAAACAAAGCAATACAATACCCATAAAGCCAGGGCCACCTTCAATAAAACGTTTCTTTAATTCTTGATGAAACCCAAGTTCTTCAGCCTGAGCCGGTGTCTCGTCTTGAGTTACTGTTGCAACGGTTGTAGTCGCCATTGATGCTGTAGCCGCATAGTTATTTGCACTTACAGTTCCGAAAGCCATGATTCCTGCAATGGCTAGGATAGAAAATAGTCTTTTCATTGTTCTGATCTTAAATTTTATTAGTTAAAGTGTTAAAGATATAAAAAAATTGCAATTAAAAAATAAAAATGCGGGAGAGACTAAGAGATTTAATGATATCTCAATGCATTACTCCCATTACGGTAATGCAATATTGTTACAATTTAAAAGGTTGACTTCTATCAGAATCGTCAACCTATAAACTGAATTTAATTGCAGAGAGGAAGGGATTCGAACCCTCGATACCCTTTTGAGGTATACACGCTTTCCAGGCGTGCGCCTTCGACCGCTCGGCCACCACTCTAAAATTTAGAACTTAATTGCTGTGCCAAATAACGAAAAAATCTTTTAGGGCAGAAAATTTTAAGCGTTAATTTTAAGACATTTCTCCTCTTAAGGAGGTTTCAAATATGGTTTTGAACGTTTTAGAGGAAATTTTTTCTCCCAACATGTACATTAATTTGGTCACTGCAGCTTCTGTTGTGATGTCTTTTCCTGAAATTACGCCCATTTTTTTCAATTGGGAACTCGTTTCATACTGTCCCATATGAACACTTCCACCCGAACATTGGGTTACATTAATTACAGGAATGCCATTTTTAATGGTCTTTTTAACCAGGTCAAGAAACCATTCTTCTGTCGTCGTATTTCCAGCACCATAAGTTTCTAAAATAATTCCTTTTATAGCGGTGGACGATAACATGCACTCCAAAACTGGCTTAGAAATGCCCGGAAACATTTTAATTAAGGCAATATTATTTTCGAGTTTCTTGTGAATTTTAAAAGTTTTACGTGTATTAGGCTTAAAAAGATGGTCTTTAGACACCTTTAAATGCACGCCTGATTCTGCCAAATCTGGATAATTTAAAGATTCGAACGCTTCAAAATGTTCAGCGTTGATCTTGGTGGTCCTATTGCCACGGTATAATTTGTACTCAAAATAAAGGCCCACTTCCCTAATAACAGGCTTGCCTTGATAGTGCAAAGAGGCCATTTGTATGGATGTAATCAGATTTTCTTTGGCATCTGTACGCAAATCGCCAATAGGCAGTTGGGAGCCAGTTAAAATTACCGGTTTTGCCAAATTTTCGAGCATAAAGCTCAAGGCTGATGCTGTATAACTCATCGTATCACTGCCGTGCAACACTACAAAACCGTCAAAAGAGGAATAATTATTCTCAATGACTTCCGCAATCTGTATCCAATATTGGGGGTTCATATTGGAAGAATCAATGGGCTCCTCAAAAGAATACGTGGTAATCTGACAGTCCAACAACTTCAATTCGGGTATTTTTTTAATCAAATTGCTGAAATCGAAGGCTTTTAAAGCTCCGGACTCAGCATGTTTGATCATTCCGATGGTACCACCTGTATAGATTAATAAGATATCGGGCTGTAGGTTGGACATAGATTATAGTTTAAAAATAACTTTAGAGTTTTCTGTGGTAATTTCCGCAATCTGAGCTGCAGGCATTTGGTATAGTTCGGAAAGTTTTTCCAAGACCTTTATAATGTAGGCACTTTCATTGCGTTTTCCTCTATAAGGTGTAGGTGATAAATAAGGCGAATCTGTCTCAAGGACGATGTGCTTCAAGTCGATTTCATTCAGAAACTTATCAATGCCGCCATTCTTAAAGGTTACAACGCCCCCAATGCCCAACTTCATATTAAAAGACAGCGCGCGTTTAGCTTGCTCAAAGGTACCAGTGAAACAATGGAAAATACCAAATAAATCGTTTGATTGCTCCGTTTCCAATACCTCAAATATCTCATCAAAAGCATCGCGGCAATGTATGACGATTGGCAACTGATACTGTTTAGCGAGTTTTATTTGATGTTTGAATGCTTCTTTCTGGATTTCTAAGGTAGTCTGATCCCAATACAAGTCAATTCCGATTTCTCCAACAGCGACAAACTTTCGTTTTGCTAAGAGTGCTTCCACATGGTGCAATTCGTCCTTATAAGTATCCTCTTTTACAGATGTGGGATGCAAGCCGGTCATCAAATGAACATGTTCTGGAAAATCGGCCTCCAACTGCAGCATGGCCTCAGTATAAGTGGAATCAATAGCAGGAATAAAAAATCGGGTTACATTGGCTGCAAGGGCACGTTCAATCATTGCTTTACGATCCTCATCAAAAGCGTCACTGTATAAATGGGTGTGGGTATCTGTAATAATCATGGTGCAAAAGTATAGGTTCTTTTACAAATAATTGCACTTCCTTCTCCGGAGAATTCAAAGTTAAAGTCCAAGTTTAGAGCATCACTCCGGGGAATCTTAAAAATCTCAAAAAAAATTATTTTTAGAGTTTTACCGAAAATACCATGGCGTTGGGGGCACTTCATATTTATAATTTCCTTAGGAGGCTAGCGCGTATAATTATGCTATTTTTAATGTTTTAAATAAAAAAACACATGACTCTAAAAAATGATCAGATTCCCACGTCTTTAAAAGACTTTCTTTTAGATAAAGGCTACATCAAGGTAAAACTTAAATTGACCAAGACCAATCATTTTGAAATTAAGGCGACCATAAATGGTGTCAAAGGCTTGTTCATTTTAGATACAGGCGCATCCTATTCGTGCGTGGGCTTTGAAGGTGTTGAAACCTTCAAATTGACTGCTAAAGATTCAGACGTTAAAGCTGCCGGTGCGGGCGCTACAGATATGCTCACCCAACTTTCCAAGAAAAATAAGATCAAAATCGGGAAATGGAAAAAAGATAAAGTCGCCTTGGTGCTTTTTAACCTCACCCACGTGAATACCGCCCTACTACATCATAATTCGCAACCCGTAGATGGCATTATAGGTGCTGACATTTTAAAAAAAGCAAAAGCTGTAATTGACTATGAGAAGAATAATGTGTATTTAAAAATGCCATAAGCGGGGTGTTTTTTTATGGCAAAGTACTACCTTTAAGATCCCTAACCATAAATAGCCAATGCAAGCCTCTATACTCATAGCAGACGATCACCCTCTCATTCTTAAAGGTCTGACCGATTTTTTGGTGGAAAAAAATTACAATCTTGCTGGAAGTGCCACTAATGGTAAGGAAGCGCTCGAAATGATTGTTTCACAACAACCGGACATTGCTATTCTCGATATTCAAATGCCCTATTTGACGGGTCTACAAATTGCTCAAAAATGTAAAGATTTAAAACTACACACAAAAATTGTACTGATAACTTTTGAAAATGATGAAGCCGTCTACAATCAGGCAAAAGACTTAGAAATTTACGGCTATGTACTGAAAGAATTTGCACTTGTAGAAATAGAAAATTGTATCGCTGCAGTTTTAAAAGGCAACTCCTATTTTAGTCCTGAACTGATCGAATATCTAGAGATTAATGAAGTACCGGAAGCGTTAGAAACCCTCACCCCTATGGAGAGAGAGGTGCTCAGGCTGATTGCTCAGAATAAAACTGCTAAAGAAATTGGAAACATTCTTTTTACCTCCAGCAGAACCGTTGAGAAACATAAAAGCCATCTCATTAAAAAACTCGACTTAGAGTCCAAGTCAAGCAGTTTGGCGCTTTATGCTAAAGAAAACGAAGCCTTCCTGTAAAAATACGTAGTTCTACGTATTGTGGGTTACGCTCTTAATGGCGACCTTTATGCTGCTATTAATCATTCTCATAAGAGAACCAAGAAGAGCTCTATTTGCTTATTTCATCTAAAGCTTTTTAAAACAGACATACTCATGAAATCGCAATCCAGCTTTACGAATATTTCTTTCGCCTTAGGATTGATTCTGACTTCTATGTTGGTAATCTTATTAAATATTCTGGTTGCTTTTTTATAATCAGATAATTTTCAGTCAACAAGCGCATTCTCCATCAGAATGCGCTTTTTTTACACTTAAATCTTACAAATACCCTTAAAAATACGTAGTTCTACGTATTGTATACCACCCAAATAATGACGAAATTTACAATGCTATTAATTCTTAGGGGAATTATTTTATAGAGCTCTGGATTGTCATTGATTCAGGGCTCTATTTTTTTTGCAGCTTGGCTACCTAAAAATACGTAATTCTACGTATTGTTCAGTGTCACTCTATGAGATAAATTTACGTCTTCAGCTCAACCAGGTCGATACTCATCAATTAGTTTATTACACTAGCCGCGTATGGACTAAAACACACCAGTCATAAAAATTGCACTTATCATGGAAAACCAAACTAAAAAAATCAACAGAACCCTCATCATTACGTTGATTGTTAGCGCTGTATTAATTATTACCGCCAATATAATAGTTACCTTCTTCTATACACCATAGACTACCAAGCAAAAAGGGGCGCTTTATTACAGAGCACCCCTTTTATGATTAAAATAGTTTATACTCTAAACTTATAACTCTAAAGCTCTCTTTACATCATTATCCATAAGCAATTCTGTCGGATTTTCTAAAGCTTCCTTAATAACTACCAAGAATCCTACACTTTCCTTTCCATCAATAATTCTGTGGTCATAAGATACGGCCAGGTACATAATTGGTCTGATTTCAACATGTCCATCTATAGCTACTGGACGTTCCACAATATTGTGCATTCCTAAAATTGCACTTTGTGGTGGATTGATAATTGGGGTAGACAACATACTTCCAAATACACCACCATTGGAAATCGTAAATGTCCCACCTGTCATTTCATCAACCGTAATTTGACCATCGCGTGCTCTAATTGCTAAACGCTTTACTTCAGACTCAACGCCTCTAAAGGTTAAGTTCTCAGCATTTCTGATGACCGGAACCATCAAACCTTTAGGTCCTGATACCGCGATACTGATATCACAGAAATCGAAACTGATCATTTCCTGACCATCAATCATAGAGTTTACTGCAGGATATTCTTTTAATGCTCTTACTGCTGCAAGAGTAAAGAAACTCATAAAGCCTAAACCAACGCCGTGCTTGCTTTTGAAGGTTTCCTTATATTCTTCACGTAATTTAAAAATTTCAGTCATGTCAACCTCATTAAACGTGGTCAACATAGCGGTTTCGTTTTTAGCTGATACCAAACGCTCTGCAACTTTACGACGCAACATGGATAATCTGGAACGAGATTCACCACGTTTCCCACCCGTTGGCGTTCCCATTGATGGTACCGCTTTAACGGCATCCTCTTTTGTGATACGTCCATCTCTTCCTGAACCACTAACGTCTGAAGCAGACATGTTCTTTTCAGCTAATACTTTTTTAGCTGCGGGACTTGCCACACCTGAAGCGTACGTTTTTTGGGAAGGATTTTCCTGTTTCTTAGAGTCTTCCTTATTTGGAGTTTCCTTTTGCTCTTTCGCTAATTCTTTTTCAACATCTTTATCTCCTGAACCTTCATCGCCTGTCGACTCAGATTTTTTAGAATCTGAATCACCACCAGGTTTTTCAGCTGCAGTATCAATTAAACACACTACTTCACCAACGGCAACAGCATCACCTTCTTCTGCCTTTAAGGTTATAATTCCGCTGGCTTCAGCAGGAAGCTCTAAAGTTGCTTTATCACTATCTACCTCAGCAATAGCCTGATCTTTTTCTACATAATCGCCATCTGCAACTAACCAAGCTGCAATTTCTACTTCTGTAATGGACTCTCCTGGTGAAGGAACTTTCATTTCTAAAATCATAGTTCTTATTGTTTTTTGTAACCTATTGGTTTGCGTTGTTGAATTCCCGCCTCAGCAGGAGTATTTTTTGTTTATCGTTGGTTATTTTTTGTTTTGTCAAAGACAAAGTCGATCACTTCTTTATGACGACGTTTAGAACGGGTTGAACTTCCTGCCGCCGGCGCACCATAAGCACGTCTTGACGCAATTCTGAAAGATTTTGATTCCTCAAAATGCATCATCAGGAAACTATAAGCTCCCATGTTACGAGGCTCTTCCTGTGCCCAAACCACATCATCAGCATGCTCATATTTCTTTAATATTTCACGCATTTGCTTGGCTGGAAGTGGAAACAATTGCTCAATTCTTACTAAAGCAACATCATCTCTCTTTTGTTCTTCCTTGACCTCTAAAAGATCATAATAGAATTTTCCAGTTACAAATACTAACGTCTTTACTTTCTCTACGGCTGCTTGTTTATCATCGATGACCATTTGGAAACTTCCGTTTGCAAATTCATCTACCGTTGACACCACTAATGGATGGCGCAATAAGCTCTTAGGGGTAAATATAATTAGCGGCTTTCTAAAGTTTGCCTTTACTTGCCGTCTTAACAAATGATACATGTTTGCCGGCGTTGTACAATCTGCAACATACATATTGTCGCTAGCACACAACTGTAAATAGCGTTCCATACGCGCGGACGAGTGCTCTGCTCCTTGACCTTCATACCCATGCGGCAATAGCATAACCAAGCCGTTTTGGAGCTTCCATTTATCTTCTGCGGCAGAAATGTATTGGTCCAACATGATTTGTGCACCGTTGCTGAAATCTCCAAACTGTGCTTCCCAAATGGTCAATGTTTTCGGGCTAGCCATAGCGTAACCATAATCAAAACCAACCACCCCGTACTCTGAAAGTAACGAGTTGTAAATATAAAATTTACCTTGAGTATCGCTGATGTGATTCAACAATACAATTTCTTCTTCACTATCTTCTACTTTTACCACAGCGTGACGGTGGGAAAACGTACCACGTTCAATATCTTGTCCTGACATGCGCACATCATGGCCCTCTTCTAACAAAGTTCCGTAGGCTAAATGCTCTGCCATTGCCCAATCCAGCTTATTGTCATCAAACGCTGTTTTACGAGATTTTACGAGACGCTCAATTTTACGGATGAACTTTTTATCTTCTGGAAGATTAGAAATAACATCGGCAATTTTTGTCAACTTATCTTCTGGATAAGTGGTATCAACCGCTTCCATCATTTTATTCTCATCAGCACTTTCATACCCAGTCCATTCATCTTGCATAAATGGGGTAATAATTGTTTTTTCTTGCTTGCGAGAATCTTCCAATTCTTCTTCTAAGGTTGCTTTATAAGATTCTTCAAGTTTTTGAACAAAATCCTTATCTACAATACCTTCTTTTATTAATTTTTCAGCATAAATATCTCTCGGGTTTTCATGCTGCGCAATTGCTTTATATAATTTTGGCTGGGTAAAACGAGGCTCATCACCTTCATTATGTCCGTATTTTCTATACCCTAAAAGATCAATAAACACATCGCGTTTAAAAGTCATTCTAAAATCTAATGCAAATGACATGGCGTGCACCACTGCCTCAACATCATCAGCATTAACGTGTAACACTGGAGACAAAGTGACCTTGGCAATATCCGTACAATAGGTACTGGAGCGTGCGTCTAGGTAATTTGTGGTAAACCCTATTTGGTTATTAATGACAATGTGTATAGTTCCATTGGTTTTGTAACCATCCAAATTCACCATTTGAATGACCTCGTACACGATACCTTGTCCTGCAATAGCTGCATCTCCGTGCACAATGATTGGCAATACTTGAGATGGGTTATCACTATATTTATCGTCTTGTTTTGCTCTGGCAATACCTTCAACCACCGCGCCTACAGTTTCTAAATGCGAAGGGTTTGGAGCAATATTTAAGTTTATTTTCTTCCCACCTTTAGACTCTCTATCACTCGTCCAACCTAAGTGGTACTTTACATCACCATCAAAAATTTCTTGCTCATAATCTTTCCCGTCAAATTCACTGAAAATATCTTTAGCAGATTTTCCGAAAATATTGATCAAGGTGCTCAAACGGCCACGGTGCGCCATGCCCATCACAAATTCCTTTACGCCAAGATCTGCCGCATTTTCAATAAGCGTATCCAAGGCTGGGATTAAGGACTCGCCGCCTTCTAAAGAGAAGCGCTTTTGTCCTACATATTTGGTATGCAAAAAGCTTTCAAATGAAACCGCTTCATTAAGTTTCGTGAGGATGTCTTTTTTCGATTCAGCTGAAAAATTTGGCTGATTATCATTGATATTCAGCTTTTTCTGAATCCATTCAATTTCTTTAGGACTGCGGATGTACATATATTCCACACCAATTGAAGAGCAGTAAATTTTCTCCAAATGATCAATAATACTTTGTAAGGTTTGAGGTCCGGTTCCTAAAATTTCTCCAGCAGAAAATAGTGTGTTCAGATCTTCTTTTAAAAGTCCGAAATTTTCAATTGCCAAAGTAGGCTCGTACTTGCGACGCTCTCTTACAGGGTTAGTTTTGGTGAATAAATGACCTCTATTTCTATATCCGTCAATTAAGCGTACCACATTGAATTCCTTTTGCATGTGCTCAGGAACATCAGGTGAGATACATACGTCGCCATCATTATAAGTGGCTTCGCTGTTTTCTGAACCAAAATCAAAACCTTGAAAAAAGGCTCTCCAACTCGGTTCAACTGTATCGGGATTTTGTAAATATTGGTCGTATAATTCAGCAAAGTGAGCTGAGTGAGCGGCGTTTAAAAAGGAATATTTATCCATCATTTTTTGTAAAACGTTCAGATGTTTTCAAATTTTAGTCAAAAATACAACTTTTACCAAAATAAGAATTGCTTTTAGTATATTTATATGATATAAGTGTATCGATAAACATAATACAAAATTTATGAGATTTACTCTAAATAAAAAGCATTTTATTTCCGTTTTGACACTGCTCATTTACGTTAGCACTTTCGCACAGTTTCAAACGACTCCCCCGCCGGATGATTTCTGGAACCATGTCAGATTTGGTGGTGGCATTGGGTTGAGTTTTGGTGACGGCTTTTTCAGTGGCACCCTAGCCCCAAGTGCCATTTACGAATTTAATGAGCAGGTGTCTTTGGGAGTAGGATTAAACGGCACCTATAACTCCCGGAAAGATTTTTATAAATCGACCGTCTTTGGCGGTAGTTTGATTGGATTGTTCAACCCAATACAAGCCATACAATTATCGGCAGAATTTGAAGAATTGAACGTTAGCCGCAATTGGGATGACCGATTAGGAGTTTCAGACGAGAATTATTGGTATCCCGCCTTGTTTTTAGGCGCTGGTTATAGAACCCGAAATGTGGCTGTGGGCATCAGATATGACGTGCTTTATGATAAGGATAAAAGCATTTATGCTGATCCGTGGGCACCTTTTGTAAGAGTGTATTTTTAAAATGAATTAAGCGAAATGTGAAGGATTAGCTTAAGAAGAATACTGGTTTTTAAAGTAGACTTTTTGCCATTCCCGTTTTAGAATCAAGAAAGCAACCTGTGCTGACATTTGGAGTATGTCATTGCCATCCAATTCCCTGATTTTTTCCTCAGCAACATCTACAATATACAACAGGTTCAAATAATCCATGAATCTATTCTGAACCAGTTCAAAAATTTTCTCATGAAGCATCAGCTTTAAGCTTGTGGGCAATACATCCGCATGAAATTCTAAATTGATGTTTGCTAAGGTGAGATCTTTATTGAGCTGTTCTACCAATTTGGCATACAGACGCAACTCATTGGCTTGCAAAACAACATCATCAAAACTTTGTAAGGTGTTCATAGCAATTAAACTCTTCTATTCATCAAATCATTCCCAAAATGCTTCAACATGTCCTTTTTGTCCTCAGGGATGGAAAGTTCATCCAGTACTTCAAATGCCATTTTAGTATAATTTTCAATTTCCTGACGGGTGGCATCCGCTGAACCGCTGGTCTGGAATATTTGCTTAGCGGTTTCAATTTTATCCGTAGCATCGGAGGGATTGATGCCAAATAAATGTTCCAATTGCAATTGGTCGTCACCATTGGAAAATTCGACTGCTTTCAAAAATAAATAGGTTTTCTTGTTTTCAATGATGTCTCCTCCCACCTGCTTGCCAAACGTTTCTGGATCGCCAAATGCGTCTAAATAATCATCCTGAAGTTGAAATGCGATGCCTAACAATCTTCCAAATTCATAAACATGATCTTGATCTTCTTTAGAAGCTCCGGCCACAATAGCTCCCATTTTCATGGCCGCACCTACCAAGACTGCCGTTTTACATTCGACCATTTTCAAATATTCGGGAATTGAAACATCATCGCGTGTTTCAAAATCCATGTCATATTGCTGACCTTCACAAACTTCTAACGCCGTTTTACTGAACAATTTTGCCAAGTCCTGAAACGTTTTGGGGTCATAAAATTCGAACAACTGATAGGCCATAATCAACATCGCGTCTCCGGAAAGAATCCCGGTATTGACATCCCATTTTTCGTGCACCGTAGGTTTGCCGCGACGCAACGGCGCATCATCCATAATATCATCATGAATGAGTGAAAAATTATGGAAAATCTCAATGCTCAGGGCGGCATTCATAGCATGCTTATAATCGCCATCAAAGGCATCAGCCGTCATTAAGGTTAGCAAGGGCCTCAGGCGTTTGCCCCCCAAATCGAGAATATAATGAATGGGATCATATAGGGAAGCCGGTTCCTTTACTTGAATTGTAGCTTCTAAATAGTTGACAAAGGCAGTGTGGTAAAACGAAATTTTTTGCATATCACAAAAATAAGGCAAATACCGTTAGCAAAACAACACTCAAAATCAATATTAAAAAATATTAAACTTTGGAAACTATTTTTGTTTTTAAAGTTTCCTGTTGTACATTTGCAGCCTATTATGAGAGAAAAAATTATACATAGAGCTACGGAGCTCTTTTTGACCCTTGGTTTTAAAAGTGTGACGATGGATGATATCGCCAATGAATTAGGCATTTCCAAAAAAACGATCTACGTACATTTTGAAAATAAAACCCGTCTGATTGAAGCGGCAACCTTCTCAGTGTTAGATAATGTATGTAGCGGAATTGATCATATTTCAGAGTCGGCGGTCAACTCTATTGAAGAATTGTACGAGATTAAAATGTACGTCATGACCTATTTAAGGAATGAAAAAACGTCACCCCAGCACCAACTGAAAAAATACTACCCACAAATCTACCAACGGTTACAGGTTAAGCAATTCGAAAAAATGCAAGCATCCGTACAGGACAGCATCCAAAGAGGTGTTAATGAGGGGCTTTTTAGAAGCACTATTGACGTCGATTTTATTTCGCGCATGTATTTTAACGGGATGTCAGGTATTCGCGACGAACATATTTTTCCACAGGATCAATTCACCATCGAATATTTGATGGAAAGTTATCTCGAATATCATTTGAGGGCCATTACCACGGAGAGTGGCTTATCAGTCTTAAAACAATTTATCAACAATCAATTAGAGCCTAATGACATATAAATTTTACATCTTTTTACTTTTGCTTTGCCCGTTTGTAGGGATGTCGCAAGAGACACCAACCCTGTTCAGTTTGCAAGAAGCCATTGATTTTGCCTTAAAAAACAATCGCAATTCGATAAATGCACAATTTGATATTGAAGCCGCCAAAGCACAAAAATGGGAAACCACGGCTAGCGGTCTACCACAAATTAACGCTTCCGTAGATTACCAAAATTTCTTAAAACAGCAAGTTCAGGTGTTGCCCGCAGAATTTTTTGGAGGACAACCAGGAGAATTTACAGAGGTTATTTTTGGTACCAAACAAAACATGAATGCTACGGCCACGTTGAGTCAGCAAATTTTTGACGGCTCTTACATTGTAGGGTTACAATCTGCCAAAGTATTTTTAGATATTTCCAAAAACGCAAAAACCAAAACTGATTTGGAAGTGCGCAAAGGTGTGATCAATGCCTATGGCAATGTTTTATTGGCTGAAGAGAGCGTAGAGATTTTAGAGCGTAACTTGGAAGTACTTCAAAAAAACCTCGACGAAACGACTAAAATTTTTGAAAACGGTTTGGCTGAAGAAGAAAGTGTGGAGCAATTAAAAATCACCCTTTCGGGGATTAAAAGCCAATTGAGTAATGCCACACGCATGTCAACTTTAGCACATCAAATGTTAAATATGACGCTAGGCTTGGAGATCAATCAGCCTACTGTATTAACTGACAATTTGGAGCAACTTACCCAAGACCATATGTCGTTAGGTCTATTAATGACGGAGGTACCAATAGAACAAACCATTGATTACAAAATAGCGGAAAACAATAAAGTTTCAAAAGAACTGATGCTGAAACTGGAAAAAAGCAAAGCGCTCCCAACGCTAAACGCTTTTATAAATGGTGGCTATTCAGCCTTTACTGACGAATTTACGTTTCTTAACAAGGATCAGAAATGGTTTGGCTCCTCTCTATTTGGTGCTAGCCTTTATATTCCTATTTTCAGTTCAGGCATGCGCAGTGCTGCCACGCAACGCGCTCGAATCAACTTAGAAAAAGCAGAAATTGATCTAATCGATAAGGAAGAAAATATAAAATTTGAAATTGCTTCCGCTAAAAGTGATTACCAATTTGCTATTGAAGATTATCAAAATAAAAAAGAGAATTTAAGATTGGCGGAGCGCATTGAAGAAAAAAATGAAACCAAATTTTTTGAAGGTATTTCGTCAAGTTTCGATTTACGTCAGGCGCAAACCCAATTGTATGCCGCACAACAAGACTATCTTAAGGCAATGCTAGAGGTCATTAGTGCGAAAACCGATTTGGAAACGGCATTAAATATCGTTACGGAGTAGAAGACGTTGAGGGATTTAACAACGCCTAAGGAACCTTGAATCTGAGAATGCGTTGATTCAAATTAATTAAGATATAAGAGTTTATAAATCGCAATTAAAAGCATAACCATGAATCCCAAGCGTAAAAATTAACATGTAAAACCAATCCTTCTAAAGACATAAAGTTATTTATAATCTCATAAACACAACACCAAGCAAACCAAAACAAATGAAAAATATAATCACCCTCTTAATAGTAGCGCTCATGTTCACCTCTTGTGGTGATGACAGCAATAATACTGTTGAAAACACCTTAAAAAGCAACAATCTGGAAACCATACGCAAAAAAAGAGCGGAATTGGTAGATGAACAGCAAGTGCTACACGATAAAATTAAACAGCTTGATGAGAAGATTTCCGTATTGGATACCACTAAAAACGTCCCGTTGATCACTACCTTTAAAGCGGCTACGGAAGAGTTTAATCACGTGTTAGACTTACAAGGGAACGTTACCACCAAAAATTTAATGGTCTTAAAACCGGAATACAATGGCATTCTTACCAATGTGTACGTCAAGGAAGGGCAAGCGGTGCGCAAGGGTCAAACCTTAGGTAAAATTGATGATGGCGGCTTAAGTCAACAATTGGCCCAACAACAAATTCAAGCGGATTTGGCCAAAACCACTTTTGAGCGCCAAAAACGTTTATGGGATCAGAAAATTGGCAGTGAAATTCAATACTTGCAAGCTAAATCCACATACGAAGGGCAAGCGGAAGCCGTCAATCAAATCAGACAACAAATCGCAAAAACAATCATTAAAGCGCCATTTTCAGGAACTATTGATGATATTATGACAGAACAGGGCAACGTTGTTGCTGCCGGGCAAACAGAGGTCATGCGCATTGTTAACCTGGATGATATGTATATAGAAACTGAAGTGCCTGAGCGCTATGTCAACGCCATTACAAAGGGTAAAGCTGTTGAAGTTAACTTTCCGGTACTAGGCAAAACCATCGCCACTACAGTGCGTCAGACCAGTAGCGTTATCAATCCCGCCAACCGTACTTTTAGAGCTGAAGTAGCCATTCCAAACAAGGATAAAACAATTAAACCCAATCTTACAGCACGTTTAAAAATCAACGATTACACTAATGAAAGTGCCCTGTTGATTCCCCAAAGCATCATTTCTGAAAATGCACAGGGTGAGCAATATGTTTATGTGGTTAAAGATAAGGACAATAAAAACCAAGGTACAGCGACACGCGTGGTCATTAAAACCGGGAGAACCCAAGGTGATCAAATTGAAGTGCTAGAAGGCATTGAAAACAATGCTGAACTGATTCAAGAAGGCGCTAGAAGTGTAAAAGACGGGCAAACGGTAGAAGTATTAATAAATGAGAACAACCAGAATGGCTAAGAAGAAGAAACAAAAACAAAAGAGGTTTGGCTTGTCTTCATGGGCCATCAACAATAAGACCACAATGTATGTGCTTATTGCGGTGATTTTTTATTTAGGGATTGCGGCGTTTTTTAATATGCCGAGAGAAAGCTTTCCTGAAGTTAACGAGACCAAAATTTATATTAGCTCAGTGTTTCCCGGAAATACGGCTGAAGACATTGAAAAACTGATTACAGATCCTTTAGAGGACAAGTTAAAAACGGTGAGCAATGTGGTTGACATCACCTCCACTTCCCAAGAAGATTTTTCTATGGTGGTGGTAGAATTTGATGAAAATATTACCGTTGAGCAAGCCAAACAGAAAGTAAAAGATGAAATAGAGAGTGAAACGTCCAGCGAAGATTGGCCGACATTTAATGATGCCAAAGTTGAACCTGATGTTTTTGAATTAAGTCTTTCAGAAGAAATGCCAATTCTGAACATCAATATTTCTGGGGATTACACCGTTGAAAAACTCAAGGAATTTGCCGAGTACCTTCAAGATGAAATTGAAGACATTCAGGAAATCAAAAAAGCCGATATCCGTGGCGCCCAAGAAAAAGAAGTCGAAATAGCGGTGGACATCTATAAAATGATGGCCTCAGAAGTCACCTTTAACGACATCATTGGGGCCATTAAAAACGGGAACGTCACCATGTCAGCGGGGAATCTGATTGCCAGCGGACAACGCCGTACCATTCGCATCTTGGGTGAAATTCAATCGCCTAAAGAGTTGGAAAATTTTGTGGTAAAAGCAGAAGATGGCAATGCCATTTACTTAAAAGATGTCGCAACGGTAACCTTTCACGAAGAGGACAAAACCACCTTTGCGCGCGAATTTGGCGAGCCTGTGGTCATGCTGGACGTTAAAAAACGTGCCGGAAAAAACATGGTGGCGGCCGTAGAACAAATTAAAGTGGTGGTTGAAAAAGCAAAAGCCGATGTTTTTCCTCCAAACCTTAAAGTAACAATTACCAATGACCAATCCTCCGTAACTATTGGTCAGGTGGACGATTTGGTTAATAATATCATTTTTGGGGTTATTTTGGTTGTAACTGTATTGATGTTCTTCCTAGGCTTTAAAAACGCCATTTTTGTGGGATTTGCCATTCCGATGTCCATGTTTATGTCCTTGATGATTTTGAATCTATTGGGGCAAAGTTTAAACACGATGGTACTTTTCGGACTTATCATGGGTCTTGGGATGCTCGTAGATAACGGGATTGTAGTTGTGGAAAACGTGTACCGTTTAATGGATGAAGAAGGCATGAGTCGCATTGAAGCGGCTAAAGAAGGGATTGGAGAGATTGCCTTCCCTATCATCATCTCTACTGCCACAACTGTGGCCGCATTTATTCCGCTAGGGCTATGGCCCGGAATTATGGGCGAATTCATGATGATTTTACCAATCACCTTATCCGTCGTGCTAGGATCATCCTTATTTGTTGCGATTTTCTTTAACTCGGTATTGGTATCCCAGTTTATGAGCATCGAAGATAAAAATATGCCTTTAAAACGCATCATCATCACCACTAGTGTGATGGCAGTAATCGGCCTAATCATATTTTTTACGGCCGGGGAATTCCGTGGCCTTGGGACGCTGATGATTTTTACCGCCATCATGTTATGGGTGTACCGCATTTTCTTACGCAAATGGGCCAACAGTTTTCAAAACAATACTCTGGTTAAATTAGAAAACTGGTACGAACGTCAATTGCGAAGTGCGCTCTCAGGTAAAATGCCTTATATCTTGAGTATTGGAACATTTGTGTTATTGATATTAGCCTTTGTGGCCTTTGGAATTTCCTTGTCGGCGCAACGGACCAAGGTGGAATTTTTCCCAGACAATAAACCCAATCAGATTATTGTATATATCGAGTATCCGCAAGGAACCGCTATTGAAAAAACCAATGCTATTACCAATCAGATCGAAAAACGTGTATATGCGGTTTTAAACGATAAGCAGTATATGGACGGCGACTATAACTTTTTGGTAGAAAGTGCCGTTTCCCAAGTTGGTGAAGGTGCCGGAAATCCGCAGACAGATATGGGTTCTGCCGCTGAAATGCCGCATAAAGCTAAGATTACGGCGTCCATGCGCGAATATAAATTCAGACAAAAGGCCGACAGTGAGTTGCTGCGTCAAAAAGTTCAGGAAGCTTTAGTAGGCATTTATCCGGGCGTGCTCATTTCGGTTGAAAAGGATGCTAACGGACCGCCAGCAGGATCGCCAATTAATATTGAAATTGAAGGCGATGATTATAATGAATTGATTGCCACTGCAGAAAACATGCGTGAGTTTATAAATACCAAAAATATTCCTGGTATTGACGAATTGAAGATTGACGTTAATAAAGACAAGCCAACCATGCGCGTGACCGTCGATCGTGAAAAGGCCGGAGAGCTGGGCGTAAGCGCCACTCAGGTTGGGCAGCAGTTACGTAATTCCATCTTCGGGTCTAAAGCAGGCATTTATAAAGAAGGTGGTGATGATTTTGATATCAACGTTCGTTTTAACGAGGAAAATCGCTACAACACCAGTGCGCTGTTCAATCAGAACATCACCTTCAGGGATAACAAAGGACAAATTAAAAACATTCCGTTATCTACCCTGATCAAATACGAGAATAACTCCGGGTTTAGTGCCATTAAACACAAAGGTACCAACCGCGTGGTTACCGTATATTCTGCATTATCACCAGGGTACACTGACGCGGGTGCTATTGTAACGCAAATTCAGAATGAAATGAAGAGTTACGAAGGTTTGGCTGATAACATTAAAATTGACTATACTGGTCAAATTGAAGAGCAGAACAAGCAAATGACCTTCCTCATGGGTGCGTTCTTTACCGGTCTGGGATTGATCTTTTTCATTTTGATCTTCCAGTTCAATTCCATTTCCAAACCAGCCATTATTATGCTAGCCATCTTTTTAAGTTTAATTGGCGTATTCGGTGGTATTGTGGTTACAGGAAGCGCTTTTGTGATCATGATGACCATGGTAGGAATTATTGCCTTGGCGGGAATTGTGGTAAATAATGGTGTGGTGCTTTTAGATTATGCCGAATTATTGATTGAGCGTAAAAAGAACGAATTGGATCTAGCAAAAGAAGATTATCTCGAAACAAAAGATTTATTTGAAACGATCGTTAAGGCAGGAAAAGCCCGTTTACGCCCTGTTTTGCTGACTGCTATTACCACTATTTTTGGTTTGGTGCCGTTAGCGATTGGCTTAAATATTAACTTCTTTACCTTATTCAGAGACTTTGATGCCAATATTTATATGGGTGGAGACAACGTAGTGTTCTGGGGGCCTTTGGCTTGGACCGTAATTTACGGCTTACTGATTGCGACCTTCCTAACACTTATAGTTGTACCAATTTTATTCTTTTTGGTGACCAAATTAAAAATGTGGTTGCGTTCTAAAGTAAAATCGGTTAACGAGCAGATGGATCAGGAAATCGCCGAGTAATTCACTCCTTCATTTAAATTTTAAAAGGCTAGATGACCAGGTGTCTCTAGCCTTTTTTTTATGATAAGGTCTCTTATCCAAAATGCGGCAGAAAAATTCTTTAAAGCGGTTTAAAAGCTTAATATCGCAAAAGAGCATCTCATTTTTAAAAGATGTTATCCTTAGCCTGATAGATAATGCTACCAGACCAGAGTCGTCTTTTAAGGTATTGCTCCGTGAAGACATATTTACAAATGAATGCTTAGTCCCAGAAATGTCAGGATAGGACTAAAAAAAACACCCTAACGTTGTGGAATTAGGGTGTTTTTGTTTTGTATAAATAATCTGAACTTACTTTTTTAGTTTATCCGGGAACGGGATAGGTTTTACCGAGCTGTCGTGGGCGAGGTAATATTCTTCCAACAAATTCATGGTGGCGACTAACAAATCCTTGGTTTCCAAAAGAATGCTGAAGTACAAGGTCGTGTTTTTAGGGCTTGACTCCTCAGTACGCGTCCGTTCTACTTGTTTCTGTATTTTATCCGTTACCAGGCTAATGATTTCTTTTTTCCTGCCCAAAATGATACCGATTTCCTCAAAAGAATGCGACTCAAAAGCATTTCTACTATTGTTGAACAAACGCTCAAAACGCTCATCCACTTCCTTAAGCTCTTTAATCTGACTGAATTTCAGTTTCTTATGATTATTATGAATGTGTTTATGACTCACTTTGGAGATGTATTCCAAGGATTGGGTCATATCCTGCAAGTATCCTAATATATTAATGTAGAAGTTACTCGCACCCACACTCGAATCATCTAAATTCTTGATAAAATAAAAGATGTTGTCACGCAATTCTTCAACCTCTTCAGAAAGTTTCCGAACTTGCTTTTTATTCTTCTTCAATAAGGATAAATCTTGTAAAGCAAGACCGTTGATGGCATTGGTGTAAATTTTATTACCACGCTTAATCACATTGGCAATATTATTCGCACTTTCATGAATAACGCCTTGAACAGAGCTGCTTTCGGTTTTATTTAAACGGTCTTCTGCTTTGGTTTCCTTCATTTTTTTAGTGTGGGCCATCGAGCTTTTAATCAGCAATCCGAAAGCCACCAACAATAAAATTGGAAACATCACCTTAATGTTCAAATTCAATAAGTAGGCTACTAAAGCCGCAGCGAAAAACGCACTGATTGCGGTAAAGAACCAACCACCAATCACATTGATTACCCCTGCTACACGATATACCGCACTTTCTGCACCCCAAGCTCTATCTGCTAGAGAAGATCCCATCGCTACCATAAAAGTAACGTAAGTGGTGGATAACGGTAGTTTATAGGAAGTCGCAATGGCAATCAATACCGCCGCAACCATTAAATTCACTGCCGCGCGAACCAAATCAAAAGAAGGCAATTCGTGTACCTTATCTTTTGCGAGTTTAATTACTGGGGCCTCAAACTGTTTATCAATTTTAGCTTCTAACGATTTTGGTAAGATGTAGGATGTGACATAAGAAATGCCCATAGCCATTCTTACAAAGCTTCGGGATAGAAAGTTAGGTTGAAAACGTTCTTTAGTTTCGCCTTGACTTGCCAAATCGAGAGATGTTTTAACGACAGCTTTTGCTTTTGAGGAAAACCACAGCGTTAATACCATAACAATACCGGCTGCAAGTAGCAATAAAGTAGGCGTAGTAGCCTTTTCACTTAAGCTGTTCATAGGAAATTCAGAAGCTGATAATCCAAGGGTGTTTATTGCCGGATTGGTAAAATCTGAATACGCCTGAAAAGCGCCCATGGAAGGTCCGATAAAGTTCACCAAATCGTTACCCGCAAAAGCCAAGGCCAATGCGAAGGTACCCACTAATATGATTAATTTATATATGTTAGCTTTTAGCAGGGCAATTACGGCATATGATATTATCGTCCATAACACAAAGCTAATCGCTACAATATAGACCGCTTGATGCTCTAAGAAATCCTTAATGGTTTCACCATTGATAATATCATAAGTTTGGTTAGCAATGTTAGTCCCTCCAATACCTTTTAGAAATATAAAATAGGTGATAGAAGTAAGAGCAAATCCTCCAAATAAGGCGCCAACCCAGTCCGCTTTTCTTTCAAAATCATAAGAGAGTAATAATCGTGCGACCCACTGTACCAAGGCTCCCACGGTAAAGGCAATGACTACTGACAGCAAAATTCCGGAAATAATTTCGGTCACTTTGGCTGTATTGATGTAGTCTATAACATCCGAAAGATTACCACCGTCATGGCTAATTTTAATCAAGGTCATTGCAACCGATGCACCAAGCAACTCAAATACAATGGATACTGTGGTGGACGTTGGTAGGCCGATGGAATTAAAAAAATCGAGCAGTAGAATGTCCGTTATCATTACCGCCATGAATATGATCATGATTTCATTAAACATGAACTGTTCTGGATTGAAAATGCCTTTCCGGGCAATTTCCATCATCCCGCTTGAAAAAATGGCACCGATACCAATCCCAAGACTCGCCACAATCATTAAGGTTCTAAACGAGACCGCTTTTGAACCAATTGCAGAATTTAGGAAGTTGACCGCATCATTACTCACCCCAACTACCAAATCAGCAACCGCCAAAATGGCCAAAGCAATGATCATGTATAAATAAAAATTCTCCATAATTTAGTTTCTAATAGTTTGCAAATATCCTTAGTGTTTTTAAAGGGTATGTTACCTAATTGTTATGTTTTAAAATTGCACGGCAAATTGCAGCCTGTACATGAGCTGATCCGCTGAGTCTTCGACATTTAAATAACTTAAATCCGACTGTACTTTTAATTTATGCCCAAAGATGTATTTTGATACTCCAAGTGTGTATTGATTTTCGATGTTTTTTGCGGTTAAAGGGGTGTCAAGATTGAGATTGGTATACCGTCCGGAAACTTCCCAATTCGATTTAAAAAGGTAGCCGGATTGTACATTAAATCCTGATCCGACGTTTACCACATCACCCGTGGGTAGTCCTTCAGAATTTATAGCCACCGGAGCATCTGCAGCTCTATCGGTGTATTGTGCCAATAATGAAAAACCTTGGTATTTAAATACGGCATCAACAAATACAGTTGAAATATCAGTTTCATGAAACCCTGAATCCGTAAACATATAATCACCTTGATTCCCGCCCGTTTTCACCGCATTATCGTTAAAATCATATGCTACCCCAAGTGCCAGTTTCGGAGTTGGTTCTCTATCCAAATCGCCACCAATGAACGCTCCATCCTTTGTGAAATCTCCAAAAGGATACACTTCCAAACGGGAAGTAAACTGAAATCCACCCAAATTTTTTGAAGTAACGTTACGACCTTCACCTTGCGAAACTGCAAAGGCCTCTTTTATCAACAAATGCTCAGAAAACTGTAATTGATGTCGTAATTGCAGCCCCAAATCGCGATCAATACCAAAGGATTTACTAAGCTTGGAGCGATCAACAAACTGGAGATTGGCTGAAGATATCAGTGTTTCAAAATCGCCAGGAAGTTTTGCCTGACCGAACCACAGTTCAAAATTTTCATAAAAGTTCCATTTCACCACCGCATCCACAATGTAGCGTGGCGCATTATTGGTAAATTCAGAAGCGCCGGACATGTCTCTGTTAGAGAGTCCTAAAGCAATTTTGTATGTTAATTTTGGAGAGTAAATAAAACCGTCAAACTTTAATCGAGCACGACGGATTAAAAATTGAGTTTCTAAATCTGAAAAGGAATTGTTGTGCTCTTCCCATTCTGCAGATCCTTGAAACTGCAGCTGCAGCCCCATTTTCATAGCCCAAGTGCTATCTTTAGCAACACTTTTAAAAATGCCATTACCTAAACTAGGACCTTCAATATTTTGAGCATTCATAACTTCGCTTACTCCAAATAGAAGCACCAACAGTGCATAAGAGAACTTCATCATCAGTATTAGTTTTTGTCACTGCAAAGAACTAATACTTATTTGAATATAATGTTTCCTTATGATTAAATTTTTAAACAAAAAAAGCTGCCTTGGCCGAAGGCAGCCCTTAGAATTCATGATACTACAGTCGACAAAAACCAATAGCTAATTATGAAACCCTAATGATAGTGGTCTTAAGACACAAGCAAAGATCACTCATAATGCGCAGTTGCGTGTCAAGCTAGTATTAAATCCTCTAAAAAACCATAAAGTAATTCATCTAACTGATTAATAACACTTTAGACTATCAATGTTAAGTTAATGTAAAATTGAGATTACCGAATTGTTAACACTTCTTTACGCTTATGTTTCCTATTTCTATATCAGCCGTTTTTAAACGAAAAAGCATCCTTCAAAGATGCTTTTTCAATGTATCATCATATGATGATTGTATTATTGACCATTAAAAGTATTCATAGTGATATTGACTCCGGCCATTCCAAATGATTTAATAAGTTCTACCGCTACATCTAAGCGCTCGCCTAATTTAGCTTCTTCTTCAGCGGTCCATTCTCCCAAGACATAATCTACTTGTCTGCCTTCACCAAAAGCGTCACTAATCCCGAAACGGAAACGGTTATAATTGGTAGTTTGTAATTTATCTTGAGTGTCCTTTAATCCGTTATGGCCTCCGGCGCTGCCTTTTGTTTTTAAGCGAATGGTCCCAAATGGCAAATTTAAATCATCAGTAATGACCAATACATTTTCTAAAGGTATATTTTCTTTGGTCATCCAGTATACAATGGCTTTCCCACTTAAATTCATATAGGTATTTGGTTTCAGTAAAATAAATTGTCGCCCTTTAAACTTATATACAGTAATGTCTCCTAATTTCTGGGTTTGAAAACTTAAGTCCTCCTTTTTGGCCAAATGATCCAAGACTTTAAAACCAATATTGTGTCTTGTATTTGCATAATCACTGCCAATATTACCTAAACCTACAATAAGATATTTTTTCATAGTATGCTTTTCAACTGAGGTTGGAGAGGTTGATGATTTAAAAATATGTTTAAAAAAATTCAGCATATGCTCGCCTCAGGCTAAATGTTAGTATCATTTTCAGATCGGATGGTGAACTCCTTTTCTGAATATTGACAAAAATAAAAAAAGCATCCTGAATAAACAGGATGCTTTATAATATGTTGTGAAACAAGATTTATTCTTGACCTTCAGCTGGAGTTTCAGTAGCTTCTGCTGCTGTCCCTTCTGCTCCTTCTTCAAGTTCTTCTTCATCATCGCCTTCAAACTCAGCAACACTTGCTCTAGAACGTCTCACTTGACAAACTACAGTGTTATCTGGGTGTAAGAATTTGTAATCAGGATTTTCCAAAGAAGTGATGTATAATTTACTTCCAATTTTTAAAGGTGTAATGTCTGCCTCGATAAAATCTGGCAAGTTAGCTGGTAAAGCTTTAACTCTAAGTTTACGTTGGTTTCTACGTAAAACACCACCATTTAATACACCTTTAGAAGTTCCGATAATATGTACCGGAATTTCCATTGCAATTTCTTTATCCTCAAATAATTGATAGAAATCGATGTGTAAAATTCTGTCTGTTACAGGGTGAAGTTGGATGTCTTGCATGATTGCATTGTAAGACGCTCCGTTTTCTATGGCAATCACAACTGTATGCGCATTAGGCGTATAAACCAGTTTAGAGAAAGCCAATTCAGGTGCTGAGAAATGCACTGGTTTGTCTCCTCCGTATAATACGCAAGGAACCTGACCAGCATTACGTAAGGCTTTTGTTACTTTTTTGCCCACGCTTTCTCTTTGAGATCCGTTGATTGTAATTGATTTCATTTTGAAAATTTATAGTTAATTATTAATACTCTAATATAAGATGTAGCCAAATTTAACAGCGACTACATTAAAAATTTTGAACTAATTGATCTGTTGTAGTGTACGTTATGCATCACCTCAGCAAATAAATTAGCGCAACTGATTACTCTAATCTTGTTGCTCTGTTGCTTTAAAGGAATTGAATCTGTAACAATCAATTCTTCTAATTTTGAATTTTCCAGGCGCTCATAAGCATTACCTGATAAAATTGGATGTGTACAAATGGCTCTAACACTTAGAGCGCCACGCTCCATCATTAAATCGGCCGCTTTAGTCAATGTTCCCGCGGTATCCACCATATCATCTACTAAGACGACATTTTTACCGGTAACATCACCAATCAATTCCATATGCGAAATGACATTAGCCTTTTCGCGCTGTTTGTAACATATAACCACATCACTTTCTAAAGCTTTAGAATAAGCATAAGCTCTTTTAGACCCCCCCATATCCGGCGAAGCAATGGTTAAATTGTCAAGATTTAAACTTCTTAAATACGGTAAAAACACTGTGGATGCGAATAAATGATCAACCGGTTTTTCAAAAAAGCCCTGAATTTGATCAGCATGTAAATCCATCGTGATAATTCGGGTTGCACCCGCAGCTTCCAACATTTTCGCTACTAATTTAGCTGCAATTGGCACGCGAGGCTTGTCTTTTCTATCCTGTCTTGCCCAACCAAAGTATGGCAATACTGCGGTGATGTGTCTTGCTGAAGCACGCTTTGCGGCGTCAATCATCAATAACATTTCCATTAAATTTTTAGGCCCAGGATGTGTTGATCCAATGATAAACAATCTTGTTCCTCTGATTGATTCTTCATAAGATGGCTGAAACTCACCATCACTATAAGTTGATGTAATCACCTTACCAAGCGGCTCCCCAAAGGTAGCGGCTATTTTCTCTGCAAGTTCTGTACTCTGTGAACAAGCAAAAATTTTGGCTTTTGTAGCAACGTTAGGCATCTGTAATGAAGTGTTTTATAACAACTAAAGTGTCGTTCTGTTTAACAGGCTGCAAATTTAGGAATTTATTTGGACAGAAATGGATAAATGGAAGATATTTTTAGGTGTATTTGATTAATGGTTGAAATTAGAATCAAGATCGCTTCGCTGTAAGAACCAAGAATCAAGACATTAAATTCTGATCGGGATAATTCGTGGGAAGATTTAGCATTCAGCTAGTTGGGTTTTAAAACGGCAAAACCATGAGATTGAAAATCATTTTGAAGAAGCTAACGAATCCTGCTTAAGACTATTTTTCTATATAAATTTATAATTTCCCTTAAATTTAATCCGCCAACAATGATTGTTTATAATAAAATATTCTATAATTTTGCAGTCCTAATTGCTCAAGTGGCGGAATTGGTAGACGCGCTGGATTCAAAATCCAGTTCTTCGGAGTGCGGGTTCGATTCCCGCCTTGAGTACTGCAAAGGCTTCAACAGAAATGTTGGAGCCTTTTTTATTTTATAACATTAACTTTTGAAGTTGTTTTATTATCTTTTCTGCAAATTGCAATTCCTGTCATTAATCTACTTTAAAGAATGTTGATTGTAATAAATACGAGAATATTATGAATGCAGGAACGTATTCCGCAGATCTATTAGGTGAAGGTTTTGAGCACATGTGTTTGCCCTTAAAAGACGATTACGAAGGACGTGTCATTGCAACATTAGTACGAAAAAAACCCGAACGCCAATCGACCAAAGCCATTTTATACATTCACGGGTTTAATGACTATTTCTTTCAAACGGAGCTCGCGAAAAAATTTAATGATAAAGGTTTCAATTTTTATGCCTTAGACTTAAGAAAATACGGTCGTTCTTTTTTAGAACATCAAAAGTTAAATAATGTTCGGTCTCTAGAAGAATATGACGAGGAGATACATATGTCTTTACAAATACTAAAAAGAGAACACAATGCGCAGGTCATTTTAATGGGACATTCTACTGGTGGGCTGATTGTCACTAATTATGCAGGAAGAAATCTAAACAGCAATTTCTTTCACGGGGTCATCTGCAATAGTCCGTTTTATGAGTTTAATCTCAATGCATTTGAGAGAAAAATTGGAATTCCTCTCCTATCTGCTTTGAGCACCTATTTCCCAAATAAAAAGATTTCAGCAGGACTCTCAGAATTATATGGCTATAGCCTTCACAAGGACAACTTTGGCGAGTGGAACTACGTGTTGGCTTGGAAACCTCATACTATTAAAGATGTTAATTTGAGCTTTATTGATGCCATTCACAAAGGGCATAAAAACATTCAGAACAATCTAAAAATCGATGTGCCGTTACTTGTCATGTATAGCAGCCAATCGGCTTTTGATAAAAAGTGGTCGGATAAATTTTTGGAAGCTGATGCTGTATTAAACGTCAAGCATATTAAACATTATGCCCACAAAATTGATGGGAATGTCACCACTTGCGAGATCAAAAACGGGATGCACGATTTAATTTTATCTAAAAAATCTGTTAGAGCCCAGGTGTATAAAACCATGTTCGAATGGATTGATAAACATTTTGCCCTCCAATAACCTTTTAGGTCAAAATACTGAGCTGGAATATGTTTACGCCTCCAAAAATGCGATACACTCAACAAAGATTGAATATTCAAATTAGAGCTTGTCATACCCATCAAATTTCGGACTTACAATACGTTTCCATTCGGGATATTTCTTGATGTAGGCAAATACGTAAGGACAGTAAGGAAGTAAGGTGATATTGTTTTCGTCTAAATACTGCAAGGTTTTCTCCACTACGGCCGATGCTGCACCCTTACCCGCTAATTCCGGATCTGTTTCAGTATGGATCAACGCTATTTTATCGCTAGGCGCTTTATAATCAATAAAGGCAAAGTGACCATCAATTTCAATTTCAAAACGCTTTTTTTCTTCGTTTTTAACTAATGGAATGTCAATATATTCTGATTTCATAGTTTCAATTTTTTAGTATAAAAAATTTATAAGATGCCTATTATATTCTTAGACTTCCTTGGGTATTGTCTTATAATTCCGACAGATCCCTAAAAACTTACATGGTCTCAGATTTGATAGCTAAACGAACCAATACCTGTAAATTTAATAAATCCTTTGATTTTTTAGGTGAAATACTTCTAAAAGTATACACGACAATTTCCCATTCGGCCTTTACCAATGCTGTCTATAGTGTAGCCTATCCTAGTGGTCCATATATGGCATTCCTATCTAAAAAGATTATGTTTTAAACCTAGACACCTTATTAGTAAGCTTTTCAATCCGCATAACCCATAACATCTTCAAAATACTCCTCCTTTTAGCCCAAATTTCCCCCATCGGAACTCCCATAAATTCATTTTCTTTGTGAGTTCGCTGATGTAAAGATTAAATTTGCACAGATCCAAATTAAAAGTACAACACATTGAATAAGGCGTATGATGCCATCGTTATCGGAACCGGAATTTCGGGAGGATGGGCGGCAAAAGAATTATGTGAACACGGACTCAAAACCTTGGTCCTTGAGCGTGGACGAATGGTTAACCATGGTGATTATCCGACAGCAACAAAAGACATTTGGGATTTTGAATTCCGTGGTAAGCCTAGCGCCGCTGCTACAGCTAATCAAGAAACACAAAGTCGCACGGGTTTTGTGACCCAAGAAACCACTGCCCATTGGTTTGTTAACGATTTAGAACACCCTTATAATGAAACCAAACGCTTTGATTGGATTAGAGGCTACCATGTTGGCGGACGCTCCCTCACTTGGGGGCGACAGGCTTTAAGAATGAGCGACCTCGATTTTGAAGCAAACAAACTGGAAGGGATTGCGGTAGATTGGCCAATTCGTTATAAAGACATTGCGCCTTGGTATACCAAAGTGGAACAGTTTATTGGCGTGTGTGGTGAAAATTTAGGTTTACCACATTTGCCCGATAGTCATTTATCGCCCGCCATGCCTTTAAATGAAGTGGAGAAAGATTTTAAAGATCAAATTTCCAAGCATTATAAGAATCGGCATTTAACTATGGGGCGCTTCGCTAATCTTACGGGAGATGCCCAACATACTGGCAGAGCTAATTGCGCGTATCGAAATAGATGCATGCGTGGTTGCCCATTAGGTGCCTACTTCAGTAGTAATTCGTCCACTTTACCTGCTGCAGAACGTACCGGAAATATGACCTTAAGACCATATTCCATAGTTTCTGAGATTGTTTATGACGACATAAGCAAAAAAGCAACAGGCGTGAAAATTATAGATGCGCAAACTCATGAAACTTTAGAGTTTTCAGCTAAAATCATCTTTTGTTGCGCCTCTACGGTTGGCACAACAAGTATTTTACTACAATCCAAATCAGAACGATTTCCAAATGGATTGGGTAATGATAGTGGCGAATTGGGCCACAACTTAATGGACCACCACTTTCGAGTAGGTGCTACCGGCACCACCACCAAATTCAAACAGGTGCCTTACATTAATAATCGCCCTGCAAGTTTTCATATTCCACGTTTTAGAAATTTAAAAGACGGAGAACCTCAATCTAACTTTTTAAGAGGCTATTCCTTTCAAGGCAGTGCAAGCCGAACTGACTGGCGCCGCGCCATTAAAGAGTTGAGCTATGGAGAAGCGCTTAAAGACAAGCTTTTAAAACCTGGGCCTTGGCGCATCGGCATGACTGGTTTTGGTGAATGTCTACCCTATCATGAGAATAAAATGACGCTCGATGATACTAAAAAAGACCAATGGGGACTTCCAACAGTCACTTTTGATGCGGAATTTAAAAAAAATGAGTTGGAGATGCGTAAAGACATGCAGCAAGAAGCCATAAAAATGTTAAAGCTAGCAGGTTTTGAAGACGTTAAAGGTTTTGATACCGCGCTCTATTTAGGGCACGCCATTCATGAAATGGGAACTGCACGAATGGGCCATGACCCTAAAACATCCGTGCTCAATAAATTTAATCAAATCCACGCCGTTTCCAACGTATATGTCACGGATGGCTCGTGTATGACCTCTTCCGGAAATCAAAATCCGTCGCTAACTTATATGGCACTTACGGCGCGAGCGGTAGACCATGCGGTAAAACTGTTAAAACAAAATCTATTGTAATGATGGATAGAAGAACGGCTCTTAAAAACATGGCGCTTTCCTTTGGTTTTGCGGTTTCAGGGACTACCATCATAAGTGTGTTTAATTCCTGCAGCGATGCAAAAACGACGGTAATCTCTGAATTTTTTAAGGCTAGTGAAATGTATAGCATCTCGCAGTTAGTAGACCTTTTGCTGCCTACGACAACTACTATAGGAGCGAAAGACCTCAATATTGCCCGCTTCATTGACAAGATGTGCCAGCACGTTTTAAACGCCGAACAACAGATGGAGATGAAATTAGGCACCGAAGAGTTTTCAAAAAGATTTAACAATATTACTGGAAAAGTCCCTGTAGACGGGAATGTGGAAGATTACCAAAAAATGTTAACCACTTATTTTCATATTTCAGAAGCTCAACAGGATGCGGTTTTTGAATTATTAGATTCAGATTATCAGTTGCTTGCACATGATTTAAAACCAGACTATCGCTTGTATACGTTTTTAACTACCGTGCGAGAGTTAAGTTTATTGGGCTTCTTTACCTCCCAAACCATCATGGAATTGGAAGCCTAACGTTAAACATTCTTAAAAAGATACCAATAGTTTCTGAGCAGTTTCCATCGTTCAATCCCTTTTTTAAATTTATGTGTCATAATCATAATTTTTGTAAATTATACCCTGCTTACAAACCATACCGCATACTTATGAAAACGAAAATCTTACTTTCTTTTGTGTTTATTTTTTCATGTCAATTTTTTATGTCGGCACAAGACACTGATAAAATACTGGAAAACGGGCTGGCTGAACTCGCCCAAGGTTTTGAAGGCGATGTAGGTATTTATGTGTACAATCTCAAAACCCAAAAAGAAGCGGCTATCAATGCAGATACTATTTTTCCGACGGCGAGTATTGTTAAAGTGCCAATTTTAATTGAAGTGTTCAATCAGATAAAAGCAGGGAAACTTCATCTTAAGGACACCCTTATTTATGATGCAAAACGTGTTTATGGCGGGTCAGGATTAATGCAGTTTTATAAAGATAGCACCGTTACTGACCTGCGTACTTTGGTGTCTTTAATGATAACGATGAGCGATAATACCACGTCATTGTGGTGTCAAGAACTTGTAGGCGGCGGCCTGGCCATCAATAAAACTATGGCCGACTTAGGCTTAAAACATACACGCGTGAACAGCCGAACTGAAGGTAGAACCGAAGATTGGGAAACTTATGGTTGGGGACAAACCACACCTCGTGAAATGGCATCCTTACTTATACAAATGAGAGAAAGAACTTTGGTTGATGAAGCTGCGAGTGATGAGATGTACCGTATTATGGGCAACTCTTTTTATACCGATTATTCACTTTCTCAAATTCCACCATACGTTCAAACTGCTGCGAAACAAGGGATGGTTAATAAATCGCGTTCAGAGCTGGTCATGGTGAATGCGCCAAGTGGCGATTACGTATTTTACATTGCTACTAAAAATAATGCCGATGAATCTTGGGGATTTAATAATAAAGCTTGGGAATTACAGAGAGCAATTTCCGCCTATTTATGGAATTATTTTGAACCAGAATCGGACTGGAAACATGCTGCAGGTTTTGTGGATTTGGTGACTGGATTAAAATATTAATTCTTGTGCGAAACTTTTAAAAAAGGCCTCAAAAGAATAATTGAGGCCTCCCTATTTTTACTATAAGTTTATTATTACACAACCAAAGCCCTTAGCCTATCCGCTGCTTGCTCCGCAGTAATATCACGTTGTGGTGAGCCAAACATCTCATAGCCTACCATAAATTTCTTAACCGTCGCACTTCTCAATAATGGCGGATAAAAACTCATATGCCAATGCCAATGGGTATTATCTTCTCCGTTGGTTGGGGCTTGATGAATCCCGCTAGAATACGGAAATGACACTTGAAACAGTGCATCATAAGCTTTGGTGATTTTAGAAATTGCATCCGCAAAAGCGATACTTTCAGCATCTGATAATTCTGAAATATTTGTGTAGTTATACTTTGGAACGATCATAGTTTCAAATGGCCAAACCGCCCAAAATGGCGTCAGCACTACAAAGTGATCATTCTCATAAATGATACGTTCTTTTGCTTCAAGTTCCTGTTTTAAATAATCACCCAAAAGACTGCTTTTATGCGTATCATAATAGGTTTTTTGATGTACATCTTTTTTCTCTACCTCATTTGGCAGCGTGGACTGACTCCAAATTTGACCGTGTGGATGTGGATTGCTACAGCCCATTACAGCACCCTTGTTTTCGAAAATTTGCACGTAATTAATCGCTTCATTAGAGCCTAATAATTCATATTCAGCTTGCCAAGTTTTCACCACTTTCGTAATGTCTTCAATCGCCATATCCGCCAAACTTTTGGAGTGGTCAGGGCTAAAACAAATCACCTTGCAAATACCTTGCTCACTTTCTGCTTTAAACAAGCCTTCATCTATTGAGAACACAGGTGATGTGGTTTGTAAAGCCGCAAAGTCATTGGTAAAAACAAAGACATCTTTATAATCGGGATTTACTTCGCCATTAATTCGTGTATTCCCAGCACACAAATAACAATCGGGGTCATGAGATGGACGATTTTCATTAGCCACCGCTTCATTTTGTCCTTGCCAGGGGCGCTTTGCTCTATGTGGCGATACCAATACCCATTCGCCAGTTAATATATTGAATCGTTTATGTGAGTACTCTTGTAAATTTGAATTCATCGTCTTATAATATTTCATTTAATAATATGTGTTCCCTGCGACAGTTTCACCTTGTAGACAGAGCACTCATTACCAAATTGCTTTTTAAACTGTTTAGAAACTTTTCTTTTAAAAGTTTTAAATTCGCTCTTCAGTACCAAATTGATGGTACAGCCACCAAATCCACCACCCATCATTCGGGCACCAGCAACGTTGGGACTAACTCTAGCCCGATCGACTAAAAAATCGAGCTCAGCGCAACTTACTTTGTACTGCGTGCTCAAACCCTCATGAGATTGATAGAGCAAATGTCCTAAAATTTCGACATCATTTGCTTCTATTACTTCCGCAAAATGCAATACGCGGTTATTCTCTTCAATGACATAGAGTGCTTTTTGATAATCAGCTTCACTAATTTCAGTTTTCAAACCATCCAAATCCTCCTTTGTGGCATCCCTTAATGCGGCCACGTTCAAAAGTCTTGAAATGTTCTCACATACGGCGCGGCGGTCATTATAGGCGCTTTCAGACAAATCATGTTTCACGTTGGTATTGATCAGCATCAATTCATAATCTTTAAAATCGATGGTATAAGGTTTTGCTTCCACAGTTCTACAGTCTAAAAGCAAGGCACTGTCTGTAACACCAAACATGCTGGCATACTGGTCCATGATACCGCATTGTACGCCTACAAAATTGTGTTCGGCTTTTTGAGACACCAAAATCATCTCTTCCTTAGTCAAACCAAGATTAAATAGCGTATTTAAGCCATACACAAAACTGTTTTCTAGAGCTGCTGATGAGGACATGCCGGCACCACCCGGAATGTTTCCCGCAAATACACTATTAAAGTTTCCAGGAGACTTGCCTAACTTCTGTAATTCTGCAACCACCCCCAAAATGTAATTTTGCCAGCCACCATCATTCAAGGGTTTTATACCATCCAGCCCAAATTCATATAATTCTTCCTTGTTTAAGGCAACAATTTGACTGGTGGAGGCGTCACTCTTTTGAATGGCAAGTACAATGCCCTTATTAATTGCAGCAGGAAACACAAAGCCTTCGTTGTAATCAGTATGTTCTCCTATCAGATTAATTCTTCCCGGAGAATAGACCAGTAAGGGTTTGGTTTTAAACTGTTCTTTAAAACGTTTTTTAACGTCTTTAACTAATTTCTTATTCTTCATAATTAAGCAAAATAAATATAGACACCAATGACCAACAAACAAATAACCAGACCCACTGACTTCACATGCTTGTAAGGGGTAATATCGACTTGTTTGGTATATTCCTGTACAAAAGGTGTGTCTCTAGGTCTTAATTTCCCGATGATTAGCATGATGACAATGTTCAAAACAAATAAAATAGCCATGATATCTAAAAAGTGAGGATATGCTTGCGCTTCAACAAACGCTAACGCTGCTTTATCCGTAACTCCTGAAGCAGATGCCTCAGCAAGTGCCTTCCCAATGAAGTAGTCCTTCATAAAGAATTGACTTATGATGTAAAGCACACACCCAGATACCAATCCTACTTTTGCAGCAATGGCAGGAACATATTTAGTGGTATAGCCCACCACAATAATGGTCAATATTGGAATACTATAAATCCCATTAATTTCTTGTAAATAAGCGAATAAACTGCCGGCATTAGCAATCAAAGGCGCAATGAACATTGCTGCGATCGCTAAAACGACTCCAAAAGTCTTCCCGTATTTTACCACCGTTTTTTCATCGGCATCTTTGTTAATGTGTTGTTTATAGATGTCAATCCCAAATAATGTTACCGAACTGTTTAATACACTATTAAATGAGCTTAAGATGGCACCAAATACTACTGCAGCAAAAAAGCCAACAAAAGCCGTGGGTAGAACTTTCTTAACCAACAACGGGTAGGCACTATCCGCATTTTCTAGAGTACCTTGAAACATATGAAAAGCAATCAATCCTGGTAATACTACAATGATTGGCCCCAATATTTTGATAAACCCGGCCAGTAACAGGCCTTTTTGTCCTTCTTTTAAATTTTTAGCCCCAAGTGCTCTTTGGATGATTTGTTGGTTGGTTCCCCAATAAAATAAATTTACCAACATCATACCTGTAAATATGGTATAGAATGGTACGGGATCCGTAGGGCCGCCCATCGACTTAAATTTTTCAGGATTCTCAGTAGTTAAGATGGATAAACCATCTAAAAGACTCCCATCACCAATCATCAACAACCCAAAAATTGGTATTAACACACCACCAATTAGCAATCCAATCGCGTTGATGGAATCAGACACTGCAACGGCCTTAAGTCCACCAAATACGGCATAAATAGATCCGATGATACCAATACCCCACACACAAATCCAAATAGATTGGGTCTGGGTGACGCCTAACAATTCAGGCACATCAAACATACCACTAATCGCCAAGGAGCCAGAGTATAAAATAACCGGAAGCAACACCACAACATAACCAGAAAGAAATAATACAGAGGTTAAGGTTTTAGTAGTGACGTCAAAACGCTCCGCCAGAAACCCCGGGATCGTGGTTAACCCACCTTTTAAATAGCGCGGTAATAAGAAAATTGCGGTTAAGACCATTGCCACGGCGGCTACGGTTTCCCAAACCATTACGGACAATCCACTTTGGTAGGCTGATCCATTAAGGCCCACCAACTGTTCCGTAGATAAATTGGTCAATAATAATGATCCCGCCACAACGCCGGCAGTTAAACTACGTCCACCCAAGAAATACCCATCTGAAGTGCCTTCATCTGTTTTTCTGGTTTTTAAATATGAGATTACGGCGACGATTACCGTAAACCCAATAAAGGTTAAAAATTGCATAATTATCTGATTAGTGTGTTAGTATGTATTGGTTGTTTTTGATCTGTAAAAGCGATGCTCCAAGTTACGTCATAAGACGCTTTGGATTTCAAAATTTGTAGGCCAATCGTATTGTTAAAACTATCAGCGGCGCCCGTCATGGGTTCAATGGCGATCACATTTGGCGTTTTGGGGGTGTACAATTGTAAATAATTTTCTTTGGATGTGCTGTCTATGTTTAGAATATATTCCGGCGTATGGAATTCTACTTTAGGCTTTTGGAGTTCATAGCCATCATCTAAAATGACGCCTTTTAAATTATAAGGCATGCTTATATCAAACGAACAAGACCCTGAAATAATTTGTTGAGTATCGCACAAAAAGCGCGTGTCACTTTCAAATACCAAACTACTTTGCTCTAGGTCTTTGCTTATAAAGTATGGATGCCATCCTAGCGTAAATGGAAAGGCTTTAGTGTCTGTATTTATAACTGTAATGGACAGGCTTAAATTATTGTCAGTTAATTTGTAAGTCAGCGCCATGTCAAACTTAAACGGGAATCCCTTACTTAAACCATCGTGGTTATAGGTTATGGTAACCACGGCCTGATCTGCTTGCAGATTAGAATCACTTAACACAAAATGTTTGTCGTAAACCAAGCCATGCAAGGCATTGTTTTTCTCTACTTCATTACATTCAAGATCATGATTTTGCCCCTCAAAAGCGTAGGCACCATCCTTTACGCGGTTGGCAAAGGGAAATAAAATGGAGGATGCATAATTGTCTTTATAAGTTGATGGCGCATAATTGGCCAGCACTTTTATGGTATTGAACTGCAAATCGCTCAATCGTCCGCCTTGAGTAAGACAAAGTGTTGCTTTCGTACTTTGGTCCGCATTGCTCAGCTCTATAAACTGTAACCCTTGTGCTTCTGATGTTGTGAGTGTATACACGTGATTATAATGATTTTCTAATAATTAAACGGTTCGGGTTTTCAACTTGTGCAAATTCTTTATTTAAAATCATTTCTGCCAGTCGTTCGCCCATGAGATTAAAATCAGTAGATATGGTGGTAATGCCACCTTCAACAATTTCCTTTAATAAAGTGTCATTATAGGAGATGATCCCGATGTCTTTGGCGAGGGTTAAGCCGCGCTCTTTAATATGTTTTATAATCCGAATTAGATTTTTATCATCTAATACGATATATAACTCTCCTACTGACACGATTCTGTTGGTAAAACTGTCAATCACTTCATTTTCCAATTGATGATCCCTGCAAAACAACTTAAATCCATCTTTAATGCCCTGCGGCTGTCGTGCCGGCTGATAGAGCAACACCAATTTTTTATACCGCTTTATGTTGTCTATAGCCACCTCTAGACCTTGGTAAATATCTTTCTTGAAATTTTGAAAAATGGCAGGATAGTGCTTGAGCTTGGGGTGGGTCTGATCTAATATATATACCTTTTCTTCTGGCAATCGTTTTATAATGTGCGCAGTATCCTTGAGGTTTGCTGGCATAATGACGTAGGCACTGTAATCTCCTGCATTGTCATTAATTAGTTTAGCAAACATGTCTTGATTGAAATGATGGAAGAAAATATCAACTTGGATATGGTCTCCCAAACTGGTCAGGAAAGAGTTGTATAAATCTTCCTTAAAGGAATTGAATTCGTCAAAGAGCAAGAATATTTTGTGATTGACTTCAACGTCTTCACTGTTTACATAATACCCTTTTCCGACAATGGACTGAATGATGCCCCGCGTCTTTAACTCATTGAATGCCGTGAGCACCGTATCCCTAGACAAGGAATGTTGCGTTTTAATGGTATTTAACGACGGTAACCGATCTCCTTTTTTTAGACTTCCCGCGACAATAGCCGCCTCAATGGACGCTACAATTTGTTTGTACTTAGGAATGCTAGAATCGGCTTTTATGGTCACAATACTCATGTAACAAATTTAGAATAAAATTCCACATATACAAACTGGTAGGTACTAGTAGTTATTTTTTGATTTTCGGTGATTTTTAAATGAAAACTACTGAAATTTAGTAGTCTGGATGACACACATTTACTATTGAATTTTAGCAATAGCTGAGCGTTTTCAGCCTAATGATGTTAATTTCATTCATTGTCAAATCGCAATTTCTTTTGAAAAATTTCTCTTTAAAAAATCTAAAAAAATGAAACCATCCCAATTACCTGTATCTGAGTCATTTCGTTTGAAACACTGGATTTAACCCCACTATCATGTTTGATATGCGTCAGAATAAAACGCATAACAGTATTTTATTCTGTGTAACTTTACATGTGGTAAACGGGATTTATGTTCTTAACCACATCCAAATCAAATACTAAAATTTAAACACAAGACTTATGAAAATGATATCAAAAACTTTAATGGCCTGTGTGCTGGCAGCGACAACTTACGTTACACAAGCTCAAAATGACATGACTCCTGTTGAAGACTCTAACTTTTACATCCGTGTGGGTACGGGTTACAGTTTTCAATCTGGAAAAACGGAATTCAATAATGCCGATCCAAATGAACTTACAGGAATCAGACAATCGACAGACATCACTGTCAATGCTGACGGCTCTTCTCTTAATGTAAAATCATTGACGGGCACAGCAGGCGCTGGGATAAAAGCAAATGTTACCGGTGGGTATATGTTTAACCCTTATATTGGTGTGGAATTAGGAATCAGTTATTTTCATGGTGATAAAACCATGATTGGACGTTTAAGAAGTCCGCAAGTCAATTCTGAAGCCAACACCTATTTGAGAGGTTTTGATGTGGCTCCGGGAATTTTCTTAACTCCAAATTTTAAAACCGTTAGTCCTTATGCACGTTTAGGTTTAATTGTTCCTGTGGCTGGAGATTTAACTATTGAAACAGTAGCCAGACAAAAAAATGGCGGTGGTGAAGGCACAGATATTTTGGTACAAGCTACCAGTGAAGTGCAAGCTAAATTTAGCGTCGGCTATTTTGGAGCTATGGGTATTTCATATCCTATCAGTGATAACTTAAGTATTTTTGGAGAGGTAGAACTTAAGAACTTAAGCATCAAAAGCAAGTCCGCGAAAATTAAAGAATACTCTACCACAGCAATAACTGGTGGACAATCACAATTAATTCCAGGACAACAATTGGCCGATTTACCAGTTTACGAAAAGGAATTTGAATTTTCTGACGAATTTGATCAAAGCACCACCACACCCCCTAACCAAAACGCTCCTAGAAAAATCCCAACCCAGTTCGTTAATGCGAGTGGAACAGGATTTAATGTAGGTGTCAGGTTTACACTATAATCTTAGCTTATGAAAACGCTCACCACATTTTTAGTGTGCCTCGGATTGATTTTAAGCATCCCGTTGGCGCAAGCACAGCAGCTTACCGGCAAATGGAAAACCGTCGATGATGAAACAGGTAAAACCAAATCAATCGTTGAATTGTATAAGCAAAATGGGAAAATCTACGGTAAGGTTTCCAAATTATTGCTGCCAGAAGATCAGGGTAAACCTTGCATTAAATGCGAAGGAGACGATTACAATCAGCCAATTGAAGGGTTAGTCATCGTTAAAGGTTTATCTAAAAATAGTGCTAATGAATATGAAGGCGGTACAATCTTCGATCCGCAGAAAGGCAAAGAATACAAATGTAAAATGTGGATTGATAAAGACAGTCCAAACACATTAAACGTTCGAGGCTACGTAGCCTTTTTCTACAGAACCCAAAAATGGTATCGGGTGACGGAATAACAAGGATAACATGAAAAACGAAAAGCACTTAAGAAATTAAGTGCTTTTTTTTGTTGAAAATTTTAAAATTAGTGCAGTTCTAAAGTTTCAATAGTTGACGACTGCAACAGCAATTTTCTTAAAATTCCCTGGATTTCCATGGTTTCCTTTTGCGGAATGAGGAAGGTTTCAAACTCGTCTGTATGTACAATTTGCGCTGATTTGTCTACGAAACCATAGCCGAGATAGAGTCCGTTTTTTATCAATATGAATGCTTCCTCTTCCTGATGCCGTCCTTTTTCCTTTAAAAGGATATTTTGATTGGACGTTGCCATGTATTCAATAGCCAGATTCGCCCGTTCGTTATATTCCACCACCGATTCTTCATCTTTACAAACGCCCTTACAAGTGGTCAATCTGTAATGTGAACAGGTCCAGACACTCTCTTGTAAATGACAGTATTTTGGGCATAATTCAAATTTCTCGCACACTTGCTCTAAATACAATCGGCAATCGCGAATGCTGTGAAAAATTTGCAACGGAAATGGTGTTGCTTTAAGCGTGTTAAATGCCAAATGCTGAATGCCCCGACGGTCTTCATAACTAAAAACCGCATAAGGTTTTGGCACCCGTTTGGCGGCTTGATTATAGAGCGGAAAATGATGTTTGATGGCTGCATCTTCCATTAATCGCGCCACTACATCACTACCCGACAGTTCGTAATCAATGTGGGCCGTTTCTCTACAAAGGTTCAGTTCCTTTTCTTTCTTATCATAAAAATGTCCTAAAACACGCTTCTTCAAATTGATGGCCTTGCCAACATATATGATTTTACCTTTTTTATTTTTGAAAAAATAGATGCCCGGACCATTGGGGATGCTTTCAAAAATAGCGCTTGGCAAATGTGAAGGCAAGGTCGCTTCTTTCGAGCCTTTTTTCAAAAAGTTCGCAAAAACAGTTTCCGAATGTTTATGAGCCAATAGTTTTTTAAACAAGGTTACGGTGGCTTCAGCGTCACCCCGTGCACGGTGCCTGTCTACCAAATCAATCTCCATGCTAACACACAATTTCCCCAAACTATACGATCGGAACCCGGGGAACAGGGTACGTGACAACCGCACCGTACATAATTTACGTCGTCTGAAATCGCCACCAATGGCTTTGAATTCATTCCGAATCACATTATAGTCAAAATTGACATTATGAGCCACAAAAATTGTGTCTTCAGTAATGGCAAGAATGGCTTCTGAAATTTCTGCAAAAGTTGGGGCAATTGCCACCATCGCATTATCAATACCAGTTAATGCTGTAATATAATCAGGTATTGCAGACTCCGGATTGACCAGCGACGTAAATTCATCAACCACCTTGTCACCATCATATTTAAAGATGGAGATCTCAGTGATTTTGTTGCCACGTCCGGTGGTTTCAACGTCAATAATTGTATAGGTTGTTTTGGTTTTTCCCATTAGGCCATTTTTTGAACCGCTTCCAGTTCTACTTTTAATTCTTGGAACATTGCCATGATACTACTCATTTTTAATTCTTTTTCATCGTATTCCTGAGTGTTGATACAGCAGGTAAATTCCCAAAGCTCCAATATGTTTTCAATAGGAACTTCGTAAGGTTGATAGGATTTATTATCACTACTGAGCATCAACGTCTGTTTCTCTTCAATAAGATTATACACGCGCTTATAAACCAAGCCATCATCTTTAGTCAGCACAATATAAGTGCGTCCATTTTTCACATCCTGAATATCCTCCACATACTTTGCCACCACAAAAGCGCCGTCTTTTACGGGCAGCATGGAATCGCCTTTAATCGGAAAGGCACGGTGGGTTCCTGTAGGAAGAAAAGGCAACTTAATTTTTTGAAGCTGTTCAATATATTCCGGATCATCATAACCTGCCAAATAGCCCGCAGAGGCTTTTGCCGGCACAATTTCAATGAGATCTTCGTTGTTTTCATTCACGGTTATGGGGAACAGCACACGCTTGCTCCCAATATCAATAAATGAGGTGTCTTTGGCCATACGCAAATCGTTTTTGACCAAGATATCAATGGGAATCATAAAGTAATTGGATAAATCGATCAATCGGTCAATCGGCGGCTCAGAACGCCCTTCTTCATACGATCCCACAATTGAGCGCGACCACCCCAACTCATCTGCAAAACGCTCTTGAGAGAGCTGTTTTAAGGACCGAAGGTGTTTTATATTTGCTTGGATGTTTTTCATTTTATTCATAATACTACACATACAGTATTGAAACTAAATTTTATTTCCTAATTCCAAGTTGTTGTTTCTTGTTTCTTGTTTCTACAACTTGCTACAAATATAAGCAAGATACACTACATATAATAGTTAATTTTATGAAATGATGATGTAGTCCGTTCGAGTGTTTTTTAATACCGTCAAAAAACGGTATTAAAAAATGTATCGAGAACCGAGTGTTTTTTTATACCTCACTAAAATGTAAATGAAAATATGTGGAAACAAACAAATTGTTTTTTGAAACTGTTCTCGATACATTTTTTACCACACAGGAAAACTGTGTGGCAAAAAACACTCGAACTGACAAACCAAGCGAAAACATAGAACGGTCTGATAAAGAATTTAGGATGGTGTTAAAATCTGAAATCGGTTCTCGATACATTTTTTGCAACACAGTAAAACTGTGTCACAAAAACACTCGAACTGACAAACCAAGCGAAAACATCGAACGGTCTGACAAGAGAATTTAGGACTGTATTTAAATCTGAAATCAGTTCTCGATACATTTTTTGCAACCCAGTAAAACTGTGCTGCAAAAAACACTCGAACTGACAAACCAAGCGAAAACATAGAACGGTCTGATAAAGAATTTAGGATGGTGTTAAAATCTGAAATCGGTTCTCGATACATTTTATACAACACCGTAAAACTGTGTTACAAAAAACACTCGAACTGACAAAACAAACGAAAACATAGAACGGTCTGATAAAGAATTTAGGACTGTATTTAAATCTGAAATCGGTTCTCGATACATTTTTTACCACACAGGAAAACTGTGTGGCAAAAAACACTCGAACTGACAAACCAAGCGAAAACATAGAACGGTCTGATAAAGAATTTAGGATGGTGTTAAAATCTGAACTCAGTTCTCGATACATTTTTTACAACACAATAAAGACTGTGTTACAAAAAACACTCGAACTGACAAGCAATTGAAAATTTCGAATAGTTATTTGAATGTCTCTTCTCTATTCTCTTTTTTCTATTTTCTATTTTCTATTTTCTCTTCTCTATAATCTCAAATTCCCAACCATTCCTCAACCTCCCATAATCCAAAATATATTTTGCCACTCATAGCAATCATCGTACCTTTGAGACTATCCAAAGAACAATTTTATGGTAGACGACTTTTGGTTTAACGTGCAATACGGCATGAACCATGTATTGGACATCAATGCCTATGATCATGTCCTGTTCTTATTGGTACTTACAGTACCTTATATGTTTAAGGACTGGAAACGGGTATTGCTATTGGTCACCATGTTTACGTTTGGCCATACGTTAAGTTTAGTGCTGGCGGTTTACGGAGTGGTGAGCGTCAGCTCCAAACTGGTGGAATTTTTAATTCCCATCTCCATTTTAGTAGTTGCGCTCTACAATATTTTTACCTCAGGCAAAAAAGCACCAAGCGAAAAAATTGGGGTGCTCTTTTTCTCGACTTTGTTTTTTGGATTGATTCACGGCCTTGGTTTTGCGGGCGAATTTAGGATGTTTGTAGGCAGAGCAGAAAGCAAATTACTCCCTTTAGTTGAGTTTGCACTGGGCATTGAATTGGCACAGCTCATCGTCGTATTTATAGTACTCATCTTAGGGTTTATCTGCCAGACCATGTTCAGAATCACAAAACGCGATTGGATTGTGGTGCTTTCTGCAGTGGTTGTAGGATTAGTCATCCCTATGTTAATAAACAGTGAGTTATTTGCATAAACCTGTAAAGTTTAACTCTAAATTATACAAATTAAAATACGAAGCATTTATATTCGTACTAGGTTTTAATCAATTAATTTACCCACATTTTTACACCATACTTCAACATCGTAAACACTATAAATGCCAAATAAAAAACAGTTGCGCTATGATAAAGCGTATTTAAGAATTGCAAAAGAATGGGGCAAATTATCACATTGCCAACGCAAACAAGTGGGCGCCGTCATCGTTAAAGATCGCATGATTATTTCTGATGGCTATAATGGTACCCCAACCGGTTTTGAAAATTATTGCGAAGATGATGAAGGCTACACCAAATGGTACGTGCTACACGCGGAAGCCAATGCCATTTTAAAAGTAGCAGCTTCCACTCAATCCTGTAAAGGGGCTACCTTATACATCACCCTATCTCCTTGTAAAGAATGTAGTAAGTTAATTCATCAAGCTGGCATTATTCGTGTGGTATATCACGATGGTTATAAAGATGAATCCGGCCTAGAATTCTTGTCCAAAGCGGGCATTGAATTACAACATATAGACGATTTAAGCTCCTAATGGCTTTTAAAAAAAAATATATTCCATTGATTATTGGCGTTGCGGTAGCGACAGGCGTCTTTATTGGTGGAAAGCTTAATTTTACGGATAATTCTGATCGATTATTTACTTCAAATAGTAAGAAAGACAAACTGAATCGTCTTATTGACTACATTGATTACGAGTATGTTGACGACGTAAATACCGATAGCATCGTAGATGTGACGGTAAACGGCATTTTAGACAAACTTGATCCACATTCCACCTACATTTCTAAACGCGACTTACAGCGCGTAACTGAAAACATGAAGGGCGATTTTGTGGGTATTGGTGTCAGCTTTTATACCTACAAAGACACCATTACGGTTATCAGGCCGCTTGCCGGAGGCCCTAGTGAAAAAGCAGGCATCAAAAGTGGTGACCGCATCATCATGGCGGATGGGGATTCGATTTTTGGCCGAGAGTGGAGCAATGATCAAATCATTCAGAAGTTAAAAGGTGATAAAAACAGCAAAATAAGTTTAAAAATATATCGCAAAAGTGAAGACCGTTTCATCGACTTTAAGGTGAAGCGCTCAAGCATTCCCATCACCAGTGTGGATGCAGCATATATGCTCACTCCAGAATTAGCCTATATTAAAATTAACCGATTTGCGGAATCGACCTACAAAGAATTTAAAAGTGCCTTAGACAACTTACAAGACCAAGGTGCCACGAAATTAGTGTTGGATCTACGTGATAATCCCGGAGGCTTTTTAGCCATTGCGGAACAGATTGCGGATGAGTTTTTAGAAGATGATAAATTGATTCTTTTTACCAAGAATAAGTCTGGTCGTGTTGAGAAAAGTTTCGCCACTAAACGCGGCGATTTTGAAGAAGGTGAAGTGTTTATTTTGATTAATGAAAACTCAGCTTCTGCCAGTGAGATTGTTGCTGGTGCATTACAAGATAACGATAAGGGCACCATCATTGGGCGTCGTAGTTACGGCAAAGGCTTGGTGCAACGCGAAATGTCATTAGGCGACGGGAGTGCTGTACGTTTAACGGTGTCTCGCTACTACACACCAACCGGTCGATCTATTCAGCGTCCGTACGACAATGGCCACAACCAAGAATATTATAACGACTATTACAAACGCAGAAGCAGTGGCGAATTTAATGATGAAATTAATATCAGGGTAGCGGATTCACTTAAATTCACCACCCCAAAAGGCAAGATCGTTTACGGCGGCGGCGGCATTATACCTGATATTTTTGTACCTATAGATCCTAGTACTCAAAACGAAACCCTAAATTTTATAAAATATAGCGGACTTATAAATTACTTTGTTTTTGAGGAATTGGATAAGGATCGCAAAAATTATGTAAATGTTGCCAAAAACGACTTTATTGCCAATTTTGAAGTGAGCGACGATATTGTGCTCCGTTTTCAGGATTATATCAACAAAAAACAGAGAGAACGCATCACTTTTGTGGCCTATCATCAAGAAATGAAAACCTTAATTAAAGCAGCCTTAGCAGATCAACTTTATGGATCTAACGCGTCTGAAGAAATATTGAATGCTACGGATGATATGATTGAGGAAGTCTTAAAATTGGTACAGCCTAAGAAGTAACTGATAAAGTGCACTCAACTGCTAGAGCTCTAATAAACACTATTTAGATTTTATCGTGGACATGGGTATCTTTCCCATCATTCCATAGCGTCAAAATATCCGTGGCCACTTGCGCCCCACTTCCACATGCAATAGCATATTGACTTCTCAAACCTGCAAGAGTGCCCGCAACAAACAGTCCCGGTGCAACCAAATGATTCTCATTTTTTAGCCAAATACGCTCCTTTGCAGGTGCAGCCTTTGGATGGGCTTCAATATAAGGCTCTAAGCCTTCAATGGTAATCAAATTAGTATAGCCAACCGCAATAACCACAAGCTTTGAACTGTAGGTCGCTTTGTTGGTCGTCACCGTATATCCTTCAGAAGATTCAATTACGGACTTAACTTTCTCATGCATTATCTGATCAACGTGCGGATACAAGGCGGCCAATTGCGCCTTCCCTTGGCTCAAAAGATCTGCCCCTAGAGTTCCAGCCTCCAAGCCCAAAACATTGTTAAATAAAGCATTCTGCAAATGAGAAGTTCTTTGATGCGCAATCAACCCAATTCGCTTATCCGCAGCAAAAGGTTTCGGTTTAGCGGAGCCCAAAACTAAGGCACAAGATAGGCCTGCGGCTCCAGCTCCCACAATCAATACATCATGCATTGCCCTTATGCTTAGAAAGTTTCTCAATTCGTTTTGAAATTCTGAGAATCTGCAAGAGAACAGTCGCACAAAGCGCAGTCAATATCGTAATTAGTGCTACCATACTGTCGCCATGAAAAAGATTATTGAAGTCCAGTTTAGTGACATTAAAACCAATAAACACTAATGCAATAAGAGATAGAATGATGGATGCTATTTTCATAGTTTAGATATTATACAAGTTCAAACAAGGTCTTGATATTAGCGGCAAATAATTTTACGGCAATAGCCAATAAGATAACTCCAAAGATTTTTCGGATGATATTGATACCACTCGGACCCAGAAATCGCTCAATTTTTGATGATGTTTTTAATACGATAAAGATAACAACAACATTCATTAAAACCGCAACTATGATGTTTTCTACCGCATATTCCGCTCGTAGAGATAATAACGTGGTCAAACTACCAGGCCCGGCAATTAATGGGAAAGCCAGCGGAAAGACCGTTGCCGTCATACTACTACTTTCATCATTTTTATACAGGGTAATACCCAATGTCATTTCTATAGCGATAAAAAACAGGATAAATGCACCAGCCACAGCAAACGAGTTGATATCAATCCCAATTAATGACAAAATATTCTGACCAATAAATAGAAAAATAATCAAAATAATACCTGCGATAATAGAGGCCTTACCACTTTCAATATGTCCAAATTTCTTACGCAAATCGATTACAATTGGAATATTTCCAATAATATCAATTACGGCGAAAAGAATCATAAATGCTGTAAAAATTTCCTTAAAATCAAGTTGCATATGCTTAAGCTTTAATTTTTTGCAAAAGTAGAAGTTTAATATCGATTTATAATACTAAATAACTCTAAATTTTGGTTACTTTTGTCAGCCATTTTTAAACAAAAATCACCTCATTTTTAAGCCAATACATTATGTTTCAGTTAGGAAAAACCATTGTTTCAGAAGACATCATCGAGAAGGATTTTGTCTGTAATTTGTCTGCTTGTAAGGGCGCTTGTTGCATTGATGGTGATGCTGGTGCACCTGTAGAATTGGCAGAAACTAAGATTTTACAGGACATTTATCCCAAAGTTAAACCGTTTATGCGCCAGGCAGGAATTGATGCCGTTGAAGCGCAAGGCACATTTACTACAAATGAAGATGGCGAGTTTGAAACGCCACTAATCAATGGGGCTGACTGTGCTTATGTGATGTTTGACACTAAAGGAACCGCACTCTGTGCTATAGAAGAAGCGCACAATCAAGGAGAAATTGATTGGAAAAAACCTGTATCCTGCCATTTATACCCGGTCCGTGTGAAAGACTACACTGAATTTTCTGCCGTAAATTATCATAAATGGGAAATTTGCGACGACGCCTGTACCTTGGGCAAGGAACTTCAAGTGCCAGTCTATAAATTTGTGAAGCAAGCGCTGATCAGAAAATTTGGAGAAGATTGGTATATGGAACTCGAAAAGGTGGCCGAAAATCGGAAATAAGACCACTTCCTCACCAAGCACACAAAATTCACTACTGACCATACAATCTTACATCTCTATCATTCTTATTTTTGTAAATTAAAAATTAGCAACACGTTAACCCTTTAAATTTAAAAATAAATGAAACAGTCACTTTTTATTAGGTTTTTTATAAGCCTCAGTTTTCTATGCTCTTCCGCAATTGTTTTCGCTCAAGGCGATTCGCAAGGATTAAGAAACGCATACGATTTTGATTACATCTACAAGCTCAAAATGACCCATAAAAAAGATGATATTATTTTTGATTATTACCTAAAGAAAGACGCGGATTATTTTGGTTTTGATATCGCTTCCATGACCCAAAGTCAAGAAGGCATGAAGATGTTCACCATTATGGATAACGCGAATGCTATAACCGGCGTGTTTATGGAGGTGATGGGCAAAAAAATCGTGAAGTCTTCCAAAATAAAGTTGGACGATTTCACAGATGAAGCCGAAAATTCAGATTACAGTTTTACCAAAACCGATTCTAAAACTATTTTAGGCTACCATTGTGATGGGTTCATTGGCGAAAACAAGGATGCTAAAGTAACATTTTACGTCACCAATGAAGCTCCTGTAAGTTTCAGTAAAATGTGGGACAATGGAAAAACAAAGCTTCCCAAAGGATTTAATCCCGCTTGGATGACAAAATTTAGCGAAAACGCATTGATGATGGAAATGCATTATGTGGACAAAAAGAAAGACAAAAACAACATGACTATGGAATGTATTGGTGTAGAAGAAACAAATTTCTCACTCCAAACATCAGAATACGGGTCTATGTTTGGCGGCTTGGGCAACTAATAAATCAACCATACTCCACAATTTCACAAGGCTTATCTTTTAGTGGATGGGCCTTAGTTTTAAGGAGAAATTAGGAAGTTTCAGAAAATCCATATAATTTAGACAGAGACGAATACAAACGTCCATTCTAAAATCACGGGATAGGAATGCCGCCAATTAAGCACTCTTTAAATTAGTGGCCCGTATGGGAATATTTACCACAACACGAGTTCCTGACGGTTGTTGCTGCTCATCGTACAAATCTACAATGTCCATTTTGTAATCTGTCGTAAACCCTTTGGAGAAATTGGTCAAACGCGCTTTAGTGATGGCTAAACCCACTGACTTTCTTTTGAGCACTCTATTGTGGTTGATTAAACCTGACGCTTTTCTACCAATTCCATTATCGGTAATGGATATTGTCACAAAGTCCTGACGCTCTTGATAGACTTTCATTTCAATTTGCTTATCTTCTTTTTTAGAGGACAGTCCATGCCACAAAGCATTTTCAAGAAATGGCTGCAAAATAAGTGAAGGTACCCTGATGTATGCGGTATTGATACCTTCGGCCACATCTATAGTAAACTGGATTTCATTTGAAAAACGGATGTTTTCAATATTCATATACAATTTCATGGTCTCCAATTCATCTTCCAAAGGGATTTCTTTTTCAGTAGAGGCAATCAATATTTTCCTGATAAATTTCGAAAATTTATTCAAATAGTAAACAGCGTTTTCCTTTTCGTTATTAATAATGTAAAGTTTTATAGAGTTTAAGGAATTGAAGATAAAATGCGGATTCATTTGACTTCTTAACATGTCCTGCTCTAAAGTCAGAATTTGCTTTTCATGACGCAGCTGCCTATTTCTGTTGATCACGATCATGGTCGCTGCCGTAATGACCAGCGCTAAAATCGCAAACCAAAAGATAGTTTGGTTGCGTTGCATCAAAGATTTGACCAACTCGTTTTCATTGGCCAACTGCTGTATTTGGACGTTTTTTGCCTCATTTTCATATTGAATAATGATATCACTTACATATTGCATGTTACGCTCCGTGTAGATGGTCTTTTCCAGTTCTACAGCCTGATTGTAATGAAACAACGCTTTTTGATAGGCTTTCTGCTTTTCGTATAAACTGGACAGGTGCTTATGGGCATCAACGATAGAAGTTTTTAGCCCGTATTTTTCAGAGATTTCCAAGCCTTTTTGCAGATTGGCTTCGGCAAGCGCATTTAAATTCAATTCATTCTGAGCCCATCCTAAATTGATATAGGCATATGAAATATAAAATTGATCCTCAAGTTGCAGCGCTTTTTCCAGCGCCTTTTCAATGATAATTTTGGCTTCCGTAAATTTACCCTGTTTAATATAAATTTGTCCAATACTGTTAAAACAGATCACTCGGCCAACTTCAGAATCAATTTGTTCATTGTACTCTAAAGAGCGCTTATAATTTTGCAAGGCAACGTCCAGCAGTCCTTTGGCCTCATCGGCATAGCCTAAATTATGATAGTTAATGGCAAGACCTAATTTATTATCCAATTGCTGCTCAATAAATAAGGATTTTTCAAATTGTGCAATGGCTAAATCGTACTGTTTTAAGGTCAGATAAATATTGCCCATACTGTTTTGTGACACTGCAATACTGGCTCTTAATTGAGGTGTAGGATCGGCAATGGAATTGGCAATATCCAAGGCTTTTTTATGATAATCTAAGGCAGGTTTTATAACATCCATCCGACGGTACACCACGCCAATCATGTTGAGACTGATCACTTCTAATTGCACATTACGAGCTTCAATGGCCAAATTTTCCGCCTTAGCGTGCATCTTCAAAGCCGCGTCATACTGAGATAGGTTGCGGTACAACTCGCCTAATTTATTGCAAGCATAACTTTCAACTTCTAGGGCATGCTTAGCTTCGGCCTTTTTGATCAATGTCTTTAAGACCACACTATCATTTTTGAATTTCAGAAATACAGAATCTATCGTTTCATACTGTTTTGGCCAAGTTCCCTGCAACTTTTGCAAGGTCTGCTCCAAATTAATCGACGCTTCATTTTGAGCTTGTCCTGAAGGCATCGCACAAAAAATTAGCAATCCCATTAAAATTTTGAGGGACCATTGCAGATGATATTTATATGGTGTAGGTAAGAATTTCATTGGATTACAACTTCTCTAAAAAGTCCGATTTACGTTGGCGGGCTACCGGAATTCTATGGTTTGATTCCATAATCACGTAACCTTCGCTTTTTATAAACTCTTTTATCTTCTTTAGATTAATGATATAAGAATTATGAATTCTAAAAAATTGATTGGCAGGCAAAATGGCATTCATTTCTTTCAATTTTTTAGTAATAACAATCTTTTGGGCATTTTCCATAATGATGGTGCAATAATTTCCATCAGACTCCACAAATAAAATTTCTTCTGCTTCCAAAAAAATCAACTTGCCATCCGTATTAATGGTGATTTTTTTATGATCAAATTTCGCATTAAAATTAAGCAGCACCTCTTCTATTTTACTGGAATTGGCCAACTTAAAATTATATTTTTTAATCTTTTTTATAGTTTCCTGCAAATCATCAGAATCAATCGGCTTCAACAAATAATCTATAGCCTCATGTTTTAAGGCTTTAATTGCAAACTCATTATAGGCCGTAGTTATGACCACCGCAAAATCTCTATTGGTAAGTTTTTCCAAAAACTGGAATCCGTCCATGGTGGGCATTTGAATGTCTAAAAACAGACAATCAAAGGCACTATTGTCTATATAGTCTATAGCATCTTCCGGACTAGTGAAGGTCTTGACCACTTTAATGTCATCACTAAAGTTTGAAAGCTCCCAAGACAGGCTCTGTATGGCCTTAGGTTCGTCGTCAACAATTATAGCTTTAATCATATTTTAAATATAATACTTATACCATTGGAAGTTAAACAAATATGTACGATTAGCAGTATTTAATGTATAACGCGTTACGTTGTAAAGTATTTCAATCATTGATTAGTGTCCAACTTAAAATGAAAGCTCACATAATCACCATTTATACATTTTTTAATACCAACTATACAAAGGGCCATTATTATGTGGAGATTAATTTGGATATTCGATTAGGGATTTATGTACCTAAAACAAAAAAAAGTGATCGTGGGGATTCACTTTAGATTAAATGCTATTAATCACTAAAAGTCAGAGTTTGTATCTGACTTTTTTTTATCAACCTATAATTTATTAGCTTTTAATTCAGCAAAGACAAGAGTCTTTTATTTAATCATTTGCATAGGAAGGAGCATTTAAATGGTGCTCCCTTTTGCATCTCACTTATACGCTGACGCATCCTCATCAAACTACAAATTAATCCCAGACCTTTCCAAGGTTGCCATTGCAGCCAATAACTGTATAAACAAAGCAACATGCTGCCAGAGTTAAGGATGAATTTGCTCGATAAAGTTTTGAGGCAGAATTGATAAATTCCAATGATTGACAGTGTTTCCGCAATCCAATAAAAAGGAATAAAAAGCACAACATTTTATAGTTTTTGAGGGCCATTATATCGAAGTTCAGCACCTATAAATCTAAAATATAATACTCTATAATTGTTAAGCCTTTTTTATTTGATACTCATAGAACTTCATTAAATTTGCACTTCAATTTTTCATACTATGTACAGAAGTCACAACTGTGGTGAGTTAAGAGCATCACATATCAATACCGAGGTTACCTTATCCGGATGGGTTCAAAAAAGCCGCGACAAAGGCTTTGTGCTTTGGGTCGATTTACGCGATCGTTACGGCATTACCCAACTTGTTTTTGACGAGGAGCGCACGCCAAAATCTCTAATGGAGCAAGCCCAAAACTTAGGTCGTGAATTTGTGATTCAAGTGAAAGGAACCGTCATTGAGCGCACGTCTAAAAATCCGAATATGGTGACGGGCGATATCGAGATTTTGGTGTCTGAATTAACAGTTTTGAACGCAGCGCTTCTGCCTCCATTTACCATTGAAGATGACACTGACGGCGGTGAAGAATTACGTATGAAATACCGTTACTTAGACATCCGAAGAAATCCTGTAAAAAACAGTTTGATCTTTAGAGCAAAAGTAGCCCAAGAAGTCCGCAATTACCTCTCCAACGAAGGTTTTATAGAGGTTGAAACGCCTTACTTAATCAAGTCCACCCCAGAAGGTGCTCGTGATTTTGTGGTGCCTAGCCGTATGAATGAGGGGCAGTTTTATGCGCTTCCGCAGAGTCCACAAACCTTTAAACAATTGTTGATGGTAGGTGGCATGGATAAATATTTCCAAATTGTGAAATGTTTTAGAGATGAAGATTTACGTGCCGACAGACAGCCAGAATTTACGCAAATTGACTGCGAAATGGCATTTGTGGAGCAAGAAGATATTTTAAATGCTTTTGAAGGCTTGACCCGTCATTTATTAAAAGAAGTGAACGGTGTGGAAATTGAAAAATTCCCACGTATGACCTATGACGAAGCAATGCAAAAGTATGGAAATGACAAGCCAGATATTAGATTTGGGATGGAATTTGGCGAGTTAAACAACGTCACACAACATAAAGATTTTGGTGTTTTCAATGCTGCTGAATTGGTAGTGGGAATTGCCATACCGGGCGGAAACGCTTATACACGTAAAGAAATTGACCAATTGATTGATTGGGTAAAGCGTCCGCAAATTGGTGCTTTAGGCATGATTTACGCACGTTATAATGACGATGGCACTTTCAAATCGTCTGTTGATAAATTCTATGATCAAGAAGATTTAGCCAAATGGGCTGAAATAACAGGCGCAAAACCGGGAGATTTGATTTGTGTGCTATCAGGAAACACCCATAAAGTAAGAACACAGTTGAGTGCCTTACGTATGGAATTGGCTACGCGATTAGGCTTACGAAATCCTAAGGAATTCGCACCATTATGGGTAATTGATTTCCCTTTGTTGGAATGGGACGAAGACACCAACCGTTACCACGCCATGCACCATCCGTTTACTTCACCAAAACCAGGACAATTGGAATTGTTGGATACTGATCCGGGTGCGGTAAAAGCCAACGCCTACGATTTGGTGTTAAATGGTAATGAAATTGGTGGTGGATCCATCAGAATTCACGATAAGAAGACCCAAGCGTTAATGTTTGATTATTTAGGATTCACGCCGGAAGAAGCCAATGCGCAATTTGGGTTCTTAATGGATGCTTTTCAATATGGTGCACCGCCACACGGTGGATTGGCTTTTGGATTGGACCGATTGGTTGCTATTTTGGGTGGACAAGAAACCATTCGCGATTTTATTGCATTCCCGAAAAACAATAATGGTCGTGATGTGATGATTGATGCTCCTGCTCCAATTGATGATAAACAACTTGAGGAACTCAGTTTAAAACTGAATCTCAAATCTTAATAAAATTTAAACCTTGTCCCGATAACCGTCGGGACAATTTTTTTAGTAGATTTAAAAATGCCTAAACGACCACTTTTTAAGCAACTCTTAATCTGGAGAGCTAAATACATTTCCCACAATCAGTTTGTGATTATTCTAAGTATTTTGGTAGGTTTTACGTCGGGCGTTGGTGCGGTAGTTTTAAAAAATCTGACGCATTTTATCCAGAATATCATGGAAGGGCAATTGGTAAAGTATTACCAAGAAGCGTTCTATTTTCTGTTTCCCATTGTTGGTCTGACCTTGGTGTATCTGATTATGAAGTATGTCATTAGGCATAAAGTAAGTCACGGGATTCCTTCAACCCTTTTTTCGATTTCCAAGCGAAAGGGTCTCATGAAGCGCTATCAAATGTTTGGCTCTATATTAACCGCACCGCTCACGGTTGGTTTTGGAGGTTCTGTAGGATTGGAAGGCCCTACAGTGGCTACCGGGGCTGCCATAAGTTCAAATATCGCACGGCTATTTCACGTCAATCAGACCACACGTAATTTATTGATTGGTTGCGCCGCCGCGGGAGCCATGTCATCTATTTTTAAAGCCCCTATTGCTGCTATTATTTTTGCTATAGAAGTCTTTAGTTTAGATTTGACCATTGCCTCTATGTTGCCCTTATTAATGGCGTCATTGTCTGCAATTTTAACTTCGTATTTTTTTCTGGGCAATGACGTGCTGCTGTCCTTCAGCCTTGAGGAGGGCTTTAAATTATCTGACGCACCCTTTTACTTGCTTTTAGGAGTTGTTGCTGCGTTTACCTCCATTTATTTTACGGAAGTGTATGATCGCATACAACGGCTATTTGATAAAAGTGATTCCCCCATAAAAAAACTCTTGGTTGGAGGTTCGCTTTTGGGCGTCTTAATTTATTTTATACCCCCCTTATACGGTGAAGGTTTTGAAGTGATCAACAATTTAATTGCGGGCAATCATCAAAAAGCAATTCAGAATAATTTTTTAAATCTCAATGTCGATAATATTTGGGTAGTAATTTTGCTTTTAGCCGGCCTGGTATTTTTTAAAATTATTGCCAGTGCGCTCACTTTTGGAGCTGGTGGAGTTGGGGGGATTTTTGCCCCAACTTTGTTTATGGGCAGTATTATGGGCAACTGTGTTGCAAAACTGATCAACCACAGTGGCTTTACAAATTATCCCGTTTCCGAAAGTAATTTTACGCTGGTTGGCATGGCCGGTTTAATGGCCGGCGTACTGCACGCCCCCTTAACCGCAATTTTCTTGATTGCTGAAGTCACCGGCGGGTATGAACTCTTTATACCGCTCATGTTAACGGCCGCCATATCATTCGGCATTACGAAATATTTTCACCCTCATTCCGTTTATACTATGGAATTGGGCCGAAAAGGGGAACTTATTACCCATGATAAAGATCATGCAGTCTTGACATTGATGGATATCAATAAGGTTGTGGAAACAAATTTTATTAAAATTACCACCACGATGACTTTGGGCGATATTGTGCACGAGGCGGTAATTAAATCAAACCGGAATATTTTTCCTGTGGTCGATGCCACAACCAATACCTTAAAAGGAATTATTCTGCTGGACGATATCCGACCCATTATGTTTGACCCGACTCTTTATACTGAAGTATTTGCACGAGATGTGATGCAAGTTCCGCCAGATACTATCGACATTAAGAAAGACAAGATGACGGAGATTATGAAAAAATTTCAAGATAGTAACGCATGGAATCTACCTGTTGTAGATGACGGAATTTATGTAGGGTTTATCTCCAAATCAAAATTGCTTACCATGTACCGTCGCAAATTAATAAACATCACACAATAATGAAATATTTAATAATTGTACTGGTAATTCTCACATTAGGCAGTATTGCCGCGGGATTTATTTTAGAGACTGAACATTCCCAAAAGATGATTGGTTTTGGCACCGTTGGCCTGTTTTTGGTCGTGTTTCCCTTATTTACCTACCATCGTTGGAAAGATCGCAACTTTAAGGATTATATGCTCACTAAGGAGAACCTAGATAAGATGCGCGATAAAGAAAAAAACAAATTCTAGTTTAAGTTCCGCTTTTCTATAAAGAAACGTTTCAACAATTGCGCTGACTCGTCTTCCAAAACCCCACCAACCATCACCGTTTTGGGATGCAGTTTTGTATTTAAGGCAATGCACCCACGTTCCGGGTCTCTGGCCCCATACACAACACGGTTAATTTGACTCCAATACAAAGCGCCCGCACACATCTGACAGGGTTCTAAGGTGACGTAAAGCGTACAATTGATAAGATACTTTCCACCTAAAAAATTGGCTGCGGCGGTGATAGCTTGCATCTCCGCATGCGCGGTAACATCATTTAAAAGTTCGGTTAGATTATGTGCCCGAGCAATGATTCTGTTATCAATCACAATTAAGGCGCCCACAGGAATTTCACCCTTGTCAAAAGCAATTTCTGCTTCTTGCAAAGCTTTTTTCATAAAATAGACGTCGTCAAAAGGGTTTTCCACAAGGCAATCTTCAAGGTTAAAAATCAAAAATACAATTTCAAATGCTACATTTGTATTCAGATGAAAAATATATTGGACCATATCCATACACCGTCAGATTTAAGAGCCCTAGCTCAAACTGATTTACCTCAAGTCGCTAAAGAACTCCGCAATTTTATTATTGATATTGTGGCGACTAAGGAAGGGCATTTAGGCGCGAGTTTGGGTGTGGTAGAATTGACCATTGCTTTGCATTATGTGTTCCATACACCCGAAGATTTATTGGTCTGGGACGTAGGACATCAAGCTTACGGCCATAAAATTTTAACCGGTAGACGCACTAATTTTCATACCAACAGACAACTTGGAGGCATCAGCGGATTCCCGAAACGGGACGAAAGTGAATACGATACCTTTGGTGTGGGACATTCCTCCACCTCTATTTCTGCGGCTTTAGGCATGGCGATTGCCTCACAACTAAAAGGAGAAGACAAACATCATGTAGCAATTATTGGCGATGCCTCCATTGCCAGCGGGATGGCTTTTGAAGGCCTTAATCATGCAGGCGTTACCGATTCCAATTTGCTCGTTATTCTTAATGACAACGCTATTGGCATCGACCCGAGTGTGGGTGCTTTAAAGCAATATTTGACCAACGTTAAAAAAGGCACTGAAAAACAAGACAATATATTTGAAGCGCTAAACTTTGATTACACCGGACCGATTGATGGTCATGATTTGGATGCCCTAATCTCAGAATTAACCCGACTAAAATCGGTTAAGGGTCCTAAGTTTTTACATGTTATTACTACTAAAGGGAAAGGCCTAAAACAAGCAGAAGAAAACCAAGTAACCTATCACGCACCAGGAAAATTCGATTCGCTTACGGGCGAATTAATTGCAAAGTCCGCCTCGTCACTTACCAAGTTTCAGGATGTTTTCGGACTGACTTTAGTCGAATTGGCCGAACAGAATCTAAAGATTGTAGGGATTACTCCAGCAATGCCAACCGGTAGTTCTTTAAAATTCATGATGGCTCAAATGCCGAAACGTGCTATTGATGTGGGCATTGCTGAACAACACGCGGTAACACTTTCAGCCGGAATGGCCACACAGGGCATGGTGGTGTTTTGCAACATCTATTCTACGTTTTTACAACGCGCCTATGATCAAGTCATTCATGATGTCGCATTACAGAATTTACCTGTTATATTTTGTTTAGACCGTGCAGGGTTGGTAGGTGAAGACGGGGCAACCCATCACGGGGTATTTGATTTGGCCTATTTACGATGCATCCCAAACCTCATCATTATGGCACCTCGTGATGAATCTGAATTACGCAACATCATGTACACCGCGCAGTTAGGCCTTGAACATCCTATTGCCATCAGATACCCTCGTGGGTATGGCTCAGTGGCCGATTGGAAACAGCCGTTTAAAAAATTAGTCATAGGAAAGGGTGAAGTCCTTAAAGAGGGAAAAGACATTGCGGTATTGACCGTAGGATTCATCGCTGAAAACACTAAAGAAGCTATCTTAAATGTGAGTAACTCACAAGATATCGCTCATTATGATCTGCGCTTTGTAAAACCTTTGGATGAAGCGCTGTTGCACAACATTTTTACAAGGTATAAATATATAATCACTATCGAAGACGGCACGGTAAAAGGCGGATTTGGCTCAGCCATTTTAGAATTTGCTGCGGAGCACAATTACCATCTTCCTTTAAAAGTGCTCGGAATTCCGGATACCTTTATCGAACAAGGCACCGTAAAACAATTGCAAGACATGTCCGGGATTGATGCCAAGACAATTTCCAAAACTTTGAAGACCGCGCTAAATGACATCAAGAATACCTAAAATTTTACTATTAAATTAACGCCCTAAAAATGCGTCCCTTGGAGTTTTTTATGAGTCATAATGGCTTTACTGTCTGAAAATTTAGCCACATAATTACATATACCCAACAAACTGTGGTAGATGTTTTCCTGATTCAAGTCGAGCGTCTTAGGGAAAATCTTCAGAATTGATTTGTTATAACTGCCTAAAGTACCTTGATGATGATTTAAGATCGTACTCGTGAATACGTCCAAAATACCATCAATAATTCTAAAACCAGCAATTTCTTTGTCTATGACTTCTGCCGATTGGTAGACTTTTTCAACACTCACCTTAATAATATCTTTAATTTGAGCCTGATATTTAGAAACCTCCATCAAACCTTTGTCAAAGGTGCCATTAAGAATAGCCTCTTCATGCGTCATAAAGAGTTCTACCGCTTCATTGATTAGGGTGCTAATCGCCAAGGCGCGCAAATAACTGATGCGGTCTTCCGTATTGGACAAACTGTGATAATTGTTGGTATTAATGGTATCTCTGACCAATTTGATCAGGTATTCCAAAGCGTATTCCTCATCAATCAACCCCAAATTAATCCCATCTTCAAAATCGATAATGGTATAACAAATATCGTCGGCAGCTTCTACCAAATAGGCTAACGGATGTCTGGAATAGCTTAAATCTTCCTCATTTCCGCGGTTGATCAATCCAAGCTCTTGAGCCACATCCTCAAAGGCTTGTTTCTCACTTTGAAAAAATCCGTATTTCTTATCGGCAATATGCGACGTTGGTTTTTTGGGTAACGATTCTTTAGGGTATTTGGTAAACGCACCAAGCGTAGCGTAGCTCAAACGCAAGCCACCTAAACGACCAACCCTGCTTTCGGTCAGCAATTTAAAACCGTTGGCATTGCCTTCAAAATCGCATAAATCCTGATATTCTTTATCCGTTAACTGCGATTTAAACTGCTTGCCTTTACCATTTTTAAAAAATTCGCCAATGGCTTGTTCACCAGAATGTCCAAACGGCGGATTCCCGATATCATGCGCCAAAGCAGCTGCTGCGACAATGGCACCAAAGTCGTTAGCCTGATACCCATGAATATTTTGAAGATGCGGATACTTTGCCAATACTTTCTGCCCAACGCGCCTACCTAGACTTCTACCCACCACGCTCACTTCCAAACTATGGGTCAATCGGGTGTGTACAAAATCAGTCTGCGACATCGGAATGACTTGGGTTTTATCTTGCAAGCTTCTAAATTCTGAAGAGAAAATGATCCGATCATAGTCCACTTCAAAGCCTAAACGGGTTTCATCCTGTTCTTTTCTGATACGTTTGTGTGTATCTCCAAATCGTTTTAATGATAATAATTGTTCCCAGTTCATAGTAATGCTTTAAGCGCACGCAAGATACATTTTTCAATGTTAAATTTAGATGACCTTTTAGCAATAAATTCACCTAAAACTAACATAAACCTAACTTTTATATGACCTCAACTTAATCCTTAGGTAACCTCCGTTTTACATAGCATCAGTTTCTTTGCATCAAACAATTATGAACGACTGATGAAGCATTTTTTAACACTATTATTCCTAGTAAGCGTCTCAATAATGAGTGCACAAAACACAGCTGCTATTGCAGGTAAATTGATTGATAAAGAATATAATAACGAACCTCTAGCGTTCGGAAATGTGCTGATAAAAGGCACGACTATCGGAACCACCTCTGATATTGACGGGGTGTATCAATTTAACGATTTGGATGAAGGTCGATATACCTTAGTTTACAGTTTTGTAGGTTATGAAACTAAAGAATTAGATGTGGCCGTTGAAGCCGGAAAAATCGTCAGTATCGATGTTGAAATGATGGCAAGCGCGGCGTCTTTAGATGAAGTACTTATTACGACCACAGCACGAAAAGAAAGTGAAACGGCGCTGTTATTATACCAGAAAAACGCTATTGAAATCAAACAGAATATTGGCGCCGACGAATTGTCTCGAAAAGGACTCAGCAATGTGGCTAATGCGGTGATCAAAACATCTGGCGTTTCCAAGCAAGAAGGCAGCAATACTATTTATGTACGCGGGTTGGGCGATCGGTACAACTCCACGTCGCTTAACGGGCTTCCGATAACTTCCAATGATCCTGAAAAGAAAAACATTTCTTTGGATCTTTTTTCCACAGATATTGTTGAATATATATCAATTGATAAAGTTTACGGTCCAACCTTATCGGGAGATTTTGCCGGTGGTAACGTTGATATCACCTCAATCAACTACAAAGGTAAAGGCATGTTGGAAATTAGTTTAGGATCTACACTTGGCACCAATGCCTTGGATAAATTTAATGACTTCAAGTTGCAGGACGGGCCTAACACATTAGGGTTTTCCAACTATGGCGTACCAAACAATCCTCTGAACAGTTATAATTTTACAAATAGTTTAGCGCCAATTAAAGAGAAACCTTTAGGCAGTGCCATTGGCCTAAAGGCAGGTAAATCTTTTCAGATGGGAGAAGAAGGAAGCCTTAATTTATTTGCCACAGCCAGTTTTGATAACGGTTTTGAATATCGTGAAGGTATCAATCAAAGTGTCAGTGCACAAGGCGCTAAACTGAAATCATTCAACCAGGAACGTTTTGCTTATAACACGAATACGACGGGCATGTTTAATGCCAATTATCGCCTCAATTCTGCCCATACAATTGCCTACAACTTTTTGGCTGTAAACTCGTCCAACCAGATGAGAGATAGCTACCAAGGTTTTATTCGTGATATTGCTGAAGCCAACAACGGATTCATCCAACGCAGCACCTATGTGCAAAACACGTTAATGATTCATCAATTGCTGGGAAGCCATAAACTCTCTGACAAATTTGAGCTTGACTGGGCTACCTCTTATAATAAAGTTGAAGGCGACATGCCAGACAGGACTCAAAATACTCTCAAATTTTCTGACGATACGAACAGCTATGTATTTGCTCAAAATACAATTACGGACAACCATAGGTACTATCAAAACTTAGTGGAGGATGAAATAGCGGCCAATATTTCTCTAAGTTATAAGTTGAATGAAGATGAAAATGGCGTATCGAAAGGGAAAGCTACCGTTGGGTATAATGGCCGATTGAAGCAACGTGATTTTGAAGCGATACAATTCAACTTCAGAATTTCCGGATCGGAGCTAAATTCGCCAGTAAATCCTGATGATTTGGATCTATTTTTCAGTCAGCCAAACTTTGAAAATGGCAATTTTGGAATCGAGTCCTTCGCCGGTTTAACGCCGCAAACTTATGATGGAGAACAACTTATCCACGCTGGTTATGCGAGTTTAGAATATCAGCTTTCCGATAAATTGAGCACTGTTGCCGGCCTGCGTTTTGAACGTGTCGAACAAACAGTATCCTGGAGAACGCAATTGGATGCCTCTGGTAAAAGCAATACCTTTAATAGAAATGAGTTTTTGCCAAGTGTCATTTTAAAATACGAGTTAAATGATCAGCAAAACTTACGCTTAGGGGCGAGTAAAACCTACACACTGCCTCAATTTAAAGAAAGAGCCCTCTTTATTTATGAAGACGTCACCGAGGTGAAAGTTGGTAACCCGGACTTGTATCCGTCCCAAAACTATAACCTCGATTTAAAATGGGAGGTGTTCCCTAAAAACTCAGAGTTGTTCTCCATCACCGCTTTTGGGAAGTACATAGTAGACCCTATCAATGAAATCACTTTAGCATCATCTACTAACGACATTTCCTTTATTAACACAGGAGATGCGGGCTATGTTTATGGTGCTGAAATAGAACTCAGAAAAGACTTGTTCAACTTTGATGAAGAACACTCCAACATACTCTCTGCTGGACTTAATGCCTCTTTTATGCAAACACATCAGGATCTGGATTCTGAAAAAGTAAGACGGGAAACCAATTACAACACCAATCTTACAAATGATACTTCAGGGTTTACAGGAGCTTCAGACTTATTATTGAATGCCGACCTTTCTTATATCAAAGACTTCAATACTGACGGCAATATAATGGCGACGCTCGCTTATGCCTACACTTCCGACAAAATTTATGCGCTGGGTGTAGAAACCAAAGGAAATTTGGTAGACAAGAGCGTGGGTAGCCTAGATTTTATCTTAAAAACCAAGCTCAATAAACATCTGGGCATCGATCTTACAGTGATAAATATATTGAATCCTGCGATTGAAAGAATCCAAGAAAATGCTTCAGAAGACATCACCGTATTATCCTACAAACGCGGCTCATTTTTCAAATTAGGACTCAACTACAAATTATAAACAGGAATCAAAGCGTAATAGTACCAATGAACATAAATAACAACCATTAATTAAAAATTTGAATTTAAAATCAATTAACACGTAAACATTATGAAAAAAACAATTTCGAAACTTTTAGGATCAGTCTTTCTAGCCTCCTTAGTATTTACAACCTCATGTTCTAGTGATGATGACAGCTCTTCCGATGTGGATGACTCAACCTTTGTTTTAGAGCGTGACAATTTACAAGGAGACATTAATAACGGAGAAGTTATTTTAGAATCTGGCACCTACAAATTGACAGGGAAACTAATCGTGAATGCAGGCGCAAAGCTTACCATTAAAGAAGGGGTTAAAATTGAAGCGACATCTGTAGCGAGTTCTGACTTTGCTGCAGTGCGTTATATTGCTGTAGCCCAAGGCGGTCAAATTGATGTAAAAGGCACGGCTTCCAATCCTGTAGTAATGACGGCTGCAACACAAACACCTGGCGCATGGGGCGGCCTCGTAGTATGCGGAAAAGCACCTATCAACAAAGGTATCACCGCGTCAGCTGAAGTTTCTGACTTAACTTATGGTGGTAACGAACCAAATGACAACTCTGGTTCTATCAAATATTTAAGATTGGAGTACACTGGGTTTGCTTACAACTCTGAAAAAGAATTTAACGGCTTATCATTGTTTGGTGTAGGTAACGGAACAACTATCGAGTACGTACAATCTTACGAAGGTTCAGATGATGGTTTCGAATTTTTTGGCGGAACAGCGGTTGCAAAATATTTAGTAGTAAGCAACTTCTCTGAACAAGTAGGTGATGATATGTTTGACTGGACTGAAGGTTGGTCTGGAGCAGGTGAAAACTGGTTTGGTATCAGATCTAACGCTGGTAATAGAGGCATTGAGGCTGATAACAATTCTAACAACCATTTAGCAACACCAATCTCAAATCCTACAATTAAAAACTTAACATTAATTGGTTTGGGAGCTGCTGATACAAGTTCAGAAACACAAGCTATTAAATTAAGAGTGGGTACAAAAGCTAAATTTGACAATATAGTATTGAGCAACTGGAAAACAGGTTTTGATGTGCAACATGATGAAAGTTTAGGTTATGTAACTGCTGGTTCATTAATGGCTACAAACGTTAAATTTGACAACATCACAAAGTTATCTTCAGGTAAAGACACTGCGGGTACAGCGGTTGATGTCTCTGCTATGTACACTGTAAATGAAAATGCTACAGGAGCTGGTAACGGCACCGCAAAACCAACTTGGGCCAACGGCTGGACTATAGGATTATAATATCCTTATCTCATAGATTTAAGTAAAATTTACACATTAATAAAGACCTTTTCAATACGACGAAAAGGTCTTTTTCTTTGACCTATAATCAGTTCGGATAAGGCGATAACGGAATTAATTGGTGCGATAACATGGTAAAGTCAACGTAAATCACTGAAAAAACAGCCACAAAAAAGCCGTCCTAAATTATGGAGAAGGCTTTGTGGAATTGAAAAGGATTTAATTAATTTACCAAAATCTTCTTAGTGGTTTTTTGTATTCCATCACTGATGGTGATGAAATACATGCCTGATTGGGCATTTTGCAAACGGATGACTTCTCTAAAGCTTGCGCTGTTCGGATAGCGATTTTCATACACTTTTCGTCCTCTTACATCAAAGACACCTATATTAATTGGCTCACCTGAAGAAGATTGCAATTTTACAGTAAACTCACCAGTATTAGGATTTGGAAAAAGACCGAACGCTGTAAAATCCTTATTTTCAACAGAAAGCGGTCGTGCCAGGCAGAGTTGGAGCGTAAACTCGATAAGACTACCACCATCCGTATCATACAAATCTATGACTTGAAGTTTCCATTGTCCTTCAGAGAGTTCGCCATAGAGTGCTGACAAGTCTTCCTCAGGAATATAACTACCGGTAAAAGGCGCCTTGCCCTGTGTTATAGAGTCTTTAGCTTGTTGGTCAAAAACCGTATTCGTGTAATTTTTGGCCTCAGCCTCTCCATTATTATTACTTAGCACTATAGACGTGCCCTGTGGACTAACCAAAACAAGCTTTAAGTCTCTTACCCAATCGTGCTGAATATTAACTTTAACGTTGACACCCGTAACCGGTAAATTTTCATTAACCGTGATTGAAGATGTATAAGTTCCTGCCGCTTCGGGCAAAATGGTGATAGGCGTATCTTTTGCCGTTACTGGTTCTCCACAAGTTGAAACGCCAGTAGAAAAACGATAAATCAATGAGGTCCTGAGCCCGGAACACCTGTTCGCCCCCGTAACTCTCCAATAGTAAACCGTTCCCAATTCTAAGTTGGCGGCATAGGTATTAGTAGTAAGGGTTTGGGTCTCTAACACCGTGTTAAAATTAGACGTTTTGGAAATCTCCAATACATAGGTTTCTACATTGACATCCGCAACCCACTCAAAGTCAATAGCACCATAAAGACCAGAGACATCATTTGAAGGTGAGGTTAAGGTGATGGGTTTTATAGCGGAATTGAACACAGATAGCTCCACTGCTGAAGACCGTGTGATAACACCTGAGGAACCTACTGCAGTAAACTGGTATGCTCCAGGAGCAAGACCACTCATACCATTAACGGTCATCGTAACTATAGTACCATCAACATTTGCACTTGCTGGACTAAACACAGCGCTAGTACCTGAAGGTAAATTGGATGCTGAAAAAACGGTATTTTGAGCATAACCGCCGTAAGTGTTATACGTAAATTGATATACCGCATTCTCAGGTTGGCAAACGGAAACGGAAGTCGCCTCAAAATTCAAGAGATAATCCACCGTAACAATCTTAAAATCTGTAGTATTTACGGTGTAAAATATGTTCCCCACGGCTTCCACCAAAATTCTGGCTTTAGCAGTCGTACTACCCTCTGGAACCTTTATTTCCTGTTCGCCATCGTTGGGCACATTGCTTGCCAAAACCAAAGGAAAAGTAACGCCCCCATCCGTAGACAACTTGATGTTGACCGTAGGTGTATTAATGGGTGCCGTAGCAGTATTTGCCACATTCCAAATGATTTTTTTAGTAGCTCCAATTTCCCAAGTGACATTTTCATTTTGGGAGGTTACTTTAAAAGCACCAGGAGTTTCAATAGTATTGACGGTCATCATATCCACCGCCGTCTGTCCTCCTCTTGGGTCATTGTCTCTCACTGTAAAGGCAAACGTCAGGGCCCTGTCAATAGAAGGTAATTTTTCCCAAGTGGTAGATGTTCCACCATTGACCAGTACATCTTCAAATTTTGGAATAAATCGCACCGGATTGGCAGTAGGCCTTACCGAGCGGATAATTGGCCCAAACTCCGTAGTTTCAGTGGGGGGTGCGGCTTCACCCAAATCAAATTGCTCCCAAGTATAAGTATGGGAATTTGTACCGTCAACATCTGTTGAAGAGCCGGTCAATTTAAATGGTGTCGAGATTGGAATGTTGTATGACGCTCCCGCCATCGCTTTTGGTGCGGTATTCCCAGTAGACGTTATAACGGCACATATGCTATTCCCTTGGGTAATGTTATTCCAAATTTGCTGTAAACTAATCTGATGAAAATAATCACTGCTGTTGCGTTCTACATTTTGAGGCGCACAAAGTCCGGCGTAAGCCATTATGGTAGAACCACTCCCTGGTTCATAAGCTGTACTGTCAGACCTATTTTGCAAACATTGGCCAACAGACCCATTAAAAGTATGGGTGGCGCCAAATTGATGCCCCATTTCATGAGCCACGTAATCAATATTGTACGGATCTCCAATAGGCTTGGTCAAACCTGTGGTCCCGCCACCTTTATTATTGGTACATACGCGCGACAAATAAGCGCTTCCGCCGGAACCTGTAGTAAACGTGTGACCTAAATCATAAGCGTTTTCACCAATTTTCGTATTGAGGATATTGGTAATAGATGCGATATTACCATCATTAGAAAATAAGCTATTATCTGTTGTAGATATGAGCAAATTATTGTTGGCAACCAAAGTCATCCTCAGCGAAAGTTCGCGATCATAAATGCCGTTCACGCGGGTCATCGTAGTATTGATAGCCGATAAGGCAGAAGCCACAGTTCCGCCGTGAAAGTTGGTGTATTCTACGCTAGTGCCAATGGCCAATCTAAATGTACGTCGCTTGCCGTCATCGGCATTTTTTGCAGCAGTTATCGTGCGTGATAATTCCAATGGATTGGGAAGACCATCATCCAAAAAACCACATTCAAACAAATGATCAGTTATGGGAATGGCATTTCTGGAAAACGCCTCGTAAGCACCATCATCCGTATACGGATTAATAAAATGGGCTGCATTATTTGGAGACAAAGTCATGGCGTGTAAGCCTTGTGGAGACACACTGAAATAGACTATTACTGAAGGATTCTTTACACTAAACCCGACGTAAGATCGAATTTCAGGAAACTGTTTCTGTAGGTCCGGATGCAAGACGGAGTATTCCATTATTTTAAAGGTTTCCAAAGCACCATCACTATTTGGAAAATCTAAGAGTGCTTTAGAAGGGATTCCAGAATCGCGTTGTGGAACATCTTGAAGCGTCCCTTTTAATGTCTCCATGTGTAATTGATAATACACGGCTGATTCAGGAACAGACTGCTGTGGAAGCATTCTTTTCTGTGAAATATCGTTTTTGGCAATCGTGGTCCATACGGATTCACCTTTTTGAGCGTAGGTCATCGAAAAAGCAAAAATGAGCATTAAAATCGAGGGAATTTTTAAGTATCTATCAGCCATTTCATTTCTTTTTACCACTATATTTAACATTGGGAAAGTTACACTCAAAATAAATAACTTACAATAATCTCTCCAAATTTATGAGAAGTGTCATTCTTATTATTGCCTTAAGTACATTATCAATAGGATTTTCATGTAGAAGTTATACGAACAATTCTAAAAACACTGAAAAATTGAAGAAAACAACAACCCTCTGTCCAGAGGATGGAAACTGCAGTTTTAAAAGTTCTCCAAAAACTTCTGTTGTTTTTAAAACCGACGAATTAGGCATTGGTTATGTTGATTTTTTGGAAAAAGAAGCCTCACTTTTAACCTTTGAATATCAGCGCACAGAGGTGCAACACACTTTGGATGGCCACTATATGGAACGTGTGTATATAGAACTGCCACCTGCCCCTCGCGCCATTTCCTTAACAAATAGCGAGCTGCAAGAGGTTAATTTGCTTTTTGAACGGAGGTGTTATTGCAAAGGCGAAACAGGAGTTTATCCAATTAATAGGGGCACTTTAAAACTGACACCCTTAGAAGATGACCGTTTTCATTTAGAACTTTGGTTTACAACTTCTGAGGTGCCGCATATAATTTCTAAAATAGAAGAAACTTTCAGTTTGAAAAAACCTTAAGGAAGTGGTTTTTATAAATTCCGATCCCTTAAAATTCAATTCTCCAGTACTAATTTTTTTTAAACCCTTAAATAGTTATTTTTACAAAAAAAACTTGAAGGTCATTTCAGCTACAGCACAGTCCATACCAAAAACACCATCCGTAGTGACCATCGGCACTTTTGACGGCGTTCATATTGGGCATCAAAAAATCATTAGAAAGCTGACCAAAAAAGCTGCGGAACATCATCTTATATCTGTAGTGCTTACCTTTTTCCCCCATCCGCGAATGGTATTGCAACAAAATGCAAACATAAAATTACTCAATACTATTGCTGAACGCAAAGAGATTTTATCAGCCTTGGGATTGGACTTTATCTATATCCAGGAATTTACTAAGGCGTTTGCTGAAATGAGCGCGCGTGATTTTGTAAAAACAGTGCTGGTGGATAAACTCAAGGTTAAGCATGTGATAATTGGTTATGATCATCATTTTGGAAAAAATAGATCTGCCAATATTGATGATTTAAGAGCTTTCGGAACTGAGTTCGGGTTTGAGGTAGAAGAAATTTCCGCACAAGATGTAGATGATGTCGCCGTCAGCTCCACCAAAATAAGAACTGCTTTAAATTCCGGAGACATTGTGACGGCCACTGCATTTTTAGGCTATGATTATTACATCAATGGTACAGTGGTCAGAGGAAAAGGCTTCGGGAAAAAGATGGAATTTCCTACGGCAAACATCAGTGTTGACGCATCTTATAAACTGATTCCTAAAAATGGAGTCTACGTTATTTCGTCACTGGTTCAAAACAAAACCATCTATGGGATGATGAATATTGGTATGAATCCCACCTTTCATGGCGATAAAAAAACCATCGAAGCCCATTTTTTCGATTTTTACCAAGACCTCTACGGTCAGGATTTAAGAATCAACTTTTTGGACCGCCTTAGGGACGAACGTAAATTTGAATCAGTAGATGCGCTAATTGCCCAACTCAGACAAGACCGAACACATGCCCAACATTTTATAGCCCAGCGCAATGCATAAGCTGCTTTTTAAACATATTGACAATAGTGCCCTTATTGTCTTCCGGATTATTTTCGGATTTTTAATTATTATGGAAAGCGTCGGGGCCATTTACACGGGATGGATCCGTCGCACCCTAATGGATCCGCAAGTCACCTTTTCATTTATTGGGTTTGAATGGCTTCAACCTCTACCAGGAAATGGCATGTACTTTTATTACGGTGTGATGGGCCTGTGTGGACTATTTGTGATGATTGGTTACAAATACCGTTGGAGTATGTTGGCGTTTACTATCTTATGGACGGGCACCTATTTAATGCAAAAATCATCTTACAATAACCACTATTATCTGTTAATACTGCTAAGTGCGATCATGGTCATTCAACCGGCCCATAAATACCTCTCGGTAGATGCCAAGTTAAATCCAAAAATTAAGATGATTTCCATGCCCCATTGGTGTGCCTTGGTGTTCATATTGCAAATGTTTATCGTTTATACCTACGGGGCGATTGCAAAGATCTATCCGGATTGGCTAGATGCTTCCGTGGCCGAAATCCTCATGAAGGGCAAAAAAGATTACTTTTTAGTGGGGGAACTTCTGCAGCAGCGTTGGACGCGTTATTCCATAGCCTATTTTGGAATCCTTTTTGATGCGCTGATTATTCCGTTCTTACTGTGGAACCGCACCAGAAAATTTGCTTTTTTTGCCTCTATTTTCTTCCATTTATTTAATTCGTTTATTTTTCAAATTGGTATTTTTCCGTATTTATCCTTGGCCTTGGCCTTATTTTTCTTTCCCACCAAGACCATACATGGTATATTTTTAAAACGAAAACCATTTTATGAAGGAGAAGAGGTGATTGTTCCCAACTATCATCAACCGTTTATGGTCGTTTTGATTGTATATTTTATTATCCAAATTGGCTTGCCGTTACGCCACTGGTTTTTTAAAGATGACGTGTTATGGACAGAGGAAGGCCACCGTTTGTCCTGGCGGATGATGTTGCGCGCCAAAAGCGGACATACCACTTTTAAAGTTGTAGACGCGCAAACCAACCAACAAATTCCTATCCAAATAGAAGATCTCCTCTCCCCTAAACAATTGCGAACGGTCAGTACAAAACCAGACGTTATTTGGCAATTTTCCCAACGTTTAAAACGCTTGTATGCAGCGCAAGGACGCGAGGTCAAAGTGTATGTTAAGGCGTATGTGCGCGTGAACGGAGGCGAATTGAAACAACTGATCGATCCTGAAGTTGATTTGGCCAATGAAGAATGGCATCCTTTTAAGCACAGCGATTGGCTGCTCCCTTCGCAACAAGAAAAATTACCTAAAGATTAATTTGTTTTTATTGATTCCACCTTCCTAGAGATAAAATTGGGCCAACTGTCCTGTTATCGCGACGCAGATGCCCAAAATTTCCTTATTTTAGCCATCAAATTAAAGAATTATGTTACAAGTACCATTTATTAGAGAAAACCGCGACCGCGTGATTGAGGCATTGAAGAAGAGAAATCTGGAAGCCACACAAATGATTGATGAAGTCATCACCCTAGATGAAAACAGACGGCGCTTACAAACCGAATTGGATAATACTTTAGCAGAATCCAACGGTTTATCTAAAGAAATTGGCAACTTGTACAAATCCGGTCAGGCTGATAAAGCGAATGGATTAAAAGAACGTACCGGAGAGCTTAAAGAGAGTTCAAAAACACTTGGAGACGAACTTAACACGACCATTGAAAATTTAAACCAGCTGCTTTACAAACTTCCAAATGTGCCTCATGACAGTGTTCCTGCTGGAAGTACTGAGGACGATAATGAAGAAATTTTCAAAAAAGGAGATATTCCAAAATTGCACGATAATGCGCTGCCGCACTGGGAGTTGGCAAAAAAATATGACATCATCGATTTTGAACTGGGCAATAAAATTACCGGCGCAGGATTTCCAGTGTATAAAGGCAAAGGTGCCCGTTTACAACGCGCGTTAATTGCCTATTTCCTCGATAAAAATACAGCGGCGGGGTATACGGAATACCAGTTACCACTCCTAGTGAATGAAGCTTCAGGTTTCGGAACGGGACAACTGCCGGATAAAGAAGGGCAAATGTATCATATAACTGAAGATAATTTGTATTTAATTCCTACCGCAGAAGTACCTGGAACTAATATCTTTAGGGATGAATTATTAAACGAATCTGATTTACCAATTGGCATAACAGGTTACACACCATGTTTTAGACGGGAAGCCGGAAGTTATGGCGCTCATGTAAGAGGCCTAAACCGTTTGCACCAATTTGATAAAGTTGAGATTTTACGTGTTGAACATCCCAACAATTCTTACAAGGCTCTTGATGCCATGGTGGAACACGTTAAAGGCATTTTGGATGAATTAAAATTACCGTACCGCGTATTGCGTTTGTGTGGTGGCGACCTAGGATTCACCTCAGCGCTCACCTATGATTTTGAAGTGTTTTCTACCGCGCAAGACCGTTGGTTAGAGATTTCTTCAGTATCCAATTTTGAAACGTTTCAGGCAAATCGCTTAAAACTCCGGTTTAAAAATGCCGAGGGAAAAAATGAATTGGCACATACACTCAACGGAAGTTCCTTGGCCTTGCCTCGCGTTTTAGCGGGAATTTTAGAGAACTATCAAACCGAAACGGGCATTACAATACCTGAGGTTTTGAGATCTTATACAGGTTTTGACAATATCTAATTTGCAAGAAATAACCTACAGGTTTTAGATGAAACGCTAAATTAAGACGTTGTTCGACGAATAATTGTCATATTTTTTTGATTTTAAGAATATTTTATTCATGTTAGTGTTTTCAAATATAAATTTGTTTTACATGAAAAATTTTATGAGACTTTTAATACTCATCTCCTTGGTGGTATTAATGATTAAAGTTTTGATTTAAATAGCATTTCATCCTAAACATATAAAGAAAACCACACAGAATAATTGAATCATTTTATATAATTAATGGTTAATAGCACATTTATTTTGATGGTAATGCCCAAACGTTCGTTTGGGCTTTTCTTTTATTAAAACATTCACTATCCCGAGCCCTTTTAAGTGCTTATTTTTACATAAATTAGTCAAATGAAAGCGTTTTTTAGTGTGCTATTCTTCTGCCTTGGGTTGTTATCACATTCACAAAATGTTGATGAACAATTGGCTGCGGACTACTATAAACGTGGAGAATTTGAAAAAGCACTACTATCTTATCAAAAGCTTTACGAGGCACAGCCCAGCAATTATAACTTTGTTTTTAAATTGATCGAAATCTATCAGGAGCTTGAACAATTTGATGCTGCTGAAACCCTGATCAGTTCCAAAATGGTCCAATATCGCAATCCATCCCTCATCATTGAGTTGGGCTATAACTTTCAATTGCGGAATCAAATGGACAAGGCGACTGCCCATTACGAGGAAGCATTCACCCATCTGGAAGAGCGTCCGGAATATGCTGCGCTCATTGCCCGACAATTTGAACGTCATTCATTATTGGAATACGCTATAAAAAGTTACAACAAAGGAATGGAACTCAATCCTGAGCTTAATTTTTATCGTGAATTGGCCAGCGTTTATGGTGAACAAGGCAATGTAGAGCAACTTTTTAGCAATTATATGGCGTATGTAGAACTTAGGCCAGAAAACCTGAACAGCGTCAAACACGAGTTCAGCAATTTCGTTTCTGAGCATAAAGATCAGGAGAATAACAGGCTGCTTAAAAGACTCTTACTAAAAAAAATACAAACTCATCCCGACACTTATTGGTATGAACTCTTGAGTTGGTTATACATTCAAGAAAAAGATTACAACAAAGCGTTTACTCAAGAAAAAGCCTTATACATGCGCCAACGTGAAAGTTTACATCGGATTATTGAAGTTGCATTGATCGCTCATAACGATAATGACAACGCGATAGCTTCAGAAATTTTCAACTATATTTTAAAGCACACCCAAGATATTGGCACCATCATTGAAGTCCACCAACATTTACTAAACATTGCCACTGCTGAGGCCACTCCAAAAGAGTTTCCCACAATTGCAGAACGGTATCAATCCCTGTTTGCGACTTACGGAAAAACCCAGCAGACCTTGGCACTTCAAATTGCCTATGCCAACTTTTTGGCCTTTCAGCAAAATAAAACGGGCGAGGCAAGCCAATTTTTAAAGGAAGCCTTACAACTCAAAAGTTCTTCAGTACAACAAGCCACCGTAAAGATGGCTTTAGCTGACATTTTAGTGTTGCAGGAGAAATTTAATGAAGCGCTTATTTATTATACGCAAATACAATCCAATTTAAAGAATAGCCCTATTGCACAGGAAGCCCGTTTTAAAGTGGCTCAAACCAGTTACTATAAAGGTGATTTTGAATGGGCAGAATCCCAATTGAAAGTGCTAAAATCTTCTACTAGCCAACTGATTGCGAATGATGCGTTGGACTTGAAATTGCTCATTTCAGACAATAAATATGAAGACTCGCTACACGTCGCTTTAAAACTGTATGCTAAAGCAGATTTGATGGCTTTTCAAAATAAGACTGATGCTGCCATTGCACTTCTAGACCGCGTGTTGACAGAGCATAAAGGCGAAAGCATAGAAGACCAAGCCCTTTTTAAACAAGCGGAATTATACCAACAAAAAAAACTATACGAGAAGGCCATTGCCAATTATGAAACTATAATAGCCCATTATAGTGATGGTATTTTAGCGGACGACGCTTATTTTCATTTGGCCGAATTGTACGCTAAGATTCTTGACCAACCTGATATGGCCAAGGCATTATACGAGAAAATCATCTTCAACCATCAAGACAGCATCTATTTTGTGGAGGCACGAAAACAATTTAGAATGTTGCGTGGGGATGCCATTAATTAAAAGCTGAATATTTTTCTAAGATTGGCAACCTAAGTTCTACTAAATAAGACAGAATTTTTTTGATCTCAGACAAGAACTTCTGTAATTTGCGCGATATTGTTTAACGCAATTAATCAGCACATGGTACCATCAACTGCAAGGTATTTGGTACTTATTTTTTAAACTTGAAAACTATGATTATATATAACGTCACTTCTAACGTAGCCGCGAGCGTTCACGACAAATGGCTAGCTTGGATTAAGGAACACATTCCGCATGTATTGGCAACAGGCCATTTTACAGAAGCGAAATTGAGCAAAGTATTGGTGGAAGAACACGAAGGCGCCGTTACCTATTCAGTGCAATATCGAGCTAAATCTAGAGAAGCATTGGACAGGTATTATGCAAATGATGCCGAGAAACTCCGCAACGAATCGTTAAGGCTATTTGGCGATAAAGTATTGGCATTTCGCACGGAACTGGAATTGATAGATGAATATGCGGTAAAGGGGAATTAAATTTATGCGTAGAGAAAATTGCTTGTTTCTAGACCTAAAAAAAAATCTCACTAACTTCGCACCATAAAATCCAGGCTTCGCATTACGAGTCATCACCTTCACTAAACCATTTTATTCGTGTCAAAAGATCATCAAGTAAGAGCAAAAAAACACCTTGGTCAACATTTCCTGACTGATGAAAGTATTGCCGAAAAAATTGCCGATTCCCTTACCTACCAAGGGTATGACCACGTTTTAGAAATTGGTCCTGGGATGGGTGTGCTCACCAAATATCTATTAAAAAAAGACATTACCACGCATGTTATTGAGATTGATAGGGATTCTGTGGCCTATTTGCAGAACAATTATCTCAATTTAGCAGAACGGATTATTGAAAAAGACTTTTTAAAATACAATCTCAAAGAGGTTTTTGAAGAACATCCTTTCGCCATTATTGGGAATTTTCCTTATAATATTTCATCGCAAATCCTGTTCAAAACCTTGGAAATGCGCGATCAGATTCCTGAATTCTCGGGCATGTTCCAAAAAGAAGTAGCCTTACGCATCTGTTCTAAAGAAGGCAGCAAAGTGTACGGCATCCTATCCGTATTGACGCAGGCATTTTATGACGCAACATATTTGTTTACCGTCCCGCCAAATGTGTTCAATCCGCCACCAAAAGTAGATTCTGGCGTCTTGTTATTGACCAGAAAGGAAAATTACACGCTACCATGCGACGAAAAACTATTTTTCAGAGTCGTAAAAACAGGATTTCAACAGCGGAGAAAAACACTGCGGAACAGTTTAAAATCATTCGATTTATCTGAAAATTTAAAATCAAATCCTATCTTTGACCAGCGCCCAGAACAGTTAAGCGTAGCACAGTTTATCGCTCTGACCCAACTGATAGAAAACGACAATAAGTCTTAAAAAAGCACACCATTTGACTGACGAGAGAGAGAACATACAATTTGAGCTTACAGACGAACTCATTGAACAGGTACAACACCTCATCAAGGTCAAAGATGACGAGGAGTTAAACCGGCTTTTAATGGAGTTCCATTACGCTGATATTGCCGAAATTCTGGATGAAGTTGATCTTGATGAGGCCATGTATGTGATCAAACTCCTCGATTCTGAAACCACTTCAGAAGTGTTGATGGAGTTGGATGAAGATAACCGTGAAAAAGTCTTACGCAACCTTTCCTCAAAAGAAATTGCTGATGAAGTTGGTGCCTTAGACACGGATGATGCGGCAGATATTATTGCCGAACTCTCCGAAGAACGTCAGCGCGAAGTCATTCATCATATTGAAGACGCAGGTCATAAGGCGGAAATCACAGAACTTCTTGCTTACGATGAGGACACTGCGGGTGGTCTTATGGCCAAAGAGTTGGTCAAAGTTTACGAAACCTGGACAGTTGAAGGTTGTTTGCGTCGCATTAGAGGTCAAGCCAAAGATGTGACGAGAGTGCACTCTATTTACGTTGTAAACAAACAAAATAAACTGGTTGGACGCCTCTCTTTAAAAGATTTAATTGTTGCCAAAAGCACCGAAAAGATAGCGGATATCTACATCAAAAGTGTGGATTATGTAAAAGTTGATGAAGATCCGGAAGAAGTGGCGAAAATTATGGCGAAATATGACTTGGAAGCCATTCCTGTAGTGGACGATGATATGGTGTTGTTGGGCCGTATTACCATTGACGACATTATTGATGTCTTACGTGAAGAAGCGGATAAAGATTACCAATTGGCGGCAGGTATTACCGCTGATGTAGAGGCTGATGACAGCATTTGGCAATTGACCAAAGCACGCCTGCCATGGCTGCTTATTGGGATGTTTGGTGGGATTGGCGCCGCTAGTATCATTAATGGTTTTAGCGATGCGATGCTAAAATTTCCTGCCCTATTATTATTTATTCCTTTAGTACAGGCCACTGCCGGTAATGTGGGTGTACAATCCTCCGCGATTGTGGTACAAGGTTTGGCAAATGACACTATTGATGGCAACATCATAAAACGACTGTTTAAAGAAATGCTTTTGGGCTTAGTGAACGGACTCGCCATTGCCATAGTTGTATTATTTATCAGTCATTTCGGATTTAAAACCACCTATTACGAATCCATGACCATTTGCATCGCACTGATCACGGTCATTGTTATGGCCGCCCTCATTGGCACATTTATTCCTATCTTCCTAGACAAACGCGGCATAGATGCGGCAGTAGCTACCGGACCATTTATCACTACCAGTAATGATATCTTTGGTATTATGACCTATTTCCTAATCGCCAAATTGATTCTTGGATTCTAAGTCACAAAATCACAATCAAAAATTCCTTCCCTTCTTTCAAGGGAAGGTGCATTCAATTCCACAAAAGGAATTGAAGTCGGAAGGGTTTTTAATTACTAAAAATCATTCAAATCTAGGGTGCACAGCAATTTAATTTTTATAAATCATTAAACCACCTCGCCTCCTGATGCTCTCCGGCATCAGAAGCCACTCCTCCTTAAATAGGATTAGAATTTCAAGTTCTTAACACAAAACTCAATACAGCAATACCAAAAATTCCTTCCCTTATTTCAAGGGAAGGTGGATTCAATTCCAGAAAAGGAATTGAAGACGGAAGGGTTTTTAATTACATCGAAACACTTTAATTCAGTATAAATATCAATTAACTATTTAAGGATTTTTGAACCACCTCGTCTTCTGATGCTCCCAGAAATCAAAAACTACTCCTCCTTGAAAGAAGGAGAATTCTCGATGTTTTATAACAATCCATCAATTAAAACATAACCAAAAATTCCTTCCCTTCTCAAGGGAAGGTGGATTCAATTCCAGAAAAGGAATTGAAGACGGAAGGGTTTTTAGTATCTCAAAAACCAAAATCCAATTGAGCTTATATTAAACTCATATTGATTATTAAACCACCTCGCCTCCTGATTCTCTCCAGAATCAGAAGCCACTCCTCCTTCAAAAGAAGGAGAATTCTCGATGTTTTATAACAATCCATCAATTAAAACATAACCAAAAATTCCTTCCCTTCTCAAGGGAAGATGGATTCAATTCCAGAAAAGGAATTGAAGACGGAAGGGTTTTTCAATTAAAAAAAGCAAACCCAATCCTTACATTCTTCACTCACATCCTTAAAAGTAGCCAGGCTTTTCTTAATTTTGATACATTAACTTTTAAAATGAGAATCCTGTATCCTCAGGAAAACAGCATGAAAATCCTCCACCTTGACACCAATCACGCACTACTCATCAACCAACTCCAAGCTTTTGGATATGAAAATGATGAAGATTATACCTCCTCAAAATCGGCTATAGAAGAAAAAATCCACAACTATGACGGTCTGATCATCAGAAGTCGTTTTAGTATTGACAAAACGTTTTTAGATGCTGCCACTAATCTCAAATTCATTGGGCGCGTAGGTGCGGGATTGGAAAATATTGATGGGGATTATGCCCAACAAAAAGGGGTTCATCTTATCGCTGCTCCAGAAGGGAATAGGAATGCGGTAGGAGAGCATGCTTTGGGAATGCTCTTATCATTATTTAATAAACTCAATAAGGCCGATCGCGAAGTACGTTCAGGGCAATGGCGCCGCGAGGATAACAGAGGCATTGAATTGGACGGAAAGACTGTCGGCCTGATTGGCTACGGCAATATGGGGAAAGCGTTCGCTAAAAAACTAATGGGTTTTGATGTAGAGGTGCTGTGTTACGATATTCAAGATGATGTAGGCGATGATAACGCCAAACAGGTTTCACTTCGGGAATTTCAAGAAAGCGTTGATGTCTTGAGTTTACACACCCCACAAACACCATTGACTGTAAATATGATTAACGCTGATTTCATCAAATCTTTTAAAAAACCCTTTTGGTTATTAAATACAGCACGTGGTAAAAGTGTGGTCACAAAAGATTTGGTGACAGCCTTAAAATCTGGAAAAATACTTGGGGCAGGTTTGGATGTTTTAGAATACGAAAAATCGTCATTTGAAGATCTATTCACCTCAGAAATACCAGAAGCTTTTCAATACCTTATCAAGGCACAAAACGTCCTTTTAACCCCTCATGTGGCAGGCTGGACGGTAGAAAGCAAAGAGAAATTGGCGCAGACAATTGTGGATAAAATAGAAAGCCACTTCAAATTATAACATCTTTTAACACCCTAAATACTATGACCTATGACGCCGCCACTCCTACAGACTATATCAGCCAAACACCTGAAGAACGACATCAAGGTTTAAGATTATTGCGCAAAACCATCCTGAAAAATTTACCAAAAGGTTTCGAAGAAGGCATTCAATACGGTATGATTAGCTATTATATACCACACAGTATTTACCCTGAAGGTTACCATTGCAAACCCTCCGAACCACTACCCTTTATAAGTTTTGCATCACAGAAAAACTCAATCAATCTTTATCATAGTGGTATTTATGCAATTCCTAAAATTCACGACTGGTTTGTAGCAGAATACCCAAAACATTCCAAACGTAAATTAGATATGGGAAAAAGCTGTATACGTTTCAAAAAAATAGAAGACATTCCTTTTGACCTCATTGGGGATTTAGTTTCGAAAATAACCGCTGAGGAGTGGATTTCGGTGTATGAAGCTCAAATTAAAAAGTAGTAAAAAATCTACATGATTTCTCGTAAATTGGTTATTATTTGGAAGAACTTCCTAAGCTCCTAAAAGAAGAAGGCGTGACCATTGTAGGCGACATGGAAACTCACGAGTATGGTAAATTTGGTTGGATCTTGGATAATGACGGCAACAAAATTGAACTTTGGGAACCTATAGACCAAGCTTTCTTGTAAAAGAATAAGATTTTTTAGTATATTTAATGTTCTTATTTTTAATGAGTTACAATTAATCTCTAAATAAACTAAAGATGGCAAACGATCAAAATTTAGGAAACGATCTTAACGATATGTTAGACGATACCCATGACACGAAAAGAGACTTTACCGATTCTACTAAACATAGCGCTAATGAATTCTCTGAAGATGCACGACAAACAGCGCACAACATTGAAAATGATGCCAACGCCATTGCGAAAGACGGCAAAAATATTGCGCTAATTGCGCACCTCACTTTGATTGGATGGATTGTAGCATTAGTAATGAACAATACTACTAAAAGTGAATTTGGGGCTTTCTATATCAGACAGATGCTTGGGTTGATGCTTTTAGGCCTGGTATTAAGCTTTGTTCCAATTGTAGGATGGATTATCAATTTAGGGGTTCTTATTCTTTGGATTATAAGTTTAATTGGCGCTGTTAATGGCGAAAAGAAATTAACCCCTATTGTAGGAGACTATTTTCAAGATTGGTTTAAATCCATTTAGAACTTTAAAAGAGCCGGATTGCGAAAACTTGGCTCTTTTTATGTTTCTTATGTATGTTTTTTTCTCTCAAAATTTAAATGTCTGGAGCATCCCCATTCTCCGCGAATTTCCGCTCCATCTCCGCTTGAAATTCTTCCATCACGGGTTTGACGGTGCTTTCTGGTAAATCGGCTATTCTGATGTACATTAAACCATCTACGGCGTTATTAAAAAGGGGATCCACATTAAAGGCTACCACTTTAGCATTTTGTTTGATGTATTTCTTAATTAGAACTGGTAGTCGCAGTGTTCCTGGCTCTAACTCATCAATGATTTTGTCAAACTTTACCAAATCAGCTTCCGTTTCGTCAAACACAAAATCCTTATCGGCATCTTTTAATTTCACCTTGAATTCCTTTTTTGGATGCACATATTGCGCTACATAAGGATCATAGTAATTGGATTTCATAAATTCAATCATGAGTGATTTTGAAAAGTTGGTAAACTTATCACTAATGGTCACGCCACCAATTAAATACTTATGCTCTGGATACCGTAACGTAGTATGTACAATACCTTTCCATAAGAGGAATAAAGGCATCGGTTTCAATTGATAGTCTTTGATGACGAATGCGCGACCCATTTCAATGGATTCGCTCATCATTTTATACAATTCAGGCTCAAAACGGAATAAATCCTGAAGGTAAAACCCATCAATGCCGTATTTGGCAAATATTTTCGAACCGAGGCCCATACGGTATGCGCCTGCTAATTTATTAGTGGTATTATCCCATAAAAACATATGGTGGTAATAATTATCAAACGGATCTAAATCTATCGATTCGTTCGTGCCTTCCCCTACCTCTCTAAAGGTAATTTCACGCAGTCGACCAATTTCTCGCAGAATGTTAGGAATTTTCTTAGAATCGGTAAAAAACACTTCATAATTCTTGCTTTCTAGGAGTCGCCCATCATGTTCCCGCAGATAATTGACTTCCTTTATCATCGTGTCTACGCTTACAGGCATGACGATACTTTTAATGGCTTTTGGCACTTTTAATGTGGAAGAAATTGTGCTGAGAAATTTGCCTTTCTCGTCAAAACTATTGGCCAGCATATACGTTTTACGTCTCAAAAACTCTGAAAACTCCTCTAGCGTGGTGTGTTCCTTTTGATCAGCTACAGTAATTGGTTTTCCTATCCTAACTTTGATAACGCGCCTCTTTTGGGTCAACACTTCTGAAGGCAATTTAGCCGTCCTGAACGTATCACTAATTTTAGAAAGCTTATAAAATAACTTGCTGTTTTTTGCGTGAAAATAAATTGGCACTACCGGCACTTCTGCTTTTTGCACGAGTTTCATAGCGGCTTCTTCCCAAGGACGATCAATGACTAACTTCCCATCTCTATAGGTAGATACTTCACCAGCAGGAAATATACCTAGTGGGTGGCCGGCGCGCAAATGCAAAATGGCATTCTTAAACCCTGCAACACTCGATTTTATATCTTTACGATCTTCAAATGGATTAACCGGCATTATATACGGCTTCATGGGCGCAATACGATGCAGCAGAAAATTAGCAATGATTTTAAAATCCTCGCGCTGCTCTAACATTAATTTCAGCAAAAGGATGCCATCAATCCCTCCTAGCGGATGGTTGGATACCGTTATAAATGCACCCTCCTTAGGCAAGCGTTTTAAATCATCTTCTGGTATTTCAAATCGGATCTGAAAATCACCCAAGATAGCATCTAAAAAATCAGTCTCTTTTAAATGTTTATGACGGTTGTAAACCTCATTGAGTGTGGATATTTTAAGAACTTTCATAAGTATCCAGCCAGTAAATGTGCCTAAAACACCATACTTTTCCAAATTGATGGCTTTCGCAACTTCCTTTGCACTTACTAATCCGATATCCTGCTGTTTGGTCATGGCTACAAACCTAATCATTTTTATTTATAAATATTTTTTGAGATGATGCTCTAAACCGATCTCTTTCACCTTTTTGATGGTCAATTATTCGGCGACCATTTGAACGGTGCCTTGTGTCAATTGCTTTAACAAGATCGTTTTGCCCTCCTCTAATTGCGCAATGGCATCTTGAGTATAGTGACGAATGGTATATAAGGACACGTTGTCATGGCAGGTGACTTTAAACCTTGCTTTTAAATGTTGCAAAAGCTTAGGGAGATTATTGTACACATTATCCACACAAACTGAAAAACTGATGGCAGAATTTTGAATCACATCCACCTTCATTTTATACAAGGCCAACAATTTAAAGATCTCACTGATATTTTCTTCTACGATATAAGAAAAATCCAAGGACGATAAAGAAATCAATACTTGATTTTTCTTCACGATAAAACACGGAATCAACGGTTCTATTCCCGACCCTTTTGCCACCATAGTCCCTGCATGTTCAGGATTTTTAAAAGATTTGACAAAGAGGGGAATCTCCTTTTGCTGTAATGGCTGCAATGTTTTAGGGTGGATCACCGAAGCTCCGTAAAACGCCAACTCAATAGCCTCCCGATAAGAGATTTTATTGAGCAACTGTGCGTTTTCAAAGTATCGAGGATCAGCATTAAGCACTCCGGGCACATCTTTCCAAATGGTCACATTCTCCGCATTTAAACAATAGGCAAGAATGGCTGCCGAATAATCACTGCCTTCACGGCCTAATGTGGTCATAAAGTTATTGTCGTCACTACCAATAAAGCCTTGAGTAATGTTTAAAACTGAAGTGTTTAATTTAGAACTTACCGCGGCTTGGGTAGCTTCCCAATTAACGTTGGCGCGTCTGTAATACGTGTCTGTTTTAATCAATTCCCGTACATCTACCCAATTATTTCTAATCCCAACCCTATTGAGATATTCGCTCACAATAAGGGTGGAGACCAATTCTCCGTAACCAATTACCTGATCGTAGACAAAATTATAATCCGGCGACTTATTTCGGTCAAAAAAATGGCGCAACTCTTCAAATAGGGCGCTTACTTTCTTAAAGACGGGATGAGTTTCTTCCGGTCCGGTATCAAAAAGATCTAAAAGAATTGCATTATGATATTTTTTGACGTCCTGTATAGAACTTTGCAATTCACCTTTAGTATTAAAGTAATTGCCCACCACAATCTCCAGCGCATTGGTTGTTTTCCCCATGGCGGAAATCACTATTAAGGTATTTTCATACCCCACCGTTCTTAAAACAGCTTCTAAGTTTCTAACCCCAAGTGCATCTTTTACTGAGGCGCCTCCAAATTTAAATACGTGCATCCTTTAGCGTCGCTATATAATTTTTAATTCCTTCTTCATTTAAATGGACCACATCCCAATCGCGCTTCACGTCCGCACCTTTCTTTTGATAAAATTCAATGGCGGGATCATTCCAATCCAACACTTCCCAACAAATGCGTTTAACGCCCAATTGATCTCCATAACGCACAACCTCATCTAAAAGTGCCGTCCCTAATCCACTACCGCGCATTTTATGACTCACAATTAAATCTTCAAGATGCAATATTTTACCTTTCCAGGTGGAATAACGTGGATAAACCAATGCGATGCCTTGTACGGTTTCCTCAACTTCAGCTACAAAACACTGAAACGAAGGATGCTCTCCAAACCCATCTTGTTGTAATTGTGAAATGGTCACTTCTACAGCATCAGGTTCTTTTTCAAAAATTGCCAATTCAGTGATTAGTGCGTGTACTTGAGGCATATCTTGAGAAATAGCCTTTCTTATTTTGAAATTCATTTATAAAAAATTCTTTTCAAATATAACGCAAACTGATAAAATTAAAACCATTTAAGTTTTCCGAAAACGATGTAGTATGGTAAAAAATACGATATTTGCAGAAACAAATCCAAAACACTTCATGTTTCGCAAACATCAAACTCTAGGTGAATTCATTATTGAAAATCAGACCTCATTTAAATACTCATCAGGTGAACTTTCTAGCCTTATAAATTCCATACGGTTAGCCGCAAAAGTCGTCAATTACGAGGTGAACAAAGCCGGATTGGTGGACATCATCGGCGCAGCAGGCGATATGAATATTCAAGGTGAAGACCAGCAAAAACTGGACGTTTACGCCAACGAAAAGTTTATTCAAACCATGACCAACCGAAATATCGTTTGTGGTATTGCTAGTGAAGAGGAAGATGACTTTATTGCCATCAACAGTCAGGATGAAAATCATCAAAATAAATATGTCGTGCTTATTGATCCTTTGGATGGCTCATCAAACATTGATGTGAACGTATCTGTGGGGACTATTTTTTCGATCTACAGACGAGTGACACCTATCGGAACGCCAGTAACCATTGAGGATTTTCTACAACCCGGAAATCAACAAGTAGCCGCTGGCTATGTTGTTTATGGCACTTCCACCATGCTCGTTTATACTACTGGTGACGGGGTTAACGGGTTTACACTTAACCCAGCCATTGGAACCTTTTACTTATCGCACCCTAATATGAAGTTTCCTAAAGACGGCCGCATCTATTCGGTAAACGAGGGTAACTACATCCATTTCCCACAAGGCGTAAAAAATTACATCAAATATTGCCAGATGGAAGAAGGTGACCGACCTTACACATCGCGCTATATTGGCTCATTAGTGTCCGATTTTCATAGAAATATGATTAAAGGTGGAATTTATTTGTATCCAAAGAGCTCTTTAAATGCAAAAGGAAAATTGCGTTTGCTGTACGAATGCAATCCGATGGCATTTTTAGCAGAACAGGCTGATGGAAAAGCTAGTGATGGCATTCAACGTATTATGGACATTCAGCCTACGGAACTTCATGAACGTGTCCCATTTGTTTGTGGCAGTACGAACATGGTGGATAAATGTGAAGAGTTTATACGCAACGCGTAACTTAACGATTTAAGAATTTCTAAAATTGTAGATTTTCCATTTTTGTCATGTCGAATGTAATGAGACATCACATCATCTTTGTACCATAAAGTACCCACGATCATGGGATTCCTCCTAACGTCAGAATGACAAATTGCAATGGGATGACAGGACGTAGAAAATCCCATAACTTTTTGACTTGATCCCATTTTTATCATGTCGAATGTAATGAGACATCACATCATCTTTGTATCATAAAGTACTCACGATCATGGGATTCCTCCTAACGTCGGAATGACAAACTGGATGACAGGGCGTAGAAATCCCACCACTTTTGGACTTGATCCTATAAAGATGATGCTTATAAAATTCGGGGAGCTTACGGCGTCCAACAAGAAATTAAAAATATCGACGAAATTTTACAAAAAAAACCCTGTTTCAATGCTGATAATAGAATCAGGAGAAACAGGGTATATATAATTGATTAATAGCACTGTAAATATGCGATTATTATTTCAACAACATTCTTAAAAACTACAATCTGTCAATATATATGTTGAATTACATACGCTTTCAAAAAACATCGACAAACGGTAAAGAAATTCTGTGCCTAACTATACTTCACTTTTCTTAAAATCCGCAACGATTCTTTTAAACTCTCATAGACTTCTGAATTGTATTTTTTTAAATACGGTTTGGCTTCATTCAATTTATCTATCGCATCGTGAAACAAATTAAGGTAGCAAATAAGGTAGGTTGCGGGCAGATTTTTTACATCACGTTCTTCACTAGAATTTAAAGTAACTCCCTTTTTCAGTTTATCTAAAATAGCATTATTTGCATTATAAATATGATGCAAAACCTTCCTGTCAAATTGTGGGGCTTCAAAAAGTAGTTTGGTCTCAATATGATAGGTAGCGTTGTTGGCAAAACTAATACGCGTCTCTTCCAATGGGTAATATTTATAACTATTGTTGAGTCCTAAACTCACGTATTCAACAATATTAAAAGCATGGTCGTCATAACGAATGGTCACCTCATCTAAAGTCGAAAAAAACAGTCGCACCTGCTCATTGATCAATTCAATATCCACCCTACTGTAAAAAGTTTCATTTTTATAGACCTTTTTCTGTCCGGCCCAGCAGAGCACGAAATATTCTTTAAACACTTTGTATTGGGGGTGGTAATCTTTTCGTTTGCTCAAAAAATCGAACACCCCGTCTAAGGTATGTTGAATGTTATTTTGGGAGTTATTTTCTATAGCTTCCACAATTTTGGAGTTGACATCTTTTATGTCGACATCGTAAACTTTGGGCATGCTCATACTCCCATCTCTATAAAACACAGAGCCGCCGTAGTACTTCCAAATATTCTTTTTAAGCGAGGTCAACCCATCAATAGCCCTAATGGTTACCAGACCCACTACTTTATCATCGGGCAGATGCGGAAACGGAATGTTTTCATACTGTACAATGGGAGGATTGATCAAATACGCATTGATCAAATTTTGAATTTTGCTATCGTCAAAAAAGTCAACACCCATAATTCTATTGTCATCATCCTCAACCCCAATAACGATATAAGAATTATTTTTAGGATTGGTGTTAGACAGGGCACACACGTGCTTCAGGAATTTCGCTTTGCCTTCTTTTTCGCCAATATCAATCTGCCGCTTTTTGTCATAGAAGCTGTTCTCATCATTATGAGCCAAAAGGTTTTTTATGAGCAGACGTTTGTTGATCAAGGTGCTTGCAATTTTTGATTATTCGTGCGTAAATTAATGATCCTTTTTAATTACCGTCGACGATGCTTGAGCTGTTGGTAACATCAATACATCAGCAATATTCACATGGGCGGGACGCGATACTGCAAAGTAAATGACCTCAGCAACATCTTCAGCTTGTAAGGCTTTATAACCTTTATAGACCGTGTCTGCCACAGCATCGCCTTTAAATCGCACTTGCGAAAATTCAGTTTCCACCAAGCCAGGATTAATGGCGCTTACTTTAATCCCAAACGGATTGAGATCAAGGCGCATCCCTTCGGTAATGGCTAAAACCGCATGTTTGCTCGCACAATACACATTGCCTTTAGGGTATACTTCCTTCCCGGCGGAAGATCCAATATTAATGATGTGACCCGATTGACGCTCCGTCATCTGCGGAATTATCGCTTTACTAACATACAACAACCCTTTTACATTAATATCCATCATTGCATCCCAATCATCGGTATCGCCAGTTTGGATGGGATCGAGACCGTGGGCATTTCCGGCGTTGTTAATTAAAATATCTATGGTTTTAAAATCTTCTGCCAATGAGGCAATCGCTTTAAAAGTGGCGTCTTTGTCGCGGACATCAAAATTTAGGACGTGCACATCAGTAGTTTTTTCGAGAGCCTTTTTGATGGCATCCAAACGTTCCTGACGGCGTCCACATAAAATTAAATTGATGCCGTGTTTGGCAAATTCATGAGCCGTAGCGCGCCCAATACCACTAGTAGCGCCCGTAATTAATGCTGTTTTTCTTTTCATATAATTTTTACTCCCAAAAACAGGAACTTTATGTATTAAATTATTATCATTTTTTATTGATTTTCAGTCCAACTGTCTAACGACAATTTCCCTTTTAAACCTCTCCTAATTACAGCTTTCTGTATACTGAATACTGAGGACTGCCAACTGAATACTGTAGCCTGAATACTGCCAACTGCCAACTGAATACTGTAGTCTGAATACCCATCAAGGCATAACATGCCCCTGGCTAGCCACCAACATTAAAAACCAATCTTCCAACTCCAAGTCAATCGCCGCTGCTTTTACAGCATCTTCAAGTCGGGATTTAGTAGTGGTACCCACCACTGGATAGATGTTAGCCGGGTGTTTTAAAATCCAGGCAAGCAATAAGGCATCTTCGGTAGCATTGTACTTAAGGCTCAGTTCACCCAACAGGATTTTTATGCGTCGGGTTTGCGCTGTATCTTCTTTAAAGACATTTCCTAAAGGCGACCAGGCCATTGGGGAAATCTCCTTGATCAGCAGATGGTCCAAACTGCCATCAAACATGGCCGAATATTGGGTTAAGGAAAATTCTATCTGATTCACTTCTACAGGTACATTTTTTGAAATCAAATCCACTTGAGACGGCGTGAAATTTGAGACGCCAAAGCTTATAATTTTCCCTTGTTGTTTTAATTTCTCGATGGCTTCCGAAATCTCATCGGGGTGCATCAACGGACTCGGCCGATGCAATAACAGTACATCTAAATACTCCGTTTGCAAATTTTTCAAAGAGGTTTCTACTGACCAAATTATATAATCCTTATCATATCTATAATGTCCTATTTTATTCTTCCGACCCCCAGAAAGATGCTGAATGCCACACTTACTAATCAGTTGCACTGCCTCTCGATTCAATCCACTCTGAGCAAAAGCCTGCCCAAATTCAGCTTCCGTCGTGTAGCCGCCATAAATATCGGCATGATCAAATGTACTGACGCCCTGTTCTACACAAAAGTGCATCAAATCTGCCATTGCTTCAGTAGAAAGCTTTTTGCCCCAAGCTCCCCAAGTCATCGTTCCTGCTATAATTTTCGAATACTTCACACGTTTTGTTTTAGATCTATTCATTCAGAATATAAAAATACTTAAATCTAAAAGAGTAAGCTGATTCATGTTTAATAATTATCAAATTCGTCACTACATGGTAGGGAATAAAATTTCCTGAAGTTGGAAACTGCAGATTCTTCTAAAATTTATTGGATTAAGTGCCTGAGTGCCTGCAACATCAACTATCTTAACCGTTTACTGTAGTCCATTTCTGAAAATATTACGTACATACAATTGAACCTATAAATTACAAATACTATGAATTTTTTAAAAAAAGCAAGCTTATTAGCCCTCATCACATTTTTCTCATTTGGGTGTAGTGAAGACGACGCAGCGTCCAATGCAGAAGGAAAAGCAAAAGTTTCGATTAAATTAATGGACGCTCCTGGAGATTATGATCACGTTTATATTGACATTGTTGACGTGATGGTAAAAGTTAATGATGCCGGAGATGGCGAAGAAGGATGGCAAAGTTTGAATGCGATTAATGCTGGGGTTTATGATCTATTAACATTAACTGGTGGCGTGAATGTGCTATTGGTGGATGACTTTGAAGTGCTTTCGGGAACCTTAAATCAGATCCGTTTAGTGTTAGGTGATGATAACACTGTAGTCATTGACGGGGAGACCTTTCCTTTAAAAACGCCAAGTGCACAACAATCAGGTTTGAAAATCAAAATTAATCAAACCTTATTGCCAAACATGGCTTACACATTCCTTTTAGATTTTGATGTTGACAAATCAATTGTTGTCGCCGGGAATTCCGGCAATATCAACTTAAAACCAGTGATAAGAGCAAGTGCGGAAGCAAGCACCGGAACAATTTCAGGCAGTGTATTACCAATGGGTATGCAAACCGAAATTACCGCAAGTAAAGGCACTGATACAATTACGACGTATACAAACGGAGAAGGAAAGTTCTTATTAGTAGGATTAAACCCGGGTAATTACAAGATTACCTTAGCGCCTGACCCTAAATCAGATTTATTACCAACAATATTAAACGATATTAAAGTAACGGCAGAAAGTAATACCGACCTCGGCATCATTACGATTAATTAAGCTTTATTTCATAAAAATGTATTAAAAGAGCAACACCAATGGTGTTGCTCTTTGTTTTTTAACCAATTATTAACAGCAATCCACTAAAAATTTTAACAATTTGCAGACCTCAAAAACCCAGACCCTATTTCAGGTTAAATAAATTTCTAATATGATGGAAGACACAGTTGATATCAAAAGCATTAACGAGAAAATTGAAAGAGAGAGTGCCTTTGTTGATTTGCTTACTTTTGAGATGAATAAGGTCATTGTAGGCCAAAAATATATGATTGAACGCTTACTAATTGGACTCTTAGGACAAGGACATATATTGTTGGAAGGAGTCCCTGGTTTGGCAAAAACGCTCGCCATTAACACCCTGTCCCAAGCTATTGAATCGAGTTTTAGCAGGATACAATTTACACCAGATTTATTACCTGCTGATGTGGTGGGTACGCTGATCTACAATATGAAAGTGAATGATTTCACCATTAAAAAAGGTCCAATTTTCGCAAATTTTGTCTTAGCCGATGAGATTAACCGAGCGCCAGCTAAAGTGCAATCGGCATTATTGGAGGCCATGCAGGAAAAACAAGTAACTATTGGAGATGAAACTTTTAAATTAGACCGACCATTTTTGGTGATGGCTACCCAAAACCCTATTGAGCAAGAAGGAACCTATCCGCTTCCTGAAGCACAAGTGGATCGTTTTATGCTGAAAACGGTTATTGATTATCCAAAAATAGACGAAGAGCAACTCATTATGCGTAATAATATGAAAGGCGCTTATGAGAAAGTTAATGCTGTCGTTTCTGTAGAACAAATTTTAAGAGCACAGCAAACCGTTCGAGAAGTGTATATGGACGAGAAAATTGAAAAATACATTCTCGATATCATCTTCGCCACTCGTTTTCCTGAAAAATATAAACTAGCCGATTTAAAACCGTTAATCTCGTTTGGCGCTTCGCCTCGTGGAAGTATCAATTTAGCGGTTGCTGCAAAATGTTACGCCTTTATTAAGCGTCGTGGCTACGTGATTCCTGAAGATGTCCGCGCCGTTGTTCACGATGTGTTACGTCATAGAGTGGGGATTACTTACGAAGCGGAAGCAGAAAACATCACGTCAGTTGATATCATCAACAAAATCATTAATGAAATTGAAGTACCATAAATAAAGTCCACAGTGAGCAGTAAGCAGTGGGCAGTAACCCGTCCAACTAAATTCTGAACATATAGCGACTGAAACCTGAAGACTGCCAACTGCAGACTCAATAAAAAATGGATACAAAAGAGCTTTTAAAGAAAGTACGTAAAATAGAGATTAAGACGCGGCGCTTGTCTGACCATATCTTTGGTGGAGAATACCATTCCACTTTTAAAGGTAGAGGGATGACCTTTAGCGAGGTGCGTCAGTATCAATATGGTGACGATGTACGGAATATTGATTGGAACGTGACGGCACGTTACAATGAACCGCACATTAAAGTATTTGAGGAAGAACGCGAGTTGACCATGATGCTGATGGTCGATATTTCGGGTTCAGAATGGTTTGGTACAGAACAGCAATTTAAAAACGAAATTATTACTGAAATTGCGGCAACCTTAGCATTTTCAGCTACTCAAAATAACGATAAAATTGGTTTAATTTTGTTTACGGATACTATCGAATTGTATATCCCGCCAAAAAAAGGCAGATTTCATGTGTTGCGTATCATCAGAGAATTGATTGAGTTTAAACCCAAAAGTAAAAAAACGGATATCACTCAAGCCTTGCAATTTTTATCCGGAGTGATGAAAAAGAAGGCCATTGTATTCCTTCTATCTGATTTTATTGCGGATGATTATAAGCAAACCCTAAAAATTGCCGCCAACAAACACGATATTACGGGGATTAGAGTGTATGATAAACGCGAAGAAAGCATCCCTAATTTAGGCATGGTGCAAATGCAAGATGAAGAAACTGGCGAGTATATGTTGGTCAATACGGCTTCTAAAAGAATTAGAACAGATTATAGCAAATACCACCTTGAACGCGTCAGCTATTTTAAGGACACTTTTTCAAAATCAGGTGCTGGTACTATTGATTGTCGGGTAGATGAGAGTTATGTCACCAAATTATTAGGCTATTTTAAACGCAGAGAGTAACGAGTTACGAATTATGAATTACGATTTTCGACATATAACCTACAACACCTCTCGCTTCAAGCTCCGCGCTTCAAGCGTTCTTTCTATTTTCTTTTTTATCATCTCTTTCTTCTCTTTCGGTCAAGTCAAAACTTCCATTGACACCCCAAAAATTAAAATCGGTGAGCAAATTACTTATCAAATTGAGGTGGAAGCAGACACTACAGATCTGGTGGTGTTCCCTGAAGGACAAACATTTTCGCCTTTGGAAATGATTGAATCGTACCAAGTAGACACCACAAAAAACAGTGCCAAATACAATTTGATCAAAAAATATGGACTAACCCAATTCGATTCTGGCAGTTATACCATCCCTAGGCAAAAAATCATCATTGGAACTAAAGAGTATTTTACAGATTCTTTAAAAGTTGAGGTCAATAATATCCTTGTCGATTCCACAAAACAAGGCTTATACGATATTAAACCATTTATAGAAGTTCAAAAAAGCAGTAGCGACTGGTGGAAAACTGCACTGATTGTGTTAGCCGTCCTTGCGCTTATTGCCTTCCTAATGTATTGGTTTATTTGGCGTAAAAAACCTTTGACCGAAGAAGAAGAAATTGCGTTATTGCCACCTTATGAACGCGCCAAACTCGCCCTCAAAAAGTTGGATGAAACTGACTATTTACAACAATCAGAACTGAAGGGCTATTATTCAGAATTGACCTTTATCATCAGACGTTATCTCGATGAAAAAGTCTACGATCGCGCTTTAGAAAGCACGACAGACGAATTGGTGCATCGCTTAAATTTATTAAAAGATGGCAACCAAATAGAACTTAGTAAAGAAGACATCAGAAATATTGAAACCATTCTTAAACGCGCGGATTTAGTGAAATTTGCGAAATCTGCTCCTGATGTTGAATTGGCAAAAATTGATAGAAACACCATTGATTTAGAAATTGACAATGTCAAGCAAGCCTTGCCAGAACCAACCGAAGAAGAAAAATTACTAGATCAGCAATACAAGGAAGAACAAGCGCGTAAGAAACAACGTCGTAAAATCATCATCACCGTTGCATTATCTCTGTTTTTAATCCTTGCCACCTTTATTGGATTCTCCATAAAATATGGTTTTGATTATGTGAAGGACACCATTATTGGTAACGATAGTAAAGAGTTGCTGGAAGGCGATTGGGTAATGAGCGAATATGGTGTGCCACCAATTTACATCTCAACACCTGCGGTTTTAGAGCGTGTAGAAGGAAAAGCAATTGACTCTATTTCCAAAGTAGCGGAAACCACCATGTTTAGCTATGGCACCCTATTAGGCTCCGTTAATATTGTGGTTAGCACCTCAAAACTCAACATTCCTGATAGCACCTCAGTCGATTTAAATCTTGCTGTAAATGGCGCTTTAGAAATGTTCGAGAAAAATAATGTTAGGGATATTTTGGTAAAGCGTGAGCAATTTATCACTCCTAATGCTGCTGAAGGCTTAAAGGTGTATGGTTCTGCGTCCTTCCCGACACCACTTACTGATCAATTTAGAAAAGGAAATTACGTATTATTAGCCTTTACGGCGAAAAATATATTGCAACAAATAATCTTAGTTTGGGATGCAGAAGATCAGTATGCAGATGACATTATGGAGCGGGTCTTAAATTCAGTTGAACTCAAAAAAGAAGAATGATGCTGGAAGGAATCGAATTTTTAAATAAAGAATTTTTCTGGTTGTTTCTCCTCCTACCGTTGCTCATGTTGTGGTATGTATTGAAACACAACAAGCAGACGGCTGAACTTAAAATGTCAACCATAAAGGGGTTTAAAATAACGCCATCTCGCTTGACTAAAGCAAAGCATGTCCTATTTGTGTTGCGCCTATTGGCCCTCGCTTTAATTATTACGGCGTTAGCCCGCCCAAGAACGGTAGATGTATCTACGAAAACAAAAACCACCAGAGGGATTGATATTGTCATCGCTATTGACGTATCGGCAAGTATGTTGGCCAAAGATTTACTACCAAACCGACTAGAAGCGCTTAAAAAGGTGGCTTCAGAGTTTATCAAGGGCAGACCAAATGACCGCATCGGGATTGTAGAATACGCTGGAGAGAGCTATACCAAAACGCCAATTACCAGTGATAAAGCCATTGTGTTGCGTGCCCTCAATGAGATTAAATACAATACCATAATTGAAGGCGGTACGGCCATTGGTTCTGGCTTAGCAACATCGGTTAACCGTATTAAAGACAGTAAGGCAAAAAGTAAAGTGATTATTTTATTAACGGATGGGGTTAATAACGCCGGATTTATAGATCCTAAAATTGCTAGCGAATTAGCAGTAGAATACGATATTAAAGTCTATACCATCGGGATTGGCACTAACGGAACTGCTCTCTCTCCGATTGGCATTTTACCTAATGGACAATTCCAATACGGACGCCAACAAGTAGAGATTGATGAGGCCTTATTAAAAGACATCTCCAAGGTGACCGGGGGTAAATATTTTAGAGCGGATAACAATAAAAAACTGGCCGCTATTTATGATGAAATCAACAAATTGGAGAAAACAGATGTTGAGGAATTCAAATATTACAATTACGAAGAAAAATACCGTCCACTAGTACTATTAGCTTTTGGATTATTACTGATTGAATTTTTATTACGATCAACGGTATTTAGAAGTTTTAATTAGAATTTAATAATAGCGAACTGAAGACTGAACAATGCAATTAGAAGAAAACATATGGTTTTGGGGATTAATGGTGATACCGTTGGTCATTATTGTGTTTTTACTTTTACAGGTTTGGAAGCGTCGGGTGCAGCGCAAATTCGCGAGCAAACCCTTACTGAGACGATTAAGTCCTGACACGTCTCTCTTTAAATCTATTTTGAAAGTGGTCGTACTTTCGCTTGCGTTTGCATGTTTGGTCATGGCGCTAGTCAATCCTAAATTAGGCACAAAGCTCGAAACGGTAAAACGCGAAGGTGTCGATATTGTTTTCGCCATTGACGTGTCTAAAAGTATGTTGGCGGAAGATATTGCGCCCAATCGTTTGGAAAAATCGAAACAATTGGTCACGCAAATCATTAATAATTTAGCTAGTGATCGTGTGGGCATTATCGCCTACGCCGGCAAAGCATTTCCGCAATTGCCCATTACCACCGATTATGCAGCGGCCAAAATGTTCCTGCAGAGCATGAATACGGATATGCTGTCTTCGCAAGGCACCGCCATCCATGAAGCAATTGACCTTTCTAAAACCTATTTTGATGAAGACCAAGACACCAACCGTGTCCTGATCATCATTTCTGATGGCGAAGATCATGGCACTTTAGCAACTGAGGCAGCACAAGAAGCGCATGAAGCAGGTATTCGGATTTTCACTATAGGCGTTGGAGACGTGAAGGGCGGTCCCATTCCCGAGAAACGGAATGGCAGGATTGTCAACTATAAAAAAGATCGCAATGGCCAAACCGTCGTTACCCGTTTAGATGAAAGCACTCTACAAAACATTGCCGCTGAAGCAAACGGATCTTACATTAACGGCAGAAACACTGCAGAGGTGGTGGAACATATCAGAGATATTTTAAACCGAATGGATAAAACAGAATTTGAAGCCAAACAATTTGCGGATTTTGAGTCGCAGTATCAATGGTTTCTGGCGGCGGCTTTATTCTTTTTATTGATTGATGTCTTATTGTTAGAACGACGCACCTCGTGGTTAAAACGCCTGAATTTATTCAATGAAGATTTTTAATCGCTTGTTAGCAATGTTATGATGGCCTAAACGCGACTTGAAAGCTAACTGATTAATAATCATCATAAAACCGCTGTTTACGGTTAAAAGACTGTTAAAGATGGCGTTCCAAACATATTTTAAGAAAACATTATCACCTTGATAGCTATAGTTTTTTTAGATTTATGCACTGTTTTAAGCTTGTGGCAATTAAACTAATATGTTCATGTGAATTGAGCCGTTGATGGGCATCCATCAGACGTTAAAAAACGCTCATTATGTTATAGAGATGAAACACCTAACCCTACTAGTATTACTTTTTACATCGTTCGCTTTTTCTCAAATTGATGAGAACCAGAAGGAGCAACTATCGGCTACTAAACAATCAAACGATTTTGTTTATGAAGCCAACCAACTTATGGATACGGACGATTTTATTTCCGCAGAAAAAGAATATCGCAAAGCCATTTCAAAACAACCGTCCTCAGTTGCAGGAACTTACAACTTAGGAAATTCCTATTACAAAAAAGGAAACTACGAAGAGGCCTTGTACCGCCAACAACAAGCGGCTAAAAATGCCACGGAAAAATCGGAAAAACACAAAGCTTTTCATAATATTGGAAATATTTTAATGAAGAACAAGCAGTGTAAAGAAGCTGTTGAAGCTTATAAGAGTGCCCTTAGAAATGATCCTACGGATGATGAAACGCGTTACAATCTTGGTTTAGCTAAAGAATGTGCTGAGCAGCAAAAAGACGATCAGCCAGACGAAAATCAAGATAAGGACAAAGAAAAGAACGACGAGGATAAGGATAAAGATAAAGACGATAAAGATCAACAGGATCAGGACAACAAAGACAATAAAGACGACCAAAAAGATCAGGATAAAAAAGAGGGCGAGGATAAGAAAGATGAGGGGAAACCTAAAGATGAAGAAGGGAAGGATGAACAACAACAGCAAAAACCTCAGCCTGGAAAATTGTCTCCACAACAAATAAAGAACTTATTGGAAGCCATGAATAATCAGGAACAAAAAGTTCAAGAAAAAATGAATGCCGATAAACAAAAAGGCATTAAAGTAGAAACAGAAAAAGACTGGTAAAACGGTTTTTGTTAATGAATAACGATCTATTTATTGGCGACAAAGAAAAAATCTCAAAGGTTTTAGATGAGAGCAATCAACTCATTTCAATAGTTGTCGCAAGTATTAAAACCTCAAAAAGCAATAATTCAAAAATCGTTAATCATTATTCGATGTTCGTTAATTTTTTAATTTACAGATGAAATTAAAGACATTCATACTATTATTTTTAATACTCCTCAGCACAGGTCTTGCCTCCGCCCAAATAAAATTTGAGGCGAAAGTCAGCAAGACGCAACTGGGTATTAATGAGCGTTTACGCGTTGATTTTGAAATGAACACTGATGGTGATAATTTCAGTCCACCGTCCTTCGCTGATTTTACGGTGGTAGGTGGCCCGAACCAATCGGTCAGCCATTCCTGGATTAACGGTGTACGCTCCTTTTCAAAAACCTACAGTTATTTTCTTGCTCCGAAAAAAACCGGATCGATTACCATCAATCAAGCGACCATAGAAATTGAAGGAGAAACTTATAAAACGTCACCCGTAACCGTGCAAATCTCCACGGCAGTCAGCAGGCCCAATGATCCTGATGATGTTGAAAACGTTGCGGATGACAACGTCCATCTGATTGCTGAAATCTCCAAAACCAATCCGTATTTAAATGAAGCGGTAACCGTAACATATAAACTTTATGTTTCTGAGGACATTGGGGTGAGTAATTTTAGAGAGAATGGCAACCCACGGTATAATGATTTTTGGAGCCAGAATATCGATCTAAAGGGCAGCCAGATACAAAAAACGCAATATAAAGGGCGCAATTACCGCTATTTGGTGATCCGTAAAACGGTCCTTTATCCTCAAAAATCAGGAAAATTAGAAATTGAACCCTTAAGTTTAGACCTTACCGTGCAGGTACCTAGTAAAAGGCGCGATTTCTTTGGAACTTTCGTGCCGACAGAAGTTCATAAAACCGTTTCTGCCGGTAGTAAAACTTTAACCGTTAAAGCACTACCTGAAAATGGAAAACCTTTGGATTTCTCTGGAGCCGTTGGCGATTTCGATTTTAAATTAACCACCTCAAAAACTAATTTAAACGCGACAGAATCTTTACAAGCCCGGGTTGAAGTGACCGGCAAAGGAAACTTAAAATTATTTCAATTGCCAAAACTGAGCATCCCAAGTGCACTTGAGGTGTATGAGCCAGAACACACTGAAAACATTAAAACACTTTCAGAAGGCATGCAAGGCAGCATTGTAGACAATTATACCATTGTGCCGCAGTTTAAAGGCAAGTATCCTATCCCGAATATCGATTTTACCTATTTTGATTTAAAATCAGAAACATATAAAACAATTTCTTCTGGGGAGGTGGTGGTCAATGTTCTTGACGGCCCTACAAACAACTCCAATACTGATAGCAATATTGCTGGTTCTGGAGATGGTAAGCAGCGTGTAACTATGAACAACGACCAATTTGCGTTCGTTAAAAGCAATGCCAATCTAGAGCCGATAGAATCGGAACCTTTTTTAAATTCCACGGTGTTTTGGAGCGTCTTATTGTTGCCTCTCATGGCCATTCCGTTGGCCATGGTTTTCCGCAGAAAGAAAGCAGAACGCGCAGCTGATGTTAGTGGAAACAAAGTCCGTAAAGCAGATAAGCTTGCTAAAAAATATTTAGGTTTTGCCAAAAAAGCCTTGGGTCAGAAAGAAGCGTTTTATATTGCTTTAGAGAAAGCGCTTCATAATTACCTTAAAGCCAAGTTGCGCATTGAAACGAGCGATTTAAGCAAGGACCGCATTCAGCAGTTATTATTGAAGCGGGAGGTTAATGAAGCCGTAGTGACGGATTTCCTTTCTATTCTGGACAGTTGTGAATTGGCACGTTATACGCCATTTACAGAGGTCACTATGCAACACGATTATGATAAGGCAGCCACGACCATTTCAGTAATTGACAAACAGATTAAGTAACATGAAACATTTTGTTTATATACTGACGTTTTTAATTGGGACATTGGGATTTGCTCAAAACGAAGCACTGTTTGAACAGGCCAACAAGCTTTACAATGATGGTGATTTTGAACAGTCCATTTCCAAATACGAAGCAATTCTTGAGGCCGGAGAACACTCGGCAGCAGTATACTTTAATTTAGGGAATGCGCATTACAAATTGAACCACATTGCACCAAGCATCTATTATTACGAAAAAGCGCTCAAACTGGCTCCAAATGACCAGGAAATAAAGAATAATATTGCGTTTGCCCGGAATATGACCATTGATGCCATTGACAAAGCTCCAGAATTAGGGTTTTCAAAATTCACAAAAAAAATTACCAATTGGCTTACTTTTGATACTTGGGCTGTAGTCTCCGTGGTGTTTATGCTCCTTTTTGTAGTGCTCTATCTGCTATTCTATTTTACATATGAATCGGCAAAAAAAAGAATGGCCTTTGTTGCTGCCATGTCCTTTTTTATCTTGGCCTGTAGTGCGGTAGCGCTAGCTTTTGCTAATTACAATCTGGTTAAAAATGACCATCCCGCCATAGTCTTTGCCAAGGAAAGTCAAGTTAAAAGCGAACCCAATTTGAGGAGCACGGAATCCTTTAAACTCCATGAAGGCACCAAAGTGCACATCATAGATACCGTGAATAATTGGAAGAAAATTAAACTTGCTGATGGCAAAACTGGATGGATCCCTAAAGATGCCATCAAAGCGATTTAAGTATTAAAAGTTATTAATTTTCGCTCTATTTACTTGAATTTTATCCAAAATTTTGAGTATTTCAATAGAGCTTTTCTTCTTAAATTGCACTTAAATTCTCACCTCCCCACGCTTCAACCCTGTAGAATAATCTTAAATAATTAGTTTAGAAAAGGCATATCTTTATTACTTTTATGATCTGTATTTCTAGGTTATTGGACATTTGAGCCTAACGTAGGCACTAATGTCATAAGATTGACATAGAAGTGACGCAACCATTAGAACAACCTGAAAATATCTTTGCTGGGTAATCATTAAACTACATCAAAATGAAAAATCAAAACTTAGCAATTAAAATTAAAGACTTACGAAATCGGAAAGGATTTTCTCAAGAACAACTGGCGGAAGAATCAAAATTAAGTCTCAGAACAATTCAGCGAATTGAAAAAGGAGAGTCAATTCCTAGGGGAGATACGCTGATAAAATTAACTCAGGCACTGGAAGTAACACCAGATGATCTTTTGGAATGGACAGATATTGAAGATAAAGGATATTTGACTCTGTTACACCTTAGCGCTATGAGCATTCTAATTCAGCCTCTATTAGGAATAATAATTCCACTTGTAATGTGGATTTTAAAGAGAGAAAAGATAAAACTTGTGGATGATACGGGTCGAAAACTCATCAGTTTTCAAATTACTTGGACTTTAATTCTATTTGTTGTTTTAATGATAGCAACTAAAGGGTCATTTATTCCTATTGATTTTAATCTATTAAATTCATTTCCTTTATTGATTACAAATTTCTCAACCGTCGGTTTGGTGATATTATTTTTGTACCTATATAATATAATTTCTATTATTTTGAACATTAGAAAAAGTCAAAAAGGACTGAAGAATTTATACATACCTGCAATTCCATTTTTGAAATAAAACAACATTGTTGTCCGATAAGAATCAAGATCGCTGCGCTGTTAAAATCAGGTATAAAAACTTACTGGCAACTCACTGACAAACAACGATCATTTACATATAAATAATCGAATCACTCTTGGTAGAAAAAGCTTTTAAAAAGTAAGGTGTCATTTCATAAATCTCCTAATGTCTCTTGATCTAAAGAAGTTTGCTAATTTATATATATTTTTACCGGACATTAATGATAAAAAAATATTGTAAAACAAAAATGTGTATAAACAATGGCTAGTCCTTGTTACCTGGAAAGCATCATGCCATTGCTCATACACCAAACGATAATACTGTAACCCATGGATGTAAAGAACGTATTTAAAAACAATGAAGCCTGGATTAAGGATAAACTCTCTAAAAACCCTTGCTATTTTGAAGATTTAGGGAAAGGCCAAAATCCGGAATTGTTATTTATTGGATGTTCAGACAGTCGTGTCACGGCCGAAGAATTGATGGGTTTAGGGCCTGGTGAAGTGTTTGTTCACAGGAATATTGCGAATATGGTAATCAGTATTGACCTCAATGTGATGTCTGTGGTCAATTACGCCGTAAACAATTTAAAAGTTAAGGATGTCGTGGTTTGTGGTCATTATGAATGTGGTGGTGTTAAAGCGGCCATGCAATCTGAAGATTTGGGTATTTTAAACCCGTGGCTGCGTAACATTCGTGATGTGTACCGCATCCACCGTAACACTCTCAATGCTATTCCAGATGAAAATGAGCGGTACAACCGCCTTGTAGAATTGAACGTGCAGGAACAGTGTGTCAATTTAATTAAAACCGCGGCGGTTCAAAAAGCCAATAGAGATAGAGGTCTTGTAGTCCACGGATGGGTATTTGATGTGCATACTGGCAAGCTGATCGATTTAAATATCGATTTTGATGGCTATTTAAATGATATCATGGAAATCTATCGTTTGGATTAACGACAAGCATCAAATATTAAATGAGGTCAGAGGGGGCTTCTTCTGTTAAAGCATCGTCGTCTTCTAAATGCTCTTCCAATTCGTTTTTCTTTTCCAAAATCACCGGAAAAATTGCTGGCACCAATGATTTTATAGGAGCGTATAACATGGAGTCTTCAATACTCTCGTCGTCAGTGAGGGGAATGGCCCTATTCATATTATCAAAAACATTGAGGATAACGCTTAAGATAACTGCGACTTTTATAGCGCCAAAAAGGGCTCCAAGCAACTTATTGACAATACCTAAGGCGGCAAAGTCCGCCAGTGTGGTCAAGGCTTTTCCTGCTAATGCGATGACTAAAACAATGATGAGAAAGGTAGCCGCAAATGCCACAATATTGACGGTTTTTTCATCCCACTGCGAATTGTCATCAATAAATGTAGCTGCATAATTACTAAAATGGATGGCGCCATATATCCCCGCCACCAAAGCCACTAAAGAGGCAATTTCAACAAAAAAACCTTTCATCAGTCCGCGTACCAATCCAAAAAGGATTAGGGCAGTCAAAACGATATCCAAAACACTCATATCTTACAGAATTTCGTCAAATATAAGTTAACTTTGCGAGAAATTAATTTGACGAGGATCTTGAAGTTGCGCCGCAATTTTCAATGAGATTTGGTTCCTTTTAATTCTAAACCTGAAACTAAAGAAATGTCAAGAGACGAACAATTAAAACAGCGCTGGGAACTTGTGGTTCAAAAATTATCAGATCAGTTTGCTGAAGGAGACCCTTTAGATTTGGATGCCATTATTTATTTAATTGGGGTTCAAGAGCTAGGACAACTTCATAAAAAATTTAAAAAAGATCATAAATTAGATTTAATGCATATTGCTATTTGCCGTTTGCTAGAACCGTATGGCTATTATGAGTTTGATTTTTATGACGATGATAAGTGGCCGCATTACAAGGTTAAAGAACAATTACCACCTTTAAAAGCAGGGGAGCAAAGCGTCTTGATGAAAGAAGCCATTGTGAATTATTTTGTAGAAGTGGAATTTATTCAGTAAGATTTTATCCGGTGAAAAGTTCTTCAAAATAAACTGGAATTCAACTCTAATCACTAAGGTAAAATCCAAAAAAACAGTAAATTTGCCATTCATTTTTTGACTTATGATAGACAAGATAAAAGAAAGTATTGCTGAAGCTGAAGCATTTGAGGCGCACACAAAGGAAGAAATCGAAGCGTTTCGGATTAAATATTTAGGTAAAAAAGGCGTGTTAAATGCTTATTTTGCCGAATTTAAAAACGTGCCCAACGAGCAAAAGAAAGCGTTTGGACAGGTGATTAATCAGCTGAAGACTACTGCAGAAGAAAAAGTGAACACTTTAAAGGAAGTGTTGGAAAGCAAAGAGGAAGTTAAGGGCATCTATGGCGATTTGTCACGTCCTGGAGAACCTATTGCAATTGGCGCTCGTCATCCTATTTCATTAGTGAAAAATCAAATTATTGACATCTTTTCTCGCATAGGCTTTAATGTAAGTGAAGGCCCAGAAATTGAAGATGATTGGCATAACTTTACGGCATTAAATCTGCCAGAATACCATCCGGCAAGAGACATGCAGGACACCTTTTTTATCCAAACTGATCCTGATATTTTATTGCGTACCCACACTAGCTCAGTACAGGTGCGTTATATGGAAAATAACCAACCTCCTATCCGTACCATTTCACCAGGTCGGGTGTACAGAAATGAAGCTATTTCATCGCGGTCACACTGTTTTTTCCACCAAGTGGAAGGGCTGTATATTGACAAGGATGTTAGTTTTGCCGATTTAAAACAAACCCTTCAATATTTTACCACGGAAATGTTTGGGAAAAGCAAGATTAGATTGCGTCCCTCCTATTTCCCATTTACTGAGCCTAGCGCTGAAGTAGATGTGTACTGGGGATTGGAAACCGAAATTGACCACCGCATCACCAAAGGAACCGGTTGGTTAGAAATTATGGGGTGCGGCATGGTAGATCCTAATGTTCTTGAAAACTGTGGTATTGACTCAAAAATATATTCTGGATTTGCATTCGGCATGGGGATCGATCGTATTGCCATGTTATTACATCAAATTGGCGATATCCGCTTATTAAGTGAAAACGATGTTAGGTTTTTAGAGCAGTTTAAATCTGCTTTATAAAATCTTACTGCTTATAACTATTAACCGATAGCTCCATATCGGTTTTTTTATTTAACATTTCTTTAACTTCGTTTGGTTCGGTTTGTTCCGAACCTATCTTATCTTTGCATAAAATTTGAACAATGACTACTGAAATCCGAAGTGAAAAACGCGATTTAGTCGAAAGACTAGGAGTGTTTATGGAGCAAAAGGAACAATATGCTCCTGTTGCTGCCCGTATTTTATCGCATATTGTTTTAACTGGTAAAGTGGGCACCACCTTTGAAGATTTGGTCACTGATCTTGGTGCTAGCAAAAGCACGATTTCTACCCATCTCAATCATTTAGCAGATTTAAAGAAAATTGTTTATTTCACAAAACCAGGAGATCGTAAAAAATATTACACCATCAATGAAGATAGCATCCTTCAAAGTATCGACACTTTAATGGAATCTTGGATGGAACAAAAAGCTTTACATCAAGAAATTAAAATTTACAAGCGGAAAAGCAATGATCAAACTGCTGACGGAAGCGTAAAATTTGAACTCGATTTTCATGATAATTACATTCAATTCCTTGAAGAAGTCACTCAATCCGTTTCCACATTAAGATCAAGAATAATAGAAAAAACCACAAAACTGTAATAAATGAAAACAATCAAACTCCCTTTAGTATTCGCTTTAAGTATGATCACGCTCTTTATGAGCTGCGGAGAAAAAGAACAAGCACCACAAGGTCCGCAAGGCCCAATGCCGTTTCAAGTAACCGTAATTCCTCAAAAAACGGTCACTGGTTATACCACCTACCCGACAAGTATTGAAGGGGTGAATAATAGTGAAGTGCGGGTTAAAATTTCAGGATACATTACAGATGTATTGGTGGACGAAGGTCAGAAAGTAAGAAAAGGGCAAACACTTTTTAAATTAGAAACCCAGTCCCTTAACCAGGATGCTGCTGCCGCTAAAGCAAACGTCAATGCTGCCCAGGTAGAAGTTGACAAACTTAAACCTCTAGTAGAAAAGAACATCATTAGTGACGTTCAATTGGCCACCGCGAAAGCAAAATTGCAGCAAGCCCAAAGCGCTTACAACAGTATTGGCGCCAATATTGACTACGGTAATATTAAGAGTCCTGTAGATGGCTACGTGGGTTCCATCAGGCTTCGTAAAGGCTCTTTAGTAAGCCCAAGTAACCAAGAACCTTTAACTACTGTATCTGACATCAGTCAAGTGTATGCGTATTTTTCAATGAATGAAAGAGAATATTTAGATTTTATTCAAAATGCAGAAGGCAATACCATTCAAGATAAAATTAAAAACTTTCCTAAAGTGACTTTAATTTTAGCCAATGGGACTCCTTACGAAAAAGAAGGCACTATTGAAACCATTAACTCTCAAGTGAATGCCAATACTGGATCTATTTCTTTCCGTGCCGTGTTTAATAATGATGCGCGCTTATTAACTAATGGTAACAGTGGTAAAATTAGAGTTCCTAAAACCTATACAGATGCTGTAGTCGTTCCTAAGGAATCTACCTATGAGCAACAAGGCAGCTACTACGTGTATAAAATAGCTGAAGATGATATGGCCGTATCCACACGTATTAGTGTGTCCGCTGATGTTAATAACATGTATGTGGTTACTGACGGACTTAAACAAGGGGATAAAATTGTTGCCAAAGGTGTCGCAAAATTAAGAGGTGATACTCAAATTAAACCTATGGAAATCCCTTTTGATAGCGTCGCAAAACCTATTGAAAAAATATTCAGATAATCCACCAAGATAAGAACTTATGTTAAAGATATTTATTGACAGACCAGTACTTTCAACGGTCATCTCCATCATCATTGTGATTTTGGGTTTCCTTGGTCTTACCGCATTACCTATTACGCAATATCCTGATATTGCACCGCCAACCATTACAGTTAACGCCACCTATCCTGGAGCGAATGCTGAAACCATTCTACAAAGTGTGATCATCCCTATCGAGGAACAAATTAACGGTGTAGAGGGGATGACGTACATCACTTCAAGTGCTTCCAATACCGGAACCGCTTCCATTACGGTATTTTTTGATCAGGATGTAGATCCGGATATTGCTGCAGTTAACGTACAAAACCGTGTGGCTCGTGCCAACTCGCAATTGCCACAAGCTGTATTACAAACGGGGGTTACCACGTCTAAACAGCAAACGAGTGCCTTAATGTTTATGTCATTTTACAGTACAAACCCTGATTATGACGACACCTTTATGCAAAACTATCTCAAAATTAACGTCATCCCGGAATTACAAAGGGTTAATGGGGTTGGAGATGTAAACGTTTTTGGAGGTAAAGATTACGCCATGCGCATCTGGTTACAGCCTGATAAAATGGCCGCTTATGGCTTAATTCCTACAGATGTTACTGCCGCTTTGCGGGAACAAAGTTTAGAGGCTGCCGCAGGTTCATTAGGAGAAAATAATGGTGAAGCGTTTAGTTATGTAATTAAATACGGCGGTCGTTTTAAGACCGAAGCACAGTATAGTGACATTATTATTAAAGCATTAGGCAACGGTCAATTCTTAAAGTTATCAGATGTTGCTGATATTGAACTGGGTGCCCAATCTTATGGCGGTGGCTCGATAACCAATGGGAATCCTGCAGTTAACATGGGTATTTTCCAAACGAAAGGTTCTAACGCTCGTGATATCATTATTGAAATTGAAAGTAAGTTAGAAGAGATTAAAGCGAATTTGCCCAAAGGCATTGAAGTCTTTATTCCGTATAACACTAATGAATTCTTGAATGCCTCTATTGAAAAGGTGGTCACCACTTTGGCAGAGGCCTTCTTATTGGTATTCTTGGTGGTGTTTATCTTCTTACAAGATTTTAGATCGACGTTAATTCCTGCCATCGCAGTACCAGTATCGATTATTGGAACATTCTTCTTCCTAAATTTATTCGGCTATTCCATCAACTTATTAACGCTCTTCGCCTTGGTATTGGCCATTGGTATTGTGGTAGATGATGCCATTGTGGTAGTTGAAGCGGTGCACGCCAAGATTGATGAAGGTGAGTCTGATCCGAAGAAAGCTACGGTAGAAGCCATGCACGATATTTCAGGAGCGATTATCTCGATTACCTTAGTAATGTCCGCGGTGTTTATTCCAGTAACCTTTATTAAAGGCCCAACCGGAGTTTTCTATGAGCAATTTGGGGTGACGCTTATTGTAGCGATTATCATTTCGGCAATTAACGCTCTCACCTTGAGTCCAGCCTTGTGTGCCATTTTCCTTAAAGGACACGATGATAAAAATAACAGTAAGAAAAAAGGATTCTTAGGACGCTTTTTTGCTGGCTTCAACAGAGGTTTTGATGCCACAGTTACGAAATACGGAAAATCTGTACATTTCCTATACAGAAATAAATGGGTAACCGTGCTCGTATTAATTGCATCCGTTGGAGCTATTTATTGGTCCTCATCTGAATTGAAAACGGGATTCGTACCGGATGAAGATAGAGGAATTGTATTCGTCAACGTTGAACTTCCAGCAGGTTCTTCAATAGATAGAACCGATCAGGTCAATAAGGATTTATACGATAAATTAATCCAAATTCCTGGTGTAAAAGGTGGGTCATTGATTAAAGGAAGCAGCTTCTTAGGAGGTGCAGGTAACAACTACGGATTAGGTTTTATCCGTTTAGACGACTTAAAGGATAGAGGAGCTGATTCACTTTCCGCCCAAAGTATTACGGGTAAAATGTTTGGTGTGGCTGCGCAAATTCCGGAAGCAAATATTATTTTCTTCTCCCCACCAAGTATCCCAGGTTTTGGTAACTCTACCGGGGTGGAGCTGAATTTATTAGACCGTTCTGGCGGAAGCTTTACGGATTTGGATAAAGTAACCCAAGAGTTTATTGGGAAATTATCACAGCGTCCGGAGATTCAATATGCACAATCTTCATTTAACACCAAATATCCGCAGTACGAGATTGATCTTAATGCCGAGTTGGCAAAAGAATTAGGCGTGCCTATTAGTGACATCTTTTCAACCTTACAAGGGTATATTGGAAGTATATTTGCGGCAGATTTCTCAAGATTTGGGAAGCAATACCGGGTATACGTCCAAGCCTTACCTGAAGACCGAGCTCAAGAGAGCGATTTAGGGAAGTTGTACGTGCGTACCAGCACCGGAGAGATGACGCCAATTACGACATTTGTAAATTTGAAACGTGTGTACGGACCACAATCCGTAACCCGATTCAACTTGTTCAACTCCGTAACCCTAAACGCGGCTATCGCTCCTGGATATAGTTCAGGTGACGCCATTAAAGCGGTTGATGAAGTTGCGCAAACCTTGCCTGCAAATTACACCACAGCCTATTCTGGTCTGACCCGAGAGGAAGTGAGTGCAGGTAACCAAACCACGACCATTTTTATTCTGTCGCTCGTTTTTGTGTATTTCTTATTGGCAGCACAGTATGAAAGTTATTTAACGCCTTTCTCTGTATTATTATCATTGCCATTAGGTGTCTTTGGAGCTTACTTTGTAACCCAACTTACAGGGTTGCAAAACAACATTTATTTCCAGATTGCATTAATTATGCTACTCGGTCTGTTGGCCAAGAATGCGATTTTAATTGTGGAGTTCGCGTTGCAGCGACGTCGAAACGGAGAATCGCTGTTAGAAGCGGCCATTAATGGTGCTGAAGCGCGTTTACGACCTATTTTAATGACCTCATTCGCGTTTATCTTAGGATTATCGCCCTTGGTGTTTGCAAACGGCGTAGGTGCAGCAGGTAACCGTTCCATTGGTACGGGAGCTGTAGGAGGCTTATTGATAGGAACCATCCTTGGGGTATTCGTTATTCCAATCCTGTTCATATTTTTCCAATGGTTACAAGAGAAAATATCTGGAGCACCACAACCAAAAGTAGAACTTAAAGAAGAATCAAACTCATGATAGCAATTTTTAAAACCCGCACCGTTAAGTATATGCTTATGCTGACCGTTTCAGCATTTACCCTGCAAAGTTGTTTTGTAGCAAAAGACTATACACGTCCAGAAGTAGAGGAAACTGAAAATCTGTACAGAACAGATGCCTTACCAACGGACAGCCTTTCTATGGCTGACATGTCCTGGAAGGAACTGTTTAATGACCCCTATTTGGTTCAGTATATTGAAGAAGGCCTTCAAAATAATATCGACATCCGTGTCGCCATTCAACAAGTATTAGCGGCAGAAGCCTATGCAAAACAAGGCAAGGCAGGTTTTTTACCGACCCTTGGCGCCAATGCCAGTGCCAACAGATCTTATTTTTCTGATAATGGCCAACAAGGCGCCCAATTTACTGGTAGTGGAAAAGATCATATAGATCAATTTCAGCTGGGTGGCAATGTATCTTGGGAAGCTGATATCTGGGGAAAAATACGCAGTAACAAGCGCGCAACCGATGCAGATTATCTAAGAACTGTGGCCGCACATCAAGCGGTAAAATCGCGCTTGGTGGCTGATATTGCCGCAACGTACTACCAACTGCTAGCTTTAGATGCGCAGTTGGATATTACGGAAAAAACCATTGCTATAAGAGACAGCAGTGTCAGTACCATTAAAATCCTAAAAGACGCTGGGAATGTGACCCAAGTGGCTGTTGATCAAAATATTGCTCAGTACAATAACGCAAGAGCTTTACAAGTGGATTTAGAAACTGCAATTTTTCAAACAGAAAATACCTTGAGTATTTTATTGGGGCAACAACCTCAACAGTATGAGCGCAGTATGTTAGATGAACAAGAATTACAATCGGACATCAAATTAGGGGTGCCTTCAACGTTGTTGCGCAACCGTCCTGATGTTATTGCTGCGGAGTACAATTTGGTCAGAGCTTTTGAAATGACCAATGTAGCGCGTAGTAATTTCTATCCGTCATTGACCTTGACTGCTGGAGGAGGATTTCAAAGCTTGCAATTGGATGAACTGGTAAGTACGAGTTCCTTGTTTGCGAACATTGTTGGCGGATTGGCACAACCAATCTTTAACCAGCGAAAAATCAGAACCCAAAAAGAAGTTGCTGATGCGCAACAAGAACAAGCCTTATTGGAGTTTAAACGCTCCTTATTGATTGCAGGTAATGAAGTGTCTAACGCGCTGTATGCTTACAACCAAGAAACCAAAAAGTTTGAATTCCGCGAGTTGGAAGTTGAAGCTTTAAGAAATGCTGAAAATAATTCTATGGAATTATTGAAAAACGGCTATGCCAATTATTTAGACTTATTGATTTCGAGACAAAGCGCATTGAGTTCTGAATTAAACATGATTGACAGCAAATTACAACAGTTGTTGACTATTGTTGATTTATACGAAGCCCTTGGTGGTGGTTGGAAATAATTGAGAATGGCATGACCACAAAATCGGATCTTTTGGAATGCTCAATTTTAAACTTTACCCAGTTTGGAAGTAAAGGTTTTACTTTAGACGAACTGGCGAGTTCATTGGGCATTTCAAAAAAGACGATTTATAAATATTTTGACACTAAGGAAGACTTAGTATCTCAGAGTTTGTCTTTTTTATTGGATAAATACCGTGTTGAAATAACTGCTATTGTTAATGATGCCACGACAGACGCCATTGAAAAGATCATCCTGATCTACAAAAAAGGATTTGCATACCTAAAACATTTTAAGCCGTCCTTCTTATTCGGCATTAAAAAATACTACCCAAAGGCCGATAAGGTCTTTAGCGATTTTTCAGATGAATTGGTGCATGGCACCATTTTCTCTTTATTAACCGAAGCGAAGACCTTAGGACTTCTAAAAGAGGTGATTCAGATAGACTTAGTATGTCATCTTTACTTTTTACGACTTGACAACATCGCCTTCAAAAACGACAATCTTTTTGATTTATATTCAAACGATGTTATCCTGCAGCACTTAATTATTGTAAATCTGAGAGGAATTGTAGTGGATAGTTATAACAATCGTTTTTTCTATCTGGACAAAGAGTAGGATCTGAAAGAATTATTCTTGGTAAAAAAATCATTCATTTCTGGTTAAGAGTGTCAAAATAGGCAAAGATTATTGTTGGTGGAAAACACCAACAATGGCAATAATCTTATTGTTGGTGGAAAACACCAACAATGGCAATAATCTATTGTTGATGGAGAACACCAACAATAGCAATAATGAATTTAATTAAATTATTCTCTCATTTTTTTATATGGCATCGAGGAAGTTTCGCCGTTCTACTCATTTTTTAGATATGCTTCTAAATCGATCTCATCAACATCTCTGAACGTCCCGATAAGGTTGCCATTTTGATCAATTACCAAGGTTGATGGAAATCTTGAAATGGCATATTTCTCTATAAAATTGCGGCCATCTGCCACCAAAGCAAAATTTGAATCTTCACGATCAAAACCTTTCTTTACATTACTCTCAGAATCATTAAATATGAGAATTGCCTTCACTACATCTTTATGATCTAAAGCGTTTATTTTATCATCTAATTCCTGAATTTCGTGCTTTTTAAATCTGAAGGTTGTGGCTTCCATTTCAAACCTGAGAATAACTAGTTTACCTTTTAAGTTAGAAAGCTCAATAGTCTCATTAGTTATGGTTTGCAATTTAAAATTTGGAAAGTCGCCTTTATGATACGAATCCAAAAATGTATCAGTCACGCCACCTTTCCGATTAGGATCATACAAATACCGTGTGATGTTTCCCGCATTATCAATTACTCTCTCAAGAAATAGGTTTGGATTTTCCTCTATGAGCTTGTAAAAATTCTCCTCCGGCACTTGGGTATCTGTTCCTTTGTAATACACTTTAGATACATGAAAATCCGTGTCTACATACGACTTTGTATGTTGTATGCCAATACTGTCTTGCTGACCATAAGTTGGCATATTAGGCATCAACAGTAACATTAAAATTATAACTAGGCTTTTCTTCATTGTCATTAAATTTTATTGATCATTAGAAATCTTATCTAAGATAGAGACACAAATTTTGATGGTATTGAAGACAATTTCGGTTTTTTTTTTCGAAAAATCAGTACGGAAAGCAACATTCCTTATAAAATAGTAACTTTACGACGTAATTAAAACACATCCTCATTTGCAGGAATTCACATGAAAAAAGACATCCAAATTCCAGAAGTTGAAGGCGTACATGTAGCGGTGGTTAACGAATACAATGACATTTACAAAACCCAAGATTGGAATGCCTATATCATTAACGACAAAGACGTCGATTTAGAAGTGGTGCTGATTGTCACCAGTGGATATTCAGACAAAAAAATGACGTCCATCTTCAGAAAAAAATTAGACGCCCTGCCTAAAAAAAGTTATGCTAAAATTGAGCTGATGCAAGAGGAGTTATTTGCACTAAATAATGAATTTAGAGTCACGTTTTTTGTGGGGAATACCATGTATGAAAAGACTTATCTCTTCAGAAAAAACACGATCAATGAAAAAGCTTTGCAGACCATTCCTTTAATGACCGTAAAAGGAGTACTGGTAAAATAATAAAGTTCCTGCCTCAGCAGGACCTTTTGTGTTATAATAAGCCCATTCTTTATTGGAGGCGTCGGACTTTATATTAATCCAATTTATCCGTAAGTTTCTGAAAGGTACGTTTCGGATCTTTGTCTTCATATAGTATTTGATAAACGGCATTGATGATGGGCAGCTTATCAATGTCTTCACTCTTTTTAGTGAGTTTATAAGCACTTTTAGCGGCATAATAGCCTTCCGCCACCATATTCATTTCCATTTGTGCAGATTTAACCGTATAACCCTTCCCAATCATATTACCAAACATTCGGTTACGTGAAAAGAGCGAATACCCTGTGACCAACAAATCACCTAAATATGCGGAATCATTAATATTCCGTTTCATTTTGTGGCGTTTCTTGATAAACCGTTTCATTTCGCGAATGGCATTACTCATCAAAACACTCTGAAAATTATCGCCATACCCCAAACCGTGAGCAATTCCAGCAGCGATGGCGTAAATATTCTTAAGCATTACAGCATATTCAATGCCCACAACATCATCGCTGGTTGAGGTTTTAATATAATCGCTTGCCAACGTTTTGGCAATGGCCTTGGCTTTAGTTTCATCGGCACAGGCAATGGTTAAATAGGATAGGCGCTCTAAAGCCACCTCTTCCGCATGACAAGGCCCTGCAATAACTGCTGTGTTTTCAAAAGGCACATCATAGACATCATGAAAATGTTCGCCCACCAATTTTCCAGTTTCAGGCATGATGCCTTTAACTGCTGAAACAATGATCTTATCTTTAACATCCGCAGTTAGTTTCGATAATTCGCCATGAATAAATGCTGACGGAATCACAAAAATGAGCACGTCAGCATAGGCTGCCATGTCATTAATGTCATTGCTCAATTTTAACTGGGACGTTTTAAATTCTACAGAGCTTAAATAACTCGGATTGTGTTGTTCCTTTAATAAATGTTCTTTTATGTAGGTGCTACGCATATACCAACCCACTTCATCAAGATTTTCGCAAAGCATTTTCACAATGGCCGTTGCCCAACTTCCTGATCCAAAAACAGCATATTTTGTAGGTGTATCCATAAGTTTTTTAATTAAATGAATTCAAAAATACACAAATAAAATGTGATTCCATTTCAAAACCTCGAGCTCCAAACCTTTTGGCAGGTGTTTTAAAAACTATCAAAGTGCAATCTTAAAATTGCACGATTATAATCATACATCTATTTAAAATTTTCGTTCACTTTAAGTGATGATTCTAAATTGGTTACTGTCATTTCGGATGATTTGAAGATAGGCCATCCCCAAGTTTAACTTAATTCGATCCTTAAATTTAAAGGTTCGAAGGTTGTTAATGTTCCGAATAATGACTTTTATGAGTTAAAGAATGCCAACAGCAATTCGCATTAAAAAACATTAACATTAGATTATGATTATTTTGACAATGAACTTTTAAAGTTGAGCGTTATTAATGATCAGGAGATATCTCCAATATATTATAAATGCGACACAAAAACCTGCAGACGATTCCAGCGCCAAGAAAATGCTAGAAATTCAGAAAAACGAGAGCAGTAAACCGCAAAGACTGATAACTTAAGAGAAAAACTAGAAGCTAAATTTTGGTTGGTTATTTAGCTTTTAGTAACGCCCATCTGATGTATTTTGGATGGGCGTTCTTTTTTTAACAATATATTGACAAGTTGCCCGTCAAATTTTCAAATACTTATTGTAAATTACCTCTTCAATTATAATTTTAATCTTAAAAACTTAAATCAATATGGGATTATTTTCATTTATTAAAAATGCTGGAGCTAAAGTATTTGGCGTAGGAAAGAACGACGCTGAAGAAAAATCTGAAGCCACTGCAAAAGCTGCCGCAGACGAATTAAAAACTGAGGAGGCTGGCGCTAGAAAATTAGAAGAAACAATTAGAGATTTACAACTGAATGTTGAAAACTTAAAAGTACATGTTGATGATGACATGGCCACCGTTTCCGGTAAAGCGCTTGACCAATCAACTAAGGAAAAAGTAGTATTGGTTATTGGTAACACTAATGGCATTGCTTCAGTTGATGATCAGATGACTGTAGACCATGTTGAGCCAGAAGCCCGTTTTCATACGGTGATTAAAGGAGACACTCTTGGTAAAGTTGCCAAACAATATTACGGTAACGCTATGAAGTATCCGTTGATATTTGATGCCAACAAACCGATGTTGTCCGATCCTGATAAAATATATCCGGGTCAAGTACTCCGCATTCCGAGTTTGGAATAAGACAATAAAAAGAAGCCGTCTCAAAACTAATTGAAACGGCTTTTTTTATATTCATGTCTCGGACAGCTGTTCGAGAATAGTTCTCAAATATTCAACTCTCATAGAGATTGCACAACTATTGAGACGCATTCTTTTTTTTATAGCGTTTTTAAAACCGATTTCAAATCTTCTAAAGAATGTGGTTTTGCCACAATTATTTTATCCTTATCCAACACAAAATAGGTTGGCGTTAACTCAATGCCATACACATCGGTAATAGGATTATTCCATTTCTCCAAGCCTATAACTTGAACAAAATTAGGATAGTTGGCAATTTCTTTCTTCCATTGTGCGACATTGTCTTCCAAACCATAAGCCACCACCTGTACTTTTTGCTTAGGCATTTTATCCACGATGTCTCTAACTTGAGGTAGTTCTGATAAACAATGTGAGCAAGAGCTGCTCCAAAAAATCAATACATAATGTTCCGCGTTGTTTAAGCCATGAAGTGAGGTGTTCATCTTTTTGCCTTTCTGTTCCATCTCTATAGGAAAATCGGTGGCAACTGTACCTATTGCCGTATTTTTATAAACCGTTAACTGGGCTTGAAGCGCACTGTTATTTTGTTTTTTAGCAAGATCTAATAAATAGGTATCTGTGATGTAATTGGCAACTGTAGACGCTTCAATTTGCACCATATTATTCCAGACCGCTTGTAGTAAAACCATTTTAATCTCGGCGTTCTCTACACCTATATAACCGACCAAATTATCAATTTGTTGCTTATAAAAAGTATCTGTTGGATTGGCCGTCATTCCGAAAACATAGGCCATCACTCTGTCGGACAAAAACTCTGAACTCTGCAACAGCGGATTGCTGAAATCGACATGCTTTAAGTAGGTGTCTTTCAGATTCGCAGAATAGGTGGACAGATCTTCATAGGTTTCAGGAATATAGGGTTTATTGGCGGCAATAAAGACCGAAACCATGCTGTTTTTAGCGGCCAATTCAAAGGCATCTTGGGTTTCCTTTAAGGTCTTGAAAATGTCTTTAAAAGCCTCTTTATCGTCACTTTCCTGCGCATAAAAATTGCTTATGGCGCGGTTAATCATCTCAATACTGTTAGTGTAAGACGCCCACAATTTGTTCTCGTTAGACTCTTTAAACTCTAAGCCTTCCGTTAAGCTGAAGTTTAAAACAACATCTTCCTTGCCATTATAGATCAAATCAAAATTATGATCTTGTTGCGGCACACCGTATACTATTTTATAAATTCCGGTAGTGCTGGTGGTGTCCAACTCAATTCTGAAATGGCCATTTTCATCCACCTTCGCACGGTCCATATATATTGAGCCGGTGGGGTTGGATTTATAGACAAAGGCATAGGTAAACTCGTTGGCTGGCGAAAATGTGCCTTGTATGCTGTGTTGTGCCATTAAAAGTGTTGGCATAAACGCCAATACGAACATTATTTTTTTCATGTGGACTCAATTTTATTTTTAGTCGTCTTTAATATCGCTATGATTCAATAATCAAGCCACTATAGGTTGTAACACCGATAAGGCTTGTTTTACGGTTTTTACGTGATCAAAAGTAAGTAATAAGCGCAAACCCGTTCGGGTTTGTTTTTCTTTCATTTTCGCCAAATTAGGACGGGTTTGGATATATTGCAGTACACGCGTAAAACCGTTACTTTGATAAAAAGCACTATTTTGATCATTGATAAAATACCCAATCATTTTGCCTTGTTTCATGATCACTTTTTCCAAACCGATTTTTGTGGCAATCCATTTGATACGGACACTATTCAACAAATCAATCACTTGTTTTGGCATTTCTCCAAAACGGTCAATCAAGTCGCTTTCAAATTTTTGTAGCTCTTCCTCGGTTTTGATGTCGTTCAATTTGGTGTATAAATTTAAACGCTCCGTAATATTGTTCACATAATCATCAGGAAACAACAATTCAAAATCGGTATCAATCGTGATGTCCTTTACGTATTCTTTTTCTACTTGATCATCTTGATACAAATCTCTAAACTCATTTTCCTTCAATTCTTCAATGGCTTCATTTAAGATTTTCTGATAGGTATCAAAGCCAATATCGTTGATAAATCCGCTTTGTTCACCTCCCAATAAATCGCCCGCACCTCTAATCTCCAAATCTTTCATGGCAATATTAAAGCCACTGCCCAACTCGGTAAATTGTTCTAAAGCAGTGATACGTTTTCGGGCATCATCCGTCATAGCAGAATATTCTGGAGTGATGAAATAGCAAAAGGCCTTCTTGTTACTCCGGCCTACACGACCGCGCATCTGATGCAAGTCACTCAACCCGAAATTATTCGCGTTATTGATAAAAATGGTGTTCGCATTGGAGACGTCTAATCCACTCTCTACAATGGTAGTACTGACCAACACATCAAATTCACTGTTCATAAAACCGAGCATTAGCTGCTCCAGTTTTTTACCGTCCAATTGCCCATGGCCAATGCCAATTTTTGCATCAGGCACCAAACGCTGAATCATGCCAGCAACTTCCTTAATGTTTTCTATACGGTTATGGATGAAAAATACTTGGCCCCCACGCTGAATTTCATAGGTTATCGCATCCCGAATGATTTCCTCACTAAAACGGACCACGTGACTCTCTATAGGGTATCTGTTTGGCGGTGGCGTTGTAATAACCGATAAATCACGCGCGGCCATTAAACTGAATTGCAAAGTTCTAGGAATTGGCGTTGCGGTTAAGGTCAAGACATCTACATTATCCTTGAGTGTCTTTAATTTTTCTTTGACGGCAACACCAAATTTTTGCTCTTCATCAACAATCAATAAGCCTAAATCTTTGAATTTTACATTTTTATTGACCAATTGGTGTGTACCGATGATGATGTCTACAATCCCACTTTCAAGACGCTCCAAAGTGTCGCGCTTTTCTTTAGTGGTTCTGAATCGGTTTAAATAATCGACAGTTACGGGAAAATCCTTTAAGCGTTCCGTAAATGTTCTAAAATGTTGGTAGGCCAAAATGGTTGTAGGCACTAACACTGCCACTTGTTTACCGTTGTCAACAGCTTTAAAAGCTGCTCTGATGGCGACTTCCGTTTTACCAAATCCAACATCCCCACAAACCAATCGGTCCATAGGACGCTCGCTTTCCATATCTTCTTTAATATCGGCGGTAGCAGTGCTTTGGTCAGGCGTATCTTCATAAATAAAGGAGGCCTCCAACTCTAATTGCATCGTACTGTCCGGGTGGTATTGGTACCCTTTTTCAAGCTTCCGCTTGGCATACACTTGAATCAAGTTAATAGCAATCTCCTTAACCCTCGTTTTGGTCTTTTGCTTTAAAATTTTCCAAGCGTTACTTCCAAGTTTATAGATTTTTGGTGGTTTCCCATCTTTGCCATTAAACTTGGTGATTTTATGCAAGGAGTGAATGCTCAAATACAGCACATCGCGTTCGCCATAAATCAGTTTGATGGCTTCCTGTTTCTTGCCTTCAACATCAATTTTTTGAAGTCCTCCAAAACGACCGATACCGTGATCAATATGCGTTACATAATCGCCAATATCAAGTTTGGTGAGTTCTTTAAGCGTGATCGCTTGCTTTTTTGCGTAGCCATTCTTAAGGTGGAATTTATGGTAGCGTTCAAAGATTTGATGGTCTGTATAACAGACGATTTCATTATCATGATCAATAAATCCTTGAAATAGAGATAATACAATAGTTTTATAATGGACGCCTTGTTCTAAAGCGCGATGACGTTCTGTATTGGCATCTTCAAAAATATCATGAAAGCGTTTGGCCTGCTGCTCACTTACACAAGCAATATAATTAGTGTAGCCTTTATCGTGATAGTTATTTAAGTCTTCAATCAGCAAATCAAATTGCTTATTGAACGAAGGTTGCGGAGCTGTATGAAAATCGATGGTTTGTGTGCCCAAAACCGTAATGGTACCGAATTCAACCAATGTAAAATCGAGCATCTGTCGTTTCAACAAGGTAGAACTACAAAATAATTCTTCTGGCGAGGCGTGCTTAATTTCTGTAGATAAGGTTTTAAAGGCTTCTTCAGCTTTACTAAAAAAGTCATCGATTCGAGAAAAAAGCAAATCAGCATTTTTAGTAAAAATGACGGTTTTGGCTGCAATATATTTTAGAAAACTCTCCCGATTTTCGTTTAGAAACTTGTTTTCAACATTAGGAATAACGTTAATTTTTTTGATAAGCTCCGTTGATAACTGGGTTTCAACATCAAAAGTCCGAATACTGTCTACCTCATCACCAAAAAACTCAATCCGGTAGGGTTCATCATGCGAAAATGAAAAGACATCTACAATACCGCCACGCACAGAAAACTCGCCAGGTTCAGTCACAAAATCCACACGTTTAAATTGATATTCAAACAGTACTTCGTTTACAAAATCTATAGAAAGATGATCATTGACGGATATTTTGAGTGTATTCCGTTCCAATTCCTTTCTCGTCACCACTTTTTCAAAAAGGGCATCTGGATAGGTAACAATAATTGCAGGTTTTTTTCGCGAATTGATTCGATTTAAAACCTCAGCACGTAATAACACATTGGCATTGTCCGTTTCTTCAATTTGATACGGACGACGGTAGCTCCCAGGGTAAAAGAGGACATCTTTATCATTGAGCAACAATTCCAAATCATTGAGATAGAATGCAGCTTCTTCCTTGTCATTAAAAACCAGTAAAAATGGCTGGTCTGCGGTCTTAAAAGCTTCTGTAATAACAAAACTTAAAGAAGACCCCACCAAGCCCTTTAAATGGGTCTTACTTTGATGTACGGCAATAGCAGTCTGCAGATTATGCGTTTGCAAAGTCTGTGCATAGGATTGCGAGAGATGTGATTTACTCAAGAAAATTTATTTTGAACAAAGATAAAGTTTAGATTTCAATTGGAACTTATTGAAATTGTGAATTTCATCTTAAATAATTGTAACCGCTGATGGCATTCTCCGCGGTCAGAAAAGAGGTCTTAAGATGCTGAGATGGTTATAATGCTGCGTATTTTCATTATATTTATTATTCCAATAATCAAAAAAAATGTAGTTTTGCACACAACCTATATTGGGATTAAAACAAAAAGATATGTCAATTTCAGATTTATTTGATAGCGGATTTAAGAGACGTAATGAAGATCACTTTGCATCTATAGTTAGAGTAGCCATGGATGATGGTATTATTACCGATGATGAAAAAGCCTTCTTAGATCGCTTAGCGCGTAATTTAGATATTGGTAAGGAAGATTATGAATTGATCTTGAAAGACTATCAATCTCACCCAATTAATCCACCTACATCCTATGACCATCGCTTAGAGCGCTTGTATGATTTGGCCCGTATGGTACATGTAGATCATATCCAAGGCGACAAAGAAGAGCTATTATTAAAAAAAATTGCTATTGGGTTGGGCTTTAGAACGGACAACGTGAAATATGTTGTAGACAAAGCATTAACCTTGGTAGCGGACGGCGTTGATGTAGACACATTTACTGAAGAGATCAAACATATGAATAGATAAGTAGAATTAAGAGCGCTGCGCTTTTAGTTTACAAAAATTAAGATTAGTTTTTGCATAAAACTCAATCAGCAACAAAAAAGAAAACCAGAGTTTATAGCTCTGGTTTTTTTATGGATTAAATTTGAAAGATGGTTTAGAACCACGTATTCCAAGGAATTTTTGCCAAGACACTGATAAGTGCTAAGGTGTAAAAAATAGCCAACACCTTGAATTTTGGTGTGGAAGTCAATTTCTTTTTATGCTTAGAATATCCTATTGTAATCAATACTACCGCGATAATCATCATTAATGGATGTTCTATTATATTTGATCTCAGCAATTTGTCACCCATGACATTTTTCATGCCCAATTCTGAAATGACAGTAAAATAAGGACCGGCAAAAAGCACGATCAGGCCTATAAGTAATTGAATATGTGACACGATCAGTGTAAATAAAGAGATTCTAAAGTCTATAGGGTGGAATTCCTTTTTTCCAAAATATTTAACGAGCGCATTTAGAGCCGCAATTACAATCATCAAAAGAGTCAAGTAAGCCCAATAGGAATGGAGCATTTTTACAGTTTCGTACATAGTTTTTTGTTTGAATGGTTGAAGACAAAAATAGTGATTTTAAATCTTCATTCTGAAGCATTATTCTGAAATTTCAATCCATCGCTTACTTTCATTCCCAAACTCATCTACAATCGTGATGACATGCTTCCCGCGTTTAGGTTTCATGGCAAATTCGTGTATATTTTTAGTGCTGCCCAAATACCGTTCATTTAAATACCAAAAAATTAAAGTTTCAGGCTTGCTGTGTGCGACTTTTAATATTAAATCATTGGTTTGCCCATCAAAATCTGTTGGCAAGAAAATGCTATTGTTTTCTTTTGGGTAGATGAATTCCATAGCAATAGCGTTATCTCTCAAACAATCTTCCCGAAATGGCGGTAAGGCTTTGTAAAATGGGTTTTGAGCCTTATAATAATATTCCATTAGCGGTGGCAACACAAACCATGATGTATGAACAATGTTACTCAAATCTTCACAAGAGGAATTGACTTGATACTGTTCTGATCTATCTAAATGCACCAAAACATGAAACGGGCAAGGTGCTGTTTTTAATCCTGTACGCTGAATAAATTTCTGCTCTTTATCAACGCAGTTTGGAGACGCTCGATATCCCGATTGTACACAAATTTCCACTTCTTGCATTTCATCAAAAGGCTTTGAAAACCACTCGCTGTTGGGCAATACATCAAACACCTCAAACAAAATAGGCGCTGCGGTTTGGACGCCTACCAACCCTGGTCGGCCCTCGCCATCAGCATTACCCACCCAAACGCCAACTACATAATCTTTAGTAGTACCAATAGCCCAGGCATCGCGGAATCCAAAACTCGTACCCGTTTTCCAAGCAATTTGCTTGGAACTATCATAAAATTCCCAATTTTCATTGCCTTCCGGCCGATTGACGTCTTTTAGGCTTTCATAAGTTAGATAAATTGACGCCGCATCGAACAAGGTTTTTTCAGAGGATTTTTTACCGAAATCAATCGATGTTTGATTCAGAAATGTAGGTTCAGTGAATTCATTTGTGTAATATTCACTTGAAGTTTCGTTAAAGTGATTTAAGGTAGACGATAAAGCCGCGTAGCTTTTGCATAAATCCCAGAGATTACTTTCAGCGCCACCCAAAATTAAAGACAATCCGTAATGGTTGGCATTGTAGGTTAAGTCTTTTAAATGCAACGCTTCCAAATAGTGATGGAAACGGTCCAGTCCGAATTCCTGCAACATCCGAACTGAAGGGACATTTAAAGAGCGTGATAAGGCCCGACTGGCAGATACAGCGCCGTCATACTGCTTATCAAAATTCTCAGGATTGTAGCTCCCAAATTGCGTAGGCACATCCGCCACTAAGGTGTTGGGTAAAATATCACCAGCATCCAACATTGCGGCGTATAAAAAGGGTTTTAAAATACTCCCGGTACTTCGAGGTTTGTCAATCACATCCACATCCTTTTGATGGGCTTTGTCTGTTGGAGTATTACCTACATAAGCTATGACTTTACGCGTTCTGACATCCAAAACCAACACAGCGGCGTTGTAAATTTCATTCTGTTTTAGAGTTTGATAATGATTGGACACAATGCTATTGACCTGTTCCTGGATTGGCTTTTTAATGGTGGTTTGAACTGACTGCCCTGAATGGGTTTCTGTAATTTTTTGAAGTAAATGCGGTGCGATTTGTGGCAGCGGATAAGGTTTTTGAGGCAAACCCTCCGCAATGGACAATTGATAGGTTAAGGAATCAATTATTTCCTCAACCATTAATTTGTGCAATAACCGATTGCGTTTGATAAACAGCTGCTCTTGATTTTTCCCCGGATAGATCAAACTCGGTGCATTTGGCAACACTGCCAGTGTGGCGCTTTCAGCCCAAGACAATTGGGAGGCATCTCTATTAAAGTACCGCCAAGAAGCCGCATCAAGACCTACCACATTGCCCCCAAAAGGAGCATTGCTGCTATAATAGGACAAAATCTTTTCTTTGGATGCTCGAAATTCCAAGCGAGTGGCCAACACGATTTCCTTGATCTTTTCAAAATAGGTCCGAGACTGACCCTTTCTAGATAATCGGATGACCTGCTGTGTGATGGTACTTCCTCCTCTTTTGACACCGCCGGAACTTAAATTCTCTTTTAAAGCCTTTGTAATCGACACCGGATTGAAACCAGGATGCTGATAAAAATAAGCATCTTCAAATTGAACAATACAGGTTTTAAACTTGTCAGGGACGGTATCGTTTTGTGGGAATCGCCATTGACCATCTTTAGCAATCATTGCGCCCAAAAGCTCGTTTTTAGAACTTGTGATAACGGTTGCTGTCGGATCCTTAAACAACTGCCTTGGTAAACAGAAATAGTACAGTAGTAGCACTACAAAAATTAGAGCTGATTTGAATTTGTGGCGTTTTATGTAGGTTAAAAGCTTGTTCATGAGTAAAGACCTCATGGGTTTTTGAAACCTGTGAGGTCTGATTGTAATTTATATTTTAATATTTAGATTGCAACCCTTCCGTCTTTAAGCCCTACCCGGGGCTTAAAGCCACCTTCCCTTAGAAAGGGAAGGAAGTTTTTGATTTTGCTTTAAATAATTACTTAATCACCATTTAATCTTCTCCTCCTTCTTAAGGAAGGGTGGATTCAGCCCGAGAATTGGGATGAAGTCGAGGTGGTTCTTATTCTGTCCTTTCACCTCAACACCTCAATCCACCGTCCTTTACTACGTACCATAAACTCATTATCATACATCGCTTCTACCTGAATCCCTGGCAAATAATAAGTTCCCAAATACGACGCATTCAACATGACTGTAAAGGTTTTGGTACCATTTTTACCTTTCTGAGGTAAATCAAAATAAAAGTTGACGCGGTCATCCCTGATATCAGTATATCTGGCTGTACTGGTTGTAGTATCACCAAAAGCAGTAAAACGCGTGTTGACAATGTCCCATCCCGATGGGAATATCTGGGTCAAGGCCACATCATTCACGTCCTGATTTTTAAGATTGCTCACTTTCACCACAGCCACAAAATCCTGCCCTTGATTCAACTTCCCAATATCCAAAACGTTTCCCTTTAAATCTTTATAAACTACGGACACGCTTAAACCACGCTGTTCAGAAAGCTCTTCTCCTAATGGTAGTTTTCCAGAATTCAGCACCCGGACATAGACTAAATTATCTTGATTGTTTTTAAAACTGAAGGAATTATTCCCATTTTTCACGATTAATTCACGTTGGGCAATGGCGCTCTTAGTGTCAATAGTTTCCGATTTGCCGTTGAAGGTATAGTTAACTTTAAGCGATTTCCCACCATTAGCTTCCACCATTTTTGCCATGGCCAATAAACTATAGGCAGTGGTTTGGGTGCTCATCCATTTTGAACTCGATAAATCTTTCGCTAAATCCTGTGCCACCTCACGCATTTTAGGGTTTTTGGTCAACACCATGGTTTCTAAAGCCATGGCACGATTTCTATCCACCGATCCGTAGGTGTAATAATTATACTTTGGCGGCGTAAAATTAATATTGGCGGTACTCGAAATTTTTTGGCTAGCTTCCTTCTGACCTGCCAAAGCATAGGCTGCTGCCAATCGCCATTTGGCCTCGTTGGAAATCTCACTAAACTCCCTTAAACGGTTCATGGCTGCCAAATCTGGACTCCCTGCCAAGGCCAACGTGTACAAACGGTAGGCTTGTGCCAAATCAGTATTCGCGGTCCTGAAACTCGGGCGCCAATCTCTTGCCGCTTGAGTTTGGTAACGCAGCCAATTACTTTTAAATGTCAAGGGTAATACAAAACCTTTTTTCTCGGCTTCCAACATGAAATGTCCGGCATACGTAGTGCTCCAATCATCTACGGTGTGCTCTCCCATCCAATAACTCATCCCACCAGATGCCACTTGATAATTACCCAAGCGCTTTACTCCAGCTTCAATATTCTTTTGAATTTCCTGTTTCTTTTGATTGGTCAAATCAAAAATATCGGTGAGATATAATTGTGGAAACACTGCCGAGGTCACTTGTTCCAAACACCCGTGTGGATATTGGATTAAATAGTGTAAACGTCGGGTAAAATCCATTGAAGGCAAGGTTGAAAATTCAACTTTGGCACTGTTCGTACCCGCTTCTCCCAACGTTGCAAAATCCAAATTTTTGGAAGCGTTGGCTTCTAGAGTTTCATCTAATGATTTTGAAGTTATTGGATTGGGATTATAGACGTCAATATCCACCTTATAACTTGATTTCTCACCATTACCAATTGCAATCACCTCAACGGTATTAAACCCTTTTGCTTTGCTGACGTCCAATTCAAAATAAGTCATTTGTTCATCTGGCCTCGCAAACGTCAGCGATTTTGATGCCGCACCGACTACTGAAATCCCGTCACTTAATTTTAAACTGATATTGACATTTTTCACCTTAGATTCCATGGCAAACACGGTTACCGGTAAGGTCACCTTTTCTCCAGGACTGAGTTTACGTGGTAATGTTGCCAACACCATTAAAGGTTTTTTGACTTGAACCGATTTCTCAGCACTACCGTAAGCTTCGGTATTAGCATCACCAGCAACAACCATCGCTCTCACGGATCCAATATAGTTTGGCATTCTAATGTTGTGTGTTTTACGCTCGCCTGCGCCCAAAGTAAACGGTCCCAAATACTTGACCACGGGTTTGAATCGGTTTGGTTTTTTATTTTTACCGGCGGCAGCATTCGCATCACCCCCAATGGCAAACACCTGATCAATACTTCCACTGTAGGCACCTATGACATCGTCAAAAATATCCCAAGTTTTAACCCCCAAGGCTTCACGCGCATAAAATTCATCCCAAGCATTTGGCGTTTTAAATCGGGTCAGATCCAACAAGCCTTCCTCAACAATCGCCAACGTATAGGTCATTGGTTTCTTATTCTTCTCACTGACCACCACATCAAACTCCTGATCTGGTTGCAGCGCATTTGGCATTTTAATTTCTGGTTTCAGTTTCGTTTCTGGATTTTCAACCATCAACGGAATAACCCCATACAAGCGAAGTGGCAAATCGTTAGCCGTAGTAGCATGCGGTTGTAATAAGGAAATATTGACAAACACGTTAGGTGCCATGTCTTTTGTAATCGGAATATTAACGGTCGTTTCCCCTTGCTTGGTAACAATCCATTTGTAAGACAGCACCTCAGATCCGTTTTCGATACTAATAAGCGCTCGACCTTCAGTACCTGAAGGAAAGGTGATTTGAGCAGACTGCCCTACATTATAATTTTCCTTATCTGCCGCAAACACCAACATTTTGGCTGCTTCTTTGTCCGTATCGGACGAGTTTTGATACCAATTTTTATAGAAATACGCTGTTCTTCCAGTGGCATGTCCACTCTGAGGATCGATGATTCTGATCAAATATCGCCCGCGTTGATGTTCTGGAATGTTTAGCGAAAACTTCCCTTTTCCGTTAGCATCTGTCGTCACCTTTTTATCCAAATAAGGTTTATGATAGGTGCTCGATACATAACTGGACAGGTTGTCTTCAGATGAATTCCACCACCAGCGCCATTCTATTTTATAGACTTTCACTTCGAGATTTTCACGCTGCACAGGTTTGCCTTTTGCATCTACCGTAATAACATCAAACCCTTGATTTTGATCCGTAAAAAAGGTGCCATTTTTATTTTCTTCTGGCGATTTCAATCCAACGAAAGAACTGTAGGGCGCATAGGTTTTGGTGAAGGCATCCAACGAAAAATCACCACCATTTTCAAAAGCACGCACTAGAAATTGAACGTTCAATAATCCGGGGGCATTTTTACCCACGTTTAAAGGTTTGGTAATGTTTGCGACGCCTTCTTCATTTACGTTGCCCTCAAAAACAGTGAGTTCTTCTGAAGAAAACGAACGGGTAGGATCTACGAACTCATAGTCTTTATAATTCTTAAAGCCCTCGTAAGAGGTGCTGAACTTGGCTTTAATTTCGGCTTTTAAATTCTTAGCTGGCGTACCGTGCAACCATTGCACATCTAAGGTGCCATTCAAGGGTTCAGTGCTCGACAAAACCTCATTTTCAAAATCGATCTTGATTTTTAAACGGTTTGGCTTAACGGTTTCTATGCGCAATCCTTTATAAAATGACGCGCCACCAACGGACACTTTTACGTTGTAATTTCCTGTTTTGCCTTCAAACTCTGTAGGCACTGTAAATCGGTAGAAATTATTGATATTTTCCGTGCTGATATTCTTATAAATCAGTTTCCCGCTCGGGTCCGTCACTTCCATTTTAACCGGATGTCCTTTGGGTAATTTGTTGTCGTTATCATTCAACATAAAGGTCAAAAACAACGAATCTCCCGGACGCCAAACTCCACGTTCGCCATAGATATAGCCTTTAAGGCCGCGTTGCAGACTGTTCCCAGACACATCAAATTTGCTTAAGGATAACGAATTGCCATCCACTAGTTTTATATAACTGGTGTTTTTCCCTTTAGTGACAATAGCAAAAGAGGCCACCTTAGTGCTTTTAAAGGTAGCTAAGCCTTCACTATCAGTCGTTGCTTTCCCAATTTCCTGTTGCTGAAAATTGAACAGCCTCACCATCGCCCCCGATTCAGGATTAGTATTCAAAATATTAGTCACCGCAAAATAATAGGTGTTATTCGCACCTTGTTTGGCAATCACCCCCAAATTGGAAGCGATTAGATTTTGGGAAATAACCCGGTTTTCATTAAAATATGCGTCATGACACGGGTTGTTGCGTTCTTCCCAATTATAATTTGAGTTTCTATAGCTGTAGATTAAGTTGTCCCAATATTCTTCTTCCCGCAAATCTTCATCTTCCGTAGTACTTTCATTATAATTATCTTGGTAATACTCATTGTAATAATAGTCATCGTAGGAGTCCTCATCTGAAGTGTTGACGTTAGCATAATTATCACAATCAAAGATGGAATATTCCTTTTTGATGCTCAATTCGATGCGGTAAATCGCACCAGGATCAGCATTAAAAAAGGTTGAAAGATCAATACTGTAGGCTTTCCATTTCCCATGATTTGCCACCGCATCGTTTTGCAAGGTGATGGTTTGTTTGGCAATGCGTCGGCCTACGCGTTTAATAGCCGACTGATTATTGCTCTGAAAATCGTTATCTTGTAGGAACTGCAAGACATTATCTTCAAAAATCTTAATCACCCGGACGTCGACTGCCTTTAAATTAACGGCTTCAAAATTGAATTTAAGTTCATTGGAATTCGGTAAAATTGTGCCATTGCTGATGAGACGCACCTGAGGTTTTAAATCTTCAAAAGAAATGGTTTTAGAAAATGCTTTTTTGAGTTTAAAGCCGTCAGTATTGGCAATACCTTGAAAGACATCGACCAAGGCATCGCCTACCAATTTCGATTCTGGATACACTTTAAGCACGTTGCCGTCTACAATAAACTTTGGATTTTTTGAATTTTTGATGGTTACCAAGCCGTCAAAATTTTGTTGCTTGTTTAAGGGATCCGAAAAGTTAATGGATACCATTTGCTCTGGTGTTTGAACGACTGAAACATTGACAATCGTGAAATTATTGATGCCCGGAATCTTGAATTTACTTTCGCCGGAATTGCTTGCCTTTATGGCTTTGCCATTCCATTTGACTAGAATTTCACTGTCCTCAAGCAGTCGATTGATACTGTCAATTTTAAACTCAAAAACCCGCTCTCTCCCCGCAGCTTCATTCCACTGTAACATGAGTTTTTTCCCGTTTTGCCAAGCTTCAACAAGTTGTTTTGCGATTTTAAGTTCGATAACATCCGCCGATTTTAAAACCGCTTCTACATACTGCCACTTTTTACTGTAGGATTGTAAATTGGTGGTGGCTACATTAAAACTAGGCGTAATGGTTTTGAACTGAAAAGTATAGGTTTTGAATTCTTTGGGCTGATTTTTATTAAGTTCAGCCAAGTTAATACTTACGGTATACTCAGTATCCGGTTTAAGCGGCTCATCCTGTTTAAAAACAAGAGTATGCGCATTTTCAACCACTAATTTTCCCTGAACTTTTGGCTCAATTTTGATAAGATTTTGGTTTATGACCTTTCCCGCAGTCCATCCTTCAACGTCATTTGCCAAGCTGATTAAGATAGGATCGGCATTAGAAACGCGGCCTGCCGTAGTATAACTTATATAATCCCGGAACTTAAAGAGATTATCGGTGTCTTGATCTATAGCATCGTCCTTTTTACAAGAAGCCACTAGACAAAGCAGGAACACAAAAGAAATTATTATTTTAAACGGCATACTGCATGGTATTAGTGCTGCAAAGATTGTAAAACCAATGCAGAATTAAGTCGTATTTTCTGACAAATCATTCTTTGTAAATTCCTAGCGTTAATGTTCCCGACGCATCCATCGAAGCCCTGTACATGCCGGCCGTGTTAAATTCCATGACCATATTGCCATCTTTATCAACCGCAACAATACCACCGTCACCACCTAAATCAGGTACTTTTTTCTGAATGACTTCTCGCGCAGCTTCTTGCAAACTCAAACCTTTATAATCCATCAAGGCAGAAATATCGTGAGCCACCATCGCACGGATAAAATATTCGCCCCAACCCGTACTACTCACGGCACAGGTTGCGTTATTGGCATAAGTACCCGCCCCAATTATTGGTGCATCACCAATGCGTCCCCAGCGTTTATTGGTCATTCCGCCTGTCGAAGTTCCTGCGGAAAGATTTCCGTCTTTATCCAAAGCCACACACCCTACAGTTCCAAATTTTGAATCTTTTATAATCGGGTCATAAAAGGCCGTTTTGTCTCGTGCATTCTTCGTGTCTTCGGCTGCTTTTACCCGTTCTAAGGCTTTAAATCGGTTTTCAGTATAAAAATAGGAAGGGTCAACGAGTTCTATATTTTGCTCTTTTGCAAACAGTTCCGCGCCTTCTCCAGACAACATCACATGTGGGGAGTTTTCCATAACGGCTCTGGCTAAATTGATTGGATTTTTAACCGTTTTAGTTCCTGCAGAAGCACCTGCATTTAAGGTTTTTCCATCCATAATGGAGGCATCCAATTCATTTGTTCCCGCATTTGTAAACACAGCACCTTTGCCTGCATTAAACAGTGGCGAATTTTCTAAAACATTGATGGTTTTTTCCACAGCATCCAAACTCGAACCGCCATTTTTTAAAATCTCGTGCCCCACGCGAATCGCCTCTTCCAGCTTCGCGTTATAGGCTGCTTCATCTTCGGCTGACATATTTTCACGTAAGATGGTACCCGCGCCACCATGGATGACAATAGCAAATTCATTCACTTTTTTTGATTCGGATGTAGCGTTCGTTTTTGACTCAGAAGTTGTTTCCTGTTCCACCATTGGGGTGTTTTGATCATTTTTACAGTTTAGAAACAGGAGCATTAAAAACGGGACATAAATAAGGTTTTTCATAGCGTATAGATTGAATTTCAGCCTTAAAGTTAGCTTATTTTTAAGGAGGGTAGGCTTCAAAAAGCGACATATTATTGCTATCTTCGCAAACATCATTAATTAATTAAAAAACAATATATATGCAAGCAGTTGCTACAGATTTTGGAATTGAAAAAGCCCTAAAAGCATTAGGCGTTAAAGATATAAATGAAGGCACTTCAACAGGCTCAACTAATTTTTCTAACGGCGAAGTTATTGAAAGCTATTCACCAGTAGATGGAAAACTGATTGGTAAGGTAAAAGCTACCACTAAGGAGGATTACGAGAAAGTCATGGAAGCCTCTACAAAAGCTTTCAAGGTTTGGAGAGACGTTCCAGCACCTCAACGCGGTGAGATTGTACGTCAGTTTGGAAATAAATTAAGAGAATTGAAGCAGCCTCTTGGGAAACTCGTGTCTTATGAAATGGGAAAATCACTTCAAGAAGGCTATGGCGAGGTGCAAGAGATGATTGACATCTGCGATTTCGCAGTAGGTCTGTCCCGTCAATTAAATGGGCAAACCATTCCGTCTGAGCGTCCTGGTCACGTGATGAGAGAACAATGGCACCCGATTGGTGTGGTTGGGATCATTTCAGCATTTAACTTTCCGGTTGCCGTTTGGGCTTGGAACACCGCACTGGCGTGGATTTGTGGTGATGTTTGTGTTTGGAAAGCTTCAGAAAAAACACCTTTATGTTCTATAGCCTGTCAAAATATCATTGCTGGCGTTTTAAGAGATAATAATTTACCTGAAGGGATTTCTAATATCATCAATGGCGATTATAAAGTTGGTGAATTCATGACAAAAGATCCTAAAATTGCTCTTATTTCTGCAACAGGATCTACAAGAATGGGACGTATTGTTGGAAAAACCGTTGCGGAACGTTTTGGAAAATCATTATTGGAATTAGGAGGTAACAATGCCATCATCATTACCCCAACTGCCGATTTAAAAGTGGTCGTTCCGGGTGCTGTTTTTGGCGCGGTTGGTACTGCAGGACAACGTTGTACGTCAACACGTCGTCTGATTATTCACGAATCCGTTTACGATAAAGTGAGAGATGCGATAGTTGGTGCTTACGGTCAAATTAAAATCGGGAATCCTTTAGATGAAAACTATCACGTGGGACCAGTAATTGACAAAGATTCTGTAAAAACATATTTGGAAGCGATTGAAAAAGCAAAAGCTGAAGGCGGAAACGTATTGGTTGAAGGTGGCGTTTTAGAAGGCGAAGGCTTTGAAAGCGGCTGCTACGTGAAACCAGCAATCATTGAAGCAGAAAATCATTATGAAATTGTACAGCACGAAACGTTTGCCCCAATTTTATATTTAATGAAATATTCTGGTGATGTAGAAAATGCCATTCAAACACAAAACGGTGTGGCTCAAGGTTTATCTTCAGCAATTATGACCAACGAACTGAAAGAAGCAGAGAAATTCTTGTCTTATGCTGGTTCTGATTGTGGAATTGCCAATGTAAACATCGGAACTTCCGGTGCTGAAATTGGTGGCGCCTTTGGAGGTGAAAAAGAAACAGGTGGTGGACGTGAGTCTGGATCTGATGCTTGGAAAGTGTACATGCGCCGTCAAACAAATACTATTAATTATTCTGACGAATTGCCATTAGCACAAGGCATCAAGTTTGATTTGTAATAGATCAAGTTTTATATAAATTTAAAAAGCCACTTTCGTTTGAAAGTGGCTTTTTTTTTATTACTACTCTAAGGAACTTGCTTGATGACATAAACATACACCGGAAAATGATCGCTAAAGCCACCCGTAAAACCTCCATCTGAAAAACTTCTAAACGGATAGCCTTTCCAACGTCCGCGTTTGGTGGTCAAATAATTCTTATTATAAATAAAGGCTTTATAAAACCGGAATGATGTAAAGTCCTTTTCCAATAAGGGTTGCGTCATTAAAATTTGATCAAATAAACTCCAAGCATCGCGATAGGCGGTGGTGCCCAATCCGTTCTTATGAAAATTTTCGTAGGGATTATAAATCTCTTTTAATTCAAGTTTCTCTCTGTCTGATTTGGCCTTCAGAATTTGCTTTAAACTGGCGTTGTTGGGATCGTCATTTAAATCGCCCATCGTAAAAATCTTGGCATACGGATCAATTATTTGTAGAGAATCAATAATGCGCTTATTGAGTGTCGCCGCGGCCATCCGCTTGCTTCTACTTCGTTCTTCACCGCCACTCCGCGATGGCCAATGGTTGACAATAACATGAATCAATTCGCCATCCAGCTTGCCGCTTACCAAAAGCTGATCTCGTGTGTGCACTCTATTTTTAGTCGTTTCATCATAAATTTTCAGCACGTGACTACTTGTAGAAACGGGTTGAAAAAGTGTCTTTTGATATATCAGGGCAACATCAATACCGCGAATATCCGGGGATTCATAATGGATGATACCGTAGTTTTTAGGCAGCAGGAGTGTATCATTGACCAGATCAACTAAAACATCTCTGTTTTCAACTTCTGAAACTCCTAAAATAGCCGGGGCATTTTGAGCACCATCCGCTCCAATATCGGAAATAACCTGAGCCATATGCCGTACCTTTTTATAATAAACGGCTGACCTGCCTGTACGAATTTCTAACATTGGACTCGCTTCATCAAATTTTAAGGGATCATTAATGGTGTCGAAAAAATTCTCCAAATTGTAAAATGCAACCGTATGGATCTTGAATTTTTTAGGTTCTTGAGACCATAAGTTGGAAGCAAACACTACTAAAATAAGGCATAAGCGTAAGGTCTGTAATTTCATTTTACAAAGTGTTTGGGATGCCCTCCATATTTCTGTATTCAAATGTAAATATATATTATAAATAATGTACATTTATAAGGTCTATTTATCTCATTTTTAGACATAAAGAACATAAACATCAGTGTCGTTATATAGTAGCATTGCTGTATTAGTGTAGTGGATTTACCAAAAATTTGAGTGATTAAGATCATTTTTAGCACCTGTCTGAATGATCAACTTAAAAGCAGACGATGAGAAAAAGTGTGACACTTTTATTGTTTGGTTTTGTTTCTGTCTTAACAGCATCCGCACAACACACTGTTGTAAAAGGAAGTGTTATTGATGGCACTACGCTCGCACCCATCCCTAAGGTCACCATCACTATAGAAGAAACCTCACAATCTACTGAAACGGATGCTGAAGGAAAATTTAGTTTCACTTCTGCTCTGCCACTAGGAGAACACATCTTAAAAGTTTCAAAAGCGGGCTATCTCACCAAACGCTTTCCTATAATTATTTACGAAGGACAAACTTTAGAGATCAGTGATATGATGCTCGACATTAATGTGGCAGATTCCGTGGATCTCTTTACGGTGACGCTTTCTGATGACGAATTGAATGATGACACTACCGGTGGCGCCGATAATATTTCTGGCCTTTTACACTCCTCCCAAGATATTTTTCAAAGGACCGCGGCGTTTGAATTTAGTGGATCTTTTTTTAGCGTCAGAGGCTTGAGCTCAGAAAATAGCTCAGTTTTGATCAACGGTATAGAAATGAACAAAATCTTTAATGGCAGACCACAATGGAGTAATTGGGGTGGTTTAAATGACGTTCTGCGGAATCAGGAACTGTCATCTAACTTGACGCCTTCCTACTACACATTTGGCGGTATTTTGGGTTCTACGAATATCAATACCCGAGCCTCAGAATATAAAAAAGGTGGCCGCCTCACCTATTCTTCATCTGACCGGAGTTATACCAATCGTGTCATAGGAAGTTATGCCTCCGGACTGATAAAAGGAGGTTGGGCCGTTGCTCTTAGCGCTGGCAAACGCTGGGGCGATGAAGGGTTTCAGGAAGCCACTTTCTATGATTCCAATTCATTTTTCGCCGCCGTAGAAAAATTAATTAATGCGGCCCACAGCCTCAACTTTACGGCAATCTATGCGCCAAATCGCAGGGGGAAATCATCGCCAAACACTCAAGAAGTTTATGATCTTAAAGGCATCACCTATAATGAATATTGGGGATATCACGATGGTAAAAAACGCAACTCACGGGTTAAAGAAGTTAATGAACCTGTGGTGATGCTAAATCATTATTGGAACATAACAAATAAGATAAGCCTCAACACAACTATGGCGTATCAGTTTGGAAAAAGCGCTAACAGCCGTTTGGATTATCCTGGAGGCGGCAATCCGAGCGGTGCCTATTATCAAAAATTGCCAAGTTATGCCTTGGCAAATTTCAATGGCCCTGACTATTCTACAGCCTATCTCTTAGAACAGGAATTCTTAATAGATGGTCAAATTGATTGGAACCAGATTTATGATGCCAATTTGACCAATAGTAGCCAAGGCATAACCGCCGCTTATGTGCTGTATGAAGACCGCAATGACGACACTCAAATAACCGCAAATACAACTTTCATAGCTGATCTTACCGAACATATGACCTTAAATGGTTCACTAAATTATACCCAATTATCATCTGATAATTTTGCAGAACTCACCGATCTTTTAGGCGCTTCAAGCGCCCTAAATAAAGATGCATTTGATAACGTGCACTACGATTTAAAAAACCCAGACAGAATTGTCGGAGAAGGTGATCAATATCGATACCATTATATTTTTGAAGCGAACATTCTATCCGGATTTACCCAAGCACAGTTTAAATATAATAATATAGATTTTTACGCCGCACTAAGTGTTGCGCATACTTCCTATCAACGCGATGGACGTTATCAGCACGAAGTTTATCCAGATAATTCTTATGGTAAAGGTGAGAAACTAAACTTCTTAGGTCTTGGCGCAAAAGCTGGCCTGACCTACAAAGTCACCGGAAAACATGTGTTCGACTTTAATGCGGCCTATCTGACCAAAGCACCTTCACTCAGAAATACGTATACCAACGCGAGAGATAATCACAATGTGGTTAAAAATATTTCGGAAGAAAAAATCATTGCTGTAGATGCCAGTTACATTTTCCGATCGTCAATTCTGAAGGCTAAGCTCACGGGATTTTATTCCCAAATTGAAGATGCCAATGACATATCGTTCTATTACGCGGATGGTCTGAGCAGTTTTGACATTTCAGATAATAAAACCTCAGCCTTTGTCCAAGAGATTTTACAAGGTATTGACAAACGACATTTTGGCGCAGAATTTGGGTTTGAAGCACAACTCACCACTACCATAAAACTTAAAGGTGCATGTTCCGTAGGTCAATATACTTACAGCAATAATCCAAATTTATATTTAACCTCCTCGCGTTTCACCAACACAGGCGGCATCTCTTATGGTAAAAGTTTTATGAAAAATTACAAACTATCTAATGGCCCTCAAACAGCTTATTCTGTAGGCTTTGAATACCGCGATCCTGAATTTTGGTGGTTTGGCGCCACCGCTAATTTCTTTGACAAAACTTATGTAGATATCAGCCCGTTGATTAGAACTCAAAACTTCTATTCTTATGCTGACGGTTTGCCTTTTAGTGATTATGATCCCGAAGTGGCGCGGAAGCTTTTAAAACAAGAAACATTTAACGATTATATGATTGTAAACTTGGTAGGCGCGAAATCGTGGAAGATAAAACAGTACTATTTGGGATTTTTTGCCAGTGTGAACAACTTGTTGGATGTGGTACACAAAACAGGAGGCTATGAACAAGCTCGAAATGCCAATTATCAAGAATTAAAAGAAGATGCGAGTCGGGATAGGCCCGTATTCGGTTCAAAATACTGGTATGGCCGCGGTGCTACTTACTTTTTAAACGTATATGTGAGATTTTAAATACATAAAAAAGCCATGATGAAGACCACTACATTAGCAGCATTTCTTTTAGGATTGGTAGTGCTGCTCTCTGTTCTGTCGTGTGTTCAGGACGATGACTTTACAATTCCTGAAGGTGTAGGAGTTCAAGAAAACAAAGGTCTCGAAGCACTTTTAGCTAGTGGTGCTACTGAAATTTCCATTCCTGAATTAAAAGCAAAATACACTTATAACAATTCGTTACCCGTACTGATTGATACAGATGTCTACATTAAAGGCATAGTGAGTTCTTCAGATAAAACTGGGAATTTCTTTAAAGAAATTTTCATTCAGAATGCTGCGGAACATCCTTCGTCAGGCATTAAATTGATTGTGAATCGCGTAGAAACCCACAATCAATATAATTTTGGAAGAGAAGTCTATATCAAACTAAAAGGACTGTATATTGGTGAAGAACGCGTGGGAAACGGCGTGGTAACCATTGGAGGAAGCACTCAAACCAACTTCTTTGGCACAACCGTCTTGAGGCTTACAGAAAATCAGAGGGTTCAAAACGTCTTCCGTTCAGCCTCTACTTTTGACATCGTGCCTTTAAATCTCACATTTTCTCAAGTAAATAACAGTCATATTGGCATCTACGCCAAATTTGACGGTGTCGAATTCACGCCGAATCTGGAGGGCAAGCGCTATTTTGATCCCATTCAGGATTTTGACACCCTACGACAATTACAAAGCTGTTCAGGCACCATTGGCTATTCTAATTTTACTTTGGAGACCAGTTCTTATGCTGATTTTAAAGACGTCTTCCTTCCTCTAGGTAATGGCGCAGTTTCCGGGGTCATATCAAAAACCTATGATGGCAGTAAATTAGTTGTGGCTCTGAATACACTGGATGATGTGATGATGACCGACGGTAGATGCATACCTTTACGCTTAGAGGATTTTAAAACCCTATTTAAGGAAGACTTTGATGACGCCAAGCATAACACCAGTTTTAATTTTAAAAGTTGGACCAACTTTGCAGAAGTAGGCACCACGAAATGGCGAGAAAAAAACCTCGAAGGTAACGGGTATACTGAATTTGGGACCTTTGGTACACGGGCTCCTGTTAACATAGCCTGGTTGGTTACTCCAGGGTTTTCAATGGACGCCTATTCCAACATTTATTTGAACTTCAAAGCGGCGCAACACCACGTCGATTCTCCCAACAATAGCCTGGAAGTTCTGATCTCAACAAATTATGACGGCAGCAATGTCCTTGCCGCAACTTGGACGCCAGTAAAAGCGGCCTTACCATCTCAAAACAACGCTTGGTATGAGTTTGTAGATTCTGGCTTGATCGATTTGTCTTCCTACACCGGGACCTTGCATGTCGCCTTTAAGGTAACGGGGTCAGGAACGGATACGACTTTAGACGGTGCTTACCAGATTGATGATGTTTTGTTATTAACCTCCAATTAAAAATAACTGTATGGCGCACAGCTTAATTTGATTATTTTTGCTGCCTATGACGATTTTCGACCAATTATTTTTCAATAGTTTTAACTACTATAAGAAAACAGCCTATAAAAATAAGGCCAACCGAATTGCTATTATTTACATTACCATCGTACAAGTGTCGCTACTGCTGGTTTTAGGGGTCTTTTTCGCTGAGTTTTTTCAGCAAATGCATGTGGCTACCATGTCTTCAACGAATGCTTGGGTTTTGCTGGCTTTTGCGTCCCTGATTCTTTATTTTTTCAATTGGATTCAGTACAGTGGGAAGAAACGGAAAATCATGAATGCCAATCAAAAGAAGAAATCGGGATATGGTATTTTCACATTGTGGTTGATTCCGGCCGTGGCCGTGTTTTTAGCCACGCTCTTCCTGACAGTCATCTAACCGAAGGGCATTCAAGAAGAAAATTGTATTCAGGTTTTATCGTGAGGTTTCCTTTACTTGAATGTATACCGGAAAATGATCGCTGTACCCCCCTTTATATTTCTTACCCACATAAGTCCTAAAAGGCTGCCCTTTGTTTTTCCCATTGAGTTGGGTTAAAAAATCGTCGTCAAAAATATCTGCCTTGATGTACTGTAGCCCATTAGGTTGCGGCTCAAGCAGATTGCGCGTGACCAAAATTTGATCAAATAAAATCCATTTGTTATTGTGATTTGCACTTCCACGTTTAAATGACAGCAATGTTTCCATCGGATTAAAAAGCGACTGCTGCTGCTTTAAAAATTGAATACTATCATTTTTTGGGTTATCGTTAAAGTCGCCCATCACGATAATCTTCGCATCAGCATCCTCTGCTTGAATGTCATTCATCAAATCAATTACCCGTTGTGCAGCATACATACGTTTTTGTCCTGTAGCATCTGATTCCTGGTGACGGGAAGGCCAATGATTTACCAATACATGAATCTTTTGATCGTTCAAATAACCACTCACTTTAAGAATATCGCGGGTATAATCTCTGACGCCCAATTCATTTGCGACATTAAGCGTAATTGTTTCGGAAGCATCCAGCCTAAACCTGGTTTTATCGTAAAGCATGGCCACATCAATACCCCTTTCATCAGGTGAGTTGTAATGGACAAATCCGTAATTATGGGGTTTTAAATGCTCGCTTTCAATTAAATCAGTCAAGACTTTGTCGTTTTCAACTTCTGCCAAACCGATGATGGTCGGGGGGTGTTGCAACTCCTCAAAACCAATTTTGGAAATGACTTTTCCTGTTTTATAGATTTTTATCTCGTAGCGTTCCTTACTCCATTTCTTATTAGCGATCTCTAGAAAATCAGTATCCATGATGAGTGGATCGTTTAGATGATCAAATAAGTTCTCAGTATTATAAAAAGCAATGGTATGGGTATCAGAATTTGGGTGCTGCAGGCTCACATCAATAATTTAAGTTTTAAAAATACTAAATGATAGCCAATCAATTATGTAACTTTGTCTTTTAATCAGATATATGTTAGAGAAAAAAGATATTAATTTAGAAAAGGCCGTTTTAATTGGTGTTGTCACCAAACAACAGAATGAAGAAAAGTCTAAAGAATATTTAGATGAACTTGAATTCTTAACCTACACAGCAGGCGGCGAAGTCGTAAAACGCTTCACACAAAAAATGGAAATGCCAAATCCCAAAACCTTTATTGGGACAGGAAAAATGCAGGAAGTCGCTGAATTTATCAAAGAAAACGAGATTGGTACTGCCATCTTTGATGACGAACTATCAGCAGCACAAGAGCGTAATATCAGTAAATTATTGGAGTGCAAGGTTTTGGATAGAACCAACCTCATCCTCGATATTTTTGCCCAACGTGCACAAACAAGTTATGCGCGAACTCAGGTGGAATTGGCGCAATGCGAATATTTACTACCACGCCTAAAAGGAATGTGGACGCATTTGGAACGTCAAAAAGGGGGTATTGGAATGCGCGGTCCTGGGGAAACTGAAATTGAAACGGATAGACGTATTGTTAGAGACCGAATTACACTATTAAAGGATAAGATTAAAAACATTGACCGCCAACAGTCCGTACAACGTGGCAATAGAGGTCAATTGGTACGCGTGGCCTTAGTAGGGTACACCAACGTTGGAAAATCGACCTTGATGAATGTGATCAGTAAAAGCGATGTGTTTGCAGAAGACAAACTCTTTGCAACCTTAGATACCACGGTGCGTAAGGTGGTGATAGGCAATCTGCCATTTTTAGTGACGGATACGGTAGGATTTATCAGAAAGCTCCCTACTCAATTGGTAGAATCCTTTAAAAGTACTTTGGACGAAGTGCGCGAAGCTGATTTGCTATTGCATGTTGTAGACATTTCGCATCCAAGTTTTGAAGACCAGATTGCCAGTGTCAACAAAATTTTAGGAGAAATTGATAGTGCGAATAAGCCCACCATTATGGTGTTCAACAAAATTGACACTTACGAGGCTGTACCTTTTGATGATGACGATTTAATTGCGGTAAGAACCAAAGAAAATTATTCTTTGGAGGAATGGAAAAAAACCTGGATGAATAAAATTGGGAATGATGCCATTTTCATTTCAGCGTTGAATAAAGAGAATATGGAAGCGTTTAAAAGACGTGTGTATGATGAAGTAAGAGACATTCACGTGGCTCGTTTTCCTTATAATAATTTTCTCTATCCTGATTATCAAGAAGAGGAAGAATAAGCTAGAAAACACTTATAAACAAAAAATGCTACCCCATCAGGTAGCATTTTTTTATGAAATATATTAAACTTAGAATTTATAAGTCAAACCTACAGTATAGTACGTTTGTAAATCATTATCTACAGTATCAAAATTAGGTTGTTCACCCATGAAATCTGCAGGCAATCCAGCCAAGGCATAATTTAGAGCCTCTTGTTTGTTGCTTCTTAAGGCAAAGTCAAATCCTACCCCAATGTTTTTCCAAAGTGTGTAGCTGAAAGCATTTGTCCACGTCCAGTTAGATAAATCTGAATCTTTATAACTGTAGAATGCAGATAGGTTAGATTTGAAGGCAATTGCTCCAAATTGTCTGGTATAATCCGCTACAACTTTAGCACCTAAAGAAGATTCAAAAACAGAATCATTATCAGCAAACACAAAGTTATAGTTTAAGGGGTGGATCACCACGATTAGATTATCCATCGGCGTCCAAGTAAATCCAACACCCAAGTCTAAGTAACCAGGATCATTAAAATTATCAAGAATGGTTGTTCTGTACTCTCCCAAAGCAGATGCAGCCCATTTCTCGTTTAATTTTCTTCCGTAAAGAGAAGATACATTAAACACGTCAGTTGTTGCTCTGAAGCTGTCATCATCAGTTGGATCATCCTTATCGTCAAATTTAACCCAAGCCAAATTAACCGTTAAAGAGTTTCTCCAAAAATAGGTGTCTTCCAATTTATTGGCATACCCATTAAAATTAATCCCAATGTTACCACTACTGTTGTTAGGCGTGCCTTGAGAGTACCAATTGTTGAAATTAGAAAAACTACCACCAATCACCCCAAAAGCACCTTTTTTCCATCCTGGAAGCGCGTCTATTTGTTTTTGGATTGCATTTGCTTCTGCTTGTGCTGCATCAGCTACGGCTTGTCTTTCTGATTTTTGTGCTTGTAACTCCTCTTTGGTTTGTGCAAAACCAAATGACATTGTCAACATTAAGACAAAGCTTAAAACTACTTTAGTGTTCATAATTTACGGTTTTAAATTTTATGGATTAATTTTAAAAGCGTGCAAAGATACGACTTTATCAGAATTCTCTAAAATATTTACTTTTTCCTTTTATACAAGGGCACTGCGGAACATGCTTCGCCATACATTATAGACTTTGCCACAGGTCTCAACTTTTGAGATAACATGATATAGGCGTTAGCCGGAACAGGCTTATGGGCGCATCCTTTTATAATTAAGGGTTGATCTACATACGGGGTAATATCCAATTTCTGAATGATGTCTTGATACAGTGCGGCTTCCAATTGCTCTAAACTGCCTATGACGATGGTTTTGGCAAAGGGCTCCAAATGCACAGTAAGCAACATAAACGCCCAAGCGGGTACAATGGCATCTGACGTGCAGGTTAACGCCACGTAGTGGTCTTGATACTGTTCCCAGTCGTGTTGCTTTACATATGCCCTAAAATCTTTTTCACGCAACACCAATTCATGAAACAACCATTGCTTAATATCTATGACACTACGTTGGCCTTTCGGATAATAATCTTCAAGGTCTACGACCACCAATTTACTATTGGCTACTCTGTTGATAATTTCATTTTCCATCCTACAAATTTAAGCTATTTATTAATGTCAATTCTATTCTGAAGTCAATACTCTTCATTGCGTAAAGTGTAGATTACAGAGTCTAAACCACTAAAAGCAATGCGCTTAAACTTCTGAAACACCGCGTTTTATATCTATTTTGATATTGAAACGTTAAGCGTGCTTTTAAGATAGGCGTTACTATTGATAACCTTCTGCCTGCAGTTGAAACAATTGAGCGTACAGGGCATGATTCGCCATTAATTCTTCATGAGTGCCTATTTCTAAAACTTTTCCTTCTTCCAAGACCAAAATCCGATCAGCCTGTCTTACGGTACTAAACCTGTGGGAGATAATAATGCTGGTTTTACCTTGGGTTAAGCCAATAAAGCGTTTAAAAACGTCACTTTCCGCCTTGGCATCCAATGCGGATGTTGGCTCATCTAAAATCATTACTTCAGCATTTTTCATATAAGCCCTGGCCAACGCAACTTTTTGCCATTGTCCTCCCGAAAGTTCTTGGCCTTTGTAAAACCGTTTCCCGAGTTGTTGATCGTAGCCTTTTTTTAGATCTGCAATAACTTCATCTGCCAAACTCAACTGTGCGGCATTTTCAATTTTTGCTTGATTATCCAATTGGGAAATATCGCCAATGGCAATGTTCTCTCTAACTGTAAATTCATATCGGAAAAAGTCTTGAAAAATCACCCCGAAAAACTCTTGATATTCGTCTCTTTTATAGCGATTGATATTGATACCGTCTAACAAGATCTCCCCAGAAGTAGGCTCGTAAAACCGGAGCATCAATTTAGTAAGGGTCGTTTTGCCCGCGCCATTTTGACCTACAAACGCCATTTTTTCTCCTGCAACTACCTTAAAACTCACCCCTTTTAAAATTTCGTTGTCAGAATCTGGATAGGAAAAACGGACGTTTCTAAATTCAAAACCTACTTGGATTTTTTCCGGTAACGATTGGTCTTCGTTGTGTTTTGGTTCGATGGAGATATCTATAAATTCAAAATAATCCTTTAAATACAAGGCACTTTCCGTGATTCTGGTGAATTTTGAAAAGAAATCCTGAAGATTTCGGGTTAAACGGTTAAAAGAACCGGACAGAAAAGTTAATTCTCCAAGCGTAATCACCCCAGAAATCACTCGGTAAATGATAAAAATATAAGCACCGTAGTAACTAATGGTTCCCAATACGTTAAACACAAAACCTAAAGCAGAACGTTTTATGGACAGTTTTTTATTCAGTTCAAAATATTCTTCGGAAAGATTTTTGAAACGATCGACGATAAAGTCCGTCAACCCAAAGAGTTTAATCTCTTTGGCCGTCACGTTATTCGCGCCAATAAAACGGAGGTAATCGAGTTCACGGCGCTCAGCCGTCCAACCTCTTGCCAAAGAATATTGCTGCTGGCTAAACCAAATTTCATTGACAAACGATGGAATGATACTCAGCACCAATAAAATAATTAGGTAAGGTTCAAAATAAATCAAACCGGCCACCAAAGTTGCAATGGAGATTAAACTTTGTACTTCTCCCAGCGCATTGGATAACAGCCCTACGCGTCCCGCAGTTTGGACTCTGGCGCGTTCCAACTTATCATAAAATTCAGAATCTTCCAGCAGACTGATGTCTATTTGATTTGTTTTTTTAATGATGGTTACAGAAGAGTCAATGGAATAGGCATCGCCCAGAAGTCCATCGGTTAATGAAATGGCACGGCTCATCAAATCAGAGAGCACAATGAGGCCGAATTCAATGGCCACGTAGGTCCAGAGCTGGGTTAAGTCTGACGTATCAATCTTGGTTTGAAGGATGATCTCATCGATAATCAACTTACCAACCCATAAAATTATGACGGGCAAAACTGCGCCAATGAGTCGACAAAACGCTGACAATAAAAACAAACGTTTATTCGTGGCCCAAATTTCCTTAAAGAAACGCGGAATGAATACCAAGGCACTAAAAGACTTTCTCAGGCTAGTTTTGTCTTTATCTTTTAAGGATTTAGGACTGGGTCTTGGCATTGTTATTTTTACAGGTTTTAAAAGGAAGTTAAAGTAATTATGAAATGGTATTAAAGGACAAATGAGAATCCTTTAAAAATTCCCATTTGTGTTTTGTAATTTGAAGACGCTGTTACAGCATCCCCAATTCTAAGCGCGCTTCTTCACTCATCAGTTCTTGCGTCCAAGGTGGATCAAAAGTAATTTCTACCACGGCAGATTTTACTTCATTTATGGATTTCACTTTTTCTTCTACTTCTAACGGTAAGGTCTCGGCTACCGGACAATTTGGAGTCGTTAAGGTCATCAAAATTTTGACGTCCATATCTTCGTTGACGTAGACATCGTAGATGAGACCAAGTTCATAGATATCTACAGGAATTTCCGGATCGTATATCGTTTTGATCACTCTAACTATTTTTTCACCCAAGGCGTTAACATCTATTGTTTCACTCATTTTTTTAAAATTTAGGAGCATAGGAGCTAAAGGGTTTAGACGGGTTACATGAAAGACCGACTAAATCTTAAAACTTCTTGGCTCAATTTAACTGTGTTTGATATGCAATGGCATACATTTTTAATTGTTTGATCATACTTACCAAGCCGTTAGCACGAGTTGGCGACAAATGTTCCTTAAGACCAATCGTATCGATAAAATCAGTATCGGCAGCAATAATATCTTTTGGATGTTGATTTGAAAACACGCGAATTAAAATGGCGATAATCCCTTTGGTGATGATCGCATCGCTATCTGCGGTAAATACCACTTTATCATCTTCCATTTCAGCATGTACCCAAACTTTACTTTGGCAGCCTTTAATGATATTATCTTGGGTTTTGTACTGCTCATCAATTAACGGCAAGGTTTTGCCCAAATCGATCATATATTGGTAACGCTCTTCCCAATCTTCAAACATTGAAAACTCGTCTATTAGGTCTTCTTGTATTGATTTTATAGTCATTCTAAAAAGTTTATACAAAGTTACAATATATCTATTGTTTATCAGAGTTTTTCCTTGATGCTTAACAACTTATTTAACAATGATTTGAGCTCTTTTGGTGGGTTCCCGTGATCAAATTCGCTACTTTTAACTTCGTCCTGCTCTGTTTTTATGGTGACAGTCCCAATTGCTGCGCCATCAGAAAATCGGTTTTCAGAAGGTGCTTTTAATTTGGGTAAAGTGTTAAGATGAAGCGCGTTTTTAATTGCTAGGAGTTCCTCCCACTCTGCTTTAGAAATAGGTGTGGTCCTAACATTGTCGAACTCGCGGTTATCTACAAAGGAAATCCCTGATGCATCTACCCAAATTTTTTCGTAAAAGCCCCGCGATTGGGCTTCATAAGTGATTGTCATTCCGTCTTGCGTTGCTATGGAAATGTCATTTTTTTTGTTGGATGTATCCGTGGCTTGACCACATTGATTGGAAAATAACAGTACAGCGATTATTGGTATTATAAATTTCATACGCGATTATATTAGGAGTTGATTAAACCTAGTGTAATTTCGGGATTATTCAGGAGAATACACGCAGGTCATCATTATTTTCTTATGCCTATCCAAGAGTAATAAACGATCACCTTTAATTTGATAACGCTTTACTTCTGGTAAGGTTTTAAGAAATAAGTGTTCTACCGACAAGGTGTTGCAATCCATTTCTGTTATTGAATCGATGTTTGGTTTAAACGAATCTTTAGTTAAGGCTATAGTTCCAGAAAACTTATTGCAACTTGTATTGCCTTCAAAAGTATTCTGTTTAATTTTAAATACTGGATTCCTTGGAAGTTTTGAGGTCTCTAAAATCCCCACCACAATCCAGAAGCCATTATCTAGGGTTAAGGTAGTTTTACTTTTCTCTAGAATGTCTACGACGGTGTAGGATGGCAAGGTTTCTCCCGCAGCAGAATTGCCCGTAGCATTTTCAGATACTTTAAGTTTGTAAAAAAACCCTTTCTCGTATTCAAAACCTTCAAGAGCGCCCGAGTACGCTTGCCATGGTCCATCTACAGCAGCTTTTATTTGTAAACACCTTTCGGAATCTCCCTCCGCACAGGGTATCATAGCATTATTGACATAAATGACTTTGTCAGAAGATAATAATTGACACGATGCCAGCCAAAAACAAGCACATAACAGGATACAAGACAGTACGCTCACTTTCATAGTTAAAAATCTTTTCAGCGCACAAAGGTCTTAATTTAAGCCAAGGATGTTAAGCTAATTATCAAATAATTTTGCAAACAAAAAATGCCTCATAAAGAGGCATTCGTTTGATAATATAGCATGTATTAATTTGCCATAGCGGCTCTTGGGCCTCCTGCAGTAAAAATGGTACGCAATCTTGCTTTTTGACCATTACTGAACATGCTCATACAGGCATCGTTAGTATAATCCATATAATTCATGGTCATGTCCGTTGATCTACAATTAACCGTTGGATATGTTGGGCAACCGTAGTTTGGTCCATCAGAAGATGGCGTATCAGCAACATAATCATCTTGTTGACATCTACCATCTCCCCAAATATGACGTAGGTTTAAGTAATGTCCAATTTCGTGCGTTGTAGTTCTCCCTTTATCAAAAGGTGTAGACACATAGCCTGTAGTTCCAAAATAATTAGGACCTACTACAATGCCGTCCGTAGCTGCTGGACCTCCAGGAAATTGAGCATATCCTAAAATTCCACCGCCAATATTACAAACCCAGATGTTTAAATGCGTTTGTGGTGTTACCGGAGGATAGGTCGTTTTTACTTGGTCATTAGTGCCCCATGATGTTTTTGAATTGGCATGTCTGAACGTGTTTACTAGTGTAAATTGTACTTCCGTATCTGCAGCAAGACCTGCGAACTCCGAAGGAATAGAATTGCTATCCGCATTGGTTTTTCTAAAATCTTGGTTTAATACTGCCATTTGCGAAGCAATTTGCGCATCAGAAATGTTCTCATTAGAATTACTATACACGACGTGTACATATACAGGAATAGTGATCACACCTAAATTATCACCTGGTGGTGTTGGTTCTTCTCCGCCTCCACTTCCAGGCTTACCTTTACCAACTTGCTTAACTCTTGTTTGATACTCCACATCATACATCTTTTTGTATAAGCCAGGAGTTTCATCCAATAATCGGTTGAGGTTCGCCATTGAAAAACAATTTTTCAAATTAGCATCTGCTGATGGTTTGGCTTCTCCCGCAATAGCGATGTCGGTATATAAGCTAAAATCGCTCATATCAACACTTTCCTGTTCTGGACTGATGGCTTCCTCGTTTTTATCACAAGAGGTAAAGACCAGCGCCAAGGCCACCATTCCTAAAAATACTCTTTTCATATTACTACATGTTTTAAGTTAAAGATTTCCCAATTTATAACTTAAAAAGAATAAATATTAAGATTTATTTAAATATTTTAATTTTTTCGATAAGATGCATTTTTACATCTATTTGTTTATTTCATAAAAAAACACCCTAATTGGGTGTTTTTAAAGCTATAGCGTATGTTTATCAAACTAAATATCACCTATTAGGACAACATAAGTTGTGCTTTTTTAACCGCAGCTGCTAAGGCATCTATTTCTTTCTTGGTATTATAAAAAGCGATTGACGCTCTAATAGTACCAGGGATTTTAAAATAATCCATGATCGGCTGTGCACAATGGTGCCCTGTCCGAACGGCAATACCCATTTTATCCAACAATGTACCCACATCATACGGATGGATGCCATCGAGATTAAAAGAAATTACCGCTGTTTTTTGTTTGGAGGTCCCGAAAATTTTCAGTCCGTCAATTTCTAAGAGTTGCGCTGTAGCATAGTCTAAAAGTTCATGCTCATAAGTGGCAATATTCTCAAATCCGATGGCGTTCATATAATCTATGGCAGCTCCAAAAGCGATTCCGCCGCAAATGTTTGGCGTACCCGCTTCAAATTTGTGAGGCAAATCAGCATAGGTGGTTTTCTCAAAGCTGACTTCCGCTATCATTTCGCCACCACCTTGATAAGGAGGTAGTTTATTCAGCCATTCTTCTTTGCCATACAACATTCCAACCCCAGTTGGGCCACACATTTTATGGGCTGAGGCCACATAAAAATCGACATCCAAAGCTTGTACATCCGGTTTTACATGAGGACAGGCTTGAGCGCCATCAATCAATACGGCTGCACCTACAGCATGAGCTTTTTCAATGATGTCTTTAATTGGGTTTATAGTTCCCAAAGCATTGGAAATATGGTTGACAAATACCAGTTTGGTTTTTTCTGAAAGCAAGGCGTCATATGCAGACATAACCAATGCGCCTTCATCATTCATGGGAATGACTTTTAACACGGCGCCACTGCGCTCACACATCATTTGCCAAGGCACAATATTACTGTGATGCTCTAAAGCAGATACAATAACTTCATCTCCTTTTTTTAGAAGAGCACCAAAACCACTCGCCACCAAATTGATCCCGTGGGTAGTCCCAGAAGTCATGATAATTTCGTGGGACGCTTTAGCGTTAAAGTGCTGTTGAATTTTAAGTCGGGCCTGCTCGTATTTATCAGTAGCTTCCTGACTTAATGTATGCACACCTCTATGGATATTCGCATTGTAATTGGAATAATAATCCACAATGGCATCAATCACCTGTTGTGGCGTTTGAGACGTGGCAGCATTGTCAAAATACACCAACGGCTTGCCATTGACTTGTCTTTGAAGGATTGGAAAATCTTTTCTTATTTCTTCGACTGGAAACATGCTTTAAATTTTGAAATTTGATACCGTTCGATGGAGTCGGGATGACACAGAAGGCTTGCGATGAACGCAAATCATTTAATGAAAAGTCAAACCTGTATGATCAACTCATTGAAACGTCTTTGTGTCATCCGCGAGCGATCTATAAATCGAATCCGATATTTACCCCCAATTTATTGGCGATTATCTTGGTTATTCGCTGCTTGATCTCAGGAATTTTAACTGAGTTCATCACATTGTTACTAAAGGCAAACATCAACAATGCTTTGGCTTCTTTCTCAGGAATACCTCTAGATTGCATGTAAAACATGGCACTTTCATCCAATTGTCCAATTGTACACCCATGAGAACACTTCACATCATCAGCAAAAATCTCTAATTGCGGCTTGGTGTTAATGCTCGCTTTATCACTCAACAAAATATTATTGTTGGCCTGAAATGCATTCGTTTTTTGCGCATCCTTGTCTACTAAAACCTTACCATTAAACACGCCTGTACTACTATCAGCATAAATGCCTTTGTAATCCTGGTGACTTTCGCAGTTTGGTTCAATATGATGTACTAGGGTGTTATGATCAACATGTTGTTTATTCCCAATAATGGTGATGCCCTTCATGGTTGAATCTATACGTTCTCCATTTTGATAGAAATTTAAGTTGTTACGGGTCAATTTCCCTCCAAAAGAAAACGTATGTACCGATGCAAAACTTTCTTGTTTCTGATTGACGAAGGTGCTATCAATTAGTGAGGCATTTTCATTGTCATTCTGGATTTTGTAGTAATCTACAATAGCACGTTTGTTGGCAAAAATCTCGGTAACACTATTAGTCAACACCGGATTTTGGGTCAAACTTTGATGACGCTCGATGATTTGAACGTGCGAATTTTCATCCACCACAATCAAGTTACGTGGTTGCACTAAGAGCGCTGCTTCGTTTCCGGTTGAAAAATGAACAATCTGAATTGGTTTTGCAACCAATTTATTCTTAGGAATATGAATGTAAGCACCCTCTTGTGAAAACGCCGTATTTAATGAGGTTAAACTATCTTTGGTAGCGATCTTATTGAAATAATTTTCAATAATCAACCTGTATTTGGTTTTGGTCAATGCCGATGACATCAAGCACACATCAATACCATCATGCGTGGTTTCAGAGAGATGCGAAGAATACTTCCCATCGATAAAGACAATCTTATAAGTGTCAATATCGTGAATGAAATATTTTTTGATATCATTATAATCAATGTGATTGTCCCGTTTTGGAAACACGCTATAATCGTGCTTTAAAATACTATTTAAAGAGGTGTATTTCCACGCTTCATCACGTTTGGAAGGAAATCCTTGGGTTTCAAATTCTTTGATTGCTTCACTACGCACATCATGAACAGGCAAATCGATATCCACTAGATTTTCGAATGCCATAAATGAGGCTATGAGTTTTTCTTTTAATTCCATTTTTTCAGTCTTCAGTTGGCAGTTTTCAGTTGACAGTCCCTGCAGACTGATTACTGTGTACTGCATACTTAAATTATGCGTTCACTTCTTCCTTAATCCAGTCGTAGCCTTTTTCTTCAAGCTCATGTGCCAATTCTTTACCACCAGATTTCACAATGCGTCCTTCAAACAATACATGAACAAAATCAGGGACGATATGATCTAATAAACGCTGGTAATGCGTAATCACGATCACTGCATTATCCTTACTTCTCAATTTATTGACGCCGTTAGCCACAATGCGCAAAGCATCGATATCTAAACCAGAATCCGTTTCATCAAGGATGGCTAATTTTGGCTCCAACATGGCCATTTGGAAAATTTCATTACGCTTTTTTTCGCCACCTGAAAACCCTTCGTTTAATGATCTAGATAAAAATTTACGGTCAATCTCTAGCATTTCAGATTTCTCACGGATCATTTTCAACATCTCATTTGCTGGCATATCCGGAAGACCTTTGGCCTTACGGGTTTCATTAATTGCCGTTTTCATGAAATTGGTTACGGATACACCCGGGATTTCTATGGGATACTGGAAAGACAAGAAAATACCTTTGTGAGCACGCTCTTCTGGAGCCATCTCGTTAATGTTTTCATTTTCCAACAAGATTTCTCCGTCGGTCATTTCATATTCTTCCTTACCCGCGATTACAGATGCCAAGGTACTTTTACCAGAACCGTTTGGCCCCATGATGGCATGAACCTCACCGGCTTTCACTTCTAAATTAATGCCTCTTAAGATGGCCTTATCTTCAACACTTGCGTGCAAATTGTTAATTTTCAACATATGATTTAACTTTCAATGATTATCCCGATCGTCTGGGACCAAATTCTGAAGGTTGAATTCAGAATTTGACTATTATATTTTTATTTAGTGTACTTTTTAATTTAGTCTATACGGTTAGCTTACCCGACAGAACCTTCTAAACTAATCTCCAATAATTTTTGTGCTTCTACAGCAAATTCCATTGGAAGCTTATTCAAAACTTCTTTACTAAAACCATTCACAATTAAGGCAATGGCTTTTTCAGTATCAATGCCACGTTGGTTACAGTAAAAAATCTGGTCTTCACCAATTTTACTAGTAGTTGCCTCGTGTTCAATGATTGATGATTTGTTCTTCACTTCAATATAAGGGAAGGTATGCGCGCCACAATCATTCCCCATCAGTAAACTATCACACTGCGAGAAATTACGTGCATTCTCAGCTCTAGCGCTAATTTGAACCAAACCTCTATACGAGTTTTGAGATTTACCTGCAGAAATTCCTTTGGAAATAATGGTCGATTTGGTGTTTTTACCCAAATGGATCATTTTAGTTCCGGTATCCGCTTGCTGGTAATTATTAGTCACTGCTATAGAATAAAATTCGCCTACTGAATTATCTCCTTTTAAGATACAACTTGGGTACTTCCAGGTAATGGCAGAACCCGTTTCTACCTGTGTCCAAGAGATTTTAGCATTTTTCTCACACAAGCCTCTTTTAGTAACGAAGTTAAAAACCCCACCCTTGCCTTCTGAGTTTCCTGGGAACCAGTTCTGAACGGTTGAATATTTAATTTCAGCGTCATCCATGGCAATCAATTCTACCACTGCGGCGTGCAACTGATTTTCATCTCTACTTGGTGCGGTACAACCTTCCAAATAGCTTACATAACTACCTTCATCGGCAATAACCAAGGTCCGTTCAAATTGACCTGTGTTGGCTTGATTGATTCGGAAATAGGTGGACAATTCCATTGGGCAACGTACGCCTTTAGGGATGTAACAGAAACTACCGTCACTAAATACTGCCGAGTTTAAAGCGGCGTAAAAATTGTCCTTTTGAGGTACTACAGTACCAATATGTTTTCTGACCAGTTCAGGATGCTCTTTAATAGCCTCACTCATCGAGCAGAAAATAATTCCTTTCTCATTAAGAGTTTTCTTAAAAGTGGTCGCTACAGAAACGGAGTCAATCACCACGTCCATTGCAACACCTGCCAAAGCTTTTTGCTCATCAAGAGAAATTCCTAGTTTTTTAAAGGTTTCTAGCAATTCCGGGTCAACCTCATCCAAACTGTCATATTTCGGTTTTGTATTGGGAGCAGAATAGTAAGAAATAGATTGAAAATCTGGTTTTACGTAATTAACGTTGGCCCACTCTGGCTCAATCATTTCTTCCCAAGCACGGAACGCTTCCAAACGCCAGTCTGTCATCCATTCTGGCTCTTCTTTCTTCAATGAGATCGCGCGAACGACATCTTCATTTAAACCAATAGGAAACGTGTCAGACTCAATATCTGTGTAAAAACCATATTCGTATTCCTTGGTTTTTAATTCTTCTCTTAAATCGTCTTCTGTGTATTTCGTCATGTCATTTTCATTAATTATTCAACGCCTTCCGTTCTGGAAGATTGGAGGGATTTAAAGGGAAAATGATTCCCCACATCCGCAGGTACGATTGGCATTTGGATTGTTAAAAACAAAGCCCGCACCGTTCAACCCACCGGAATATTCCAGGGTTGTACCAATTAGGTATAAAAAGCTCTTCTTGTCGACAATAATTCTGACGCCATTATCTTCGAAAATTTTATCCTCATTATCTTGTGATTTGTCAAACTTCAAATCATATGATAAACCCGAACAACCACCACTTTTTACAGCAACGCGTACAAAGTCGGTTGACGTGTTATAGCCGTCTTCAGTCATTAGTTCAACGAGCTTCTTTTTCGCTGTTTCAGATACTTTTATCATTCGTTATATAGATTATTTCTAAATAGTCTACAAATATACAACTTAAGAAGTGTTTTACCATACAACCAATCATTATATTAGTAAATGGTAGGATAGCATAATACAGATGATGGGTATAATAATTTTACGATAAAAACGCTTGTATTACTGGGCTAATTGATAAATTTGCAGTTATGATAGAAGATAAAAACCAACAACGTACGTCCTTGGCTGACTTGGGTGAATTTGGACTGATTGACCATTTGACCAAACATATTGAAATTACTCAAAAATCGACCGTAAAAGGGATTGGCGATGATGCTGCTGTTTTGGATTTTAAATCAAAACATGTGGTCGTCAGCACCGATTTATTGGTAGAACACGTTCATTTTGATCTCAGCTATATGCCACTTAAGCATTTAGGCTATAAAGCGATTATGGTAAATCTATCAGACATCTATGCGATGAACGCGACTGCAAGTCAGGTGACCGTATCAATTGCTGTCTCCAACAGGTTTCCGCTGGAAGCCATAGAAGAATTGTACGCCGGGTTTGAAGCGGCAGCGACATTATATGATATTGATATTGTTGGTGGAGACACCACGTCATCCACTACCGGTTTAATAATTTCAGTGACCGCTATTGGAGAGGTCAACAAAAAGGATGTGGTGTATAGAAGTGGTGCCAAACCTAATGATTTATTGGTGGTTACTGGCGATTTAGGTGCGGCATATATGGGCTTTCAGGTGTTGCAACGGGAGAAGGAAGTCTTTAAGGTGAACCCAAACAACCAACCGGATTTAGATCCGTACACCTATATCGTAGAACGCCAATTAAAACCGGAGGCGCGTAAGGATATTGTTAAATTGTTGAAAGAGTTAAAGGTGAAGCCTACTTCTATGATTGATATTAGCGACGGGCTTTCTTCTGAAATTATCCATTTATGCAAACAAAGTAATGTAGGGGCTGAACTGTATGAAGATAAAATTCCTTTAGACCCGCAAGTAATTTCTACCTGCGAAGAGTTTAATCTGGACAGTACGACCATTGCACTTAACGGGGGTGAAGACTACGAATTATTAATGACCATTTCTCAAGAGGATTTCCCTAAAATAAAAGGCAACCCGAATTTAACTGTTATTGGGTATATCACGGAAAAGGAACGCGGAATGCATTTAGTAACCCGTGGCGAAACATTGGTCCCTATCATTGCCAAAGGCTGGAACGCCCTAAATGATCAATAAACCGGCTGTTTCAATTTCTTTCGTTTATTATAGAGCACTTTTAAAGTCTTGTTGATCTCGCGTCGCTTATCGGTTAACGGAATCAGCTCTCCTTGATCACTGGTGGTGTAATGTTTGCCACACTGTGAACAGGTATATTCTTTAACGAACTTTGTAATTTCGTTTTTTATAATCAAATCGTGATTAAATAATCTGCAATATAAATTTTTCAAAACTCAATTTTTTTACAACTTCCACATGATAACCAAAACGAATGAATTTCGAAAAAATTATGTGTTAAGATTGTAATAAATGAAAGATTACAAATAGTAATAAAACTGACATTTTCAAAAGTACAGAGGACGTAATTACAAACAGGTAATTTGCGGTTTTTATATCCGTTGAGGTTAATAGGCCGAAGCATTAAAGACATGCGCTCCTGAACGTTCCAATCGGCGGCTATACATCTCCTCTAATATGGAATTGATTTCCTTAAACTTTGGGGTCAACTCGGTCAAATCGCCATTACTATTAGTGGTCAGTTGTTTTTTACAACATCCGCAGGTATATTCCTTGACGTATGAAGTGACGTTTTTTGTAACCTTATAGTTATGACCAAAAAGGTAACAATACAATTGTAACGGGGCCGCAACATTTTTCGTAGTTTTCATGGTGGTCTGGGTTAGAGCAGACTAACTTAGAAAAAAATATCAGAAAAAGACGCCAAAGAACATTATTTTTCGATAAACCGCATAATATGGTAAGTTAATTCTTCTTTATTTTCAATATAAGACATGTGTCCGTCAGGAAAATCGATAATTTCAACATTTAGAGACTTTAACTCTTCGCTTACTGAATCATACTCTAAAACAGGGTCTTTACGCCCAAGAATGGCCAATTTTGGAACCGTTAATTTTTTGAGCAACGCACTTCTATCCTCGCGTATTTTCATCCCTTCCAAAGCCGCGACGATCCCCTGAACGGGTAAACCCATGGCCACCATCTTAATACGCTCAATTTCTCCGTCAAACTGTTCGCGATTATCGGGACTGAACAAATTGCCAATTGACATTCTGATAAAATTTTTGTGATTGTATTTGACCGCCTCAATTGCCCGATCTCTATTGTTCTGCTTTTCTGGAGAATCAGCAAACGGCGACGAGTTCATCAAGCACAACTTCGCCACGCTTTTGGGATAGGCTTCCGCCAGCGCTAAAGCCACATAGCCTCCCATGGAATGTCCGATTATCACTAATTGTTCAATTTTTAAATGGTTCAATACTGCTTGAACTGCCTCGGCCATCTGCTCCATCGTATGGAGATAACCCAAACACCCGGTGGCGCCATGTCCTAAAAGATCAATGGTAATTACGCGGTAGTTTTTAGTAAGGGTGGGAATCAACTCCTGCCACATTACTGAAGTTTCCAGAAATCCATGTAGCAATACCACTGGTACTCCTTGGCCTTGATCCTGATAAAAAACTGGAATGTCTTTGTACTCTAATCTCATATTTCATCTATATTCGGCAAATATATGTTTTAGTCTTTAGTTGACCTTAAGGTGTTGGCTATCAAAATAAGATTATGCACTATGAATAAAAGTAAAGACATCTTTATTACTGGTTTCGCATTGTTCTCAATGTTTTTTGGAGCTGGAAACTTAATATTGCCGCCATTCTTAGGATTTCAGGCCGGAGAAGCATGGTTATTGATCACCATAGGTTTCGTTATTACCGCTGTGATTATCCCTATTTTAGGCATCGTGGCCCACGCCAGATTACAAGGCACCATGTACGATTTTGGCAAAAAAGTATCACCAATTTTCAGCGTTGTTTATTGCTTTATCGTGTACGGCATTTGCTTACTGCTTCCCGGTCCTAGAACTGCCTCGGTAACTCACGAAATGGCCATTGCTCCTTTCTTTAATAGCAGCAGTCTTTTAACGAGCAGCATTTATTTTATTCTGGTTTTTATTTTTGTGATGAATCGCTCCAAAGTGTTGGATTTATTAGGCAAGTATCTCACGCCCATCATCATCATGATTTTATTGGCCATTATCGGGATTGCTATTTTCGCATCGCCAGGTGCAGTGCAACCTACCCGTTTTAGCACACCATTGGTGGATGGTGTTTTGGAAGGGTACCAAACCTTTGATGCCATTGCCGCAATGGTTGTTGGTGCGGTGCTGATCATCTCCATAAATTTAAAAAATTCCAGTCCCGCTGCAGACAAACAGCAACTTATATTTAAAGCTGGCTTATTGGCTGGCTTTGGTTTGTTCATCATTTATACGGGCCTAATTTTAATTGGTGCATTGCACAATACAGAGTTCCCGGAAGATGTATCACGATCGGCTTTATTATTAGGTTTGGGACACAAAACTTTGGGAACAGCGGGAGCAAGTTTATTAAGCGTTCTTATTGCCTTGGCCTGTTTCACCACTGCCGTGGGTATTGTAACTGGTACGGCAGATTATTTAAAGGGCTTGTTTCACAACTCGAAAACCGTTTATACCATCACGGCCATCATTGGGAGTTTAATGGGCATTGTAATGGGCCAATTTGACGTGAAATACATTATAGATGTAGCTATCCCTGCCCTGATGTTTATTTATCCAATCACCATTATTTTGATTTTATTGAACGTCATACCTGAAAAATGGGCCTCAGCCTTGGTGTTTAAAAGTGTAGTGATTACCGCTTTTATCTTTAGCATTCCAGATTTTCTGAAGATTTTGGCGCCATCTGAAGGTTTAACATCCATTATTAATGCCATTCCTCTCGCCTCTTATAATTTGGGATGGATTATTCCTTCCATACTTATGTTCATGCTACTCAACATGTATCGCCATTTTAATCCTTCAAACGCTTCATAACTGAAAATGCACGGTCTACCACGTCATCCTCAACAAGAATTGTAAATTCGTTAGTAGTGGAAACAACCTCATAAAGCGCAATCCCTTCCCAAGCCAACCGTTTAAATATCTGATAATAAAGCCCGGTTACTTTGCTATTGTCTGATGGCAAACTGATGGTGATTGCTGAGAGTTCTGCTTTCTCTCCAAGCAACACTTCAAATTGAAAACTCTTCAGGACGTCCAATCGCTGAGCGGAGGAAATAATGATATTGCTTTCATAAATACCCCTTGTAAATGCATAAAACACATTGGACATGCCGTCCATCTCGCGCATAATTTTTGAGTGGCTATGGATTAGGGTTTTGGAATTCTGAAATGTAAAATCGGTAAGATTGGAGCGCACGGTGATATCACCCAGATTTTGTAGGACACGCTTCAATTTTAACGAACTCCCAAGATCTATGGGCGGTTGGTAACGGCGCAAAGCCATCATGACCGCTCCCTCTTTCACCGGCTTTTTGAGCAGATTGCTAATCGTTGGCGCCAGTTCTTCAGCCAAAGCCGAATAGTTGATGATGCCGCGTGAAATGGCCTCTTCCAAAAATGGTTGGGCTAATAATAGCTCTTGAACGCAAGCAGCAATGGTTTTCATTTGTTAATTATATAACATTTTGTGTAAAATTAGTCAAAAATTTTAATTTCTATGGATATGTGATGGACAGCTTCTATTTTCGCTCGATTAAAATTTATACTATTATGCTTGTATTAAAATTTGGAGGCACCTCTGTTGGCTCGATTGAAAACATGACCAATGTCAAAAATATCATTAATGATGGTCAACGTAAAGTTGTGGTGCTCTCTGCCATGTCAGGGACTACCAATACCTTGGTTACAATTTCAGAATGTATTAAATTCAAGGAATTGGACAACGCCATCGATCTCATTTCTGATTTGCACACCACCTACACCCAAACAGTGCAGAATTTAATTACTAACGCCGCCATAAAACTTGAAGTGCAGACCTATGTCAACACTATTTTTGCCTCATTAAAGACTGCTGTCAACACCAACTACTCCCCCTTGTTAAGCAATAAAATCATTTCCCAAGGCGAATTGCTCTCTACATTTATCTTCAGTCGTTTTTTAAAACAAGAAGGCTTAAAAGCGTGCTTACTGCCCGCCTTAGAATTTATGCGAATTGATAAATTTAACGAACCGGATAATTTTTATATCCGTCAAAATTTTAACCGCAGTATTGACCAACAACCAGACGCAGACATTTACATCACCCAAGGCTTTATATGTTTGGATGCTGATGGCCAAGTAGCCAATTTACAACGTGGGGGGAGTGATTATACCGCAACAATTATCGGTGCGGCGCTAAACGCTAGTGAAGTACAAATCTGGACGGATATTGACGGCTTCCATAATAACGATCCGCGTTTTGTACCAGATACCCATGCCATTTCCAACTTATCGTTTGACGAGGCTGCGGAGTTGGCGTATTTTGGCGCTAAAATTCTACACCCTCAAACCGTGATGCCTGTTAGAGAACTGGATATTCCTGTGCGATTAAAAAATACATTATCTCCATCGTCCCACGGCACCTTAATTACCAACGCTATTCATGGCGAAGGTATCAAAGCCATAGCTGCCAAAGATGGGATTACGGCCATTAAAATAAAATCTGCCAGAATGCTTTTGGCACACGGTTTCCTAAAGAAAGTATTTGAAATTTTTGAGAAATACGAAACGTCTATCGATATGATTACGACTTCAGAAATTGCGGTTTCGCTCACTATAGACGACACCAAAAATCTATCTGGCATTGTTGAAGAATTAGAAAAATTTGCGATGGTTGAAGTTGATGAATTTAGAACCATTGTTTGTTTGGTGGGCAACCATATTGTGTATCATGCTGACACTCCTAAACTGTTCCAGATTCTGCAAGATGTGAATGTCCGGATGATTTCTTACGGCGGTAGTAATAATAACATTTCGCTGCTGATCAATACTAGTGATAAGGTGGAGACCTTAAGAAAACTTAACCGCTATGTATTTCATTTGGTGCCGGCCTAACTCAGACATCAATTAAAAATAATAGAGGCACTTTTTCAAGTGCCTCTATTATTATTTATGAATTCATAATGTCTTCAATCTCGTCCACTTCAATAGGAATATTTCCCATCAAGTTAAACGGCTCTCCTGATTTTTGAATGACCAAATCATCCTCCAATCTCACTCCGAATTTTTCCTCTGGAATATAAATTCCCGGCTCAACCGTAAATACCATGTTTTCTTGCATCGGCTCCGTCAAAATACCGTAATCATGCGTGTCCAATCCGATGTTGTGGCTGGTACCATGCATAAAGTATTTTTTATAAGCTGGCCAATCTTTATCTTCATTTTGAACATCAGCTTTATCCAATAATTTTAGACTCAACAATTCAGAAGTCATCATTGCGCCAACTTCCTTGTGGTACTCTGCCCAATCCGTGCCTGGAACCAATAATTTGGACGCCTCTTTTTTAACGTGATTTACCGCATTGTAAACTTCCTTCTGACGCTTTGAGAATCTTCCGCCTACAGGAATGGTACGCGTCATATCACTTGAATAATTGGCATATTCAGCCCCAACATCCAACAAAATTAAATCGCCGTCTTTACATTGTTGATTATTAACTACATAATGCAACACATTCGCATTGTTGCCCGCCGCAATAATGGGAGTATACGCAAACCCCTTGGAGCGGTTGCGCAAAAATTCGTGCATCAATTCGGCTTCAATCTCATATTCCCAAACTCCAGGTTTGACAAAATCAAGAAGTCTTCTAAACCCTTTCTCAGTAATATTACAGGCTTTTTGCATTAAGTCAATCTCTATAGGATCTTTAACCGAACGTAAACGCTGCAAAATTGGATTACTTTTCGCTACAGCATGCGCAGGATATTTCTGCTTTAACCATTTGGTATAGCGATCTTCGCGGGTTTCAGTCTCAACATTGGCACGGTAGTGTTCATTGGTATTGATATACACCGTATCACATTGGGTCATCAATTCAAACATGACCTTCTCCATATCTTTTAACCAATACACGGTTTTAACCCCTGAGGTTTCAAACGCTGCTTCTTTGGTGAGTTTTTCACCTTCCCAAACTGCAATATGATCATTGGTCTCTTTTAAAAATAATATCTCACGATGGTTTTCTTTAGGACAATCCGGGAAAAGCACCAAGATGCTTTCTTCCTGATCTACTCCACTCAAGTAATAAATGTCGCGATGTTGCTGAAATGGCATCGTACTATCTGCACTAACTGGATAAATATCGTTAGAGTTAAAAACCGCTAAACTACTTGGCTTCATCTGAGCCATAAAGTTCTTGCGGTTTTTTATAAAAAGTTTGCGGTCTATTTGATCGTATTTCATAATGTGTAGTTTTTTCAAAATTACAGTTTTCGGGTTGCTTAAAAAAATCTACTGCGTCTTTATGAAACTTTTAACCTCTACTTCGCCATTTTACCGTCTATAGTTCATAATAATAAGATACATTTTGAAAATTTTTGAAAATTAATTTTAAAGGATTACACAGACTATGATCCTTGGTTTTTTCTGATTTAAGGAGGAATGGAATACAAAACATTTTGACCGCATTATAAAATATATAAAATCAAAGAAAAATTATTTTATTTAATTTTATATCTTTCTGGAAAGTTAGGGATGGAAGTGCTAATGAAGATGCAGACAAATATGTAAATTCTCGCACGCGATTATTTTACGACTATACCACTATAATCGCCAATTACTATGATAAAATCTGCCTTCACTGTACTCTGTTTAATTATTACTTCTTTTGTTTTTTCTCAAGATTCCAAAGATCTCAAATTGTATCTAGATTGTAACACTTGTGATAATACGTTTATCAAACAAAATTTAACCCATGTCGAGTTTGTGCGCGATCAGAAGTTTGCGGATGTTCATCTTTTCTTTACCCGCCAAACCAATGGCAGTGGTGGCAGCGAATATGTGATTGATTTTATAGGCCAAAGGAGCTATAAAGATCTTCAGGAGCAGGTCATTTTTTCTACCGATTCCGATATGACCGAGGACATTATCAGAAATAAAATATTAAAATTCATAAGTTTAGGATTGGTGAGATATTGGATGAAAAAAGGAGATACAGAACATCTTTCAATTACCATCAAAAAACCTCAAGAAAATGAAGTAACAAATGCCAGCATTAAAGATCCTTGGGATTACTGGGTTTTTGGAGCGGACATTTTTGGTTATTTTAGTGGTGAAGAATCGAGCACATTCAGCAGTTTTAGTGTAAATGCAACTTCAAAACGTGTTACCGAAGCAAATAAGTTTTCATTTAGGGCCGGTTTTAGCGAGAATCAATCCACCTTTAGTTATGATGGCACTGACATCATTTCTAAGCGAAATTCAAAATACTTTTACGTTAGTGATATCATAAGTATCAGCGGCCATTGGTCAGCGGGGGCGTTTGCCAACTTAGGATCCTCGATGTATAGCAACAAGGAGTTTTACTGGGAGTTTAAGCCTGCCATAGAATACAATTTTTTCAACTATTCAGTTTCTGCAAAAAAACAACTAGCCTTAACGTATTCTAATGGCATCGTCTACAACAACTATATTCAGCGATCAGTTTATGCCAAAGAAAATGAATACCTGTGGGAACATGAATTAAAATTAGGAGGAAGTGTCAACCAAAAATGGGGTAACATTTATGGCGAAGCCTCCTTTGAGCAATATATGCACGACACAAGTCTCAATTCGCTGACCTTTTATTTAGGCACGAGTATCCGATTGTTTAAGGGTTTTAATTTAAATCTTAGCGGCAATTACGGCATTACCCGAAATCAGATCAATCTGCCCGCTGGAGACGTTTCCTTAGAAGAATTGTTGTTACAGCAACAGCAATTGCAATCAGGGTATAATTATTATTTCAATATAGGGTTGAGTTATTCCTTTGGTTCTATTTATAATACCATTGTAAATCCACGTTTTAATTTTTAATTAAAATGATTCCAAATAAGTAGAAATAGTTCTATTTTTTGGCTTTCAAACGATTGAAGTGTATCTTTGCCTAACATTAAACTAACCTTCAAAAGATGAGCGGAATTTTAAATTCTTCAATTGGAAGAAAGTTTGCCATGGCGCTTTCGGCATTCTTCCTCATGATTTTCTTAGTACAACATTTTGCAATTAATATCCTATCGGTCTTCAGTGCAGACACATTTAATGAGGCGTCTCATTTTATGGGAACCTTTTGGGTAGTGCAATATATTTTCCAACCCATTTTAATTTTGGGTGTCATTTTTCACTTTGTGATGGGAATGATTTTGGAAATTAGAAACAGAAATGCACGAAAAATTGCCTACGTTAAAAACAACGGCAACGCCAATTCTACTTGGATGAGTAGAAACATGATTTGGACTGGTGGTGCCATTTTATTGTTCTTAGGACTCCATTTTTACGATTTCTGGTTACCGGAGATCAACACCAAATTCATTGAAGGCGACATGTCTGGAATGATTGATGGCGAATACCGCTATTTTGAAGAATTGCAACACAAATTTGTAGATGTGTGGCGCGTGGCGCTTTATTGTCTGGCATTTGTGTTTTTAGCATTACACTTATTACACGGGTTCAGTTCCGCATTTCAATCGGTAGGAGCCAACAATAAATATACAAGAGGATTAAGAGGATTTGGTAAGGCGTATGCAATCATTATCCCATTAGGATTTATTTTCATCGCACTTTATCATCATTTTAATTACTAAAAAATATCTAATATGGCTTTAGATTCAAAAATACCTGAAGGCCCACTGGCGGACAAGTGGACCAACTATAAAAACAATATTGACCTTGTCAATCCCGCTAACAAACGTAACATTGATGTTATTGTTGTTGGTACAGGTTTGGCTGGAGGTTCTGCCGCTGCAACTTTAGCAGAATTAGGCTATAACGTAAAAGCATTTTGTTTTCAAGATTCACCGCGTCGTGCGCACTCTATTGCTGCACAAGGGGGAATTAATGCTGCCAAAAACTATCAGGGCGATGGGGATTCAACTTACCGTTTATTTTATGATACTGTCAAAGGTGGCGATTACCGCTCTCGTGAAGCAAACGTGTACCGATTGGCAGAAGTATCTGCTAATATTATTGATCAATGTGTGGCACAAGGGGTTCCTTTTGCACGTGAATATGGTGGTTATTTAGACAATCGATCTTTTGGTGGGGTGCTTGTCTCAAGAACATTTTATGCTGCCGGACAAACAGGACAACAATTATTATTAGGCGCTTATTCTGCCATGAACCGCCAAATTGGTCGTGGTAAAATCCAAATGTACAACCGTCACGAAATGTTAGACGTTGTTGTAGTTGGAGGAAAAGCTAGAGGAATTATCGCAAGAAATTTAATTACTGGAGAGATTGAGCGTCATTCTGCCCATGCTGTGGTTTTAGGAACTGGAGGTTACGGAAACGTATTCTTCTTGTCTACCAACGCAATGGGAAGTAACGTCACGGCAGCCTGGAAAGCACACAAACGTGGTGCCTTTTTTGCAAACCCATGTTACACACAAATTCACCCAACCTGTATTCCAGTTTCTGGAGACCATCAATCAAAACTGACTTTGATGTCTGAATCACTCCGTAATGACGGACGTATTTGGGTACCAAAAAACATGGATGATGTATTGGCTATTAGAGAAGGAAAATTAAAAGCGACTGCGATTCCTGAAGAAAATAGAGATTATTACTTAGAGCGTCGTTACCCAGCATTCGGGAACTTAGTCCCTCGTGATGTCGCCTCCCGTGCCGCAAAAGAACGTTGCGATGCAGGTTATGGTGTTAATAAAACCGGTGAAGCTGTTTATTTAGATTTCGCGTCCGCCATTCAACGTTACGGAAAGGAACGTGCACACGTAAGAGGTTTAAATGAAGATGATGCCGTTTTAGTCAAACGCTTAGGACAAGAAGTTATCAGAGAGAAATATGGTAACCTATTCCAGATGTACGAAAAAATCGTAGATCAAAACCCGTATGAAATGCCAATGATGATTTATCCTGCGGTGCATTATACCATGGGTGGACTTTGGGTAGATTACAACTTGATGACCAACGTACCAGGTTTATATTGTATTGGAGAAGCCAACTTTTCTGACCATGGTGCTAACCGTCTTGGTGCTTCGGCATTGATGCAAGGTTTGGCAGATGGCTATTTTGTATTGCCATATACTATTGGTGATTATTTATCAAAAGATATTCGTACAGGAAAAATTCCGACCAATTCACCAGAATTTGATCAAGCAGAGAAAAATGTTACAGACAGTTTAGACCACTTGATCAATAATAAAGGGACACATTCTGTAGACCATTTCCATAAACGACTTGGAAAAATCATGTGGGACAAATGTGGAATGGCTCGTAATGCCCAAGGCTTACAAGAAGCTATAGTGGAGATTGCAGAACTTCGTAAGGAATTCTGGAAGGATGTTAGAGTCCCAGGAACGCAAAATGAATTTAATGAGGAACTGGCAAAAGCAATGCGCGTAGCGGATTACCTCGAATTAGGGGAGTTATTTGCCAAAGATGCGTTACAAAGAGAAGAATCAGCTGGTGGTCACTTTAGAGAAGAATACCAGACTGAAGAGGGTGAAGCCTTAAGACGTCCAGAATTTCAATATGTTGCAGCATGGGAATTTCAAGGAGAACCTAAAGATGCGATCCTTCATAAGGAAGAATTAGAGTACGAGAATATTGAAGTGAAAGAGAGAAGTTATAAATAAATTATTGAGAGATTGAGTTATTAAGGTCATGACATGGACAATTATAGATCTTTTGAAGAACTAGCGTGCTGGAAAGAAGCGCGAAGTCTAAGACTATTTGTTAGTAATGCAGTCATCTCAAAATTACCAAGTTCTGAAAAGTACGTATTAATTGATCAAATAAGGCGATCATCGCGTTCAGTTGGAAACAATATTGCTTAAGGTTATGGTAGATTTCATTATCAGGAAAACATACAATTTTGCAGAATTGCACGAGGTTCATTATTTGAAACTTTAGACCATGGCATTGTAGCTTTCGATGAAAATTACATTTCCATAGATACTTTAAACGATTTACGGACCATTCACAGTAAAACACTTTTGATACTTAATGGCTACATTAAATATCTTAAGACACAAAAAGAAAAATAGACAATTGAATTTTGAGTTACCTAATAACACAATCTCTCAATTACTTAATAACTTAATATTGAAGGCATGAAGCTAACATTAAAAATATGGCGTCAAAAAAACGCTGACACCAAAGGAAAGCTAGTAGATTACCAAATTGATGGTATTGAAGGCGATATGTCTTTCCTAGAAATGTTGGACGTTTTAAATGAACAACTCATCAATAAAGGCGAAGAACCAGTAGCATTTGATCATGATTGTCGTGAAGGTATCTGCGGTACGTGCTCTTTATACATTAATGGAGAAGCTCATGGACCCGATCGTTTAATTACCACTTGTCAATTACATATGCGTATGTTTAATGACGGTGATACCATACACATTGAGCCGTTTAGAGCTACAGCCTTCCCGGTGATTAGGGATTTGGTTGTAGATCGCACCTCATTTGACCGTATTCAGCATGCGGGTGGTTTTATTTCTGTGAACACTTCTGGGAATACCATTGATGCCAATGCTATTCCGGTGAATAAACACGATGCGGACACGGCATTCGAATCTGCTACCTGTATTGGTTGTGGTGCCTGTGTTGCGAGTTGTGTAAATTCTTCCGCCATGTTATTTGTCGGTGCTAAGGTGTCTCAGTTCGCGTTGTTGCCACAAGGAAAAATTGAGGCTACTGAACGTGTTTTAAACATGGTAAAGCAAATGGACGAAGAAGGTTTTGGTAACTGTACCAATACGGGAGCTTGTGAAGTAGAATGTCCTAAAGGCATCTCCCTTGAAAATATTGCCCGACTAAATCGCGAATATTTAGCGGCAAGCTTAAAAGGATAATCTTATAGTCAACTTCCCCCTTAGGAAGTCATTAATTTCAATTAAAATCCCAATGCTTTATTGGGATTTTTTGTTTCTTTATATTTTAAACCCCATACTTTATGAAGCACTTATTGTGGCTTACACTTTTTGCAGTCCTTAGTCTTACGCTCGGGTCTTGCGCACCGAAACCCGATCAACAAACCGCAATTCAGGAACGCTATCTTTTTAGTCCGGACAGTTTATTAGTGCATATTAAAACACTATCGTCTGATGCCTTTGAAGGCCGACGCACAGGGACTCCTGGAGCCGAAAAAGCCAAGAATTACATCATCGAAAAATTTTCTCGATTACAGGTGCTTCCTTTTGTGCCAGACTATCAGCAGCCTTTTTCATTTACGGCTCGGGACAAAACTTATAATGGGGTCAATGTCTTAGGGCTGATCAAAGGCACGCAACATCCTGATGACTATATTGTGATCAGCGCGCATTATGACCATGAAGGCATTAAAAACAATCAGATTTATAATGGTGCGGATGATGATGCTTCGGGCACAGCCGCCCTCTTTGCGTTTGCTGAGTATTTTGAAAAGCATCCGCCCGAGCATTCGGTTATTTTGGCTGCTTTTGATGCCGAAGAATTAGGACTAGCCGGATCACATCATTTTGTGGACAATTCAATAGTGCCCTTAACTAATATCAAGCTCAACATCAATATGGACATGATTAGTCGGAGTGACAACAATGAGCTTTATGCCGTTGGAACCGCCTATAATGACACTTTAAAAGAAGTTATTTCCCAGTATAAAAACCCGGAAAATTTTGCCCTTTTGATGGGTCACGATGGTAAGGACGGCTTGCAGAACTGGACCATGTCTTCTGACCACGCGCCGTTCCATAAAAAAGATATTCCCTTTTTATATTTTGGAGTCGCAGATCATAAAGACTACCACAAGCCTACTGACGATTTCGAAAATATCCATCCTGAATTTTATAATAAAGCGGTAAAAACCGTAATTTCAATTTTCAGTACTCTAGACGGCATACGCTTTTAGATAAATTATGATACCTATGGATCACCCCACCACCTTTTACCAACAAAACGTAGAGCGCTATCAAACGGAGGCAAACGCGCTGTATAAAAAAATGACTCTTTTAAGTACGTTGCGTATTGCCGTGTTTATTCTCACTGCGGTGGGCCTCTACTTTGCTGTTCCAAATTGGCAATTTGCCGCAGGAATCGCCATTGTGGGCATTCTAGTGTTTGTTGGCCTGCTCTCTAAATATACCGAACTAAAAGGGCAAAGAGCACTCAAAAAAGCGCTTATAGATGTCAATGAGACGGAATTGGCCATTGGCGCTGGGAATTTTCATGACCGGAATCAAGGTTTGGCGTCTCAAGATCCATTACATTTCTATAGCTTGGATATCGATTTATTTGGACGAGGCTCCTTTTTTCAATTTTTGAATAGAACAGCTATTGACGAAGGCACCCAGCAATTGGCTGCCCAATTGAAGGCTAATGCGGTTGATGACATAGTACTCCGACAGGAAGCCATTAAAGAACTCGCCTCCAAACCGGAATGGCGCCAATTGTACTCCGCCACCGCTAGTTTGATTAAAGTAGAAACTCCCGCACATAACATCATCAGTTGGTTAAAGGATCACAAAACGTTCATTCCAAAAATTATGAAATGGATGCCTTGGGCATTTCTTGGCGGCACTTTGAGCATATTCGCGTTATTCTTTCTAAAAGTTATAAGTGCCGGATTTTTGGCTTACTGGTTATTTATAGGATTGGGTATTACCGGAATATATTTTAAGAAAATCAACGATTTAGCCTTTCATACGGACAAAGTAAAAGACACCTTTAAGCAGTATGCACTTCTCCTAAAACAAATTGAGAATGAAACCTTTACTTCGGAATTACTTATTGCTAAGCAGAAACAAATTCAGTCAGCATCCGAACAGGCGTCCCTCATTTTCAATAAATTTAGCCAAGCTTTAGATGCTTTAGATAATAGAAACAACCTGATCTCAAGTGTTTTTGGGAATGGGTATTTCTTAACGGATTTAAAAAACAGCTACAGAGTAGAGCAATGGCTAAATGGTTATAAACATAAAGTAGAAGATTGGTTTGAAGTCGTCTCCTTTTTTGATGCCTATAACAGTTTAGGTAATTATGCTTTTAATCACCCGCATTACGTTTTTCCTACAATTTCTTCTGACCGAAATGTGATCAATGCAGTTGATTTAGGGCATCCGTTATTAAAAACTGAGAAGCGTGTGGACAATGACTTGAAGATAGAGAACGAACAGTTTTTTATTGTTACGGGCGCGAATATGGCAGGTAAAAGCACCTTTTTGAGAACCGTTTCCCTACATATTGTGATGGCTAACGTTGGCTTGCCCGTATGTGCTAAGTCGAGTAACTATAATCCTGTAAAACTCATTACCAGCATGCGTACGAGCGATTCTCTTACAGATGATAGCTCTTACTTCTTTTCGGAATTAACGCGTTTAAAATTCATTGTAGACGCCATTCAAAAAGAGCCGTATTTTATCATCTTAGATGAAATATTAAAAGGCACCAATAGTACTGATAAAGCCATAGGATCGCGCAAGTTTGTTGAAAAATTGGTGGCATCTGACGCGACGGGAATTATTGCCACGCACGACTTAAGCTTATGCGAAATAGAACAAGAACTTGAAGAAGTAAAGAATTATTATTTTGATGCGGAAATTATTGATGACGAACTGTACTTTGACTACACCTTTAAAACAGGCATTTGTAAGAATATGAATGCGAGTTTCCTCTTGAAGAAGATGCAGATTGTATAACTAACAAAATAACTTAGAGGTTTTAAAATCTCTAAGGTCTTCAAACTAAAAAACCCTTTCTGAAAACAGAAAGGGTTTTTTGATATCTAAAAGAACCTGCGAAAATTAAACCTCAAACGGTTCAATCGACACATAAGACTTGTTGTCTTTCTTCTTTGTAAACTTGACTAGACCATCAACTTGTGCATGCAAAGTGTGATCTTTTCCACCATACACATTTTCACCTGGGTGATGTGTATTGCCTCTTTGTCTTACGATGATATTTCCAGCAATAGCAGCTTGACCACCAAAAATCTTCACACCTAAGCGTTTCGATTCTGAATCTCTACCGTTTTTAGAACTACCAACTCCTTTTTTATGAGCCATTGTCTTAAGGTTTTAATTTGTTATACTTAATGGGTTGAATTATTTTTCAACACCACCATCTAATTTTTCTTGATAAACTTGTAACTCATCCCATTTACCGTCAGCAGCTAATTTTGCTTGCTTTGGCCAAGTGTCAGTTACAATATGAGCCAATCTTGAACTTGCTTCAGTCAAAATTTCACTGATAGCTTCTGGTTTCATGTCAGCTAATTTCGCAAAGGTATCAACACCTGCTGCAACTAATGCGTCAGCGGCTTTAGGTCCAGCTCCTTCGATTTTTTTCAAATCGTCAGCTTTTCCAGTTGATTTTTTTGCTGCTGCTTTTGGGGCAGCTTTTTCAGCTTTCGCTTCTTTTACCGGCTTTGCTTTTTCAGTTTTCTCAGCCTTTTTAGCTCCTGAAGCAACAATGCTTTCAATAACGATTTCAGTAAGAGCTTGACGATGACCGTTTTTCACACGGTAACCTTTACGTCTTTTCTTCTTGAAAACGATAACTTTATCACCTTTAAGGTGACTTAAGACTTTTGCTCCTACAAGAGCTCCGTCTATAGCTGGGGCGCCTAAAGTAATGTTATCACCATCACCAATCAAAAGAATATTATCGAAAGACACTGTCTTTCCTTCTTCTGTTGCTAAACGGTGAACAAACACTTTTTGGTCTTTTTCAACTTTGAATTGTTGCCCTGCTATCTCTACAATTGCGTACATAGCGTAACGTTTAAATTAGTTAATTTTTGTTCTAAAATGGGTGCAAATATACACCTAATTAATTAAACTACAAACGTTTTTCAGCGCCAGAAGCAAATAAAATCTATAAAAATCCTGTGTTAGAAATTATGAATCGATTAAGATCATAAATAATGCCTGAAAAATTTTAAAACTTCAGCACTCAATTCAGTTACGAAATTGACTTCTGTGCTCTTAATTGTGCCATTGTTATTTAATCTGCGATCTAGGTGATAACGGTTAATGGTCACTTTAATGATAATACAATTTGAACTGATGAGAGGGTTGAATTGGAATGTAGACCTGGAAATTTAAGGTTTTTGTCTTGGTTTATGATCTATTAAATCTTCCTGCTGACCAACGTGTTGGCTTTTTTTAAATATTTGCATAAACATTAAAGTCAAAACCGCAGTAGACGCTAAACCTTCCATCAATACAATTAAAATGAGAATACCGGCGCCTTGATTAGTATTATCGAACCAAGTTTTCAGAATTGTATTGGGAAATTCAGTGTCCAAATGAAACATATAAATGGCCATAAACACCACGAAGAAGCCTGTGGCTATAAACCCCGTCAATAAACCGGTTTTAAAACCGTCAACATAAGTGAAGTCAGAATTAAATTTGAATTTATAGTTTTTAATGGCAAAATAGATTCCAGAGGCCATAAAAAGTCCATTGGCCATCCGTAACCATGGGTTATTGTGTAAATCAAACAATCTTAGAATAAGGAAGTACGTAATTAAACTAGCCGCAACGAATAAGCCATATTTTAAGGAGACTGATAAAGATCTATTCATGGATATTCCATTTAAAACTTATGAATCTTAAAATTCGTAAAAAAATCTTTATAAACACAATTTTTAAGAGTAATTTTCAATCTTAACCACTTTATTGCCAAGATCAATTCATGTTTTTGAGCAATAGTGTAACAAAACTGAGTAAGATGCTACTTACATTATATATTAATTAATATTAAAAAGAAAACAATGAAAAAACGTTTATTCGCTTTGGCCTCTTTGCTGTTTTTTGGCGGATTCGCCAATGCTCAACAGGTCGAATTTGAGGAGTTTGATTTAGACAACGGACTGCACGTGATCCTACATCAAGACAATTCCGCTCCCGTAGTTATTACCTCTGTGATGTATGATGTAGGTGGAAAGGATTTTGAGCCCAACCGTACCGGTTTTGCCCATTTCTTTGAGCATTTGTTATTTGAAGGCACTCAAAATATTGCCCGAGGCGAATGGTTTAACGTTGTGTCTTCTAACGGAGGCACCAACAATGCCAATACATCTTTAGACCGAACGTATTATTACGAAGTCTTTCCATCAAACAATTTAGAATTAGGATTATGGATGGAATCTGAGCGTTTAATGCACCCAATCATTAATCAAATTGGTGTAGATACCCAAAATGAAGTGGTTAAAGAAGAGAAACGCTTGCGTTATGACAATGCGCCCTACGGTGGATTCTTAGGAGCTATTGGAGAAAACTTATTCTCCGTGCACCCTTACAAAGAAAAAAATATTGGTGAAATGGAAGATTTGGATGCCGCTACTTTAGAGGAATTCCAAGCCTATTTCAAAAAATACTATGTTCCAAACAACGCCGTATTGGTAGTTGCTGGTGACATTGACAAAGCCAAAACCAAAAAAATGGTAAAAGACTATTTTGGTGCGATCCCTAGAGGAGCTGATGTGGTTAGAAATTTTGCTAAAGAAACCCCAATTACTACAACTATTAAAGCAACGGCTTACGACAATAATATTCAAATTCCTGCAGTTATTGCTGCTTACCGTACCCCAGGGTTTAAGGAACGTGAATCTTATATCTTAGATATGGTTTCTAGCTACTTAAGTGGTGGAAAGAGCTCAGTACTTTACAAAAAATTAGTCGACGAGAAAAAGATGGCCCTTCAGGCACAAGCCATAAACATCGGGCAAATGGACTATAGCGTATTTGCTATATTGGCATTGCCTTTGGGTGATGTGTCTTTAGATACCTTACTAAGTGAAATGGATGAAGAAATTGCAAAATTACAAACAGAATTGATTTCAGAACGGGATTACCAAAAACTGAAAAATCAATTTGAAAACCGTTATGTCAACTCCAATTCAAGCGTGGAAGGGATTGCTGAAAACTTAGCGACAAACTACTTATTAAAGGGTGATGTCAACCTAATCAATAGCGAAATTGAAATCTACCGTTCCATTACGAGAGAAGAAATCAGAGACGTTGCTAAAAAATATTTAAGTCCTAACCAACGTGTAGAACTTGATTATCTTCCAAAAAAGGATGACCTATAATTAAAATTTAACAAACATTGAATCATATGAAAACTTATATATCAGCGTTCTTAATGGTGTTTTTTATGGCTTTTTCTGTACATGCACAAATTGACCGTTCAAAACAACCGCAACCTGGACCTGCTCCAAAAATCGATTTAAAATCGCCACAAGAATTTACCCTTAAAAACGGTATGAAGGTGATGGTCGTAGAAAATCATAAATTGCCAAGAGTATCCTTTAGCTTAACCATTGATAACAAACCAGAAACTGAAGGCGCAAAAGCTGGAGTTTCTAGTTTAGTTGGCAGCATGATGGGTAACGGGACGACCTCAATCTCTAAAGAAAAATTTAACGAAGAAATAGATTTTTTAGGAGCCCGATTGAGCTTTAATTCTTCTGGCGCTTATGCCAGTGCACTTTCTCAATATTCAGATCGTATTTTAGAACTAATGGCAGATGCTGCCATGCACCCATTATTGGTGGAAGAGGAATTTAAAAAGGAAAAAGAAAGACTTATTGAAGGCTTAAAATCTCAAGAAAAAAGTGTGGATGCCGTTGCAGGACGTGTAGGTAATGCATTATCTTATGGCATAAACCATCCATACGGAGAGTTTATTTCTACAGAAACTGTTAATAATGTCACGTTTCAGGATATCAGCGCATTTTATGAAGAAAACTTCAATCCTAACAATGCATATTTAGTGGTGGTGGGCGATGTCGACTTTAAGACCATCAAGTCTCAAGTTGAAAAACGTTTTGGAAATTCAACAAAATCGGTTAACGTGCAAACCAACGTTCCAGACGCCACTCCAAATGTGCAATACACACAAATTAATTTTGTGGATATGCCAAATGCTGTTCAATCAAACATTTTATTGACTAACAATGTCAATTTAAAAATGAATCATCCTGATTACCATGCGGTGTTGATAGCCAATAAAATTTTGGGCGGGGGCTTTGGAAGTTACCTGAATATGAATTTGCGTGAGAAACATGCCTATACTTATGGCGCGCGTTCTGGTGTAGATGCTGACAAATATGTTGGTCGTTTTACCGCCAGTACAGCCGTAAGAAACATGGTTACGGACAGTGCCGTGGTGCAAACCTTAAAAGAAATCAATCGTATAAAAAACGAACCTGTAGAAGCTGAAGCCTTGAGAAATGCAAAAGCAAAATATGTAGGCGATTTTGTATTGGCCTTAGAGAGTCCACAAACCGTGGCCAGATATGCACTAAATATCAAATTGAACAATTTGCCTAAAGACTTTTACGAAACGTTTTTACAAAAAATAAATGCTGTTACTGCTGAAGATGTAAAGCGTGTTGCCAATACCTATTTTAAACCAGAGAACGCTCGAATTGTAGTTGTTGGTAAAGGTGCTGATGTGTTGGAGAATCTTGAAAAAACAGGCATTCCAATCTTGTATTTTGACACTTATGCCAACCCGGTTGATAAACCAAAATTTAGCAAACCACTTCCTGATGGTGTGACTACGGCTACGGTTTTAGAGTCGTATTTCAAAGCTGTTGGTGGTAAAGAAAAAGCAAAAGCGGTAAAGTCTGTTTGGACTACGGCAAATGTGACTATTGAAGGCGCTCCGTTTTCTCCAGTTGGCGAAATGAAAGCTATGACACCAAATAAAACTTCTATGGAAATGTCTATAGACGGCATGGGAGTAATCATGAAACAGAAATTCAACGGTACCACGGGATATACTGAGCAGCAAGGCAATAAGATGGATTTAACCGAAGAGCAAATAAAAGATCAGAAAGCCTCACATACCATTTTCCCTGAATTGTATTACGAGCCGAGCGCTCTAAGTTTAGAGAGCATGATCAGTATTGATGGCAGTGATGCTTACAAAATTAAAGTGACGGAAAACGGAAAAGACTCTTTCCGTTATTATGATGCCAAGACAGGATATTTAGTGAGAGTTGAAAAAACTATCGAAGCACAAGGTCAATCTTTTACGAGTGTTGAAGATTACGGCAACTATTCGCCGGTTAAAGAGATGATGTATCCGTACAGCATGTCTGTAACTACAGGCCCACAGGTTATTAAGATGAATGTTACCAACCATCGGGTTAACGAAGGTGTAATGAAAGCAGATTTCAACTAATACCTACTCCATTTAATTTGAAAGAAGCCTGAAGGACCTACTTCAGGCTTTTTTATGCTTTATATTCAAGGATAACCCGCGATCTGTATTGCTGCTGCCGTGCGCTTCATCAAATTAAGCCTGGTATTTTTGAAAGTTAAAATCTCTAAATTTTGACTGCTTAAGCCCATAATTGATTAATTTTGATGTTTAAGAGGGTGTTATAAGCACTCCTTTTTAAAATCCTAAATCCGATGATCATGAAATCAGTCAAAGTATTTGTATTGTTATCAGCATTAGCGCTAGTGTCAGTAAGTTGTAAAGACAGCACCCAACCTGAGATTAAAACTGTAGAGATGGCAGAACCTGAAGCGGCTTCACAAGTTAACTTTGATCCACAGGCAACCTTTGCTAAGGCAGAGTTTGGTATTGAAGGCATGACCTGTGTGATGGGGTGTGCAAAAACCATTGAAAAGAAAATCGCAAAAATGGAAGGTGTGAAATCGGCTACAGTCGATTTTGAGAGACACTTGGCCATGGTAGAATACGATAAGGCTAAAGTTACTCCTGATGCGCTAGAAGAGGCTGTGGTTTCCGTTTCAGACACCTACAGCGTAAACAGCATGAAAACAGTAGAAGCTTTTTCAACTCAATAATATATTTAGGACGGTAGATTCTGACCTATTACCAAAAAACCACTGTTGAGCGCAGTGGTTTTCTTATCAATCTATCTTAACGAATACCCCTTAGGGGCCCACCAAGGATGGATTTCAATTGTTAAACTTCCTGCTTTTACCAAAGGATCAGATTTGGCCAAACTATCCGCCATCTTTAAGGTTGGAACATTATAAATGGTGATGCCCATAATTTCCCCAACATCTCCAAACGGCCCTGAAATGTCCGCATAGCCCATATCGTACATCTTTTTTAAATGCTCCAAATGCAATTTTTGCAAACGCTTAGTCTCCTCCTCATTCTGAATCTTGGTAGGTCCACTTTTTAAAAATGCCATAAAATATTGCTGCATGATAATGGTATCTTTAGTCTTCTCATCAATCACATCAAATATGTTATAACCCTTTGCAATCAAATCCTTTCTGAGTTGGGTTTTTGTTTTAGGCTCAGCAACCACTGAATCCAACCGTTCTGAACTGATGGTCACATCATCTTTATCAATCTTCCTGTATTTTTCGCTACAAGAAGTCAGTAAGAATACTAGGCTGAGTGCATACACTATAGATTTCATAAGATTGTTTTTATCGTTAATATTAGGCCCAATTTTTAAAGGGGTGTTTTACTAATTGAGAATTGAAATACTTTAATTGGCCGGTAACCTCTGCTCCCAGCCAACTAGGTTTGATAAATGTTTCATCAACATCATCGAGTTCTACCTCTGCCACGATTAGCCCTTCATTCAAACCAAAAAACTCATCTACTTCAAATAAGTGCGCACCAGATTGCACTTCATATCTCACTTTATCAATCATGCCGACTTCACACAACTGTAAAAGGGCTTCAGCATCCGCTTCTGAGATTTCCTTTTCCCATTCAAAGCGCGATACACCATCGTCTGATGTGGCTCCTTTAATAGTTAAAAACCCTTGATCGCCCTTTAATCTGACCCGAACCGTTCGGTTTTTATCGGAATTTAAAAACGCTTGTACTATCCGTGTCTTCTTAAATGCTTCTGACTTAAATTGATCAGAAAGGACTAAAAATTTACGTTCAATTTCAATTAATTTGCTCACCTAATTCCTGGATTTTCTTTGATTTTATACGAACTGACTCATAATCGTTGTTTGCCACCCACACCATTGTTTTCGCAATGGTTTCTGGCGCGATGGGTTGGTAACGCTTCAGATCTCCAAAGCGGAAAATAGGCTTGATAAAATTCATTAAAATTTTAAATATATGTTCGCCTAATCTAATTTCCTCCCGCTCTCCGGTAATTAAAGAGGGTTGAAGAATATAGGTTTGGGGAATTTGTAAATCCAACACCGCAGCCTCCATGAGGCCCTTGGTCCTATTGTAAAAGACTTTACTATTCTTTTTGGCGCCTAAAGCAGAGATGACCACAAACGTAGGAATCCCATTTTCCTTACATAATTTTGCTGCAGCTACAGGTATTCCGTAGTCTATTTTGACGTAGGTATCTTTATTGGATGTTTTGGCCTTGGTGGTTCCGATACAGCAATACACTTCATCAGCTTTAAATTTGTTGGCATAATGATCCAATTGAAAAAGGTCAATGATATATTCCTCTAATTTAGGATGCTTAAGTTCCACACTATTTCTTCCAAAAACCGTGACATGATCATAGCGTTCATCATCGAGAAGCATTTTTAATAACATGTTTCCTGTGAGTCCCGTTGCACCCAAAACAATCGCTGTTTTTGCCATCTTTTATAATTTCTGTTCCGCTTAGATGTTATAAATTTACGGCATGCCAAACGATTTACCAATAAGAAAGATCATTCATGTAGATATGGATGCATTTTATGCGTCTGTTGAGCAAATGGACCATCCTGAACTAAAAGGTAAGGCTTTGGCGGTTGGTGGAAGTGAGAAGCGTGGCGTTGTGGCAGCAGCAAGTTATGAAGCCCGAAAATTTGGAGTGTGCAGTGCGATGAGCGGCATGCAAGCCAAACGCAATTGCCCTGAACTGATTTTTGTAAAGCCTAGGTTTGATCGATACAAAGAGATTTCAAAACAGGTGAAGTCTATTTTTTATGAGTATACTGATTTGGTGGAACCGCTTTCTCTAGATGAAGCCTATTTAGACGTCACCGAAAATAAAATGGGCAATCCGAGCGCGTCCCTAATTGCTCAGGAAATTAGAGCCAGAATTCTGGCAGAAGTTGGTATTTCCGCTTCTGCCGGGATTTCCGTGAATAAATTTGTAGCCAAAATTGCCAGCGATTACAACAAACCCAACGGACAGAAAACGGTCAATCCAGAAGATGTCTTAGCATTTTTAGAGGTTTTGGACATTCGGAAATTTCACGGCGTAGGCAAGGTCACCGCCGATAAAATGTACCAATTAGGAATTTTTACCGGACGCGATTTAAAATTAAAATCATTAGAGTATCTCGAAGATCATTTTGGAAAATCAGGAAGCTATTACTTCAATTTGGTAAGGGGCATTCACGATAGTGAAGTAAAACCAAACCGCATTAGGAAATCCTTAGCTGCGGAGCGCACTTTCAACGAAAATTTATCCAGTGAAATATTTATGCTCCAGCGGTTGGACAAAATTGCTACCGAAGTGTCAAAACGTTTACAATATAGCAAAGTAGCGGGTAAAACGGTGACTTTAAAAATAAAATATAGCGATTTTACACTGCAGACCCGAAGTAAAACCCTGCCCTATTTTATCAGTGATAAAGACGTCATACTGGAAACTGCCAAAGATTTATTGTATCAAGAAAAAATGAGTAATTCCGTACGTTTATTGGGCATCTCATTATCCAATTTAAATACGGAAGACCACACTATAAAACCAACAGATCTTCAGGAAAAAAGCGTGAGTGTGCAGTTGAAATTCGGTTTTTAAAGGACGGATCCTACCATACTAAATATCATTATGGTCCGGTCACCCGAATCCCCACTCTGTATTCTGAAGCTTTAATGGAGTCCTGAGCGCGAGGATATGGGGCAATTTCTAATAGTGCAATGACCATCCCATCAATAAGTGTATCCATTTGAAACTTACTATTGGTATGCAGATTAAACTGGCACAACGCGTAATCGTTTTTAATGTAAATGCGGCAGTAGCATCACTCTCCCAAACACATTGCAGCCCCGTTGGACATCTGGAATCGTTAACAACGGAATCCAAACATATCTGAACATCCTTTTCAGACGTCCCAAAACACTCGGAAGACTGTAACATCACGGACGATAAGGGGGGCACCTCATTGCTACCACAACCAAAAATTAATAAAATCATGACTAGCATTATGCCTTTAGAAACCATTTAAAACTTGTTTTGTGAGATCAACATTCAGCACCTATTGATCGCGCCATGCAAGTAAAACCTTTATTAAAATAAGAAACCCCAAAGCATTAACTGCTTTGAGGTTCAATTTATTTTGATTTAGTATTACTATATTAAAAACTACAACTGGTAATTTCTGTGACCCTTAAGGTATTAACCATACCTTTTTCCTGAATCGGCATTGCAGCTAAACTAACCAACATATCTCCAGGTTCTAGATAGCCTTTTTTACAAGCAATGGCATTAACGTCCTCAATCGTTTCATCAGTACTTACAAATTTATCGTAGAAAAACGCTTTTACGCCCCACAATAGATTGAGTTGGGTTAAAATTCGTTTGTTAGACGTGAATACTAAAATATGCGAACTTGGTCGCCACGCTGAAATTTGGAAGGCCGTATACCCACTATTGGTTAAAGTAGAGATGGCTCTCGCATTAATTTCATTGGCCATATTGGCCGCATGGTAACAAATGGATTTGGTGATATAACGTTTGGTACGAATATGTGGTGGTGATTGCGGCACTTTAATTAATGGCGAATCTTCCACACTTTTAATGATGTTACTCATTTGTCTGATTACCTGTACAGGATACTGTCCTACTGAAGTTTCTCCAGAAAGCATTACCGCATCAGCACCGTCCATGACCGAGTTGGCCACGTCATTTACTTCCGCACGAGTTGGCGTGAGACTAGAAATCATAGTTTCCATCATTTGAGTTGCAATGATGACCGGGATTCGTGCTCGCTTAGCGCGCAACACCAGTTGCTTTTGGATTAAAGGAACTTCCTCTGCAGGAATTTCCACACCCAAATCGCCACGTGCCACCATCAATCCGTCACAATAGGCCACAATTTTATCAATGTTTTCTACGGCTTCTGGCTTCTCAATTTTTGCAATAATTGGAATTTTATGATCGCTGTGTTCTTCAATTAATTCTTTCAGTTGCATCAAATCCTCAGCATGACGCACAAAGGACAAGGCCATCCAATCCACTTTCATTTTAATTGCAAAAATGGCATCTTCAATATCCTTTTCAGTCAACGCAGGTTGTGAAATATTGGTATTTGGAAGGTTCACCCCTTTTTTAGACTTCAAAGGGCCACCTTGAATGACGCGAGCGGTAACTTCTGATTTTTGATCTGTGGAAACCACTTCAAAAATTAATTTCCCATCATCAAGCAGGATGCGTTCTCCTGGTTTTGCATCTTGGGGAAATCGATCATATGTCATATAGACACGCTCTTTTGTGCCTTCAAATTTCTTTCCGGTTGCAAAGATGATTTCATCACCTGCATTTACAACAACTTCACCCTTCATCACACCAACGCGTAATTTCGGACCTTGCAAATCGCCTAAAATGGCTGCATTATATCCAAACTCTTCATTGAGTTCACGGATCATTTGGATGCGTTCTTCAACATCAGCATAATCAGCATGTGAAAAATTGATTCTGAACACATCTACCCCTTCATCAAGCATTGCTTTTAATACGGCTTTAGTACTTGTTGCTGGCCCTAAAGTGGCTACTATTTTAGTTTTTTTACGTTTCTGCATTAATCAAAAAATTAAGTTGTCTTTAGACTTTAATTGGTCTACATCTATAGTGTACGTTGTTATGACTTGAGGTATGGCTTGTATCTTTTCTAAAATGTCCTTTTCGTCGAGGTACCGGTCTTCATTAGTGATTTTTATTAAAAAATCGACGTTTTTAAGCTCGGGTAAAAAATGATAGGTTTTTAGGACTTTCTCACTGGTAGAAAACAAGGAACCAGAACTTTGTAGGCTATCTTCTTCCTTTTTACAAACATTGGACACCATGTGCCAAGTTGTAAATAACTTTTCATCAAACCACTCGTAAATTGGATAAGTTGCGGCAAAATACTTATAGTCTAAATCCTGAGGCTGACGTTCTAAATTCAGATTCAAATATTTATTAAGAAGATAGGCTAATCTGTAATCTTCCAACCTACAATGTACGGCCAAAAGCGAGTAGGAAGCGTCATAGAAATCATCTACAAGTAGTTTGTGTAACGCCATAGTAATAACAACATCAGCCGTAAAGATAGCACTTTATCTCTACTGTTATGTGATGTTTTGTTAATTCTTAACAGCGCTGTTGCTCGAAATCGTTGTAGTTAGTAACTTTTGTCCAAAATTAAAAAACTACTCCTTAAAGGACTGATTAATTCGGTTCTGAAAAGCGAAAAAAGCGCGTTTGGAAGCTTTTTCTTCTGCTTTCTTTTTGGAAGTCGCTCTGGCTTTAGCCACAATCTTACCGGCAATGGAAAGTTTTACGGAGAAATGTTTGATGTTATCATTGCCAGTATCTTCATAAACGTTGTAGTCGAAAGTTTTCTTTTCCTTTTGACACCATTCAATCAACAAGCTTTTATAACTGATCACCTTCCCCTCTAGAGTTTCAATATCAATATGCTTATCAATGACGTTTTTAAAGATGAATTTTTCACATTGCTTATAACCCTTATCTAGGAAAATCGCGCCCACTAAAGCTTCAAAAAGATTACCGTGGATATTACTGCCAAAATTATTCTTTGGGATTTTAGATTCCACAAAGTCGATGAGCTTTAATTCTTTACCCAATTCATTCAGGTGCTCTCTACTAACTACTTTAGAACGCATTTTGGTTAAATACCCCTCATCTCCATCTGGCACTTCGCTGTACAGATAAGAAGCGATGACGGCACCGAGCATAGCATCGCCCACAAATTCCAGGCGTTCATAATTAAGTGCCATACCTTTTTCGTCCTTCACATTCATGGAGCGATGTGTAAACGCCTTCACGTAAAGCGTCTTGTTTTTTGGCTTATATCCTATGATTTTTTGGATTTGCAAAAAAAAATTCCCGTCATTTTTAGAACGGGAATTTAATATGTTACGAATGTAGTTCATTCGGGATTTAATCTAATTTTTTAAATAATACGCAGGCGTTATGACCGCCAAATCCAAAGGTATTACTCATAGCCACTCTAACATCCCTCTTTTGAGCTTTGTTAAGTGTTAAGTTTAATTGCGGATCAATATTTTCATCAACCACCGTATGGTTAATTGTTGGTGGTACAATGCCGTGTTCCATTGCTAAAATAGCAGCAATAGACTCTACAGCTCCTGCAGCACCCAACAAGTGTCCTGTCATGGACTTGGTTGAATTGATATTGATATTCTTGGCGTGTTCTCCAAAGACTTCCGTAATTGCTTTTAGTTCAGCAACATCACCTAAAGGTGTGGATGTACCGTGCGTGTTGATATGATCAACATCTTCCGGTTTCAATCCAGCATTCTCCAAACAGTTTTTCATTACGGCTATAACTCCTATTCCTTCAGGATGTGGTGCAGTCATGTGGTAAGCATCTGAAGACAAACCGCCCCCAAGTACTTCCGCATAAATCTTAGCGCCTCTCGCCTTTGCGTGCTCATAATCTTCTAGAATAATTGCCCCAGCACCTTCACCCAAAACAAAACCATCTCTGGTAGCGTCAAATGGTCTAGAAGCTGTTTCTGGACTTTCATTTCTAGTTGATAAAGCATGCATGGCATTAAAGCCACCCATTCCTGCCTTGGTAACAGCTGCTTCACTTCCTCCAGTTACAATAACATCACAATACCCTAAACGTATATAGTTTAAAGCATCAATCATTGCGTTGGCAGAAGATGCACAGGCCGAAACCGTGGTATAGTTAGGACCCATAAATCCATGTTTAATGGAAATGTTTCCTGGAGCTATATCAGCAATCATTTTAGGAATAAAGAAAGGGTTGAAACGCGGAGTTCCATCGCCAGCGGCAAAGTTAAGAACTTCGTCCTGAAAAGTCTCTAACCCTCCAATACCAGCACCCCAAATAACACCAACACGTAGTTTATCAACAACATTAAGATCCAGTTTCGCATCTAAAATTGCTTCATCAGAAGCAACCATAGCGTATTGTGTAAACCGGTCCATCCTGTTGACGAGCTTCCTGTCAATAAATTTGGTTGGTTCAAAGTTTTTTAATTCGCAAGCGAATTTAGTCTTGAACTTTTCAGCATCAAAATAAGTTATTGGTCCAGCACCACTCTTACCACTTATCAAGGCTTCCCAATATTCATCTTTGGTATTCCCGATTGGTGTAAGCGCACCTAAACCCGTAACTACAACTCGCCTTAATTCCATAAAGTTTGTTGCTTATTTTGCTGCTTCTATATAAGAGATAGCTTGACCTACGGTTGCAATGTTTTCTGCTTGGTCATCTGGAATTTGAATATCGAATTCCTTTTCGAATTCCATGATCAATTCTACAGTATCCAATGAATCTGCTCCTAAGTCATTTGTGAAGCTTGCTTCAGTGACAACTTCGTTCTCGTCTACACCTAATTTGTCTACTATAATCGCTTTTACTCTTGATGCAATGTCTGACATAATCTTTAATTTTAAGTTTTATTAATTGGCAAAAATAAAAAACTTTACTTTAAAACCCATTTTTATTTCTACAATGTGTTTGTAATTTAGTAAATATACAGTGAAGTATTTCTATTTTACCTACCAATTGTTATTATTTATTCTTTTTTTTGTTCCGAATTCTAGAGCGAATATCTGTAAATGAAATGAGATTATGGAATTTTGCTGAACATTTTTTAATTTGATAGCGACTAGCATCTGACAATAACATAAATAGAGATCGTAGCAGATGAAACGTATTGTAATTTTTGCGTCCGGAAGTGGTACTAATGCTGAAAATTTAATCAAGTATTTTCACAACAGAGAAACTGGTTCTGTCATTCAGGTACTCACTAACAATCCTTATGCCAAAGTTTTGGATCGATGTAAGGCTTTAAAAGTAAGCGCACTTTCTTTTAATAGAATTGCCTTTAACCTAACTGACGATGTCTTGAATATCCTTAAAGCTTCCCAACCTGACTTAATTGTCTTGGCCGGTTTCTTGTGGAAATTCCCAGATTTTATTCTACATGCTTTCCCTGATAAGGTCATCAATATCCACCCGGCATTACTCCCAAAGTATGGCGGCAAAGGCATGTATGGCAGTTTTGTGCACGAAGCTGTAGTGACCAATAAAGAGACCGAAACCGGGATCACCATTCACTATGTGAATGAACATTATGACGAAGGTGCTATTATTTTTCAAGAAAAATGTGAGGTCAGTCCAACAGATACCGCAGAAACGGTAGCAGCCAAAATACATGATCTGGAAATGGAACATTTTCCAAAAGTGGTAGAGAAATTGCTTTTAAAAAAAGACCCTAACTAATTTTGAGAGATTCCCGCTTTCGCGAGAATGATAAAAATGTCTAAGAAAAAAAAATATTATACCGTCTGGAAAGGCCATAAAACGGGCATCTTTGAGAAGTGGAATGACTGCAAGGCGCAAATTAAAGATTACCAAGGCGCCCAGTACAAATCTTTTGAAACGTTTGAGGCGGCAAAAAAAGCATTGGACGGAAACTATCACGATTATATTGGGAAGTCTAAAAGCTTTAAAAGCGGCTTATCGGGAGTAGAATTGCAAAAAATCGGACAACCCAATTTAAATTCTATTTCGGTAGATGCTGCTTCTAGCGGCAATCCTGGCATTATGGAGTATCGCGGTGTGGATACCAAAACCAAGAAGCAATTGTTCATTCAAGGACCTTTCCCGGAAGGCACTAATAATATTGGCGAATTTTTAGCCATTGTTCACGGCTTGGCATTTCTGAAGAAAATGGAGAGCAAACGCATCATCTATACCGACTCAAGAACCGCTATGAGTTGGGTCCGAAAAAAAACCTGCAATACCAAATTGCCTCGCAACTCTAAAAACGAAGCTCTTTTTGTATTGGTAGACCGAGCGGTAAATTGGCTTAAATACAACACTTACACCACCACTGTAGTGAAATGGGAAACCAAAGCCTGGGGTGAGATTCCTGCCGATTTTGGAAGGAAATAATTCATTATTTAGGAATATTTTATCAAAAGATAGTGCTTATGACGTGCCTAAAAAACCTTATATTTGCAGCAAATTTTAAACCTCACTATGGGCAAATTAGTTATCGTAGGTACCGTTGCTTTTGACGCTATCGAAACCCCTTTCGGAAAAACGGATAAAATTCTAGGCGGCGCCGCAACTTTTATAGGCTTGGCAGCCTCTCAATTTAACGTTGAAAGCGCTGTAGTGTCAGTTGTTGGTGGCGATTTTCCTCAAGACTATTTAAATTTATTAGCAGACAGAAATGTAGATATTTCTGGGATTGAGATCGTAAAAGAAGGCAAAACGTTCTTTTGGAGCGGAAAATATCATAACGATATGAACACTCGCGATACCCTAGTAACAGAGCTTAACGTACTTGCTGATTTTAGTCCGGTAGTTCCAGAAAACTATAAAGATGCTAATGTAGTTATGTTGGGGAATTTGCATCCCTTAGTACAGATGAGTGTTTTGGAGCAGATGCACAAAAAACCAAAATTGGTGATTTTAGATACCATGAATTTTTGGATGGATTGCGCTCTTGATGAATTAAAGGCTGTGATTAAAAAAGTGGATGTCCTTACCATCAATGATGAGGAAGCCCGTCAATTAACAGGAGAATATTCATTAGTAGTAGCGGCACGTAAGATTCAGGAAATGGGTCCAAAATACGTGGTGATAAAAAAAGGAGAACACGGTGCGCTTTTATTCCAAAAAGAAAATGTGTTTTTTGCCCCTGCCCTTCCGTTAGAGGAAGTATTTGACCCTACAGGTGCTGGAGACACTTTTGCTGGAGGCTTTGCCGGATTCTTGGCGAAAACAGAAGACTATTCTTTTGAGAATATGAAGAATGCCGTTATTTACGGTTCTACATTAGCCTCATTTTGTGTAGAGAAATTTGGGACTGAGCGCATGCTAACCCTTGACGACCAAGAAATTTATCAACGATTGAATCAATTCAAGCAATTGACCCAATTTGAAATTGTTCTAGAAAACAATTAAAAACAACTTCTTTAGAAACCGCGCTAAGACTTTTATCCAAATTATTTTGTAAGTCCGTAGCGCATACTCCAAGAGAACGATTAAAAATTATGACCTTAAACCTATTCAATATGACCTTTGAACAACATCAATCTGAAGGAGTGACAATTGAATTGCTATATACTGACGCGCTCCAAATGGAGCGCGTTTTTTTTTAACCATGGTTTGTAATATTGAAAGCCAAATGACGACAAAGTTTTACTATTTACAGAAATCTAAAATTAAAATAACCCAATGAGTGATGCGTTAAAACATGAGTGCGGTATAGCCCTCATCAGACTTTTAAAACCTTTAGATTACTATAAGCAAAAATATGGTAGTGCATTTTATGGCGTCAACAAGATGTACTTGATGATGGAAAAGCAACACAATCGCGGCCAAGACGGCGCAGGTTTTGCAAGTATAAAATTGGACACAGCTCCTGGCGAACGCTACATTAGCCGAGTACGCTCTATAGCACAACAACCTATTCAGGATATTTTTGCGCAAATAAACGAGCGCATCAATAAAGAATTGACGGAGCATCCTGAATACGCTGATGATGTTGACTTACAAAAAAAGAACATCCCCTATATAGGAGAATTACTTTTAGGCCACGTGCGATACGGAACTTTTGGTAAAAATAGTGTTGAAAATGTACACCCATTTTTAAGACAGAATAACTGGATGCACAGAAACCTCATTTTGGCCGGAAACTTCAACATGACTAACGTGAACAAGTTATTTGAAGGCTTGGTCAAAATAGGACAACACCCGAAAGAAAAAGCAGATACCGTGACCATCATGGAGAAGATTGGGCATTTTTTGGATGATGCCGTAGCCAAAAAATACAAGCAGCTTAAAAATGAAGGGTATAATAAAAACGAATGCTCACCATTAATCGCTGACCGATTAAATGTTGCTAAAATACTAAAACGCTCTGCAAAAGACTGGGATGGCGGTTATGCTATGGCGGGACTTTTGGGTCATGGCGATTCTTTTGTACTTCGTGATCCTTCCGGGATTCGTCCGGCTTATTATTATCAGGATGATGAAATTGTAGTGGTAGCTTCTGAGAGACCAGTTATTCAAACCGTTTTTAACGTAGAGTTTGATGATGTTCAAGAACTTCCACCAGGACATGCCATCATTACCAAGAAATCAGGTGAAACTTCTATTAAAAAAATTCTAGAGCCTTTAGAACGTAAAGCTTGTTCTTTTGAACGCATATACTTTTCTAGAGGAAGTGATGCTGAAATCTATCAAGAGCGTAAAAAATTAGGTAAACTTTTGATGCCAAAAGTTTTGGAAGCTATTGATTATGATACCAAGAACAGTGTGTTTTCATATATACCAAATACTGCGGAAACGTCGTTTTTTGGAATGATTGAAACGGTTGAAGATCATCTTAACAAAAAGAAAACTAAAGCCATTCTGGAAGGTAATGGCGGCTTATCCGCTGAAAAGGTCACACAGATTTTATCTGAGCGGCCGCGCATAGAGAAAATAGCCATTAAGGACGTTAAGCTCCGCACCTTTATTACTGAAGATAGCAGTCGGGATGATTTAGTAGCCCACGTTTATGACGTTACCTACGGCGTAATCAAACCCACAGACAATTTAGTTATTATTGATGACAGTATTGTACGTGGTACAACTCTAAAAAAGAGTATCATTAAAATGATGGACAGACTTCATCCTAAGAAAATAATTGTAGTGTCATCAGCGCCACAAATTCGTTACCCGGATTGTTATGGTATTGACATGGCGCGATTGGAAGATTTAATCGCCTTTAGAGCAATGCTCGAATTGTTAAAGGAAAACGATAAATACCATCTTATTGAAGAGGTCTATCACAAATGTGTCGCTCAAGTGGAATTGGACGATAAAGACGTGCGTAATTTTGTGAAAGAGCTGTACAGTCAATTTACCGCGGAACAAATTTCGGACAAGATTGCAGAACTCATTTGTGATTCCAGCGTGAAAACAGAGGTAAAAACCATATTTCAGACCATCGAAAATTTACATCTGGCCTGTCCTAAAAATTTAGGCGATTGGTATTTTACGGGCAATTATCCAACAGCAGGAGGAAACCGTGTGGTAAACAAGGCATTTATCAATTTTTATGAAGGAAATAGCGCCCGTGCCTACTAAGCTGGAAACTAGCTAAATATGCTGATCATCCGAAAAAAAACCGTTTAATCGGATAATTAAGCACTTCATCTAAAAATTAATTGACTTATTAAATTTCACTCTACATTAGCAATACCATAACATAAGTAGGTTAAGTTCATGGTAGATTTGGGGCAAAAAAAGGTAAACTTCGGTTTGCCTTTTTTTATGCACTTCTATTTTGCAACATTGCCTGAACTTCAGAATTCGCATCTCGCAATCAAGTGCTTAGCACGATAAAATTTTAAATTCCTGTTTCTTACTTATTATTTCATTCAGCCCAATTTATACGCCGTTTAACTAATAAATTAAAGTATTGCTAAACTATGCACGTATATTTGCTTCACCATAACATAAGTAGGTTAAGTTTATGGTAGATTTGGGGCAAAAAAGGTGGACATTCGTCCGCCTTTTTTCATGCCTACCTTCGAAGGCCGGTATCTCAAATTTAAGAGGACTTCCTTCGGTGTAAATGGGAATCTTTTAAATTACCACTTTCAAGTTTCTTCAGAAGACAGGTATCTCTAGTTTTTTAACTCTAATTATTTAGAATCAGAAGCAAAAAAAAAGCAAACCCTTTCGAGTTTGCTTTTCTAAAATGATAGCTCTAAAACTTATTTCGCTTCTGCGTAACGTCGCTCAACTTCACTCCAGTTGATCACATTGAAGAAAGCGCTAATATAATCAGGTCTTTTATTCTGATATTTTAAATAGTAAGCGTGTTCCCAAACATCCAATCCTAAAATTGGTGTTCCACCACATCCTACACCTGGCATTAATGGATTATCTTGGTTTGGAGTTGAACAAATTTCAACTTTTCCACCTTTTTGTACGCACAACCAAGCCCATCCTGAACCAAATTGAGTGGCAGCAGCTTTGCTAAATTCATCCTTAAATGCATCTACTGATTTATAGGCAGACTCTATGGCTGCCTTAAGATCTCCAGACAATTCTTTCTTACCCTCGGGATTCATCACTTCCCAGAAAAGAGAGTGGTTATAGAATCCACCGCCATTATTTCTAACAGCCTTATTATCCATTTCTAAATTGATCAAAATATTTTCGATAGTTTTTCCAGCCATATCAGTTCCTTCAATAGCGCTGTTCAATTTATCTGTATACCCTTGATGGTGTTTAGTATGATGTATTTCCATTGTTTTTGCATCAATATGAGGCTCTAAAGCGTCATATGCATATTTTAATTTCGGTAATTCGAAAGCCATAATGTATATGTTTTTAAGTGTTAATATTTTATTCTACTCAAATTTACACATAATAGTGTGTATTTAAAAATATAACCTGCTTCGTATCTAAGTGTTAAGAAAAGTTTAACGTTGATGAACGGTAGAGGCGTGCGCAGTATCGCAAATTGAATTCCTTAAAAATTGAACAGATAAATCAGCTTAAGTTTTTATCTTGTCTCAAAATAAAAACCATGGAACTTCAACATCCTTTTTCAATATATAATGCTTCAGCGGGAAGTGGTAAGACGTTTACCCTTGTAAAAATGTATTTGAAGATCTTAATGACTTCCAACCAAAAAAATGCCTTTAAAAACATCTTGGCGCTCACTTTTACCAATAAAGCAGTAGCCGAAATGAAAGCTCGGGTGGTAGATATGCTTATGGCATTTTCTGAGCCATCCATTCTAGAAACGCCCACACCCATGTTCAGTCTCCTTGTTGAAGAACTTGAAATTGAACCTGATACCCTGCATGAAAAGTCCAAAATCATTTTAAATACCATTGCCCATAATTACGCGGCATTCGATATTTCAACCATTGACAAATTCAATCACCGCTTAATCAGAACATTTGCCCACGATTTAAAATTGCCACTAAACTTTGAAGTAGAGTTAGATACAAAAACTATTCTTGCCAAAGCTGTAGATCAGCTGATTGATAAGGCAGGTACGGATAAAGAACTCACAAAAATATTAGTGGAATTTGCCATTGAAAAAGCTGATGATGATAAGAGTTGGGACGTGGCGTTTGATTTTAATCAAATTGCCCAATTATTGACCAACGAAAATGACATGCCCTATATTGAATTGTTAAAAGATAAAACATTATCAGACTTTAAAACTCTTAAAACCCAACTCCTATCTCAAGTTTCCCACCTAGAAGTCGCTATAAGTCAATCTGCCCAAGAGGTACTCAACAGTTTTGAGTCTCATGGGATTCAATTCTCAGATTTCTCTGGCAGCTACCTCCCCAAGCATTTCTTAAAGTTGTCAGAAGCAAATTTCGAGGTTAATTTTGGTTCTAAATGGCAGCAAGATATAGCTGAAGGCAAACCAATGTATCCAAAAAAAAAATTGGACGCCTCCAAGATGTCGGCTATGGACGGACTTCAACCGGGCCTATACAATGCTCTAGAAGAAACAAAGAAAGCCATAATTCAACTGAAGTTTTTAAAAAATGTTCTTAAAAACATCACCCCACTTTCAGTACTGAACGCCATTTATAACAGTTTGCAGGACATCAAAAAAGATGAGGATTTAGTATTGATTTCTGAATTCAACTCGTTGATCAGCAATGAAATTAAATCGCAACCCGCGCCATTTATCTATGAACGGATGGGCGAAAAATTTAAACATTATTTTATTGATGAATTTCAAGACACTTCAGTAAAGCAATGGGAAAACCTAATTCCTCTCATTGACAATGCCTTGTCGGGGCAGAATTTAAAAGGCGAAACTGGCTCTGTCATGTTGGTTGGCGATGCCAAACAGGCCATCTACCGATGGCGCGGTGGAAAAGCAGAACAGTTTATAGACTTATACTCGAAAAAGCAACAGCCCTTTCAGATCCTACAGGAGGTTAAAAACCTGCCGGCCAATTTTAGGAGTCTTAAAAATATTGTCGACTTTAACAATAATTTTTTTAAGCATTTGTCCTCTTTTGTGGTGACTAACCCTTCGCATAGGGAAATTTACGAAGCAAGCCATCAGGAGCAATCGCTGAGTGGAGAAGGCTATGTGGAAATTTCTTTATTGGAATTTGAAGCTGAGGAAAAAGACGAAGCCTACGGGTTTAAAGTGATGGAAGCCATTACAAACGCCAAAAAAAATTCATTCGATTATCGTGATATGTGCATCATCACACGAAAAAGAAAAGAAGGGATTGCCTTGGCTGAATATTTAAGTATTGAGGGTGTACCAATTATTTCATCTGAATCCTTGCTATTAAAAAACTCGCCGGAAGTCCAATTTTTAACCAGCATTATCGCCCTGGCTTCACAGCCTCATAATGACATGCTAAAAATTGAAATTCTCAGCTATCTGGCAAAACATCAATTGCAACTTGAGGACAACCATTTGTTTTTTCAAAATTTAGTGCATTTGGACACGGCGGAGATGTTCAAAAACTTGAAAGAGTACGATTTTGATTTTGATCACTTTTTACAGCTTCCTTTTTATGAAGCCATAGAAAGTATTGTACGTCAATTCAAACTGAATAGCACATCCAATGCTTACATTCAGTTTTTTCTGGATGAGGTGTTGGATTTTTCGCAAAAATATAATGCAGGGTTCTCGAGTTTCACCGTGCATTGGGAAATTAAACAAGATACATTGTCCATCACTTCGCCCCAAGGAAATAATGCGGTGCAGATTATGACCATCCACAAATCGAAAGGATTGGAATTCCCTGTAGTCATTTTCCCTTATGCCAATCAAGATGTTTATGATGACCGTTCTCCAAAAACTTGGTTTCCGGTGATGCCCAAAGCCTTTAACGGCTTTTCAAATGTATTCATCAATATCAATAAAGAGTTGGAAGAGCTAGGCACAACGGGTGCAGAGATGTATGCGGAGTATAAAACCCAACTGGAATTGGATAGTATGAACCTCTTATATGTGGTTCTCACTAGGGCAGTAGAACAACTTTATATCATTTCAGAATATGACGTTGATAAAGCCCAAAATGAAAAACTAGGTAAATACTCGGGTCTATTTATAAGCTATCTAAAACATGTAGGTCTTTGGGATAGCTCAAAAAAAACTTTTAATATTGGTACAGCAGAACGTGTCCTTAGGCCTAAAAGGATACAAGCCTCATCAATTCAGGAGCAATTTATATCTGTAGCCAAAGAACACCACGATTTAAAAATTGTTACCAATGCAGGTTATTTGTGGGATACCGAGCAAGAAGCAGCCATTGAAAAGGGGAATCTTGTGCATCTCATTATGTCCAAAATAGAATATGACCACGACCTAGATGGGGTATTTGAAACTTTAGAAAGCAGCGGCAGTATTAATGCGCAACAAAGTATAGAACTCAGGTCAGTAGTCAACACGCTTATACAACATCAAAAATTAAATGCGTATTTTAAACCTGAATTAAAAGTTTACAATGAAAAGGATATATTAGCCTCTGGTGGTTTAATTTTAAGACCTGACCGCATTGTCGTCAATGAAAACCGAGAAGCAGTGATTATAGATTACAAAACGGGTGCGGCACATCTCAACCATCACAATCAGCTCTTGGAGTACGCGGCCATTTTAGAAGAGATGGGCTTTAATGTGGCAAAAAAAATACTTGTTTACATTAATGAGGACATTCAGATAAAAGAATTTTAACTTTGCATAAAATCAAATAATCATGTACGGTAACAAACTACAACAACACTTACAAAAAGAAATTAAAGACATACGTGAGGCTGGGCTATATAAAGAAGAGCGCATCATCACGTCACCTCAAGGTGCAGAGATCACTCTGGATACTGGTGAAACTGTTTTAAATTTTTGTGCTAACAATTATTTAGGCTTGTCTTCTCACCCAGATGTGGTAAAAGCTGCTAAAGACACTTTAGACTCACACGGTTTTGGGATGTCGTCAGTACGCTTTATTTGTGGGACACAGGACATTCATAAAACTTTAGAGAAAAAGATTGCAGAATTTTACGGTACTGAAGACACCATTCTTTACGCGGCAGCTTTTGACGCAAATGGAGGGGTTTTTGAACCACTATTGGATGCCAATGACGCAATTATCTCTGATTCATTAAATCACGCTTCTATTATTGATGGTGTACGCTTGTGTAAAGCGGCCCGTTACCGCTATGAAAATAGCAATATGGAAGATCTGGAACAACAACTTATCGCGGCCAATGAAAAGGGAGCACGTTTCAAAATTATAGTGACAGATGGTGTGTTCTCTATGGACGGTATCGTGGCACCATTGGATAAAATTTGCGATTTGGCCGACAAATACGACGCCATGGTTATGATTGACGAATGTCATGCCACTGGATTTATTGGCGAGTCCGGTCGTGGCACTTTAGAAGAAAAAGGTGTGATGGACCGCATTGATATCATTACCGGAACTTTAGGCAAAGCGATGGGTGGTGCTATGGGCGGCTATACAACTGGCAAAAAAGAAATTATTGAAATATTACGACAACGTTCTAGACCTTACTTATTCTCCAATTCCCTTGCGCCTGCAATTGTTGGGGCCTCCATAAAGGTTTTTGAGATGTTGGCTACGGATACAACCCTCAGAGACACTTTAGCTGAGAACACGGCCTATTTTAAAGAAGGTATGAAAAAGGCAGGATTTGACATCATCGATGGCGATTCTGCAATTGTACCAGTGATGTTATATGACGCAAAACTGTCCCAAACCATGGCTAATATGCTCCTTAAAGAAGGTATTTATGTGATCGGATTCTTCTTTCCTGTAGTTCCAAAAGACAAAGCAAGAATAAGAGTACAACTTTCAGCGGCCCATACAAAAGCACATTTAGACAAGGCAATCGCTGCATTTATCAAGGTCGGAAAAAGTTTAGAAATTATTTAAAATCAGTCCAAACACTGATAAGTTAAGGCAATTACTATATAATTTTATATATTTGTCTTTGTTAATAATATTTTACAACTTACTTTTGTTCATTAATTAACACTTAAAAATTAAATTATTAGAATATGAAAAATCTTAGCAGATTATTTTTCGCTATGTTGCTTTTATTTAGCTTTAGCAACGTCAACGCGCAGGACGAAAACAACCCTTGGGCAATTGGGGTTGGTGTGAATGCAGTTGACTTTTACCCAACTGGTGAAGACGGACAAGGTGGAACTTTTGATGAATACTTCAATTATGGAGATCATTACAACGTATTACCTTCTTTATCTTCAATCTCTGTTTCTAGATACTTATCTGACGGATTTACATTGACTGCAGCTGGTACTATTAATGAAATCAGTAAAATTGGAGATAGTTCAGCTGATGATTTATCTTACTATGGCTTAGATGGTACAGTTAAATACAGCTTTGGTCATTTGTTAAACACTTCAGTGTTTGACCCTTACCTAGGAGTAGGTGGTGGTTACACTTGGGTTGATGACATTGGAGCAGGAACTGCAAATGGAACTTTAGGTTTCAACTTATGGTTTTCTGAAAACATTGGTGTGACTGTACAGTCAGCTTACAAGCATTCATTTGAAGATTACTTAGCTACACATTTCCAACACACTGTTGGTTTAGCTCTTAAATTCGGTGGAAAAGATACTGATGGAGACGGTGTATATGATAAAGATGACGCTTGTCCAGATGTTCCTGGTTTAGCAGCATTCAACGGTTGTCCAGATTCTGACAACGATGGTATTGAAGATTCAAAAGATGATTGTCCTAACGAAGCTGGTTTAGCTGAGTTTAACGGTTGTCCTGATACTGACGGTGATGGTGTTCCAGATAACAAAGACGAATGTCCTACAGTTGCTGGCTTGAAAGCATTAAACGGTTGTCCTGATGCTGATGGCGATGGTGTAGCTGATAAAGATGACGAATGTCCTAATGAAGCTGGTCCTGCTGCAAACAAAGGATGTCCTTGGAAAGACACAGACGGTGACGGTGTATTAGACAAAGATGACAAATGTCCTAACGAAGCTGGTACTGTTGCAAACAACGGATGTCCAGAAGTTAAGCCAACTGTTGAAGAAATGAAAACTCTTAACGAGTACGCTAGAACTATCTTATTTGATACAGGTAAATCTACCTTCAAAAAAGAATCTATTCAAACATTAGAGTCTATGCATGCAATCTTCCACAAATATCCAGAAGCTACTTTCGCTTTAGAAGGATATACTGATAGTGTTGGATCAGAAAGATCTAATCAATTATTGTCTGAAAGAAGAGCTAACGCAGTAAGAGATTGGTTGATTGCTAACGGCATCAAACAAGAACGTTTAACTGCTAAAGGTTTTGGTGAAGACAATCCAATTGATTCTAACAAAACTGCTGCTGGTAGAACTAACAACAGACGTGTAGAAGTAAAACTTACAAACTAAGTTTTAACCCACATAAATTTTTTGAAAAAACGCTCCGATATTCGGGGCGTTTTTTATATTTATAGCATGACAAGTTTTCTAAAAGAAGTTATTGACCACATCCAAAAGGAAGAGCTAGACATAGCAAATCTTACCTTTATATTACCTAGCAAAAGAGCCGGTACATTCCTTAAAAACATTCTCTCCCAAAGTGTCGCAAAAACCATATTTGCACCAGAAATCCTGTCGATAGAAGAATTTGTCGAACAACTTTCTGAACTGAATTACGCCACAAATACAGAGCTCCTTTTTGAGTTCTATAAAGTCTATAAAGAACTCACTCCTGAAGCTGAACAAGAAACCTTTGATCAGTTTTCGAAATGGGGACAGTTACTCTTGCAAGATTTCAATGAGATTGACCGCTACCTCATTCCACCCGACCATATTTTTGAATACCTTAGCTCCATTAAGGAGCTTAACCATTGGTCCGTTGCCGATCCTCAAACGTCCTATATAAAAACATACCTAGCCTTTTGGCAACGCCTTAAAATTTACTACGCAAAATTTAAAACGGAACTGATAGCCAGCAAAAAAGGATACCAAGGTTTAGTGTATAGAAAAGCAGTAAAGGGCGTCCCTTCCTACAGGGCTTCGCATCCCGACAAGCACCATGTTTTTATTGGCTTTAACGCACTTAATACCGCTGAAGAACGCATCATTCAAGAGTTGTTGAAACACAATTTAGCGCGCATCTATTGGGATATTGATGCTGCTTTTCTAAACAACCCCATCCATGATGCCGGCATATTTATCAGGCAACATCTTAAAAGCTGGTCCCATTTCAGCCATAATAACTTTCAATGGATAGGCGACAATTACCGTTCTGAAAAAAACATACAAACCATTGCCATCCCTAAAAACATTGGGCAGGTAAAGTATATTGGAGAGTTGTTAGATGCATTACCAATGGAAGATTTGAAAAATACTGCGGTGGTATTAGGCGATGAAACCCTTTTAATGCCACTGCTCAATTCCATTCCAGAAAGAGTAAACTCCGTAAATATTACGATGGGACTACCTTTAAAATCGGTACCCTTAGCCTCTTTATTTGATGCGATCTTTAAAATTCAAAAGAACCATACCAACGAGTTGTATTATAAAGATGTGGTGGCTCTATTATCGCATGCATTTATACAATCGGTGTTAAGCCACAATGGGATAAATTACAGCAATCTCATCATCAATCACATTCAGAGCAATAATATTGTCAGTATTACTGTTGAAAAATTAATGAGTTTATCGGATTCAAAACAAGATATCATAAAATTGATGTTCCAATCTTGGCAAAATGTTCCTGAAAAGGCACTTCAAAATTGCACGCAACTGATCCTCACTTTAAAGGCACAACTCGACCTTGACAAGTCGAAAAATGTCCTGGCGCTGGAATATTTATACCGATTTAATCAAGTATTTAACGAACTGCAACGCTACAATACGCAGTACAAACTAATAAGTAATAGCACCACGCTTTACTATCTCTACAAAGAATTGTTGAGCAGTGAAACTTTAGATTTTCAGGGAGAACCCTTGCAAGGGCTTCAAATTATGGGGATGCTGGAATCTCGTGTGCTCGACTTTGAAACGGTGATTATTTCTTCCGTCAATGAAGGCATTCTTCCTGCTGGGAAAAGCACAAATTCATTTATTCCTTTTGACGTCAAACTTGAAAACGGATTGCCCACCTTTAAAGAAAAAGATGCAGTATACACCTATCACTTCTACCGCCTTTTGCAACGCGCTAAAAACGTTTATATAATTTATAACACCGAGCCAGACGTATTAAACGGGGGCGAAAAAAGCCGATTTATTACCCAACTTCAAATAGAAAATATCCACAAGATCAAACACAGTATTGTGGTACCAAAGGTTGAAGTAGCTCAAAAATCGCCCATAATTATTGCCAAGACAGCGTCCGTTTCTGACCGCTTGCAGCAGATAGCGACCGACGGATTTTCGCCCTCATCGCTCACCAATTACATCAGAAACCCTATCGATTTCTACTATCAAAAGGTACTGAAGATTCAGAGTTTTGAAGATGTTGAAGAAACGGTTGCGGTAAATACGTTGGGCAGTGTTATTCATCAAACTTTAGAGGATTTTTATGTGCCTTACAAAGGACAAATCCTGACCCAAGACAATTTGAAGGACATGAAAACATTGATCAATGATACGGTCGCGCTTCATTTCAAATCCTTGTATAAAGAAGGTGATATGACCAAAGGTAAAAACTTGATCATCCTTGAAGTTGCCAAACGCTATGTTTATAATTTCATCAACAAGGAGCTGGAAACTTTAAAATCTGGCCATCAGATAAAAATAATCGATTTAGAGAAAGTGCTCCATATCAAATTAGATATTCCTGAATTACCATTTCCGGTCCATTTAAAGGGCACGGTAGACCGTATTGACGAGTTTGATGGCACATTAAGGATTATTGATTATAAGTCCGGAAAAGTTCTCCAAGGCCAGGTAGAAATCGTCGAATGGGAAGATTTAAGTTTAGACTACACCAAATACAGTAAAAGTTTTCAGATTTTGGCTTATGCCTATATGCTCAATGCCACAGAACCTTTTACCCAACCCATTGAAGCAGGGATTATTTCGTTTAAGAATCTACAAGGCGACTATTTTTTAAAGTTTGGAAAAAAACCTTCCACACGCAGTCAAACTAAAGAGCAGCTCATTACGTCCGAAACTTTGGAGGCATTTCACATCGAATTAAAAAAACTGATTTTGGAAATCATGAATCCAGATATAGATTTTATAGAGAAAGATGTCAGTCATTAATCTATGGACCAACTAAGTTATGACTTTTAGAAAACCAAAAAAGCAACGCTACCGCGTTGCTTTTTTATGTGGAGAAGATCGGGCTCGAACCGACGACCTCTTGGCTGCCAGTCAAGAATTAAACTATCTGTTTCTTATACAAATTATACTCAATCATTGATTAACTCTAATGTTTACGGCTAATATACGAATTTCATTTAATATCTATTATTTGTTAGTTCATATCTATTGTGTGCAAATTGTATGCAAATAGTGTGCAAATGATTATATTTGAGAAAATGAAAGGCAATGAGTTACATAATTTCAATAGTATTAGATACAAGACGTGAAAAAGAAAACGGCAAGTTTCCTGTTAAACTAAGAGTCTACAACAAAGCCAATAATAAAAAGACCGTTAAACTTTATTCGTTGGATATTGATTTGACAGATAAAGAATTTGAAACGATTTGGATAAACCCCGAAAACAAAAGTTTAAGAGGTGCAAATAAAAAAATACGTTTACGATTATTAGAGTTTGAAACCAGAGCAAATGACGAAGCAGAAGCAATGACCGTTTTTGACATTGCTAAGTTTGAAACTAAATACTTTCGCAAATCTTCTGACAAAAACAATGTTAAGTATCATTTCGACTTAGCTATTCAAAAGAACATGAGTAATGATAAGATCGGAACGGCTGAAAGCTATAAATACACTCTAAACTCGTTAGCCGTTTTTATCGATAAAGACAATGCCAAAGAAGCACTTAGCAAAATTGACAAACTAACCTTTGATACTATTACGGCCGACTGGTTAAAAGAATATGAAAAATCTATGTTAGCCAAAGGTAGAAGCTACACCACAATAGGTATTTATACAAAGGCATTAAGAGCTATTTTTAATAATGCTATTGAAGCCAATGACATAAGCATTGACATTTACCCTTTTACTAAAAACAAATACAGAATACCAAAATCCAAAAAAGTAAAAAAGGCTTTAAACGCAAAACAATTAAAAACTTTGTTTGGTGCTGATGCTGAAAATGAAAACGAGCAACAAGCAAAAGATTTTTGGTTCTTTAGTTATGCCAGTAACGGAATGAATTTTAAAGACATTGCCCTTTTAAAATATTCAGATATTAAAGAAGATAAGTTTACTTATTACAGGGCTAAAACATTTGACAAGACAGCCGAAAAAACAGCAATAACAATCTATTTAACAGACTTCACAAATAGCATCATTTCAAACTATGGCAATAAAGATAAAAGCGACTTTGTTTTTAATATTGTCAATTCAAAAGATACAATCCAAACACAGTACAAGAAAATCAAAAACTTTACTCGTTTAGTTAATGATCACATAAAAAGAATAGCCAAAAGAAACGATTTACCAAACGACATAAGTACCTATTGGGCTCGGCATAGCTTTGCCACAAATTCACTGCGCAAAGGTGCAAGTATGGAGTTTGTAAGCGAAGCTTTAAACCATAGCGACCTCAACGTTACAAAAAATTACTTTGCAGGTTTTGAAGATGAAGCAAAAAAGGAGTTTGCTAATTCATTACTTGATTTTTAGAACTGAAATATTTTTAATTTTTTAAGGTACATTTAGTACATTAACTACATTACTCAGAATAAAAGACAATGAATATAATTAGTACAATAGATTATCAAACATTACAAATTAGAAAATTGTTAATGGATGATTTTGAAAAAGGTATGTTAATACAGCAATTCAAAGTATGTGAAGAAGAAACAAAATTCTTAGACTTCTATGCCTTACAATCTTACATTACTGAAACTAATATCATAAACTTAATAGTATTGAAATCTATACAATATAATTGCACTAATATAATTAACCTATGGAATGAAAAGCTAATTAATTTACCTGATGATATGTTTGAAAAGTGCTTTTTTATTAAAGACGAACCACCAATTATAAGGTTTTCAACTTGGTTTAAATTTCACGCAATTTATTTGAAAGATTCTGAATTTCAATTTTATGACACAATTTTTGAGAAAAAACAATTCATAAAAAAACACAATGACACAACAAAATCATTCATTATTCAAGACATCATAATTATCTGCAATAATATTTTAAATTTTATTACTTCAGCATACCCTGAAATATTACCACAGAGCCAAGCCGATTTTAAACAAATCAATAAGGATTTATCTAATGATAATGTTTTTGAAATGAAAAACCATCTAATTCCTAAAATTGATATTTATGATGTATTTAAACATTTTGAAGTTTTGACAAAAACCACAAACAAAAATGACGAGTTTTATTTGACTAATGAACAACTTCTAATTTTTATAAAAACAACTTTTGCAGATAAAAAACCAATAAAACAAAATTTTAATTGTAAAGGCTTTCAAAAGAAAAAAGTGAGAAAAGTGTTTTATGATTTCTATTTTAATAACAAGAATAAAGAAACAAATCATACAAGATTAAAACGAAAATACTTTAATATTATGAATGATGCTTTTTATGGATTTAATGAAAATGATTATACAGATTTTGCAAAGTAAATACCTTAAAACAAACCTAACAGACCTAAAGTAATACCTATTAAACTCTAACTGTTTTCAGACCATTAATAAACAGATACCATTACAGCAAACAATTAAAATTTACTGTAATGGAAGCATTAAAATTTGAGCAATTACCTAATGTAATTGCAACCCTTGCAAACGAGGTAAAAGAATTAAAAGCCTTACTACTTCAGAAGGCTAAACCTCAACAAGAAATTGAAAACCCGATACAACTTGATGAGGTTGCACCTTTAACGGGTTTATCAAAACCAACCCTTTACGGTTACGTTCAACGTAACGAAATACCATACCATAAAAAGGGTAATCGACTTTATTTTTTCAAATCTGAAATTATAAACTGGATTAAGACTGGAAAGCAGAAAACTTCAAAAGAGATAGTAGCTGAAACAGATGAATTTTTGTCTAATCATAAAAACGGGTTGAGATAATGGAAAACCAAGATAACAACCCGAATAAAAGACATAGGCAAGGTAACAATAAAAGTACCCAATTAAAAACCATATTTATCTATTTACAAAATCATATTGCGACCGCTACAATGGTATTTGAAGCAACTGGTATATCTCAAAAATGCATCACTAGGTATAAGCGAGATTTAGAAAAACTAGGTCTTTTAGCTGAGGTAAAACGTCAAAGATGTAAGATAACAAATCATTGGGCGTGGTATATTACTACAAATCCGAAACACTTCCCAAAGTCGAACCAATTAAAACTGTTTTAAGCTATGAAAACAGAAAAATCAAGTATTGGTATTGATGAGATACTAAGCGAAGCGAAAACCATATTAGAAGCGGTTAAAATGGATAAAGAACACCTAAAGCAAAATCAAGTTGATAATATTTTAAATGAAATGCTAAAAGGTATCGAGCCAGTAAACTTTAGGGATTATTGCAAACTGGATAATGACAAAGACAAGTTACAAAAGAAACATTATTTAGTTGCCTGTATTGAATTGCTATTAAAGAATGTAAACGATAACGGGTTTAGTCTTTGCCGTAAAAGTGAATTTATTTATTTGTTTAATTCCGAATACTGGGAGAATGTAAGCGATGATGTTTTTAAAGACTTTTTAGGAGAAGTTGCCCTAAAAATGGGTGTTGATAAATTTGATGCTAAACACCACCTTTTCAAAGATGAACTGTATAAACAGTTTATTGCAGATGCAGGATTAAAAGAGATTAAGCCGACTACTGGAACTACTTTAATAAACCTCAACAATGGCACTTTTGAAATAACGCCAAAGAAACAGTTTTTAAGAACGTTTAAGAAGTCCGATTTTTTAACCTATCAATTACCCTTTGCCCATAATAGCGAAGCAACAGCACCACAGTTTCAGAAGTTCTTAGATGAGGTATTGCCCGAATCCGAATTACAGAATATACTTGCAGAATATTTGGGTTACATATTTGTAAAGAACAGCGTTTTAAAGCTTGAAAAGGTTTTATTGTTATTTGGTACTGGTGCAAATGGTAAGAGTGTTTTATTTGAGGTGCTAATGGCTTTATTAGGTTGTCAAAACGTTGCAAACTATTCGCTGCAATCCTTAACGGCAGAAAATGGCAATTCAAGGGCAATGTTAGTAAATAAGCTACTCAACTATGCAAGTGAAATAAACGGCAAACTAGAAAGCAATATTTTTAAACTTCTAATTTCGGGCGAACCAGTCGAAGCAAGATTACTTTATAAGAATACTCAAATCATTTCTGACTATGCAAGGTTTATGTTTAACTGTAACGAGTTGCCCAAAGAGGTTGAGAACACCAACGCATTTTTTAGGAGGTTTATAATCCTACCTTTTAGGGTTACCATAGCACCGAACAACCAAGACAAAGAACTTTCACAACGAATCATCGAAACTGAATTATCGGGTGTGTTCAACTGGGTTTTGAATGGCTTAACTCGACTTCTAAAAAACAAAGACTTTTCACAAAGTAATATAGTTCAAAATGAAGTATTGCAATATCGAAAGGAAAGCGACAGCGTATTAATGTTTTTAGATGATAAGGGTTATGAAATTTCAATAAACCAAACAAGACCTTTAATAGACATTTATACGGAATATAAAACCTATTGTTTAGATAGTGGTTATGGAATATGTTCAAGTCGTACCTTTTCGAGTAGATTAAAGAAAAACGGATTTAAGTTGGGTATTAGGCAGAGTTTCGGTTATCCGATTTATATCGAAAGAGATACAAATGTTTCAGAAAACATATTTTAATGTAGTAAGTGTACTAAATGCACCTCTAAAAAAAAATATTAGCACATTGAAGGGTTACAGATACACATTAGAACCATACAACGGAATGAAAACCCGTTACCATTGCTCAAACTGTAATAAAAAAGGCGTGTTTACAAAGTACATTGATCTACAAGCTAACGAGTATTTGAATGCTGCCGTTGGCTACTGCAATAGGCTTGTAAAATGTGGTTATCACTATAAGCCAAAGCAGTATTTTAATGATAATAATATTTCATTTGATACCCCGATTAACCACAACGTTACAACAAGGGCAAAACCTAAACCAAAACCTAAAACCAGTTTTGTTAATGCTGAGGTTATGGATAAAAGCAAAGCCAGTAAAAGCCCTAATTACTTTATTGATTACTTAGCCAGTCTTTGGAGTTATGAAGTAGCTTATAACTTAGCAGATAAATACAATATTGGTACTTCAAAGCATTGGCAAGGTGCAACCGTATTTTGGCAAGTCGATAGAAACAAAAATGTTAGAAGTGGTAAGATTATGTTATACAATGCTTTAAATGGCAAAAGAGTAAAAGAACCTTATAATCATATTAACTGGGCACATAAGGCTTTAAAACTTGACAGTTTCAATTTGGAACAATGCTATTTTGGTGAACACTTACTAAATGAAGATGCCAGTAAACCCGTTGCCATAGTTGAAAGCGAAAAAACCGCTATTATTTCAAGCGTTTATTTGCCCGAATTTATTTGGCTAGCGTGTGGAAGTGCCAACAACCTAAACGAAACCAGAACAAGATACTTAAAAGGGCGTAACGTGGTGCTTTTTCCCGACCTTAAATGTTTTGATTTATGGAACGATAAAATTCCACAGCTTACCAGTTTAGCAACCTTTAGAACCTCAACACTTTTAAGAGATAAATCAACAGAATGTGAAAAAGAACAAGGTTTAGACATTGCAGACTACTTAATTATGATAAAACCTGACTTAAATTAAACTAACAAATAAAAGAGCACCCACCCACACCCCCCCAATGAAGAAGTATAAAAAGGCTTACAAGTGGATGTAAAAAATTTTCGGTAGTTTTTAAAGTATTTGGTAACATATTTCTTAATAAGATTTAAAAAACCAATAATCCCATTGTCATATCTTTAATATATTAATAAACAATACCTTAATATTTAATTTTTAGAAATAACTAACAATTAAAAATAACTATCTTGTTGCAAAAAAGTACAAAAATTAATGATACACATACACAAAAGGATAAATCTCAAATTATTTGGTAGTGGAATTTGTAATATCTAAAAAAAAATAATTTCAATTAAATATCTGTTATAATGAAAAAAATAATTCTTATTGCATTGATAGCAGTCTTAGCTATTACATGTTTTGAATCTACTAAAAATAATAGTTCTGACACTCAAAATAGTGAATACGAAAACTCTAACAACAATAATTATGGAGAACCACCCATGTTTGTGCTAACAGAAATGAATGGTAGAGAATTGGAAGAAAAAGCATATTTTACTGTAAAAAGTGACAACACTTTAGAATTAAAAACGGGTGATGGTGCAATTTTCAGATATACTCCTACTCAACATTTTGGTGATGACCCTTTATGCAACATTTTAGCCACCGATGATAGAGGTAGAAATACAGCTATTTGCATAAAACCTCAAAGTGGAATGGATGTAATAATTATGCTAGAAAACGATGAAATGAAAAGTAATTTTAAAGGATATAAGAGATAAGATAATCTTACAAAGAAATGTTTATATCCTATGCATACTAAAATAAAATACGTTAGAAGTTTAAGAAATATTATTTATTAGATAAATACTCAACCAATTAAAATTTAAAATTATGAAAAAATTTCTCGTACTTTTTATCTCAATTCTATTATTCAATTGCTCAAGTGATGATGCAAATGATGAGGAGTGTGCTGAGTTACATGCGCAATACATTAAGGCATTAAATTACACGGGTGGTAGTCAAGCTGCTCTCGATCAAGTTACTCAACAATATAATGAAAGAAAGAAAAGAGCAGGATGTAATTAATTAGATAATAAATTCATCCTTATCTGATGTTGTGTCTAATGTTAACAAACATTCCCCAATAAATAAAAACAAATTGTCCGAAATGACCATAGAGAACTAAATAAAAAGTTTAGAAAAATAGCAGAATCTAAATGAAATGAAAAAAATAATTTATATTATTATAGGAATAGTTATAATAGCAATGTTTGTCTCAAATACTTCAGAAAACGAATTTCTAAATAAAATAGATAACAGCAAAGACCCTTTAAACAAACACTTTATGTTAAGATTATTCAAAAACGCAAAACCAATTTTAGAAAGTAATGAATATTATTTTTCACCTGTTTTTGATATGAAATTTACAAATCTTGGCTTATTCTCTATTGCAAATATTGAATCTGGTTGGATGGGAACTCTGAGAATAGATGGCAAATATTTAGGCGAAAATGTCAACAAAGTTTCTAAAGAAAAATACCTTTTAATTTTTGGGAAGGAATTTAAAATGTAATCTAAGCTATAGCGAACAGTAAAAAAAAACACCACACAGAACACAGTGTAAGCGATGGCTTGGACAGACGTCACTTGGAAAATCTTGCGGATTTTTTAAAGCCTGTATTTATTTTGAGTGGTTCGTTCTAAAACATGCAACAGCTCATATGCGTAAACATTATATTACAAATTGATAGTCTTCCAAACTAGCCTAATTCTCAGTTAGTGTGCAAATAGTGTGCAAATAAAAAAACCAACACTTTCAAAAACGCTTGAAAGCATTGGTTTCATTGGTGGAGAAGATCGGGCTCGAACCGACGACCTCTTGGCTGCCAGCCAAGCGCTCTAGCCAACTGAGCTACATCCCCAAATTATGTTTGCGCCACCTTCTCCCGGCGGCAGATTTTAAATATTTTACTCGTGTTCTGGCTTCTATTTGCTTTCGCAAATTTCTACACCAAATAAGTCTTAGGCCTTTCTAATGACAAGCTTAAGTATTTCAACTTTATTTCAATCCACCTAAAACCAAAACTGGCAAGGACGAACTGTTAAAGTCTTTTTTAAGAATGGTATTATTCTCCCAAATCTTCGTAAAAAAACCTCGTTTTCGTCTTACCACACATAGCATATTTGGTTTACTATCCTTATAATTGTCCAAAACGCCCTGAAATGTTGTAGCATTCGTACTATATGTTGTGTGGCTTAACAAATCTGCCAGCTCTTTATTTACAATAAAGTCGCCTTCATTATAGAACGGAGTCTGGACCAAAAGTAAATTAATTTTTGATTTGAACTGCTCTTTTATAGAAAATTAATGGCGTAAAAACATCATCTTTTTTAAGGACTGCTGATTTTAAAGCAATTAAAATGTTCTCGATAGGTTGAAATTTAAATTCTTCAGGCACTATTAAAGCTGGAATATTAGTTTGTTTGATAATCTTACCAGAGGTTTTGCCTAAATACACTTCTTCTTTTATGGAATTCGTTCTCGGCTCTACCAAAATTAAATCAATATCTGCGGTCTGACAAACGAGTTCTAAGGTTGGAATCAACTTTCCTTTAAAGGTTTTTACAACTACGTTAACACCTGTAGAATCCACTTTAGCCACGTGAGCCTTCAAAAATTCCATACTTTCGCGTTCTAAGGTGCAATCACCTTTATCAACGGTTCCAGATTTTTTAGTGACGCTCAAAATTTGCACCACGTATAATTTAGCCCCAAAGGTTCGGGCAAAATCAACGGCATACTGCAAATGACTTACGGCATTTTTTGAAGATCCTACTGGGACTAAAATATTTTTCATGTGCATTATTAATACTAAATTTCGGCTAAAATAAACATTAAAATGATTCGGAAAGCGACCTTTAAAGATATTGACGGGATTCTCTCAGTTACCACGGCTTGTGCAAGAGATATGGTAGCTAAGACTATTTACCAATGGAACGAACATTACCCCAATGCGGCGGCTTTTGAAAAGGATATTCAAAGAAATGAACTGTATGTTTTAACCCAAGAAGAAACGATTATTGGCTCCATTGTCATTTCTACCTTGATGGATGCCGAATATCAACCCATATCTTGGTTAACCCCAAATGCAAATAATTTATATATCCACCGATTATCGGTACATCCCGATTATCAAGGCAATGGTTATGCCCAGCACCTGATGGAATTTGCAGAAACATACGGCAAGGATAATGATTTTGCTTCCATACGCTTGGATACATTTTCCCAAAACCCTAGAAATCAAAAATTTTACGAACTTCGCAATTACAAACGTTTAGGCTCTATTTATTTTCCTAAACAAAGCGAACATCCATTTTATTGTTACGAGTACGTCCTGTGAAATCTGCCATCAGTTTAAAAAATATCAACCGGATTGCCATACCTGCCCTCATTGCTGGCGTTTCAGAACCAATTTTATCTATAACGGATACCGCCATTGTGGGCAATATTAATGTGAACGCCACAGAGTCACTAGCCGCGGTGGGCATTGTAGGTGCTTTTATTTCGATGTTGATCTGGGTCTTGGGGCAAACCCGTAGCGCGATTTCGTCCATTGTATCGCAATATGTCGGTTCAGACCGGTTGGACGATATTAAATCTTTACCGGCACAAGCCATTTTTATCATTACATTATTAAGTGTTCTGATTATTTTAGGCACTTATCCGTTTGCACAATTTATCTTCAAACTCTACAATGCTTCAGATTTGATATTGGAATATTGCGTCGCCTATTACAAAATTCGCGTCTTCGGATTTCCGTTTACCCTGTTTACCATAGCCGTATTTGGAGCGTTTAGAGGCTTACAAAACACCTTCTATCCCATGATTATTGCCATCATTGGGGCTACAGCAAACATTGTTTTAGACATCATCCTTGTTTATGGTATTAACGGTTACATAACCCCTATGAATATTGAAGGCGCGGCGTACGCCAGTGTGGCAGCACAGTTTTTAATGGCTTTATGTTCGGCTTATTTTTTATTGACAAAAACGATCATTCCTCTTAAAATTACCTTCCCTTTCAATAAGGAGATCAACCGATTTTTATTAATGATTGCCAACCTGTTTATGAGAACTTTAGCTCTCAACTTCACCTTATACTTTGCCAACGCTTACGCTACCAGTTACGGGAAAGAATACATTGCAGCCTATACCATTGCCATTAATTTATGGTTTCTGGGTGCGTTTATGATTGATGGTTATGCCAGTGCAGGAAATATTTTATCTGGTAAATTATTTGGTGCCAACCGACCGGATTTGCTTATAGCGCTGAGCAATAAACTCATAAAGTATGGCATTTTGGTTGGTGTTGCAATAGCGGGCGTTGGAGCACTTTTATACTATCCATTAGGCAATTTGTTTTCTAATGACCCTGCAGTTTTAAAAGCCTTTTACGACGTGTTTTGGATCGTGCTGTTGATGCAGCCTATTTGCGCCTTGGCGTTTATTTTTGACGGGATGTTTAAAGGCTTAGGCCGTATGAAATACCTCCGCAATGTATTATTAGGCGCTACATTTCTTGTCTTTTTACCCGTCCTACTTTATTTGGATTATTTGGAATATCAGCTGTATGCCATTTTTATTGCCATGACCTTATGGATGGTGGCAAGAGGTTTACCATTGATCATAAAATTTAGAAAACTCTTTTTGCAAAGCCACCAAAACGATTAACTTTGGCAACAAATAATTACAAAAACTATGGAATTTTTAAATTTTTTAGGCGGAAATGGTCTGTTTTTAATCTTAGCCATCGTGTTGATTGTGGTATATGTGTATAACCGCAGAAAAAACAGATAATCTTAACGGGTTTTTAACCATCCTGTAATACTCAGTCTTTGGGTATGGACTGGTTTTACTTCGTGTTCAAGGACTTGACTTTCAAAAATAACTACCCGACCAGGCAACGGATAAATAATCTTTTCCACCTCTCGTCCATCATCATCTAAATACAATACTAATTCGCCACCATTCTCTGGCAACCAACCCGCTTCATTCAAATAACATACAAACGACAGTTTTCGACGATCATCATTTTGAAATGTATCTAAATGACGTTTATAAAATGTGCCTTGTGGATAAATGGCATAATGAAATTCTTTACGAAGAATTCCTAAAAAACAAGTCTTATTTAAATAACCGACAAGATTATTTATTTTCGTAAAAAACAGACTTTCAGCAGCATTGGTATGTGCCTCATCAATCCATAAAATAATATCACCTCTAATAGATTTTACGATAACTTCATTGACTCTATTGCCAATAGCCGCCTTTTTGAATACATCTTCTTCGTGTTTATCAAGTAAAGATTGCCGTAATACCTGAACCTCATCATCCGTAAAAAAGTCTTCAACAATGGCATACTTTTGTGAAATGATATCCGCGATGATTTGTTCGTACAACGGATTTTCAACAAAATCAATCTCTTCAAAAAGTTGAGTCATTAAAAGCGATTTAAAAGGATAACCATCTATTAAATACATGATAATTATCGGCCAAATGTAATCTAAAAACGGTTTCCTTTTACAATTTGAATATCTTTGCAATAAATTGATGCTAAATGAGCAAAATCAGAATTACCAAGCAATTTTCTTTTGAAACTGGCCACGCCCTTTATGGTTATGATGGCAAGTGCAAAAATGTACATGGACACAGTTATAAATTATCAGTGACTGTCATTGGCACGCCTATTAGTGATCCCACTAACGTAAAATACGGGATGGTTATTGACTTTTCTGATTTGAAAAAAATCGTCAAAACCGAAATCGTCGATGTCTTTGACCACGCCACAGTATTTAATAAAAACACACCACATGTTGAATTGGCAAAAGAATTATCAGATAGAGACCACAACGTGCTCTTAGTCGACTATCAACCTACAAGTGAAATGATGGTGATTGATTTTGCAGAAAAGATCAAAAAACATTTACCAGAAACCATTCAATTGTCTGCATTGAGACTTCAGGAAACGGATTCCAGTTTTGCAGAATGGTTTGCGAGTGATAACTAGTTTACAGTTGGCAGTTTTCAGTCCACAGTCTGTTAAAAACATTCGTGTATTCGTGGCTATTATATTTATATTTACTAAATGAATATTCCCAAAGGAAAAAAAATTTACTTTGCTTCTGACAATCATCTGGGAGCGCCTACGCATGAAGAGTCTTTTCCGCGTGAAAAGAAATTTGTGGCTTGGTTAGACGATATCAAAGCTGATGCGGCAGCAATTTTCCTTCTCGGCGATTTATTCGATTTTTGGTTTGAATATAAAACTGTGATTCCAAAAGGATTTACACGCACTTTGGGGAAGCTTGCAGAAATCAGCGATTCCGGTATTCCTATTTACTATTTTGTGGGTAACCATGATTTATGGATGCACGGGTATTTTGAGGAAGAACTCAATATTGAGGTGTTTCATAAGCCAAAGGAATTCATTTTTAATGACAAACTCTTTTTTATAGGTCATGGTGATGGTCTGGGCCCTCACGATAAAGGCTATAAACGGATGAAAAAGGTGTTTACTAACCCGTTTTTTAAATGGTGTTTTAGATGGCTACATCCTGATTTAGGTGTGAAAATAGCCCAGCATCTCTCCGTAAAAAACAAATTGATTTCTGGAGATGACGACGCCCAATTTTTGGGTGAAGACAAAGAATGGCTAGTTCAGTATTCAAAACGGAAACTGGAATCCAAACACCGCGACTATTTTGTGTTTGGCCACCGCCATTTGCCGATGGAAATTAAATTAAATGAACAGTCAACGTATATCAATTTAGGCGATTGGATTCAATATTATACCTATGCTGTTTTTGATGGAGAGGACTTGTTGTTAAAAACATTTAAAAATGAACATGAATTGAAACCGAATCAAAAATAAGAAAGCGCTGTTCTGATTTAAAAATGATCAAAGTCAGAAGATAAATTCTTTAAGGTTTTAATTCCTTAACGGTCACTTTATCTTTGAGAAATGATATCAAAACCAAGCAAATTTTTTTTTTTTGGTTTTTCAGTTTTCATGTATTAATATGATATCCTCTAGATTAATATGGGAGCTTGACTAACATTTGAGTAGCATCTTTCAATATTGATTTAATTTCCTTTCGTCTTAGAAAATTAGTTTCCCTGAAAGAGGATGCATTTTGTACCACAGAAACAATCTTCTGTTCGATATTAGGTTGATGCTTAAAATGCGAAAAATAACTTAGCGTTAATTTATGCAAGTCGTACTGCAAATCAAACACGAATGAACTGAAGTCTTAAAAGACGACGACCTCTCTATTTTGGGATTTAAAATTCCTGGGACTGCGTGGCAAAACCGTAAATGCAAACATAAAAATCAGGATTCTCTAGAAGTAAAAACGCAACTTTAATGTTGAACATAAACCGTTTTCCGATTAACGAATTCCATCATGCCATCTTTCGAAAGTTCTCTTCCGTATCCCGATTTTTTAGTCCCACCAAAAGGCAACCTCGGATCAGACTTTACTAATTCGTTAATAAAATAGGCGCCATCACTTACTTTATCCGCATAGCTAAGCGCCTTTTCTATGTTTTTTGTACAGACAGTAACACCTAGTCCGTATCTGGATTGTTCTGAAAGTGCAAAGGCATGTTCAATGTCTTTTGCTTTGATCATCGCTGCCAAAGGTCCAAAAGTTTCTTCATCAAAAGCTGGCATTCCGGGTGCTACGTTCCCAAGAATCGTAGGCTCATGTAAGCACTCTTTTTGAGTGCCACCAAGTACTAACTGAGCGCCTTGTTTTACGGATTCTTTGACTTGTCTGTTCAGTTGATCTGCTAAATCCTTGCGTGCTAAGGGCCCTACTTGTGTAGTATCGTCTAAAGGATTCCCTGATTTTAAATCACTTACTATCTTTGTGAATTTTGCGACGAACTCATCATAAATAGCTTCCATTAAGATAAACCTTTTGGCAGCGATGCAACTTTGCCCGCAGTTGAGCATACGTGAAGTAATAGCTATTTTCACAGCATTATCGATATCGGCATCTTCCCAAACGATAAAGGCGTTGTTGCCACCAAGTTCCAAAACCGTTTTTTTGATGTGTCGTCCTGCAATTTCAGCAACAGCAGCGCCTGCGCTTTCACTTCCAGTTAAGGTAACCGCTTGAACGGCATCATGTGCGATGATGTTTTCTGTTTCGTCGTGATGAATAATCAGATTTTGAAAGACGCCGTCAGGAACGCCGGCTTTTGTAAACACTTCTTCAATAAATTGGGCACTGCCAAAGACATTTGGTGCATGTTTTAACAGGGCGGTATTGCCCGCAATTAATGTTGGTGCTGCAAATCTGAACACTTGCCAAAATGGAAAATTCCAAGGCATTATGGCTAAAACTGCACCTATAGGATCATGCCTTACAAAACTTTGTGAAGCATCCGTAGAAATGATTTCATGAGCCAAAAAGGTTTCCCCATTATCTGCGTAATAATCGCAAACCCAAGCACATTTGTTAACTTCAGCTCTCGATTCGAAAATGGGTTTCCCCATTTCCAACGTGATCATTCTGGCGTATTGCTCGGCATTGTCACGCAATATTTGACCAGCATTTCTAATATGCTGGCAGCGCTCTGCAACAGATATCTTTCTCCAAGACTCAAATGCTATTTGACTTTTAGTCAGTTTTTCATTTAACTCCTCCTTTGTGAGCGCGGTGAATTTTCCAACAGGCTCGTTATTATAGGGATTAATACTTTGAAATTCCATGGTCAATTAGTTTGTTGGTTTGAAATGCGATGCTAATGATTGTATCTAAATTAAGAAGGCGGAGGAATTTAATTCTGCCATTTTTCCCAATAACTTTTGCCCACATTGGCCCAATAATCAGCCACTATTTCCCATGAAATCTCTCCTCTATGAACTGTAGTATCACCGACTAATTCTGATCTTTTACGGTCTTTTGCATGAGATGCATTTGCTTTGGCACTCATAAAGCTTTTGTTGACGGTTTCCTGCCAATCGGGCACACCAGCTTCTTGTGATGTTATTTTAGGTGTTTCAGTTGGAGCGCTTGCCCAAGTAGTATCTTGTTTTGAACCAATGACAGCTTCATTAAATGTAATGAGTTTATATTGCTCCTGAAATCCTTCAAAGGTTTGAGTGACTTTTTCATTTGGCCAGCGCATTTCCACCACGCCATTGGCGGGTTGATATACCGCAGTAAATAAGGTTCCGAAACCTTCCTTAAATTTTGTGTTATAAAGTGGTTTCTGAAGAAAAGCATCAGCAATTGCCGAAGCCTTCAATCCTTTTTTTGCCAACAGCTTTTCAAGAAATGCAGAGCGTTCCAATGTTTTATTGAACGCTGCATTTTCAGGCCAGTCTACAGTTCCCTGATAGTTGGTTGTAAATGCTGCATCGGTAACAACGGGTTTTTTATCGGGTGCGAGTTGCACCGTTTTAAAAGCGCCAGTTTTGTCCACAACGGTAACATTGTAGGACATGTGAGAAGGTATCCTTATCAATGCTGCGATGGCGTCTTCTGCATTGCTGCAGAATTCCAAAACGTATCTCAAGATAAAAGGAATTCCGAAACCAATACCTACTTCTTTTCTTCCTCCAAAAGTCAGAGAAATTGCAAGCCCATCTTCATTCATGCCATCTACAGCTCCAATTAAACAATCACTTGTAGCAATTACTTTTTTGCCGTTCCAGGCACTCAATAACTGCGTGCCCTCCATTAAATTTGGGTGATAATCATAATTGCGCACTAGTTGTATTTCTTCCCCAGATAAAACAGCGTTAGAGCAGGCACTAATGTAGGCAGGGGGTTGAAACCCGGTTAAAAATTTTGCCGCGACCTCATCAGCATTGGCAAGTTTACATAGTCGCTCGTAAGTTGGCCACATTTCAGGCATGTATTTTTTTAAGGCGGCCTGAGAGGTTTTTAAATCCGGAACTTGCGCATTGCCTTTTGAAATTAACCAGGCTTTATAAGCTTCCCAGTGCGTATTATATAGTTTTTGCCATTTCTTTCCTGGTACGCCAAGTTCAGAAACTGCGGTAAAATGTAGTTGCATGTATTTAGTGTTTCTTTTTTAAAGCTGTTTTTTATTAAATAATTCAAGACGTAAAGTTCTCTGATTATTCAGATAAGCTTTTTAAATTAAATTTTTATTTCGTTAAAGTACCTGAAAGTTTTGGCTTCTTTTTGTCCTCAACCATTTCAGATTTGTATTGTGAACGGATGGCCTTAATCCAATGTTTGGCTCTATTGTTCAATTCAAACTCATCGGTCATCATACGCCCTCTGGTTACTAAAATACCCATATCTGCGCCTTCATAGAGATAATCTCCCTTTTTGGATATTCTTAAAAAGAACGCTTCATTTTCATTTTCTACGGCCCTTCGGTGTGTATCCATGCGGTCATATTGAATATGTCCTGTATCATACATTCTCCAAATACCTGATTTTGGCGAAGCGGTCACGTATTCTATCGTGTCTTCCGTGTGCTTCACAATGAGTTGGCTCCATCCATCGAGGTTATCCTGATTGGACCAACGCTCGTTGATCGCTTCAATGTCCAGTTCGTATTCAATATCCATCCATTCGAGAATATGGAACACAAATAAGGGGGCATCGGCAAGGGCAAAAACCGCGTGGTTTGTGATAGAACTCGCTCCTGTTACCCTAGGATTCAATTCTCCCAGATATATTTCGCCATTATCTTGATCGATGAGAAAATCGAGCTCAAAATAGCCCTTATAACCTTCTTCCCTTAACTGATTTCCGAAAAGTTGTGTATTCTCAATAGCTTTTTGTCTCAATTCTGGGGTAAAAGCATTCGGATAAATCTCATTCCCACACCAGCCACCTTCATAAGGTGTAAGTTCTTTAAAACCTACCAATTCGGTCATTAATGGCGCTACAATTGTCCCGTGACGGGTGACACAGGCTTCAATTGCAGATCCTCTACAGCGAATGCGCTTCATGATTTTCACTTCATCTTCCGCTTCAATCTCTTCCGCGTATTTTTTATATTCTTTCTCATTGGAAATGAAAAAGGTCGTATGTCCTGAATCACCAAAAGGCGTTTGGATGACCAATTTTGTGCCAAGTTCTTTAGAAATCTTAGTCAGGTGCTTATAATCTTTTACGTTTGAAAGTACATAAGGAACACATGCCACACCTGCTCTTTCGGCAATTCTATTTGTATTGACTTTATTATCTAGAAAGGTTCGCATCTCTGCACTTGGGAACATGATCTCCAGACCCAATTTTTCAGCGAGTCTTTCGGTTTCTTCATTAAACATTAAAAACATTGCCTTACCTGGCCTGCCATCCACAGATCTTGTTTTAAGATAATCCTGAACTTCGGGATGTTGCAGCAAATAGTTATTGATGTCTTCAATGCCATCAAAATCATCATGCGGAATTTCTTGTTTTGGAGAGAACACATTGGGATGTAATCCATCAAAGCACTCAATATAAGTAATGAACTTGAAACCCTTAATCCATTCATCGGCTCCTAAAAGATTAAAATTGGTAGCGCTGATAAAATATAAGGGCTCCTCATTTTTATGAAAAGATCTACGGATATCAGAAACACCCTTTAATGCCTTATTTGAGGAGACAGAAGATGTACCAGACTTTTTAGTGCCTGTAACCTTGTTAGACGATTTAGCAGGTTTAGCCTTGACTTTAGACGGTTTAGCCGCAAGTTTTGAGGTTGCTTTTTCTGTTTTCGAATTTGATGCAGAATGATTGTTCTCTTTTTTGCTCTTTCCCCTAATCGGAATTTTTGTTCTATCGGTTCCTGTTTTTATTGGAGCTTTTGCTTTTTTATCTTCTGTCCCTTTTGATTTGGGCGTATTTGGTTTTTTATCATCCATAATTGTTGATTTTATTTGATTAATTTCTTTTTATTATTATTTCCCATGGAGCCCATGGAGGTAACGGTCTTTTGCCTGTTCAATACATTATCTTTAAAAATTCGCAACCCTAAATCAGCACGGTACCCATGAATTTCTGACACATCTAATGCCGTTAAAAACTTGATAATTTCTTTACTGACCACTTGGCCGGGAACAAGTACAGGGAATCCTGGAGGATAAGGGATTATAAACGAAGAAGCGACCAAAGTTCTATTGTTTTCCATAGCAGGCAGGCATTCTAACAATGGCATATATTCGTAATTCTCTTCATTATAAGCCAAGAAAAAAGCTTCTCTGATATTACCTCCCGGAACGCCCGGAACCGCTTGGAATGACTCATGGAAATAACTAAAATCAGGTAATGGGGGAAAATCTTTGGTTAATGAATGAATCTTATCCTGGCGGATCTTGTTTTCTTTAGCGCTTAAGGAACGTAATTCCTTATCCAATTCATCTGCAATTTTCAGTAAGGCATTGGTGAGATAGGTCACGCTGCCTCTGGTAGTACCAATATTGGTCATAAATAAGACCGTGTTTCTGGAGGTTTTATTGATCTGGATATTAAATTTATCCATGAGGTATTTATTTTTGAACGTGTCTCCATCTACTCCGGTACGACCTACATGCAGGGTTATTTTGGTTGGGTCTAGTACAAATTCATCTTTCTCCCAGGCAGTTTCCATTCTGTTCCAGCCTTCTTTAGGCGTGTAATATTCAGAAAGTCCTGATTTGCGCAGTTCCTTAGGGATAAAATCACTCACTGTTAATACATCAAAATATTTATTGAGTCGTGGATGATCGTTTATTTTTGCGCGGAGCACCATGGCCATTTCTATACTTTTTTCCACGAGTTCGTAACCTTCAAACTGCACTTGCCTTCTACCGACATCTAATGAAGCTAGCATTTGGTAGTTTGGCGAGGTTGAGGTATGTGTCATATAAGCTTCCATAAACGTATTTTCACTCTTTCGTCGGAAGTCTTCATCCCAAATATGAATCATTGAGCCTTGGCGGAAGCTGCTCAGTGTTTTGTGCGTACTTTGGGTGGAATACACTCTGATTCTAACTTTATCAGGATCTGGAAGACAAAGGATGTCATTCTTTTTAAGATTCTTGATATGGGCATCATATTCTTCTCTATAGGCGCTGCTCCTGTATTTTTCATACAGTTTTTGAGCGACAAACATGCCTGTTCTTTGTTTATAATTATAGGTGAATCCCGCAAAAGCAAACCAAGCTTCGTCCCACAAAAAGACCATGTCAGGTTTTATGGCGAGAATTTCCTGCATTACTTTTTCAACATTGTAAACCAGTCCGTCAAAAGTACAGTTGGTGAGCAGCAACATTTTTACAAGATCCAATCTTCCTGCGGCCTTCAAATGAAGTAATTTTTCTTTGATCTGTTCCAAAGGAACTGCACCGTACATTGAATATTCCTCAATAGGGTAAGAATCCAAATAAACAGGGTAGGCTCCTGCCAAAACCAATCCGTAATGATGTGATTTATGGCAGTCCCGATCAATGAGAATCACGTCGCCTGGTTTTACAAGCGCCTGCACTACAATCTTGTTGGCTGTTGACGTTCCGTTAGTTACAAAAAAAGTATTTAAAGATCCATAAGCGTCACTGGCCATCTCCTGTGCTTTTTTTAAAGATCCCGTTGGCTGAAGTAAAGAATCCAAGCCACCAGTTGTAGAAGACGTTTCTGCCAAAAACATATTTCGGCCGTAGAAGCTCCCGAAATCATTGATCCATCTGGATTTAAAAACTGAATTCCCTCTAGAAATTGGCATGGCATGAAAGATACCGGTCGGTTTTTTACTATATTCCTTTAAGGCAGAAAAGAATGGCGTTTCATAGCGTTCGCTTATTCCCCTTAAAATAGTAAGGTGCAATTCTTGTAAATCTTCAGTTCTGTAAAAAATCCTTTTAAAACTTTTCAGGGTACTGTCTTTAAGATTTCCCAACGCAGTGTCTGTGACGTAATAGGTATCAAGTTCGGGTCTAAACTTCTTGACAAGATTACTTAAAAGTGGCCCCAGCTCAGAGGATGGTTTGGCAGCCAGATCAAGTTTCAAGACATTTTGGATAAAAGGTTTTAAGGTGGGTGTTAGTTTTTTGGAATGATAGGGCGGGGCGTAACGCACCACCACGGCTTGGATATTATAATTAAAGTGCAAGGCAATCAGTGCATCCTCAAAAGACCGCTGCACCACTATGTCGTAAGTAAATTGCTCGTTGGCACCACGAATATCCTTAAGATCGTTTCTCAGTTTATTTTCCTCCTGAACGGAAATATCTTCAACAAACAAAACTTCGAAATAATTTTTTTTCACCCCTTCTTGATGCTCTCCTTTTTCTGAAGTAGCAACTCCACTCTCATCATCTTCAAATAAATCTGGATTACTTCTGTATTTATCACTTACCAAATTTTTGGTGATCTCAGCTATTTTATGCGCCAGGGCTGTATGTTCCTGCCTATCCAACATGTCTTTTAGTACTTGTAAACACGATTTTCCGGGAAAAGCAAAATAACTTTCCACACCCTCAAGCTCCTTTATAATGTTGCGAAGGCTACTTTTTAGATCTTTTTCTTCTGAAGCTCCACGGTTGCAATGGTCAAGTTTGATGGATTGACTTTTTAAGGTATTCCACGACTCCAATCGAAGCTGTGCAACATTATAATGATAGGAACGAAGCTGTTTTTTGTCTGGCATAAATTTTATGTATTTGAGTGTAAGGCAAGTTTATTTCCTTCAGAATCGATGAAAATGGCAAAATAACCCGACTCTTTTTTAATGAGCGTTTTAGGCATTATAATCCGTCCGCCTGCTGGTTCAACACGTTGCAGAACTTGGTATAAATCTTTACCGCCATTAAGATATATCAAAGTTCCCGTATCACTGGGTGTGGAACCGGGCCCCGCAACTATGGCGCCTCCTATCCCTTTATCGGCAGGAAAAAAGGCCATAGCATAATTGCCTTCATGGTTTTTCTCCATCTCCATATTGAAAATGTGATTGTAAAAATCTACCGCCTGCTGAAAATTAATGGCTGGGATTTCAAACCAGCTAATGAAATCCTTTACAGATTGTGCTTCTTTTTTTTTCTTTGGTGATATTCCTCCCATATTATTCAGTTTTATACCTCTCCAAATCCTTTGTAACCGGTTGGATTGGATGGTGGTTCATATTCGTTTTCCTGCATTTTTAATTTGGCCAAAGTATCAAGTTTGGTGTGCTTAATAAGTGGTCCCAGTGAATCTAAGTAGGGCAAATGCGCACCTTGTTGGTAAATCCCGAACTGGCCAATATGATCCCGGAAACTTTTTAATGGTTGTCCCAATCTGAGTACGCCTAATTCCCTGCTACGTCTAACTCTCTCTATATTCAATTCTAGTGGGAAAATTTCTTCATTCCCCTCTGCCTGATAAATGACACGCCCATCAGGCCCGCAAACCAATGATCGTCCGTTACCTCCAGATTCGAGTCCGTTGACATCAAAAAAGTAGCATTGATTAACCGCTGCCATGGCACGAACAATAGATAATTCGATATCCCTATCAATAGTTCCGGTCATGGTGGGATGCAAAATAACTTCAGCGCCCATGACAGCAAGTGTTCGTACGGTTTCAGGAAACCACATGTCATAACATATGGAAATACCAAACCTGGCAACTCCTGGTACGTCAAAGACACAAAAATCTGATCCTGGAGTTACACCTATTTCGTATGGAAAAAAGGGAAACATTTTTCTATATCTAGTGACAATCTCCCCTTGAGGATTTATGACCGTAGTGGTGTTGAAAATATGTCCTTCACTTTTCTCAAAAATAGATCCTGGCAGAAGCCATATGCCATGTTTTTTCGCCATGGCCTGCATTTCCCGTTCAAAATTTCCTGGAACAACTTCTGCCGTGTGGGTCAGAGGTCCATAAGCGCACAATTCACTAAAAACGACCATCTCTACCCAAGGATAGAGACTCATTGTAATATTTAATTTCAGCTTCATCATCTCCACATTGGATGCGACAGCCGATACTTTCATTTGTATTCCTGCAATTGCAAATGGTTTCATATATTATTGTTGTATAGCTTTACTAATTTCGGTTTCCAAAATGGATAACCCTTTTTCTAATTCTTTGTCTGTTATGACCAAAGGCGAAAGAATCCGTATTATATTTTTATAGGTTCCTGCACTTAACACGATCAATCCATTTTCCGCACAGCCTTTTACTATTTCTGAACATATTTCAGAATTAGGTTGTCGCTGATCATCGCTTTTCACAAATTCAATACCTATCATGGCGCCAACGCCTCTTACATCTCCAATTTCCGGATGTTGCTTCATTAAGCTTTGCAACCTATTCATAATGACTTGACCAATTTTTACTGCTTTTTCATTCAGATTGATCTCTTTCATGTATTTGATTGTAGCGGATGCCGCTACACAACATATGGGACTACCAATGTAGGTGCCTCCAATAGAGCCTACAGCGGCGGCGTCCATAACGTCTGCTTTACCAACAACGGCCGCAATGGGTAAGCCGGACCCTAAGGACTTAGCATAGGTACTTATGTCTGGCAGTACGCCATAATGTTGCCAACTTGCCCAATGTCCTGTCCTACAAAATCCGCTTTGCACTTCGTCCATAATAAGCATAATGCCATGCGTATCACAAAATGCTCTAAGACCTTCCAAATATTTTTGAGGAACTGGATTAAAGCCTCCTTCACCTTGGATCGGTTCTATAATGACTGCAGCAACGTTTTTAACGTCTACGAGATTAAGTGCACTTTCATGAAGTCTTTTCAATTCGTCCTCCACAAATTCTTCCATAGTTCTTGTGCCATGATATCTATAAAAATTTGGAAAAGGAAGCCTATAGACCTCAGGTGCGAAAGGGCCACAATCATATTTATAACTTATTTTGCTGGTGAGTGTCATGGCCATCATGGTTCGACCATGATACGCGTCAGTATAGCAAAGAATTGCCGGCCTATTAGTAGCCTGACGTGCAATTTTTATGGCATTCTCTACAGCTTCTGCACCGGTACTAGCTAACATTACCTTTGTTTTTTCACCATGGGGTAGAATTTCTGCGAGTTCTTCGCACAAGGTTATATATGGTTCATAGGTAACAACATTAAAACTTGTATGCAAATACTTTCCTGCTTGCTCCCGTATAGCTTCCACAACAGGTTCTGGGCAATGACCGGCATTTACTACGCCAATACCTCCGGCAAAATCAATGAGTTCTCGACCATCAACATCAGTGATGATAGCTCCTTTTGCGTCCTTAACTGTAGCGGTATTAAACACGCCAACTCCATTTGCAACAATCTTTTTTCTTCTCTCAAAAAGATCTTGCGATTCTGTCATTTTTCTTGTCATATATAAGTATCTGTGCTAAGAATATAAGGTAAATTGAGGTTTTCTGCTATATTTATTGAGTTTAATTAGTTTTTTTAACATATTATGTTAATTTTACTCAAAGAATCAGTTTATGAATTTTTTTAGGTTCGTGTAGGATTTCTCTTAGGCAGAGTGTGATTTAGGAAGTGACCAGTGGTATCTTTAATGGTTCCTTCAAAAAGCTTGTAAAGGCTCTCATTTACAGACTCATCAAAAAGCGGTTGAATGGAATAATTGCCATAACGTAGGAGATCGAAAAGACCCAGACCAATCGAACTGCCGCAATGATGGTTGCTTTATTTCAGACTATCGAACCCACAAAATAAGTTCCCTTAGCTAGAGTACAAATAAAACGCGATAAAGCTCAAGAAGAACTTAAAGCTTTATATGCAATTTCTGTAGTGTGAATGGATTAATTATATGGCGGTAAAATATGTGCATATCTAGTCCACCAATATTCAAGTGACTTGTTTGATATTAAATATTTCCTACCTTAAATTGGTCGATTGAATCCAATATTATACCTATACGGTTTTCAATAACGCGCACTTACTCTTGAAAGAATTGTAAAATTGGCGTCAATTGAAACTAAATTAAAAATAAGAAAGCTTTGCTCTGATTTAAAAAGATCAAAGTCAGAGGATAAGTTCTTTAAGATTTCAATCCAGACGCTTCGGGATTAAAAGGTGTGACATTATATAGTAAAATTTTAATCTTCCTTTTCGTGCTCCTCCAAATCTTTTCGTAAATCTAATCTTCTGAATGATGGAGACACAAGACCTGTGGTGACTACTGTCAATATGGTCATTGTACCTCCAAAGACAACTGCAGTCACGGTGCCCATCAACTTTGCCGTCACGCCACTTTCAAAGGCTCCAAGCTCATTGGATGAGCCCACAAACATAGAATTTACGGAGGCTACCCGCCCCCGCATATGATCTGGCGTTTTTAACTGCAAGATCGTTTGACGAATGACCATAGACACGCCATCCGTAACCCCACTGAAAAATAAGGCAAGGACGGACACCCAAAAGATAGAAGATAATCCGAAGACAATGATGCACACTCCAAACCCAAAAATTGCCGCCAAAAGTTTCATTCCTGCATTTTTACTAATCGGGATATAAGCGGTAATTAGCATGGTTAAGAATGCTCCCACGGCTGGCGCGGCACGCAACACACCAAATCCTTCTGAACCCACTTTAAGAATATCCTGTGCAAATATGGGCAACAAGGCTATGGCGCCTCCAAAAAGTACCGCAATCATATCTAAGGTCAAGGCCCCTAAAACGGCTTTTGTTTTGAATACAAACTTGACGCCTTCCTTCAAACTTTGCATGACAGGCTCGCCAATTTTAGGATTTAAAATCGGTTTTGTAGGAATACGCAGCAAATTGAGCATCGCGATTAATGCGAAGGCTAAAATTAAACACATGGACCAATGCACACCAATCCAACTAATGCTGAAACCCGCCAAAGCTGGTCCTAAAACGGAGGCGACTTGCCAGGTAGAACTGCTCCATGTGGCTGCATTGGGATATAGTTTTTTAGGAACAATTAAGGCGATTAGAGAAAACACCGTGGGACCAATAAACGCGCGCACCAAACCTCCCATGAATACCAAGGCATAAATACTATAAAGCACCGCATTGGTGGACCAATTGCCCACCACCAAAGGCCAAGTCAATAAAAACAGTCCGAAACTGATTACTGAAAACCCGATTATACATTTCATCAGCAGTCCACGTTTTTCACTCTGATCTACAATATGTCCAGCAAACAGTGCCATAGAAAGGGCAGGGATAATTTCCATCAGTCCGATAAGGCCTAATGACAGCGGATCTTTAGTAATGGAATAGACTTGCCATTCGATCACAATAAATTGCATAGACCAGGCAAAGACGAGTGCAAAACGAACTAATAGAAAAACATTGAATTCCTTGATGCGGAGTGCCGCGTACGGATCTTTTTTAGTTGGTTGCTGTTCCATAAGTGCCTGTCCTTTCGCAATACAGCGTTGTACTACTTGAAAGGTGTTTGAAGTTTGACACAAAAATAAAACAAACTGCTAAGAAATTAATTTCTTGAAACTAAAAATTTAGGATCAGGGTTTGATATCCCTTAATTTCAATTGTAAACTTACATTCCCTTGCCAATGGTTTTCATCAATGGAATAGACTGCCTTAAAGGGTTTCTTGTTAGTGATGAAATCACATTTATCCCCCAAATTAAAGCCAATCCCTACAATTTGTTGGGAATGCCCTTGCTTGGCCGTAAGTCTTAAATGTTTATCGTCACCACCCACACATTTCCCGTAGCCGGTGTCCTGTAAATTTTCGGTCATAAAAATAGGAGCCATATTTCCTGGTCCAAACGGCGCGAATTGTTTGAGAATACGGTAAAATTTTGGACTGATGTCATTGAAATCGATGGTCATATCCACTCTGATTTCTGGAGTCAATAGCGCCCTATCGATAGTATTTGAAACCTCATCTTCAAAAGCCTGCTTAAAGGCCTCGTAGTTTTCAGACCTTAGGGTCAATCCCGCGGCATATTTATGGCCTCCAAATTGTTCAATATGTTGACTACAGGCTTCAAGCGCATTGTACACATCAAATCCGCTAACAGACCGTGCCGAAGCCGCTAATCTATCGCCACTTTTGGTAAATACTAAGGTCGGTCGGTAATAAGTTTCTATTAATCGGGAAGCTACAATACCAATCACCCCTTTGTGCCAAGTTTCATGATACACCACAGAAGTCAGCCGTTCCTGCTCTTTAAATTCCTCTATTTGCAGTAAGGCTTCTTGGGTAATTTGCTGATCCGCTTCCTTTCGGTCAGAATTGAATTGCTCTATTTGTGCTGCATAAGTTTGGGCCAAATTTTCGTCTTCCTCTGTTAGTAAAGTAACCGCATAATTCCCATGCTTCATGCGTCCGGCAGCGTTAATTCTGGGGGCTACAATGAATACCACATCCGTAATGGTCATTTCGATTTTCTTGGTTTGATTGATGATGGCTTTAATACCTGCCCGCGGCTGCTCATTAATCACCTGCAATCCGAAATACGCCAAGGTCCGGTTCTCGCCAGTAATCGGAACAATATCAGCCCCAATAGCCGTCGCCACCAAGTCAAGATATGCTGTTAAATCTTCAATAGATTTCCCATCGTTTGAAGCTAAGGCCTGAACCAGTTTAAATCCAACCCCGCAACCACACAACTCGTCATAAGGGTAATAGCAATCGTCGCGTTTCGGATCTAAAATAGCCACCGCATCTGGAAGTTGAGCACCGGGCCTGTGATGGTCGCAAATAATAAAATCGATTCCTTTTTCTTTCGCGTAGGCGACTTTGTCAATGGCTTTAATCCCACAATCTAGCGCGATGATTAAAGAAAAATCATTGTCGTGTGCAAAATCGATCCCCTTAATAGACACGCCGTAACCTTCTTCGTACCGATCAGGAATATAAGTGGCCACGGTATCGATTCGAGTTCTTAAATAGGACGACATCAAAGCTACTGAAGTGGTACCATCCACATCATAATCGCCAAAAACCAAAATGTTTTCTCCCCTGGCAATGGCGTGCTCTATGCGCGCAACGGCCTTGTCCATATCTTTCATTAAAAAAGGATCGTGCAGATCGTTCAGACTTGGTCTAAAAAACTGTTTGGCGGCCTCATAGGTTTCAATCCCCCGTTGCAATAATAACATAGCGATGGCATCCTCTACCTTGAGGGATTCAGCAAGATGCTTTATTTTGGAAAGCTCAGGTTTAGGTTTTAGAGTCCAGCGCATGAGGAGAACATGGTTTATGGTTGGATGATAAGGCAAAAATTAGACCTCACATGTTTTAAAAACCTGTGAGGTCTATGTATAATTTAATTATTATGGTAATGAATCGATGTGTTCACCTTGGCAAACTTCTTAAACATTTCCATCACGCCACAATATTTTTCAATGGATAAGTCTACTGCCTTTTTAATTTTATCTTCATTTAAATCTGTCCCATAAAAATGATATTCTACAGCGACGGTGTGGTATGTTTTGGGATGTTCTTCGGTTAATTCGCCATACGTATCCATTCTGAAATCTGAAATTTCAACTTTCATCTTTTTTAAAATAGAAACCACATCCAAACCAGAGCAACCTGCCAATGCTGAAAGCATCATTGCCTTAGGACGTAACCCGGAATTGTGACCGCCGTCTTCTTCTGAAGTGTCTATTAAGAGGGTTTTCCCGCTGGGATTATCAGATTCAAATTGCGAATTTCCTTTCCAATGGGTAATAACTTTATGATCCATATTTTGAGTTTTTAATGATTTTTAATAATGAAGTTTGAGTATTCAAAAATACCATTTAATATCAAGAGTTCGAGGTGGTATGATACAATATGTGCCATTTTTCGCAAAAACAAATCAAGGTATAAGCCCTGATGATACTTATGAATTTTAACCGCTATTTGTTCTCTAGAATATTCATTGCACCGCTAAATTAAGCTCTCAATATCTCTTGAATTGATTTCTTCAACTCCGGCACAACCTCCATCTCAAACCATGGATTCCGCGCTAACCAAAACCGATTGCGCGGTGAAGGATGTGGTAACGGAAAAAACCTCGGCAAATAGTGTTGAAAATTATCAACCGTCTCTGTTAAGGTTTTTTTAGCGTCCTTCTTTAAATAATATCTCTGGGCGTACATCCCAATCAGCAACACCAATTTAACATTTGGCATCAGGTCCCATAATTGCTCATGCCATTGTGGTGCGCATTCGGGTCGCGGCGGTAAATCGCCACCTTTCCCGCGTCCTGGATAACAAAAGCCCATCGGGACAATGGCAAAATTTTGTTCGTTATAAAATTCTTCGTTGCTAACCCCTAACCAATTCCGCAGTTGTTTCCCGCTGGCATCATCCCACGGAATTCCAGAAGCGTGCACTTTAGTGCCCGGTGCCTGACCGATAATAACAATTTTAGAATTGGCATGAGCCGTCACCACAGGTCTTGGACCCAATGGTAAGTGAGCCTTACATAGCGTGCAGTTTTTTATGCGATGATGTAAATCTTGCATTTCAATAATTACTTATTTTCCATCATTTTTTTCAGGTCCATTCCAAACGAGGGATAAGTCATCATCATGCGTTTGAAATTCTTGGTGGTCATTTTGTTATAAATCGCGGCGGCAAACACGTTGATGCTTTCATTGGCTTCAGAACTCAAAATATGAGCCCCCACAATTTCATCCGTGCGTTCATTCACCACAATGGTAAAAGCGTAGGTGTCTTCGTTCTCTTTTTTGGCGTTATACCAACCACTAGAATCGCCTTGGTATACTTTGACATTTTTATAACGTGCTTTGGCTTCAACTTCGCCATACCCTACTGAAGATAAATTAGGCGTGGTAAACACCGTAGAGGGCACACAGGGCACATCCAACGTCTTCGATTTTTCCTTTACCACATTGTTGCCAACAATATAACCTTGCAATCCTGAAAGTGGGGTTAAAGATGGCGATTTATTAGAAACATCGCCACAGGCATAAACTTTAGGATGAGATTTGCTCTGTAAATAGTCATTGACTACAATTCCATCTTTATCGGCATCAATACCAGCCTTATCTAATTCTAAAGCGGCAATCGCAGGAATTCTGCCGGTAGCATTGATGACCATTCGCGATTTTAAGGTTTTCGTTTCCCCTTTCATACTATAAGAAACTTTCTTATTTTTCTTTAATTTTTTAACAGCAGTGACATCTGCATTAAAAATAAACTTCACGCCAAGACTTTCCAACTTCGCAATCAATTTTTTAACCAAAAACTGATCAAAGTCCCCCAATGCCGTTTCCGCGCGCTCTAAAATGGTCACCTTCGACCCTAAGGTTGCCAACATACAGGCGAATTCCATGGTTATATAACCCGAACCAATAAAGGTTATGGATTTCGGAATTTTTTTCAAATTAAGAACATCTTCACTTATATTTAATAATGCCTTCCCATCAATATCAAGTGGTCTGGGAATGTTTCCGGTAGCAATCACAAAATAATCCGCAGAAATGACCTTCCCTTCAACTTCCACTTCTGTTTTACAGATAAATTTTGGCGATTGATGGTACATGGCAATCCCCAAACCTTTCATTTTCTCTTCAGTATTCGGCGGAATAGGATTGGAAAACGAACGTTTAAATTTTTGAACTTTTTTCCAATTGAGTTTGGGCATCTCTTCTACGCCAAAGCCTTTTAAATTGCGACTTTGGTACATCAGTTTTGAAAATTGCAGTAATATTCTTTTGGAATCACAGCCTCTATTTGCACAGGTGCCTCCGTATTCTCTATTGTCCGCAATGGCCACACTCAAATTGTTTTCGACACATAGTTCTGCTGCGGTTTGCCCTGCAACCCCGCTACCAATGACGAAAACGTCATAATGTTTATTCTTCATAATCTTAGTATATGGCTAATAAGATACTGAAGTTTTTACCAGAATATGTTATGAAAAATCTAAATATTTGAATGGGACTAAAAACGAATTACTCTTTAGGTTTGCCGCCCACTACGATGACGATTTCGCCCTTGGGTGGTTTTTGAGTGTAATGTGCCAAGACTTCTTTGGCGCTACCTCTCACTGTTTCTTCATAGAGCTTGGTCAATTCGCGAGAAACGGAGACCGACCGATCTTCACCAAAATACTCACAAAAATGTGCTAATGTTTTGATGAGTTTATGCGGACTTTCGTAAAAAATCATGGTTCGTGTTTCTTCCGCAAGTTGAAGAAAACGGGTCCGTCTGCCTTTTTTAACCGGTAGAAAACCTTCAAACACAAACTTGTCATTAGGCAAACCGCTATTCACCAAAGCGGGTACAAAGGCAGTGGCACCTGGGAGGCAATCCACTTCGATACCGTGTTCAATGCAGGCACGGGTCAATAAAAATCCAGGATCGGAAATGGCAGGGGTTCCCGCATCACTTATTAAAGCAACCGTTGTTCCTGATTTAATTTTTTCAATCAGATTTTGCACCGTCTTATGCTCATTGTGCATGTGATGCGATTGCGAACGGGTCGCAATTTCAAAATGTTTTAAGAGTTTCCCGGACGTACGGGTATCTTCAGCCAAAATCAAATCGACTTCCTTTAAAACTTCAACAGCTCTAAAGGTCATATCTTTAAGATTGCCAATAGGGGTTGGAACAATAAATAATTTACTCATGTATTAATCAAACTTACCTTCAATGATCTGCATAAAACGCTCTTCAATCGCTTCTTTACCTTCCCAATTGTTATAATCAGGTTTCACGATATTTTGGATGAGATTACGAGCTTCTTCAAAAGAGCTGGAGGTATTTATTTGAGAGAGTACGCGCTCATAGTCTTCACGCTGCCCATCAAAAAGGTGTTTTATAAATGCAATTTTATCGTTGAGACCAATGTTAATACGATTTTTTAATCTGTCGTTTAATGATTTTCTAAGCTGATCTTTAGAGGTAGATGTCGATACCGGATCAAAAACGGGCATATTCTTAAAATCGGCGGTCAATTCTTCAAAATCATCCTTGGTTTCTTCAATAACTGGGGGTGTTGCGGGGTGCTCAAACATGGCATCCACTTCGTGGGTTTCGTGAGGCATCTGCGCTACTAAATCCTTAATTTTTTCCATAACAGGCTCCATGATCCCGTCATCTTCTACTTCATCAAGATTGACATAAATTCTGTCGCCACGTTCAATATTATCACTGACTTCATTATTAAAAGCGACATCCAACATATCGAAAAAAGAAGAATCCACGCCAATGGTTGGCAAGCCTTGTTCTAGGTTTTCATTAGCAAATTTTAAGACACACAATTTTTCGTATAAAAGACCTGTTTCGCGATGCAATTCTGCAACGTTTTCTTTACCCTTTAATTTAAGAATTCTATGCGCAATACTCATCAATTCCGACTCCAACTTCTTCTTCATAACTTTTAACTTTAATTCTAATTTATGCTTATGATTTTTAATAAATTTACGCCACCTTTATGTAAAACGAAGATGAGCTTTGTTTTAGTGTTAAAATTACGAAATGTTTCTTGAAAATACAGTAAATCCTAAAGAACAATTTGGGTGGATTGAGGTTATTTGTGGATCCATGTTTTCTGGAAAGACCGAAGAATTAATCAGGCGTCTTAAACGTGCACAGTTTGCCAAACAAAAAGTGGAAATTTTTAAACCTGCTATAGACGTGCGTTATGACGAAGGCATGGTTATGTCTCATGATGCTAACCAAATCCGTTCTACTTCTGTGCCTGCCGCAGCCAACATTCCTATTTTAGCAGATGGCTGTGAAGTTGTTGGCATTGACGAAGCGCAGTTTTTTGATGATGAAATTGTTCGTGTTTGCAATGACCTGGCCAACAAGGGTGTGAGAGTTATCGTGGCTGGTTTAGACATGGATTTCAAAGGCAATCCGTTTGGCCCAATGCCCTACTTAATGGCCACTGCCGAATATGTCACCAAAGTGCACGCCATTTGTACGCGCACCGGAAATTTGGCCCAATACAGTTACCGAAAATCTCAAAACGATGCTCTCGTAATGTTAGGCGAAGTGGATGAATATGAGCCCCTGAGTCGTGGTGCATTTTACAAAGCTATGGCACAAGACAAAGTAAATGCCGTGAAGGTCAAGACTGAAAAAGAACCTACTGATAAATTAAAAAATCCTCATGTCTAAAGCGCAAGAAACGGTACTCGAAATTGATCTTTCTGCCCTAAAACACAATTTTGATTATCTTAAATCCAAACTTCAAAAAAATACCAAATTTTTAGCTGTAGTAAAAGCCTTTGCTTACGGTAGTGATGCTGATGCTATTGCACTCTATTTGCAAGAATTAGGTGTTGATTATTTCGCGGTAGCGTATACTAGCGAAGGTGTTGTCCTAAGAGATGCAGGCGTTACAAAACCTATTTTAGTACTCCATCCTTTGCCGGTAAGTTTTGAGACTATTATTGAACGTTGTCTGGAGCCAAGCATCTATAATTGGAAGGTTTTAGATGAGTTTTTACAAGTTGCATCGGATAAAAATCAGAAAAATTACCCCATCCATCTTAAATTCAATACGGGGTTAAATCGCTTAGGTTTTAATCTTGAAGATATTGAACCGATACATTCTATAACAAATGCTTCAGAAGCCATTTGTATAAAATCAATTTTTTCGCATTTGGCGGCTAGTGAAGACTTAACCGAAAAAGCGTTTACAGAACAGCAAATACGAGCATTTACAAGCATCACCGAAAAATTTATCACAGTTTTTGATTATAAGCCTGTGCTTCACCTCAGCAACACTTCAGGAATCTTAAACTATCCTGAAGCCCATCTGGATATGGTGAGAAGCGGCATCGGTCTTTATGGTTTTGGCAATTCTGAAAAAGAAAATAAAAACTTCATTCCCGTAGCGAAACTGAAATCGGTCATTTCTCAAATTCATCATATCGAAAAAGGAGAAACAGTAGGTTATAACCGTGCCTACAAAAGTGAAGCCACTATGACTACTGCTACCATACCCATTGGACATGCAGATGGTGTTGGTAGGCAATACGGACAAGGTAAAGGCTTTGTGATTATTGAAGGACAAAAAGCACCTATTATAGGCAATGTTTGTATGGATATGATTATGGTTGACATTACAAGTATTGATTGCGAAGAAGGTGATGAAGTAATTATTTTTGACGCCTCGCATACTGCAGAACACTTAGCAAATACAGCACAAACCATTTCCTACGAATTGCTAACTGCCATTTCCCAACGGGTGAAACGGGTCATTAAAAAATAATGTTTTCTTAAAAATTTAACATTTCTTAATTTTTCATACTTTTGTAACTGAATAACTCATTTAAAACCAATAACTATGTGGAAAGAATTTAAAAACTTTATTATGACTGGCAACGTTATTGATTTAGCGGTAGCCGTTATTCTTGCAGGTGCCGTTGGCTTAGTTGTCAATGGATTTGTAACTGACATTATGATGCCTATTGTTGGTAATTTTGCCGGTGGCGTTGATTTTGCTGACCTGAAATATGTGTTATCACCAGCTGATATTGCTGCTGACGGTACGATCATTAAGCCAGAAAACGCAATCATGTACGGGAAATGGGTAAATTCTATCATTAACTTATTAATTGTTGGTTTCGTATTATTTATAATTGTGAAAGCTTACAACAAAACTAAAAAACCAAAAGCCCCAGCAGCACCAGCAGGACCAACTGAACTGGACGTATTAAAAGAAATCAGAGACGCGTTAAAAAAATAATTCCGCTACACTTCATATTCTAACTTAAACCCGATTCCTGAAAAGAATCGGGTTCTTTTTTTTTAACTTCTTCTTTAACCGCTTTCATTTAATGGTTACATTAGCTCCTTAAATTTTTTCTTATGAAAGTAGCCGTTGTTGGTGCCACTGGAATGGTTGGCGAAGTGATGTTAAAAGTTCTTGAAGAACGTAATTTTCCATTTACCGAATTGATGCTCGTAGCCTCGGAAAGGTCTGTGGGTAAAGAAATCAAATTTAAGAATAAGACCTATAAGGTTATTGGCTTGGCAGATGCTGTGGCCAGTAAGCCAGACGTTGCGCTATTTTCTGCAGGAGGCGACACGTCTTTAGAATGGGCTCCTAAATTTGCTGAGGCTGGCACAACCGTTATCGACAATTCTTCAGCTTGGAGAATGGACGCTTCAAAAAAATTGGTTGTTCCAGAAATTAACGCTGATCAACTTACCAAAGACGATAAAATTATTGCGAATCCTAATTGTTCTACCATTCAATTGGTGATGATTTTGGCACCGCTTCATAAAAAATATGGTATTAAACGGATTATTGTGTCTACCTACCAATCCATCACCGGCACAGGTTTAAAAGCCGTAAAACAATTGGAAAATGAGTTGGCAGGAATAAAAGGCGAAATGGCTTACCCTTATCCAATTCATAAGAATGCCATCCCGCATTGCGATGTGTTTGAGGAAAATGGCTACACTAAAGAGGAAATGAAATTGGTTAGAGAAACTCAAAAAATTCTCGATGACCGTTCTATCGCAGTTACTGCCACCGCCGTACGAATTCCAACCGAAGGCGGCCATAGCGAATCTGTAAATATCGAATTTGATAATGATTTTGATGTGACTAAAATTCGCAAGTTATTAAGTCAAACACCTGGCGTTGTCGTTCAAGACAATACAGATGTCAACACCTATCCAATGCCGATTTATGCTAATGGAAAAGATGATGTTTTTGTAGGGCGTATCCGTAGAGATGGGTCGCAGCCCAATTCATTAAACTTATGGATTGTCAGTGATAACTTAAGAAAGGGTGCGGCTACCAATACCATCCAGATTGCTGAATATTTAATTGCTAACAATCTGCTTTAAGCCAGAAATTATATTTTAGAAATCATAAGATCTTAGAAACTATTTCTTAATAATATATTAAAAAGTCCCCTACACCATTTTGTAGGGGCTTTTTTGTTTATTTTTGAAACACAACACCAAACACGTTTACTCCTATGAAAAACTTAGCGCTGGCTGTGGTAATTTTAACTACAATTACCGCCTGCAAAACTGAAAATGAACTCAAAAACTCCAATGCAATTGCTGTGACGTATCCTGAAACAAAAACAGTAGATTCTGTAGATACTTATTTTGGAAAAGAAGTTAAAGACCCTTACCGTTGGCTCGAAGACGACAGAAGTGATGAAACTGGTGCTTGGGTAAAAGCCCAGAATAAAGTCACTGGCGATTATCTAGCACACATTCCCTACCGTCAAGCACTAAAAGAGCGTTTGGAAGAAATCTGGAATTATGAAAAAGTTGGCGCCCCATTTATAGAAGGTGACTATACCTATTTCTACAAAAATGACGGTCTTCAAAACCAATCCGTAATCTACCGAAAGAAAAATGACGCTGATAAAGAAGAAGTTTTTCTAGACCCTAACACCTTCAGTAGCGATGGTACAGTTTCTTTAGGCGGGGTCAACTTTTCTAAAGATGGTAAAATTCTCGCTTATTCCATTTCAGAAGGCGGGAGCGATTGGCGAAAAGTCATTATTATGAATACTGAAACCAAAGAACAAATTGAAGACACCTTAGTTGATGTCAAGTTCAGCGGTATTTCCTGGAAAAATAACGATGGGTTTTACTACTCCAGTTACGACAAACCTAAGGGCAGTGAGCTTTCCGCGAAGACCGATCAGCATAAACTCTTCTATCATAAATTAGGCACGGCTCAAAAGCAAGACCAATTGATTTATGGAGGAACACCTGAAGAGAAGCACCGTTATGTAGGTGGCAACGTTACTGAAGATGGAAAATACTTGTTTATCTATCCTAGAACCTCAACATCTGGATCAAAGTTATTGATGAAAGATCTGTCTAAGCCAAATAGCAAGATCGTAACTATTTTAGATGATTTTAATACGGATTCTGCGGTGATGGAAAATGTAGGCAGCACGCTCTATATCATCACCAATAAAGATGCACCCAATCAAAAGGTAGTCACTGTAGATGCTTCAAATCCGAGTCCAGAACATTGGAAGGATTTTATTCCTGAAACAGAAAATGTGTTAAGCGCCTCGACAAGTAGTGGGTATATTTTTGCAAGTTATATGGTGGATGCCGTATCTCAGGTAAAACAATACGATTACGATGGGAAATTGGTAAGAGAAATTGAATTGCCAGGCGTGGGTAGTGCTGGCGGATTTGGAGGCAAAAAAGATGATGAAACGGTTTATTTCTCGTTTTCTAATTACATCACCCCAAGTACAATTTATACTTTGAATCCTAAAACTGGAGTTTCTAAAGTGTACAAAAAACCAGCAATTAAGTATAATCCTGACGATTTTGAAAGCAAGCAAGTGTTTTACACTTCAAAAGACGGCACCAAAATTCCGATGCTTATTTCCTATAAAAAAGGAACGGAGCTTAATGGTAAAAACCCTACTATTTTATACAGCTACGGTGGCTTCAACATTTCAATGACCCCATCATTTAGCATTGCTAATGCTGTTTGGATGGAGCAAGGCGGTGTATATGCCGTTCCTAATATTCGCGGTGGTGGTGAGTATGGAAAGAAATGGCACGATGCCGGGACTCAGCTTAAAAAGCAAAATGTGTTTGACGATTTTATCGCTGCAGCAGAATATTTAATCGATAACAACTATACCTCATCAGACTATTTAGCCATTCGCGGTGGCTCTAACGGTGGATTGTTAGTTGGTGCCACCATGACGCAACGTCCAGACTTAGTAAAAGTTGCCATCCCGGCAGTTGGGGTGTTAGACATGTTACGTTATCATACCTTTACCTCAGGTGCAGGTTGGGCTTATGATTACGGCACGTCTGAGGATAACAAAGAAATGTTTGATTATTTAAAAGGTTATTCACCAGTTCATAATGTTAAAGAAGGGGTAGAATATCCAGCAACGATGATCACTACTGGAGATCATGATGACCGTGTTGTTCCTGCGCATAGTTTTAAATTTGCAGCGGAATTACAGAGTAAGCAAACGGGTACGAATCCGACCTTGATCAGAATTGAAACGGATGCAGGTCATGGTGCCGGTACGCCTGTAAGCAAAACCATTGAGCAATACGCTGATATTTTCGGCTTTACGCTTTATAATATGGGTTATAAAGAATTGCCGAACAAAACCATGACAAAGGTTAAAGGCTAAAACACTAATTCTTAGACTATAAAAACCTTTCAGTCTTTTCTATGGATTGAAAGGTTTTGTTATATCTACACTATGTTACACGTTAAAAACATCACTTTTTCTTACGATCCGAAAGCTATAGAAGCCTCTGTGTTGAAGGCTTTGGAATTCACTGTAGCCCAAGGGGAGCACCTCTCCATTATTGGGGAAAGTGGCTCTGGAAAATCGACCCTATTAAAACTGATTTACGGCGAATATGATTTAAATAAAGGCCACATATTTTGGAAGGACAATGAAATTTTAGGTCCCAAATACAATCTAGTAGTGGGTTATGAGTTTATGAAATACGTAGCGCAGGAATTCGACTTGATGCCCTACATCACCGTTGAAGAAAATGTAGGAAAACACCTTTCCAATTTTTTTCCGGAAGAGAAAAAGGAACGTATAAAAGAGCTTCTAGAAGTTGTAGAATTAGAAGAATTTGCTAAAACGAAAGTCAAAACCTTAAGTGGTGGACAGAAGCAACGTGTCGCCTTGGCAAGAGCTTTGGCCAAACAACCGGAGATTATTCTCTTGGATGAACCCTTTAGCCATATTGATAATTTTCAGAAGCAATCCTTACGCCGAAGTGTATTTAAGTATTTGAAAGAAAAGCAAATCACTTGCCTTGTCGCCACGCACGACAAGGAAGATGTCTTAGGCTTCGCGGATAGAATGTTGGTGCTGCACGATTCAAACATCATCGCCAACAACTCGCCACTGGAGCTGTATCGCAATCCAGAAACACCCTTAATTGCCTCGTTCTTTGGTGAAGTGAATATGCTTAATGATCATATTATTTACGCCCATCAATTAAAATATGTTGACGATTCGGAACTCAAAGCTCGCGTGTTGAAAAATTATTTTAAAGGGCCGTATTACTTAATTGAAGCGGAACACGACGATACCATCCTCAGATTTGAACATCCCACGGCTTTAGAAGTAAATTCAGAAGTTTTCCTTAAGATTCTATCACGCTAATAGCAAACGCCCCATAAAGACCATGATGTGTAAGTGAAAGCTGTTCGGTTTGTAACTGCCCATAAATATAAAATTGTGGAATTCCTGTACGATTTTTGATAACTGCTACAGACGTGTCAACAACCTTTTTATAAGCAGCATAAGCTTTAATAGCCTGTTGCACACTTTCAGAATGTTGGGTAGGATAATCTAAACTTGAAAATTGAAATATTTTTGAAACCCACTGCGGATTTGAACTCGCAGTAGTCTGAACAAAATTCTGATTAATTATTGTAGAGGTTGCTATGGATTGGTTTTTATAAATGATCTTTCCTTGAGTAGCATCTAACACAGTACATTTAAAATTAGTTGGATTAAACCGAATGGTTCCCTCGGCTCTCGAGGTGATTTTATAAACGCTTTCCTTCATCGTCCATAAACGCCAAATATTTTGAAATTGTTGGTCGCCAGAACGAATAAATTCCTGTTCTTCAGTGGTAAATAGCTTGTCTAAATAGCGTTGCTCTTGCCAACGTGAATTGCGTTTCGCAAGTTCTATATCGACAATATCATTACCAATCATTAGCTAGTAATTTTGGAATTAACAATGGCCATCGCTGCTTTTACCGAAAGCATTTGTTCCATTTCCTCATTCTCAATGCGGATATCAAATTCGTCTTCCACATCTAAAATGATATCAACCAAATTGGCCGAATTTATTTTTAAATCCCCCACAAAAGTGGTTTCTTCTGACAAATTTTTGAATGCATCTTCATCCTGCACATAAGGTTGGACGATGGTTTTCAATTTGGCAATTAAATCTTCGTTTTTCATAAATTGTAAGCTCTAGAATCCGTATAAAGATTTAGTTATAAGTCTTAAAGATAATACATGCGTTAACATCACCAAAACCAAAACTCGCTTTTGCAGCGATGGTCAACGTTTTATTGAGCATTTGTTTCGGGATTTTGTCATCAGAAATAAGCTCTAGAATTTCAAGATGCACATCGTCACAATTGATGTTTGGGAACACAAATTGATTTTTTAGTTGCAATACCGTCGCTACACTTTCAATGCTTCCCGCAGCTGCAAGACAATGACCCACCATCGATTTTAATGAGTTGACATATGGAAAATTAGCACCATTCCGCCCCAAGGCATGGGTCCAATTTTCAATTTCGAGACTGTCTTTTGAAGTGGCGGTTAAGTGCCCGTTGATGGTGTCAATCGCGTTGGCTTCAATTCCTGAACTTTCAATAGCATTCATAATGCAACGTTGCACAGCCTCCGCATTAGGAGCTGTCAATGTGCCGCCGTTGCGTTGGCCTCCCGAGTTGACATGACCTCCCAACACTTCCGCATAAATGGTAGCACCACGTTTTAAAGCACTTTCTAATGATTCTAGAACCATGGCACCGGCGCCACTTCCGGGCACAAATCCGCTTGCCGAAGCGCTCATTGGTCGCGATCCTTCCTGCGGGGAATCATTATGCTTATAAGTCATGACCCGCATGGCATCAAATCCGCCCCAAATGTAAGGCCCATCATCACTACAACTGCCTACTAACATCCGTTTGGCCTGCCCAATCTTGATGCGTTCAAATCCCATCAAAATGGCTTCTGTTCCGGTGGTGCAGGCGGACGAATTGGTGGTCACCTGATTTCCCAATCCGAGAATCCCACCAAGGTATGCGCTGATGCCGCTGGCCATAGTCTGTAAGACCACCGTACTACCCATGCGTTTCACTTCACCGGCATCTAATTTATAAATCGCTTCGCGGAATTTATCAACCCCCGACGTTCCAGTACCAAACACACATCCACTATCATAATCCAATGCACTCTCCACATCAATTTCCAACCCAGCATCCTTCCATGCATCCATTCCTGCCATACACCCATATAAAATCCCAGAGCTATTAAATCCGCGGAGTTGTAATGGTGTGAGATATTCTAATTTTTTTTCTTCTGAAACCTGAGGAATCCCTCCAATGCAGCAGGAAAAATTCGCCGCTTTTAAATTCTCGTGATAGGCAATGCCGGACGTCCCGAGCTTAATCGCTTTAGTAAACGCTTCCAAGCCTACACCATTTGGTGCTACAACACCCATGCCCGTAATAACAACTCTAGTCATTTCCCTTTGGTTTTAACATTCCTGAAATGGTACCTCTGCAGACCAATTCCTCTTTTTGGTTAAAAAGCTTGACGTTGCATTTTAATTTATGAAATCGAAAGACTGTTTTTTCTGAAATAACAGTAACGGTTTCGCCAGGAAAAACTGGGAGATAAAAATCTACAGCGCTTGAGGTTAAGGCAATTTCCGGCTTAAAATTCTCAGTAATTTCATCCTTAAGCAGATAGATTCCCAAGCAGACCACTCCAATTTGCGCCATGCACTCCGTTAAAATCACGCCCGGAGTGACGGGATGTGCTTTAAAATGCCCTTTATAAAAATATTCAGTTTCTTTAAAGGTATAATAGCCCGTCGCCCCTGCTTCTGAAATCTTGGAAAGTCCATCCACAAACAGAAAAGGCGCTTCATAAGGCAATAGAGAAATGATATCTTTTGAGGTCATTTGTAATACTAATTTTTTGTGTTATAGATAATTTTATAAATGACCTACTTTTGATCATGATAAACTTAATTTCTATCTCCCCAGAATTCTGTCGGCCATGCCAAATTCACTTTTTGAGGCGATGTATTTAACATCATCAATTTGTCCCCTTCAAATTTCAATCTGAGCATTTCTTGCCCGCGATAGAGCAAAACTTCATTGGTTGCTTCTGTAAAGAGAGCAGCATCAACGTCACCCGTTCCCCAATTAAAAGGCCAATTCTCAACCAAGTCAGTAATCATTTTTGGACTATCAACAATTTGTACTTTGTACTTTTTATATCGAAATTTAACATATTCCGCGCCTTTAAAAAGGTACATATATTTGGTGGTGGAATCAAAAAAAGCGGCATCCAGATGTCCCGTCTGCCAATGATCTGGAAGTTCAGAAAATAAGGTCTGTATTGGCTTGGTATGTTCCCCAACCATGCTTAAAGTTCCCGGTTTCAGAGTGAGATAATCTGTGCCTTTAAATATATAAATAAGATCCTGGAATTTATTATAGAATGTGGCATCAATTCCTGAATTCCAATAGTTAGAAACTTCAGGAATGGTTTTGGCAATCTTAGAATAGGATGCACTAGAATCCGGACCGGTGATGTAAAGATCTTCAATAAATTTATGTTGATTAGCAGGATCACCTTTCAAACTATAGGCGGCACCAATTTTTGGCCAAAGCACAGATTTACAATAATTTGGATTGTTCATACAGTTGTCGTACATCGCGCCATAATCCGTTTTACTATCTGGTTTGGGAATGATGTTGCCTTCAATGATGTATTTTGAAATCGCCAAATCGTTATCATTAAAACATCCAGAAACCGACATTGCGTGCCAATGGTTGGACACTACAAAAAGCTGATCGCCTTGGTTAATTAACTTAGTGCCATCTGAATGTTTAAGCTCGCGACTGTAACAATAGTTCTGAGCCGTACTTTTTGATTTTTCTTCCTTAAAGATGATCGTTTCAGGGACGCCCTTGGCAATTAAAACGTCAGCCATAATCGTTGCCTCGCAGATACTGGAACTATGTGCTCCACACCCGCCCGACACGATAATATAGTCGATGTCTTTTTTGGAATTATACACATTAAACCCCATTTCTGCGCGTTCTATAGACGTGTTTAAATTTCCAGAACCCAATATGAGTAGAATTGTTTTCGAAGTGTCATTTTCAACGGATTGAGCAAGACCTGCGAAAGAACATAGCAGGGCCAACATCCAAACTTTCTCAATTAAAAACTTCATTATCATAAGGCATTTTTTATTTAAGTCAGGAGGCTAAACTTACGAGATATGTTCACCACCATCCACAGGAATCACACAGCCATTAATCCAACGTGCCTCGTCTTTACTCAGCAGATACACCGCATTGGCTACATCCACTGGAGTGGTTAAGCGTTTAAACGGATTTCTCATTAATGCATGTGCTTTCAGTGCTTCACTGCCGGGAATCATTCTCAAAGATGCCGTGTCTGTTATACCGGCTTGAAGGCAATTGGCTCGAATCCCGAAGGGTGCAAATTCTAAAGCAATATTTCTGGTAATCGCTTCTAAAGTCACTTTTGCTGCGGACACGGCGGCATAATTCTGTAAAGCTTTGGTATTGCCTTCACTGGTAAAACTGATGATTCTGGCATCTTCAGCAAATAATTTGGCTTCAAAAACGGCTTGCGTCCAGTCGTATAAACTAATGGCCATAGCGTTGATGGTCAAATTAAAATCGTCAGTTTGTAACCTAGGTTGATCTTCTGAAAGCATCGGTTTTAAATTGCCTTTGGCTACGCTATGCACCAATGTCCGAATACGGCCTTCTGTACCACAAAGCTTGCTTACTTCTAACACCAATTCGTTACGTTTTTCAACTTTAAAAGCATCGGCATTAAAGGCTTTAAACTGCACGCCAGTGTTGCGGATACTATTAAATTCGGCTTTAATACTGTCTTCTTGGGCGCGTGAATTACGGTGGATGATACAAATATTCATGCCGTGTTGGGCTAAAGTCTTAGCCGTTGCTAAACCCAGTCCACTGGAGCCCCCCAAAATAAGCGCCCAATAATTTTTATCTTCAAAATCCTTTTTCATATCCATACCTAATAGTCATGATAACGCTGCGATTGTCATCTACCATTGTAATAAAATCCGTTGCGCTGAAAACCCTGGTCCAAAACTCAACATTAAGCCGATATCACCTTTCGGCAAGTCCCGTTCCATAAATCGTTCCAACACATAAAGCACCGTCGCGCTACTCATGTTGCCATACAATTTAAGGACTTCTTTGGTATCATCAATATTTTTTCCCAAACTACCGAAAAGTTCCTCTACCGTTTGTACTATTTTTTTACCTCCAGGGTGAAAAATGAGATGGTCCACATTCTCAATACGCATCTGATTACGCTCCAAGAACGGATGGACAATTTCTGGAAAATGGTTTGAAATGGTTTCAGGGACTGCTTTATCCAGAATCATCTGCAAGCCAGTATTGACAATTTTGAACCCCATCATTTGTTCTGCATCGTAGAAATGGTACATGGCTTCATCGAGAATTTCCGGACCTGAATCCGCTTCATAGGAAGACAAGATGACGCTCGCGGCACCATCACCAAAAATGGCGGCACTTACAATATTTGCCATGGAATAATCGTCGAGTTGGAAAGTCGCGGTGGGCGATTCGACCGCGATGACCACAGCGCGTTTGTTGGGATTCGCCTTCAAAAAATTCTTGGCATAAATGATACCGGAGACTCCTGCGGCACAGCCCATTTCAGTTACCGGCAATCGGATAATATCCTGACGCATTTTTAACCGATTGATGAGATAAGCGTCTAATGACGGAATCATGATTCCCGTGCAACTCACTGTGATGATATAATCGATATCAGTGGGTTGAAGCTTGGCTTTTGCAAGTGATTTCAACAAAGCTTGTTCTCCTAATTTGATTACCTCGCGGGTGTAAATGTCATTTTTTTCTTCAAAAGAGCTATTCAAAAACACCTCTTCCGCATCCATAATGGAATACCGCTTGTCCACCCCTGCATTCTCAAATAACTTGATCACTTTACGCTGAAAACGCTCTTCCTGACCCTCCAGCCACACGTTTAAATAGGGGATGATGTCCTTCGTGTTTCGAGAATATTTGGGTAATTGCTTGGCGACGGCCGTTATTTTTACTTTCATGATATTACTTTTATGGAACGCTGATGACGCTGATACTGCTGATTTAAATTGATTTTTATGATGTTGAAATGCGCAAAAATTTCATGTTTTGCTTTAACTTCAATACCTTCTTCATTTACCTGAAATCTGAAACCCAAAACCTCAAACCTCAAACCTAATTTCTCTTCAAAATCCACTGATACCTAAAAGCCCATTTCCATTTGAGTTGATATTTACTGTTTAAGTGTGATGCTAATGCAACGAGTTCTTTTCTTTTAAATCCACGTAATACGGAGGTTAACCCGTCTTCAATTATCATTTTGTTCTGTACAGGAATCGTAATCATTTTAAACAAATAATACGCTAATCGGTGTCTGTGTAAATCGTTGACCACGACCCCTATCATTGCGGTTTCTAAGAGGTGTTTTAAGAGTTCATTCAGTTCTTGTTCCTTAAAGTGATGCAGGAATAATGTGCTGATCGCCACATCATATTGCATCTGTTTAAAGGATTCAGAAAAAACATCGACATCGAGAAACTCAATATTTTTATAGGTTGAAGATAAGGTTTTCGCATAGGCTGTGGCATTTTTATTGGCGTCTATTCCTATTAAATTAAACTGGTACCCTTCAGTGTTACCATAATCTGCAATTGCTCTCAAGATATCACCACCACCACAACCCAAATCGATAATTGTGATAGGAGTCTCTTTTGGATGGTGTTTTAAGAGTGTCTTGAGTCCATTAATAGTCACCGCATTCCCACCCAAAAACTTATTTATGGTTGCTAACTTATCTAACGCATCATTAAGCATAGGACCTTGAATGGTAAAATCATCCATCAATTCGTCGGCGTCAGTCCGATATGTAGTGTCAACTAATAAACTCATTGTATTTGCATTCGTTTACCGTGGGTTTGTTGGATGATAAAAGGCATTAGAAATGGCATCATTTTAAGTGCACTAAGTGCTGTTTCAGATACGTTAGGATGGTCGAATACTTTCGCAACAAGATGACCCACTTTCAATCGGTTTTTAAACTGTTGATTCCAAGCTTTAGTGTAGGCTATTTCTAGACTACTTCGAGTTATACCATTATCAAAATAATCAAGAATAAGTTCTGAAGCTATCTGAGCACTTCTAATCGCCATGCTCATGCCATTACCACAAAGAGGATGGATCATTCCTGCAGAATCGCCACACATGAGCATATGCTGTACTACTGGCGATTTCCTATCAAAGGAAATCTGGCTGATACTTAACGGCGCGTCAAACACAGGAGTGGAATTCTCAAATATCGATTTGAGATAGGTGTTCTTAAAAACTACTCGTTGTTGAAATTCCTCGATATCCTTGAACTTCTTAAACGCTTCCAAATTGGTAATGTAACAAAGATTAATGCTGTCATCTTCTACCTTAGAAACGCCACAGTACCCGCCCTCAAAATTATGCAAGGCCACCACATCTTCAGGAAAATCACCATTAACATGGGTTTTTACAGCCAAATAAGGCGATTTATTTTTGATAAATTCACGATTTAATTTCACATCAAGATTTGTGCGTTTGCCATAAGCACCAATGGTTAGTTGAGCATGAAAACTCCCATGGTCTTTAGTGGTTATCGTGAATAATTCACCTGAAAAACGCACCTCTACAACCGTATCTTGAATTACGTGTACACCTACTGCTTTAGCCTCTAAAAAAAGTGCTTCATCCAAGGTGTAGCGACTGATTCCAAATCCACCTAATGGCAAATCTGCTGCGAGAAGTTTACTTTTAATGCTAGACAATTCAAACCTAGTAATTTTCTTCGCTCCCAATTTAAAGACGTCGACTCCTAAATAACTCAAATACGGGAGGACCTCATTAGAAATATATTCGCCACAAACCTTATGCCTGGGATAGCTGTTTTTCTCAATGAGCACAACATTAACGTCTTTTTTTTGCAAATGGATAGCCGCAGAAAGTCCTGCCAAGCCACCACCAATAATCAGTACATCAAAAGTGTTTCCTCGATTCTTCAGACAAGATGATTTAGCAATAATTTTTTAATAAAGATAAATGGTTTTTACTAAAAAAGATACTGGCTGCAGTAGAGAAATACTATTTGTTTTAATTGACAAAGCCTAATAACCCAAAAAATTGAGACGTGTGGATTTTAATATATGGCTTCTATCGTAAAGTGTTGCTCTCTAAAACGTATCAGATCTCCCACTTTTTTTCCAGCCAGAAGCAGGCCAATAGGTGTATTTGGTGAAATGGCGTAGAACACATCAGCTTCTACTTTTAATTGACCAGCACTAATGGCCAAAAAATAGTTGGACTGAGAGGTCAATACGATACTGCCTAGGCCGATATGCGCCGTAGACTTCGTAGGGTCGATTTTGGATAAATTTTCTTTAATTTTCTCGATTTCAGCCAATTGCTGCCCCGCTTTTTCACGCTCTAATTGCAACATAGCTCTTCCCGTTTCGTGCTTATCACCAGCACTACTCTTGGTTTCTGATGTTAAGGATTCTTGAATTTCCTTGATTTGAGTTTGTATTTTTAAATAGCGTTGGTCTACAAAAACAGCACATTGATTAAAGAGGCGTTGTTTTAATTCTAAATTATTTTTCATCTTTTGCCTCATAATTTAGCTTGCCGTGGAATCCCATTTGTCTCATGATCCAAATTTTACGTCCAGCAATATAAGCGGTTGCTGGATTCGCCCGGTATTTCAAAGGTCGTGGTAAAATAGCTGCTATAGCAGCAGCTTCACTCTTAGACAATTTTGACGCCGATTTCTTAAACCAATACTGTGATGCTGCTTCAGCCCCATATATACCGTTGCCCATTTCTATACTGTTCAAATACACTTCCATGATGCGTTCCTTCTTCCAAATCAACTCCATTAAAAAAGTGACGTAGGTTTCCATGCCTTTTCTGACCCAACTGCGTTGTGGCCATAGAAACACGTTTTTGGCAGTCTGCTGACTGATGGTACTAGCACCTCTCACCTTCTTTCCCTTCTGATTATTATCAAAGGCCTTCTCAATAGCCTTCATATCAAAACCATTGTGCTTTAAAAAATTTTGATCTTCACTACAAATCACTGCCAATTGTAAATTTTTAGAAATCTCTTCTATAGGCACCCAATCATGTTTCCACACCGTTGCAGCATCCGCTTCCTTTTGTTCTAAATATCTAATTAACATTAAAGGAGTTGCGGGTACGGGTACCCATTTGAAAAAAATCACTCCAATTAAAGGAATAACTAGAAGCAACAAGATGATTTTAAAGAAAAAATTGAGTATTTTTTTTATCATATTAATCATTGTTGTCCGATAAAGAATCAAGACCGCTGCGCTGTTAGAATAAAGAATTAAGACTTGTTTGCAACTAACTGACAAATAACGATCATTTAAATTAAAATCGCACATTCCCTCTCGGTAGAAATAGTTTCTAAAATGCAAAGTCTCATTTCGGAAATCTTCTAATGTCCCTTGCTTTAAATGAGTTTGTTAATTTATTATTTATTTTTATCGGACACTAATGCATATTAATAAAGAAGTTAGTTGTATTTGCGCAATAATTCTAAGTGTAAATTTTATAAAAAACAACTTAAGTAAATGCTATATCAATTTACTAGATCTGCTATCTCTTTCCCCACATGACTGCCAATAGCAATGCCCATACCTCCTAAACGCACGCCGCAAAACACTTGTGAACTTAATTGTTTAACAATAGGAGATTTGGTGCTTCCCACACCCATGATTCCACTCCAACTGTAGTCAATTTCAAAAGGCGTCTGAGGTAAAATTGTCGATTCTAATAAGGATTTTAATTTATTTTGGATCAGTTCCGTTTCTCCCATTTCTGTGGTCTCTTCAGTTTTAAAATCGAGATTACGCCCGCCACCCAATAAAATTCGGTTGTCAATATTACGAAAATAATAATATCCTTCATCGAGATGGAAAGTTCCTTTAATTTTTAAATTTTTAATCGGTTTTGTGATCAACACTTGTGCTCTGGCTGGTTTCACTTCCACATCAATAAGTTTTGTAGCAAAACCGTTGGTACAGATGAGCATTCGGTTTGAATTAAATTCGAAGTGATTGGTTTTGATATGCACCTTATTCTTCAAATCTTCAAAACTTTCCACAGCGACTGAGTTCAAAATCAAAACACCTTTACGAAGTACCAAATCCGTAAGCGAACGCATCATTTTTCCAGTATCTATTTGACCTTCAAAAGGCGTAAAACTCAATTGATTTTGTATATTTTTAAAGTGGAATGGATTGTCCTTTACTTCAAATACATCTGCCTTAAAATACGGTTTCAGTAAGGAATTAACCTTTCCCATTTGGGACATGCAATGATGAAACCCTTCCGCGTCTTTTTGATTAAACAATTCATAGCCGCCATACTGCTTATAATCCATAGCGGAATCGGATAAGTTGTGTCTTAACAACTCCAAGCCGCTACGTCGTTTTTGGATCAACGCCACAACCTCTTCCTCTGAATGCGATTTAAGATCATCTAAAATTTCGCTGAGACTTCCAAAACAGGCAAATCCTGCATTTTTTGTACTGGCACCCTGAGGCAGAACACCCTTTTCTAGAATTAGAATATTCGCTTTGGGAAACCGTAGTCGCAGTTGCAATGCACAGTTGAGGCCTACGATGCCACTACCCACAATGGTATAATCAATGTTGGAGAGGTAACTATTTTGTTCCCAATAAGAAAGATTCATGTTTCGGAATTTATGGGCATAAAAGTACCAATTATAAATGGGTTAGATCACAATCTAAATCGTTCAATATGTAGCTGAGAAGTATATGTCATCCTTAATAATAACCAAAAAAAAACTCCGAAATTACTTTCGGAGTTTTTAGTATTAATCTTCAATTGGTGCTTCCATTTTAAAGCCTTCCATGAATTTGGTGGTATAATTACCGGCCAAATAATCGGGATGATCCATTAATTGTCTATGGAACGGAATTGTTGTTTTAATGCCTTCTATCACGAATTCATCCAAAGCACGTTTCATCTTATTGATAGCTTCTTCACGTGTTTGCGCCGTGGTGATCAACTTTGCAATCATAGAATCGTAATTAGGTGGAATAGTATACCCTGAATAAACATGAGTGTCCAAACGTACGCCATGACCTCCAGGGGCATGAAGCGTGGTTATTTTTCCTGGTGAAGGTCTGAAATCATTATACGGATCTTCCGCATTGATACGACATTCTATAGAGTGTAGTTTAGGTGTATAGTTTTTCCCAGAAATTGGAATTCCGGCCGCTACCATGATTTGCTCTCTGATCAAGTCAAAATCAATGACCTGCTCTGTAATAGGATGCTCAACTTGAATACGTGTATTCATTTCCATAAAATAGAAATTACGGTGTTTGTCCACCAAAAATTCTATGGTTCCTGCACCTTCATATTTAATGTACTCTGCGGCTCTAACGGCAGCTAATCCCATTTCAGTTCGAAGTTCATCGGTCATAAATGGTGATGGTGTTTCTTCTGTCAACTTTTGATGACGGCGCTGAATTGAGCAGTCACGTTCAGATAAATGACACGCTTTTCCGCGAGAATCGCCAACAATTTGAATTTCAATATGACGGGGTTCTTCAATCAATTTTTCAAGATACATCCCGTCATTACCAAAGGCTGCTTTAGCTTCCTGACGAGCAGAATCCCAAGCGGCTTTAAGGTTTTCAGCTTTCCATACGGCACGCATCCCTTTACCTCCACCACCGGCGGTAGCTTTCAGCATCACAGGATATCCCATTTCTGCTGCTAAGGATTCCGTTTGCTCAAAAGATTTTAAGATCCCTTCACTTCCTGGAACACAAGGCACTCCAGCTTCTTTCATAGTCGCCTTGGCTGATGCCTTGTCGCCCATTCTCTCAATCATTTCAGGAGAGGCACCAATAAATTTAATATTGTGCTCTTCGCAAATCTTTGAAAATTTAGCATTTTCAGATAAAAATCCGTAACCAGGATGAATGGCGTCAGCATTGGTAATTTCTGCCGCTGCAATGATGTTTGACATCTTTAGATAAGACTCGCTACTCGCGGGAGGTCCTATACAAACGGCTTCATCAGCAAACTTAACATGCAAACTTTCTGCATCAGCAGTGGAGTAAACCGCTACTGTTTTTATGCCCATTTCCTTACAGGTTCTAATAACACGCAGTGCTATTTCACCTCTATTGGCTATTAATATTTTTTTAAACATAGATTCTTCAAATTTTCACTATTTAAAACACAAATTCCAAGAATACCATTCCTATTGGAATTGATTATTGGAATTTCAAATGGCCTATGACGGATCTACTAAAAACAAGGGTTGATCAAATTCAACAGGTGAAGAATCATCAACTAAAATTTTCACGATTTTACCGGACACTTCAGATTCAATTTCGTTGAATAATTTCATTGCTTCAATAACACATAAAACGTCACCTTCTTTTATAGAAGTTCCTACTTCAACAAACATAGGTTTGTCTGGAGATGGTTTACGGTAGAACGTTCCGATAATTGGCGATTTAATAGTAATATATTTTGAATTTTCATCCGCGGCAGGCGCAGAAGCTACTATTGGTGCAGCTACAGGTGCAGGAGCTTGTGCAACGTGAGCTTGTCCCATTGGTATTTGTTGCACATAAGTTGTGGACTCCCCTTTATCATCACTACCTGTTTTAATGGTAATTTTGATATCGTCCATCTCCAATTTAACCTCGCTTGCCCCAGATTTGGCCACAAACTTGATTAAGTTTTGAATTTCTTTTATATCCATAATTATTGAATTTAAATATTTTAAAGTTAGTTAGTCTATGAATTATATGCCCATGTAAGGTAAACTGAACCCCAGGTGAAACCCCCTCCAAAAGCAGCAAACACTAGTTTGTCTCCCTTTTTAAGTTGTTGCTCGTAATCAAATAATAATAACGGTAGTGTTGCTGAAGTTGTATTCCCATATTTATGGATATTCACCATAACCTTGCTTTCATCAAGATTTATTCTGCTAGCGGTAGCGTCAATAATACGTTTGTTGGCTTGGTGTGCCACTAGCCAAGAAATATCATCATTTACCAGATTATTCCTCTCTAAAATCTTTTCAGTGACATCCGCCATATTGAAAACAGCATTCTTAAATACCATTTTACCTTCTTGGTATAGAAAATGTTTGCCCTCTGCAACATCATCTGGAGTTAGAGGATATGACGAACCACCGTGCGTAGCGCGTAAAAAATCTCTACCGCTACCATCACTTTTTAGTATTTCGTCCTGAAGTCCGAAGCCCTCCAAATTAGGCTCAAATAATGCCGCGCCTGCGCCATCACCAAAAATAATACAGGTCGCCCTGTCCTTATAATCGATCATGGACGAATTTTTATCGGCACCTATTAAAAGTACCTTTTTATATTTTCCTGATTCAATGTAGCGCGCAGCAACGGACATTCCGTATAAGAAACTAGAACATGCAGCTTCTAAATCAAATGAAAAAGCATTTACAGCACCTATTTGCGTGGCTGTATAAGCCGCTGTAGCAGCAGCTTTCATGTCTGGCGTTGCAGTTGCAACGATAACCAATTCTATTTCAGAAGGGTCTAAACCTTTCTTTTGTATCAGATCTTGAGCGGCTTTGATGGCTAAATATGAAGTGCCTTTGCCATCATCTTTAAGGATTCTTCGTTCCTTAATACCTGTCCTGGTGACAATCCACTCATCATTTGTATCGACTAAAGTTTCCAAAATTTGGTTTGTCAATACATAATCGGGTACATATCCACCTATGGCAGTAATTGCAGCAGTGATTTTACTCATCATTTTCTATTAGAATGACCTAAAATTTGACTGAAATTAGCCAAAAGCAGTATATAATAAATGAATTTACTAAAACTTGGTCGAATATGACGCAAATTAAGTTGAATTTAAGACTTTCAAAAATTAAACATAAAAAAACGCTCAAGATTGAGCGTTTTTTAGTATGCATGCATAATAATTATGCTAAATTTTCCTCTTTTTCAGAGTTATCAATAAGCACTTGTCCTCTGTAGTAAAGTTTTCCTTCATGCCAATGAGCTCTGTGGAATAAGTGTGCTTCTCCTGTAGTAGGACACGTTGCAATTGTAGGAACAACCGCTTTGTAATGTGTTCTTCTTTTATCTCTTCTAGTTCTAGAAATCTTTCTTTTAGGATGTGCCATTTTATATTGTTATTTATCCGTTAATAGTTTTTTTAATGTATTCCAACGAGGGTCAATGTCCTCTGTTTGTTCTTTATCTTCCAAGCCTTTAGGGCTCAACTCTTCTAATTTTTTAAGTACTTCTGACTCCAACGTTCCATCTTCAATGCCCGGATGAATTCGTTTTATCGGCATGGACAAGATGATCAACTCATAGATGTTTTGTGCGACATTAATTTCATACTCTCCATGAGGTACGATTAAAATATCTTCATTTTCATCATTATATTCATCACCAAACTTGACAACCAAATCAAATTCACCTTCAATCTCCTGATCATAAGGCTCATTACTAGTGTCGCAATTGATGTTTACAGTGCCGGCGACTTCAAAATGCAGCTCTAAAAGTGTGTTTTTCTTTTCAAAAAGCAAATCCACCTTTACATCAACATCATTAAAATCATCATACTCAAAATGCTCAAAGAACTTTTTATCAATTTGATAATCAAAATGATGCTTTCCTAACTTTAGACCTACAAACTGTATATCGTACTCTTTCAAGGGCTTCATGATCGCGTTCATTTTGAGGCTGCAAATATAGAAAATATTTTTGTATTAAAAAGAAGCTATTAACAAAAAATGTTTATATCTTTTTTGGCGCTTTCCTTAAAGGATTCTTGGAAAGTTTTTTATATTCCTTTCTGTTATTAAAAATCTGAATGGCAGTAAAAACAGCTTCCTTAAACGAGGTTTCGTCTGCGGTTCCTTTTCCAGCAATTTCAAAAGCAGTACCATGGTCAGGAGAAGTCCTAACTTTATTTAATCCGGCAGTGTAATTTACGCCTTCGCCAAAAGTGATGGTTTTAAACGGAATCAAGCCCTGATCGTGATAAGAGGCAATAATGCCGTCAAAATTTTGATAATTTTTAGACCCGAAAAAACTGTCCGCTGAATACGGTCCATAAACCAATTTCCCTTTATCTCTAAGTTTTAGAAGTGTAGGCTTAAGAATTTTTTCATCTTCATCGCCAATAACACCGTTGTCCCCTGCATGCGGATTAATTCCCATAACCGCAATTTTTGGTCCATTGATCCTGAAATCCTTGATTAGCGAATCGTAAACTGTTTGTACTTTTTCTTCAATAAGTTTAGCCGTGATATGACTCGGGACATCCTTAACCGGAACATGATCCGTCAATAAGCCCACCTTAAGCTTCTCAGTTACCATAAACATGAGGCTATTACCACCAAGTTCTTTTGCGAGGTAATTGGTATGTCCTGGAAATTTAAATTGGTCAGATTGTATGGTCAGTTTGTTAATGGGTGCGGTTACCAGAACATCAATTTCATCGTTCTTCAAAGCTTCAGTCGCTTTCTCTAAAGATTTTATGGCATATTCACCAGCTTTCAAATCTTCTTCTCCAAAAGCGATGCTGATATTTTCTTTCCAAACATTTAATACATTGACTTTTCCTTCAATAACTTGGGTTAAATCATTAATCCCGTGAAAATTAATGGCGCTATCAAAATGCTTCTTAAAAAAGGACATGGTTTTAATAGAAGCAAAAATAATTGGCGTACAAAATTCAAGCATTCTAGAATCCTCAAAGGTTTTCAAGATAATTTCTGATCCGATACCATTTAAATCACCTATGGAAATTCCCACTTTAATTTGTTCGTCTTTTTTCATCCTACTTTATATTAAACTTTGACTATGGGTCTACAGATATGTGTTTATGAAATCGCACTATAATGGCTAATAATCATTTATGTCATATCTTTGTAACCCATTGCACAAATGCAAATTTAACTAATTATTCGACAATATGTTTACTGGAATCATTGAAGATTTAGGAGTCATCACTAATTTAGAACAAGATCAGGACAACCTTCACCTCACCGTAAAAAGCAACATTACCCCAGAATTAAAAATTGACCAAAGTGTGGCCCATAACGGCGTTTGTTTAACCGTAACTTCTTTAAACAACCTCGAATATACCGTGACGGCCATTAGAGAAACATTGCTAAAAACAAATTTGGGAGATTTAACTGTGAATGATGAGGTTAATTTAGAGCGCGCTATGAAGCTTGGAGACCGTCTAGATGGACATATAGTACAGGGCCACGTCGACCAAACTGCCATTTGTAAATCAGTAGAATTTCAAAATGGAAGTTGGTTGTTTACGTTTACATATGATCCTGCTTTAACCAATATGACTATTGAAAAAGGCTCAATTACCGTGAATGGGGTTAGCTTAACCGTGGTTAACAGTAAGAAAAATGAATTCAGCGTCGCCATTATCCCGTACACTTATGAACATACTACTTTTAAATTATTTAAGGAAAATACTGTGGTGAATTTGGAATTTGATGTGTTGGGGAAATATATTAAAAGACTTTATGAGCTTAAAATGTGAGCTTAAACCTGTTTTTTAGAATATTTTAAAATTTTGTAAATTCCAAATATTAAAGCCGCTGCAACTAAAAAAATTAAGCCGTCGTCAATAGGGAAACCTGGGGGAGGAGGCCCACTTCTTTCATGAGGTTGTGGCAACTTTTCGACCTGAGCAATAGCATGTACCGCTGTCATCAACACAGCTAAAATTGTGGTCTTAACTTTCTTATTTTGTACAGTCATTAGTCCGTAAATATATGAAATAAAGTGCGACAGTAAATTTGATGCTAAAGTTGAACATTTGAAGTAGATCACTAAAACATTTCAAATTTACAGTTTTAAGGTTCTGTTCAATTTGATATCAAATATATGGGTTTTTGACTTTCGCTCCGTCACTCTAACTTAATTTTTAAGAATAGTTAAAATTATAATCGCTTAGAGTATTAGATTTTGAAATTCGAGTTAAAGATCTCAACTCAACGATAAAAGAATGAAAGAGTAACTTACCATTAATTAAAATCAATAGATTTCAGAAAGTCCTAATTTGAGATAGATCGCTTCTCTAAGCGAATTACCTTTGCCACAGTCTTGATCAATCGATGGTGATTTTTCACGAAAGGATTCGTCTCATCCCACACATAACCGGCCAACACCGCACAAATCTGACGTTTGATCTCTTTATTATCTACACCTTCAAAAAAGATGGTTTGTAAGTTTCCGGTATACCATTCCTTAACGTAGGAGGCAAATACCGATACCCCTTTTTTCATATACTCGGCATAGTCTTTTTCCCAATCAACAAATTCATTGTTCAATTCTTTGGTAATTAATTTAGCTGCTTTTAAGCCAGATTCCGTCGCAAAGGTAACGCCTGAAGAAAATACGGGATCTAAAAATTCAGCACTGTTTCCGGTCAGCGCATAGCCTTTACCATAAAGCTGGGTGACTGACTTAGAATAATTCTGAATGCTTTTAGGTTCAAATAGAAAATCGACATTTTTAAAGCGTTCATAATAATAGGACGATTTCTTTAACATTTGAGCTAAGCGTTCTTCAGGAGTGCCTTCAAAACTATTGATAAAGTCCGTTTTACCTACAAATCCAATACTCGTATTACCATTACTAAAGGGAATGACCCAAAACCACGTATCGGTATCCAGCACGTCAAAGGTTATAAAAGTCCCTTCTGTTCCTGCGGGACGGGCTTCTTCTTTTACATGACTGAAAATGGACGAATGTTCGGGAATTGTTGAGGGTTTATCAAGATTCAATAATCGAGGCAAAACCCGCCCGTACCCGCTAGAGTCGATGATAAATTTGGCTTTTATACGATAGTGTTCACCATTTCCAGTCTTTATCGTTGTTTGTGAGGCACTTTCTTCATCAAATTCAACAGCTACTACTTCCTGATTAAAAGCAATGTCAACGCCTTGCTTTTTCAATTCTTTTGTCAAGGCAAAGTCGAAGTCGGCTCTCGGTGCTTGCCATGTCCAATCATAACCTGCCGTATATTTTTCTGAAAAATCGAACTCGCAAATGGTCTCCCCTCTTATAAATCGTGCCCCACTTTTGATCTCAAAATTTTGAGCAATCAAGGCGTCCAATAAGCCTACTTCTTCAAAATGATCCATGCATCTGGGCAATAAACTTTCTCCAATCACAAAACGCGGAAAAACGCTTTTTTCAACCACTTTTACATTCACCTGATGCTTATGCAAATACGCGGCTGCAACGCAACCAGAAGGCCCTGCACCAATAATCAAAACATCTACCTGAACATCCTTCATACTGCTAATGGATTTAAATGATTTATTATTTTACATTTGTAGCACAAAAATAACCACTTTACTTCTGGTTATTATAAGATTTAAAAAACTTTGTGAATACGCTCTAAATGGTCACACTTAACGGAACCCTAGGAATTGATGACTTCAAACATGTTTTATTTGATAGGCAGCCCATTCAAATTGAAAATAAGGTGCTTGAAACGGTTGAAAAAAGCTTCGAATTCTTAAAAACCTTTTCAGAAAACAAAATCATTTACGGCGTCAATACCGGTTTTGGGCCGATGGCGCAATATAAAATTGAAGATTCAGAACGCCAGCAACTCCAGTATAATTTAATTAGGAGTCATGCTTCAGGAACGGGGAACCTAATTCCGTCGCTTTATGTTAAAGCAGCTATGTTGGCACGACTGAACACGCTTTGTTTGGGGAATTCTGGCGTGCATAAGTCGGTGGTTGAATTGATGGTGCAATTGATCAATAAAGACATTGCACCGGTCATTTATGAACATGGCGGTGTGGGCGCGAGTGGCGATCTGGTGCAATTGGCGCATTTAGCTCTAGTGATGATTGGCGAAGGCGAAGTGATCTACAAAGGTGAAAAACATCCCACTGAAGACGTTTTCAAAAGAGAAAATTTACAACCTGTTTCTATTCACCTGCGTGAAGGTCTAGCCCTGATGAACGGCACTTCAGTGATGACCGGCGTCGGGATTGTCAACACCATTTACGCACGTCAGCTTTTAAATTGGACCATCACCGCATCCTCTGCCATTAATGAAATTGTGAAAGCTTACGACGATCACCTTTCATTTGAATTGAATCAAACCAAAAAGCATAAAGGCCAACGCGACATTGCAGAACTCATGCGCGCGCATTTAAAAGATAGCACCCTAATAAAAAAACGTGAACATCATTTGTATAATGCCGTTCAAGATGTTTCTATTTTTGAAGATAAAGTCCAAGAGTACTACTCTTTGCGTTGCGTCCCGCAAATATTAGGACCTGTTTTGGATACGCTCAATCAGGTGGAAACGATCCTAATTGAAGAGGCCAATTCGGCTAACGACAATCCGATTGTGGATGTCAAGAATCAAAATGTCTATCACGGTGGTAATTTTCACGGCGATTATGTGTCATTAGAAATGGACAAGTTAAAACTGGTGGTCACCAAGACGTCCATGCTAGCCGAGCGCCAGTTAAATTATTTGCTCAACCCTAGTCTTAATAACATTTTACCTCCTTTTGTCAATTTAGGGAAACTTGGCTTAAATTTCGGGATGCAGGGTGTCCAATTTACAGCCACCTCAACCACGGCCGAAAATCAAATGCTTTCCAACCCTATGTATGTGCACAGCATCCCTAATAATAATGACAATCAGGATATCGTGAGTATGGGCTCCAATGCTGCGCTGATCACCAAAAAAGTAATTGAAAACGCTTACGAGGTTCTGGCAATCGAATTTATCACGATCATTCAGGCTATTGAATATTTAGGGGTGAAGGATTCTGTCTCATCAAAAACACGAACCACTTATGACGCCATTCGTAAGATTGTGCCAATTTTTAAAGAAGATGTTGTGATGTATCCTTATGTGAATGCGGTTAAAGCATTTCTCATGAATCAAGAAGTCTAATTTTTTTGCAGATTTATGCCGCGGAAATCTGCGCCATCGGCGGGAAAAATAAATTTAACCTATGTCCACACAAAATAAATACGCCCTAATCACTGGAGGTTCTAGAGGAATCGGCAAAGCGATTTGTATCCAATTGGCCAAAGATTCAGAGTATGAGATTCTTATCAATTACAAGGCCAATAAGGAAGCGGCACTTCAAACCTTAAAGGAGGTTGAAGCCGTTGGAGGCTCTGGACAAATCATCCAGTTTGATGTCTCTAATTTCGAAAGTGTACAGACCGCCTTAAATACCTGGCAGGAACAGCAACCTGACGCCATTATTGAAGTATTGGTAAATAATGCCGGCATCACCAAAGACGGATTATTTATGTGGATGAAGCCTCAGGAATGGAATGACGTCATCAATACCAGCTTGAACGGCTTCTTCAATGTCACCAATCAGCTTATCGAAAAAATGTTATTAAACCGATACGGCCGTATCATTAATATGGTGTCCATTTCCGGATTAAAGGGAGTTTCTGGGCAGACTAATTATTCCGCTGCTAAAGGCGCCATTATTGCAGCGACAAAATCGCTCTCCCAAGAAGTTGCTAAACGCAACATCACCGTAAACGCGGTAGCTCCCGGATTTATCATTACGGATATGACGGCAGATTTGGATGAAGCCACTCTTAAAAAGATGATTCCCGCCAATCGTTTTGGAACACCTGAAGAAGTTGCGCATTTAGTCGCCTTCTTAGCTTCAAAAAAAGCGTCTTATATTACCGGTGAAGTCATAGGTATTACGGGTGGAATTCACTAAACCAAACGCCAATTTCAAAACCGAAAAATTCGCGTAAATTTGTCGCCTTAATAATGCGCTTTCATCAAGCCCATATATCACACTCAAATGGCAGAATGGGATGGAAAATCGAGGGGCACTGTATTCGGTTTTAAGGTCTTCGTTTTTTTTATAAAGAATTTCGGAATTAATGCGGCTTATGCATTGATGCACCTTCCTGTACCCTATTTCTGCTTGTTTTCTGGGAAGAATGTGCAAGGCTTACGCTATTATTTCAGGAAGAGGCTCCACTATTCTCGGTTGAAAACCATGGTGAGCATCTATAAAACCTATTATACGTTTGGGCAGACCATCGTGGATAAAATAGCTATTTCTTCGGGCCTTCGTAGCAATTATACTTATGAATTTGATGGTGAAGTAAAAATTGCTGAAGTGTTGGCCATGAACAAAGGCGGCATTCTCATCAGTGCCCACATTGGTAATTTTGAACTCGCGCAGTATTTTTTCAAAGAACGCTTGACAAAAGATTCCATTAGTATTGTAATTACAGACCAAGATCATGAAGAAATCAAGGATTATTTAGGCCAGTATGTAAAAAAGGAGATGCATTTTATTGTGGTGAAGGACGATTTATCGCATATTTTCGAAATCAATGCCGCGTTGGCCAACAACAGGATCATTTGTATTGCGGGCGATCGGTATATGGATAACACCAAATGTTTGGAGGAAACCTTGCTCGGTAAAAAAGCAAAATTCCCTTTGGGACCTTTCTACTTAGCAAGCCGATTAAAAGTGCCCGTATTGTTTGTTTACGTCATGCGAGAACCAAAACGGCATTACCATTTATACGCCAAGTGGATCGATTACAATAAAGGCGACATGAATGACCTCTTGAAAAAATACACTGAAAATGTGGAGCAAATGATTGCGAAATATCCCCTGCAGTGGTTTAATTTTTATGATTTTTGGGACGATAAAAAATGAAAATACCAATTACCAACTTAGCAGACCTTAAAAAGTTATTGCCGCATCGTGAACCCATGATGATGGTGGATTCATTGTTAGATTTTTCTGAAGGCAAAGCCACCGTCGGTTTTACCATTTTAAAGGACAATTTATTTGTAGCAAATAACGAGTTCTCAGAAACTGGATTAATCGAACATATGGCTCAAGCCGCCGCCCTATACACCGGTTATAAAAATTATGCCGACAATCTACCTGCAAAAGAAGGTTTTATCGCTTCCATTAAAACAGTAAGTATTCAGCATTTGCCAAAAGTGAATGCGTATCTAAAAACGGAAGTTGCTATTGTCTATGAACTAATGCATCTCACCACAGTAAAACTTTCTATATTTAACGGCAATTTTGAAATTGCCAACGCCGAAATGAATCTCATGCTTAACGTATCATAATGAAAGAGTCAGAAAAAGAGGAAAATTCTTCATTGAAAATTTCCCATCAAATTAGAGTGCGATTTAGTGAGGTCGATTCTTTAAATATTGTATGGCATGGCCACTACGTCAAATACTTTGAAGAAGGCCGTGAAGCTTTTGGTAGGGCGTTTGAATTAACGTATCTCGATGCAAAAACCCATGGTTATGCGACGCCTATTGTGAAAACAGTTTTAGAACACCACTTACCCTTGCGTTATGGCGAAGTAGCGACCATTGAAACAACTTATGTCAATTCGCGGGCGGCAAAATTGATGTTTGCTTACTCAATTACAAACGAAAAAGGCAAAATAGTGTGCACCGGCAAAACTACTCAAGTGTTCACCAATTTTGAGGCGAATGACATGACATTAAATCTGCCAGAATTTTATAAAAATTGGAAAGAAAAACACGACTTAATGCATGACTAAATGCTATGTGTCATACCATAATATCACGTCATCCTTGGGGTTTGACAGCGCGACCGTTTTTGAAAATCTCAAACAAGGCAAACGCGCCATTCAATCAGTGGACGAACCGTTCCGATTTTATAAACCTTTTTTTGGAGCTGTCATCCCAACCGAAATCTTAAATTCTGCATTTCAAATTTTAACACCTAACAAGGATTTCACCCGTTTAGAAAAGATGCTGCTGTTATCGCTTTCCGAAACTATAAAAGCTTCAGGCATTGACATTTCTGATCGTGTCGGACTCATCATCTCCACTACCAAAGGAAATATTGACGTGTTGGATACTCAAAGCCAATTTCCTCAAGAACGTGGGTATTTGAGCGACTTGGGAAAAATAATCCAAAACTATTACGGCTTTAAAAATGAGGCCATTGTTATTTCCAACGCTTGTGTTTCAGGGATTTTATCGGTTGCCATTGCGAAACGCTATATCCAAGAAGGCATTTATGATCAGGTTTTCGTGGTTGCTGGAGATTTGGTTTCTGATTTTGTAATTTCCGGATTTAATTCGTTCCACGCCTTAAGTGATGGGCCAAGCAAACCTTATGATGCCAATCGCAAGGGAATTAATTTAGGCGAAGTGGCTGCCAGTGTTTTGGTGACTTCAAATAAAAAGAATCTTTCTGAAGACGCTGTGGAAATTTTGGGTGAAGCCAGTTGTAACGATGCTAATCATATTTCTGGACCGTCCCGCACTGGCGAAGGTTTATACCGAAGTGTAAAATCGGCGTTAGCAGAAGCAAACATCGATTACAACACCATCGATTATATTTCAGCCCACGGAACAGCCACGTTATTTAATGATGAAATGGAAGCCATCGCCTTCAACAGATTAGGATTAGAGCAAACGCCATTACACAGTTTAAAAGGTTATTTCGGTCACACTTTGGGTGCATCAGGATTATTGGAAACTATAATTGGTATGCAATCTTTACACCATAACACCTTAATTGCGTCTGCAGGATTTGAAACCTTGGGCGTCACTAAGCCGCTCAACATTATTACAGAAACTACATCAAAAAAAGTACGAACATTTTTAAAAACCGCTTCTGGATTTGGAGGTTGCAACACGGCAGCACTCTTCAGAGCATTATCATAACCCTTTATGTCGAAAAAAGAACTTAGAGCCGCCGATGCTTTATTGGAAGCACAAAAAATAGCCTTCGCCCCTTTTATATTCCAATCATCAATCACCTTAAAAAAACTGGGTGTTTTTGACCTGATTTTTGATAGTCGCCATAACGGCGGCATTACCATAGACGCTATTTCTGACCAACTTTCCATCAGCCGCTATGGTCTTGGCGTGTTATTAGAATTTTCCGAAAGTGCAGGCGTAGTCAGTAAATCCGAAAATGGCATCTACGAATTGACCAAAACAGGCTATTTTTTAAATTACAGTAAAGATGTCAACGTCAACCTCAACTTTACGCACGACATTTGTTACAAAGGCTTGTTTCATCTTGATGAAGCTATCAAAACTGGAGAACCTTCAGGCCTAAAAGAGCTAGGAGAATGGGACACGATTTATGAAGGTCTATCGCAATTAACGCCAAAAGAACAACAATCGTGGTTTGAATTTGACCATTTTTATTCGGATGGTATTTTTGAAGAAGCTTTAGAACGCGTGTTTAAAAATCATCCAAAACTTTTGTTCGATATTGGCGGCAACACAGGGAAATTTGCTTTGCAATGTTTTAATTATGATGAAAAAATCCAGGTGAAAATTATTGATTTGCCAGGGCAATTGAATAAAGCCTTAAAAAACATCAATGATGCAGGCTTTGGAAACCGCATTAGCGGTCAGGAAATGGACTGGTTAAATCCAAATCCTCAAATTCCAACGGGTGCGGATGTCATTTGGATGAGCCAATTTTTAGATTGTTTTTCTGAAGCTGAAATTTTGACAATTCTATCTACGTGTGTCGCTTCAATGGATGCTGACACAGAGCTAATCATCATCGAAACTTTTACAGACCGTCAGGAATTCCCGATGTCAAAATTCGTCCTAGAAGCCACCTCGCTTTATTTTACAGTAATGGCCAATGGCAACAGCAAAATGTATCCCGCTACAGTGTTTGAATCCTTGATTGAAAAGGCTGGATTAACGATTAACGAAGATGTAGCGTTAGGCGACTATCACACCATGCTCGTCTGCAAAAAACGTTAATAATTTTTGGAACAACCCTATCGCATATCATCCTATTGCCACATTAAGAACAGCAGTGTTTTCTTAGATGGGAAGGATGTGAATGCAAGTCCCATTCAAGAATTTTCGACATTTATAAAAAGCGCTGCAAAACAATTAGAGACCAATTATCCCAAATTTTACAAAATGGACAATTTGAGTAAATTGGCATTTTTGGCTGCGGATGTCCTCTTAAAAAACGCTGATTTATCTTCAGACAATGAACATAACATCGCCATAATTTTATCAAACAAAGCGTCAAGTTTAGATACCGACAGGACGTATCAAGCCTCCATCGCTGATCCCGAAAAATTTTTCCCAAGTCCATCCGTTTTTGTCTACACCTTGCCTAACATTTGTATGGGCGAAATTAGCATCAAACACCAACTGCATTCTGAAAATTGTTTTTTTATCTTTGACCGCTTTAATGCCGATCCTTTATGGATCAATGCACAGAGTCTTCTAAAGCGAAAGAAAGCCGAAAAAGTCTTATGTGGATGGGTCGAATTTGATGATAAAAATTACGAGGCTTTCTTATATTTGGTAGAAGAAAATGGTATTATTGCACATAGCCCTAACGAGATTAAGAGATTATACAAAACATGAATGAGTTAAGACAAGAATTGAAGGAGAAGATTATAGAGCAATTGAATTTAGAAGAGTTCACGGTTGCTGATATTGCTGATGATGACGTACTTTTTGGTGATGGTTTAGGATTAGATTCCATTGACGCTTTAGAGTTAATTGTGATGTTAGATAAGGATTACGGTATTCAATTGACCGATCCGAAAGAAGGTAAAGAGATATTTAAATCTGTGGCTGTACTGGCCGATTATATTACCGAAAGGAGAGCTAAATAAGACCAAACTATGGGCGTTGCAATTACCGGAATGGGCATAATTTCTGCAATTGGTCATTCCGTTGCAGAGAGCAAGACGTCTCTATTGGCTTCAAAAAGTGGCATTGGTACACTCAAGCATATTCAAACCAAACACTCGGGTCTTATTAAAGTTGGTGAGATTTCGCTTTCTAATGCGGACTTAACAATACAATTACAACTCCCCGAAGACCACAATTATACCCGCACTGGCTTATTAGGACTTTTTGCGGCAAAAGCGGCGCTTAAAGATGCCAATATTAACGCTATTTCACAATACCGTACAGGGTTTATTTCAGCCACCACTGTAGGCGGAATGGACATGACGGAACTCTATTTGAAACAATTTGCAACTGATCCTGAGGCACAAAAATACATTCAAAGTCATCACGCGGGAGATTCCACTCAAAAAATAGCGGATGCGCTAAACATCATCGAATTTGTAACCACAATCAGTACCGCATGTTCGTCCGCCGCCAATGCGATTATGTTGGGTGCGCGATTGATTAAAGCAAGGAAATTGGACCGTGTGGTGGTAGGTGGCACGGATGCCTTATCTAAATTCACCATCAACGGATTTAAAACTTTAATGATCCAATCTGATGAGCTTTGTGCACCATTTGATGCAGACAGGAAAGGCTTAAACTTGGGTGAAGCCGCAGCATATTTGGTATTAGAATCTGATAAAGTAATTGTTAAAGAACAAAAAACTGTATTGGCCTATCTTTCTGGATATGGCAATGCTAACGATGCATTTCATCAAACCGCCTCCTCTGAAAATGGAGAAGGTGCATTTTTAGCCATGAAAAAAGCCCTAAAATTAGCAGATCTGAACCCTGAACACATCGATTATATCAACGCTCACGGCACAGCAACTCCAAATAATGATTTTTCTGAAAGCATCGCCCTGCAGCGGGTATTTGGAAACCATATTCCTGATTTCAGTTCTACCAAATCTTTTACCGGACATACCTTAGCAGCAGCTGGCGTTGTGGAAGCCGTTTTTTCAATCATCGCCTTACGAGAACAAACTATTTTTCCTAATCTCAATTTTAAGACGGCAATGCCTGAAACCGGATTACAACCCGTAACTTCAGTAGTTAAAAAAGAGGTACAGCACATCCTGTCCAATTCGTTTGGATTTGGTGGCAACTGCTCCACGCTTATTTTTTCAAAGTCATGAAAAACGTTTATCTCCATAGCGCCGTCAGTATTTCAGCTCAAAACACTTTTGATAGTGATGGGTTTTTGGAAGATATCATAAGCGTTTCTGGAAGTACAGTCCCAGCAAAATACCCAAATTATAGAGACTATATCTCGTCTTCTGCCTCTCGACGTATGGCCACCGGCGTCAAAATGGGTGTTTCAGCGGCCACTAAAGCACTTCAGAGGGCACAATTAGGACAACCCGATGCTATCATCACCGGAACGGGTATGGGCTGTATTGAGGACACCGAAAAATTTTTAAATACCATAATTGATAATAACGAAGAATTTTTAACACCAACCTCCTTTATTCAGTCTACACACAACACGGTTGGTGCTCAAATTGCCCTGGGATTGAAATGTAAAGCCTATAACAACACCTATGTCCATGCCGCAGTATCTTTTGAATCGGCGTTGATGGATGCACAATTAGTATTACAACAAGAGGAAGCCCGACATGTTTTAGTGGGTGGCGTTGACGAATTGGGCAGTGAAATCATTACGCATATGAGACATATGGAAGACGCTAATGCTAATGGCATTCAGGTGCCGTTTGGAGAAGGTGCGTCGTTTTTTGTGGTTTCTTCTGAAGCGAAATCAAATGCTATTCAATTAGTAGATATGGCCGTGTGCAGTACTGTTTCGGAAAACACCATACAACAGAAGTTAAATGATTTTCTAATCAAAAATGAAATTCAAGCTTCTGCGATTGATGTATTGATTTCCGGTAGAAATGGTGATGCTTTTGATTCCTATTACAACAATGTCTCAACAGAATTAGAAAACGCTACTGAACTTCATTACAAACATTTGATTGGCGAATTTTATACAGCTTCATCATTTGGGCTGTGGACTGCGTATGAAATTCTAAATCGTCAGGACATTCCAAAAGATTTGATTTATAAGGGGGAAGAGAAATCGGAAATCAAATACATATTACTCTACAACCAATTTAAAGGCCGCGACCATAGTTTTATCTTATTAAAACGATGAAAAACTTCAAAATCACCAGCTTCGTTACCATAAGTCTGTTTTTGCTTTTGGTCATTCTCGATACCACGGTCGGGATTGCATTGTGGTGGTATATACTGTTATTAATCCTTTGGTTTACGATAATGGCCTTAGGGAGTTTTAATATGAGTTGGGGCTTTTATTTGAAGGCGTTCACTTCAAATCCGAAAGTTACCCAAAAAAATATCGCCATTACTTTTGATGATGGCCCAAATCCGGAATATACTCTTAAAGTATTGGATATCCTGAATCAGTATAATGCCAAAGCCACCTTTTTCTGTATCGGTGAACACATTGAAAGGTATCCAGAAATTTTCAAAGCCATCGTTGCTCAAGGCCACGCTATTGGCAATCATTCATTTTCTCATGAATTGATGATCGATTTTAATTCGACAGAAAATTGGCTCGACGAAATCAAACAAACCGATAATGCCATTCACAAACTAACCAATAGGAAAACGACACTCTTCCGTCCGCCATTTGGTGTTACTACACCCAAGCTGGCACAAGCATTAGCAGTTACTGAACAACAGGTGATTGGCTGGAGCATTCGGTCTTTCGATACGGTCATAAAAAATCCTGAACGCATCGTTAAACGGATTACTAAGCAGCTCAAACCAGGCGCTGTTATTTTGCTGCACGATAAACAACCTAACGTCTTGCCAGTTTTGGAACATTTATTGCAAGTTCTCCAAAAACAAGATTATCAAACGGTCACTATAAATGAACTTCTCAATGAACACTAAACAGTATATATTCACTTTAGCGGTAACCTTTTTGTTTGCGATCAGTGCGATGTCACAAACAAAACTGTCAGCATCTGAACAAAAAGAATTTAAAGCAAAAGTTCAAAATACGGCGAAAAACACCCAAACCATTGTCAGCGATTTTACGCAAACCAAGCATTTAAGTGTCATGGACAATGCCATTGCATCTGAAGGAAAATTGGTGTTTAAAGCGCCAAACCTAGTTAAATGGGAATATGTGAAACCGTATCAAAATAGTGCTATCTTTAAGGATGATCAACTCCTAGTAAACAATGAAGGTAAAAAAGACCAAATTGATTTGAGCTCCAACAAAATCTTCAAAAGCTTGAACACACTCATTGTCAACAGTATTAAAGGCGATATGTTTGACGAGACGCAGTTTGATTTGGCCTATTTTAAAATTAACGAAGGGTATTTGGTGAAATTCATTCCGAAAGACAAACGTATGAAAAAATTTATGGCATCTTTTGAACTCAAATTTTCTAAGTCGAATGGAGAAGTTCAAGAAGTAAAATTGATTGAACCAAATGACGATTACACGTTGATTACTTTCGCTAACCGAAAAATCAATACATCAGTATCTGAGAATGCTTTTATAAATTAAAAATTTAACGTGACGATTTAAAAACGCTATGCTTTTACAACAATTCTATACTATCGTTGCGTCTGAAATAACTAAAGCACAATCCTTTGAAACAACGGTAAAAATTCAAAAAGAACATCCCATTTTTGAAGGCCATTTTCCTAATTTCCCTGTAACTCCTGGCGTTACAATGCTTCAAATCATCAAAGAACTCACTGAAGATCATCTGCAGCAGTCCTTATTTATAGAATCCGCATCCAATGTCAAATTTTTAACCATGGTTGACCCTAATATCAATGCAAACTTGAAATTTAATATTGTAATTCAGGAAGATGGAAACTATGTGAAGATAAAAAATAGCACTTCTTTTAACGACGGAACGCCAGTTTTGAAATGTAATGTTACCTTTGTGAAACGTTAACTACGCTCCTGTTCAATGACGCTTTCAGAAACCCAATCTAAACTAAATTTGTATCGCTGTTGTGTGGTCTTACCCACCTATAACAATGAGAAAACTTTGGAGAGGGTAATTACTGGCGTTTTAGAGTTTACTCAGGACATTATTATCATTAATGACGGCTCCAACGATAGCACCGCCGCCATTTTGCAAAAGTTTCCCGAGATCGTTCAAATCCATCTTCCTCAAAACATAGGAAAAGGCAACGCACTAAAAACCGGGTTCAATAAAGCGGTTCAATTAGGTTTTGAATTTGCCATTACTTTGGATACGGATGGTCAGCATTTTCCTTCAGACATTCCCAATTTCATTGAAGCACTTGAGGATTCTGAAAATAAAAACCTACTGATGATCGGCGACCGCAATATGAATACTGCGGATGTTTTGGCTACCAGTGCAAAAGGTAATCGCGTGTCAACCTTTTGGATGAAAGCGGTTACAGGCTTGAAACTTCAGGATTCACAATCCGGATTTCGGTTGTATCCCATAAAAGAAATGGCCTCCATAACATTTATGGATTCCACCAAAAAATTCGAATTTGAAATTGAGGCTATTGTTAAATCCTATTGGGCGGGGATTGACATTGTTCACGTGCCTATCAACATATTGTATGACCTTAATGAGCGTGTTTCCCACTTTAGACCTTTCAACGATATTGCCCGAATGGTGGTGCTTTACACTTGGTTCTTGCTCGTAAGAGTGTTCTACATTATTCCCCGAAACCTGATTAGGAAACTAAAAAAAAAAGGCCTTAAACGATTCTTTTTGGAAGACTTTTTAAGGAATCAGGATTCGCCAAAAAAGAAAGCATTATCGATTGCCTTAGGCGTCTTTTTAGGATTATCACCACTTTGGGGCTTTCATACCGTCATTGTTATCTTCTTGGCAATTTTACTCCGACTTAATAAAGTAATTGCGTTTGCATTCTCAAATATTAGCTTTCCACCATTTATTCCGCTTGTACTTTTATTGAGTTTGCAAGTAGGGAATTGGGTGTTAGGCATCGAATCCCACTACACATTGGAAGGTATTCGAGAAAATTTTGATTTGATGCAGCATTTTGAAGCCTACCTTGTGGGTAGTATTGTACTGTCCACAACCTCTGCCCTCATTTTTGGTGTGCTAGGCTATTTATTTTTCTCAATCATTGATCGCAAAAATGTACTGACCCATGGCTAAGTGGTTTTATAAACTATACAACACCTTTCAAAGTCATAAATCTGCCTTTGTGATTACGCTATGCGTTTTTTTTGGGATACTTGTTTGGATGACTTCCACGCTGAAATTTGATGAAGACATCTCAAAGTTAATTCCTACTACTTCGGAAAATGAGCAACTGCAAAAAGTTTTAAACACAGTTCAGTTTGCAGATAAAATTATCGTCAATATTAAACGGGAAGACCATGGTTCTTCCGAAGATTTAACCGATTATGCAACCCAATTTTTAGATTCACTGTCTAAACGCTCAAGTGATTACGTTAAAGACGTTCAGGGCAACATAGAAGACGAAACCATTTTTGAATCCCTAGATTTTGTTTACAGTAACGCGCCGCTCTTTTTAAAGGAAGCTGATTACCAATTACTTTTAAACAAATTACATCCAGATTCTATTGCGAAAATCATCGAGAATAATTACAAAACATTGATTTCCCCTTCTGGGATTATCGCCAAGAAAACGATTGTCAAAGATCCGTTAGGAATTTCATTGATGGGCATCAAACATTTGCAACACCTCGGGATTTCCGATGAGTTCACGCTTAAAGATGGATTTCTGGTCAGCAAAGATGAACAACACCTCTTGTTATTTATCACCCCAAAATATCCGAGCAGTAATACTAACGAAAACAGTGTTTTTTCAGAGCAACTTTACCAACTTCAAGAAGAATTAAATAGCGACTATTCCGGCAAGGTTAAAAGCTCCTATTTTGGTGGGACACTCATTGCGGTGGCCAACGCAAAACAAATTAAAAGCGATATTCAACTGACGGTTTCCATTGCTATGGTCTTGCTCATGGCAGTCTTTATTGTTTTTTATAGAAAACTGACCATCCCCATCATTTTGTTTGTGCCAACAATTTTTGGTGGTTTATTGGCTATTGCCACATTATCCGTAATTCGAACGGAAATTTCTGCCATTTCCTTGGGAATTGGTGCCGTGCTTTTGGGTGTCACGCTCGATTATTCGCTGCACATCCTCACGCATATTCGAAATAACGAAACCGTTAAGGAGCTCTATGACGGCGTTTCAAAACCGATTTTAATGAGCAGCTTAACCACTGCTTTGGCGTTTTTATGTTTGCTGTTTGTCGATTCGCAAGCACTTCAAGATTTAGGGATTTTTGCAGCGATCAGTGTGATAGGCGCTTCTATTTTTGCACTCATCTTTATTCCGCAAGCTTATAAGGGCAGTTCAAAAGCCGATGTAAAGTCCACAATCTTGGACCGCATGGCGGCGTATGATTTCCATAAAAATAAATTAGTCATCGGCGGGATTGCAGCGCTCCTACTATTAAGCGTCTTTACCTATCATCGGGTGGAATTTAACAAGGATATTTCCAACCTAAACTTTCAACCGGAAAAGATCAAATCTGCGGAAGCGGCATTGGACAAACTCATCAACATCTCATCAAAATTCTTATATGTCGTAACGTTTGGCACCGATGAACAACACGTATTAGAAACGAATGATGGTGTTTTTGCAACGCTTCAAGGACTGGAGCAACAACAAAAGCTGATCAGTTACAATTCAGTGGGTGCGTTGGTAGCATCAGATAAAACCCAGCAGGAACACATTGCAACTTGGAATCACTTTTGGACGCCAGAAATCAAGGAGCAATCCAAAGCGGAACTGATTACAAACGGTACAACATTCGGATTTAAACCAACAACTTTTCAAGAGTTTTACGAACTTTTAGATCATGACTTTCAGCCGCTCAGCATCGAAGCATACAAAACCATGAATGTGATTCCCATTGACGATTTCATCGCACGAGATGGAGATTTTATGACCATTTCTTCAGTCGTAAATGTTGAAAACAGCAATATTCAATACGTCAAAGACGCATTTAAAAATTCGGATAACACCCTGGTAATCGATCGTCAAGCCATCAATGAAACCTTGTTAGGGCATCTCAACAACGATTTTAATAAGCTTTTAGGCTACTGTTTAATTGCGGTAATGCTATTATTATTACTTTTTTACAGGAATCTGAAATTAACGCTGGTTACGGTCATTCCCATCATCATCACTTGGGTGGTCACTATCGGGATTATGGGCGTATTCCATTTGGAATTCAATATTTTTAACATCATTATTTCCACCTTTATCTTTGGATTAGGTGTCGATTACAGTATTTTTATGACCAACGGTATGAGATCAGGAGTGGCATCAATGACCACGCATAAAACCTCTATCATTTTATCCGTTTTGACTACAATTTTGGGCGTTGGCGTCTTAATTTTTGCGAAACATCCTGCCTTACATTCGTTGGCAAGCATCTCTATTATTGGTATATTGTCGGCCATGTTCATTACGTTTACGATTCAGCCGTTGCTATATAAATTTCTTATTTTAAAACCGAAAAATGGGAACGATTAAAACCACACCAATTACCAGAGTAAAATCCATCACCAAAGAAGATTTTATCGAGCACTATTTTAAGCCTCAAAAGCCTGTCTTAATTGAAGACATGACTAAAGAATGGCCTGCTTATGAAAAATGGAATCTGGACTATATTCAAAGTTTAGCGGGAGATCAAATAGTACCATTATACAACAATGAGCCCACCAAAGGACGCCAAAACTCAGTGGCTCCTGCTAAAAAAATGAAGTTGGTAGATTATATTGAAATCCTAAAAACGCAGCCTACGGATTTGCGCATGTTTTTCTTTAATGTGCTTCAGAAAATGCCGGTGTTGTTGAACGATTTCAGCTATCCTGACATTGGTTTAAAGTTTTTTAAAAAATTACCGGTGATGTTCTTTGGCGGCAAGGGTTCAAAGGTCTTAGCTCATTATGATATGGATTTGGCCGATTTGGTGCATTTTCATTTCCATGGACATAAGCAAGTCACGCTTTTTGCGCCAGACCAAGCCAAGCATCTCTATAAAGTACCTTTTACCGTTCACAATCTGGAAACGATAGATATGGACCATCCTGATTTTGAAAAATACCCGGCGCTGAAATTGGCAGAAGGTATTTCGGTAGACATGAAACACGGTGATGCCCTATACATGCCAAGCGGTTATTGGCATTATATTACTTATTTAGATGGCGGATTTTCCATTACCCTCCGCGCTTTTCCTAGAAAAATAGGCCGATTGGCTGAACTCTTCAAAAACATCGTTTTTATGCGAACTTTTGAAAACGTAATGCGCCGCACCGTCGGTCAAGGTTGGGTAGATTATAAAGAAGAACAGATGGTCAAACGCATGAACAAAAATTATAAGAAAAAATATTCAGATGCCTAAGCATCCCTTCATACAATTTCTTTTCTGCGGCTTGGTGGCGCTGTCTTTCACGTCTTGCGGCATTCGGAAATCGCTCAACCATCTTCCCGATGTGAGCAGCTACAACGCCTCTATTCCTGAGCGCAGTAAAATCAATGATTCAACATTTGTTGTTGGCAACAGTTTTCTGACCAAAAACGCCCAAGGACTTTGGGAGCTTTATGTGGAAGGTGATGCGCTGGAACGTGGACTCATCTCCGGTCGTTTATCAGAAGAAATTATTTATAAGCAAGAAGGTGTTTTTTTAGATAAAATAGAAAGTATGGTGCCTTCTGAAGGGCAGCAGAAATTTTTAAAAAAGTTTTTGTCTTGGTACAATCGCAAAATGTACCAGCATGTACCGGAAGAATTTAAAGCGGAGATTTATGGTATTTCAAGATATATGTCTGCCGATTTTGATGCCATTGCCACCCCGTATCTAAGGGCTTTATACCTGCACGGCGCCCACGATATTGGCCATGCGTTGCAAGATTTAGCCTTGGTAGGTTGCACCTCATTTGCGGCTTGGGATGAAAAAACGGAAGACGGACAGTTGTTAATAGGTAGAAACTTCGATTTTTATGCTGGTGATAAGTTTGCTGAAGACAAAGTAGTGTCGTTTATCAATCCTGACCACGGTTATAAATTCATGTCCATTTCTTGGAGCGGCTTTATTGGCGTGGTTTCGGGGATGAATGAAAAAGGATTGACTGTAACCTTAAATGCCGGGAAATCTAAAATCCCGTTGGTTGCTAAAACACCTATTTCCATAGTGACACGTGAAATTTTACAATATGCTTCTACCATTGACGAAGCTATTGCTATTGCCAAAAAGCGTGAGGTGTTTGTTTCTGAAGCTATAATGGTGGGCAGCGCTATTGACCAAAAAGCGGTGTTGATTGAAGTGTCGCCAAAAAACTTTGGGGTTTACGAGGTGGAAAATTCTGATGAATTAATTTGTTCTAACCATTTTCAAAGTGATGCCTATAAAAACGATCGTCGCAATAAAAAAACCATTCAAAATAGCCATTCCCAATACCGCTACGACAGAATGCAACAATTATTGAAGGAAGAGGATAAAATGACTCCTGAAAAAGCCGTTTCAGTATTACGAAATAAAGAGGGTCTAGATGATAAAGCTATCGGATTTGGTAATGAAAAAGCGTTAAATCAGTTGTTGGCTCACCACGGGATTGTATTTAAACCTGAAGAACTTAAAGTTTGGGTGTCCGCAAATCCGTACCAATTGGGCGAGTTTGTAGCTTATGATTTGAATACTGTTTTTGAAAATAGAAACGGTAATCCTTCCACTGTAACAGTGTCCAATCCAATATTAAATTTCCCTAAAGATCCATTTTTGGAAACGGAAGCCTATAAAAATTACGAAGCGTATCGCATTTTAGAACGAAAGGTTGAACATAGCCTGAATGAAAAAGAAACAATCGATGATAGCGAGCTTCAAAAGTTGTCAGAATTAAATCCAAATTATTGGAAAGCCTATTATCTTGTAGGGCTATATAATTATCAGCATAGAGATTTTGCAAACGCACTGAAACATTTTGAAACCGCTGCCACTAAGGAAATCACTACGATTCCGGACGCTGAGCAAGTATCAAAATACATTAAAAAATTAAAACGAAAACTTAAATGATTCCTGAAATAGAAACCAAATCTGCCGCTGAAATAAAAGCCTTTCAGGAAAATCAACTGCAGCTCATGTTGGCGTATCTGTCAAAAAATTCCCCTTTTTACAAGCGGCATTTTGAAACACATCAACTTTACATTTCAGAGATTCAAACCCTTGAGGATTTAACAAAGATTCCCGTCACCACAAAAGACGATTTGCAACAGTTTAATGACGATTTTATCTGCGTTCCAAAATCTAAAATCATTGACTATGTTACCACTTCAGGGACTTTAGGTGATCCGGTAACCTACGTTTTGACCGATGCTGATTTAGAACGATTGGCTTACAATGAAGCCATTTCATTTGCGTGTGCGGGTGTAAGTTCAGACGATACATTACAATTAATGACGACAATGGACCGTCGTTTTATGGCGGGTTTGGCTTACTTTTTAGGCGTCCGTAAATTGGGCGCTGGAATTATAAGAGTGGGCGCCGGAATTCCTGAATTGCAATGGGATTCTATCCTAAAATTTCAACCCACTTATCTCATCGTCGTCCCATCGTTTTTATTGAAAATGATTGAATATGCACAGCAGCACAATATCGATTTGAATGCATCCGGAATTAAAGGCGCCATTTGTATAGGAGAAGCCATCCGAAATGAAGATTTCACTTTGAATACATTGGGTAAGAAGATCACCGAGCATTGGAACATCCCGTTGTTTTCTACGTATGCTTCTACTGAAATGAGTACTGCCTTTACGGAATGTAGCTCACAACAAGGTGGGCATTTACACCCGGAACTCATCATTGCCGAACTTTTAGATGAGCATAACAATCCTGTAAAAGAAGGAGAAACAGGTGAATTGACCATCACCACTTTGGGCGTTGAAGCGATGCCGCTTTTGCGTTTCAAAACTGGCGATATGATGACAGCGCATCATGAATCTTGTGTGTGTGGCCGAAACACGCTACGCCTCGGACCAATTGCAGGTCGAAAAAAGCAAATGATTAAGTATAAAGGCACCACATTATATCCGCCTGCCATGCAAAATGTACTGAATAATTTTAATGAGTTGGAGTGTTTTGTTATTGAAATCAGTCACAATGCCATTGGTACGGATGAAATTTTAATTAAAATCGCTTCACATACACCATCTGAACAACTCTTAGGTCAAATTAAGGACCATTTCAGAGCCAAACTACGGGTAACTCCAAAATTGGAGTGGTGCGACAAAAAAGAGATTGACGCGCTACGCTTCCCAAAATTGAGCCGAAAACCAATCCTAGTTATCGACAAACGAAAATAATACCGTAATTTTAAAGGTATGAAGATCCATAAAAACAACATCCTAAACAGAACCACCAAAAAGCCCATCCTTTGGGACGCTTTTTATAAGGCCACTGAAACTCAAAAACCCATGGTCATTTTTTGCCATGGCTACAAAGGATTCAAAGATTGGGGTGCTTGGGATTTGGTCGCAAAAGCCTTTGCTGAAGCGGATTTATTTTTTGTGAAATTTAACTTTTCGCACAATGGCGGCACTATGGAACAACCTATTGATTTTCCAGACTTGGAAGCCTTTGCAGAGAACAACTATTCCAAAGAATTGGACGATTTAGAGGATCTGATCACTTTTTTAAGGTCAACGTCCAATCCATTTCAAGCCGAGATAAATCCTAACAATTTAGTACTTATCGGGCACTCGCGTGGTGGCGGCATCGTCACCCTTAAAGCATCTGAGGATGACCGGATCACTAAAGTTATATCTTGGGCAGGGGTAAGTGATTTTGGACAACGCACCGCTACTTCCGGCGAATTGGAACAATGGAAAAAAGAAGGCGTAAAATATGTGCTAAACGGCAGAACGAAGCAACAGATGCCTCATAATTACCAATTTTATGAAGACTTTAAAGCGAATGAAAGACGATTGCATATTGAAAAGGCGGTCAAAAAAATAAAAATTCCACACCTTATCATTCACGCAAAAGACGACCCGTCAGTAGCCTTTACTGAAGCTGAAGCGTTGCATTCTTGGAATAATAAAAGCCTACTTTTACCCATTGACAACAGCGATCATGTTTTTGGGGCTTCCCATCCTTGGCAATTTAACCATCCGCCAGCGCCACTAAAAGAGGTGATCCAGAAAAGTCTCGCCTTCATTACTTCGTAAACTTCCCTAAAATAATGCAGTCAACATTATTCTTAAATGGATACGTCAATGCATCAAACAATTTATAATATGCAGACTTTTTCAAATCTTTAGTATTTTTGACACGTTTTTACAATATTAACACGCTATTCTATGATCAATAAGGCTTTCAAATTTTCAGTCAACAAGATGTTGATGCTGGTAACAATTGTAACGGTTACGGCTTGCGCAACCTACAAACCACAATCGAATATCACATCAAAATCAGACGCCTCTAAAAAACCTATCCATACGTTTTTTGTTGCTGGCGGATTGGGCACTGAAGCGGTTGATGCAAATCCGGAACTTCAAAAATTGTTAAAATCTTATTTGGACAAGGCTGAAAAAGAAAGCACTTTATTATATACCGGCGATTATATTCCGAAGGGAGCCGACAAAAGCACCCGTGAAACTTACATTAAAGCTCAAATAGATATTGCCAAAGATTTTAAAGGGCACACGGTGTTTACACCAGGCCATCACGAATGGAGTAGCAATGATACCAAAGAAATTGAATGGGTTGAAGATTATTTAAAAGATAATAAAATCAAAAACTTTGAAGTGCAACCCAACAATGTTTGTCCACTTGAATATGTTGAGGTCAATGAAACGTTAAATATTTTATATGTAGATTCTAATTGGTTTTCCATAAATTGGGACAAGGTCAATGGCATCAATGAAAAATGTACTGACATCAATACCAAAAGACGCTTTAATGAAGAATTTGAAGGCTATATCAAAGATTCAAGAGGTAAAAATTTGTTGATTGTGATGCACCACCCATTATTCAGTAATGGCAAATACGCAGGCAACCGCACCTTTGGAGAAAGCATGGCACTTCCTATTCTTGGCCCAATCGTCAATGAAATTCAGGATTTAGGTGGATTTTCTAAACAACAAGCCAACTCGCTACGTTACAATTATTTACGCACTGTTGTAAGTTCTCTAGCTCAAGACAATGATCGTGTGACCATTGTTTCCGGTCATGAAGAAAGCTTACAATATTTAGCGAGCGATAATATTCGTCAGGTCATCAGTGGTTCTTTAGGGTCACGTACCGGGACTAAATTATCTCCAGGTACCATCGCCAATGTTGGGGGTTCTTTAGATTTCGAAGGAAAATTTAGCTACGGTGAGAAAGGATTTGCCATCATCAACTATTATGAAGATGGATCCTCTGACGTTAAATTCATTACAGAAGCAGATTCATTTGCATTTGATATGAACGGTAAATTCCCAGAAAAAGAAGCAGAATACCCTATTCCGTCATTCGCAAAAAGCACTAAAACCTTACCAATTACGACTGATTCCCAAAAATTGGATAAATCTGGTTTTTACAAATTTATATGGGGAGACCGTTACCGTAGTTATTTTGGAAAACCTGTATCTGCAGATATCGCCATATTGGACACCTTGTATACCGGTTTAAAAGTGACTCAAAAAGGTGGTGGACACCAATCATTCTCAGCGAGACTTGAAGATTCTGAAGGCCGAGAATATGCCATGAGAGGTCTTGAAAAAGATGCATTAAAATTCTTGCGTTTTAAAGTGCCAGGTGTGGCTTACGTAGCAGAAGATTTTAGAGGAAGCTTTCCAGAAACAGCTGTTTATGACTTTTTCACAACAAGCCATCCTTATATACAATTGGTGGTTAGTCCGCTAGCAAAAGCAGCAGGTATAAATCATGCAGACACACAGTTATTTTATGTACCGAAACAACCTGGATTTAAGTTTTTAGGTGATGATTATGGTGATCAACTTTACTTTATTGAAGAGCGTTCAAACCCTGAAGAGAGCGATTTTAAGGGGTATTCCCGTGACACACCAAGAAAAGATGGGAAAATTGTTAATAATGAAAGTACTACAGACGTCTTAGAAAAATTAAATGAAGACGAAAAATATAGCATTGATCAACGTGCCTACATTCGCGCACGTTTGTTTGACATGCTCATTGGCGATTGGGACCGTCATCATGACCAATGGCGTTGGTTAGAATACGAAATTAGCGATGATGATGTCCGTTTTATTCCAATTCCAAGAGATCGTGATGCGGCATTCTCAAAATTTGATGGTATTGCCATTCCTATCATAAAAATGCTATTGCCAGACGTTCGCTTTTGGCAATCCTACGATACAGATATAAAAAATGTCAAATGGTTTAATGCGGAAGGCAACAACCTAGATATGGCATTTTTAAATAAATATGATGCCTCAGTTTGGGTGGAAGAAGCTAAAAGCATCCAAGCGAGTATGAGTGATGAAGCTATTGATAAAGCGTTTACAAGATTACCTGTAGAAGTTCAGGACGACACTTCAGAAGACATTAAAAACAAATTAAAGGGACGTTTAAAGAACCTTGATGACATTGCTAAGCGTTATGGCGACAGAATGCAGCAAGTAGTTGTAATTCACGGAACCCATAAAGACGATAAGATTGAAATAACCAGACTTCCACAAGGAAAAACTAAAGTAGTTTTAAAGCGTTTAAAATCGGATGCACCAAACCCAATCTTTTATGAGCGTACCTTTGATAGGGAGGCTACTAAAGAGCTTTGGATTTATGGTTTAAATGACGATGATAAATTTGAAGTGTCCGGTGAAGGAGACCGCGAAATCATGATCCGCTTAGTAGGTGGTTACGGTGATGACGTTTTTGATGTGAGCAATCGTAAGAAGTTAAAAGTGTACGATTGGAAAGATGAAAAAGCAGAATTTACGAATAAAACACCTGCAAAACAATTTACACCGCTCTACGAAACCAACACCTTTATCTACCGAGAATTCATTGAAAATTCCAACGTCTTTTTTCCAAATTTAGGCTTTCAAACAGACGATGGTTTATTTATTGGTGCAAAAGACACCTATACCAATCATGGCTTTAACGGGGAAGATTTTAGATACAAACATTTCTTATCTGCCAATTATTTTTTCAACTATGGTGCTGTAGAATTAGAGTATGAGGGTACATTTGCGAACATCTTTCCCAATTGGAATTTTGAAGCCCAAGGCTATTATACCAGTGCAAAATTTGCCAAAAACTTTTTTGGTTATGGCAATGACACAAAATATGATGAAGATGCTGTTGACAAGGACTTTAACAGAGCACGTGTAGAACAACTGGAATTGAGAACTGGGATTGCTTATAGAAGCATCCATTTTCACGCCCTATTTGAAAACTTCAAAGTAGAGAACAATTTAGACAGATTATTCAATACCAATTCTTTTGGTCAAAAAGCCGTATTTGACAACCAGAACTACATTGGTGCTGAAGCTGATATATTGTATGAAAATGCTGATGCGCTCGATTTTCCAACCCGCGTACTTTATTTTAATGCCGTGCTTGGCTACAAGAAAAACTTAAAATTGGACGATAACCAATTTGGGTATGCTACCTTTAAGCTAGGTTTTGACAAGAAATTAATTTCTTCCGGAGATTTGGTAGTAGGTTCAAAAGCTGAGATCAGCACTAATTTTGGAGAAGACTTTTTGTTTTACCACGGACAATCAATCGGTGGAGACAACGGCCTTAGAGGCTATAGAAACGAACGTTTTACTGGAAAATCATCATTTTATCACAGTACAGATTTAAAATTGCGTTTAAAGGAATACGTGACCGCCATCACCCCAATAACCATCGGAATTTTTGGTGGTTTTGATTATGGTCGTGTTTGGATGCCAAATCAAGATTCAGACACCTGGCATAACTCCGTTGGTGGCGGATTTTGGATTGGTAGTTTAAATGCCTTTTCCGTTAATGCGGGGTATTTTGTATCTGAAGAAGATGCCATCTTACAAGTTGGCCTAGGCTTCGGTTTTTAATTAATCCGCTCAAATATACGTTGCTATGAGTTTTGAAATCATCCTTGTGTTTATCATTCTAGGAGTTACCATTCTACTCTTTGCAACAGAAGCTTTGCCCATTGATAAGATTGCATTTCTTATCATTGTGGCATTAGTTTTATCCGGATTAACCTCTCCAGAAGAGGCTATTAGTGGATTTTCCAGCCCTGCCACCATCACCATTTTAATGCTGATGATCTTAGCTATTGGCCTTGAGGACAATGGAGTTATAGATTTGTTGACCCAATCTATCAAACGTTTAAAAATATTACCTGTTATACTTATGGTACCGATATTCATGTTGATATCGGCATCTATTTCAGCCTTTATAAGTACCACGGCGGTAGTGGTAATCTTCATAAAAATAATTGGACAACTTTCAGAAAAGTATAATTTTTCCGCACCAAAATTACTGATGCCCATTTCTTTTGCAGGTATTCTAGGTGGCAGTTGTACGCTGATGGGCACCTCCACTAATATTTTGGTGAACTCAGTCGCAAAAAAACTCGGTGCCGAACAATTTTCGTTTTTCGAATTTAGTGTGTATGGTCTTATTCTGTTAGCTGTAGGGATTGTTTTTATGACCATTGCTAGCAGATGGCTACCAAAATCTAATAATGATGAACTTATTGACACCTACATTGATAACACCTTCCTATTTACTTTAACGGTAAGAACAGAATCAAAATTAGTAGGAACTGCACTTTCTGATGCTAAATTTTATAAGAATCCTGATATTCGTGTTTTAAAATTGATTCGGAATGACATCATCAATGACAATCCAGGGCCTAACACAACGCTAAGACCTCATGACAAATTAGTGGTGTTAAGTGACGTTAAGGCCTATGCCTCCATCTCTAAAAATGAGTTTACCCTGACCGCTGAAAATGAATTGTACTCCCCTGAAGAAACCGATTCTAAGGAAGAAAAGAAAAATCCGTTTAGTTATATTGAATTATTAATCCTCCCCGGGTCAGAATTTATCGATAAATCCTTTTCTGAAATTAAAAACATGCTCTTCAATGTGGCGCGACCGTTGGGCATACAAAATAGACGGCAGTTTCAAAATGGTATGCGTTTAAATTTCCCGAAGTTTATTAAAAATACCAATTTACAAGCGGGAGATAAACTGCTTTTAAAGGCGAGACAGGACGAAATACAACATTTATATTCTTTAGACAATGCGCTCGTTTTAAGACACCACGAAGAAGATTATAACATCAATCCGTACAAACGTGCCATTAGTTTATTTGCATTGCTTATGGTAGTCGGTTTAGCAGCAAGTGGCGTCTTAACCATTCTGACCAGTACCTTAACCGGCGTGGCCTTATTGTTGATAACTGATTGCATCAACCTCTCCAAGATTTATAAAAAAGTCAACTGGCAAATTATTTTTCTTTTGGCTGGGATGATTCCGTTGGGCATCGCCATGAATAATTCCGGCTCAGATATCTGGATTTCAGAAGTCTTGTTAAATCTGCTCACCGGTCAAAATAACATCATCATTTTGGGTGTGCTGTTTGGAATTACCATGATTTTGAGTGGATTTATTTCCAACAATGCAACCGCAGTAATTGTCACCCCAATTGCCATTACCCTCGCCGCAGGCTTAGATTTGCCCGCCAAACCCTTTATTCTCGCGGTGATGTTTGCCGCCAACTTTAGTTTTTTCACGCCCATGGGCTATCAAACCAACACGCTGATTTACGGAACTGGCGCTTATAAATTCAAACATTTTTTAATCATTGGAGGCTTACTTTCTTTAGTATTATTAGTGGTGGGCACACTCCTGTTGTCTACCATGCTCAAAACAGCTTAGAATTCCACTTTAGGTTTAAAATAGACTATGATTTCAATAGGTCAGACCCTATTATGTTGCGATATTCTAAACCTTAGACATCGTAATTTCTTTATTTGGTAAAAATGCCGCTTATCCAAATTTGTTAACCTAAGCTTTAGTAATTTTAAAGGTTCAAATACTTAGTTCACCATGACCACACAGCCAAAATTAACCCGTTTCAATCAAAGTGTTTTATCAAAATACCAAATTTACAATGGTATTTTCATGACCTTGCCTTTTGATGCCGTAACCAAAACCGGTGTCTTATTGCCACTGTTTCATGAAACTTGCCAAAAAGGCTTTAAAGCTGGCGAAGATCCAACCACAATTGTCAACTCGTTTTTCAAAAAATATCAGGCACGCCGTACCCCGGAAAGCCAAATCAACCTCTTGTTTCGCTTTATTCAATATATTGAAAGGCAAGTGGTTTTATTTGATGCCATTGAAGATGCCGCATTCTCAAAAGTCAATAATATGGACGGTATCGGCACTTTAAGAAGTTTAAAGGAAAGTGCCACTGCTGAAAACAAAATGGAACTGCTCCAAAAATATTTGGAGGAATTTAAGGTGCGCATCGTGCTAACCGCACATCCTACCCAGTTTTATCCAGGTTCTGTGTTAGGAATTATTACAGATTTGACCGAGGCTATCAAGGAAAATGATTTACTACGTATCAATGATCTGTTGGCACAGTTAGGAAAAACTCCATTTTTTAAACATAGCAAGCCAACACCTTATGATGAAGCGGTAAGTCTGATCTGGTATTTAGAAAACGTATTTTATAAATCGTTTGGAGATATTTTTGATTACATCCAACAGAACATCTTTGACGGGCAACAAATTGACAACAACATTATCAATATTGGCTTTTGGCCAGGTGGCGACCGTGATGGAAACCCTTTTGTAACGCCGGAAATCACCTTGAAAGTTGCGGAACGTTTAAAGGAAACCATCATAAAAAATTACTACCGCGATGTTAGACGATTGAAACGAAAACTGACCTTTTCCGGGATCGAAGAGCGCATGTCCTACCTTGAAAAGGAGCTGTATGAACTGATGATTGGCAATCCGTCCGAATTGACCTTAAAAAGTTTTAAAGCGGAATTGAACGCCATTAAGGAGGTCATTATTAAAGACCACCAATCCTTATATCATACAGAAATCAACAGCTTGCTGAACCGAATCCATCTTTTTGGATTTCATTTTTCAACCTTAGACATCCGTCAGGACAGTCGTGCACACGAAAAAGTATTTACTGATTTAGTTGAGACCCTATTAGCCGGTGGAAGCTCTATTTTTCCTAAGAATTACTTCGATCTTTCAGCTAAAGAACAAGTTGACGTGCTATCTAAAGTAAAAGGCAAAATTGATTTATCATCCATTCCTGATGAAGAAACCCTTAAAACTTTAGAGACTATTGCTGCGATAAAAACCATTCAAGAAAATAATGGCGAACAGGCTTCCAATAGATACATCATCAGCAATAACCAAAGCACATTGCACGTGATGCAATTGTTTGCCATGTTAAAATTAGTGGCCTTCCAAGATAAATTAACCGTAGATATTGGGCCGCTTTTCGAAACCATTACAGATTTAGAGAATGCGCACTTGGTGATGGAGGAATTGTATACCAATCCTGCCTACAGCGCCCATTTAAAATCGAGAGGCAACAAGCAAACCATTATGCTCGGCTTTAGTGACGGCACCAAAGACGGTGGCTATTTAATGGCCAATTGGGCAATTTATAAAGCCAAGGAACGCTTAACTGAGGTGTCCCGAAAATATGATGTGACTGCAATTTTCTTTGATGGTCGTGGGGGACCTCCTGCTCGTGGCGGTGGAAAGACTCATAATTTTTATGCCTCTTTAGGACCAACTATTGAAGATAAAGAAGTGCAACTGACCATTCAAGGACAAACCATCAGTTCTAATTTTGGAACACTTGATTCTTCTCAATACAACTTGGAACAGTTGATCAGTTCTGGTATACACAATAGTTTAAGTGATACAGATTTGCGCATGAAGCCTGAAAACAGAGAGGTGATGGGTAATTTGGCGACCTTGAGTTATAAAGCGTACGCCGATTTTAAAGCACATCCAAAGTTCATTCCGTATTTAGAGAATATGAGCACCCTAAAATACTACGCCAAAACCAATATTGGAAGCCGACCTTCAAAACGTGGAAAAGCTGAAGGCTTGGTGTTTGAAGATTTAAGAGCCATTCCATTTGTAGGATCATGGAGCCAACTTAAGCAAAACGTACCGGGATTTTTTGGTGTGGGCACGGCTTTAAAACATTACGAAGACTCAGGAGAGTTTGAAAAAGTACAACACCTGTTTAAAACGTCAAACTTCTTTAAAACGCTGATAGAAAACAGTATGATGTCGCTTTCAAAATCCTTTTTTGATTTGACAAAATACATGGCTGAGGATGCAGAATATGGCCCATTTTGGAACATTATTCACGATGAATACGTTATTACCAAACGTTTGATTCTTAAGTTAACAGGCTATACAGAGTTGATGCAGGAAGAACCCGCCGGAAAAGCGTCCATTAGTGTGCGCGAATCCATTGTTTTACCGCTTTTAACCATCCAACAATTTGCCTTGAAAAAAATTCAGGAGTTGGAAAAGGAATCGCCTAAAAACGAAGCTCAAATCGCGGTCTATGAAAAGATTGTAATGCGTTCTTTATTTGGAAATATCAACGCCAGTAGGAATTCGGCTTAATTTATTAAGAACCAAGACCGCTTCGCTGTTAGCATCAAGAACAAAGATTTACACGGCAGTATTTTAAGAATGTTCATTTAAGAAAAACCCTCAAAATTTTAACTGTTGAGGGTTTTTTCGTGTTTATAGACTTCCTGCGGTGATTCACCTCATTGGCGCAATTCGCCTCTAATACACAACATACGGACTACAATTAAAATTGAAGTATTGTCTCGAATATCCAAATTTCAATCACTTAAATTTATCAAAAATTAATATTGAATACATTAAATTTAACAAAAAATCCATTTACTCAAATTTAATGCATTAGGAATATAATAATTTCACCCCTACCAAATTCAGCATCTCACAATTTAATCCGCTCTCATTCACAATCTCGGAAAAATGAAGTCATCATTTTAATTCACAGCATTTTACACATATCTTAGAAAACTTATTAAGGTTAAAACCCATTAAATTTTCTAAAAATGTTAAAGCAACAAGGACTTTATTTACCAGAATTTGAACATGACAATTGCGGCGCCGGATTTATATGTAGTTTAAAAGGAAACACCTCCAATACCATCATCCATAAAGCGCTTGAAATTTTGGAAAAATTAGAGCATAGAGGCGCTGTAAGTTCTGACGGTAAAACTGGCGATGGTGCTGGTATTTTAATTGATATTCCTCACGACTTCTTCATAAAAAACTGCGATTTCAACTTGCCAAAATTTGGTGATTATGCAGTAAGCAACGTATTTCTTCCTAAAAAAGAAAACCAACGCAACTATTGCATCGAAAAATTCGAATATTACATAAAAGCACAAGGCCTTCATATTTTGGGATGGCGCGATGTGCCGGTAGACGCTAGTGTTTTAGGTAGTGTAGCGGCACTGACTGAACCTTTTGTAAAGCAGGTATTTATCGGAAAAATTGATCAAAATCAAGATGATTTCAATTTCAATCTCAAATTATTTATTGCTAGGAAGCAAGCAGAACATCATATAAACGCTTCCAAGCTCTCAGAAAGCGCACGTTTTTACCTGCCTAGTTTGTCCACCAAAATCATCATCTTTAAAGGCCTCCTGGTACCGGAAGATATTAAGCTGTATTATAAAGATCTTCAAGATCCATCCTTAGTGACCCGTTTGGCCTTGGTACACCAACGCTTTTCAACCAACACTTTCCCCACTTGGGACTTGGCGCAACCCTTCAGATACATGTGTCATAATGGTGAAATCAACACGTTGAGAGGCAATGTTAGCCGCACCTTATCTCGTCAAGAACTAATGGAAAGCGATTGGTTTGGGGATGAGATCAAAAGCATCTTCCCAATCATCCTTCCCGGCAAATCAGATTCCGCACAAATGGATATGGTGGTCGAATTGCTCTTGATGACCGGCCGATCATTACCTGAAGTGATGATGATGCTCGTTCCTGAAGCATGGGAAAAAAACACTGAGATGTCTGACGCTAAAAAAGCCTTCTACGAATACAATTCTTGTATCATGGAACCTTGGGATGGCCCAGCGTCCATTCCGTTTACGGATGGTAATTATATAGGTGCTGTACTAGACAGAAATGGTTTGCGTCCTTCGCGCTACACGGTTACCAAAGACGGATTTGTGGTGATGTCATCGGAAACTGGCGTGATCGACATCGAACCCAAAAATGTGGAACATCACGGCCGATTGGAACCTGGAAAAATGTTTTTGGTAGACATGAACCAAGGTCGCATCATCAAAGATGAGGAAGTTAAAGAGGCGATTGTATCTAAGCATCCTTACCAAGAATGGTTGCAGAAAAATTTGGTGCATTTGGCGGATATTCCAGCTAAAAAAGGCGACATCAATCATGTTGAAGATCCCCTATTAAAACGTCAAATTGTTTTTGGATATACTGAAGAAGATTTAAGCGTTATTATCAATCCGATGGCGCAACTGGGTAAAGAACCCATCGGCTCCATGGGTAACGATGCCCCTATTGCTATACTTTCTGATAAACCACAGCTACTCTACAATTATTTCAAACAATTATTCGCTCAAGTTACCAATCCGCCATTAGACGGCATTCGTGAAAAATTGATTACGGATATCAGTTTGACTTTGGGGAGCGACACCAATATTTTCAAAATTAACGAAGATCAATGTCGAAAATTGAAAATCCAAAATCCTGTAATTTCGAAGCATGATCTCGATAAAATTAAAAACTACACGCAAAATCCTGATTTTGTAGTCACCACCATTTCTATTCTATATGAAGTGGATAAAGGTTTGAATGAGTTGGAACGCGCCCTCCTAAATCTTGTCAAAACTGCCTCAGAGGCGATTGATGATGGTGGCAACATCATTATTCTATCGGATAGAGGCGTGAATGAAAAAATGGCTCCAATTCCTGCATTGATGGCTTGTTCTTATGTGAATCATGAATTGTATAAAATTGGTAAGCGTGCCAAAGTTAGTATTATCATGGAGTCAGCCGAACCACGTGAAGTGCACCATTTTGCATTATTATTTGGCTATGGTGCAAGTGCTATTAACCCTTATATTGTTAATGAAATTGTTCAAGAGCAAGTTGAAAATCAGGATATTGATGGCTTAGATTACATGACAGCGATCAAGAATTACAACAAAGCTATTGGCATGGGCATTCTTAAAGTGATGAACAAAATCGGAATTTCCACTCTTAATTCCTATCGTGGCTCGCAACTTTTTGAATGTGTAGGCCTTAATACCACAGTGGTCACTAATTATTTCCCAAATACGGTTACCCGGATTCAAGGTATCGGCTTACGGGAAATTGAGAAAGAAATTTCAAAGCGCCACCGTCAGGCATACCATCACAACGAAGTGGATGGAGACTTAGACTTAGAATTTGGAGGTAACTATAAATGGCGACGCAATGGCGAAAAACATGCTTTCAACCCCATAACCGTTGCCAAACTCCAAGAATCTGTTAGAACTAATAAGCCAGCGACGTTTAAGGAATATTCCGACCTAATCAATGAACAGACCAAGCAATTAATGACCATTAGAGGTTTGTTTGAGTTTACCAATTATGACCCCATTTCCTTATCAGAAGTTGAACCGTGGACAGAAATCGTTAAACGTTTTAAAACGGGTGCCATGTCTTACGGTTCCATTAGCAAGGAAGCGCACGAGAATTTAGCCATTGCAATGAACAGAATTGGCGGAAAAAGCAATTCTGGCGAAGGTGGCGAAGATGAAGAACGTTTTTATAAAGATGCTAACGGCGATTGGAAAAACTCCGCCATAAAGCAAGTGGCTTCTGGACGATTTGGGGTGACCTCAAATTATTTGACCAGTGCTTCGGAGATACAAATTAAAATGGCACAAGGTGCCAAACCGGGTGAAGGCGGCCAATTGCCAGGACCTAAAGTAAATCCTGATATTGCAAAAACTAGAAATTCGACCCCTTATGTGGGATTAATTTCACCACCGCCTCATCATGATATTTATTCTATAGAAGATTTATCACAACTGATTTACGACTTAAAATCGGCCAATCGCGAGGCACGAATCAATGTAAAATTGGTGTCTGAAGTCGGTATTGGTACGGTTGCCGCTGGAGTTGCGAAGGCCAAAGGCGATGTGATTCTAATTTCAGGACATGATGGCGGTACAGGTGCATCGCCATTAACCTCTTTAAAACATGCCGGATTACCGTGGGAGTTAGGACTCGCCGAAGCCCAACAAACTTTAGTGATGAATAATTTGAGAAACCGTGTAGTTTTGGAGTGTGACGGTCAAATGAAAACGGGACGTGATGTTGCTATTGCCTGTTTGTTAGGCGCTGAGGAATTCGGTTTTGCAACAGCACCTTTAGTGGCTTCTGGCTGTGTAATGATGCGGGTTTGCCATCTAAACACTTGTCCGGTTGGTATCGCAACTCAAAACCCTGAACTCCGCAAAAAATTTCAAGGCAAACCGGAACATGTGGTCAATTTTATGTATTTCGTAGCGCAGGAATTACGTGAAATCATGGCTGAGCTTGGATTCAGGACCATCAATGAAATGGTTGGTCAGGTTCAAAAACTCAACCGTAACAATACCATTAACCATTATAAATCTTTAGGCTTGGATTTATCGCCTATCCTACATCAAGTTATTACGCCTGAAGGCACCAAACTCTACAACACTGAAAAACAAGATCACCAGCTGGAAAAAGCTTTGGATTTTAAGATTATAAGTCAAGCGCATCCTGCCTTATTCCGTAAAGAAAAAACGGTCATCGAATCGAAAATAAATAATAGAGATCGTGCTTTTGGAGCTATTTTGAGTAATGAGATTTCTAAGATTTATGGCGCACAAGGGCTTCCAGAGAACACTTTAAAAATCAATTTTACGGGATCTGCAGGACAAAGTTTTGGCGCTTTCGCTACTAAAGGATTAACACTTGTTGTAAACGGAAATACAAATGATTATTTAGGAAAAGGGCTTTCTGGTGCTAAAATAAGTATCAAAGTTCCTGAGGAATCCACCATTGTTCCTGAAGACAATATAATTATTGGTAATGTGGCCTTATATGGCGCTACCAGTGGCGAAGTGTATATAAATGGAAAAGCAGGCGAACGATTTTGTGTCAGAAACTCTGGTGCACACGCCGTTGTAGAAGGCATTGGCGACCATGGTTGTGAATACATGACAGGTGGACGAGCCGTCATTTTAGGCGACGTCGGACGGAATTTTGGTGCCGGTATGAGTGGTGGCATCGTTTATGTGTATGACCCCAACAACACCTTCGATAAAAAATGCAATAAGGAAGGCTTGAATTTAGAGCCTGTCGCTTCCGCAGAAGATGGAGCCGAATTAAAAAACCTAGTCGAAAATCATTACAACGCCACATTGAGTCCTTTGGCACAACGACTCTTAGAAAATTGGCAGAAAGAATTGCCAAAGTTCATCAAAGTAATGCCCGAAGAATATAGGCAAGCACTCATTAGATTGGAAGAAGAGAATAAAGTAGTTGTTTAATTGAAAAAGATTTCCGTTTGCGCGGAACACACATATGGGAAAAATAACAGGATTTTTAGAATACGAAAGAGTAGATGAACCCTACATAGCGGTTGAAAAACGATTGAAAAATTATAAAGAATTTACGATTCCGCTAGAGGAGAAAAAACTAAAAGATCAAGGTGCACGCTGTATGGACTGCGGCATTCCCTTTTGCCATAGTGGCTGCCCCTTAGGGAATTTAATTCCAGATTTTAATGACAAAGTGTATAAAGGCCGTTGGAAAGAGGCTGCGCAAATTCTACATTCTACCAACAACTTTCCAGAATTCACGGGTAGACTATGTCCTGCCCCGTGTGAAGAGGCTTGTGTTTTAGGCATTAATGAAGATCCGGTGTCTATAGAAAACATCGAGAAAAACATTGTCGAAAAGGCGTTTGAAGAAGGATGGATTACAGCGCACCCACCAAACATAAGAACGGGTAAAAAAGTAGCCATTATTGGTTCTGGCCCTGCTGGATTGGCGGCAGCACAACAGTTAAACCGAGCAGGCCATGCCGTCACTGTTTTCGAAAGGGACGCCAAAGTAGGCGGATTACTGCGCTACGGGATTCCCGATTTTAAACTTGAAAAATCAATTATTAATCGGCGAATGGCCATTCTTGAAGAAGAAGGCATCACATTTATCACCAACGCCCATGTAGGTCAAAATATCAGTATAGAAACCATTAAAGCCGATTTTGACGCTGTTGTCTTATGTGGTGGTGCTACGGAACGCCGAGGCATCCCAATAAAAGGCAACCATCTGAAAGGTGTGCATCAAGCCATGGATTTCTTAAAATTAAACAATCAATATGTAGACGGTTTAATCAGTGAAGATGAAATTTTATCCGCAAAAAATAAGAACGTCATTGTCATTGGTGGTGGAGACACAGGTTCCGATTGTATTGGTACTAGCAACCGTCATGGCGCAAAAAGTGTAACTAATTTTGAAATTTTAAGTAAGCCATCTGTGGGACGCCCTGCACATCAACCTTGGCCCTATTGGCCAATGAAGTTAAAAACAACCTCATCTCACCAAGAAGGCGTGGAACGCTTTTTCAGTGTCTCGACCAAAGAATTTTTAGGAGATAAAAACGGCAACCTCATCGGTTTGAAAACTGTGGAAGTGGAGTGGATTTTTAATGAAGGGCAACGTCCCGAACTTAGAGAACTTCCTAATACCGAAAAACATTGGGATTGTGACATGGTCTTATTGGCATTAGGTTTTACAGGTTCAGAAAAAACACTGGCTGAGCAATTTGGTCTCGAAATGGATTTTAGATCTAACATAAAAGCTGCAACTACTGATTATACTACTAACGTTCCAGGGATTTTCAGTGCAGGCGATATGCGCCGCGGCCAATCCTTAATTGTTTGGGCCATTTCAGAAGGCCGACAAGCCGCTCACCACGTTGATAAATACCTAATGGGCAATTCTAATTTACCACTTAAAGACGATAATGATTTGCCAAGAATTTAGAAATAAATAGAAATTTCTAAGACATATATTAGGTTTTATAAAAATCTTTTATGATTTTTGACGAACAGATGAAAAACCAAAACTTAAATATTATTTCTATTATTAGCATCGTGATTTTGTCACGCTAAGGAGGAATGGTACACTAAGTTTAAAAAAATATAACTGAAGCCTTCCTCTAACTGGAAGGCTTTTTTAGTATTACAGAGTTTCAATAATGTGGATAAAGCGGAAACTAGAAACAAGCTGTTCATCCAGTTTTAAATTAAATTGTTTTACCCAATGCAACAGAATATCATCATTATTAGCATCATTATTATTAGCTCCAGTTAGTTGATACAGTATGCTATTCCCAAAAAAAGCCTGTATCAATTGAGATACAGGCTTTTTTTATAGGAAAATTTGACATTTTGAACATCATAAATAAACACACTTAAACAACTGATATACAGTAAATTAAATATGAAACTATGACACTGAGTTTAGTCTGACCGAGCAATCCCGAAGCACCCAATACAAAGCTTATATTAATTTTAAACTTTTAAACCTTTATGAACGCATACAGTAACGACCAAACGATCATTTACCACAACGGTGAATTTTTAAATCCTAAAACTGCTTCTAGTAGTTTATATAGCCAAAGCTTGCACTACGGCAATGGCGTATTTGAAGGCATTAGATCTTATAAAACAGCCGAAGGCACCAAAATATTTAGAGCGGAAGCACATTATGAGCGTCTTAAATATGGTGCTAAGGTAATGGGCATTCCCTTTGACTATACGGTTGCTGACCTAGTAGCCCTCACCTATGAGCTCTTAGAAAAAAACAATCTTCAAGATGCCTATATCCGCCCACTCATCACTACGGGTGCCAATATGGGACTCTATACTTCAAAAGAATCGTTTTTAACAATGCAGTGTTGGGAATGGGGAAAACTCATGGGGGATCGCTTATTACGAGTTAAAACCTCATCCTTTGAACGCCCAAATCCAAAATCGTGTTTTGTAGAAGCGAAGGTTACAGGCCATTACGTCAACTCCGTCCTATCCACTAATGAAGCAAAAGACGCTGGTTATGATGAAGCCTTGTTATTAGACATGCATGGCTATGTTGCAGAATGTTCTGGTGCCAACATTTTTATGGAAAAAGATGGAAAACTATATACTCCTAAAAAAGGCAGCATTATGGCAGGCATCACCCGGGAGACCATCCTAGAAATCTGTGAGGAAGAAGGTATTCCTGTGGAAGAAAAACATTTCAAATTAGAAGAATTAAAACAAGCAGACAGTTCATTTTTTACCGGAACAGCAGCTGAAGTGGTCGGATTAAAATCGTTGGATGATTACGAATTTCCGTTATCATGGACGGATTCTTTAGGTTATAAATTAATGCAGTTGTACCAACAAGAAGTTTTAGGGCAACGCAAATCAAAGTTAGCAAACGCACTATGAGTATATTAAATAAATACAGTAAGACAGTTACACAAGATCCTACACTTCCAGCGGCACAAGCAATGTTGCATGCCATTGGATTAACTGATGAGGATTTAAAAAAACCAATGATCGGCATTGCCAGTACGGGCTATGAAGGCAATCCATGTAACATGCATCTTAACGATTTAGCCGTACATGTTAAAAAGGGAACCGAAAATGCGGGATTGGTAGGCTTAATTTTCAATACGATTGGCGTGAGTGATGGCATCTCTAACGGGACACCGGGAATGCGCTTTTCATTACCTTCTCGCGATATCATTGCAGACTCCATTGAAACTGTAGTTGAAGCCATGAGTTATGACGGTGTTATTACCGTTGTTGGCTGTGACAAAAATATGCCGGGAGCTTTAATGGCAATGCTGCGTTTAAACAGACCTTCAGTTTTGGTGTATGGTGGAACAATCGCTTCTGGATGCCATAATGGAAAGAAATTAGATATCGTTTCAGCATTTGAAGCCTATGGCGAAAAAGTTGCTGGAACTATTGATGATGCAGAATATAAAAATGTTATTCATAAAGCCTGCCCGGGTGCTGGCGCATGTGGCGGAATGTACACGGCAAATACAATGGCTTCTGCCATTGAGGCCTTGGGGATGTCATTGCCATTTAACTCTTCAAACCCTGCAGTAAGCGACGGAAATATAAAAGAGGTGGAATCTGCCAAAGCAGGTGAAGCCGTACGTTTATTATTAGAAAGAGACATCAAACCATCGGATATTGTAACTAAGGAATCTTTAGAAAATGCATTCCGATTGGTGACGGTTCTTGGGGGTTCAACGAATGCCGTACTTCACTTTTTAGCTATTGCAAAAGCGGCCCAAGTAGAGTTTACTTTAGAAGATTTCAAAAAAATTAGCGACACGACCCCATTGTTGGCTAATCTGAAACCAAGCGGCAAATATTCTATGGAAGATTTACACCATATCGGCGGGATTCCTGGGGTATTAAAATACATGCTACATAACGGCATGTTGCATGGCAATTGTTTAACTGTCACCGGGAAGACCATTGCTGAAAATTTAAAAGATGTTCCAAATTTAGTGGAAGACCAAGACATTATTAGCAAACTCAGTAATCCGATAAAAGAAACAGGTCATATCCGAATCCTTTTCGGAAACCTAGCAACTGAAGGTGCTGTGGCAAAAATCACCGGAAAAGAAGGCTTTTCTTTTAGAGGTACTGCTAATGTATTTGATGGCGAAATAGCCGTAAATGAAGGCATTAAAACTGGTAAAGTTAAAAAAGGAGATGTGGTCATCATCCGTTATGAGGGCCCAAAAGGAGGTCCGGGAATGCCAGAAATGTTAAAACCAACCTCTTCTATTATGGGTGCAGGTTTGGGTAAAGATGTGGCCTTAATTACGGACGGGCGTTTTTCTGGTGGCTCCCACGGATTTGTAGTAGGACACGTCGCTCCTGAAGCTCAGGACGGTGGAAATATTGCACTTGTTGAAAATGGTGATGTCATTGCCATTGATGCCATTAAAAACACGATTAATATCGAAATTTCCGATGAAGAATTAGCCAAAAGAAGAGCCAAGTGGGTCGCACCAAAATTAAAATTTGAGCGCGGGGTGCTCTACAAATATGCAAAGACAGTGTCGTCAGCCTCTAAGGGCTGTGTCACTGATGAATTCTAAATAATACACAACCTAATAGAGTTGAACTCCTCCTGTAAGTTATCAGGATAAAAAGGATTGAAAAACATGTTTTTAATATGAAAGACACACAAACATTAGAAAAAGATCAAACCACAACTGCTTCCACCATCCGGATTTCCGGTAGTGAAGCCATCATCAGATGTCTTATTGCTGAAGGTGTAGACATCCTTTACGGGTATCCAGGTGGCGCAATTATGCCCGTTTATGATGAACTTTATAAATTCAGAGATCAAATTCATCACGTATTAACACGTCATGAGCAAGGTGCTACGCACGCGGCTCAGGGTTACGCACGTATTTCAGGAAAAGTTGGTGTCGCTATGGCAACTTCCGGCCCAGGCGCTACCAATCTTATTACAGGCATTGCAGATGCACAAATCGATTCCACACCGATGGTCTGTATTACAGGGCAGGTGGCGTCCCATTTATTGGGGAGCGATGCGTTTCAGGAAACAGATATCATCGGAATTTCGACACCTGTGACCAAGTGGAACCAACAAATCACAAAAGCCTCCCAAATTCCTGAGATGATTGCCAAGGCATTTTATATAGCCAGAAGCGGACGTCCAGGACCCGTTTTAATTGATATTACTAAAGATGCACAATTTGAGCAATTTGATTTTTCCTACGAAAAATGTAAAGGCGTTAGAAGTTATAATCCGGTTCCAAAAACAGATATCGATGATGTAAAGGCTGCTGCCCTGCTCATCAATTCGGCTAAAAAACCTTTAATCGTTTGGGGCCAGGGCATCATTTTAAGTGAGGCTGAAGAGGAATTAAAAGCACTCATGGAAAAAGCAGGAATCCCTGCAGCGTGGACCATTCTTGGCGCTTCGGCAATCCCAACGGCTCACCCTTTAAATATAGGCATGGTTGGGATGCACGGCAATTATGCACCTAACGTGTTAACTAATGAATGTGATGTTTTAATTGCGATAGGCATGCGATTTGACGATCGTGTGACGGGAAATTTAGCTACCTACGCCAAACAAGCCAAGGTTATTCACTTTGAAATAGATCCTGCAGAAATTGATAAGAACGTCAAAACTGACGTGGCGGTTTTAGGCGATGCTAAAGAAAGTCTTAAACAATTACTTCCTTTAATTAAAACCAATTCACATCCGGAATGGCATCAAGAATTTAAAGACCTCTATACCATTGAGTACGAAAAGGTCATCAAAGATGATTTATATCCAACAAAGGAAGGCTTAACTATGGGCGAGGTGCTCAAGGAAATCAACATTTGCACCAAAGGCAATGCAGCTATAGTTTCTGACGTAGGACAACATCAAATGATTGCTTGTAGATATGCTGAATTCACCACCACCAAAAGTAACATCACTTCTGGAGGATTAGGAACTATGGGCTTTGCACTACCTGCGGCCATTGGCGCAAAAATGTCCGCTCCAGAGCGAGATGTGGTGGCCATTATAGGCGATGGCGGTTACCAAATGACCATTCAGGAATTGGGCACCATCTTTCAACAAAAAGTACCGGTAAAAATTGTGGTCCTAAACAATGAGTTCTTAGGCATGGTTCGCCAATGGCAACAGTTGTTTTTCGAAAAACGCTACGCGTCTACAGAAATGACCAACCCAGATTTTGTGGCGATTGCAAAAGGCTATTATATCGATGCTCAAAAAGTAACAAAAAGAGAAGATTTAAAAGCGGCTGTTGAAGAGATGATGGCTTGTGAAGGCCCTTACTTTTTAGAGGTAAGAGTAGAAAAAGAGGGCAATGTCTTCCCGATGATTCCTACAGGAGCTAGTGTTTCTGAAATTCGATTGGAATAGGTCTTTTTGAGAAAAGAGAACAAAGAATAGAGAACAGAGAGAAGAGAAAAACCATTATCAATTAAAACGATAATATAAACATGAGTGAACCAATAGCATATACCGTAACCATCTATACCGAAAATAACATTGGGTTATTGAATCGTATTTCGGCTATTTTTCAACGTCGTCACATCAATATTGAGAGTATCAATTCTTCAGTTTCTGAAATTGAAAATGTCTCAAAATGGACTATCGTTGTGAAACTTCAAGAAGATCAGATGAAGAAAATCATCGGTCAGATAGAAAAACAAGTCGAGGTCATAAAGGCTTATTTCCATACTGAAGATGAGACTATTTATCAGGAATCGTGCTTGTTTAAAATCAAGTCCAATTTTTTGTTTGATGAACGTGAACAAATTGAAACAATCATCAAAGATAATAACGCCCGAATTGTAACCGTCAACAGAGAGTTTTTCGTTATCGAAAAATCAGGGCGTAGAGAAGAATTAGAAATATTATACCGCGAATTAAGTGTTTTCGGAATCATGCAATTCACGCGTTCAGGACGCATTGCAGTGACCAAAGACGAAATGAAAATATCAAAAATGCTGGAAGCATTTCAACATTAAAAAAACAATTATCATGTCAAATTATTTCAACACATTACCATTAAGACAACAATTAGAGCAATTGGGACAGTGCCGATTTATGGACGCTTCAGAATTTGAAGACGGAATAAATGCATTAAAAGGAAAGAAAATAGTAATTGTAGGCTGTGGCGCCCAAGGTTTGAACCAAGGTTTAAACATGCGCGACTCTGGCTTAGACATTTCTTACGCGTTACGGGATGCAGCCATTAAGGAGCAACGTGCATCCTATAAAAATGCCACTTCAAACGACTTTGAAGTGGGTACTTATGAAGCATTGATTCCTACTGCCGATTTGGTATTGAATTTAACGCCTGACAAACAGCATACGGATGTTGTTAAAACCGTCATGCCGTTGATGAAAAAAGGCGCAACCTTAAGTTATTCCCACGGTTTTAATATTGTGGAAGAAGGTACTAAAATCCGTGAAGATCTTACGGTCATCATGGTAGCGCCAAAATGTCCGGGAACTGAAGTTCGTGAAGAATACAAACGCGGGTTTGGAGTGCCAACATTAATAGCGGTACATCCAGAAAATGATCCAGAACAAAAAGGTTGGGAACAGGCTAAAGCATACGCTGTGGCTACTGGTGGCGACCGTGCGGGAGTATTGGCATCATCGTTTATTGCTGAAGTAAAAAGTGATTTAATGGGGGAGCAAACCATCCTTTGTGGGGTGCTTCAAACAGGATCAATTTTGGCATTTGACAAAATGGTAGCAGAGGGTGTAAATGCCAATTATGCTGCAAAATTGATTCAATTAGGTTGGGAAACCATTACCGAAGCACTAAAACATGGCGGCATTACCAACATGATGGACCGTTTATCAAATCCGGCAAAAATAAAAGCCAATGAATTGTCTGAAGAATTAAAGACCATTTTGAAACCTTTGTTTGAAAAACATATGGACGATATCATCTCTGGTCATTTCTCCCAAACCATGATGGAAGATTGGGCGAATGATGATGCCGACTTATTAAAATGGCGCGCTGCGACAGGTGAAACCGCCTTTGAAAAAACAGAATTGACTCCAGACCATATTACTGAACAAACCTATTTTGATCACGGAGTGCTTTTAGTTGCTTTCGTGAAATCTGGGGTTGAGTTGGCTTTTGAAACTATGGTGAGCGCTGGTATTATTGAAGATTCGGCTTACTATGAATCCCTTCACGAATTGCCATTAATCGCCAATACCATCGCCAGAAAAAAACTCTACGAGATGAACCGTGTCATTTCTGATACTGCAGAATATGGTTGCTATTTATTTGATCATGCGTGTAAGCCGCTTTTGGAAGATTTTATGAAAAATGTCGATCCAAATACTATTGGAAAATCGTTTTCAGACTCCAACAGTATAGACAATCAAGAATTAATTGCAGTTAATGACGCTATCAGAAATCATCCTATTGAAACGGTTGGGAAAAGATTAAGAGCTGCAATGACGGCCATGAAGGTAATCAAAACGGATGCTGAAGTTGAAGATTCAGTGTTAGTTTAATTATTGAACGAATGTATAATTAAGGCAGGAAGCAATTCCTGCCTATAAAGAAATCTGATGAACGTTGAAACTAAAATCTATTACCCAAGTTTAGCCGCTGTTGAAGCTGCGGCCAAAAAACTACAGGACGTCGCTGAGGTTACGCCATTAATGCAAAACTATCGTTATTCAAAGCAATTTGAAGCGAATATTAATTTTAAGCGTGAGGATTTACAGCAAGTACGCTCCTATAAAATTAGAGGTGCTTACAATAAAATGTCTTCCTTGACTACACTTCAAATTGAAAACGGAATTGTTTGCGCCAGTGCAGGAAATCATGCACAGGGCGTGGCATTATCCTGTAAATTGTTGAAAATAAAGGGCACTATCTTTATGCCATCTCCAACGCCACAACAAAAAGTAGATCAAGTAACCATGTTTGGTGAAGATTTTATTGAAGTGGTGTTGGTAGGTGATACGTTTGATGATGCCAATAAAGCGGCAATATTGGAATGTGAGCGTTTAAATAAAACTTTTATCCATCCTTTTAATGATGAAAAAGTCATTGAAGGTCAAGCCACGGTAGGTTTAGAACTTATTGACCAAGCACAACATCCCATCCATTACGTATTTGTTCCGGTAGGTGGTGGTGGACTTTCCGCTGGTTTATCCTCAATATTTAAGCAGTTGTCGCCACAAACTAAAATTATTGGCGTAGAGCCTAAAGGTGCACCTTCTATGACTACATCTTTAGCCAACAAGCGCAACACCGAATTAAAAGACATTGAGAATTTTGTAGATGGTGCCGCGGTAAAACGGGTGGGCGATTTGAATTTTGCCATCTGTCAACAAAATTTACACGATATGATTACGGTGGAAGAAGGAAAAGTATGCGAAACCATCCTCGATCTTTACAACAAGGATGCTATTGTTGTAGAACCTGCCGGTGCCTTGAGTATCGCCGCATTAGACCAATATGCGGATGAGATAAAAGGTAAAAATGTTATTTGTATCATCAGTGGCAGTAATAATGACATCACCAGAACGGCCGAAATCAAAGAACGCGCCCTATTATATGCGAACTTAAAACATTACTTCATCATCAAATTCCCCCAACGTGCGGGTGCATTACGTGAATTTGTGGTGGATATTTTAGGTCCAACGGATGACATCACTTACTTTGAATACACCAAAAAAACCAATCGTGAAAACGGTGCTGCTGTGGTAGGATTGGAACTAAAATCGTCAGATGATTTAGAGCCATTAATTACCAAAATGAAACTTCGTAACTTCTATGGGGATTACCTTAACGACAAACCCGATCTATTTCAATTTTTAGTCTAAACATAACTTTATGAACATTCCAGAACAGTACCAAATAAAATCATTGCTCCATCAAAATAACTACTTAGTTGATGGCGAATTAAGACCCTGGTCTGGAGAAAGCTCAGAGGTGTATTCTACCATTTCTTCAACTCAAAACTATGCTCCAACCTTGTTGGGCACTATTCCGACTTTAGGCGAAAAAGAAGCTTTAGAAGCTATGGATGCTGCTGTAAATGCCTATAATAAAGGGCAAGGTCTATGGCCCACAATGAAGGTAAACGACCGAATTGCCTGTATGGAAAAGTTTGTGACCCAAATGAAAACCAAGCGTGATGAGGTGGTGAAATTGCTGATGTGGGAAATTGGAAAATCCTTACCAGATTCAGAAAAGGAATTCGATAGAACCGTTGATTACATCTACGACACCATTGAAGAGTACAAACAATTGGATCGTGATAACGCCAAGTTTGAAAAAAATGATGGTGTGTATGCACATATCCGGAGAGGTCCTTTGGGTGTGGTATTATGTTTAGGACCTTATAACTATCCACTAAACGAAACATTTGCGCTATTGATTCCCGCATTAATTATGGGAAACACAGCCATTTTTAAACCCGCAAAGTTTGGAGTTTTGTTGATATCGCCTTTGTTGGAAGCGTTTCAAAGCAGTTTTCCTAAAGGTGTGGTCAATATCATTTACGGCCGCGGTCGAACGGTGGCTACCCCAATCATGCAATCTGGAAAGGTTGATGTGTTGGCGCTTATCGGCAATAGCAAATCGGCCAATGCTTTGCAAAACGAACACCCAAAAAGTAACCGACTGCGTTTGGTGTTAGGATTGGAAGCGAAAAATCCTGCTATTGTGCTTAAAGATGCCGATTTAGATTTGGCCATTGACGAATGTATTGCTGGAACGACGTCATTTAACGGACAACGTTGTACAGCGCTCAAAATAGTCTACGTGCATGAAGCCATTGTAGACGAATTTAACAAGCGTTTTGCCAAAAGAGTTGATGCTCTAAAATTTGGAAATCCATGGGAATCTGGCGTGAAATTAACGCCTTTACCTGAACCTGATAAACCGCAATACATTCAAGAATTAATTGATGATGCGCTTGCTAAAGGAGCCAGCATATTAAACGAAAAAGGAGGCCAAACCACGGAAAATTATATTTTCCCAGCAGTTTTGTATCCCGTCAATAAAGATATGCGTGTATTTCAGGAGGAACAATTTGGACCTGTGATTCCTGTACTGTCATTTAAAGATATTAACGAACCACTAGATGACATGGCAGAATCCAATTACGGACAGCAAGTGAGTTTGTTTGGTAGTGACATTAAAACCTTGGCGCCGCTAATTGATACTTTAGTAAACTTGGTGTGTAGAGTTAATTTAAATAGCTCTTGCCAACGTGGGCCAGATGTGTATCCTTTTACAGGGCGTAAAGATTCTGCGGTGGCCACTTTAAGTGTCCATGACGCTTTACGTTCCTTTTCCATCAGAACTTTTGTGGCATCCAAGGACAATGCCTATAACAATGCCATCTTGAAAAATCTTTTAGAGAGCAAAGCCTCAAATTTTGTTAGCACAGATTATATCCTTTAAAAAAAGTTAAAATTAATTTGAGTTGTTAAATAAAATATTACTTTTGATTTATGATTATAATGAAAAATAAAATACGTCCATCTAGTCCCGCACGCATGTTGCGCAGACGCTGTGCATTCTAACCTAAAAAGAGTCGCTAACGTATTTTTATTTTTTTACACCTTGATCAAATCATCACACATATTTTCCCTTTCAAACTCAGTTGCCGCAGATAGCAACCGTGTCAGGACATGTCATTTTCTGTTCCGCCGCCCTTAAGGGTGCGCTTCATTATTGGAACTTAGGTGAGTCCGGTTCCGTTTTTCCGACAACATATCTTTAATTTTTTTTAATTCTAAACATCAAGAACAATGGACATTGTTATTGCTAATAAATCTCATGCTATCTATGCACAGATCATCTGCGACACCATTGCTGAATCCGCAAAAGTAAGAGGCACGGGTATTGCGAAACGTACACCGGAATATGTCACTACTAAAATGGAAAATGGGAATGCCGTGATCGCGTTAGATGGCGACACCTTTGCTGGTTTTTGTTATATCGAAGCATGGGGCCACGGGAAGTTCGTGGCTAATTCCGGATTAATTGTACATCCAGACTACAGAGAACAAGGCCTAGCCAAAAAAATAAAAGCCCGGATTTTTCAACATTCTAGAGAGAAATTTCCAGATTCTAAAGTTTTCAGCATTACTACAGGCTTAGCGGTTATGAAAATGAACAGCGAATTGGGTTACAAACCCGTTACCTTTTCAGAATTAACAGACGATCAAAGTTTCTGGAACGGCTGTCAAACTTGCAAAAATTATGATGTATTGCAACGTACGGAACAGAAAATGTGCCTCTGTACGGGGATGTTATTTGATCCGAAAGCAAAAGACAGCACTGAACCCCAACATATAAAAACCAAAACATTTCAAAGATTAAAGCAAATCAAACAGGCTTTGTTTTTAAAAAAAGATAAATCATGAGCAAAAAATTAGTTTTAGCCTATAGTGGCGGATTGGACACTTCTTATTGTGCAGTACATTTAAGTAAGGATTTGGGTTATCAAGTGCACGCCGTAAGTGTGAATACAGGCGGATTTACCTCTGAAGAAATCAGTTCTATTGAATCCAATGCCTATAAAATGGGTGTTTCTACCTATAAAAATTTAGATGCTGTAGCTTCGTATTACGATAAAGTAATCAAGTATTTGATTTATGGAAATGTCTTAAAAAACAATTCCTATCCTTTATCAGTAAGTGCGGAACGCATTATTCAAGCCATTGAAATTGTAGAATACGCTAAAAGTATCGATGCGCAGTATATTGCCCACGGTAGTACTGGTGCAGGGAATGATCAGGTTCGTTTTGATATGATTTTCCAAACCTTGGCACCTCATATTGAAATCATCACCCCAATTAGAGATTTGAAATTATCAAGACAGGAAGAAATCGATTACCTGAAAAAGAATGGTGTGGACATGTCTTGGGAAAAAGCCAAATACTCCGTTAATAAAGGGCTTTGGGGAACAAGCGTTGGAGGAGAAGAAACCTTAACTTCTGAAAAATCATTACCAGAACACGCGTACCCATCACAATTGACCAAAGAAGGCGAAGAAAAAGTCACCCTAACCTTCAAAAATGGACAATTTACAGCATTAAACGGTACAGCTGATGCACCAGAAAAAAATATTGAAGCTTTAAATAATATAGCATCTGCATACGCTATCGGGCGTGACATTCACGTTGGGGATACCATTGTAGGTATTAAAGGACGTGTAGGTTTTGAAGCTGCAGCAGCATTGATTACAATTAAAGCGCACCATTTACTGGAAAAGCACACGCTTACCAAATGGCAGATGCAACATAAAGAGTACCTCTCTAGTTTTTACGGCATGCATTTACACGAAGGTCAATATTTAGATCCTGTTATGCGCAACATTGAGGCGTTTTTAGAAAGCAGCCAGAAAAATGTAACCGGAGATGTTACGGTCACCTTAAAACCGTATCATTTTATGTTAGATGGCATCAGTTCTGCTCACGATTTAATGAATGCCAAATTCGGCAGTTATGGTGAAATCAACAAAGGGTGGACCGCCGATGAAGCCAAAGGATTTATTAAAATCGTGGGGAATCAAAATAAAATTTATCACCAAGTAAATTCAGAATCATGATAGACGTTGGTATTATTGGAGGTGCAGGTTATACAGCGGGTGAATTGATCCGGTTGCTCCTCAACCATCCAAAAACAAACCTTAATTTTATTTATAGCACTTCAAACGCTGGAAATAAAATATACAAGGTGCATCAAGATTTAGTGGGTAGTACAGATCTGGAATTCTCTAGCACCATTAATCCTGATGTTGACGTTTTATTTTTGTGCTTGGGCCACGGTAATTCGAAGGCATTTTTAGAGAGTCATACCTTTTCGTCTAAAACTAAAATCATCGATTTAAGCAATGATTTTAGATTGGAAGCTGATCGTGATTTTCAAGGTAATCATTTCACTTACGGACTGCCAGAATTGCATAAAGAAGCCATCAAAAAAGCGAACTTTATCGCGAATCCGGGGTGTTTTGCAACGGCCATTCAGTTAGCAATTTTACCTCTAGCAACTTTTCAATTATTAAAAAGTGATGTGCATGTTAACGCCGTTACTGGATCAACAGGTGCCGGAACGTCGCTGTCTGAAACCACGCATTTCACCTATCGCGATAATAATTTTTCTCATTATAAAGCGTTCACCCACCAACATTTGGGAGAGATCAATGAGCGCATCCAAGACTTACAGAAAAAGTCTAAATCTGAGGTCATTTTTGTGCCTAACCGAGGGAATTTTTCCAGAGGGATTTTTGCCACCGCCTATACCGATTTTGAAGGCAGTTTGGACGATGCAAAAACCTTGTATAAAACCTATTATCAAGATGCCGCTTTTACAGTAGTTTCTGATGAAGACATCCATTTAAAACAAGTGGTCAACACTAATAAATGCATTCTTCATTTACACAAACACAACAACAAACTTTTGATTACGAGCATCATTGACAATTTGCTGAAAGGCGCTTCAGGTCAGGCCATTCAAAACATGAATTTAATGTTTGGTTTTGAAGAAACTGAGGGATTGCGGTTAAAGGCTAATTATTTTTAAAATTAGGCAAACCTATAAGGTCTTAACAAAAAGGACATAGTTGAAGTTTAATTATAAGATACCCGCCAGTTTATATTGAGCGGCGTCGAAATACGGGCATAAATATGAAAATAGCAATCATCGGTACAGGAAATTTAGGCAAATCCATCGCTAAAGGGCTAATCACCACGAATGCGATTACCACGCTATACCTGTCCAAAAGAAATACAGACAGCATCGCAGAGTTTGAAGGTTATAAAAATGTATTTATAACTTCAGATAATGGGGAGGCTGTCAAAAATTCTGACATTCTAATTTTAGCCGTTCAACCCGCTCATTTAGAAAATGTTTTGAAGGATATCGCTGAATTCATTACTGAAAAACATGTGGTCATTTCAACGGTTACCGGATTTCTAATCCCAAAAATTGAAGCCATTATTGGTTCAGAACAGTTTATCATCAGAGCGATGCCAAATACGGCGATCGCGGTTGGGAAATCGATGACCTGCATTTGCAGTAACCCACAGGGCGAAAAACGCATTAAAATTGCACAGGCAATTTTTAACCGTTTAGGACATTCTTTGGTGATTCCTGAGTCTCAAATGCAAGCTGCAACAGTCATATGTGCTAGTGGGATTGCTTTTTGGATGCGTCTGATTCGCGCGAGTACCCAAGCAGCCATTCAATTAGGATTCGATGCAAAAGAAGCGCAAGAATTGGCGATGTATACCAGTGAAGGTGCGGCAAATTTATTAATTGCCAACGGACATCATCCTGAAGAAGAAATTGACCGCGTCACCACTCCACAAGGCTGTACTATAGAAGGGCTGAATGAGATGGAACATAAAGGTTTGAGTTCTTCACTAATCCACGGCATGATTGCATCCTACAATAAAATAAGTAACATTAAAAAAGAGCAACTATGAGTTTATTTAAGGTCTATCCGCTTTTTGATATCACGCCAGTGCGTGCAAAAGATCTCGCGGTTTATGACGATAAAGGTGTGGAGTATTTAGATTTATACGGCGGGCATGCGGTGATTTCTATCGGACATTCCCACCGCACCTATGTTTCGGCCATTTCCGAACAAGTAAAAAATTTGGGTTTTTATAGTAACGCGATTCAAAATCCGCTACAAGAATCTCTAGCATCTGAACTTGAACGCATCTCCGGTTGTAAAGACTATCAGTTGTTTTTATGTAATTCGGGCGCTGAAGCCAACGAAAACGCCTTAAAACTTGCTTCTTTTCACACCGGAAAAAAGAATGTCGTGGCCTTTAAAAATTCGTTCCACGGACGTACCTCAGCGGCCGTTGCGGCAACAGATGACGCTAAAATTGTGGCACCGTTAAACGCGCAACAACATGTGGACTTTGTAGCTTTAGGCGACTTGGCAACGGTGGAAACTATTTTAAAAGAAGGAGAAACCTGTGCTGTGATTATCGAATGTATTCAAGGTGTGGGCGGTTTAGATGAAAGCTTTCCGGAATTTTACATCGGTCTTGAAAAACTGTGTAAAACGTATAAGGTTATGCTGATTGCTGATGAGGTACAGTCTGGATTTGGAAGAACTGGCGATTTCTTCGCTTTTCAAAAATATGGTTGGACACCAGATATTATCGCGATGGCAAAAGGTATGGGCAACGGCTTCCCTATTGGCGGCATTTTGATCCACCCAAACATTAAAGCATCTTTTGGATTATTGGGGACTACTTTTGGTGGGAATCATTTGGCCTGTGCTGCATCTTTAGCCGTTTTAGAAGTTTTAGAATCGGAAAAATTGATGGCAAATGCCGATGAAATGTCTAGCTATTTTATAGAAAAATCGCAGAATTTACCGCATTTAAAAGCGGTAAAAGGCCGCGGCCTCATGTTAGGCTTAGAATTTGATTTTTCAGTAGCAGAATTGCGTAAAAACCTCATCCACAAGCATAAGATATTTACCGGAAGTGCCAAAAACCCTAACTTAATCAGAATTCTTCCACCATTAACCATTCAAAAAGAACATATTGATTTGTTCTTTGAAGCGTTACAACAGGAATTGCTATTAATGAATGGTGGACAGGAATTATAAACCTCACAGGTTTTGAAAACCTGTGAGGTTTGTGAAAATATAATTGAAAATAAATTTTTGATGAAAAAATACACCGAAATAAAAGATATTTCCAATCTGTCTGAAATGATTAAGGAAGCGATTTTACTCAAGATGCAACCTTTGGAATTTTCAGAATTAGGAAAACACAAAACCTTAGTTATGTTGTTCTTCAACTCAAGTTTAAGAACCCGATTAAGTACAGAAAAAGCAGCTCGTAACTTAGGAATGCATGTGAGTATTTTGAACGTTAATGACGCTTGGAATATTGAATTTGAAGATGGCAGCATTATGAATGCCGGAAGTTCAGAACACATCAAAGAAGCAGCGCAAGTAATTTCGCAGTATGCAGATATTATTGCGGTGCGCGCCTTCCCTAGCCTAACTGATAAAGAAAAGGACGCCTCAGAATTTATCCTTAACAGTTTTATAAAATACGCGACAGTGCCAATCGTAAATATGGAAAGTGCCACGGCACATCCGTTGCAAGCTTTGGCAGATGCGATTACCATTACCGAGCTTTCTGAGACCCGCAAACCTAAAGTCGTGTTGTCTTGGGCGCCACATCCAAAACCGTTGCCTCAGGCGGTTGCGAATTCCTTTGTGGAAATGATGCAAAACATGGAGGTTGATTTGACCATTACCCATCCTGAAGGTTATGAACTTGATGCCAACATCACTAAAAACACACCAATTCATCACAATCAGGAAGACGCCTTAAAAGATGCTGATTTTGTCTATGTGAAAAACTGGAGCAATTATAAAGCGTATGGACAAATCTTAAACGAAGATCCGAATTGGATGATGACTCAAGAAAAATTGGGCAAGGCTAAGTTTATGCACTGCCTCCCAGTAAGACGAAATGTGGTGGTTGAAGATGCTGTTTTGGACAGCGGTCAATCTGTGGTCATCAATCAAGCCAACAACAGAACCTTTGCGGCGCAAGTGGTGTTGAAAAACATATTGGAGAATTTATAAATTTTTAGAGACCTCACAGGTTTTAAAAACCTGTGAGGTCTTAAACAAAAAATACGTTCTGGAGTCCTCTTGAGCGCAGTCGAAAGACACGGGCATAAAATGAAAACACTAAAAATCATAAAAATAGGCGGCAATATTATTGATAATGACGCGGCACTAGCGTCCTTTTTAGAGGCCTTTGCAGCTATTGAATCACCTAAACTATTGATTCATGGTGGCGGAAAATTAGCAACTCAACTCGCCAATCAACTCGGACTTGAAGTAAAAATGATTGACGGCCGACGTATTACCGATCAAGCGACATTAGACCTCATTACCATGGTATACGCCGGGAAAATCAACAAAAATATTGTGGCGCAATTGCAGTCTAAAAACTGTAATGCGATAGGGTTTTCGGGTGCTGATGGGAATACTATTCGGTCTAAAAAGCGTCCCGTAAAAACGACAGATTTTGGTTTTGTGGGCGATGTTGAAAACGTAGACACCAAAATTCTACAAGTGTTGTTAGATCATAAGGTGACGCCTGTATTTTGTGCATTAACTCACGATAAAAAAGGGCAACTCCTTAATACAAATGCCGATACCATTGCCTCAGAATTGGCTATTGCTTTCGCGGATCAGTATCAAACTGAATTGTACTACTGCTTTGAGAAAAACGGCGTCATGAGAAATATTACGGATGAATCGTCAGTCATAAAAGAAATTACCACGCAAACCTATCAAGGGTTAATTGATAATAAGATTATCGTTGACGGCATGCTCCCAAAATTGAATAATTGCATTCACGCTGTCCAAAAGAATGTTCATAAAGTGTGTATTGGCAAACCAGAGATGTTGTTTGACGCCACTGCAAATTTTACAACCATTACCAAATGATAGAAAAACTGACCACAGATGCCATTGCACTGCTTAAAAAGTTAATCGAAACACCTTCTTTTTCTTCTGAGGAAGATGAAACCGCTACGCTTGTTGAGCTATGGTTTGAGAAACGCGCTATGCCATACACACGAACCAAAAACAACGTTTGGGCCACTAATACATATTTTGACGATTCCAAACCGACCTTATTACTCAATTCGCACCACGATACGGTGAAACCAAATACCGCTTACACTAAAGATCCTTTTAAAGCGATTGTAGAAGACGGGAAATTATTCGGATTGGGAAGCAATGATGCTGGAGGTTGTTTGGTATCATTAATAGCAACGTTTACTTATTTTTATGAGCGTCCCAACCTCAACTATAACTTGGTGTTGGTAGCGTCCGCAGAAGAAGAAAGCAGCGGTCCCAATGGACTTAATAGCATGTTGGAAATCATTCCGCACATTGATGTAGCTATTGTGGGCGAACCCACCTTGATGCAGCTCGCCATTGCTGAAAAAGGGCTAGTAGTGTTTGACGCCAAAGTGAAAGGCACACCAAGTCATGCTGCGCATCCTAATGATGATAACGCCATTTATAATTCGATTGAAGTTTTACAATGGTTTAAAAACTATAAATTTGATAAAGTATCTGCCGCTTTAGGAGAGGTTAAAATGACGGTTTCACAAATTAATGCAGGAAAACAACACAATGCCATTCCTGCAGAAGTGGATTTGGTGGTAGATGTGCGGGTGAATGATTGCTACACTAACGCTGAAATTGTGGAGATTCTACAAAGCGAATCCCCGTGCAGTAGTATCATCCCTAGAAGTTTGCGCTTAAACTCGTCGTCCATTCCTGAAGATCATGCACTAGTAAAGGCTGGAATCGCTTTAGGACGATCAACCTACGGGTCTCCAACGCTTTCAGATCAGGCAACCTTGACTTGTCCGTCTTTAAAATTAGGCCCTGGTGATAGTACGAGATCACATTCAGCGGATGAATTTATTTATATTAGCGAAATTGAGGAAGGGATTGAAATTTATATCAAATTATTAAAGAAGATATTGTGAAAGAACAAAGAATAGAGACAAAAGAACAAAGATTTGATTACGCTATAAGTGAAGTCTTTATTCTAACAGCGAAGCGGTCTTTATTCTTTTTTCTGAAATTTTAAGAATTAAAATTTTTTCTATGAAACTCTGGGATAAAGGAATTAATATTGACAAAAAAATAGAACAATTCACTGTTGGTAACGATAGGGAAATTGATTTGCATATCGCCAAATTTGATGTACAGGCTTCTTTAGCGCACGCTAAAATGTTGCAGTCCATTGGCATATTATCTGAAGACGAATTAATCCAATTGCAAGGTGGCTTAGAAACTTTAGCACAGCAAATTGAAGACGGCACGTTTACTATTGACGCGCAATTTGAAGATGTCCATTCCAAAATCGAGTTTGAATTGACCAAAACATTGGGTGAGGTTGGTAAAAAAATTCACACGGCACGTTCTCGAAACGATCAAGTTTTAGTGGCCTTACAGTTGTTCTACAAAGAGAATCTTGGGAGTATTCACGAGAAAACAGAACTATTTTTCAACACCTTGTTAAACTTGGCGGAAACTCACAAAAAAGCTTTACTTCCGGGATATACGCACCTTCAAGTGGCCATGCCTTCATCCTTTGGTTTATGGTTTTCTGCCTATGCGGAATTGCTTGTGGATGACGTCTACTTACTTAATGCGGCCCTAAAAACGGTGGATCAAAATCCGTTAGGTTCTGCTGCGGGTTATGGCAGTTCTTTTGGCATCGATCGCGAACTAACGACTAAAGAACTGCAGTTCGCGACCTTGAAATATAACGTTGTGGCGGCTCAAATGGCGCGTGGAAAAAGTGAACGTACCATTGCGATGACTTTGGGTAGTTTATGCAACACTATGGCGCGATTTGCTATGGATATTTGCCTTTATATGAGTCAAAATTTTGGGTTTATCACCTTTCCAGACGAACTGACCACAGGAAGTAGTATTATGCCACACAAAAAGAATCCGGATGTGTTTGAGTTGATTCGTGGAAAATGTAATAAAATTCAGGCTTTACAAACCGAGATGGTGTTGATCACCAACAACCTTCCAAGTGGCTACCATCGTGATTATCAATTGTTGAAAGAAAATATGATTCTTGCTATTACTGATGTCAAGGATATTTTGGATATTTTCAACTATGCCATTCAACAAATTGAGGTTAAGAACATCGATTTAAATGATGCGAAATATCAGTATTTATTTACTGTAGATAACATTAATACCTTGGTGGAAGGTGGGATGAGTTTCCGTGAAGCGTATCAAATTATTGGGAAACAGGTACAGGAAGGCACTTATAAGCCGGATACGTCTAAAGAACATTCCCATATAGGGAGTATTGGGAATTTGTGTTTAGAAGAAATTAAAGCGAAGTTCCCGAAATTGTAAAGTTTATTTTTAGATGCCTTATTAAAATTATGCCAATCTATAAACAGCGAAAAGCATCCCTGAAGGATGCTTTCCTGAAGTTCTACTATCTAAATATCCGACTAACTATATTAACTTAAATAATAGTAGACTGTCCTAAGTGAATGTTGGTGAAATTCATATTGGTATCTTTTGGATTGTTGATGAAATCCTCTATAAAGTCACCCACTTTGGTTGTGGTGATATGATTAAATTTACTGTTCAATTCTGGAGTGGTAATATTTAGTTTCAACGATTTCTCTACGCCTTCCCTGATTAATTCTGCTTCTTCAAAAAGTTCAAAATGATCTAACAACATCGCGGCTGATAAAATAGAGGCAATCGGATTGGCGATTCCTAAATCTTTTGCCTGCGGATAAGAGCCGTGGATTGGCTCGAACATGGCGTAGTAATCACCAACTGATGCAGAGGCTAAAAGTCCGATAGAACCTCCAATAACACTTGCCTCGTCGCTAATAATGTCGCCAAACATATTTTCGGTAAGAATCACGTCAAATTGTCTCGGATTTAAGATGATTTGCATGGCCGCATTATCAACAAACAAGTACTCCAATTTCACATCTTTATACTCTTCGGATACTTCGGTGACCACTTTTCGCCATAAACGTGACGATTCTAAAACATTGGCTTTATCCACTAAAGTGACCTTGCGTTTTCTGGATTGAGCCGCTTTAAAGGCTAAATGCGTGATGCGCTCAATTTCTACACGTGAATACACGCACAAATCCGAAGCGGTATTGCCATCTTCACTAAGGGTTTTCTCACCAAAATAAATGCCTCCGGTCAACTCTCTATAAATGCAAATATCAGTGCCTTTAATAAATTGTTTTTTTAAGGGCGATTTATCCAAAAGCGTATCATAAGCTTTTACGGGTCTGATATTTGCATATAAGCCTAACTCTTTACGCAACTTCAACAAACCCTGTTCTGGACGCACTTTAGCGGATGGGTTATTGTCATATCTCGGATCGCCAATAGCGCCAAATAAAATAGCGTCGGAATTTTTACATAAATCGAGGGTTTTTTTAGGCAATGGATCTCCCATTTCATCAATTGCAACAGCTCCTACTGAAGCATATTTAAATTGGAACGAATGATCAAATTCTTGGGCAATGGCTTTCAAAACTTTAACAGCTTGAGCGGTTACCTCTGGTCCTACGCCATCTCCTGGCAATACTGCTATTTTTAATTTCATATAGTTGTGGTGAAGGTTTCTCAATAACCTTCCTGTTTTAGTTATAAATTCGGCTTAAATAAGCGTTTTTTCAAAGTGTTCTATGCTGTCTTTTTTACTCAATAAATAATCGATATCGTCATACCCATTGATCATACAGGATTTTTTGTAGGCATCAATTACAAAAGATTCTGTGTGATCTGAACCGTCAATTCCGATGGTTTGCGCGACCAAATCGACCGTAATTTTTGTTGGCGGATTCGCTTTTATGGCGGTCATCAATTTCTTTAAAAATTCAGGCGTCACTTGAACTGGCAACAAGCCGTTATTCAACGCGTTTCCTTTAAAAATATCTGCAAAAAAGCTGGATACAATAACTTTAAATCCATAATCGGTTAATGCCCAAGCCGCGTGTTCTCGACTACTTCCGCAGCCAAAATTATCGCCTGCCACTAAAATTGGCCCTTCGTATTGCGGTTGATTCAACACAAACTCAACATTGACGGTCCCATCCTTTTGGAAACGCCAGTCTCTAAAAGCATTTTCGCCAAAACCTTCACGATTGGTGGCTTTTAAAAAACGCGCCGGAATAATTTGATCCGTATCGACATTTTCAATGTCTAAGGGAATTGCTGTTGAGGTTAATGTTTTAAATTTTTCCATTGAAAATTTATTTTTCATTCCCACGGAGGTGGGAATCTAAAGTAGACCCTGTCTTTCGACTTCGCTCAAGATAAACTGAGGCGGGAATCTCTATAATTACTTAGTTTCTATTTTTTGCCACTTATTCACGAATCCAAATAGAATTCACAACCACAACATTAAACCGCCGTGTATTCGTGGCTGACCTGGTGTTGTAATTGTTTTGTGATATCAATAATTTTGCCTTCCACTGCGGTTGCCGCCGCCATTAACGGACTCGCTAAAATAGTACGAGCACCTTGCCCTTGTCTGCCTTCAAAATTTCTGTTTGAAGTTGAGACACAATATTCGCCTTGCGGAATTTTATCATCATTCATCGCCAAACACGCAGAACAGCCAGGTTGGCGCAATTCAAATCCAGCATCATCGAAAATGGTTTTTAAGCCTTCTTCAATAATTTGCGCTTCTACTTGTTTGCTTCCTGGCACTAACCAAGCGGTCACATTCGCTGCTTTTTGCTTGCCTTTAATATAATCGGCGGCAATTCTAAAATCTTCAATTCTTGAATTTGTGCAACTGCCTATAAAAACATAATTGATCGGTTTGCCAATTAAGGTTTCGCCTTTCTTAAAGTTCATATAGTCCAAGGCTTTTTCAAAAGAGGCGTCGTCAGTTTCTGGAATAAATCCTGATACTTTGATGCCCATTCCTGGATTAGTGCCGTAGGTTAACATCGGTTCAATATCGGCAGCATCAAAATGATATTCTTTATCGAAAACGGCATCATCGTCGGTTGGCAATGTTTTCCAATAAGCTACTTTCTGATCAAATACTTCTCCTTTTGGAGCAAATTTCCGACCTTTTATATACTCAAAAGTGGTGTCGTCTGGCGCAATCATGCCGCCACGAGCACCCATTTCAATACTCATGTTACAAACCGTCATCCGGCCTTCCATAGACATGTTTTCAAACACATCTCCCGCATATTCACAAAAATAGCCCGTACCTGAATTGGTGCCAATTTTAGAAATGATATATAAAATAACATCTTTGGGTAGCACCCCATTTGTCAACTCCCCGTTAACGGTAACGCGTAAACTTTTTGGTTTTGTCAGCAGTAAACATTGGCTCGCAAAAACTTGCGCCACTTGACTGGTGCCAATCCCGAAGGCAATGGTTCCAAACGCACCGTGGGTTGATGTATGACTGTCGCCACACACGATGGTCATGCCCGGTTGGGTAATGCCCAATTCGGGCGCCATAACGTGAACGATGCCATTGTATTTGTGTCCTAGTTCATAAAGCGTAATATTATTCTTTTTGCAATTATCAGAGAGTTGCTCCAGCTGTTTTCTGGACAATTCATCTTTTATTGGCAAATGCTGATTTAAAGTCGGCGTATTATGATCGGCAGTGGCTACAATTTGCTCAGGTCGGAACACAGGAATATTGCGTTCTTCTAGTTCATTAAATGCTTGCGGACTGGTTACTTCATGAATCAAGTGTTTATCGATATAAAGAATCTGCGGTCCATTTGGTATCGTATCCACCACATGGGCATCCCAAACTTTATCAAATAAGGTTTTTCCCATCTTAAGCTGAAATTATTTGTTGATACACTTTACTGGTTTCAATGATTTGATGAATATCTACATCATTGACTTCCTTCTTCTGATCAGCAAAATTTAAAAAATTAGCATACACGTCATCCAATTGTAATTTGGTCAATTCATAGCCCACGTTTTTAGCTCGGTAAGCCAATGCTGCACGGCCACTTCTTGCCGTCAATACAATGGCCGAATCGGTAACGCCAACATCTTTAGGGTTGATGATTTCGTAAGTCTCTCTATTTTTAATCATGCCATCCTGATGAATTCCTGAGCTGTGGGCAAAGGCATTCGCACCTACAATGGCTTTATTAGGTTGGGTATAAATGCCCATACTTTCTGAAACCAATTGGCTCAGTCCGAACAAGTTTTCGGTTTTAATATTGGTATCCAAATCGAGATACGGATGTTGCTTTAAAATCATCACGACCTCTTCAAGGGCGGTATTCCCAGCACGCTCGCCTATCCCATTTATAGTACATTCAATTTGTCTAGCGCCGTTGATCACACCTTCTATGGAATTGGCCGTGGCCAAGCCTAAATCATTATGACAGTGGCAAGACAGAATGGCTTTTTCAATGCCTTTAACGTTTTCTTTTAAATACTTGATCTTTGCGCCATATTCACTAGGCAAACAATAGCCCGTAGTATCAGGAATATTCAATACGGTGGCACCAGCTTTAATGGCTATTTCACATACACGCGCTAAAAATTCGTTGTCTGTACGTCCGGCATCTTCCGCATAAAACTCCACATCTTCAATAAAAGATTTAGCAAATTTCACGGCTTCAAAAGCACGTTCTAAAATGGCATCTTGATTACTGTTGAATTTGTATTTGATATGTGATGCCGAAGTACCAATACCCGTATGAATTCTTGGATATTTGGCATATTTTAAAGCTTCAGCGGCCACTTTAATATCATTTTCAACCGCACGGGTCAAGCCGCAAACAGTGGTATGTTTGATAAGTTTGGAGATTTCCTCTACAGATTTGTAATCTCCCGGACTCGATACCGGAAAGCCTGCTTCAATAACATCCACACCTAAATTTTCCAGTTGCTCCGCAATGACTAATTTTTGTTTGGTATTTAGTTTACATCCAGGAACTTGCTCTCCGTCTCTCAGCGTGGTGTCAAAAATTTGAACATTATTATCAGACATTTGTTACGTTTTATTTTTCTATTGACTAGCTAATTTATACTTTGGATTCAAATTCAAATGCCCTAGGTTTGGGGTTTTACGATGTTCAGTCGGTTTTAATCAGTATAACTATTTGATTTACACTATTTTAAAAGTGATTTTAACGTGATGACTAAGGAGCAAAAAGATAATTTATTTCAATTGGTCAAATCATTAACCAAGTCAGAAAAACGACAATTTAAACTGTATGTTGGACGATTGGGGGTGAATGCAGATTCTAAATTTTTGAATCTTTTTAACCTTTTGGACAAGGCTACCACCTATGACGAGCCGGCGATTATCAAAACGGGAATTGTCAAAAAACAACAGTTGGCCAACGTCAAAGCGCATTTGTACAAACAGATTTTAATCAGCTTAAAACTGAATCCTTCGCATCAAAATATCCGTTCCCAAATTCGCGAACAGATTGATTTTGCCTCCATCTTATACCATAAAGGACTCTATAAACAGAGTTTAAAGATTTCAGAAAAGGCTAAGGAACTCGCCATTCAGCATGAGGAAAAGAATTTAGCTTATGAAATCGTGGAATTTGAAAAGATTATTGAATCTCAATACATCACCCGCAGCATTAGCAGCCGTGCTGATGAGTTGACCCAACAAGCTAAAACCTTAAGCAAACTGAATGTCATTACGAGTAAGCTTTCCAATTTATCCTTGCAATTGTACAGTATGATTTTAAAATCAGGCTACGTAAAAAACAAGGAAGAAGGACAAATTGTAACCGCCTATTTTAATCAGCAATTACCAAAATTTGAGATTAGCAAATTGGGTTTTAGAGAAAAATTATGGCTGTATAACTCTCATTTGTGGCATAGTTTTTTGCTTCAAGATTTTTTGAATTGCTATAAATATGCTTCCAAATGGGTGAATTTATTTTACGATAACCCGCAAATGATTAGCCTTAACCCTGTCTTTTTCTTAAAGGGCAATAATTATTTGTTGGAAGCGCTCTTCTTTATCGGCAATAAACCTAAATTTTTAAAGCGCTTGACCATTTTAGAGGATCAGGTGGAGCAGCCAGACTTCCCAAAGGATGAAAATGTGGAAGCGCTAGTCTTTTTATACCTCAACTTTCACAGGATTAATCAGCATTTTATTGACGGAAGTTTTGATGAAGGGCTCAACCTTATCCCCAGAATTGAAAGTAAATTCAAAAAATTTAATAGTCGCTTGGATGGACACCATAAAATGATTTTTTACTATAAATTTGCCAGCATGCAATTTGGCGCTGGTAATAATAAAGCCTGTATTTTTTATTTGGATAAGATCATTTCTAACAAATCGTTGTCCATGCGCGAAGATTTACAATGCTTTGCCCGCGTTTTAAATTTAGTGGCGCATTATGAAGCAGGTTTAGATTATCATATGGACAGCTTATTGAGAAGCACGTATAAATTTTTACTCAAAATTAATGATTTGTACGAAGTACAAAAAGAGTTGATTAAGTTCATCAAAAGCTTACAGGATATGTATCCCCACGATTTAAAAGAAGCGTTTATTAAGTTGCATCAAACCTTAAAAATCTATGAGGACCATCCTTATGAGCGTCGAGCTTTTTTATATCTGGATATTATTTCGTGGTTAGAAAGCAAAATCGAAAATAAGCCGGTTGGCCAAATTATTAGAGATAAGTATTTGGCAGCATCAGTTTCTTAATACTATATCAACACCAAAATTTATGTCCTTTTCAAAATGTTTTTCGTTCTTTTTTTTAGTGACTTTCTCCTACGGCCTTCATGCCCAAGGTTTGTTTAGAAAGAAAGACTCCATCGTAACCAAATCTTTATCTGAAACTTGGGAACTTGATGAAAAAGATAGAAACGGCACTTTCCGACTTAATTCCTATAAACCCTTTTACGTACTGCCCGCACAATGGACCAACCGTATTAACGAGATGCCTCAGAGTGTAGGCGCTGAACCTGCATTTGAGGAGCCGTTAAATCTCCATTCCACAGAAGTAAAATTTCAAATTAGTTTTAAGACCAAACTGATTCAATCTTTCCTTTTTGGGAAAGGCGATATTTGGATGGGCTATACTCAAACCGCGAATTGGCAAGTGTATAACAAGCAGTTGTCACGCCCATTTAGAGAGCTGAATTATGAGCCCGAGTTGATCATTAATTACCCACTCGATTTTAAGTTTTTAGGGTTTCAGGCAAAAATGGCCGGATTTGCGTTTAACCACCAATCTAATGGTCGTCCAGATCCAATTTCACGAAGCTGGAACAGAGTAGTTTTCCATTTTGCTATGGAAAAAAATAATTTTCAAGTGTATTTAAAACCATGGATTAGAGTAGACTCTAGCCCTGAAGATGATGACAATCCTGAAATTGATGATTATATAGGGCGTGCGGAAGCTACCGTAATCTATCGCAAAAATGGTCATAGCTTAAACTTACGCATGCGCAATTCGCTGTCATTTAATGAGAACCACGGCAGCGTACAGTTTAATTATATGTATCCTATCAGAAATAATCTTAGAGGTCTTATTCAAGTGTTTAGTGGCTATGGCGAAAATTTGATTGACTACAACCATTACCAAACGACTGTAGGACTAGGAATTTCTTTTGTGGAATGGTAAAAGCACAAATTATTAATACGAAAGATAAGCTTTTCGTCTTTCTTTAAAACGCCCCACCTTCGTTTTCCAAGAGTTTACGATGGTTTCTGGCGATGCTCCAGCTTCCAATTGCAAGCGCACATTTGGCGTGTAGAGCAACCCATCTAGACGCTTGAAGTATTAAATGCATCCCATTTTTGTTTATAATACTTCTTTGCCTTATGCTGTTTATTAGTGTTTTGGTATGTGATCCAATTTAGGTAACTCGTCATACACGAAAGGATGTGAAATTTCTTCTCGATTTCCGATGTAATTTTTCCCTCTTAAACTGTCTACGGTATAGGCTTCCAAAGCATCGTTTGGAAAAGCCTTGATCAATTGTTCTATCGTTTTTTGATCATTCGAATTATCATACGGTCGCAACCATTGTTCCGCTAAATGGTCTGGTAAAATGACCGGCATGCGGGCCTCTTTTAATTTCGGATTATTGTGAATCTTGGCCATTAGCGGATTGGCGGTCGTGGTAACGATGGAAAATGAAAGGAGTGTGCCACCATCGGTAGGATTTTTCCATTCGCTATATAATCCCGCTAAAATGAGAGGTTCTTTATCTGTCTTAAAAATGAAATATGGATAGGTTTTTTTGTTAAAATGATGGTGCTCATAAAATCCATCCACATAAATGAAACAACGACTACGCTTTGCAGAATCTCTAAAAGAAGGTTTTTTAAATATGGTTTCCCCTCTGGCGTTTAGGGTGGTGTTCCAGATTTTTTTGAGCTGCTCGGCGTCACTAACCCACTGCGGCACCAATCCCCAGGTGGCCACTTCAGGAAAATCTGGGGAGCGGTCCGTATAGATTAAAAGTTCAGGGTGCGTAAATCCGGAAGCATGAAATAAAGGCAAATCTGTTAAGGGCACTAAACGCTCTAAAATTTCATCAACAGCAGCCTGGTCGCCCTTTGTTGCGGCCCTTTTTAATTGCGATTCTAAGCTTACTTTAATATCGTAGCACATATAACAAGTTCATTCTCTTCCTTAAAAGTAAATCTTTTAGATGGTATTTACAATCTGTGGTATCAAATACATTAATTGAAGGCCTTCCTCCTGTTGGTGTTGACATTTACAGAATGTCTGCTGATAATTGATTATTTTGTAAGCTTTTAGAGAACATTTATACTTAATAATCGGTTTGGTAATACCGCAACTGTTTTAAAAACGCGTTCCATTCCATACAAATACCTACAAATGATCAGAAAAACGATTTCCTTCATCCTCACATTCATATTTTTAATAGTCAGTACAACGCTCAAGGCACAGCAAGAATCGGCTAAAAAACCCCAATTTTTACAATATGAAAACAATACTTGGGTAGATTCTATCATGAAAACCCTTTCGGTAGAGGAAAAGATTGCTCAGCTAATTATGGTGCGGGCGTATTCCAATAAGGGTGATGATCATAAACAAGCGCTATTAAAGTTGATAGAAGAACAGAAAATTGGTGGACTCATCTTCTTTCAGGGTGATCCTAAATCGCAAGTACAACTAATGAATGACTACCAAAACGCTTCAAAAGTGCCTTTATTAGGTGCTATGGATGCGGAATGGGGTTTGGGAATGCGCTTGGACCATACCATCAGTTACCCGTTTCAGATGGCTTTGGGCGCTATACAAGACGATGCCCTACTGTATGACATGGGTGTTGAGGTTGCCCGCCAATTAAAGCGCACCGGGATTCATATAAATTTTGCGCCTGTGGTCGATGTGAATAATAACGCTAATAACCCGGTAATCAATTACCGATCGTTTGGAGAAAACAAAAACAATGTGGCCAATAAAGCCTCGGCCTATATGCGAGGGATGCAAGATCAGCTGGTCCTGACCACGGCAAAACACTTTCCGGGACATGGCGATACAGATGTCGATTCGCATTACGCTTTACCACAAATCAATCATTCTTTACAACGTTTGGATACCTTGGAATTATTCCCCTTCCAAAAACTCATAGCGGCAGGACTTGGCGGGGTTATGGTGGCGCATTTAAACATCCCAGCCTTAGATTCTACTGGAGTGCCGTCCACCTTATCCAAACCCATCGTAACTGATTTACTTAAAGACCAGATGGGTTTTGAAGGGCTGATTATTACTGATGCCATGACCATGAAGGCCGTTACGCAAGGCCACTCGCCAGGTGTTGTGGACAGAGATGCAATTTTAGCGGGCAATGATGTGGTGGAATTGGTGGAAAGTGTCCCGAGTACCATCCTAGAACTTAAAAAAGCCCTTAAAAATGGATTGATTTCCCAAGAGGAGATAGATCGCAGAGTTAGAAAAGTACTGGCCGTGAAACAATGGGTGGGACTGGATGCTTACACCGCCGTTAATCCTGAGCATATTGTAGCCGATGTAAATTCTGCCGAAGCTCAATTATTACATCAAAAATTGGTGGCTGCGTCCCTTACGGTGCTTAAGAATGATAACCATCTGCTGCCGTTTCAGCAATTGGATGAAGTAAAATTTGCCTCCATATCCATTAGCGCTTCAAGCGAAACCCCATTTCAGAAAAGTCTAAAACTTTATACCAAAGTGGACGCTTATCAAGTGCCAATGGAAGCTACATCAGAGGATATTTTAAAATTGAAAGACCAACTAAAGGCCTATGATCAGCTGATTATTGGCATTCATGATGATAGCCAACGCCCCAGCAATAGCCTTAAATTCTCGACTGCGGTACAAGTGTTTATAAGTGAATTGTCCCAGAATAATCAAAGTATTGTGGCATTTTTCAAGAATCCGTATGTGCTGGATAAATTAGAAAACGTTGAAAAGGCAGCAGGATTAATCGTCGCTTACCAAGATTCCAAACAATCACAAGAACTCACGGCTCAACTTCTTTTTGGAGGAATAGGCGCATCCGGAAAATTACCGGTAAGCATTGGAGAAAAATTTAAATATGGCGATGGTCTAGATCTTGAAGGCGGTATCCGTTTTAGCTATACGCTACCTGAAGCTGTAGGCATGGATTCTGACATTTTAAGGCGCGGCATTGATTCGTTGATGCAGCAGGCTATGGATTTAAAAGCCATCCCAGGCGGACAGATTTTGGTGGCTAAAAATCAGAAAGTGGTATTTCATAAAGCGTATGGCTTACATACCTATAGTGATACCATAAAAGTGAAAACGGAAGATCTTTATGATTTAGCGTCTGTAACCAAAATTTCTTCCGCCATGGCGGCAGTGATGAAATTATACGATGAACAAAAATTTGATTTGGACGGTACCTTGGCCGACCATCTGCCAAGTTTTAAAAACAGTAATAAGGCGGCTATTTCATTTCGTGATATTTTAACCCATCAAGCGCGTTTTCAACCTTGGATTCCTTTCTATAAAAACATGTACCGAAACAATGGAAGCTACAAATGGTGGACCATAAAAAAAGATTCTTCCGTACAATATCCAGTGAAAATTGCCAAAAACATGTTTTTGCATCGGAATTATGAGGATAAAATCGTTAAAGCCATTCGGACATCACCACTCTTAGATAAAAAGGCTTATGTGTATTCCGACTTCTTTTTCATCTTAGCGCCACGCGTGGTGGAAAGCATGGTGCCCGACGATTTTTCTAGCTATTTACAACGCAGCTTCTACCAACCTTTGGGAGCGACGAGCATCACCTATAACCCCATGACCAAATATGCCTTAAAAGACATCGTACCTACGGAGAACGACTTCTACTTCCGCCATATCCCAATTCATGGGACGGTTCACGATGAAGGTGCTATCATGTTGGGAGGCGTCTCAGGACACGCCGGCTTGTTTGCCAATGCCAACGATTTGGCCAAGTTGATGCAAATGTACCTCAACATGGGCACTTATGGTGGCAAACGGTATATTGAAGAAGCAACCTTTCAGAATTTTTCCAAAACACAATTTCCCGAGTCTGACAATAAACGCGCGTTAGGATTTGACAAACGCCGCCCTAATAAAGCAGGCATAGTCAATAATACCGCTGCTGATGCCAGCGAAAGCAGTTTTGGACATACGGGGTTTACAGGCACGATGGTTTGGATGGATCCGGAAGCGGATTTGCTGTATATTTTTCTATCCAACAGGGTGTCGCCTACCCGTGATAATGTGCGGTTGTATAATTTGAACACGCGGACGGAGATTCAGCAGGTGCTTTATGAAGCCATAAAGGGTGGTGAAAAAAAAGAGTAGGCATTGTTTTATAAATATAGTTGTACAGCGTATTTGGTCTTAGAAAAAATTCCAGGTTTGAGTCGTCCATAATTCTAATTATACAAACGTCAAAAAAGGTTACGTAAACTTTGAAATATCTTCTAAAACAAACTCTGCCTTTTATAAGAAAAGAGCTTAAAACTTCGCATTCTTTACATGCTTTCAAATCACCTGTATTGTTAAAATTCACTGAAGTATCCTACACTTTCAGAGATAGCTCGATTGCCATATCTGCAAAATTTAACATTTTATTTGTACCTTAAGGATCTAAACTTAAAAACACACTATTTTATGGAAACACATCTACAACGCTTCGCAGACACCGTAACAGATTATCTGCCTAATCTTTTGGGAGCTATATTGGTTCTACTTATTGGTTGGATAATAGCCAAAATTGTTCAGAAAATGATATCCAAGTTACTTGATCGCACCAAGTTGGGCGCTAGAGTAATAAATGAAGAAAATTCTAAAAGCATAAGTCACTTTTTTGGTAAAATAGTTTATTATCTCATAATGGTTATTGTTTTACTGATGGCGCTAGAAATCTTAGAAATTAGCGCAGTTCTTGATCCTCTTAAAAATATGCTCAATGAATTCTTGTCTTTCATTCCGAATTTAATTGGTGCGATACTTATTGGATTTATTGGCTATTTGTTGGCAAAATTTGTCTCAAGTTTGATCTCTATGGGTGGTAATTTTATTGATAAATTGGTCGATAAAACCGGATTTAAGGATACTGATATGCTTGTAAATATTCTTCAGAAAGTAGTATTTATACTAATATTTATTCCATTTCTCATCCAAGCTTTTAATGCGTTGCAGATGAATGCCATATCTGGACCAGCAAATGAAATTCTCTATAAATTCACAGATTTGATTGGCGAAATAGTTATCGCTGCACTTATCCTCATCATATTTATTTGGGGCGGAAAGTATTTAGCGTCGTTTTTAAGTGATCTTTTCCAAAATTTAGGACTTGACAAAGCCGCTGAAAAAATTAAAATCCAGAATATGATTGGCTCAAATCAGTCCTTATCAAAACTGATTGCAAACCTCATCTATTTCTTTATTGTATTTTTTGGAATTATTACAGCGGTTGCCATTTTAGGATTAGATTATTTAACCTATATTCTTAATGAGATTCTTGAAGTGACTGGTCAAATTCTCTTTGGACTGGTGATCATTGCTATTGGTAATTATATTTCGATGCTCATTTACAACACCATGAAACAATCCAACTCTAATCATTTTATTGCTAGAGTGTTACGCGTAGCGTCGATGGCGTTATTTATAGCTATTGCCTTGCGAACCATGGGAATTGCCAATGAAATTGTTGAATTGGCATTTGGTCTTATCTTAGGCGCCATTGCTGTAGCAGTTGCTTTAAGTTATGGTCTTGGAGGACGCGCAGCAGCTGGAGAACATTTTAAAGATATTATTGATAAAATGCGTGAAGAAAATAACACACCAATACAAAGAGATCAGTATCAAGAGCCAAAAGATGGTGATACGCCAAGACTGTAAGTGCAGAAACAGCGTTAAAGAGCATTATTAATAGATGCTTCCACCAAGATGGTTATAAAAATTCAATTATAACCTAGAATAGTTTTACTACACAAGCCTTTCAAGAAATTGAAAGGCTTGTTTTTATTAGTGGCTTCAACTAGTCTGGCAGAAATCAATTTAAACCATATAGTTTTACAGTAGAGAATAACGTATTAAATGCTTACTCACTTTATTAACTGTGCTGACTTTTTATAACCAGTGATCCATAATGCATATTGAGATGTTCAATTTCATTGATTACTTGCATTTTCAAATGTGCAGGCATTTATTAGTGTGATTCCTTTATCAACTCATATCTTGATAAACCTTGGAAACTACAAAAGCAATTATTATTATTGTTGAATTTGGAATAGTATCAAAAACATAGTAAATAACGGGGAATTTAAAATGTTGATTTATATGTAACGTGCTGATAGAAGATATATTAAATGAAAAAAGCACTCTATTTGAGTGCTTTTTGTGGTCCCACCTGGGCTCGAACCAGGGACCACCTGATTATGAGACAATTAATTTCAGTTTTCATTTGCCAACATATAGCTTCTTATTGATTGATTGTCAATAGTTTATGACTTTTCGCTTTGTTTCTATTTGCATATGATTTACCTTTAAAAGGCAATTTGTTGTACAGATGTTGTACTGATTATATGCTAAACAAAATATTGATGTAGTTGAGATATTGAAGATATATTTCATAAGTGTTGTACTGATTTATTCTAAACCTATGGCAACCGTAAAAACCGTATTAAGAAAAACAAAGCTAGCTGATGGCAGTTACCCCATCTCTTTGAGGGTATCTAAAGATAGAAATTCAAAATTTTTTCAAACGATATTTAGAGCTTTTCCGAATGAATGGAACGAAACAACGGGTAGTTTCACCGCTAAGAATTCAAACAGCATTCAAAATAACAGGTTACTCCTTAAATTTAAAGATAGAGCTTTGAAAATCCTCTCGGATTTAGAAATGGAGAAAAGTGATTTCACGCTAAAGGATTTTGAAAATCATTTTAGAATTGTATCCAATCCCGTGCAACAAAATCTTTTCTACTTCTGGGATGAGATTATTGGCGAAATGATTTATGCAGGAAGAACAGGAAATGCTAAAGTGAATAAAGACACTTTTGAATCTTTAAAAAAATTTAATAAAAGCACCAAACTGAATTTCAAAGAAATTACCCCTTCTTTTTTGTATAAGTATGAAGCTTTTTTAAGGTCACGAGGCGGAAGTGATGGCGGCATAGGTGTCCGGATGAGGACTATTAGAGCGCTATATAACTTCGCCATTGAAAGAAACATTGCGAAAGAACAGGATTATCCCTTTAAGATATATAAGGTCTCTAAACTTAAAGGCAAAAACCTAAAAAAGGCTTTATCAATAGAAGAAGTCCTTAAAATTAGAGATCTCGACTTAAAGAAATATCCATCGTTTGTCAATACCCGAAACTATTTCATCTTTAGTTTTTATACTAGAGGTATGAATTTTGCGGACATGATGAAACTGGAGTGGAAAGACACTGACTGCGACAAAATTTATTATACAAGGTCCAAAACAAAAGGACATTTTAAAATTAAGATTGTTCTCCCGGTGCAAGAGATTCTAAGTTATTATAGAAAGCATTCCATAGGCACTAATTACATATTCCCTATTCTTTTGAAAAACAACTTGACTCCAGCGCAACTAGAAAATAGAAAACATAAAACGCTCCAACGTTACAACAAGGAATTAAAAGAGATTGCTGAAATCTGTGAAATCAACAAACCCCTCAGCAGTTATGTCGCTAGACACAGTTTTGCAAACTGCTTAAAACAAAAAGGAGTCGCAACCGATATAATTAGCGAATCTATGGGGCATCAAAACTTAGCTGTTACTCAAGCTTATCTCAAAGAATTTGACAATTCCGTTTTAGATGATGCGATTGAAATATTGGTTTGAGAGTAAATCTTATTAAACTTTAGTCTTCCGCCAAAGGGACACTATATTTATCCTTTTGCGATTTATTATTTTCTAGAAATAAGTATTCATAAACAAATGGATATTAGGGCGATGCCATAATCTCTGAATATTTCAAATTTGAACTTATTTATTTTCAGAGTTTATCATTGGGTAAATAACTTTTAATGAGCTGCGCTTCTAATTCTAAAATTTCGTCTGTTCTGGGTTGGTACGCTTCGCTAGTTTGGTGTACTTCACTGGTTCTCCAAGCACGTTTTACTTTTGCTATTTTAAAAGCGTCTATTAGATCATCATGCGATTGGTATTACAATTTTTTATGCATCATCCTTTTAATAAAAACAGGAATGATCATTTCCCGATTTTCCTAAGAAAATTCTTGGATTAAAAGATATAGGTAAAATGAAATTCAAATAAAAAGACGGTCCCAAATCAAGGACAACATAAGTGACACTAAATTCTAAAACTAAGTGTAACCATTTTAAAAATATCCTAGGTGGAAGTACATGTGCTCGAAGACTTTAAAATGGCAAAATTGCTTAACCATTTTACTAAATAGGTCAGTAAAATTATTTTCTATTTTGTTAATCAAATTTTACTTAATCTATATCATAGAATTTGTTTAAAAAGCAAAAACAACACAAAATGGGTTTTATCGTCAATTCGTTCTCTAATAATCGTGTATGCTTTCGTAATATGACTTTCGACTGTTTTTAAGGAGATATTCAAATATTCTGAAATTTCTATATTTGAAAGACCATCTGTTTTACTCAACAAAAAAACCTCTTTGCATTTACGTGGTAGGTTATCTATCTCTTCAGTAACGATTATCATTAGTTTTTTAATTGCTTCTTCATCCGTTTCTTCTACTACTTCATTTAAAGCTTGAGCATATTTTTCTTTTAGATTCTTCGTAGACTTATTCTTCCAATACAGTTTTGTGAAATTATTATAAGTTGAGGTGTATAAAAAATTCTGAATTGAAGAATCAGAATTAAGTTTTTCTCGATAAATCCACACGTTCAGAAAGACGTTTTGTACTATATCTTGCGCTAGAGCTATATCCTTAACAAGGCTTAATGCATATACAAATAATCTTTTATCGAATTTGTCCACTAAATATGAATAGGCCTCTTCATCTCCAGCCTTCAGAGACTCAATGAAATAGGTTGAATTTTCAAATTTTTGATTCATAAATAAGTGACAATCAATTTCCCAAATGTAAGCAGAGTTGATTTAAATTACTATGACATACTATAAAATTAAAAATATTTCGCAAAAAACTAAGGGTAATGAAAACGGGATGGTTTATAATATAAAAGACACATTGATAAATGATTTCAAAACACGTAGAAGATCTTATAGTCAAATACATTAACAACTCCGCAAATTCAGATGAATTAAGCGAATTAAACTATTGGATTGAAGATCCGAATAATTATGAAGTATTTAAAGAGATCGTACGAACTCACTACACGATTAATTATTCCTTAGAAAATCGAAATACAAATGATACCAAGAGAAGATTATTAGCACAAATTAAGAAAGACAAAACGATTTTTAAACTAAAGAGAATTCGATTATATTCCAAATATGCGGCAGCGGCATTAATAATACTATGCACTGGCTATTTCTATCAACAAGGATTTTTTTCCGATTTACCTTTGAAAACTATAGGGCGTAAAGACGCTCCTATTAACATTAATAGTGAAATTAAATCCGGTTCTGACAAAGCTATTTTAACATTAGAAGATGGAACACAGATGGCATTAAGAAAGGGGCATTCAATGCAAACAAAAAATGCTATTAGTAATGGAGAAAAAATCAGTTATAACAGGAAATCCAACAATACAACTGCAGAATTATATAACTATCTCACTATTCCACGAGGCGGACAATTTCATTTAAAGTTATCTGATGAAACTGAGGTATGGCTTAATTCTGAAACTCAAATAAAATATCCTGTTTGTTTTAAAGATGGAGAAACGAGAAAAGTTGAATTAATTTATGGGGAAGCTTATTTTGCTGTTTCGCCAAGTTCTAAACATAATGGTTCCAAGTTTAGAGTCATAAATAAGGCACAGGAAGTTGAAGTTCTAGGCACCGAATTCAATATTAAAGCCTATAGAGATGAAGAATTTGTGTACACGACTTTAGTAGAAGGTAAAGTAATTGTAAATATAGACACAAAAAAACAGGCTTTAGTACCAGAACAACAACTAAAGCTTAACCTTGACCTTAATATTACCACAATTAAAAAAGTAGATATTCGCAATGAAATATCCTGGAAAGATGGGGTGTTTAGTTTTGACGGCAAATCTTTAAAAGATATCATGAAAGTATTATCGAGATGGTATGATATAGATGTTGTAATTGAGAATAAGGATATCGAAAATGAAGAATTTGTTGGCGTTTTAAATAAGGATCAAAATATAAATGAAATTCTATCAAACATTAAAAGCTTTGGTATTATTAAAGACTATAAAATTATTGATAAAACAATCATTTTAAAATAAAAAGGAACGAGGTTTTGACATTTTGCGGTATCGAACCTCGCCCTTTAACTATGTATTAATTAATGTTTAACTAACACAATTCAAATTTATGGAAATTAAATCAACCAATGTCCATTCACTATGGGGAATCCGGTTATTAACTAAAATTATGAAAACTTTTATTTTTCTGTTATGTACAACAGCATTTAGTTTTAACACAGAAAACTCATTTGCTCAACACACAATAACAATTTCACAAGATCAATTAGTTACGGTAGATGATGTATTTAAAATCATTAAAAAACAAACGAATTATCTTTTTATTTACCCGAAAAATCTCTTTAAGAACACCCCTAAAATAGAATTAAAAAAAGGTGAAATTAAAATTGAGAAGATTTTACAACAAAGTTTAGAAATCAATAATTTGAGTTTCGAGTTAACTGATGAAAAAACAATTTTAATTAGTGAAAAGAGCACTGCCTCATCCATTAGTAAGCTCAAAATAGAAATCCAGCAAGAAATTAAAGGCACGGTAACAGACGCTCAAGGCCTCGTTTTGCCAGGTGTAAGTGTTATGATAAAAGGAACTAATAAAGGAACTGTAACAAACTTTGATGGGGAATACTTTATAAATGCAAGTACAGGTCAAGAATTACTATTTTCATATGTAGGAATGACGAGTGTTTCGATAGCAATAGTAGAAGGAAAAACAACTGTTAATGTTACCCTACAGGAAGAAGCGTTAGGCTTAAATGAAGTGGTAGTCATTGGATATGGAAATACAAGAAAGAAAGATTTATCGACAGCAGTAGGTACTGTTAATTTCACAAAAGAAATGAAAAGCAGGGCACTTGGGTTTGAAGGTATGCTTCAAGGTCAAATTGCCGGCGTAACCGTTGCTAATACAGGTGGAGATCCTCTTTCTAAACCTTCAATAACCATTCGTGGACAAGGCTCTAGAATGGGAGACCAAGTCTTATACATTGTTGATGGAGTACCGGGTGCACCATTCAATACTGAAGACATTGAAAGTATAAGTGTGTTAAAGGATGCGGCTTCTGCCGCTATTTATGGAGCTCATGTAGGTTCAGGTGGTGTCATTGTTGTAACCACCAAAAAAGCAAAAGCAGGTGACACTAAAATTACTGCTAATATATCGTCGGGTTTTGCCCAAGCAGTAAACTTACCTAAAATGACCAATGCTGCTGAATATGCAGATATAATGCAAGCAGCAAATTTAGCTGCTGGAAATTCTTTACCAGGTTATATAGATCCAAGTAAGTATGTTTATGCACGAACTACACGCACTGATTGGATGGATGAAATTTTCAGAACGGGTACGTATAAACATACGGCTTTATCAATTTCAGGAGGAAGTGAAAAAATGAGATCTCTTGCTTCAGTTTCTTATGATAAACGAGAAGGTGTACTCCTTAACACGTTTAACAAAAATATTGGCGGAAAAATCAATCTTGATTATGATATTAATAAATATATAACGTTTAGTGAGAGAGTTGGATATAATTATTCAAATGGTCAAGGTGGCTTAAATACCCAAAGCCATACTGGAGTAATAGCTCAAGCGATGCAAATGCCAGCCTCAGCATCTATTTATGAATATACCGAAGATGGAATGCCTGTTTATGGCATGAATGGCCAACAAGCTTATGGTGGGACTACGCCTCAATGGGCTTCACAATATGCAGGTTCTTTTGGAGAAGTTCAAAATCCAGTCGCTACACTCCAAAGGCTAACTCAAAACCGTCCGTCTCATCAACTAATGTCAACATCAACTATAACAATCAAACCAATTAGCAGCTTGACATTTACTTCAAATTTTACGGTTGGATATAACTCTGATCGCTATGAAGATTTCTCTAAAAGAGTTACTGAAATAGGAAATCCAAAAGATGAAAATAGCAGAAACATTTTCAACTCACTTTCCAATAATTGGTTATGGGAATCCGTAGCAACTTACTCAGCTCAACTCAACAATGAACATCGCTTTAATTTAATGGCTGGCTATACTATGGGTTATGATAATCATAGAGCCAATAGCACGACCGTTTATGATTTCTCTCGAGAAGATTCATGGGCACAGATTTTTGTAAATGGTAATAATTGGTCTAAAGATAAGCCTACAGAGGTTTTTTGGGAACAATCAAAGGTTTCTAGTTTTGGTAGAGCTTCCTATTCTTATGATGACCGTTATTTTTTTACAGGAAGTTTAAGGTATGATGCTACATCTAGATTGTCCAAAGATAATCGTTCTCAAGTTTTCCCTGCTGTATCTGCGGGATGGAAACTATCATCAGAACCATTTTTTGAAAAGCTGGGCGAAAGTATTAACCTATTAAAATTTAGAGGAAGTTGGGGTCGTATTGGGAATATTTCATCCGTTGGTTATTATGCTAATAACATTAAGTTTTCAGAGTCTCCGTGGTTTACTTACTTTGGTGATCAAGCGCAAACACCTGTGAAAGGGATTAGCCTAGATACGTTCCTAAACCCAAATCTTCGTTGGGAAACTACCGAACAAATTGACTTAGGCTTCGACTTAAATTTATTTGATGATCGATTTACTTTTGTAATGGATTGGTTTCGCAAAGACACCAAAGACCTTATTGAAGATTTAGTAGTATCCCCTACTGCTGGTATTGAAGTAGCACCAAAAGGAAATGTTGGCAAAGTGAGAAATTCCGGATTTGAATTTGCCGCAACCTACTCGGATAAAATCGGAAATGTCCGTTTCAATGTTGGAGCCAATTTCGCAACTTTAAAAAATCAATTACTTGATTTAGGAGACATTGAGTATTTAGCTCATAGAGATGACATCAGAGGATTTAGACCATTACGTTCTGCTGTAAAAGAATCTTGGTATTCTTATTTTCTTATTCCTACAGATGGTATTTTCAGATCTCAAGCAGAAGTTGACACTCACAATGCAGAAAACGGACGTGAAGTTAGTGGCACATGGACTGGTGCTCAGATGAACGCTAAGCCTGGAGATATCCGATTCAGAGATGTTGATGGCAACGGAATCATTAATGAAGATGATCGCGTTTATATGGATAGCTACGCGCCTAAATTAACTTACGCCCTAAATCTTGGAGCAGAATGGGAAGGATTTGATTTTTCTATGCAGTGGCAGGGTGTTGGTGGTAATAAAATATTTAATGGTGCTAAGGTTATGTCGTACGCCACTGAAACAGGCTGGAATTTATCGAAAGAACTACTTAACAGCTATACCTTTAATGAAAACTCAAATACACCAAGAGTTATTGTAAACGATCCCAATGGAAACTATACTACTCTGTCGGACTACTTTTTAGAAAATGGCAGTTACTTACGCTTAAAAAACTTAACTATAGGTTATACCGTTCCCCCTAGTGTTCTCAGTAAATGGTCCAAAAACACTTCAATTAGAATATATACAAGTGGTGAAAACTTATTTACATACACTAAATATAGTGGTATGGATCCTGAAGTTGGCCGCTTGGGACTTGATGGTGGAAGATATCCTATATCAAGAATAATCAACTTTGGATTAAATCTAAACTTTTAACGTTTCAAACATAAATTTTTAAAACGACTAAAAAATGAATAAACATATCTATAAATTAATATTAATCACTTTTGTAGGAATGCTTTTTACAAATTGTGAAGATTTTTTAACTTTTGAAGAAAAAGGAGAACCCTCTACATCTGTTATGTGGAGAACTGAAGCAGATGCTTTTGACGCAGCCGATGGACTTTATTTTTGGACTGCAACTGAGTCCATCACCGGGCGTGGAATGATGTGGTACGTCAACGTCAGTGATGACATGGTAACAGGCCGAAATCAATCACAAGCTGCTCTGATTAAAAACTTCCAATATGGCGAACGAGATAATATGGATAATTGGCCTACAATGTATCAAATTATTAAAAAAGCCAACGACATTATTGCCAATGTCCCTAGCATGGATATTAGTCAAGATGTTAAAAACAAAGTTTTAGGACAAGCTTACTTTTTAAGAGGTTGGGCGTATTTGTGGATAGCTCCATATTATGGAGATAATGATTTGAATGGAGGAATACCCATCGTTACTGAAGAAACGTCTTTTGATAACATGAATCAACCAAGAGCGAAAAGTGTAAGTGACAATTATAAAATGATAATTAGTGATTTTGAAAAAGCGGCTTCTATGCTTCCATTTCTACAAGATTGGGATAAATCACAATGGGGAAGACCTCATAAAACTGCGGCATTTGCGTACGTTGCAAAAGCTGCGTTATATAACGCACAATACGATGAAACCTATTATCAGAAAGTGGTTGAGTACTGTGATCTTGTCATTCCACACCACGCACTTTTAAACAACTATGCTGATGTATTTAAAATTGAAAACAATTTTAGTTCTGAATACATTTATGGATGGACGGGCAATGAAGAAGATGGATCCAAACTTCCAGGAGTTATGTTAGAAAACAAAGGTTGGGGATTATATAATGGCTGGGGGTATTTCATGCCAACAAAAGAACTTTACGATGCTTTTGAACCAAATGACCAACGCCGTTCTGTAACGATTCTAGCTCCAGGTGATGCGTTTAAATATTTAGGTACTGATAAATTATATTCTTCCATTCAAAGTTCTTCAGGCATGCAGTTTAACAAATATATGGATCCATTTCGTCCTGAGAATGCCATTGGAACTACAGTTAATCCAAATGGTAATAATATGACAACAAGATTGGTCATTCCATTGATTCGTTTTTCAGAAGTTCTACTCTGGAAAGCAGAAGCACTTATTTGGCAAGGCAAAAATGGTGATGAACCATTTAATATGGTTCGAACTCGCGCAGGCTTACAAGCCATTTCAAATGCATCAAAACAAGATTTAAAAAATGAAAGAAGAGTCGAACTAGGAGGCGAACTCACAAATCGTCACTTAGATTTAGTCCGTTGGGGCGATGCTAAAGAAGCTTATTCAAAACCTCTACATGGTTTCAAAACAACGGGTGTTTCCGAATCAGACAACAGCACTACCATAAAAGCAAAAACATCTGTAGTGGAAATATGGCCAGCTCGTAATTTTGATCCATCGGTTAATCATGTTTTCCCAATTCCTAGAAACATGATTGATGACAGTCAAGGTGTAATTAAACAAAATATCGGTTACTAATTTTTAAATATATCCTATTTCATAAAAAATAGGATGAAGTAATACTTTAGTTCGCAAAAACTTAAAACCAGTTGTTGAGATGACTTAAAAAATATCACAACTGGTTTTGTATTACGCGACATTTAAGCAATCGTACATTATCAATAGCATTATAAAAAACCTTATAAAATAGGGTTGATTGTATTATTTGATATATCGTATCGATCAATAAAAACATTTAAATTATTAACACTTTATGAAAAAATTAAAATTAACAAGTCTATTTTATTTCATAGTAATTCTTGGCGTATACGCTCAAACAAAAAAGAGTCCTATTGACTATATAGACCCAATGATTGGCACAGGATTTCATGGGCATACTTACCCTGGTGCAACGGTTCCATTTGGGGCCGTTCAATTAAGCCCAGACACACGTCGCGGTAATTGGGACGCCGCCTCCGGTTATCATTATGATGATTCCACTATTTTAGGCTTTTCACATACTCATTTGAGTGGTACTGGAGTTACAGATTTTGGAGATATATTATTTCGACCTACGACAACAGAAATCAATCTTAATAATACAGGGGATATCTATAAACCCGCTACCTTTTCTCATAAGGATGAAAAAGCTTCAGCTGGTTACTATTCTGTTTTGCTAAAAGACGAAAATATAAAAGCTGAATTAACAGCAACTACGTACGCAGGAGTACACCGTTATACCTTCCCAAAAGACAAACAAGCATCAATAATTATCGACCTAGCGCATTTGTTGGACGACGAATTTATTTATGAGGCAGAATTACAAGCAACTTCGAAAAATGAAATTGTGGGAATGCGGAGAACTAGAGGTTGGGTAGATAACCAATACATTTACTTTGTTGCAGAATTTTCGCAACCTTTTGAATCAGTAGATTTTATTAATTCAAAAAAACGTGTTCCCTCAAGCAAGAAAATCATGGGTAATGATTTACAAGCGGTACTTAATTTTAAAGGAAACAAAACAATTATTGTAAAAGTTGGATTATCAATTGTAAGTGCTGAAAATGCGCGTGAGAACTTAGAAAATGATGTTGTAAATTTTGATTTTGATGCCGTTCATAAAGGAGCACGCAAAATATGGTCTGAATCTATTTCTGCGATTAGTGTTCGCGGAGGAAGTGAAGATGAACTTACAAATTTCTACACTGCAATGTATCATGCTATGGTGGCACCTAACATTGTGAATGATGTAAATGGTGATTATCGACGTCATGATATGAGTATCGGAAAATTGGGTAAAAACGAAAAAAAATACTCGACACTTTCAATATGGGACACATTTCGTGCATGGAATCCTATGATGACTTTGATAGACACCACTTTGGTTAATGATATAATCAAATCCTTTCTGGATATTTACGATGTTACAGATGAACTTCCAATTTGGCCGCTTTCCGCAGGAGAAACTGGTACTATGATTGGTTATCATTCCGTATCTGTAATTGCAGATGCCTATTTGAATGGCATTAAGGGTTTTGACGCAGAAAAAGCCTTAGAGGCCATGATAATTTCTTCCGAAAAGAACAAAAAAGGAGCAGACTATTATATAAAGTATGGTTTTATACCTTCCAACATAAAGAAAGAGTCTGTATCATGTCTGTTAGAATTTGCCTATGATGACTGGACTATTGCCCAAATGGCAAAAGCCATGGGGAAAGAAGATGTTTTTAAAACATATATTGAACGCTCACAAAATTATGTAAATGTTTTTGATGGCGCCACTAAATTCTTCCGAGGTAAAAAAATGGATGGGAATTGGGAAAAATCTTTTAATCCGTTTGAGGTTGGAAGAGAATATACAGAAGCTACAGCCTGGCAATATCGATTTTTCGTTCCGCATGATGTTAATGGAATGGTTCAACAATTTGGAGGAAAAGATTCTTTTATTTCATCATTGGACTCATTATTTACTGTTGATTCCAAAATTGATGGGACTATGTCTGACATTACTGGTTTAATTGGACAATACGCTCATGGCAATGAACCAAGTCACCACATGGCCTTTCTTTACAATTATGTAGGGCAACCATGGAAGACCCAAGCAATGACACGCCGTATACTAGATGAGATGTATCAACCTACACCTGAAGGAATTAGTGGTAACGAAGATTGCGGTCAGATTTCTGCATGGTATATTCTGACAAGTTTAGGTTTGTATGCCGTTTCCCCTGGCAGCACAGAGTTTACATTAACCACTCCATTATTTGAGGAAGCTACACTAAAGTTGGCCAATGGAAACACGTTACAAATTCTAGGAAATGACACTAAAAACAATATTTATATTGACAAAGTCGAGTTAAACGGAAAAGAAATCAATCAAAACTTTATTACTTACAAACAACTGATGGAGGGTGGCGAACTTCGTTTTACACTAACCTCTAAACCGAACATGAAAAGGGGAACTACTCCTGAAACATCCCCCTATTCACTGACTACAAACAGCATAGTTTCAATCCCTTTTGTTGACAAAGATCTAAACTTATTTTTAGATGATATAAATGTTGCCTTCGGCACTGCTACCCAAGGTGCTCAGATCAGATATACGTTAGATGGTAGTGATCCTACTAAGAACTCCCCTATGTATGAAAAACCAATTAGTTTAAAACAGACTACCCAAATTAAAGCGATAGGTTTTAAAGAAGGATTCAGTCCAAGTAGGACCTTATCCATAAAAGCTACAAAGGCAGAGTTGAGACCCGCACTAAACATTCAGTCCCTACAAAATGGAACTTCATATAAATATTACGAAGGTGTTTACAAATATGTATCAGACATTGAAAAATCTCTCTTATTAGACACTGGCATTATGGATGAACCTAATATAGAGAATGCCAAACAGGCAGATCATTTTGGGTATATTTTTTCGGGTTTAATAAATGTTCCTGAAGATGGCGTCTATACTTTCCAAACGCGTTCAGACGATGGAAGCGTTCTGTTCTTACACGAAGAAAAAATAGTGGACAATGATGGTTCCCACTCGGCGATCCCTGCTTTTGGTACCATTGCTCTGAAAAAAGGGTTTCATCCTTACACACTGTATTATTTTGAAGATTATGAAGGACAACATTTAAGCTGGTCGTGGATAACTCCATCATCAACTGAATTAGTTCCAATACCAGCATCCGTTTTATTTATTAAATAATTCTTCAACTAGCATTAAGAAATAAATTATGTCAAACCAAAAATCATATCGCTCAGCATTCATTCTATTGACCGTTCTATTTTTTCTCTGGGGATTTATTACGGTATTGGTTGATTCGTTAATTCCACGGTTACGTGAACTCTTCGAATTAACATATTTCCAAGCAGGCTTAGTACAATTTGCGTTTTTTGGCGCTTACTTTTTATTATCCGTTCCAGCAAGTTATATTCTTTCAAAAATCGGCTATAAACGAGGTATTGTTTTAGGACTGTTGACCATGGCCGTAGGCTGTTTACTGTTTTATCCGGCAGCTTCATACCGTATTTTTGGTGTTTTTATGTTGGCCTACTTTATTTTGGCAGCAGGAATTACTGTTTTGCAAGTAGCCGCCAATCCTTTTGTTGCCGTATTAGGTTCAGAAGATGCTGCTTCGAGTCGTTTAAATTTTTCGCAAGCCTTTAATTCTCTAGGAACAGCAGTAGCCCCAGCTGTTGGTGCTTTATTTATCTTAAGCGATGTCATAAAAAGCAAAGACGAAATAGCTGGATTAGACACTGTTACCAAAGAAGCTTATTTGGCCTCAGAGGCTGCTGCTGTACAAACTCCATTTTTAGGATTGGCACTTTTTATAGGATTGATAGCGTTCATATTTTTATTCGCGAAATTACCACAAATGATTTCTGAAACATCCACAGGAACTTATACTGAAGCCTTTAAAAATAAAAAACTCATGCAAGGTGTTTTGGGAATCTTTTTTTATGTTGGTGCCGAAGTAGCTATAGGAAGTTATTTGGTCAACTACTTTTTAGACATGAATTTGGTCTCGGTAATAAAAGAAAGTGCTATCATGAAATCAATTGCAGAAACCATACTTAATTCAGGACTAACTGGGAAAGATGACAAAGCAGTTGTGGGCGTTTTTGTAACCTTCTATTGGTCGGGTGCCATGCTTGGTCGATTTGCAGGCGCATATTTAACAAGAGTTATGAAGCCAGGAAAAGTGTTGGCTATTTTCGCAGCTATATCTATTAGTTTAATCCTTTTGTCAATAAGTACTGTTGGCTTAATAAGCATGTGGAGTATTCTCGCAGTGGGCTTATTCAATTCCATTATGTTCCCAACAATATTTACACTAGCCATTGATGGTATTGGCCATTTAAAACCTAAAGCTTCAGGTTTGCTATGTACCGCTATTGTTGGTGGTGCCATCATCCCACCAGCATTTGGCTATTTAACAGATATCATAGCGTTTAAAAATGCCTTGTTGATTATTGTGGTTTGCTACACTTATATTGTTTGGTTTGGATATAAACATGGGAAGTCAAAGGTTGCACAAAATATTACTTCAATGGCAATCTAAAATTAAGAGCTGCCACCATTATTATCATGATACTTGTTGTGAGGACTAAAAAGCTTAATAATACTTAGAACCCACGAAATTATTATTTTTTGGAATATGGTTGTTTTATGCAATCAAAAATCACGAGTTATAATTTTCGGTCATATTAAAAAAAAAGTGATCTATACCTTACATTTAAATGGTGATAGTCTCTACATAATTAATAAACATAAAGAAAATGAAAAAGATAATTTTAATCCTATTATCCGTTATCGCAATCTCATGCGGTGAAGTTAAAAAACAAAATCACCCGTCAGCTAAATTAAATATAATGACATTCAATATCAGATATGATAATCCTGAGGATGGCATGAATAACTGGCAATACCGAAAAGAATACGTAGCAAATTCGATTTTATTTCATGATGTCGATATACTTGGAACACAAGAAGTACTACATAATCAAATGGTAGACTTGAAAAAATTGCTACCTGATTATGAGTCCGTCGGCGTTGGACGCGAAGATGGTAAAGAAAAAGGCGAATACAGTGCCCTTTTTTATAAGAAAAATCGATTTTCAGTTGTTGAAAGTGGTTATTTCTGGTTGAGTGCAACACCAGAAATCGCAGGATCAAAAGGATGGGATGGCGCCTGTGAAAGAATTGCATCTTGGGCGAAGTTAAAAGATCTTAAATCAGGAAAGGAAGTACTAACCATGAACACTCATTTTGATCATGTTGGAGTGGTTGCTCGCAGAGAGAGTGTGACATTAATATTAAACAAACTCTCTGAATTAGCCAATGGCATACCTGTTATACTTATGGGAGATTTCAATGCAGAGCCCGATTCGGTAGTTATAAAAACTATTCTTAATACTTCTAATGAGAATCATTTAATTGATTCACGCTCGATATCCCCTTTAGTTTATGGTCCATCTTGGAGCTTTCATGACTTTGGAAAAATTCCATTTGAGAAACGCCCTTTGATTGATTATATATTTATAAGTAAAGATATAGAAATATCAAAATATGGTGTATTAGCAGAAACAGATAATGATATCTTTCTCTCAGACCACACTCCGATATTAGTACGTGTAGAATTAAAATAAATCAGAATTAAAAAAGTAAAGCATGAAAAAGTTAATATTTAAGAGCCTACTATACGCTCTATTATTACCAATGTTTCCTGGTATACTAATGGCACAAGATCGCTATACAGAATCTCAGACCTATATATTAGAAACCCCTTATGACGTACCGAACTTAACACCCCCAGATGGAAAAAAAGTAAAGAATGTTATTCTAATGATAGGAGATGGCATGAGTTTAATGCATGTCTATTCCGCTTGGACTGCTAATAGAGGAAAACTAAATTTAGACAACTGTCAAGTTGTAGGTTTAGCTAAAACCTATTGCGCAGATAAACTGATTACTGATTCGGGCGCAAGCGCTACAGCAATGGCTACTGGCCAAAAAACTAATTATCATTATGTCGGTGTGGATACTGAAGGTAAGCCCCTTAAATCAATTATTGACCTTGCATCTGAAAACGGCAAATCAACTGGTATTGCAGTAACCTGTCGTTTATGGGATGCAACGCCGGCTTCTTTCTGCTGTCATAATATCGATAGAGAAAATGAAGCAGAAATTGTAACGGATTATATTAACTGCAATGCTGATTATGTTTTTGGTGGAGGCGCTAAACTTTTTGAGAACAGAGAAGACGGACGCGATATCTTCAAAGAATTATCGAACAAAGGTTATCAAATCTCTCGGAATTGGGATGAGGTAGCTAAAATTAAAAGTGGTAAAGTATTCGCCGTTGTTGATAGCATTGATACTCCCCTACCAAAACTTCGAGGCGATCTATTGGCAAGAGCGTCATTAAAAGGAATTGAATTGCTAAATCAGAATGCCAATGGCTTTTTTATGATGATCGAGGGCTCGCAGCTTGATGACTATGGTCATTTCAATGACTTGGATTTGTTAATGCAAGAAACCCTAGATTTTGATCGTACCATAGGTAAAATATACGAATGGGCTGCCCAAGATGGAGAAACGCTTGTTATTGTTACTTCGGATCATGAAACAGGGGGACTTACATTGATCGACGGTGATAAAGAAGAAGGTCGTATTGTATGCAAATTTTCAACTGACGGTCATAGTGGTGCGATGGTACCTGTATATGCCTTTGGTCCTGGTTCAGAAAAATTTAACGGCATCTATGAAAACACCGCAATATTTGATAAAATAAAAGAACTACTTAATTTATAAAAGCCTTGTGTGATGAAGAAAAACCTTATTCCTTCCAAAATTCTATTATTTTTATTTTGCATAATATTTACTGGAATTGAAGCCCAGACTAGTGGTAATGATAAAAAATATAATTTACCATATAAAAACACCTATTTAAAAGAACCGCTTGTTGCAGAAAATGAGTTTCGTATTGCAAAACCCCAAACCATTCAGCCAAAAAGCTTTGAAGAGGCAAAAAAGATTTTACCTGCTCCTATTTGGGATGGTCATGCGAAAGAACTAGAAATGTATTGGAAAGCATGGGAAATTGCCATTGGCAATATACGTGCACCTCAGGAAGGGTCTGGTTTTGTTTCTAGCTATCTTGACACCGCTTACAACGGCAATATCTTTATGTGGGATTCCTCTTTTATGCTCATGTTTGCCCGTTATGGAGAACGCTTTTTCCCATTTCAAAAAACCCTGGATAACTTTTATGCCAAGCAACATCCAGATGGATTTATTTGTAGAGAAATACAAGCTGATGGGGCTGATTCATTTGAACGCTATGATCCTGTAAGTACTGGTCCAAATCTCATGCCATGGAGCGAAATAGCATATTATAAACAATTTGGCGATACTGAACGTTTACATAAAATTTTTCCAGCTTTGGTTGGATATTATAAGTGGTTAAAACTCAATCGTACTTGGAGAAACGGCGCTTATTGGTCAAGTGGATGGGGTACTGGTATGGATAATATGCCACGCGTTCAACCGGGTTATAATATGATATATAGCAATGGCCACATGGTCTGGCTGGACACAAACCTGCAGCAACTATTTACGGCTAATCTATTGCTTGAAATGGGATTTCATCTCGAAAGATGGCAAGAAATAGAAGAGTTTGAAGATGAAGCGGTAATGCTGAAAAAATATATCCAAGAAAACTTATGGGATAAAGAAACAGGTTTCCTTTACGATCAATATGCGGATGGCTCTCTCTCGACAACTAAAGGAATTGGAGCTTATTGGGCTTTGTTTTCTGATGTACTGGATAGCAGTCAGTTGGATTTATTGGTAAAGGAACTAGATAATCCAAAAACATTTAACCGCCAATTCCGTGTTCCTTCACTTTCGGCAGATAATCCGAAATACAAGGAAAACGGACGTTATTGGCAAGGAGGAATATGGCCCGGAACAAATTATATGGTGATGACCGGACTTATGAATAAAGGTTATAAAAAGCAATCAAGAGAGATTGCATTAAATCACTATAAGCAAATATTAGAGGTCTATAAAAACACAGGAACCTTTTGGGAATACTATGCTCCAGAAAGTGCAGAGCCAGGATTTATGGCTAGAAAAGATTTTGTAGGGTGGACAGGTCTACCGCCTATTGCCGGATTAATAGAATTCATAATTGGTATACGAGCCGATTACACAAAAGAACAGATTATTTGGGATATGAATTTAATCGAAGCGAATGGTATAGAACGTTATCCGTTTGGTCCTGATGGTCTCATATCCTTTAAATCAAAAGCAAGACGCTCTGCTAATGAGGAACCTAAAATATCCATTGACTCTAATATTTCATTTGATTTGTTAGTGCATTATGGTGATAAGACAAAGATTATTCAAGTAACTCCTGACATAAAAAATTATTAAATAATGACTTTCAATAAAAAAAATATATCCAGACGTGATTTTATTACCGTCGGAACTTTAGGCCTAGCTGCAACTACAATTTATCCATCGTCTTTATTTTCATCTTCATCAACTGATAAAAATAACTATGTTTCAAAACGTCCACCTTTAAAGCAAAGAAACTTTATTTCTTCTGCAGTTGAAAATACCATAAAACAAACCAAAGGAAAAATTAAGGATGATAAACTCAGTTGGATGTTTGAAAACTGCTACCCAAATACCCTTGACACAACCGTAAAGCACTCTGAAAAGGATGGTCGGCCTGATACATTTATTATAACTGGCGATATCGAGGCCATGTGGCTAAGAGACTCCTCAGCACAAGTTTGGCCATATCTTCAATTAATGACTGAAGACAAAAAATTACAGTTGATGATTGCCGGTTTGATCAATAGACAAACAAATTGTATCCAAATTGATCGCTATGCAAATGCTTTTAATGACGGTCCGATTGGAAGTTATTGGGAAACGGACAATACGCAATATATGTCCAAAGAGCTTCACGAACGGAAGTGGGAGATAGATTCGCTCTGCTACCCAATTCGACTCGCTTATCATTACTGGAAAATAACAGGTGACACTTCCATATTTGATGAAAATTGGCACAAATCAATGAAGTTGGTTGTAAAAACCTTTAAAGAACAGCAACGAAAAGACAGTTTAGGTCCCTATAGCTTTACTCGCGATTGCGATCGCCCAACGGACTCACAAATAAATAACGGTTGGGGAGCACCTACTAAGCCTGTTGGTTTGATTGTTTCCTCTTTCCGTCCATCTGATGATTCTACACAGTACGGTTTTTTGATCCCCTCAAATATGTTTGCAGTGGTATCATTACGTCAATTATCTGAAATAGAAACTACCGTGTTAGGCAATATGCAATTTGCAAATGAATGTTCTGAATTAGCCCAGGAAGTTGATAATGCCATCAAAAAGCATGGCATTGTTAATCATCCGATTGGTGGAGAAATATATGCCTTCGAAGTTGATGGTTTTGGAAATGCCCTTTGTATGGATGATGCAAATATCCCTAGTCTTTTATCTGCTCCATATTTAGGCTATTGCACGTTCGATGATGTGACGTATTTAAAAACAAGAGCATTAATATGGAGTGACAATAACCCCTACTTCTTTAAAGGAAAAGCTGGAGAAGGAATTGGCGGGCCACATGTTGGACTCGATTACGTTTGGCCCATGAGTATCATTATGAAAGGTCTAACATCCAATAATCCCACAGAGATCAAAGCATGTTTAAAACAACTAAAAGATACGGATGGAGATACAGGTTTTATGCATGAATCTTTCCACTGTGACGATGCTTCAAAATTCACACGTTCTTGGTTTGCTTGGGTAAACACTTTGTTTGGGGAACTTGTAATAAAAACCTTGAAGGAACATCCTCATATTTTAGCCTCGACATTATGAAACAGCACATTATAATTATTCTAATTGCATCATTATATGTCCTTTCCTGTAATAACAACAAAGACATTTCACCAAATGAATATAATCTCATTCCGCTCCCTAATGAGATAACGGTAAAATCAGGCCAATTGATTATACAAGATCAACTAACTGTATCAATGCCTTCAGATTCTTCGTTAATTTCTCTATTTATATACTTTAAAGATGTTCTAAGAAATACTTCTATCGCGGTCAATATGATATCAGAAGAAACCCCATCAACTCTTAGTTTTATAGTTGATAATTCTTTAGCCGATGAAGCATACAACTTGAATATAACATCAGACAAAATTGAAATCAAATCAAACAACACAGGAGCAGGTTTTTTCTATGGTATTCAAACATTAATTCAATTAATGCCTGAAGAAATACTTAATACTTCTAAAAAAGGCATTAGCAAAATAGAGCTACCAGCAGTAAGTATTAAAGACGCTCCACGTTTTCCTTATCGCGGCGCAATGATGGATGTTGCTCGAAACTTCTTACCAAAGGAAACTGTGTTGAAGTTTATTGATATGATGGCAATTTACAAGCTTAATCGCCTGCATATGCATCTTACGGATGATCAAGGCTGGCGAATTGAGATAAAGAAATATCCCAAACTAACAGAAATAGGTTCATATCGCAGTCAAACTCAGGTTGGTCATTCAGACTACTACTGGCCATATCGCTATGATGGTATTGAAAAAAGAGGTTTCTACACCCAAGAAGATATTAAAGAAATTGTGCAATATGCTTCCGATCGTTTCATTACTGTAATACCTGAAATAGAAATGCCTGGACATTCCTCGGCAGCTTTAGCCGCATATCCTGAATTTTCATGCGGTTTAGGCAAAGATTACAAAGTACGTGAACGCTTTGATATCTTCGATGAAGTTTACTGTCCCAAAGAAAACACATTTGCATTTCTTGAAGATGTTTTAACTGAGGTCATCGAACTATTTCCAAGCCAATATATACATATTGGTGGCGATGAGTGCCCAAAGAAAGCTTGGAAAAAATGCGCTGATTGTCAAGCTTTGATCAAGAAAGAAGGACTTAAAAATGAAGAGGAATTACAAAGCTATTTTATCCATAGAATTGAAAAGTTTGTAAATAAAAAAGGTCGAGACATCATCGGATGGGATGAAATACTCGAAGGTGGATTGGCTCCCAATGCAACAGTCATGTCATGGCGAGGAGAAAAAGGTGGCATACTTGCAGCAAAACAAAAACATAAGGTAATTATGACTCCTGGTGATGAATGTTATTTTGATCATTACCAAGAAGACCCTGAATTTGCGCCATTAGCTATAGGTAGTTTCTTGCCTTTAGATAATGTATATGCTTACAATCCACTTCCTAATGAACTAACAATTGAAGAACAATCTTACATCATTGGAACACAGGCCAATATATGGGGCGAATATATTCAAACACCTGAATATTTTGAATATATGACTTTCCCAAGATTATTAGCCATGGCAGAAGTACAATGGACTCAACTTAAGAACAAAAATTTTGATGATTTTACCCTCAGACTTGCAAAGAATTTTAAGCGTTTAGATTATTATGGAGTTAATGCTTCGCGCAATTTTTATGATGTAAATCTAACTGGTGCCTGGAACCCTACAAGTAGTAAATTTGAAGTGGCATTAAAAACTTTCAGTCCCAACACCACAATATTCTATTCAGTTAACGACTCCATAGTAACCACCTCATCATCAGCATACACCAAGCCAATAATTATAACAGAGGATGCCACAATTTATGCTGCAGTATATAATAATGGTGTTGCCCAAGGGAAAATAACCAACAAAGGTTTTGTTGTAAACAAAGCTACGGGTCGCAAATATGTGAGCATACCGGAACCCCTATCGGAAAACGTAAATGAAGGTTTTGGACTAACGGATGGCATTCGGGGATATGCAAATAACATGCGCCATTGGGTAAGCTATCGTCAAGATACAATTCAAATTAACCTGGCTTTAGAGACTAAAAGTTTAATCAGCGAACTCGCAACTTCGTTTTTATGGCGACCAGTGAATTACACCTGGCCATCCCGTTCTATAAAAATTTCAACATCATTGGATGGAGTGACTTATACTGAGAAAAAGCAAAAGGAACTTACTTACGATTTATCTCCAACAGAGGGCACTAGATTTCCTGTATCGATAACATTTCCTGAGATTGAAGCATTGTTTGTCAGATTAGAAATATTAAGTGGAGGCCTTATACCAAATGGATATTATCGGGAGGGGGAACAAAGCAAACTTGCTCTTGATGAAATCGAAATCAATTAATTAAAACAAATAAACATGAAAAAAACACTTATACTTTTGCTTATCTGGGTTGTAACTCTCCATTCAGAGGCTTATGGCCAAAAGCAATTTACTTTTAAAGATGGAAAATTTAAAATTGTACAATTTACGGATATCCACTGGATGCCAAACTCGGCGAATTCCTCTCAAACAACCACAACCATTCAGTCAGTTTTAAAATCGGAAATGCCTGATCTCGCAATTTTGACTGGCGACATCGTAACAGGTGACCCTGCATTGGATGGATGGAAATCAGTAATTAGTATTTTTGAGAATGCTAAAACACCTTTTACTGTAACAATGGGAAATCACGATCCAGAGCATTTAATTAAAGATGACATGTACGATCTTCTATTGAAATCGCCCTATTATATCGGAGATAAGGGCCCAAAAGACATTATGGGAATGGGCAATAATGTAATTTCAATTTACAACTCTAAAAATGATATTGCAGCTCTGCTTTATTGTTTCGATTCCAATGACTACACGCCAGAAAATAATTACGGCCACTACGATTGGATTCATTTTAACCAGATAGAATGGTACAGGAAGCAAAGTACGCAGTTCACACAAAATAATGGTGGTAGTCCCATCCCTTCATTGGCCTTTTTCCACATTCCACTTCTCGAATATAATAATGTAGTTGGTCGCGAAACAACCTTTGGAAAAAAACTTGAAAGTGGGGTGTCTTCACCAACCATAAATTCAGGATTGTTTAACGCATTTATCGACATGCAGGATGTTATGGGAGTCTTTGCTGGACATGATCATAACAATGATTATATTGGAATGGAATATGACATAGCCTTAGGTTATGGACGCGTAACAGGCACTGATGCCTATGGATCGTTAGAAAGAGGCGGCCGCATCATTGAAATATTTGAGGGTAAACCTCAATTTGACACATGGATCGTTACTCCTTCAGGAAATGAAGACACTTACCACTACCCTTCTGGCATTACATCCTTTGACGAGAAAACAATGACCTATTTACCCGCAAAAAATGTAAAGCCAAAAGCTCAGGGCGTTGCTTACACCTATTATGAAGGAAAATTTAAAATGACAAATCAGGTTACTTCGGGGAAAAAAGTTAAAGAAGGAAATATGAGGAACTTCTCTATTAAGGAAGCTCCCATTAAAGATCATTTTGGATATGATTTCCGTACTCAAATAAAAATCCCTGAAAAGGGCGTATATCGTTTTTATACCATCTCTGATGATGGTTCTAAGCTCTTCATTGACGGCCAAGAAATTGTGGATAATGATGGTGGCCATAGTTCACGTCGCAGAGAAGGCAAGGTTGCTCTTGATGCCGGATTCCATGATTTACAAGTACTCTATTATGAAGATTACATGGGTCAGGAATTGGAGGTAGGCTTTTCTAGTCGAGACATTTTGGAAACTTCTTTACCTGATGAAATTCTCTATATTCCGGAGAAAATAGCTCCAAAAGATGATAATTAAACTTTTGTTTTTGTACATAATTAATTTTAGACTTCGCCCACATTTACCTTGAATTTCGATTATTTTATTGATATCAATACATATACCTACATAAATGAAATATTGGTCTATAAAGTTATTATGTTTATCATCTCGGTATTTGATCCTTTGTTAAAAATAAGGATTCGTTAAACAAAGCGAGACTAGGCCGATGCCATTTTTTTTTTGAACGTTTCAGATTTGAACTTACTTTAAAGTTTTATCATTAGGTAGATACATTTTAATACCGTCTGCTACTATTTCTGTAATTTTCGTTTGCGCTAGATGTGCTTCTGTAATTTGGTGGGCTACACTAGTTCTCCAGGCACGTTTTACATTTGTTATTTTAGAACCATCTATGAGATCATCAGGCGATTGATATTCCAATTTTTTATGCATCATTTTTTTTATAAAAATAGGAATGACCATTTCCCAATTTTCCATATAAAACTCTTGGGTTAAATGATAGAGGTCGTAAAAGTCTCTAGACGCAGTATAAGAACGCTGTTTGAATGCTCTAAGATTTTCAGAAATCACTTCACTATTGGATCAAGTGTGTTGGCCATATCGCTCGTTTTGGGCGACAAGGTAACTATCCTCGATCTTTCAAAGTGGCACAAATTGAACCGTTATAGGTTTTTAGCACACAGGCAAAAAACGGCACAGTTTGGACCAAAATGCATGGAACTATGAACCGAAAGCACTGGCACAAATCGAACCGAAGTAATCAGACCGTATTGAAAAATGGATTTCTTCATAGTGTTCGATAATATCACTGACCTCTATAAGTGCTGTCATGAGAGGATCATTTTCAGGTGTATCATTTCTAATTCCTTTCAGTAGTAATTCAAACGAATGTTAGCGACAACGTATGCTTTATGTATAACTGATTTCATGATCTTGATAGTTTAGTAGCTAGTAGACTTGATTCTCAACGTTGTTTCGCCAATGTTATAGGCATACACAGAAGCAGGCAGAAAAGTAAAACTTAAATCGCTCACTTCCTTTGTTCCTAACCTATCAATAGTAGTAACTAAAGCACTATTCAATGCGTTGGCTTTACAGAAATGGATTAAACTCTTTAAATCTTGTGGCATTTCGTAAAATCGATTGCTCCATTTAATTTCCACACCCCAAACGGGTTTAAATTTCTTATCATCAACCAGAACTAAATCTACTTCACCTTCAACCCTTCCTTCCTTCCAACGTGCATAAGTTAAATCCAGATTTTCGCGATGCATCCATTGGGAAAGTATCGCAGTTTCCACCATATTACCCATCTCCTCATCTATTTCCTTAACGGGAGAAAATAAAGCAGTACGAAGCGATGGATTGGTTAGATAAACTTTAAAACTCGTAATCCGTTTTAGTCGTTTGGCATTTACAGTCACTTTGTTTAAAACTTTAATTAAAAAAGCAGCTTCTAAATATTCCAAATATTTCTTCAAGGTTTCCTTTTGAATGCCACTCTCCCTAGACATGGTCTCGAAAGAGAATTCATTGCCCGTATTATAAGCAATGTAAGTGAAAAAGCGATTTAATTCCTGTACATCCTTGATACCATACAAGCTTGGCAAATCGCGAAGAAGTACTTTATCAACAATATCATTTTTCACGTAACGTCCCATGTCCTTTTGAATTTTTTCAGACAATACCACTTCCGGATACCCCCCAAAATTCAAATACTGCAAAAATTCTTTATTCAGCTCCGTAATGTCATGGGGAATGTAGTAAGGGAGCTGCTTGTTAGCATATTGTATAGCATCCTTCTTGATCAGGTGATTTCTGTTTTTTAAATGGATAAACTCCTGAAATGTTAAAGGAGGCAACATAAAGTCGGTGAACCGTCCAGCACCGCTTTCAGTACTATGCCATTTTAAAGCAGCAGCTGCGGAGCCCGATACCACAAATTTGGTGTCAGGATAGGAGTCCACCAAGACTTTTAAATGACGCTCCCAATCCTTTAGATATTGTATTTCATCAAAAAACACATAACAGCCTTTTAAACTATTGATATTGATGGCTTTTTTGCAAAGGTCTAAAATGTCTTGTAGACTTAAATGTAAATAGATAGGGTTATCTATAGGAACAAAAAATACGCGTTGCGGGTCAACTTGGTCGCGTATCAATTCATCAATGGTATGAAATAACATGACTGTTTTTCCAACACGTCTTGGCCCCATTAAAACCACCGCACGACGTATGTCTGTTTCGGTAATAAACGGATAGAACAAATCAAAGTACAAACGTCTCGACATGTCCTTATAGACACTGGGGATTTCTTGAGTGATCCACCAAGGGTTTTCATAACGCAAACGTTCTATAATTTTTTCTGTCGGAATAAGTCTAGGATTGTTCATAATTTTGTTAATTAATACAAATATAGCGAAATAGACTCATTGAAATGTATCTGTTTTTACATTTTAAAATTAAATAAAGTTATTTTATTATTTTAAGCTGCTTGATTCTATATTTCCTGATGCTTCAAAAGTACGTGCTTATTCTTTCTTTCGTTAGATTAACCAGAAATTCAAGTATGCTTCAGCTTGTAAAAGTTGGATGGATAGAATCTTCAAGTTAAAAATTAGAACTTTAACCAAGTAACTTATTAACTAGATATATTTTCCCTATTATTCCTAAAAACAACGTCTTATACCAATTATTACATCATTTCATTTTAGGAAGCTTATAATCCTAGTTGGAAAACAGAAAGCATAAGATTCTTCAACGCTATAACAAAGAATTATAAGAGATTGCGGAAATACTTGGAATCGAAAATTTCATTACCAGTTACATGGCCAGAAATAGTTTTGCAAATTGTTTAAAACAAAAAGGTGATGTTGATAATATCATAAGCGTCTCTATGGGGCATAAAAACCATACCATTACACAGACTTATTTTAAGGAGTTTGACAATTCCATTTTAGATGAGGCGACAGTGCATATCAATATGTCGAACATAAAAATTTGGAAATTAATATACCTCAAAGAATAAAAAAAAGGCGATACAAACTAATGTACCGCCTTAAATGTTTTCACAACGGAATAATCTTTATTGTGAATTGCTTCAGCAAAATCGCAGTGATTATAATTTTGAGAAGTTGAACTCGAAGACATGTTCTGGCATAATAATTTGGATTTATAAACAAAAGAATTAAGCTATTGCCTTAAAAATCTTACAGATTTTCAGCCTATTACAAACTGAATTGTATATATTTAAAGTTCCCTCCTATTGCAACTTAGCAAATTCCACCCTTACTTATAGACTATTTATGCTAAAAAAAACACTATTCTTCACAAACAAATGTTCTATTACGACCTCAAATGAGCAACTTGTAATTACGTCCGACAGCATAAAAAGAACCATTCCAATCGAAGATATTGGTTATATCATTATTGATCATAACGAAGTCTATATTAGTATGCCAGCTCTCAATAAACTGATCAACAATAACTGTGCTTGTATTATATGCGATGACAAACACCTTCCAAATGGAATGCTACTAAATCTCAATAGCCATATTATCCAACAAGAAATATTTAAACATCAAATTAATGCGAGCGCTCCTTTAAAAAAGAAATTATGGCAACAAACCATAAGAGAAAAAATAAAAAATCAAGGTATTCTTTTGGAAAGGATCACAGATAAAAAAAACGTATTTGAGTTTCTAGAAAGTAAGGTGTTAAGTGGAGATACTACCAATATGGAGGCTGTTGCCGCTAAATATTATTGGAAATCCTTTTTTGAAATTGATTTTAAAAGAGAGCGATTTGGTAATTATCCTAACAATTTCCTTAATTATGGCTATGCCGTTTTGAGAGCCTCCACTGCTAGAGCTTTATCCGGAAGCGGATTACTAAACACCTTGGGAATTCACCATAAAAGTAAATACAATGCTTTTGCATTAGCCGATGACATCATGGAACCTTTTAGGCCCACAGTCGATGAAGCGGTCCATTTTATAATGCAAAATTCTGATGAGCAAGAATTGACCACGGAAATCAAATCGAAACTGCTTCAAGTTCTTACAAGAACCGTGTATTTTAAAACCGAAAAAAGCCCATTAATGGTGGGCTTGCAAAAAACAGCGAGCTCATTACAACAATGTTATACTGGCGAACGGAAAAGGATTAAATATCCAGAATTATGGAGCTAAACGGTTATAGGATTATGTGGTTATTTGTGTTTTTTGATTTACTTACCGAAACTATTAAAGACAGGCGAAATGCTGCCGGCTTTAGAAAAAATCTTCTAAAAGATGGCTTTACCATGATGCAATATTCTGTTTATATGCGGCATTGTGCGAGCAGCGAAAGTGCTGATGTACATGAAAAACGAATCAAAAGACTTTTACCACCCTTCGGCAAGGTAAGCGTACTCCGAATAACTGACAAACAATTTGGCAATATCATGAACTTTTGGGGACGTGCCGAAGTTCCAAAAGAACCTCAACCCTCTCAATTGGAATTATTTTAAAACAAAAAAATGCTTCAATCTTGCCTTATCACTGCAAAAAAGAAGCATTTTTTCATACGACATCTTGCTTTAAACACATGATTACCAGAAGGTACAGAACCAACTAATATCGTGTCTTCTAATCTTTAATCAAACCACAACTTTGAAATATGCCATAATTGCTAAACCTGAAATATCGTGTCTTCTAATCTTTAATCAAACCACAACTGCTTCAGTCCGACTTCGCTCCATCCCAGCAATATCGTGTCTTCTAATCTTTAATCAAACCACAACTATGGGGTATACACAAGATGCGGAAACAAAATATCGTGTCTTCTAATCTTTAATCAAACCACAACCGTTACTATACCGCACCAAATACAATGAGAAATATCGTGTCTTCTAATCTTTAATCAAACCACAACTAACCGATACAATAAAAGAAACCGTTATCAAATATCGTGTCTTCTAATCTTTAATCAAACCACAACATTTACGTGTATATGACAGGCGTTAACCAAAATATCGTGTCTTCTAATCTTTAATCAAACCACAACTTCTTTGACAAAATGGACGTTGTAGCCACAAATATCGTGTCTTCTAATCTTTAATCAAACCACAACCTCTGGAATATGCGGATTACTCACATAAAAAATATCGTGTCTTCTAATCTTTAATCAAACCACAACACAGCAAACGGATACGCTCCACTTGGCCCTAATATCGTGTCTTCTAATCTTTAATCAAACCACAACTAATTGGTTACGGTGTAATCTCGGGAGCGGAATATCGTGTCTTCTAATCTTTAATCAAACCACAACTTGACGTTAGGCGTATATAGTATCTTAACAAATATCGTGTCTTCTAATCTTTAATCAAACCACAACTTAACGTTAGAACCGACTGCTAATGACCTAATATCGTGTCTTCTAATCTTTAATCAAACCACAACTCTGTTATATGTATAAACAGGGCTTTTTTAATATCGTGTCTTCTAATCTTTAATCAAACCACAACTTTTCGTTATCATCGTAAACTGAATCAATAATATCGTGTCTTCTAATCTTTAATCAAACCACAACTATGCGCTTTGTCGATGATACACATGTAAGAATATCGTGTCTTCTAATCTTTAATCAAACCACAACTTATTGTTTCGCATTCTGTCCAGAGTTGGAATATCGTGTCTTCTAATCTTTAATCAAACCACAACATAGTGGTTACCTTATAACCGTCTGGTCTTAATATCGTGTCTTCTAATCTTTAATCAAACCACAACTAGTAGGGTCACCGTTAAATCTTATGTACTAATATCGTGTCTTCTAATCTTTAATCAAACCACAACAGATAAAAGTGCAGTCCCTGGAGCGGGGGAATATCGTGTCTTCTAATCTTTAATCAAACCACAACTAAGACTAAACAAAAGCGGGTACCCAGATTAATATCGTGTCTTCTAATCTTTAATCAAACCACAACCGTAAAGATGTCACGATTGCGGTTTTCTTTAATATCGTGTCTTCTAATCTTTAATCAAACCACAACTCGCAACTGATTATATCGATGCTAGAATTAAATATCGTGTCTTCTAATCTTTAATCAAACCACAACACAAGTTAAGCGCGGTTAAATTTCCGTTAAAATATCGTGTCTTCTAATCTTTAATCAAACCACAACATTTATTCAGACATTAATAAAGCTATCACTAATATCGTGTCTTCTAATCTTTAATCAAACCACAACTGGTTACTTGACTGATTGCATTTTTCAACAAATATCGTGTCTTCTAATCTTTAATCAAACCACAACAATCGGCCATAATAATCATTGCCTACCAATAATATCGTGTCTTCTAATCTTTAATCAAACCACAACATCGTAATGGGTTTAGATAGTGCTCAAACAAATATCGTGTCTTCTAATCTTTAATCAAACCACAACAGTTCCTAATTGATACTGATAGAGACGAAAAATATCGTGTCTTCTAATCTTTAATCAAACCACAACCAGGACTAGAAAAAGCCAAAGAAGAGCTTTAATATCGTGTCTTCTAATCTTTAATCAAACCACAACTCGCGCTCAGCTGTAAGCGATAAGATGGTAATATCGTGTCTTCTAATCTTTAATCAAACCACAACCGCTCCTGAGATTACACCATAACCAATTAAATATCGTGTCTTCTAATCTTTAATCAAACCACAACTGTCAAAGACATGTTGAAACATGTTGGAAAAATATCGTGTCTTCTAATCTTTAATCAAACCACAACTATCCGAGATTACGCTTTCTCTTTTAGGGTAATATCGTGTCTTCTAATCTTTAATCAAACCACAACTATTAATAGAAAACTGCTTAACGTCGTCTTAATATCGTGTCTTCTAATCTTTAATCAAACCACAACACACGGCTATGCAAGAGGCATACGAAATCAATATCGTGTCTTCTAATCTTTAATCAAACCACAACTAGGCGCGGCAAACAACCTGCCAGAGGGGCAATATCGTGTCTTCTAATCTTTAATCAAACCACAACACGGAGTATGCAGGGCAATATGCGATGCAGAATATCGTGTCTTCTAATCTTTAATCAAACCACAACCACAAGGAGATATCATTAAAGGTAAAAACCTAATATCGTGTCTTCTAATCTTTAATCAAACCACAACGAAAAATCGTTGCAAAAAATTGAGAAGGTCAATTTTCCGTTGTGGCTTGGCTGTTTAAGATAAAACCGTATGTCAATGAACTTATAAGTGTTTTGGAAAATCCTGTCTTCCAATAATTGTAATAATTTCAATTATGCTATTTTCTTTTATTCTATAATAAATAGTATCCACACCACAAACACAATAACGAAATTCTGTTTTAATATGGTCTGCTGTTGGAAACATAATTGGGTTTGACTGAATTTTGTCAAAACAATCATGAAGCATATGAAAATATTTATCTGCTTGATTAATTCCGAATTTTACTACTCCGTAAGAATAGATTTCTCTTAAGTCTTCTTTAGCCTCACTACTTAAAAAGTAGCTATTCATCTGGTAGATCTTTTTTAAATTCAGCTAACATTTCATCCCTCGTTTGTTTTTTCGCAAAACCACTCTTCTCGCCTTTTTCTATTTTCATCCGTACAAAATCATAATATTCTTTTTGATTGCGTGCTTGTTTTATAAGATAGTTAATAGCCTCACTTTTGCTATTAAATTCATCTTCAGACAATTGAACTTTTAGCCATTCGTCATTTTTTTTGGTTAAGGAAATACTTTGTCTGGTCATGATTAAAACAATTAATGTGGTGTAAATATACACCAAAAACTTTAGTTTTTTATAAACTCTAATTTACCTGATACCGTTATTTTGAAATCATAATTTTCAACAAGACAATCAAAACTATTAACACCAGCTTTTATCCATTGGTATTTTTTATGTTCTCCAATATTTTTACCGCCTTTCATTCCAGTTTTTAAACCCATAAATGTTGTTAATACTTTCTTTTCCCTTGCTTCTGTATGATGTAGCAACTTGATACACGAAGCTTCTACGTCCATTTGTGTAATTTGAAATAAACGCTCAAGTAATTGTGACGCTTCCATGTCATGCAATTCATTTGGTGATTTATCATAAACAAGAACCATTTTTCCTTTTGTTAAAACACACTTTAAAGGATTGTTATTTTCATCTTTTTCCGGTGCAATTGGATAGATTTTATTATTTGTATTACTCATTTTAAAATAACTGCCAGCATCAAGATTATTAATTAATATATTTGACCTTTTTATTTTCCCATTTGCATCAACACCTTCATAAATAGCCATACAATAGTTACTATCATTCTTTGCAAAATAATGTTGCTTGTGTTCATGCCTAGAAACATCGCGATGCTTTTTAATTTCTAAAGGCACTTTTACATCTGTTGCAAAATATCGGATTTTCTTTATAGGTATTGAGTTACCATTTCTGTTTGGCAATACATAAAGTTCATTCTCAATTTTATTCGATAACATGTCTATTTGAGCTCTTATTACCTCTTCTTCGGCATCGTTTACTTTATTGATTTGCTTTTTTAAAGTTTCAATTTCTTTTTTATATACTTTTTCTTGTAATCGACCATTCGTCACAATTTCCTTTATTTTGTCGTCCACAATGTTCCTTAAATCTGTATCTGAAAAACTATCCAGAGACTTTCTTAAAACATATTTTATAACATCTTCTACTTCTCCTTTTTTATTTTTCTCCTCTCGTTTTATGGCTCCATAAAAACTTTCTTTATGTAAAGCACCTCTAACCGTATCTCCTTGTTTGTATTTAATTTCGCCATTTTTGTTTCGTTGAATAATGCCACGTTTACGAATGGCTTTTTTACTCTGAATTGGCAATACATCTGGCGTGTGATGACTAATTAATGTATTATCATCAAAGTCTCTAACATCGTTATTGAAGCCTTTCCATGGAATTCGATGTTTAAAGGATGGTTTTGGCTTTCCGTAAAACTTATAATCTTCGTAATTATGATAATATTCAGCCAAGGCATCATTAATATCTTTAGAACAGCATGCCACAACTACAGCGTCTTTTGCGTGATGCGCATGGTTGTCCCTTTCTTTTTTATCCAATCCCCAAATATCTCTTAAATTAGAAGTTGTTTTTCCTTTTACCGGATAGACTTGCGAAAACAATGATTTTAGAAACAAGTTTCCATATTTACTAATAATACCAATATCTACTGACTGACTATTTTTAAATCCTCTAGGGATTTCTATCATTGTAAAAGATTTGTATTTATCCCTTAAATAATTATATTCAAAACGTAGTTTCGTTCTTTTTTGAATATTGCTGTCTCTATTCTCTTTTGTAGTTGCTGCTCTAACTTTTTTAGTAAGATCTCTTATTTGATTTTCTAAACTTTTATAGTTGGCATACCAATGTTTTATTCTTGGAATAATATCTTCATGATTACTGCACTCTGTAGGCGTTTTGCCTTTTTTAACATCTCTATTATATATTGAACAGCATAAGGTTTTGTTAGTTTGCGAATTATCTAAACTTTTACTTCGCGGAATGGTGTGTTCAATATCAAATTTTGGATTTGCTCCAATAAAATCACAAATGCTGATAGTTTTACCTGTATAGAGACAAATTTTATTCTGTTCATTCCATAGTTGGAATTTTAAAACCTCATCTTGAGACGGCTCAATATCCAATCCAGAATCTTCCTTATAAAGCTTCTTAATGGCTTCTATATGGTCTTTTCTATTATTCTGAAGGTCATTTTGCCATTGTCGTATCGCAACTCTTTCGTTTGCACTTTTAAGTTCTCGTGCCATTTCAATACGGATAATCGTATTCTCATCTATAGCATCATCTTTAATTAGTTGATTGATGACTTTGCGCAACTGGTGTAATGCCCGCATTGCCATAGGGTTTTTAATGGAAGATATTAACGGACTTCCTAAATAGAGCTTGCCATCCTTATCACTGCGTTTAGCTTTTTTATAAACCTCAATGGCAGATGGATGGTAAAGTGCTTTTAAACTAGCTTCACTCACGTTAAAGTTGTCTCTTAAAAACTCTTTTACACGTTCGTCTAATGTTTCTTTTTTTAAGAATTCACCACGTCCTAGATTGAGTTCCATTTGAGTAGAAAAAAGCTTAAAACTATCTTTTAAAATGGTGTCCTTTTCTTCTTCTGAAAACGAATCCCAACTTTTTAATCCATAGTAGTCTTGAATACTTTTATTAATATCTTTTTTATACGCGTCTATAACAAAAGTGTTTTTAGCGTTCCATGTTTCTTGATTATCCTTTACATTTTTAATTGCTCCATTTACTATATCAACCGTATTTCTATACGTATTATAATTTTCGATTATTGAAAACACTTCATTATTTATAACCTTTCGGTCTTCTTCATTATTCCAAACATCTTTTGGCAAAACCGATTTCATATTAGCTAAAAATACGGCATGAGAGTAGATTAAATCCTTTTCTAAATATGGCAGAATATTGCGAATAGCTTTTAAACTCAACGAGCCATAATCTTGTTTCAATTTTATTTTTGAAAACTTGGTAGCCATGTCGTCATCACAATCTAGATAGGCTTTTGCAAATTGTTTTAATTTTTCGATTTTATCAAATCTAAAAAGCACGTGCCAAATAGCATCGACTATTTGATGTTCTGATTTACTGGAATCATTCTTGTTTTTCTTATTAAAATTTTGAATTAAATAGGTTTTCCAATCATCTCCAAAAACAGTTCTTAAATTTGCAATTGTTGGACATCCACTAACATTAGTATAGTTTCCAAAGTTGAATAAAATGTCAAAGTCTTTTACGTTCTTATCTTTATAATAACCTGATTTTAAATTTTTAGGTGTGAGCTTTTTTGTTATTTCTTCAAAATCGAAATTTGGTTTGGATTTTCTATAAAAAAGAGGTTCTATACTTATTTTTTCTTCGGAATTTAAAAACCTTAATTTATCTTCTTCTACAGGCCTTATTTTAATTGAATTAATAAAACCATACATTCTAAACAATTCAAAGTCCGGATGAGAAACAGGTACACAAGCTTTGTCATTTTCTAAAGGACATTTGGCAACCAATCCTTTTTGAGATTTTAATGGTCTTTGAAAAAAGACAGCATTTTCAATGTCCTTTTTTAGTGTTGGAGAAAGATTCTGTTGATCACAAATAACATGAAACTCGTGTAAATAATGTTCCTCACGATGTGTATAATGATTTCTTATTCGCTGTCCTTCTTTATGTAAACCATAAAAATACTCTCCCAATGTATTGCAATTAGCCTCTTCCATTTTAGTAGATAAATCGCTAATTGCACTCTTAACCTTGCCTAAAAACTCTTTGCGATTTAGTCGTTCTAATAATTTCTCTTTTACTGAATTAAATTCTTCATTTACATTTTCCTTTAAAATAGACTTAAATGCTCTTCCTAAAGTGAATAATGCCTTACTGTTTGCTTCTGTTTTATCATAAGCCTCCAAAAACTCATCATAGGTTTTTAAAAAATCTTCTACAGTAGTTGATTGATGAACAATTTCTTCTATTTCACTATTTTTTTCCTCAACAATGGAATTGTCTGATGTATCTAACCTATTACTCAAAAACCCACGTCTTTGTGCAATATGATATAAAGCCCTACCTAATTCATGCCTATCACTTGTTTTGTTTAAATCAAGCTTTTGTGTCGAAGCCTTGAACCGAAAAACGTAAGGATTTTTGTTCTGTCTTTTTCGCTCTATTTTATCATCTTGATTATCCGTACTTAACCACAATCTAAAATCATCGTTTGTAGGATATATTTTTTTATAGCGCCAAAGCTTAAGCTCCTCATCTGTTAATATTGGGCATAAGTTATTATCAGACAACACCTTTAATAGCTCAAGCTTTCTTAATTTTCTTCTATATTTTAATTTTCTTCCGCTCCTATAACCAGTACGCTGTGCTGCTTTTGAGCTTTCACTACTTGTTTTAGGCTCAAGATTTACACCTTCGGAAAATATTCTAACTCCCTTATCTAATAATATAAATTCTTTTTCATCTTTCTCTTTTTCTACAATCGCCCACCCAATCGAGTTAGTCCCTAAATCCAATCCTAATACCTTTGCCATACCATTTTAAACTTTAACAGTCTTCAATATACAAATTAACTTGAATTTTCTTGTGTGGGAATCCGCATTGTTAAATCAAAAATATTTTTCTATATTTGATTCAGATTAAAACTTCTAATCTTTAATCTTATCACAATAAGGCTATATGCCGTAGATGAAAATCTTTAGTCCTGCTTCGGTGGGACTTTTTTTGTTTAAAGAAGATCTCCTTGCAATATCATTTACTTGGATAAGTCTTTCATATAAAGAAACTTATTGTAATAAATACTAGGGCACTGAAACTCAAAACCAAACTCACAATAAAAACCCCTACAGCCCAATCGGGATAAATCTTGGCCTTCTTTATTTTATCGTCAAAGTGATTTTGAAACCGCTCCATAGAATTTAAATGTGATGCCATGTATTGCTGATGATTTTCGATGATGGTTTTATATTCCATAACATCCATCTTAATTTTTGTGTCCTTTAACTGCTCATTAAGTTTCTCCAACTTTTCCAGAGCATTTTTAAAGTCCGTGGTCTCATTGACCAAAAGAGCCGTGAATTCTTCTAGTTTTGTCATGATCGTTTTATTTAATAGGACAGTCCCTGTTGTATGGTTTTCTTAATTAAGAATTTGGTCAGTTTAAAGGCTAACTTGGGCGCCAAGCCTACCATGTTGCCGGCTAGCTTCACTCCCACCGCATTATTCTTTAAATTCTTGGCTATTTCAAGGCCGCCCATTTGTTTACCAATATTACCTATGGACATATTGCGGTGGACTTCACTGCCCTTTAAGTTGTGACCATCAAATTCAAAGCGGAACCCTTGTAGGTTATTTTGTTTATTAATAGTTGGGATGACCTTGACCCCATTGGTTTCCATGGCCTTGATATAGTCATCAAATGATCTGGGCTTAAATTGGGACATGCTCAAATCATGTCTGCGTTTGATCTCCGTACGTATTTCCTTAAGATTGAACTCCTTTTCAAACTGAACCTGTTTAACGGTGGTCAGTCCCATGTGTTCAGCTACTTTTTCTGCCGCCAACTGACTTCGCTTTCCTATAAAACTATCGTTATACGCCACACCTCTAAAATCAATCCGGTTGACATATAAATGGATGTGTTTATGATCCTTGTCCCTATGCACAAAAGCGATGGCCTGACGCTCGCCCAGTTTCATCTCGTGGATGAACCGCCTGGCAATGTCATGCAGCTTGCTTTTATCCAATTTCCTGCCATCCTCAATCGTGGGGCTGATAACGAAGGACAGGGTGTTCTTGCTGCAGTTACAATTCAGGTCCTGGAGCATCTTGAATTCTTTGGTGATCTCAGCTGGGGAATCGCCATGCAGAAATTCCTTGAGCACGATATCGGCCTCCTTTTCCTGGTTCCAGCCATAGGCCATCGATGCCCGGGTGTGCGATATGCTTTTGCCCTTTCCTATCATCGTTGAAATTTTTTGAGATGTAACTTGATTTCATTGGCCAAGGCATAGACCGATGTGGTCAGGTTGGGATCCCGTTTGCGGTACATGTTTCCGATGGCCTTAAAATTATTGTGGTATTGGAGCATCATCTTATACAGCTCGATGTGTTCCTCGCTCAGCCGTTCGGTGATCTCCCTTTCCAATACGGCACGGCGGATATATTCGCTCAGGGTCAATCCTGCGGATGCCGCCTTAATGTTTAACAGCTTCTTTTCGTAAAGCGAACATCTGAACTTAATCAGATCACTTTTCCCCCTAAACACTCCTTTTTTTACTTTGCGACCATCGGGAGCAAACAAGAATGTGTCCACAGACACACATCTTGAATTCCTACCCAGAATAATTCCCATTCCATTGGCATCCACTTCCAGATCGAGTTCCAAGGTTTCAGAATGTTTGAGCAGTTGGGCAGGAATCTTTAGAACCTGCTTCTGTTCATGGTGTCGTTCAATCTCGTCCTTTTCTCTCATGACATAAAAAGTCGTTTAAATCGTTATGGTTTTTATAACTGCTACTTTCATCTATAGCATGGTTATATTCATTTGTCAAATAGAGCGTCATCTTTCTGCCCGCTTCATCATTATCTAAATAGAGATGCACCAGTTCATAATCTGAAACACATACATCAATATCCTTAACAAACGCTAGGGAATTCAACACCAAAATATCTGAATTATTTATCAAAGCTTCATTTAAGACGGCTAGTGACAAGAAATCAAACATCCCTTCCAAGACGATCAACTTCTCATTGTTCCTTTGGAGATAGGTATAAGATTTTGGACTGCTGGAATTTTTAAAAATCCTATTGCGCAGTTCCCATCCGCCTTTGTTGTTTAATAACCCTATCCCAAAAAACTTAGAATTCTTAAATGAGTACCACACTTCATAGCAATGGGTATTGGCGACGTGCAGTGGAATACCTCTCAAGTTCAAATACTGGATCAATGCCGGGTGTCTGATTCTTCTAACTTTTAGTATAGTTAAACTTGTCTCATTTGGAATGAGATGTTGCGGCTGTTGAAAAGAAAAAGAAGGCCAATCTTGATTTAAAAACTCCAAAGCTTCCTTTACAGAACATTTCAAAATCCTACAGACCAAATCAATCACATTGCCGCCTACCCCTTCTCCATGGTCATACCATCGGTTTTTAATTTTAGAGACTTTAAAAGAGGCTTGGGTTTCTGACCTGAAAGGACTCAGAAACCAAACTTCTTTTTCCGCTGTTTTCACGGGAAAGTGCCCGAGTTTTGCCAACGCTTTTTCGATGGGAAAAACTCGGGCTCTTTCGCATGTCAGCCTGCTATTTATTGATTTCATAGCCTATAATATTGTTCGAATTTTAGTCATCGTTTTTATTTTGATGACAGAATGATGACAAAACGATGACGGACCATACCCTTATTCTTACTGGCCTAAACACTATATATCATCGTTTCATCAAAAAAATAGTATATAGTGTAGGTTGTTTTTCTTTTCATCAGCATTTTTTTTAGAGAATGATGAAAACAGTTTTTATAGCCTATAAACATTGGGTTTCCATGGCATCGTTACGTTGCATCATTTTTCAATCTTCACTAAAATTTTTCTTTAGAAAGTCCTTTTTTATGGAATAGTACCTTCCCTTTGCATCGGTCAGCCCCATCCCGCCTTCTTGCCATATCATCAATTTTCTGTAGACCATAGAGTTGTCCTGATTTAGAAGTTTCCAGTCCTTTTTGAAAATATGACGCAGTTGGGTAAGATCTGTTTTAATCCGAGTGCGGTTTAAGAGATGGAGCGCATCTAAAGGACATAATTGTACCTCTTCTAATTCCAAGGTCTCCATGGCGCTGAGAATAACACTGGCAAGCTCCTTTTCAACACGGTTTCTATTGTTCTGCATTAAATTCTCGAGAGCCTTGGTTCTAATCTGTGTGGCTGAAAACCACATTCGGGTGGTATTGGGACTGATCAGTTCCCGATGTTTTAAATAGTAAAGGAATGCAGGGATCTCGGCTTCCAGATATTCCAGAAATCGTGTTTCTTCCTTTTTCAAAGAAGGCATCTTCAACACCCAAAATCGGGTCTCGTTAGTATCGATCTTGATAAAGCTGTCCTCGTTGTTGCTGCACAGAATAAACTTTCCGAAAAACTCTATTTCTCTTTTATCCTTTCCCTTAGCTTCAAGCATATTAATATTCGTCGTACTCAAATTCTTTATCCGTTCGGTCAATTCTTCTTTGTTGAAAAGCACCTCGTCTATACAGATTAATAACTTGTTGGCCCAATCTGCATTAAATGGGCTACTGAAACTATCGTTGGTCAAATAGGTTAAATTTTTATCAAAAACCATTTTTAGCCATTTGAGAAATGTGGTCTTGCCTGTTGAACGCTCCTTGGACACTAAACATAATATAGGCAGTATTTGGATCGGTCTCTTATACAGGAGCTGCAAATAGTCCAGTCCCAGATTCAGCTGTTCGCCGAAAATATGTTCTAACAGTTGTAAAGTATAGGAGAAACTGCCTTCCAAGGGTTTGTGGGGCAATGGCGCATAGGTGTTATAGAAACCGTGCCATTCCTGTTCAAAGTTTAAATGGCTTGGAAGACTGGTAAATCCATCATACTTTTTAATGCTTCCAATAAAACTCTTTCCATAATCTTGACGGAGTGCCTCGAGTTTCCATGGCACAATAATGTCGTTGAGATGTCCAGCAATAGTTGGAACTTGGACCAATTTATAATAAGAGGTACCCACGCGGATGTAAGTTCTATCTTTCATAATCCGGATTTTTTATTGGTCAGCAACTGTTCATTGAACCGTTGTTCCAAAAATTCGTCAGGTAGATTAGGTTCTCCCAGAAGCCAGGCATCTATTTCAGCTTTATTAAAGAAGAGCTGCCGAATATGCGGATTGTTTCCAGCTGGTATCAGCTTTAGCTGCGAGAGTTTATAGATCTTGCTTTTGGATAGCCCTGTGTATTTGACCAAGTCATCCATGTTGTATACTTTTTTGTTGTGGGAAAGCAGGCCTTTGATATCCTGCAACAAATCCACAACATGTTCTTGCTCATTCATAATCTTTTTATTTAAGAATTAATAATGAGTAAAAGGCCTTTTACTTTGATTGTACAAGGCAAACATATGACGATAGATGTAGTGAAAACAATAGGGAAATAACGATTGCTTTAAGATTGCTCTAAGTATTCTTTATAAAAAACGGAATTGCGTAAATATTAGGTAATCCCTAATGCTTTTGAGATGTCCTTTCGCACATCATCATAATTACCGTCATGGGTAGCTGAGCACCATTTGGAGTAGCTCGAAGGCAGCGTACCTGAATTGATTTCGGAGTTTTGAAACGTGAAACGTTCGGAAATAAGCATGTTCAAGGACTCCTTGGGTTTCGTATCCATCCTAAAGATGCCGCCGCGAACAATGAGATCCAAAAAGGTAAACAGAAACCGAATGTTTCCTGTCTGCTTGTTCTTAGGGGTTTCCCTGATTACAATTTTTTGTTGTGCGGGCAAACCATTAATCAACCGAAGAAGGTTCTCTACGTCATTACTGTCAAAACCAAAAAAGACGCTATCGATTTTGGACGGGGACAATAACAAAAAAGAAAATCCCTGGACATTACTTTTAAATAATTCCTCAGACTTGAACCAAGTACTCACAAGCAATAAAGACAAACTGAATAATAACGAAACGAAAATATAGCTTGCTATAATTTGCGTTACCGAGTAACTGGCGCCTGAAATTATGAAATAAAAGGTCAACGGCACGATACCTAAAATTACGATAACGAATATAGAAAGCCTGTTTGTGGTCAAAGCGCCATGCTTTAACCATAATAGCTTCAGATCTCTTCTACTTTGATACAGCCAAGTGGCAAATATTTCTCCTAATCGTTCCACAACTTAAAGATAGGAATAAATGAAAGCAAAAGAAAAACGAAATGTTGTACAGATGTTGTACTGGTCCAAAAACAAAAAACCTTTCAATTTCTTGAAAGGCTTGTGTTCACTAGAGTGGTCCCACCTGGGCTCGAACCAGGGACCACCTGATTATGAGTCAGGTGCTCTAACCAGCTGAGCTATAGGACCGGTTTAGAGGATGCAATATTACTACTTATTTTAAAACCGTACAACAATTTTATGGCTTTATCTCTTGACATAATTCAATCAAAACACCATTAGTACTTTTAGGGTGCAGAAAAGCAACCAACTTGTTGTCCGCACCTTTTTTAGGAATCTTGTTGAGGATGGTAAACCCTTCACCTTCCAATCGCTTGAGCTCCGCTTCAATATCATCAACCGCAAAGGCGATATGGTGAATCCCCTCCCCTTTCTTTTCTAGGAATTTGGCAATGGGACTGTCTGCTGAGGTCGGTTCCAGCAACTCAATTTTGTTAGGGCCATTCTCGAAAAACGAGGTGCGTACCCCTTCACTTTCTACTGCTTCTATCTTGTAGTGCGGCTTCCCAAAAAGCGCCGCAAACAAATCGTTAGAAACTTCTAAATCTTTGACGGCAATCCCTATGTGTTCTATTTTTTTCATCCTTTATTCCCGCGAAGGCGGGAATCTCTTTAATTTATAATTTATCACCTTCTAAGTGACCTAAGGGGGGAATCTCTTTAAATTACAACTTATTAACTTTTATCCGACCTTAACCGGGTATCCACATTCCCGAGTAGGCGGGAATCTCTTTAAATTACAACTTATCACCTTCTTAGCTGACTTAGGCGAAAATCTCATCCATTCCACGAAAGTGGGAATCTCAATAATATTAATCCAAAGCCATATCTAACCCACCTAAGGCAGTGCCAAAGCAACTTTGTATCCTCAAAAATACAATAATCCTTAAATATGCTCTATTTTTGCAGTTGATAAGCCGCTATTTGGCTTTTTAATACTAATTTAAATTAAAAATGAGCAGTTTTTGATTTTTAAATAAGACACATGGAAGAAAGTCATAGACAGAAAAAAATAGGTGGCATATTGCAGGAAGATTTGGTTGACGTGCTTCAAGGTGCCGCTACTAAAGGCGGTATGCGCGGGATTATTATCTCCGTAAGTAAAGTGAATGTCACGGCCGATTTAGGATTAGCCAAAGTATATTTAAGCATTTTCCCGAACAAAGAAGCAGAAGAATTATTGAAAGGTATTCGCTCTAACACGCCACTCATTCGTCATGAATTGGCACAACGTACCAGACACCAATTGCGCAGAATGCCTAATTTGGAATTTTTTATCGATGATTCACTAGAATATATTGAACGCATCGATAAGTCACTAAAAGGTGAAGAAAACCCTATTAAAGACGCCGATTTATTGGACAAACGTAAAAAATCGTAATTGAACTTTGCGCTTTACATCGCTAAGCGATACCTCTTTACCAAGAGCAGCAATAATGCCATCAATATCATGACCATTATTGCCGCTTCAGGTGTAGTTGTTGCCGCAGCAGCGTTGTTTATAGTGCTTTCAGGATTTGCGGGCCTAAAGGATTTTAGCCTCGAATTTTCTTCTTTTGTAGATCCTGACCTTAAAATTACACCCGCCCAAGGGAAATCTTTTTTACTTACTGAAAAAGACTCCACCGCGCTTAGCAAGATTGATGGTATTGCCTCCTATTCAAAGATTATTGAGGAGCGTATCATTATTGAATTTGACAATAAAAATTTATTAGCATCTTTAAAAGGTGTTGACGATCAGTATTTGAACGTCACCAATATTGATTCCATGATCATTCAAGGGCAATGGTTTCAGAAAGGCAGCGGACAGTTGGTTTCGGGCTGGGGCATTGCGCATAACCTCTCTTTTGGAGTGTTAGATTATGGCAAAACCCTCAATGTATACGTTCCTAAACCGGGCGTCGGACAAATTAGCTCAATCAAAGGCGCGTTTAACTCGCTGACCATGGTGAATATTGGGGTTTTTGATGTGAATGAAGATTTAAACGCCTCGTACGTTTATACGGACATCGTGAATGCACGCTATTTGATGGACTACGCGTCCAACCAACTGAGCAGCATCGAAATTAAATTGAAGCCCAACACAGACGAAAAATCAGTTAGAAATGCCATATTAAAGCAGTTTGAAACCAACGTCATCGTTAAAAACAGAGCGCAACTGAACGATTCGCTCTACAAGATGCTAAACACTGAAAATTTAGTGGTGTATCTGATTTTCACCTTAGTAATCATCATTGCCTTATTTAACGTCATTGGCGCCTTAATCATGATGATTCTAGACAAAAAAGGGTCTCTGCACACGCTTTACAATATTGGAGCGACTACAAAGGATATCCGTCGGGTATTCTTCCTACAGGGTAGTTTGATGACTATTCTTGGAGGATTTGTAGGGGTTTTAATTGGCTTTATCTTAGTGGTACTACAGCAGCAATTTGCGTTGGTTATGATTACGCCATCGCTACCTTATCCCGTCAGAATTCAAGTCATGAATATTATTTTGGTCCTGGTGACCATCACGGTTTTAGGCGTGATTGCTTCCAAAATAGCCTCAGGACGTATTACTGAAAAACTGATCAGAAGTTAAATTAGTGAAACTCAAATTTTTTAAAAGCTGCGAATCAATGAATTAAGAATTGTTAGTAGAACTAATCCTGATTTTCAGCCGGATCCTTGGGTTTTATTCCCCGACGCTCGGCGTCAAAATAAAAAAGGAACTTATACTTAATACCTCTTACCCTTGCGTCGAAGTCGATCGTTATCAGATGTCATAATTGGTCTTCTAACGCTTAGACAAACTCGTATCCGGAAAACACTTCCAACACTTCATCAAAAGCAGCAAAAACGTGCTCAGACTCATCATTGGTGACCATTTTTGTGCGGTATTCCTTAAAGTTTGGTATGCCTTTAAAATAATTGGTATAGTGACGTCGGGTTTCAAAAACACCCAGCTTCTCCCCTTTCCAATCAATGGCCATTTGTAAATGTCTGCGCGCAGCATCTACACGTTCTTCCAAAGAAATTGGGGCGAGATGCTCGCCAGTATTAAAAAAGTGTTTGACTTGCTTAAAAAACCAAGGATTTCCAATACTCGCACGGCCAATCATACAACCGTCCAAGCCGTAAACATCACGCATTTCCATCGCTTTTTCTGGGGTATCCACATCGCCATTACCAAAAACAGGAATGTGCATACGGGGATTGTTTTTCACCTCAGCAATCGGTCCCCAATCGGCATTGCCCTTATACATTTGAGCGCGTGTACGCCCGTGGATGGAAATCGCTTTACAACCCACATCCTGTAAACGTTCCGCCACTTCCACAATCCGGATGGAATCATGGTCCCATCCCAAACGGGTTTTGACCGTAACCGGTAGATTGGTGCGTTTTACCATCTCAGCAGTTAATTGCTCCATCAGGCACACATCCTTTAAAATACCGGCGCCGGCACCTTTACTGACTACCTTTTTTACGGGGCAGCCAAAGTTGATGTCGATAATATCAGGATTCGATTTTTCAACAATATCAATGGTTTGCAACATGCTTTCCAAATTGGCTCCAAAAATCTGAATCCCTACTGGACGCTCGCGTTCATAAATATCTAACTTCATAATGCTTTTTGCCGCATCCCTGATCAAGCCTTCGCTAGAAATGAATTCTGTGTACACCACATCAGCACCGTGCTCTTTGCACAAGGCTCTGAAAGGAGGATCACTGACATCTTCCATAGGTGCTAGAAGCAAAGGAAAGTCCGGAAGTTGTATGTCGCCTATTTTAACCACTTTTGAAATTTTCGACAAAATTACTGCTTTTTCTGCAAATGCAATTGTTTAAACCTCAGAGGTTTTAGTAAAACACCAAACGATGGCGTGTAGAATATGATGACAATTATAAAAGTCCTTAATTTTCAGACTTCTCTAAACGCTCGGTTTCTTGTTGGGACTTGCTGCTCTGATTGGTTTCTAAGTTGGTGTTCCCAAATTTGTAGCGGAAACCCAATTTGATAAATCGTGTATCCTGATCATAATAGATGCGGCTATTCTGATTGAGGTAACGGGAGCTGATATCATAATTTTGAGTATTAAATAGATCTGAAATGACCACAGAGACACTTCCCTTATTCTTTAACACACTTTTAGACATGGTCAATTCTGAAGCTAAAATATCCTGAACTTCCCTAAATCCACTCATACTTTTACTCATATACGTCAGGTTAAAATTCACATTCAAACTTTTATCCTTTAAGAAAGTAAAATCATTACTCAACACGCTGTAATTAGACCATTGGTCGCGGTCAATTTTGATACCTTCAAATTCCGCTTCATCATGAGTATTGAAAAAGGAGGTGACAAAATATACAGACCAATTTTCTAACATATAAAAATAAGTGATAAAATCAAATCCAAATTCCACCGTTTTATCGAGATTGACTGGCGTATAAGTTAAAATATTATTGACGTTGTCCTGATACGGCAATTCAAAAATATTATTGGAATACGTTTTATAATAAGCTTCCAGCGTGTAGGTACCTTGGACCAAGGAGGTGCCAATAACGGCATGATCAACAATAACGGGTTTTAAATTTGGGTTTCCGGTAACAATATTAAAATCGTTAAGGTAAAACTGAAAGGGATTTAGATTTTGGTAGTTGGGGCGCTGGATACTTTTTTTGTAATTGGTGTAGACAGACACCTGGTCTGAAACTGTATAACTCAAACTTGCGGTAGGAAACCATTCCAGATAATCTTTTGTTTTACTGTTGCCTTCAAGCACCGAATTGCTTTCCACATTAGTCTGTTCCGCACGTAAACCTGTCACTAAATTCAGTTTGTCCCAATCTTTTGAAAAATTGAAGTACCCTGCAACAATGACTTCATCATAATCAAAGGCATCGGTATTGTTGGAATCAATAATTTGAGAGCCGTTTACCTGATCAAATTGGGTAATATTGCTAGAGCTCTTGATGGCGGAACCTTTCGCACCCAATTCAAGGTTTCCACCCTCGCCTAAAGGCAAAGTGTAATCCGCTTTGGCGGTATAAATATTGGTGTTCTGATGATTGTCGGTTAGGAATGCTGTGGTCTCTAAAAAACGCCCATCAGCATCAAAATAATCGCTTTTTACATTTTGTTTACGATTGTAGTCAAAAATGGTATAGTGGGCATTGATGGCTAAGGTTTCGCCCGGATTCTTAAATTTATGAACGTAATCCAGATCAAAACCGAGATTGTATTTATCATCATCAGATAAATTGTTGGCATTAAAAAAATAATCCAAAGCTTCATTCGCATCCAAAACTTGAGTGGAATTGTTGATCTGATATTTAAAATAAGGCAGCACCAGCATGTTGGAGGTTAAGCTTAAGGTATTATTCTCGTTGAGTGTATAGTCAAAATTGAAATTGAAATTATGTGTTTTTGACCAAGTGTTTCTGTTGACATTCGATTTAAAAATTTCATCAATGGCATTTGCACCGTCGTAATAGTTTACCACCTCATCCTGATCTCTATTAATTTTATTTTGCGAATAGCTATAGTTCGCGAAAAAGTCGATTTTTTCGTTCTTAAAAAAGTGACTGGTTCCAGGATTGTACCGCGGAAAAACACCTTGTTCAAAATTGGCAAACACATTCCCTCTATAACCCGTAATTAAATTCTTGCTCATTACAATGTTAATGACCGCGCCACTAGAAGCATCATATTTTGCTGAAGGGTTGGTAATAACTTCCACCGATTTTATATTATTGGCTGATGAACCTTCCAACAATTGTATCAATTCTTCAGTATTCAACTGCACTTTCTTATCATTGATATAGACCGTTGGCTTGGAATTTTTAACTTGTATGTTATTGTCCAACACCAATATGCCTGGCGTATTTTTTAACACTTCAAACATGGTGCCTTCAATAAGGGCCGTGTTTTCAATCGTAAATACCAAGCGGTCTGCTTCCTTTTTTAAGGTAGGTCGCTTTACCAAAATATTAACTTCATCCAATTGCTGCGACGACTCATTTAGAGTTACCGTCCCCATGTCAATAGAACGCTCAAGACTGATAGATTTATGTACCTCTGTAAAACCAATAAAACTGACGCTCAGTAAATAGGCATCAGTATTGATTTTATCTAAGAGAAAAATGCCCTTCTCATTAGTAGATACACCTTTAACCACTGCTGAATCCTGAGCCTGTTTTAAAATTATGTTGGCAAATGCAATAGGCAAACCTTCAGCATCCCGTACAGTACCTGAAATAGAGAGGTCTTGGCCAAAACTGAAGGTTACGGAAAGAAGAGCGAATACGATGTAGGTAAAACTAATGGAGCGTTTCAAACAGATTTTTTTAGTACCGCAATATATAAATAGTTTTAGAAATAATTTTACGGTATAGCCACAGATATACTGCTATTTAGAATCAATAAAAAACATTTAAAAGCTAATAAATCGCTTATATTTGCACATTAGTTAGCGCAGTTTTTATGAAGAACATTCGAAATTTTTGCATTATTGCACATATAGATCACGGTAAAAGTACCCTGGCGGATCGGTTATTGGACTTTACCGGTTCCGTAACTGAGCGGGAGAAACAAAACCAACTGCTAGACAGTATGGATTTGGAGCGTGAGCGTGGCATTACCATAAAATCTCACGCCATTCAGATGGATTATACGTATAAGGGAGAGCAATATGTCTTAAATCTTATTGATACTCCAGGACACGTTGATTTTTCCTATGAAGTGTCGCGGTCCATTGCGGCCTGTGAAGGTGCATTATTAATTGTTGATGCAGCACAAAGTATTCAAGCACAAACCATATCCAATTTATATTTAGCTTTAGAAAACGACTTGGAAATTATTCCAATCTTGAATAAAGTCGATTTGCCAAGTGCAAATCCTGAAGAAGTAACAGATGATATTGTCGAATTATTAGGGTGTAAACCAGAAGATGTGATCCATGCCAGTGGTAAAACAGGTTTTGGTGTCGATAAAATATTAGAAGCAGTTATTGAACGTATTCCTGCACCAAAAGGAGATCCGAATGCACCTTTACAAGCCTTGATTTTTGACTCGGTTTACAATACCTTTAGAGGAATTGAAACCTACTTTAGAGTATTTGACGGAGAAATTAAAAAAGGTCAAAAAATTAAATTCGTCGCCACGGATAAAGAATATTATGCGGACGAAGTTGGTACCTTAAAATTGACCCAAGTTGCAAAACAGAGTGTTAAAGCTGGTGATGTTGGCTATTTAATTACGGGAATCAAAACGGCTAAAGAAGTGAAAGTGGGAGATACCATTACTGACTTTGCCAACCCAACCACTAATATCGTGGAAGGATTTGAGGACGTTAAACCGATGGTGTTTGCGGGAATTTATCCCGTAGATACTGAAGATTATGAAGAGTTGCGCAGCTCTATGGAAAAGTTGCAATTAAATGATGCTTCCTTGGTGTTTATGCCAGAAAGTTCAGCAGCATTAGGCTTCGGATTTCGTTGTGGGTTCTTAGGAATGCTCCATATGGAAATTATCCAGGAACGTTTGGAGCGCGAGTTTGACATGACCGTGATCACTACGGTACCTAACGTGTCTTACCATGCCTATACCAACAAAAATCCTGACACGGCTTTTATTGTTAATAACCCATCTGATTTACCAGATCCATCCACCGTTAACCGTGTGGAGGAACCATATATTAAAGCCACAATCATTACAAAATCTGACTTTGTTGGTAATGTGATGTCTTTGTGTATTGAGAAAAGAGGGAATGTTCTTAATCAAACGTATTTAACGCCTGAACGCGTTGAATTGACCTTTGAAATGCCATTGGCAGAAATTGTCTTCGATTTTTACGACCGCTTAAAAACGGTTTCAAAAGGCTATGCGTCTTTCGATTACCATCCTATTGGCATGAAAGTTTCCAAATTGGTCCGTTTGGATATTTTATTGAATGCACAACCCGTAGATGCACTTTCAGCGTTAATCCACGCGGATAATGCTCAAAATATCGGTAAAAAAATGTGCGAAAAGTTGAAGGAATTGATTCCGCGTCAACAATTTGATATTCCAATTCAAGCCGCTGTAGGAGCTAAAATTATCTCTAGAGAAACCATTAAGGCACTGCGTAAGGATGTGACCGCAAAATGTTATGGTGGAGATATTTCACGTAAACGTAAACTTCTTGAAAAACAGAAAAAAGGTAAAAAACGTATGCGCCAAGTAGGAAATGTTGAAATTCCGCAACAGGCCTTTATGGCAGTTTTAAAGCTGAATGATTAGTTATAGAACTACTGTTCTATAACATAGAATAACACAATTATAAAGCGGCGTCCCAGAAATCAATAGTTCTTGGGCGCCGCTTTCGTTTTACAAATGCTCTATATAAAAAGAAGGTCACAATGATTTAATTATTTATTTAAATGATATCCATGTTATATGCTCAAATATTTTGTAGTTTTAAACAACTCATAAAATCAACCAATGACCATATTTCATATCAGTGCCGAATGCTATCCCATTGCCAAAGTTGGCGGTTTGGGAGATGTGGTTGGGGCACTTCCTAAATATCAAAACAAATTAGGCGAAACAAGTAGCGTTATCATGCCCTTTTATGATAACAAATTTACCAATACCCACAGCTTTAAGAAAGTGTTCAGTGGACGATTTAATTTGGGCAGACCCTTTGCGTTTGATATTTTGACCTTGGTAGACAACACGCTGGGCTATGATTTGTATCTGGTTCATATTCCTGGTTTGTTATACACAGATTACGTTTATTCCTCCAATGATACGGAACGCTTTTTGGGCTTTCAAATCGCTGCTCTAGATTGGTTGGTGCAGTTGAAAGAACAACCTGATATAGTGCATTGCCACGACCATCATACGGGTTTAATTCCGTTTATGATGTCTCAATCTTATGCTTATCATAAGTTGCGCAGTACGCCCAGTGTTGTCACCATTCATAATGGCCAATACCAAGGTTGGTTTGGGCATAATAAAATTCACCTCATCCCACCATTCGATTTTTCTAAAGCTGGATTGTTAGATTGGAAAAAGCTGATCAACCCTTTAGCTTCCGCCATAAAATGTGCTTGGAAAGTGACCACGGTATCTCCAAACTATATGGAGGAATTGACCCATGCGGCTAACGGATTGGAAGATTTGTTGCGCTATGAGCGCGGTAAATGCGTGGGGATTTTAAACGGTATTGATGATAAGGTTTGGGATCCATCTACAGATTCTGACTTGATTAAAAATTATTCCATCAAAACCGTTCAGGCGGGTAAAAAAGCGAATAAAGACTGGCTCTGTAAGGAGTTCAATCTCGATCCTAAATTGCCCTTATTTGCCTTTATTGGACGTTTGGTTGATGAAAAAGGCGCGGATTTACTTCCAGAAATTTTCAACAACTCACTCTATCATAAAAATCTATCCATCATGATGTTAGGATCTGGAGATTCTGGTGTGGAACAACAATTGGACCGCTTAAAACAACAATATGCTGGCTATTACAATACCTATATTGGCTATAATGAACGTTTGGCCCATATCCTTTACGCTGCCGCAGATTTTTTAGTGATGCCCTCCCGGGTGGAACCTTGTGGTTTAAATCAGATGTACGCTTTGCGCTACGGCACCGTACCTATCGTTAATAAAGTGGGTGGTTTAAAAGATACGGTAGACGATTTTGACAATGGAGGTTTTGGGGTGCTTCACGATGGCGCCACCGTACAAGAAGGTAGCTTTGCCATCTACAGAGCTATAAATTTTTACAATGATACGGTCAGGTTCAAAAAAAATCGTAATTTAATCATGAAAATTGATCATTCTTGGGATACTTCAGCCCAAGCCTATTTAAATCTCTATAACTCACTAAAGCTATAACTATGTACCACGACAACGTAATTTCTATCATTTTAGGTGGTGGGCAAGGCTCTCGACTCTATCCGTTAACACAATCACGCTCAAAACCAGCCGTTCCTATCGCTGGGAAATACAGGTTGGTAGATATTCCTATATCCAACTGCATCAACTCAGAAATCAAGCGCATGTTCGTGCTTACGCAGTTTAACTCGGCGTCTTTAAATAAGCACATAAAAAACACGTATCACTTTAGTTTTTTCAGCCAGGCTTTTGTGGATGTATTGGCGGCTGAACAAACCATGTCAAACAACACGTGGTTTCAAGGCACTGCAGATGCTGTACGTCAGAGTATGCACCATTTTTTAAATCATGATTTTGAGTATGCACTAATCCTCTCCGGAGATCAACTGTACCAAATGGACTTTAATAAAATGTTAGATGCCCATAGAGAAAGTAATGCTGAAATTACCATTGCGACCTTGCCAGTAAAAGAAAAGGAAGCAACATCGTTCGGGATTTTAAAAACTGATGAAAACAGCATCATCACCTCGTTTATTGAAAAACCTGACGCCAGTTTATTACCGGATTGGACCTCTCAAGTGAGTGATGATATGAAGGCCCAAGGTCGTAATCACCTCGCGTCCATGGGAATTTACATTTTTAATAGAGAACTGTTAATAGATTTGATGAACAATCCTGATACCAATGATTTTGGTAAGGAAATCATTCCGCAATCTATCGAAAAGCACAAAACATTGAGTTACCAATTTGAAGGCTATTGGACAGATATTGGAAATATCGATTCCTTTTTTGAAGCCAATTTGGGCCTAACTGACGAAATTCCGGAATTTGATTTGTTTAATAATAACAAACGCATTTTTACCAGAGCACGGATGTTACCCACTACAAAAATTAGTGGAACGACTTTAAACCGAGCGGTCATTGCCGATGGTTGTATCATAAACGCCGCTAAAATTGAGCGTTCCGTTATTGGTATTCGCGCCAGAATTGGTCATGATTCTACTATTATTAACACATATATGATGGGTAGTGATGTTTATCAAACCCTCGATGAAGTGACCTCAACCTCTAAAATTCCTATTGGTATTGGCGCACGTTGTTTTATTAAGAATGCTATTATCGATAAAAATTGCCGCATTGGAAATGACGTGCGCATCAACGGCGATTCGTGTACTGAAGATGTAGAAACAGAAACTTATGTGGTAAGAGATGGAATTGTCGTGATTCGGAAAGGGGCAATCATTCCTCACGGAACGGTGATTTAAGCCTATTTATTTCGAAATCTGCATCTTATCAAATTGGTCAATAAAATGCTTTAAATTACACTCAATAAAAAGATTTAACAAAGAAGAAGGCTCAGAGATTTAATCTGATTCTTCTTCTTTTTCTTTAGAATTGGTTTTTTCCTTTTGAATTTTTTCTACGTCATAAGGTTTCCCCAAGTAGACTAATTTCCAACCTTCAGTAAATGCTTCGTCGTCCTTATCAATATTTGTAATAATGTGTAGCTCATCAGATTCGTCTTTTAAGAACAACGGGATAATATCATAATCCCTACCACTGAGATCAATCAAGTTTTCGTAATGCTTTTTATCAGTGATTACAATTTCATGAATCGCTGGATACCGTCGAGTAGTTTCCGTTAAGGAGATAAAATCATCCCTCTGAATAAAAATACTTTGTTTTGGTTCGTAGTTAGGGTCGTTTAATTCCTCAGGAGTGATCAATCTGAAAGCGCCATTTTCACCAAATTCACCTTTAAATCTGTTAATCGCAAATTGATTAATATCAGAATTTCCAGTTAATGCAATAATATAGCCCACATCATTCAACTCAATATTATCGCCTAATGAATCAGCATATATATTGGTGTTAATGGCCTCTAATCCTAATTCAGCCGCTTTATTGATGTTGTTCTGGTTGTTGTCAATCAACACCACATGACGTCCATTTTCCTCTAAATAGTTTCCGATTAATCGAGAAGCTTTAGAAGCACCGATAATCAAGATACCGTTCGATTTTTTCAGAAAGACGCCCACCCACTGCGCTACATAACGCGCTGTTGTTGCATTCAATAATACGGTTCCTAACACGATCATAAACACCAAGGGTGTAATATATTCCGCATCCGGCACCCCATTTTTAGCCAATTTCAAGCCGAATAATGACGCAATACCTGCTGCCACAATTCCACGTGGTCCCACCCAACTGATAAATACTTTTTCATTGAATTGTAAGGACGAATTATACGTACTTAAAAACACACCAATTGGTCTTAAGATGAATACTACAATTGCAAATAAGACCGCGGTATTCCAATTGAAAATGAGCAGTAGATCTTCCATATTGATGTTGGCTGCAAGCAAAATAAACAGGATGGAGACCAACAGAATACTCAAGGATTCCTTAAAATATAGCAATTCTTTTAGGTAAGGTGAATTGGAATTTCCCAAAACCATCCCCATCACTACGACCGCCAATAAACCAGATTCGTGAGCAAAGGTATCCGCCAAAACGAACACACCCAGCACACTGGCTAAAGCAAAAACGTTCAGAAGATAATGCGGAATCAAGCGTCTATTGATAATAAAATTCAATCCGTGGGCAAAGGCGAACCCGAACGTACTTCCAAATAAAACAATTTTACCAAACTCTATAAAGGCTGTTTTGGTAAAAGCACCTCCAGCATCCACACTAATAAATTCGAACACCAAAACCGCCACCAAAGCCCCAATAGGATCAATCAGAATCCCTTCCCAGCGCAATACGGCAGAAACGTCCTGCTTCAATGGAATGTTTCGTAAAATAGGCGTAATTACAGTAGGTCCAGTAACGATAATCAAGGCCGAAAAGAGAAAGGACATTTCCCAACTTAAATAAAATATGAAATGTGCGGCAACAGCAGCACCAAAAAAGGTCACCAAAGAGCCTACGGTAATCAATTTGGAAATCACGGGCCCAACATTCTTAATTTCCTTCACTCTTAAGGTCAAGCCTCCTTCAAAAAGGATCACACTAATGGCGAGAGAGACAAAATAAAAGAGACTTTCTCCAGGAAATAATCCTTTTTTGCCATTATAAATAGGCTCGATCCATTTAGATCCGTCGCTGGAAAGATATTCCGCAGCTATGGGTCCTACGAGCAGACCGATAAGAATTAAAGGTAGAATTGCTGGGATTTTTAACTTCCAGGCCACCCATTGCGCCAAGATACCGAGTATAATGATTCCTGCTAATTCAACCATATGTTTTGTTTATCCTTATTTACGTATTGGAAAGGGAGCAAAGTTATTTTTTTTTGAAGCAACTACGCAGGAAAATAAGCATAAAAATGAAAAGGAGGTCTGTTTATTAAGAAATTGACCGAATGAGGATCTCATTTTTTATCTTCGTTTGTCTCAAAAGTGTAATATAATTTTCTAAGACTTTTCTTCAAGAGGGTAAACCGATAGATGCCAATAATAAAAAATATGGCACTAAATACCAGGGCCAACAAAGCCAAATATTTAAAGTCTGGAAAATTCTTTAACTGAAAAAAAGCAATCCCTCCCAAGAGCAGATAAAGTGAAGATCTGATGTAAGATAACAAAGTGCGCTCATTAGCCAATCGCGTACGTTCAATAGCAAGATAGTCTCTTAAAATAATCTCCTGATCTGGTTTAAAATCCCTACCAAACTTCAAGAGTTTCATTTTTCTGAGCCGCAAAGGCTCCGGAACTATTTTTCTCATAACACTTTTTTATAAAATTAGATTATTTTTGATAGGATTCAAATTATCTCATGATTACTTATGGTAAGAATATGTTAAAATACCGCCAATATCATTGTCCAAAACCTTTAAATTTTAAGTGTTTTAGTAATTTGCATGATTAATAACCGCCAAAAATAAAAACTATGCAGCTATATCCTATAGAATCTGGGAACTTCAAACTTGATGGCGGTGCCATGTTCGGGGTCGTACCCAAGTCAATTTGGCAACGCACCAATCCCGCCGATGCCAATAATATGATTGACATTGCCGCCCGTTGTTTACTGATTGAGGACGGTGACCGTTTGATTTTAGTAGACACCGGAATGGGGGATAAGCAAAATGAAAAATTCTTTGGCTATTATTATTTATGGGGAGATAATTCGATCGATACATCTTTAGAACAGCACGGATTTCATCGCGATGACATTACCGATGTATTTATGACCCATTTGCATTTTGACCATTGTGGCGGAAGTATCCAATGGAATAAAGATCGAACCGCCTATGAACCTGCTTTTAAAAACGCAAATTTGTGGAGTAATAAAGCGCATTGGGACTGGGCAACAGAACCTAACAATCGTGAAAAAGCATCATTCCTAAAGGAAAATATTATGCCAATGAAAGAAAGTGGTCATCTCCGATTTACGGAACTTCCAACAGATAGAATCCTTAAAAATTCTGATTTAGGGTTTGATATTTTCTTTGCGGATGGACATACAGATAAGCAAATGATTCCGCTGATCAAATACAAAGATAAAACCATCGCTTTTATGGCCGATTTGTTGCCAACCGTTGGCCACTTGCCGTTGCCATTTGTGATGGGGTATGATACCCGACCGTTACTGACCTTAGATGAAAAACAATTGTTTTTGAACAAGGCGGCGGACGAGAATTATTATTTATTTTTGGAACATGATGCACACCACCAAATCATCACGGTTAAACATACAGAAAAAGGTGTTCGCTTAGATCAAACCTACACTACACAAGACATTTTTACAAATTAATACACACATTCAAATGAAATTTATTAAATCATTCGCTATTGCCGCTTTTGCAGCAACTACCCTTTATAATTGTGGTTCAGCACCAGGTGTCGTTTCCACACCGATGGAAAATATTGATGCGCTACCCCTTAAAATTTCTGAATTGACCGAAGCAGAAAAAAATCATTGGTCGCATCTCGATTTGAAGCGGGATACGATTCCGGGAATGAGCGTGGATAGAGCTTACGATGAAATTATTAAAAACCGAAAAGGCTCGACTACGATTGTGGCCATCATTGATTCTGGTATTGATATTGACCACGAGGATTTGCAAGGGGCCATTTGGAAAAATCCTAAAGAAATTCCGAATAATGGAAAGGATGACGATAACAATGGCTATGTCGACGACGTGTATGGCTGGAATTTTTTAGGTGATGCTTATAACGAACAATTAGAATATGTGCGTTTACTGGCAAGCGGCAATACATCACACCCAAGATATGCTGAGGCAAAAGCAGAACGCCAATCAGAATACGATAAATATGTAGGCATTAAGACCAATTATGAGCAGTTTTTACAACAAATCAAAAATGCTGATGATGCCTTAAAAAGAGAAACAAAAAAGGAAAATTACACTGAGGATGATGTCAATGCTATAAAAACCAACAACCAAACATTACAACAATATGTAGCAGTAGCAAAATATGTGTACAGTTTAGAGTTTGATAGTTTAAAAGCGGCTACAAAAGAATTGACCGAAGGATTGGTAGATATAACTGACCGCTTAAATTACAACCTGAATGTCGATTTTAAAGGGCGTACTACAGGTGACAATCCTGATGATATGACCCAAAAATACTACGGAAATAACAACGTTAAACCAGTAAAAGCTTCTGAAAGCCACGGCACCCACGTTGCCGGAATTGTGGCCGCGATAAGAAACAATGGTAAAGGAGGCAATGGTGTTGCTAACAACGTAAAAATCATGAGCATCAGAGCCGTTCCTAATGGCGATGAGTACGACAAGGATGTGGCTTTGGCCATTAGATATGCAGCCGATAATGGCGCTAAAGTCATCAACACAAGTTTTGGTAAATATTATTCACCGCATAGCGATTGGGTAAGGGAAGCTATTGCTTATGCCGCTACTAAAGATGTGTTAATCGTAAATGCAGCAGGTAACGAAGGGACTGATTTGGATACTAAAAATGTCTATCCAAACGATGCTGTCGGCACAGGACCAGAGGTTGCAGATAACTTTATCAGTGTGGGTTCATTAGACCCTAAGTATGGGTCAGGCTTGGTCTCAGGATTCTCAAATTTTGGGAAAATAAACGTGGATATTTTTGCTCCAGGGGGTGATATTTATTCGACATTCCCAAATAACAACTATAAGGCAGTTGGAGGAACCTCTATGGCATCTCCTGGTGTTGCTGGAATTGCAGCCTTGATCAGATCACAATATCCAAAACTTTCTGCGCCTCAGGTTAAGAAAATCATTATGGATTCAGGATTGGCCTTAACCACAAAAGTAGTTGTGGGAGGAAATCCATCCAACGTAAAACCGTTCAGCACCTTGTCAAAATCAGCAAAAATAGCCAACGCTTACAATGCCTTAATATTAGCTGCACAAGTGGCAAAAAACCTCTAATAAATCTATCTTAAAATGAAATTATTTAGTGCTTTAAGTCTCGGAATTTTTATAATGATGTCCTCTTTTACAGGACAGGCTCAAAAGGATTTCGAAGTAACTCCAAATCCGTATTACTGGCAGCAACACGTAGATTATACGATGGCTATTGATATGGATGTCAAAACCTATAAATATTCTGGAACCCAAAAATTGGTCTATACCAATAACTCCCCGGATGATTTAAACAAAGTGTTTTACCATTTGTATCCTAACGCTTTTCAACCGGATAGCGAAATGGATGCACGTTTAAAAAGTATCGCAGATCCGGATGGCCGAATGGTCAATAATTTGGGCACCAAAGCAGAGCCTAATTACGAAAGTAGAATCAGTAAGTTAGGCCCGGATGAAATTGGCTATATCAAGGTGACGTCACTGTTGCAAAATGGGCAACCGGTAACCCATGAAACTCAAGGCACCATTTTAATGGTGACATTAAACACTCCAATTCAACCGGGCGAAAAAACCACTTTTGATATGGTGTTTGAGGCGCAAGTGCCACTTCAAATTCGACGTGCTGGTAGAAACAGTAAAGAAGGTGTTGCTTTATCTATGGCGCAATGGTATCCTAAATTGGCTGAATATGATGATGAAGGATGGCATGCTGACCCATATATTGCTAGAGAATTTTACGGGGTTTGGGGTGATTTTGATGTGAAAATTACGATTGATAAAGATTATATTATCGGTGGTACTGGCTATCTTCAAAACCCTAATGAAATTGGACATGGCTACGAAACCGAAAAAGTAAAAAAACAAAAGGGCAAGACCTTAACTTGGCACTTTAAAGCGCCAAAAGTTCACGATTTTACCTGGGCTGCGGATCCGGATTATATCCACGATACGCTAAAAATGGAAAATGGACCAACCTTACATTTTCTTTACAAAAGCACAATGCCAGCGGAAAATTTAGAGAATTGGAAAAAATTACAACCCATAACTGAACAATTAATGAACTACTTCAGTACGCATATTGGAGCGTATCCTTATGACCAGTATTCTGTTATCCACGGGGGTGATGGCGGTATGGAATACGGCATGAGCACACTGATAGTGGGCGAAGGTTCTTTAGATGGATTGATTGGTGTTACGGCACATGAATTAGCGCATAGCTGGTTCCAATTCGTGTTGGCTACCAATGAAAGTAAACATTCATGGATGGACGAAGGTTTTACCAGTTATATTCAAGATAGAGCATTAGATGCTATCAGTGGCACTAATAGTGACAACCCATTTAGTGGATCGTACCGATCGTATATTGCCCTAGCAAAGTCAAATAGGGAGCAACCACAAACTACCCATTCTGATCGTTATAATTACAACCGTGCCTATTCGATTTCAGCATACAGTAAAGGGACCTTGTTCTTATCGCAGTTAGGCTATATCATTGGTGAAGACAATCTGAATAAAACGCTTAAACGCTACTATAAAGAGTGGGCATTTAAACACCCAAAACCAATGGACGTCATCCGTGTGGCTGAAAAAGTATCCGGATTGGAGCTGGATTGGTATTTGATGGACTGGACACAGACCACCAATACGATTGATTATGCCGTAAAAGCAGTCAATTCTGAAGGGGATATCACAACAGTTAGTCTAGAGCGTATAGGATTAATGCCAATGCCTTTAGATGTGGAAGTCACTTTTACAGACGGCACAAAAGCCCAATACAACATTCCGTTACGTATGATGCGTGGTGCCAAACCAGTGGCAAATACAACCACTGTTTTGACAAATTGGGCTTGGACACATCCAAACTATAGCTTTAAAATTGACAAACCTAAGAGCGCCATCACGTCTATCACCATAGACCCGCGAGGATATATGGCAGATGTTAATAGAGATAATAATGTGATGACCCTTAACTAGGTCACAATATGCTTACGTATAAAAAACCGCTTTTAATAGAGCGGTTTTTTTATATAACCTAATTACCTTTGGTGCCCTATGGAACAGTCGTATAAAAAAATAGAAAAGCTCAAAAGCCAAAAGCTTATTGAAAAGCTATTTTCTGACGGAAAATCAGTAGTAGCATATCCGTTACGATTGGTATATTTAAAGACTGTTTTTGAAGACGCTGTGCCTGTAAAAGCTGGGGTTTCCGTGAGCAAGCGCAATTTTAAAAAGGCTGTTCATAGAAACCGCATTAAACGGTTATTGAGAGAGGCCTATCGGCTTAATAAATCCGCTTATTTTAACAACATTACCGCGCAATATGCGTTAATGATTCTGTATATAGGGAAGTCTGAAAGTGATTATAAAACTATATCGAAAAAAATGAATACCTTATTGGACGCTTTTATCACAAAAGAGACCCTTCCTAAACCCTAAACTTTTTGAGACTTTGATTATGAAAAAGTTACTGAAAAAAAAGATAGTACTTCCTATACTCATCGGTGTGGTATTCCTTACCGGATCAGCATTTAAAGGCGATTTTTTTGAAATCGCAAAACAGATAGAAATTTTTACCACCTTATTTAAAGAGGTGAATATGAATTATGTGGACGACACCAATCCGGCCAATTTGATGGATACCGCCATTAAAAGCATGCTTCAGGATTTAGATCCTTACACCAATTTTTACAATGAACAGGATGTGGAGGCCTCCAGAATTAACAATACTGGCGATTACACCGGGATAGGCGCCAATGTATTGACCTTAAAAGATAAGTTAGTCATCATAGAACCTTACAAAAATTTTCCTGCAGATAAAGCCGGATTAAAAGCTGGGGACGAAATTATCAAAGTGGATGGCACCGTTGTGGCCGATTTTAACGATGATGCCGGTAATTTGTTGCAAGGCACCGCCGGAACCACCGTAGACGTGACTTACCTGCGTCAAGGAAAAACACAGACGGCTACCATCAAAAGAGAATCGGTAGAAATACATGCCGTACCTCACTATTCCATGATAGACGGCAAAACGGGCTATGTGGTATTACGTAAATTCAATGAAAAAGCGTCGGCTGAAACCATCAATGCAGTCCGCGTTTTAAAAAGTGAAGGTGCCAAACAAATCGTATTGGATTTACGAGGAAATTTAGGTGGATTACTCAATGAAGCTGTGAATGTTACCAATATTTTTGTACCAAAAAATCAGTTGGTGGTGACCACAAAATCTAAAGTTGACAAATACAATAAAACTTATTATACCCAAAAAGAAGCCATCGATACTGATATCCCGTTAGTGGTATTGATTGATGGTAGAAGTGCTTCTGCAAGTGAAATTGTTGCAGGCGCATTGCAAGATTTAGATAGAGCCGTGATTGTTGGGGCCAGGAGTTATGGTAAAGGCTTGGTACAACGTCCTAAATCCTTAGTCTACGGGACGCAAATGAAAATTACCATCTCACGGTATTATACGCCTTCAGGACGCAGTATTCAGTCTTTAGACTATTGGAATAGAGATGAATTTGGAAAAGCAACCCGGGTAAAAAAAGAAAATTACAATGCTTTTAAAACCAAACGCGGAAGAACCGTTTATGACGGTGGTGGCATTCAGCCAGATCTTGAGTTGGATATCACCAAACTAAGTCCGATCACCACCGCCATTGTCAATGATAATTTGATTTTTGATTTTGCCACTGACTATTATTATTCCCATAAGGTGACGGATTTAAAGAATTTTGAACTGAAGGAAGTCGATTTTAATGCTTTTAAAGCCTTTTTAAAAGCTAATAATTTTAAGTTTGAGACCAAAACCGAGAAAGCCTTTGATGATGCTTTAATGGTAGCTAAAGATGAAGCCTTAGATGAAGTCATTGATTCCGAATATGCCACTTTGGTTAACTCCTTAAATGCCTATAAAACGAAAGCAATCGATGACAATAAAGCCCAATTGATGGGATTGCTATCTGAAGAGATCGTTAAACGCTATTTTTACAGAGAAGGTATGTATACGTATTATATGGCGCATAATACAGAAATAAAAAAAGGTACCGAAATTTTAAAAAATCCTTCAAACTATCTTGGATATCTTCAATAACATTCCATTCTTCTAATAAACTAAGTTTTTTAAAAGTGCACAAGCGGCCATCCAACCCACTAATTAGAACTAAGATTCTCCTAATTGGGTTTCTGTACTCAAGATTTAGGAACATAGGAAAAATTAAAAATCAGGACAAAACCGCTAACAAACCTAATAGCTTTTATAAAAATAGGAGTTACCATTGCCCTATACTAAACTCTTCCACAATGGTTATAGTTATTTATTGCTAGAATCTAAAAAAAACCTAAGATGAAATTTCTAAAGTGCTTCTAAAAAGAGATGAAATTTATTTCACCGTTTAAGGTCATGTGTGTACAAAACAGCAAAGCTGCCATTCAGAGAAAAACAAAAAACGCAACCTCTCGCTCGCCAGAGCGAAGCATATCTACGATTATTTGGTAAAACAAGGCATTGATTATAAACGCATTAAGTTTTTGGGAATGCGCCCTAAATTCACATTAGGGGCGAAGCAAAATACCTTCGCCGCGTAGAAATTATGGGTAACTTATGTATCAGAAATTATCTAGGTTTTTAGCATAGGGATATGCGGAATACCATCTTCTAAATAGCCATCTCCACAAGCTTTAAATCCGAGGTTATTATAAAAACCTTCCAAATGCGCTTGGGCTGAAATTTTTATGTTGGTTTCATCATATCGTTTTCTGATTGCTTCAATAGAGGCCTCCATAATGGTATACCCATACTTAAAAAGACGTTCTTCCGCTTTTACTAAAACGCGGCCAATACTGGCGTGTTCAAAATAATCGTCTGGTTTAAAAATACGGGTGTAGGCCACAAATTCACGATTTTTATAACCCAATACATGCAACGCATTCTGATCTTTATAATCTAAATCTTGATAGACACAATTTTGTTCCACCACAAAAATTTCACTTCGCAGTTGTAATATAGCATACAACTCGTCAGTGGTGAGTTCTTTAAATGTTTTGGTAGCAATCTCTAACATGGTATTCTCAAAATGTGTTTATTAATTTAATCCTGGACAATAATTTCCTTGGGATCTTTTTTATTGAATTCAGGTTGAATGTTGACATGATTAATTTCGAATTGCTCGTGTAACAGACTTTCAATATCGTGTAAAATGAGATCAAATTCAGACAGGCTGATATCTTCCTTAAATTCGAGATGGGCTTCCAAATGCAGCTCATCATCATTTAAACCCCAAATATGCACGTGGTGTAATCGATTCACTTTTGGCAGTTGGTGCACTGCTCTAACCACATCCTTAATATCTATATGATCAGGCGTAAATAACATTAGCATTTTTGAAGATTTTATCAACAAATCAAATCCTACCCAAATTAAATACACAGCAATTAAAAAGGTTAAAACGCTGTCTACCCAAAACCATTGGTAGAACTTCATGAGTAAACCTCCAATTAATACCGCTACACTGGCCAACATATCGGTGAATAGATGCAGATAGGCAGAACGCATGTTAAGGTTGTTTTTTGCATCCTTTTTAAGCAATAGCACACTAAAACCATTCGCGAAAATAGCAATAAGCGCTAACCAGATCACTAATGTAGACTCGATTACTTGCGGATCTTGATAACGTTTAATGGCTTCAATAATCAACAAAATAGCCACAATCACTAAAGTTGAGGCATTGATAAAAGCAGCTAGTATTTCCGCCCGCTTATACCCAAAAGTTCTGTGAAAGGATGCTTTTCTCTTGGATAATTTTGAAGCCACATACGTTACAAAAAGTGAAATGACATCACTAAAATTATGCAGAGCATCACTTAATAAGGCCAAACTTCCCGAAATTAAACCGCCAGCAATTTGGGCGGCAGTAATAAGGATGTTCAGCAGAATAGAAATAACTAAATTTCTATCCTTCTTATTAGGATGTGCATGGTGTTGTGTCATAAATTAATGCGCCACAGGAATTTTTTTGATTCTGTTTTCATGACGGCCTCCTTCAAAACCAGTTTCAAAAAATGTATCTACCATTTCCAAAACTTGTTCCAAAGCTGTAAAACGTGAGGGAATACTCAAGATATTCGCATTGTTATGTTGTCTGGCAAGTGCCACAATTTCTTTGTTCCAACACAATGCTGAACGGACTCCTTGATGCTTATTGGCCGTCATGTTGGCGCCATTTCCACTTCCGCAGACAATAATTCCAAAATCGACAACCTTATCTTCTACATCTTGGGCCACCGGATGTACAAAATCTGGATAATCTACACTATCTGCACTGTCCGTACCGTAGTTTTTTACCGTGTAATTTTTTTGTTCTAAATGCTTAACAATCGCCTTCTTATACGCAGTACCCGCATGATCATTACCAATTGAAATTTTCATATATCTTGTATTTTATTTAGTGTATAAAGTTACTAAATACACCTAACTAAAAGGATATATTTAAGCTTCTATATAATGGAGTTTGAGCGTTGTTAACAACAGCCAAAGTTCTCTTCATTACTTGTTGATATCTTGTAGCTATTATGTAACATTAAAATTTTTATAATCCAGATTTTTTTACAACCAAGCTTATAATCATCAATACCTAAAATTTAACCCCTTTTTTCCCGTTTACTTATCATGATCAAAATGTGGTTCTGTGAACATAAAATTTTAAAAATATTATCATGAATTCACTATTAACATCGGTTATTAACACTTGTTAATAAGGTTTAAAATAGCGCTTACACTCAACACGTTCTATTCATATAACTTGTTAACTTCATCCTAACAAAATGTCAACTAACGACTTTCAAAGCAAAACCCAAAAAAGTTATAACGGCTATTAACACCCCATCATAAACATCATTTTTTTTTTTAATTTAAAATAAAAGCTGATTATAATATATACTATTGTGGATAACTGTTTTTTGAGTAGCCATTAGAGTTTTTTAAAAGCACTGGTGACAGACTTTTCTTAAATTTGATATAAAGGAAACTTTCATTTAATATTTAAATCGTAGTTTTGTAAAAACTTAATTACCAATCTTCTCCTTTAATTGAGTTACAAATAACAGAATTTCGCTTAACTTTAGAAATTCAATATGATTACATTATAAATGACAAAAAAAAGAAGAAAGGGATCATCAAATAAGATCTCTAACCTAACAAATACAATTCTAAGTATTTTAAAAAAAGATAGAAATCAATCCTACAACTATAAACAAATTGCTGCTAAACTTGAAGTTAATGATGCTTCTAGCAGAAATCAAATTATAAAGAAACTTCAAGAGTTACTTGCTAAAAAGGAAATTGAAGAAACTGAACGTGGCAAATTCAAAGCCGTTGTTAACACTGAATACCATACGGGAATTTTAGATATGGCTTCTAAAGGATCTGGCTACATTATTAGTCCTGATTTTGAAGAAGACGTTTTTATTGCTTCCAATAACATCAATAAAGCCCTTAATGGTGATGAGGTTGAATTTTACGCCTATAAACGCCGTAACCGAGGGAAGTTTGAAGGTGAGATTACAAACATCATTAAACGCGCTAAAAGCGATTATGTAGGAGTCATTCAACTTCACGATAATTACGCTTTTGTCGTGGTTAATGGCAACAAAATGTATACAGACATTTTTGTACCAATCAATAAAATTAACAACGCTGAAAATGGCGATGTGGTTTTGGTCTCTCTGGATAGTTGGGATAAAGATGAAGACTCGCCCAAAGGTGCCGTCTTGAAAGTGTTAGGAAAACCTGGAGAACACAATACTGAAATTCACGCTATTTTGGCCGAATACGGTTTGCCGTACGAATTTCCTGCAGAAGTTGAAGAGTATGCCAACAGTCTGGACACATCTATTTCCGAAGCGGAAATTGCCAAGCGTCGTGACATGAGAAAAACACTCACCTTTACGATAGATCCAAAAGATGCTAAAGATTTTGATGATGCGTTATCCTTTGAAGTATTGGATAATGGTATGTATGAAATTGGAATTCACATTGCAGATGTCTCGCATTACGTGCAAGAAGGCACCATATTAGATGATGAAGCCTATGAACGTGCAACGTCGGTATATTTGGTAGATAGGGTAGTACCTATGTTGCCAGAAGTACTGTCTAACAACGCGTGTTCCTTGCGTCCTAATGAAGAGAAATACACATTTTCAGCAGTCTTTCAAATGAACGATAAAGCTGAAATTAAGTCGCAATGGTTTGGAAGAACCGTGACCTATAGTGACGCTCGTTTTGCTTACGAAGAAGCACAATCGATTATTGAAACCCAAAACACACATATTCCTGAAGAGCTTTCCATTACAGGTAATGCTTATGATGCAGCTCAAGAGGTTGCGGATGCCGTTTTAAAAATGGATGAATTGGCCAAAATTATGCGTCGTGAACGTATGAAAGATGGGGCCATTTCTTTTGATAAGGTTGAAGTTAAATTTAATTTAGATGAACAGGCCAATCCTATTGGTGTGTTCTTTAAAACCAGTCAAGATGCCAACAAACTGATTGAAGAATTCATGTTGCTAGCCAATAAAAAAGTGGCAGAATACATTGGGAAACAATCGCCTAAAAAGACCTTTGTCTACCGTGTGCATGATGAACCTGATGCTACTAAATTAGCCGCCTTACAAAGTGTGGTTTCTAAATTTGGTTATAAACTCGATTTTAAGGACAGCAAAACGATTTCATCTTCTTTAAACGGAATGCTTAAGGATGTTCAGGGCAAAGCCGAACAAAACTTGGTGGATACCTTAACCATAAGAACGATGAGTAAGGCTGAGTACACTACAGACAACATTGGGCATTATGGCTTGGCATTCGATTATTACACACATTTTACCTCGCCAATCCGTCGTTATCCTGACGTGATGGTGCACCGTTTGTTGCAGCATTATCTCGATGGTGATAAATCGGCCAACGAAGCTATTTACGAAGAGAAATGCAACCACTCTAGTAATATGGAAAATTTATCCACAAAAGCGGAGCGTGATTCTATTAAATACATGCAAATCAAATTTATGGAGAACCATAAGAATGAAGAGTTTGTTGGGGTCATTTCAGGAGTTACAGACTGGGGAATTTACGTAGAGATTGTGACAAATAAGTGTGAAGGTATGGTGTCTGTCAGAGACATGAACGATGATCATTACGAGTTTGATGCGACAGAATACGCCTTGGTGGGTAAGAAGAGCGGTGTGAGTTATCAATTAGGTGAAGAAGTTGTGGTGAAGGTCAAGAACACAGACCTAGTTAAAAAACACCTCGATTTTACACTGATTGGAAAACCTCAAATTATCGAACTGTAACATTTACCAGATTCACTGTACTGATAGTAAAAATAGTAACTTATGATTCTTACCACTACCAACGAAATAGAAGGCTTTAGAATTCTTGAATATAAAGGCATTGTTTCCGGGATTGCTGTTAACATGCAAAAAATGAGTATTTCTTTCAATATGGAAAAATACTATGCGGGAATTTCTGAAAGTATGGGCCAAGTTAAGGAACAGGCTTTCCAGGAATTAAAGGACAATGCCCGCACTTTAAATGCCAACGCCATTATTGGTATCAAGGTAGACATGGAAGTCACAGCAAATAATTACATAGCCGTTTCTGTTACTGGAACGGCTGTTTCTGTTGCCTAAAATTTAAGTTTTATTTATTAAACCCATGTATTGTATCTGCCCTCAAATGAGTAACTTGAGAGGAATTTTGAATTTATAAAATAAAAAATTATTATTATGAAATTAGTTATAATGATGGTCGCGCTCTTTATAGGAGTCCAGTCCATTGCCCAAGACGACATAGAAATGTCTATTGGCGATTTTGATGAACTTAAAGTGTACGATTTAATTAACGTCACGCTAGTAAAAGCAAAAGCTTCAAAAGCGGTTATTTCCGGAGATCATAAAAGTGATGTGGAAGTGGTCAATAAAAATGGTACCCTAAAGATAAAAATGCGTTTGGGGGAAAAATTTGATGGCAACAAAACCAATGTCACTCTGTATTATCAAGAAATTGACGTTATAGACGTTAATGAAGGGGCTTATGTAAGTTCTGAAGAAACGTTTAAGCAACATAAAATGGAACTAAGAGCTCAGGAAGGTGGTGTAATCAAATTAAAATTAAAGGTTACTGAAAACGAAGTTAAAGCCGTTACCGGTGGAGAAATTCAAGTATCGGGAAAAGCCATTAGACAGGATATTAGTATTAACACTGGGGGAATATTTTCCGGTAAAACTTTAGAAAGTGAATCGACATACGTCGCAATTAGAGCGGCTGGAGAAGCGCATATCAATGCATCCAAGGTAGCGGATATTAAAATAAGAGCCGGTGGAGATGTGTTTGTTTACGGGAAACCAGAAAAAGTAAACGAAAGCAAAGTGTTGGGTGGGCGAATTAAACTAATGGATTAATCATTTTCCTTGTGTTTAGTTGCTTGATACTGAGCTAACACAGGGTATTGAATAGGTTTTTGAAACCTTTAGAGCCTCATAACAGCGTTATTTTTATGTAGCTTTGTTGAAACACACGTTTTATGTTTGACGACATTTTATCGGCGATCCCTTTTGGAATTATACTGGCATTTACAATAGGGCCAGTATTTTTTGTGCTTTTAGAAACTAGCGCCACAAAGGGTTTTAAAAGTGCCCTTATTTTCGATTTGGGTGTGATGTTGGCCGATATTCTTTTTATTGCCGTCGCCTTTTTCAGTACCAACAAATTATTGGAAAAAATTAAGGATGACCCTAACTTCCTGGTATTTGGAGGTGTTATTTTAGTGGTTTATGGCACGATCAGTTTTACAAAAACTTCAAAATCCTTTCGATCTATAGTCAGAGAATACCATAAGGTTGAACTTCAAAAAAATTATGGAAAGCTCTTTTTAAAGGGTTTTTTACTGAATTTTATCAATATTGGCGTATTGGTGGGATGGGTAGGCTTTATCATCATTGCCAACTCGTTTACGGAAACTAAAGGCGGTGTCATGGTTTTTTTAAGCACTATTTTGGTGACTTATTTTATCATTGATATTTTTAAAATTCTTATTGCTAAGAAGCTTAAGAACAAACTCACCCCACGACTTATATTTAAGACCAAAAAAATTATAGCATTAGTTATTTTGGGTTTTGGTATTTTGTTGCTTTCCCAGGCTTTTTTTCCTAAGGAAAAGGAATTGTTAAAAGACCGTTTGGAACAAATCAACCCCTTTGAAACTGAATAAGTTCTAAGTTCACGCAACCCTTTTTATAAAATGCCATCTTCTTAGAAACCTTAACTTATGAAAAGAGTATTTTTTTTCCTATTTACTGCTGTTGTATTAACGGCTTGCAATTCTGATGATGATAACACCATAGAAACAGGCGATTATCTTATTTTTGGGCATTATTACGGGATGTGTGCCGGGCAATCTTGTGTAGAAATTTTCAAGCTGACGGAAACAAAACTCTATGAGGATACCAACGATAATTACAGTCTTGATAACCTAAGTTTTCGTGAGTTAGATCACGCTACGTTTGAAAATGTTAGGTCTTTAATATCTGCTGTACCACAAGAATTGTTAACCGACGAAACTTCTGTTTTTGGATGTCCTGATTGCGCTGATGGCGGCGGATTGTATATTCAACTTTCCCAAAATGGAACTTTATACACCTGGAATATGGATCAGATTAAAGAAAATGTTCCTGAATATCTCCATAATTTTATGGATGAAGTGAATGCAAGTATTGCATTAATTAACAACCCCTAGTAGTATAAAAACATCGGTGGATATTTGCCTAATCTGTGTTATAAGTGTTTAAGTATAAAAGTTAGAAAAGGCCTTAATACGAAATAGTTATTCATCATAAATGTGTGAATTTGGCATAATAATCGTCAATCTATGTTCATTTTTTATTTTAGCATAGTGTGTGTTAATTCAAAATAGTTTCAAAATACTTTCCTAATGATATTGAGGTGTTCTTCGAACCGTAAATGAAGATTATGTAGAAATTACCAAGATTTTACCCGAGAGACTGGATCTTTAAAATAGAATATCTGAATAAAATGAGCAATACGATTTCTTTTTAATTGACTACTGTCTAACCTTTAACTGTGCAAAATTTCCTTTCATTTTAACATTCAAGCTGCCGCAATAATTTCATATTTAAATTTACGACTTGATTCTTTGTAAAAAAATGCAGCAGTCTTGATTCTCTTTTATGCATTTTGAACAATCATCCCGCAGATGAAACAGATTTACGCTAAAGCAAAACAAAAATTTATTTTCTTTGGATGAACTAAGTAGGTCATTTTTAAGAGGAGTTTATACCAATTTCTTCTTACGTGAGTTGAACTACCATAATAATTGATATTCACGCAAAAAATCTTGATTCTTTGTTCTTGAAGCGCAGCGGTCTTGTTTCTTCTTCAGGCGTCTCGATCGCTATCTGGAGAACCACTGTATAACATTTACAGGCTTTGATTAATCATAGATAAGAATTCAGAAGTATTACAAAATCAGCTCAAATCAGACAAATCCGCGTCATCAGCGCTCCTACAGAAAAATTTAGAATAAAAAAACCCTCAACAAAAGTTGAAGGTTTTCTTGAGGCATCAAAGGTCCCGATAGCTATCGGGAGAACCGCTGTAGAAGGTTTACATTCTTTAATTAATTTTTTATAAAAATTTATACCAACACAAAAATCAGCTCAAATCAGACAAATCCGCGTCCTCAGCGTTCCAACAGATAAAAATTTAGAATAAAAAACCCTCAACAAAAGTTGAAGGTTTTCTTGAGGCATCAAGCGGATTCGAACCGCTGTAGAAGGTTTTGCAGACCTCTGCCTAGCCACTCGGCCATGATGCCGAATTTGGAAGTGCAAATGTAAAAAAAATAAACGTGGTAAGCTATATAGTTCTATAATTTTCGTCTTTCGGACATTTTAATGGTCACTTTCTCAACATCGCCACCAATAGGAGGGTTCAATTTACTCACTGACACTGTAGCTTTGGTCACTAACTGATCTTCTTCAAAAATACGTTTCAAGATCCGTTTGGCAACAGTTTCAAGTAAATAGGAAGGTTGCTTCATTTCTTCCTTAATGATTCTGTTAAGTAGCACGTAATCGACGGTTTCACTAAGTTTATCAGATTGTGCAGACGGTTGTAAGTCGGCTTTAATCTTTAAATCCACGCGATAATCACTACCAATTTTTGTTTCTTCACTTAAACACCCATGGTGTGCAAACACCCGAATATTTTCAACTTTAATAACACCCATAATTCCATTTATATCCACAAAAATAAGGCATTTATAGAACTAAAAAAATCCCTAATTTTGCAATAGAATTCTTATGGTGCAGATAAAAGCACTAAAGAATAAACAAATACGTACAAGTCCTATGTCAGAAGAATCAAGATCGCTCAATTTTTTAGAGCACATTATAGAAGAAGATTTAGCGAATGGAATGTCTAAAGACGACCTTAGATTCCGATTTCCTCCGGAACCTAATGGGTATTTGCACATAGGACATACTAAAGCCATCGGCATTAGTTTTGGTTTGGGCGAAAAATATAATGCGCCGGTCAATCTTCGGTTTGATGATACTAATCCCGCCAAGGAAGAGCAGGAGTATGTAGATGCCATTAAGGAGGATATTTCTTGGTTAGGCTATACATGGGCGGATGAATTGTATTCTTCTGATTATTTTCAACAATTGTATGATTGGGCTATTCAAATGATCAAGGATGGCAAGGCTTATGTCGATTCCCAATCTTCTGAAGCCATGGCAGAGCAAAAAGGAACACCAACACAACCTGGGGTTGATGGACCGTACCGCAATAGAAGTGTCGAGGAAAACCTTGCCCTTTTCGAAAAAATGAAGAATGGAGAATGTGATGAAGGGTCGCATGTATTGCGCGCAAAAATTGACATGAAGCATACTAATATGCTAATGCGCGACCCCATCATGTATCGCGTCTTAAAAAAACACCATCACAGAACGGGCAACGATTGGTGCATTTACCCGATGTACGATTGGACGCATGGTGAAAGTGATTATTTGGAACGTATTACACACAGTTTATGTTCGCTCGAATTTAAGCCGCATAGAGAGCTTTACGATTGGTTCTTGGACCAAGTGGTCGAAACTAACAACATTCGTCCTAAACAACGCGAATTTGCCCGTTTAAACCTTAGTTATACCATTATGAGCAAACGTAAGTTGCTAAAATTAGTGGAAGAGAAGATTGTTTCCGGTTGGGATGACCCACGAATGCCTACTATTTCTGGGTTGCGTCGTAGAGGTTATACACCCAACGCTATACGGAAGTTTGTGGAAACGGTAGGAGTTGCCAAGCGCGATAATGTTATTGATGTGGCGCTTTTAGAGTTCTGCATCCGGGAAGATTTGAACAAGACCGCACCAAGGGTCATGGCTGTTTTAGATCCTGTTAAACTGGTAATCACGAATTATCCAGAAGGAAAGGAAGAGTGGCTGGAAGCTGAAAACAATCAGGAAGATGATGGTATGGGCTTTAGAAAAGTCCCTTTTTCTAGAGAACTCTACATTGAAAGAGACGATTTTAAGGAAGAAGCAAGCAGCAAATATTTCAGATTAAGCATCGGAAAACAGGTGCGTTTAAAGAATGCATACATCATTAAAGGGGAAAGCGTTGTTAAAGATGCCCAAGGCACCATTACAGAAATTCACTGTACTTATACTGAAGATACATCTATAAAAGTGAAAGGAACTTTGCACTGGGTTTCTATTAAACATGCTATAAAAGCTGAGGTTAGAGAGTATGATCGTTTATTTATGGATCCTTCTCCAGACGCACATCCGGATAAGGATTTTATGGAATTTATAAATCCTGAATCGTTAAAAACCATCACCGCTTACGTGGAGCCAAGTTTAAAGGACGCTAAAGTAGGGGACCGTTATCAATTTCAACGTTTGGGATATTTTAATGTTGATAAGGATACAACGGCTGAACATTTAGTGTTCAACAAAACTGTGGGCTTGCGCGATTCGTGGACAAAGGAAGTACCTACTGCAAAAACGGAGCAAGAAAACACGCCACAGCAAACAAAATCGAAAAACAATCTGCCGCAACGAAAAGCGATCGAAATCATTCAGCAATTGGGTAAAAAATACACCAATTTGCCGGAAGAAAAACAGTTAAAAACCAAAGCAGAGATTCAAGAACTTGCTAATGATGTAAGTTATGAAGATTTGGAACCTTGGTTTAATACTGCGGCCAAAAAAGTAGGGACGCGTATTGCCACCATGATCACCTTAGGTGTGTTATTAGAACAAGGTTTAGAGCGTAATGAAGATATAGAAGCATTTATCGCTTCAGGAATAGAGGATAAATATGACGCTTTGTCGGCTGAGGCTAAAGCGCTTTAAAAGTATATGCTCTTGTTTTAGTGTTTTTAATGCTTTTCAACCCGATATTTTATAAAGTTGGCATTTAGGTGGCTTTTAAAAAGTTTGTTCTGCATAAAAATGTGCTAGGAATCATAATCGAACTATTTAGTTACGAAAGGGTTAGGGAGTTGCAATGCGTTTAAAAAGGCACATTTCGAAAAAGAAATTCATCACAAATGACATTTAAAGGAAATGCATGGATGACACGTGATGTTTTGCTTTAAAACTATTTTGAAAATCTTAATATTGAATTAAAGTTTTTGTGAGCCTTTTTAATTTCAGTAACTTTTATGTTTCAAAAAACAGATGGAAAGATGAAACTATCACAAGAACTATTAGCTGAAATTACCCAAGTCACGAGAAGTATTGAGGATCATCATCCGGAACTTCAGAAGTATTTGGATGAAAACCCGATGACACTTCCGGAAGGCGACAGTAGTGATGTAGAAATGGACAATCAGGCGTTAAGGGAATATTTAGACAGCTTAAAAGAACTGGTTACTAAATACGATAAAGAACATTAAACTAAGGAATGTGTCTCAATACTTATACAACCTATCTGAGAGTTGAATATTTGAGACTATTCTCGGACAGCTGTCCGATAGAAAAACATAAAAAAAGCCGTTTCAATTAGTTTTGAGACGGCTTCTTTAATTAATGATTACTTTTTCAGATCATTTTCTTTCTTCTTGTTTTTGGCTTCTTTCATAGCCTCACCAATTTGATTACTTGCGGTAAAACTCGCCACCATATTGTTTAACATATCACTACCCGCTTGTGGCGAATTTGGTAATAAAATCAAGTTACTATTGACATGTTCGCCGATAGATTGTAGCGTATCATAATGTTGGGTAACTACAATTAAGGCAGAGGCTTCCTGAGAATTGATGCCCACTTTATTAAGAACTTCTACTGATTCTTCCAAGCCACGGGCAATTTCACGTCGCTGATCAGCAATACCCTGACCTTGTAATCGTTTGCTTTCCGCCTCAGCTTTCGCGCGTTCTACAATTAAAATACGCGCCGCATCACCTTCAAATTGTGCGGCAATTTTTTCACGTTCAGAGGCATTAATTCTGTTCATCGCTGCTTTTACTTGTGCATCAGGATCAATGTCTGTAACCAATGTTTTTATAATATCGTACCCGTAGTCTGACATGGCATCGTTAAGTTCTGTTTTAACGGCGATGGCAATGTCATCTTTTTTCACAAAAACATCGTCTAATTTCATCTTAGGAACTTCAGCGCGGACCACATCAAACACATAACTGGTAATTTGATCATGTGCATAATCCAACTTATAAAATGCATCATATACTTTTTCTGAAATCACCATAAACTGCACGGAGATTTTTAATCTTACAAAAACATCATCTAAAGTTTTTGTTTCTACAATAACATCTAATTGTTGAATTTTGAGACTCATTCTGCCGGCAACACGGTCAACAATAGGGATCTTCATCTGAAGTCCAGAATGACGAATACTCTGAAACTTTCCAAAGCGTTCAATAATGGCTGCAGACTGCTGCTTCACGGTAAAAAAGGATGAGATAATAATGACAAAAAGAATGACGGCGATGATGGGAATAATGAACATAACTTGGATTTTAAAGGTTAGAATACGTAAAATACTAATTTAATGTTTATAACTGCTGAAAACTATAGTTTCTTCAATTGGCAAGGGTGCAGAATAATTGTTTTTCAACGAATTACGGAATTTTATAAAAAAAATATCGAAATTTGCAGCACAAAACTTCATATGTCAATGAAAATCAATCTTCTTATTCTGTTAGTCGCACTTAGTATCGGTTCTGTTACAGAAAGTTTTGCACAACAAAATATTCAAACTAGAAATAGGATTGGACTTTACGGTGGTTTAACCCAATTTGATATTAAAACGGATAATTTTATTACCACATCTGGTCAAGGCTGGATTGGTGGACTTTCTGCGAGTGTAGATCTTCCGCACAAATTGTACAACGTGAGTTATACGATTCAGTTATCAGAAAATACACTAGGCATTAATGCCAAACCGACGCTTGCGAGTCCTTCTGAAGAAATCGACTTTACCATGATAACCGCTCAAGTCGCTTTTTTGGTGCATGTTAAAATAATTCAGGACTATCTTACCATTGATATCGGGCCGATGATTCAATATACGGGCGATTTAGAAGTCAAAAATAACAGTCAAAAAAATTATATAATCGAAAATTATAGTCGCGTGACCGCTAAGGATCTTTATAAAATTTCGCCCTTCAATGTGAATGGGGCAGTAGGTGTTTCTGCCGGTTTCAAGTCATTTAAACTGAGAGGCCAATACATATATGGCTTTACAAATATCCTGAACCAACTCAATGATGAAAATTTTGTGGGAGAAACAAATACCAGTAAATTTAAAGGAAATCAAAGTATGTTTGCCCTTACAGCACTTATTAAATTTTAATAAGAGCCCTCTGAAACTTATTTAAACTAAAAAAGGCTTAGTTCCGCAAGTGCGTGACTAAGCCTTTTTGATGTCATACTGTTAGAATTTAGGTGGTCTCTACCAATTTATTAAGACGGTTTATGGTCTCTGCTTTTCCAATCATAAATATAATTTCAAAAACATCAGGTCCTTGCATGGCACCTACCAAAGCTAAACGTAAAGGTTGCATCACTTTACCAAATCCGACGCCTTTTTCGGCAATCCAAGACTTCACATCGGCTTGGATATTATCAACCGTAAAATCTGAACTGTGATTGATAATATCTGCTAATTCCGTCATGAGATTACGGGTATCATCAGTCATGATTTTATTAAAAGATTTTTCATCATAAGCTTGCGGCGCTTCAAAAAAGAAGGAAGATAACTCCCACAAATCCGAAATAAATGTAGCGCGTTCTTTAATCATACCTACGACTAAAGCCACAAAATTTACATCAATTAACGCTAGTTGCGGGGTGCAGTTTTTAAAAGCTTCCGCTAATTCATCGTCATTTTGCATCTGCATGTATTGATGGTTAAACCATCTAATTTTATCCGGATCAAAGCGTGCACCTGATTTATGAACGCGTTCCAATTCGAAGGCTTGGACGAGCTCATCCATAGAAAATAATTCTTGTTCCGTACCAGGATTCCAACCTAAAAAGGCTAGAAAGTTGACTAAAGCATCATTGAAGTAACCATCTTCTCGGTATCCACGTGAAACGTCAGAGGTTGCAGGATCTTGCCATTCTAATGGAAATACAGGAAATCCTAGTTTGTCACCGTCGCGTTTGCTTAATTTTCCTTTTCCTGTAGGTTTTAGGAGCAATGGTAAATGTGCAAATTGAGGTCTATCCCAACCAAATGCTTCGTATAATTGATAATGCAAGGCTAGGGAAGGAAGCCATTCTTCGCCACGAATAACGTGTGTGATGTCCATTAAATGATCATCTACAATATTTGCTAAATGGTAAGTTGGCATCCCATCACTCTTAAACAATACTTTGTCGTCTAAAATATTGGTATCAATGCTGATCTCGCCTCTAACCATATCAGTCAATTGCAAGGTTTGGTCTTGTGGCGATTTAAATCTGATCACAAAATCTTCGCCATCATCCAATTTCTTTTGCGTTTCTTCAGCAGATAAAGAGATGGAGTTCAGCAATAACTTTCTATTGTGCCAATTATAAATAAAGGTTTTTCCTTTAGAGTCGTGGTCCTTTCTATGGTGTTCTAAACTGTCAGCAGTGTCAAATGCATAGTACGCATTGCCTGAAGCCACCAATTGCTCGGCATAATCTTTATATAAATGTTTACGCTCACTCTGTCTGTAAGGCGCAAATTTTTCATTCTTTCCGGGGCCTTCGTCATACGGAATGTTACACCAATTTAAGGCGTCAATAATATATTGTTCAGCACCTTCAACATAACGATTTTGGTCAGTATCCTCTATTCTTAAAATAAAAGTACCATTGTGTTTTTTGGCGAATAAATAGTTGAATAAAGCCGTACGAACACCTCCAATATGAAGTGGCCCTGTCGGACTTGGTGCAAAACGCACTCGAACTTGATCAGTCATTTTGTTTGATTTAAGACTACAAAGATAGATTTTTCCGAGGCAATCCGGAAGTTTAGGTCAAGGTTTAGAGTTCAAATCTTATGTTGCTGTTGTCGCGAATACGATTAAGCATATTAAAGGTTGTCTGCTGTATGTATCGACATATGGGAATGGTGAGTTTCCGTTATCATCCTGAAAACATCAGAAATGGCTCTAAATTAACATAAGCGCACTTATTGAGATGATTTTAGCTTGAAATAAAATCGTAATTTAGTAGGTTTAACGGCCAGGACGATCATTTCAGATATGAACCATTTTAAAACTATACAACGTAAGCTCGAGCAATTTATCAGACGGTACTATACCAATGCGTTGCTTAAAGGGAGTATTTTGTTTTTTGCAATTGGGTTATTGTACTTATTGTTCACCTTGGTTATCGAATACATTTTGTGGCTAAACCCAACAGCTAGGACCATCTTATTTTGGTTTTTTATAGTGGTAGAGGTCAGTTTGTTTGTCCGATTTATCCTTTGGCCCTTATCCAAACTATTCAAACTTCAAAAAGGCATCCATTATGATGAGGCGTCTAAAATAATTGGCAAGCATTTTCCAGAAGTCAATGATAAGTTATTAAATGTGCTTCAGCTGCAACGAAGTTCCGAGCAGTCTGAACTGTTATTGGCAAGCATTGAACAAAAATCAGCGGAATTACAGCCAATCCCATTTAAAAGTGCGGTAAATTTTCGTAAAAATATCAGGTATTTAAAATACGCGGCCATTCCTATTGCCATTATCGGGGTGACTTTAATTACCGGACATTTTAATTGGTTTAGCGATAGCTATGAACGTGTGGTGAATTATAAAACTGCTTATGAACCACCGGCACCCTTTCAGTTTTTTGTGATTAATGAAAACCTTCAAGCGCTCGAACATAAAGAATTTAAATTATTGGTTAAGACGTCAGGGTTACTAATACCTGAAAATGCCCAGATCCATTATGCGGGTGAAACTTATTTTTTAAGACAAACGGCCCCCGGAACTTTTGAATATGTGTTCCCACAGGTAAAAGAAAATCTCCGTTTTACCTTGTCCGCAAATGAGGTGGTCTCCAGATCTTACCAGCTACATTTAATGTTGGTACCTACTCTGGTGAATTTTGAAATGGTTTTGGATTATCCGTCGTATACCAATCGGGTGGACGAAGTGCTGAAAAGTACTGGCAATACCACCATCCCTGAAGGAACTTTTGTTACTTGGAAAATAAAAACGCGTTCCACAGACCAAGTGGTGATGTATGCTTATGATACGCTAAGCTTTGAAAAGAAAAGTGCGAATGAATTTGAAACCTCCAAACAGGTATTTTCCAAGTTAGACTATAGTATAGCTACGAGTAATCAGGGATTGAAGGATTATGAAAATCTTGTGTACAGTATTCAAGTGGTTAAGGATGGCTATCCTGAATTAAATATTAAAGTGGAGCGGGATAGCATTGATCAGCAATCCCTATATTTTTATGGCCAAGCCAGTGATGATTACGGATTAAGTAAGTTGCAATTGGTATATTATGATGTTGAAAATGAAGACGATAAACGGACAGAAACCATTCCGATCAACAGTTCCAATTTTACTGAATTTATCAGTGCCTTTCCTAATACACTTAATTTGGATGAGGGCGTTAACTACGAGTTGTACTTTCAAGTGTTTGACAATGATGCTATTCATAAGTATAAAAGTGTGATAAGTACAGTGTTTTCGTATAGAAAACTCACCCAAGATGAGCAAGTACGGAAGCAATTGCAAGAACAAAGCGAGACCATTAAAAATTTAGACAATTCCTTTGAAAAATTAAAACTTCAGGATAAGCAGTTGGAAGAATTATCCAAAACCCAAAAGGAAAAGGAACAGCTTAATTTTAGTGATAAGAAGAAGTTGGAGAATTTCATCAAACGTCAGCAGCAACAAGAGGAAATCATGCAAAACTTCAACCAGCGGCTTAAGGAGAACTTGGAGGATTTTCAAAAGGAAAATAATGAAAAGGATCCGTTTAAAGAAGCGCTAAAGGAGCGTCTAAAAGACAATGAAACACAATTAAAAAAAGACGAACAACTTTTAAAGGAATTAGAAAAACTACAGGACAAAATCCAGAAGGAAGAACTTTCTGAAAAATTAGAGCAATTGGCTAAACAAAATAAGAACAAGCAAAAAAGTTTGCAACAATTATTGGAATTGACCAAGCGTTATTACGTGGCCAAAAAAACGGAGAAGTTGCAGCGGGAACTCGAGAAACTGGCAAAGGCGCAAGATGAATTGTCTAAGGAAGATTCAAAAACAAACACCAAAGAGAAACAGGGCAATTTGAATGAGCAGTTTGAGGAATTTCAAAAAGAAATGGAGGAACTCCAAAAGGAGAATAATGCCTTGAAGAAACCCATGGACGTGCCTCAAGATCCTGCAGCGGAAAATGAAATTAAGCAAGATCAGCAAGCCGCTTCAGAGCAGTTAGAAAAGAAAAGGGAATCTGAACAAAAGAATGATCAACAAGATGCCAATCAGAAACAAAAAGATGCCCAGCAAAAGCAACGTGATGCTTCAAAAAAAATGAAGGAGATGAGTGCTAAGCTTTCCCAATCTATGATGGGTGGTGGGCAAGAACAATTACAGGAAGATACGGCTATGTTGCGACAGATATTGGATAATTTGGTACTGTTTTCATTTGACCAGGAAGATTTGATGAAGCAATTTAAAAGCATTCAAATCAATAATAATCAATATGGTAAATTCTTGCGTAAACAAAGCAATTTAAGGGAGCATTTTGAGCATATTGATGATAGTCTATTTGCTTTGTCCTTGCGTCAACCAAAGTTATCAGAACAGGTTAACGGTAAAATCACGGAAGTTTTTTTTAATATCGATAAATCGATGGCTCAGTTGTCAGAAAACCAACTTTATCCGGGCGTTGCAACGCAGCAGTACACAATTACCGCCACTAATGATCTGTCCAGTTTTTTAAGTGATATTTTAGACAATATGGAATCTCAGATGAACGCAAGTCAAGGAGAGGGTTCTGGAGAGGGTCAGGGCAAACAGGGTGGTGGTGGCGGAATGCAATTGCCAGATATCATCATGAGTCAAGACGAATTAAATAAGCAGATGGAACAAGGCCTTAAAAAGTCGGAGTTCGGAAAATCTGAAGGAGGTGAAGATGGTGAAGATGGTGAAGGGAGTAAAGGAAAAGACGGTAAAGGCGAATCAGAACAAGGGGGTGCTGATGGTAAATCGGGTGAAGGGAAGGAGGATGGAGAAGGCTCCTCTGAAAGCTTAAATGGCGAGTTGTATCGTATTTATCAAGAGCAGCAAAAGCTACGTCAAGCCTTGGAAAATAAGCTGCAAGAACTTGGAAAAAATGCGCAAGGCGCTCAGTTATTAAAGCAAATGGAACAGGTGGAATCTGATTTGATCAATAAAGGGTTTACCAATCAAACTTTGCAGCGCATGATGAATTTACAGCACCAGTTGCTGAAGTTGGAAAATGCTACATTTTTACAAGGTGACGAGGAGAAGCGTGAGTCAAATACCAATCAGAAACAGTTTGATAATAGCACAAATAATCAGATCCCTAGGGCCAAAGAATATTTTAATACTACTGAGATATTAAATAGGCAAGCCTTACCTTTGCAGCAACTTTATAAGAAAAAGGTTCAAGACTATTTTAAAAAGGAGAATGATCAGCTTTAACTACGAAACAGAATTTCAATTAGAAAATGAACTTGCCTTGTCTGATTGGATTGCAGGTGCCATTACGAATGAAGGCTTTACTAAAGGTGAAATCAACTATATTTTTTGTGATGATGCCTATCTTTTGGAATTGAATATTCAGTTTTTAGAGCATGATACCTTAACTGATATCATCAGTTTTGATTACACGATGGGCAAACAAATTAACGGCGATGTGTATATCTCTATCGAGCGTGTTAAGGAGAATGCAGAGGAGTTTCAGGTCAGTTTTGATGATGAGCTCCACCGGGTGATGATTCACGGGGTACTTCATTATTGTGGCTATAAGGATAAGACGGAAGAAGAGGAGGCACAGATGCGCTCTAAGGAAAATTTCTACATGTCCCAATTGGGCTAAGTTTCAGTAAATCAACGTATATTTGCAAACTTTTATTTTGACCTTTTTAATAAAGCCAGTAATTCGGGTTTCTGGATTTAAAGTTGATTTCAAAATTAAAACGGTTAATGTTCCACGTGGAACATTAAGGAATTAAAATTTACAAACGATGTTTGAAAACGAATATGATGTGATTGTTGTTGGTGGTGGCCATGCGGGTAGTGAAGCGGCGGCTGCTGCTGCCAATATGGGGAGTTCAACTCTGCTAATTACCATGAACCTTCAAAATATTGCGCAAATGTCCTGCAATCCTGCAATGGGTGGTATTGCTAAAGGACAGATTGTGCGTGAAATTGACGCGCTGGGAGGTTACAGTGGGATTGTGAGTGATACTTCGGCTATCCAGTTTAAAATGCTCAACAAATCAAAAGGTCCAGCTATGTGGAGTCCAAGGGTGCAAAGCGACCGGATGCGGTTTGCAGAAGACTGGAGGTTGATGTTGGAAGGCACACCTAATCTCGATTTTTATCAAGACATGGTGTCCGGGCTACTTGTGGAAAAGGATCAGGTGGTTGGAGTTAAAACTTCCTTAGGATTGGAGATCAAAGCAAAAACTGTAGTGTTGACCAATGGCACTTTTTTGAATGGTCTCATTCATATTGGTGATAAAAATTTTGGAGGAGGGAGAGCTGGCGAACGTGCTGCTACCGGAATTACAGAACAATTGGTGCAGTTGGGTTTTGAATCGGGAAGAATGAAAACCGGAACTCCTCCAAGGGTGGATGGACGTTCTTTAGATTATTCTAAAATGGAGGTTCAGCCCGGGGATGAGGTGCCAGAGAAGTTTTCTTTTTCAGATGTCACTAAACCATTAACGCAGCAACGGGATTGTCATATGAGTTATACAAGTCCGTTAGTGCATGATTTATTGCGCGAAGGTTTTGATAGATCGCCAATGTTTAACGGTCGGATTCAAAGTACGGGGCCGAGATATTGTCCATCTATAGAGGATAAGATCAATCGGTTTGCGACTAAAGAACGTCATCAGTTATTTGTAGAACCGGAAGGTTGGAATACGGTGGAGGTCTATGTGAATGGTTTCTCAACTTCTCTGCCCGAAGATGTCCAATTTAAAGCTTTACGTTCTGTAGTTGGTTTTGAAAAAGTCAAATTTTTCAGACCTGGTTACGCTATTGAATACGATTATTTTCCGCCAACACAATTAAAGCACACCTTAGAGACAAAGTTGGTGAAAGGATTGTTTTTTGCAGGTCAGATTAACGGTACAACAGGGTATGAAGAAGCTGCTTCGCAAGGTTTAATGGCTGGTATTAATGCAACATTACAAGTACAGGAAAAAGATGAATTTATCTTGAAACGCAATGAAGCCTATATTGGGGTTTTGGTAGATGATCTTATTACAAAAGGTACGGAAGAGCCGTATCGTATGTTTACCTCGCGTGCAGAGTATAGAACATTATTGCGCCAAGATAATGCCGATTTGCGACTGACGCCTAAAGGTTATGAGCTCGGTTTGGTTGGAGAGAAGCGTTTGCAGCGTATGGAAGAAAAGCACTCCAAAGCGACAAATTTTGTAGAATTTTTTAAGAACACTAGTGTGACGTCTGAGGCTATTAATCCTATTTTGGAAGCCAATGATTCTGCAGCCGTAAATCAATCCGGCAAGTTGTTCAAGATCTTTGCGCGTCCAAATATTTCTATGGACGACATGCGGAAAATTGATAGCGTAGAAGCTTATATAAAAGAAGAGGATTTAGATAAAGAAATTCTGGAACAGACCGAAATACAAGTCAAATATTCAGGGTATATAGATAAAGAAAAGAACAATGCAGATAAACTAAATCGTCTGGAAGATTTAAAAATCCCTGTTGATTTTGATTATTCACAATTGAAGTCAATGAGTATTGAAGCGCGTCAAAAATTAGAAAAGATTCAGCCAAGAACCATCTCTCAAGCGTCTCGGGTGAGTGGTGTTTCGCCAAGTGACGTTTCTGTATTATTGGTCTATATGGGTCGCTAAAATTCAAATCAAAGCATGATGTTCCACGTGGAACGTGTTTATTGTTTTTTAAATTATGAGACGTCATCGCACTGTTTTTGATTTTTATTGAGATTTAGATAATGTCAGATTTTTAGAGAATTGCCTAAACCTCGGGATGTTTTTTATTTACTTTTTCGGCACTGTTGACTTGTCGATTCTTAACAGATATATCGTTTTGTAAAATAATCGAGGTATTCTGATTGGTAAAGAAGATGGCTCTTATTTGGAAAAATTCGCCTGTCAGATACAATGAATTTCTTACTTTCGCTTACTTCAGCAATTACAACAGTTATAAGGTGGCACATTTAAATCAGAACAACGTCTATATTAAAGTGAAAGACCATTCCGTTTCCGGTGAGGAATTTGACTTGATCCTGAATGATCGCTTGGAAATGCTCGAAACATATCCAAGACCTTCTGAAGCAAAATTGCCCGGATATTATCAGAGTGAAGATTATATTTCGCATACGGATGCCAAACGAAATTTGTTTGAACAGGTCTACCATTTCATTAAGGGTATTGCTTTAAAGCGTAAGTTAAAACTCATCAATTCTATCACTCAGAACTCCAAAAAAATATTGGATGTAGGATGTGGCACTGGCGATTTTTTACAAGTTGCTGCTAACGATGGCTGGAACATTTTTGGAATTGAACCTAATGCGCAAGCACGAGAGATTGCGAATAGAAAAACGAATAATAAAGTGTTTTCCACCGATATTATTCAGGAGTTGGAGATAGGAAGTTTTGATATAATTACGCTATGGCATGTCTTGGAGCATTTGCCCGATCTTGAACAACAATTAGCACGCTATGCTTCTTTATTGAAAGCCAACGGAACTTTAATTATTGCGGTGCCCAATTATAAAAGTTACGACGCGCAAATCTATCAAGAATTTTGGGCGGCTTATGACACGCCAAGACATCTTTGGCATTTCAGTCAAAAAGCAATAAAAAAACTTGGGGCAGGAGCGGGAATGAATGTTGTTAAAATTCTTCCAATGAAATTTGACGCTTTTTATGTTAGTTTGCTTTCTGAAAAATATAAAACAGGCAAAATGAATTACTTTATAGGTTTTTGGAACGGATGGCGTTCAAATCTGAAAGCAACTTCAAATGGCGAGTATTCCTCCTTAATCTACGTTTTAAAGAAGGCTAAAAATTGATTAGAAGCGTTTATAGGCGATTTCAAGGTTCTGTAAAGGAATAATCCTTCCAAATTCACGAAACCCCATTAAACGCGCTCTAGTAAAGTCATTTTTGATTGATTTTTTAAATAGCAATTAAATCTTCTATTTAAATTTCCAATACAATATATTTTTATTGATTTCCCGCTGACTTTGTTACATTTGCACAAAATTTATAATATACTTAAAAAATGAAAAAAGGTTTTATCGCTCTATTAACTTTAGTGGTGTTGTCATCATGTCAAGAGCAAACAAAAATTGGATTTGTGGATAACAGCAAATTGATTAATGACTATCAACAGAAAAAAGATATCGAAGCTAAGTTTCAAGTTGAAATAGATGCTTTCAATAAAAAAGTTGACAGTATTGGTCAATCGTTCCAAGCGCAAGCGGCAGAGATGCAGGAACAAGATCCTAAAATGGTTCAAAAAAGCTCTCAAGAAAAATATCAAGCTTTGGCACAACAATACCAACGTTTCCAACAGCAGTTCCAAATGGAGGAGCAACAAATTCAATCTAAAAGCCAAGCACAAATAGATACCCTAATAAAAAATGTTAGAACGTTTGTAAAATCATATGGCGAAAAGAATGGTTACTCTTACATTTTAGGTAGTAATGAAGCAGGAAGTGTAATGTATGGTGATGACAGTAATGACCTAACTAAAGAAATCCTTGAAGCATTAAACGCTGAAGGCAAAAAGAACTAAGAATTCAGTTCTTGCAAAATATATTAAAAGCCAGTTTTTAACTGGCTTTTTTATGTAGTAATCTTGTGAGTTTTATCGATAAATCGGTTAACACGATTTTAGAGTTTCCGTTGCGCTCAATGTGATAAATGGCATCTTCCAGCTCAGTGCTAATGTCCATAATATTGCCTTCATGAATGAACGGCGCAAAATTTTCCAGTTTAAAATTCTTCGCTTTTGTTTCTATAAATACTAAAGCTTCCGCGTTGTAGTTCATCATCAGCGCTTGCCTGAAAAAGTCGAGGCAGTAATGCAGAAATTGTTTCTGTGTTTCACGGCCTGTTTTGGCAATTTGTTCACTCCAACTGATCAAATCGTGAATGGCTGTTTTATTACCCTTTGCTTTAAATGCACTGCGGATCCAAAAGATAAACCACTCTTCAAATTGGAGATCTTCAGAATCATGGTAAACTAAATCACACGCTTTGTTGTAATTGCCGTTGGATTGATGGGCAATCTTGGTAGCTGTCGCCTCATCCAGTTGGTAATTGCGTTGCAAGGCCTCAATAATGACGGCTTCAGCCAACGGCGGAAAGTGTAGCACTTGACATCTAGACCTGATGGTATTGATAATTTGGGCTTCGTCTTCCGCTATCAAAATAAAGACTGTTTTTGCCGGCGGTTCCTCTATTAATTTTAAAAGCTTATTAGCAGCCGAGGTATTCATCTTCTCGGCCATCCAGATTAGCATGATTTTATAGCCGCCTTCATACGATTTTAGAGACAACGCCTTAACAATATTTAAAGCTTCATCCACGCCAATCTGACCTTGTTTATTTTCGACGCCTAATAAACGATACCAATCAAAAAGATTTCCGTAAGGTTGCTCTTTCAACAGCTTACGCCACTCTTCCATAAAATGATTGGAAACTGGGTGTTTTTTTACCTTATCGGTGGTGGCTACCGGAAACGCAAAATGTAAATCAGGATGCCCGAAATTTTTAAATTTAAGGTTGCAACTCGCATTGCCGCCGCTGTTTTCTGATTGCGTATTGCCGCAAAGAATATATTGTGCGTAGGCAATAGCCATGGCTAAAGTGCCTGAACCTTCCGGCCCAACAAACAACTGCGCATGTGGGATGCGTCCGTTATCCACACTTTGGGTCAAATGGTTTTTTAGATGTTCTTGTCCTAATACAGTACTGAATTGCATGGCACAAAACTATGTATTTTTTTTCATTAACACTGTCAGAATTCCAATTCCTAAAAAAATGCGTTTTTTATCGTTTTAGAAATGGTTACATTTGTTACTATTTTATAAAAAGAAACACCAATGAAAACCTTAAACGACTTCAATTTTAAAGATAAAAAAGCGCTTGTTAGAGTAGATTTTAATGTGCCTTTAGACGATGAAAATAATGTGACAGATGACACGAGAATTGCCGCTGCAAAACCTACCATAATTAAAATATTGGAAGATGGTGGCAGTTGTATTTTGATGTCGCACTTAGGACGTCCCAAAGGAGTTCAAGAAGAATTTTCCTTGCAACATATTCTAAAGGATGTAGAAAACTTGATTGGGGTAGAAGCCATCTTTGTTTCGGACTGTGTCGGCGAAGCGGCTAAAACTGCAGCAGATAATTTAGAACCAGGTCAAATCCTGTTATTGGAAAATTTAAGGTTCTATAATGAAGAAGAGGCAGGCGATAAAGATTTTGCTGAAAAGTTATCCAAATTGGGAGATATTTATGTGAATGATGCCTTCGGTACAGCACATAGAGCTCACGCTTCTACTGCGGTAATTGCGGATTTTTTTCCTGAGAAGAAATGTTTCGGCTATTTGCTGGAACAGGAAATTGAAAGTATAAAAAAAGTAATGGAAACTGGTGAAAAACCGGTATTAGCAATCCTTGGTGGCGCTAAGGTGTCTTCAAAAATTACCATTATTGAAAATATTTTGGATAAGGTGGATCATTTGATCATTGGAGGCGGTATGACCTTTACGTTTGTGAAAGCCCAAGGCGGTTCTATTGGCGATTCGATTTGTGAGGATGACAAAATGGAATTGGCATTGGAAATATTGAAGAAAGCCAAAGAAAAGAATGTGAAGATCCATATTCCTGTAGATGTGGTTGCGGCAGATGCGTTTAGCAATGATGCCAACACCCAAATAGTGAATGTAAAGGAAATTCCTGACGGATGGCAAGGTTTGGATGCCGGTCCTGAAACAATCAAAATATTTCATGAGGTTGTTCTTCAATGTAAAACCATCTTATGGAACGGACCTCTGGGCGTTTTTGAAATGGAAAACTTTGCCAAAGGCACCATTGAGCTCGGTAATTCTATTGCAGAAGCTACTAAGAAAGGCGCCTTTTCTCTTGTAGGTGGAGGCGATTCAGTTGCTGCCGTGAAACAATTTGGTTTTGAGGATAAAGTGAGCTACGTCAGTACTGGCGGTGGTGCGATGCTTGAAAGTTTGGAAGGAAAAACACTTCCCGGAATTGCTGCCATATTAGAATAGCCACATAGCTATTAAAATGACGGAATAGACAACACGTAGGATAAGTTCGACGAAACGCATTCAATTGTGTTAAATTGTTGTTTTATCCCGTCATTTTAAATATTATTGTACGATTTTAATCTATAAATCGTTGATTATTAAAATATCATACTAATGAACCAAAAAATAGTTTCTTTAACCTTTGGTGCCTTATGTGTCTGTGGTCTTAGTTTTTCTCAAGTTAAAACTCCAAAAAAGAACACAACTCAAGCACCAGACAAAACTGTTTCAGTTCAAGTCGATTCCATTCCCGATGGAAAAAATTTGGCAGTGAAGGAGATACAACCGGTCGCTGATTCTTTGAACGCAACAAAGATTGAAGATTTAGAATTTGCGTCTGAAATTGATCAAAAATGGCTCGATGAGCTATATGGAAATTCATTGTTTGATAGTATCTATGAATCCGTTACCGATTTAAAATATGATGCTGTTGATTACCCTGAGTTACCCACCGATACTCTAAAGGCCCGTCTTAAAATATTAAACGCAAAGACTCCTTTTAATATTGAGTATAACGAATCTTTAGAAAGTGTTATTAAATCTTATTTAAAACACCGTCGTCACTCCATGGAGCGATTGATGTCCTTAAGCGACTATTACTTTCCGTTATTTGAAAAGGAATTGGATAATTACAACATTCCTTTGGAAATTAAATATTTAGCCATTGTAGAATCCGCTTTAAAGCCTCGTGCCAAGTCACGTGTAGGCGCTACTGGCCTCTGGCAATTTATGTATGGTACCGGTAAGATGTACGGGTTGGATGTGAGCAGTTATGTGGATGAGCGTAGTGATCCTATCAAATCAACGGAGGCGGCCAGTAAATATTTGGCCAAGCTCTATGAGATTTTTGGGGATTGGGATTTGGCGCTAGCCGCCTATAATTCCGGGCCTGGTAATGTGAGCAAAGCTATCCGTCGGTCTGGTGGTTATGAAAACTATTGGAATATCAGACCGCATTTACCACGGGAAACAGCGGGCTATTTGCCAGCATTTTTAGCCACGATGTATATCTTTGAATATGCTGAGGAGCACGGGTTTAAAAAGCATAAGCCTAACTTTAGGTATATGGAAACGGATACTATCCACGTGAAACAAATGATCACTTTAGATCAGGTTTCTGAGCTGTTGGAGTTACCTATGGAAGAATTGCAATTTCTAAACCCCTCGTATAAGCTGGATGTCATCCCGTTTGTGGAAGGCGAAAATTATACGCTAAGACTACCAAAACATGCTGTGGGTCGATTTGTAAATAATGAAGCTAGCATCTACGAGTTTGTAACCAATGAGTTGAACAAACGTGAAAAACCGATTGCCCAAATTTTAGAATCAAACTCAAAATCGACCTACAAGGTGAGATCGGGAGACAATTTAGGTAAAATTGCCAGACAGTACGGCGTTCGCGTTTCGGATTTGAAGGCTTGGAATGGTTTGCGGAGTAATAACCTTAAAATAGGGCAACGCCTTAACGTCTATAATACCAAATCATCTACTACTGTAGCTAAATCAGTTGCGAGCAATTCAACTGCAAAAAGCAGTACTTCCAACGCGTCAAAAACCTATAAAGTGAGATCAGGAGATTCGCTTTGGAGCATTTCTAAAAAGTTTCCTGGGGTTTCCATCCAAAATATCAAAGAATGGAACGATATTAGTGGTATTAATTTAAAAGTAGGTACAACACTTAAGGTTTCGCGTTAAGTGTTTTCAATTTTAAAACCAAACCCATGAAACTCATTTATGCTTTTGCCTTTTCCTTACTATTGTTCACCTCTTGTAACAATGGTAAAGACCAACGAATTATTTCAGGATCCAACGGAAATATCAACAACCTTTTAGTGGTCGTTGATAATTTATCATGGGAAGATGGTGTTGGTGAGACGATTAGGGATGTGGTCGCAGCACCAGTGCAGGCCTTAAATCAAGAAGAACCCTTATTTTCTATAAATCAGATGCCACCCTTAGTGTTTGACGGTTTTGCTACAAAAAGTAGAATTATCCTTAAAATAGAAAAAGGCAACCCAGCAGGGATGGTCATAAAAAATGATGTGTACGCTAGACCGCAAACTGTAGCCGTGGTTTCAGGAAAAACAGATCAGGAAATAAAAGATCAGCTTGAGGAACATGGCGATGAAATTATTGCCGCTTTTAAAAAGGAAGAATTAAAGGAAAACCAACGCCGTATTAAAATCTCCTTAATGGATGATCAGCCCCTTCAGGATAAGTTGGGCATCAAACTGAACTTTCAGACAGCTTATAGAATTGCCAAGCAAGAAGACGATTTCTTTTGGATCAGAAAGGATATTCCTACCGGAACCATGGATTTTATTATTTATGAAGTCCCTTTAAATACCATTAAAAAAGGCGATAGCGCAATTGTGGATATCGTAAGAATGAGAGACTCTATTGGTAAGGTTCATATTCCAGGCCCTGTAGAAGGATCGTATATGATTACTGAAGAGGCCTATACGCCATATTTAAAGGAGACTAAACTGGATGGGAAACCTGCCTATGAAACCAAAGGCATTTGGGACGTGAAAAACGCCTTTATGTCGGGACCATTTATCAACTATGCCATAGAAGATAGAGCTAATGACAGATACCTTGTCATTGAAGGCTATGTGTTTGCGCCGTCTGTAGAAAAGCGCAATAACATCTTTGAAATGGAAGCCATTATAAAATCCGTCAAAATTCTTTAAACAATAAGAGCCAACTGTTAAAGTTGGCTCTTGTTATTTTCTCTATAATTCAAAAAAGGTAATTAGCGATTTTTATCGGCAGTCGTATTTGCCTCATCACCATCTTCCTTACTGGCATCTTTAAATTCTTTGATACCGCTTCCCAAACCTCTCATGAGTTCTGGAATTTTCTTTCCTCCAAACAATAATAATACTAGTACAACGACAATTACTATTTGCCATACTCCAATTGCTAAAAAAATACTTGATGCTATCATAACATTTAATTTGAATTACAAATTTAATAATTAAACTTCAATTTAAACGTTAAAAACAAACTTTAGATGAAAGACCTAAAAGTTTGCCTTAATTTTATTTAATTTTGTGGAGCATGACACCTAGAAAAAAAGACAAGAAATTCGCGAGAAAATTGCTGCATAAGTACCGCTTGGTGGTGCTTAATGAAGATACGTTTGAAGAGCGATTCGCCATAAAATTAACCCGTTTAAACGTGTTTGTTATTGTGTCTTTGTCTATGATTCTTTTAGTTGCAGCTACCACCTTTTTAATTGCATTTACACCACTTAGGGAATTTATACCAGGCTATTCATCTGCCAAATTAAAAAAACAGGCCACTGAGCTCAGTTTTAAAACAGATTCCTTACAACAGATTATCGCTATCAATGATCAGTACTTTGGCTCAATTAAACGTGTGCTAACAGGCGATGTCAAAACACTTGATTTTAATAAGGACTCCATCTTAAATGCCGTTAACGAAGAAATTGGTCAAATCTCTGTAAAACCAACCAAGCAAGACTCCTTACTACGGGAAAAGGTTGATAAGGAAGACAAATACAACCTCTTTGAATCTGCCATCTATGCCTCCAATTTTGTATTGTTTCCCCCCGTTAATGGTAACATTTCAGAAGGGTATAACGTTAAGGAAAAACATTATGCCGTAGATATCATTGTTGCTAAAAACACCCCTGTTAAAGCGACCGCTGACGGCACAGTAATTTTTGCGGAATGGACTTCAGAAACCGGCTATGTGGTGATTATAGAACACAGTTATGAGATGATTTCTGTTTATAAACACAATGCCTCATTAACCAAGGAACAAGGTGATATTGTTAAAGCCGGGGAAGTTATTGCGATGGCTGGCAACAGTGGCGAATTTACAACGGGCCCACATTTGCATTTTGAATTATGGAGTAAAGGTTACCCAATCAATCCAACCAATTTTATCGATTTTAAATAATGTTTTCAATAAAATCAGCACTTGCAAAACCGTATGCCTACTTCATTAAAAAATCAGTTTTAAAATGGGCGAATAACCCTGTGGAAACCCAAAATAAGGTGTTCGAAAGTCTGATGGCGAAAGCTAAACATACCCAATTTGGAAAAGATCATAATTTTGCCCATATAAAATCGCATGCCGATTTTGTTGCTCGGGTGCCCGTCCGTGATTATGAAGCTTTAAAACCATATGTTGAACGCGTTGTGGCGGGCGAACCAGATATTTTATGGAAAGGCAAGCCACTGTATTTCGCTAAAACATCTGGCACCACTTCAGGGGCCAAATATATCCCAATTACTAAAGAAAGTATGCCTACACACATTGAGGCGGCTAGAAATGCCATCCTCATGTATATCGCCGAAACTGGCAATGCCGATTTTGTGGATGGTAAGATGATTTTCCTTCAGGGCAGTCCTATTTTAAAGGAACAAAATGGGATTCAGTTGGGACGCTTGTCGGGTATTGTGGCGCATTTTGTGCCTAGCTATCTTCAGAAAAACAGAATGCCATCGTGGGAAACCAATTGTATTGAAGATTGGGAAACCAAGGTATCAGCCATTGTCGACGAAACCTTGCCTGAAAATATGACCGTCATTTCTGGAATTCCGTCTTGGGTACAGATGTATTTTGAAAAAATCAATCAGAAAACGGGTAAAAAAGTGGGGGAGGTCTTTAAAAATTTCAACCTCTTTATTTTTGGAGGCGTTAATTATGAACCGTATCGAGCCAAATTTGAAAGCCTGATTGGCAGAAAAGTGGATAGTATTGAACTGTATCCTGCTAGCGAAGGCTTTTTTGCCTATCAAGATCAACAAAACATTAAAGGTATGCTCCTTCAGTTAAATTCAGGCATGTTCTACGAATTTATAAAAGCAGACGACTTTTTTAGTGAACTTCCCAAACGAATCACAATTAAAGATGTGGCATTGCACACCAATTACGTGATGATTGTATCCTCTACAGCGGGACTGTGGGCCTATAATATTGGAGACACGATTGAATTTACCTCTTTGGCGCCTTATCGCGTTGTTGTTTCGGGGCGCATCAAACATTTCATTTCTGCTTTTGGCGAACACGTGATTGGCAAAGAAGTGGAACAGGCTTTAAAGGAAGCCGTTGAGGGCACTACCGTTCAGATTTCAGAATTTACAGTGGCCCCCCAAATCAATCCAACGGAAGGTTTACCGTATCACGAATGGTTTATAGAATTTGAAAACGCGCCTCAAGATGTGCAACATTTGGCGAATACAATTGAAAAATCTTTAAAGAACCAAAATAGTTATTATCTGGATTTAATTGTGGGCAAAGTCCTTCAACCCTTAAAGATTACGATAGTTAAGAAAAACGGTTTTCAGGATTATATGAAATCTATCGGGAAGTTGGGAGGCCAGAATAAGATCCCCCGGTTGGCCAATGATCGTAAGATTGCAGAGGTTTTGATCGAAAAAAATTTAACTAATTAATCCTATCTTTACAGGCTAAAGACGAATTATGAATACCAAAAAAATACACGCCAGAACTCGGGCTCAAGAGAGTTCAAATGCTATTGAACGAATGTATATTACGATGCGGCATTTGTTTAATCGTGGATTTTACAAGCCTATGGGGATTTCTGGTGAGACACTTCGGGAATCGTTATTGCTGTTACGACCTGAAATTTACGGTTCTATTGGTGAGGAAAAGGCAGAATTGGAAGGCTTATTATATGTTGTAGATCGTTTGCCTTATGGTATTGAAGAGTGTACGTTTATCAATCTTACCAGCGATGAAGGCTATACAAATTCTCATTTTAAAGCGATTATTCCGCCAAAAAGAAGACGAAATTGTTTCCGGATTGATGACGAGCAAATGAACATCGAGATTACGCGTGGACGTTCTGAAATTTATGATATTCTGACCCACCTGACCTTTATGTTTGTGGAGTCGCATAAAATCAGCAAACGCGTACTTGTAGATGAGCAAGGCACCACCACTAGAGATTGGATTAAATTAGAGAGGGCAGTCTTGTCCAACGAAGAATTGACTCAGGAGGCACGGGAGATTGCCATCACACATACCGCAAATATTCTAGGACGTACTTTTAATGAACTGACTCAAATGTACAGTGCTTTTGCACTGCCTAATCAACCAGAGCGCCTGTTACATTTAGTGTATTGGCTGGGGAAACTTGCCATTGAAGAGGTGGTTAACAATAACAGACGTACAGTAACCTTCAGCCCTGTGCTTAGAGAGCGTTTAGGGCACCATATACACGGCGAAATTTGGGCGAACACCATAAAGGATGCCTTAATTAAAAATGGACTCATTGAGCGCCCTATTCATGTGATCAGCGCCAACATGCACAGTGTTATGAATTCATTATTTGCGCCACAGGCTTTAAAATCATTGGCTTCTAAGAAAAATATGTTTGAAGTTTATGAAGCGCTGAGCCAGAAAGAAAATCAGGAGTTGCGCAATAAAGTGACCAAGGAAGCTTTGCAGCGCGGAATGATTTATATTCCTGATACTTCAGGAACCAACATTGATGTGCAAATTTTTGACACCGCACAAATCGATTTTTCCAAAACTGATTTGGAAGAGGTTAAAAAGCTTGACGATTCGGAAAAACCGGTCATTTTTGTGATGGATTATGCCTTTGGAGAACAAGCCTACGAAACCATTGACGAATTGTTAAAACCTCTCAAGATTGATGGCAAGCAAATCCTTCTTAACGTAGATTCTATTTCCATCATGGGTAAGGCCGGGATTTTAGAAGGGGGGAAGGGCGATATTATGATTCCTTCAGCGCATATCTTTGAAGGGACGGCAGATAATTATCCGTTAGAAAATGAGTTATCAAAATCAGACTTTGATGGTCATGGAATTGCCGTTTACGAAGGATCAATGATTACCGTTTTAGGAACCTCACTTCAAAACAAGGAGATTTTAAAATTCTTCTTCAATTCTACCTGGAATGTGATTGGATTGGAGATGGAAGGCGCACACTATCAAAAGGCAATTCAGGCGGCATCAAAAGTTAGAGGGAGCATCAACCCTAATGTAAAAGTGAGATATGCGTATTACGCGAGTGACAACCCATTAGAAACAGGAAGCACCTTGGCTTCAGGCGGATTGGGAACATCCGGCGTGAAACCAACCTATCTTATTACGAGAAAGATTTTACAGCAAATATTTAGTTAACAATAGCATTTATGAATAAAAATTTGCCCCAACAACAACCCTCTGAGGAAGTCGATTTAGGACATTTATTTAAACTGATTGGTAAAGTCTTTGATCGTTTCTTCCGATTTATAGGCCGTATTTTTACAGGCATATTTGGGGTTATCCTCTTATTTCTATTTTTTATCCAAAAGCATTTTTTAAAATTTGTTATTGTTGTTGTAACGGGCGTCATTATAGGAGCTATTATAGATATAAAGAAAGAACCTGAGTATATTTCTACTATGGTCATTGAACCTAACTTTAATAGCGTTCAACAACTTTACAATAACATTGCTTTTTACAATGATCTTGCAAAAGCAAAAGATTTTTCATCGCTTTCTGATGCCTTAAATATCACTGATGAAGAGGCCTTGTCTATTAAAAAATTTGATGTGGAATCCTACTCTGATGAAAATCAAAAAATTCTATTGTTTGATCAATTTGTACGCAGTTTAGATACTACAACTCAAAAGGCGATAGATATGAAGGCTTATCTCGAAAACTTCAATTCACTCGATGCGCGTTTTCATACCATATCAGTTATTGCAAGTGATAATACGGTGGCTAAAAAAATTCAACCCGCCATTATCTCCTCCATATCAAATAATAGCTATTTTAATTTAAGAAAAGATATTAGTGACAGCAATATTAAATTGCAGGATAGTCTTTATAAAAAGCAAATTGCGGAGATAGATTCCTTACAATTATTATACAAACGTGTAATGCTTAAGGAGGCTGAGCGCGCTGTACAAGGGACAAATATTAGCTTAGGAGAACAGGGGACACAGAATAATAAAGAACTTTCATTGATCAATAAAATGGAAGAATTGAAACTAGGATTGGTAGAACTCAATGAAGAACGCGGAAACAAATCGAGCATTTTAAATGTAATTTCTGATTTCCCTAGAAAAGGAGTTCGTGAAAAGGGACTTTTAAAAAGCTATAAATTTTTGGTGCCCAGTTTGTTTCTTATTTTGGCAGTGCTTGTATTACTTATGTTATCCTTAAATAGATATCTTAAATACCATTCCAAAAGACCTTAATTTATTAAGAAAGTCGCAGGAAATAAGTCGCAATTTATAAGGATTTGGCTTTTTGGAACGGGGCATGGGTATAGCAATGTCAAACTTAGAATTGAATTGGGATAAGACGTTTTATTATGGCGTGTAGATATAAAGTTCTATATACTTTCCCACTAAAGTTTCTTTAATGCATAATTGATAATAAGAGGAATAAACCAAAAATTAAGGACTTACATACTATGCTGATTCTTCCTTCCACTATACTCCATCTACAAAATAGTTTTGTTTACCTGGTCCATTTAAGCAAAAAATAGGAAGCTTTGCAACAGCAGAAATTTATTTTTTTAAGGAATTAATATTAAATGGCATAATATCCACAATACATTGATTGGAAGCATAAGATTATATATGAAGCGTTTATAAAACCTAGCATTGAATGATTAATAGAAAAGCTGTTGAAAGAAAGTATACTTAAAATATTAAATAGACTTGGTGTTAAAAGCGCCCGTACAAAAACCATAGTTGAAAATGTTTCAATTTCGTTTTTCTACAAAGGCGGTAGTATTCTTGCTAATTTATTATTAGTGCCACTCACCATCAATTATTTAGATACTACAAATTATGGAATCTGGCTCATAATTACCTCGTTTATCTCATGGTTTACCTTTTTTGATATTGGATTGGGCCATGGGTTGAGAAATAAATTTACAGAAGCTAAGGCAAATCATAATATGCAATTGGCCAAGGCCTATATAAGTACTACATACTTTTCCATTACCATTATTAGCGCTTTTCTATTTATAGTATTTTATATTACGAACCACTTTATAGATTGGTCAAAAGTTTTCAATACAGATCCGGGTTTAGCATCTAATTTATCTGTAATAATGCTGATTGTGTTTGGATGTTTTTCAATTCAATTTGTGGTAAAGCTGATAACTACAATTTATATAGCGGATCAACGACCGGCTATGCAGGGACTCATTGACCTGTTGACGCAAGTTTTATTGGTAACTTCTGTTTTTGTCTTGACTACATTTTTAGTTCATCGCTGCTGATATTTTCAACGGTGTTCTCAATTATTCCTTTGTTATTGCTTGTGGTATTTAACCTCTACGCTTTCAACACCATATATAAGGATTTAAAGCCCAATTTTAGACTCTTTAAATTAACTTACGTCAAAGACATCATGGGCTTGGGCATGAAGTTTTTTGTCATTCAAATTGCCGCCATCGTATTATATACCACGGATAATTTAATCATCACCCAATTGTTTACACCGGCAGATATCATCCCCTATAATGTGGCTTTTAAATACTTTAGTATCGTTACCATGGGGTTTTCTATCATCGTGACGCCCTTTTGGTCTGCAATTACTGATGCATACGCCAAAAATGATATTCTATGGATCAGAAATTCGATGTCCAATCTCATTAAAATATCCTTCCTATTTTCAATTGTAGCAGTTATTATGGTGTTTTTAGCGCAATGGATATATGTGTTATGGGTAGGGGAGGAAATTATAATCTCACAACGCCTTTCTATATTTATGGCGATATTTGTAGTGACGACTTTATTAACTCAACCTTTTGTGTTTTTTATAAACGGAACGGGTAAAGTTAACATCCAACTAGTTTTAGGTTTATTTACGGCAATTATCAATATTCCGCTTTCAATATATTTTGCCAGAAACCTAAATTTAGGTGTTTCAGGAGTCATTTTGGCCACTATTGTTGCAAATGTTATGGCATTGGTTGTGTACCCAATTTATTATAAAAAAACAATCAGAAAACTAGGCTTTGAGTAAATATAATATATTAATCATCTCTTCTTCAGATATCAATACGGCTTCTGGTATCCTAACATATGACTTGCATAAGCCGTTATCAGAAGAGCATCATTCTGAAATTCTAACCCGACATACAAAAATTAAAGAGCAGGGAATAGTCTCCTACGATTCACTTCTCGAATGGATATTGAAAGGTGTAAAAAACAAAGTGATTCGGACTTTTTTCAATAAAAACAAGATAAAAACGGATCCTAATTACTATTTTTTTGATGTAGACCAAAACAAAAGCCTTGTCGATTTAGATAAGGTGGTCAGAAAAATAAAAAAACCAGATATCATAATTGCCTATTTTATGGGCGGTTTTTTCACGCTTAAAGATTTATACAATTTACAACTTAAATACAATAGAGTTCCCGTTTATCTCGTCATGGCAGATATGGTACATATTACCGGAGGGTGTCATTATGCGTGGGATTGCTCAGGCTATAAGTATGATTGTTCAGGTTGTCCGGCAATTATAGAAGAAAAGCACAAACATTATGCGCAAGATAATTTGACATTAAACAAAGAGTTGATTGACCAGATGGACATTAATTTAATTGCTCTTTCATCTCAAGATTATAATTACGCACAGCAAATCACCCTATTTAAGAATAAAAACGTTTTTTTTGTTCTTGGCGGTATTAACCTTAATGTGTTCAACTATAAAAACGCTCAGCTCCAGTTAAAAAAACAGCATGGTATCCCCATTAATGATTTTGTCATCTTATTTGGTGCAGTAACCTTAGGAGAAAAAAGAAAAGGGGTCAAATTCTTTATTGAAGCCATTAATCAGTTAAGTCAAACTATAAAAGACGGTGAGATTACCATCGTTTCCATTGGAAATGGTAAACTTGAAGATGTTTTGCCCGATACCAAATTCAATATGGTTAACTTAGGTTACATTGCTGATTATGGGAAACTATCGGAGATATATAATCTGGCAGATGTATTTGTTACAACCACCATACAAGATTCAGGACCCATGATGGTCAACCAATCTATTGGTTGTGGCACACCCGTAGTTTGTTTTGATATTGGGGTAGCTAGAGATATTGTAATTAATGGAAAAACCGGATTTAGAGCCGAATTGTATAACGCACAACAAATAGCAGAAGGAATAAACTATTTTTACGAATTGGAAGTGGAAGACATGAAGATTGTGAGAGAAAGTTGCGTGGTATTGGCACAAGAAACATATGCGCGCGAAGTATCCGCTAATGCTATTTTGAAAATTATAAACAACCATGAGCTCACCAGTTAAGTATTTAGAATGGGATAGCCGGTTTTTTAATTTTCCGGTATATAAAATAACTGTCACTAATGGACTTGATTTTGAGAAAACACTTTCCCAAACTGAGGACAGCCAGGTTTTATATTATGTTTTCAGTGATAGCATCATCACTAATGATAACATTTTAAGTAAGTACAATGGCAAATTGGTCGATGAAAAAGTGATACTGAATAAAACGGGGCTCCAATTTAAAGATACATTCAAAAATCCAATAGAAGAGTACCGTGAGCACACTCCAAATGATGATTTATATCAGTTGGCAAAAATAAGTGGTGAGTATTCCAGATACAAAACAGATGACAGGTTGCCTAGTTATACTTTTGATAGAATGTATAATTTATGGATTGAGAATTCGTGTAAGAATGATGACTGTATAATTTATATTTGCAGACAAGATCAAAGAATAGTTGGATTTATTACCTTGGAAATAGGGAGCAATTCAGGAACAATTGGCCTTATTGCTGTACACGATAGTATGCACGGCAAAGGCATAGGCTATGAGCTGATGCGTAAAGCTGAAAATCATTTGGTAGGGTTAGGAATAGATACTATTTTGGTAGCAACCCAGAGAAGCAACGAAAATGCACTTAATTTTTATAGGAGGTTAGAGTATGGGGTTAAGACAGTATCCAATATTTATCATTTTTTAATAAACACTGACAACATTGAAAATTCCCTTTAACAAACCATACCTCACTGGTAAAGAAACCTTTTACATTCAAGATGCTGTGTATTCAGGTCATTTATCTGGCAATGGAAAGTACACAAAGAAGTGTCAAAAATTTTTTGAAGAAAAATACGGGTTTAAGAAAGCATTACTAACTACGTCCTGTACAGATGCCTTAGAAATGTGCGCCATGTTGCTAGACATTAAAGAGGGCGATGAGGTGATTATGCCATCATATACGTTTGTTTCTACGGCCTTAGCATTTGTCAGACAAGGCGCAAAAATTGTATTTGTAGACTCCTGTAAATCACAACCAAATATGGATGCTGACGCCATAGAGGCTCTCATTACCAGCAAAACCAAAGCTATTGTTCCCGTTCATTACGCCGGTGTTTCTGTAGATATGGATAAGATTATGCAATTGGCAAATAAATACAATTTATACGTAGTAGAAGATGCAGCCCAAGGAATTGATTCTTATTATAAAAATAAGCCCTTGGGTGGCATTGGTCATCTGGGAACATTTTCGTTTCATGAAACTAAAAATGTGATTGCGGGAGAAGGGGGGCTACTAATAATCAATGATGACAAATTTGTAGAAAGAGCCGAGATCTTATGGGAAAAAGGTACCAATAGAGCATCCTTTTTTAGAGGTGAAATTAATAAATATGGCTGGGTAGATACTGGATCATCTTTTCTGCCTTCAGAGCTAACCGCAGCATTTTTGTTTGCTCAACTTGAAAACATAGAAGCAATACAAAGGAAACGAATCTCTAACTGGCATCAGTATTATAACGGTTTGAAGGGTTTAGAACAAGACCATAAACTAAGGTTGCCTGTAGTAACGGAGAATGCTACAAATAACGGGCATATGTTCTACATAGTTTGCAATTCAGAGAATGAAAGAGCGCAACTAATTGAACATTTAAAAGAAGAACAAATTTATGCGGTATTTCATTACCTAAGTTTACATAACAGCCCTTATTATCAGAGTATTCATGGACAAAGAGAACTCCCTTTAAGTGATTATTATTCAAATCATCTTTTGAGATTGCCTATGTATTATGAGTTGTCAGAAGATGCTATTCTTAAGATTGTAGATAGGATTAAGGAGTTTTATGATAAACCAATTAGTATAAACGGTTAGTTGTTAAAAGTATAAAAAAGATATAATGTAAATATTTTTTAAGCTTATATTAATTGTTAGATAAAAAATTATTTATTACAAGACTATGAAATTCTCTATAATAACGTCTACATTTAATTCTGAAAAAACTTTAAAAAACACCATTGAATCGGTTTTAAATCAAACGATTAAAAACTTCGAGTATGTTATTATAGATGGAAATTCTACTGATAATACTGTTAATATCATACAATCCTACGAAGATGAATTTCAGTTAAATGGAATAAAATATCAATGGTTGTCTGAGTCAGATACAGGAATATATAATGCATGGAATAAGGCCTTGAAACGATGTGATGGAGATTGGGTGGTTTTTATAGGATCAGACGATTACTTTAAAGGACCTAAGACTTTAGAAACAATGCTTCCCTATTTAAACAATGCGGAAAGAAATGAAATCAATTTTGTATATGGAAAAATAGAACATATTAAGGATGATGGTAGGTTAGTGGAAATATCTGGAAAACCATGGGAACTTCAAAAAGAAAGATTTAGCTATATTATGAACATCGGTCATAGCGGTTCCTTTCATAGTAAATTATTGTTTAAGAAGAATGGCAATTTTAATGACACGTTTCAAATTACGGGAGATTATGAATTTTTGTTAAGAGAATTTAAAAATGCAGAAAACAATGCTCTATTCGTTGATGAAATTGTATTGGTTATGAGAGAGGGAGGAATTAGTGCCAACTTAAAAAATAGAATTAAGGTTGTAAGGGAATCAAAAAAAGCTAGAAAATTAAATGGAATCACTTCTTTTTCTAAAGAATTGACAGTTTGGGAAATTAGAGTATTGGTCATAACATTTTTCTATAAAGTTTTCGGACATTCCTTTGCTACTAATCTAGCTGATTTATATAGGCGAATTTTAGGTAAAGAAAAGAGATGGAGTAATTAATTATGGATATAAATTGGTATGGATTTTCTTTAGTTATATGTTCTTTAATATGGGTAGGCTTATATAAAAAAGTACGTTTTGTAGAATTATTTGTATTCTTTATACCGTTCAATTCAACCGCAGTATTATACATTAAAGGCACTCCAGTCAGTCTTCCATTAGTTTTATTTTGTTTTGCGTTTTCTTCTTTCTTACTGAAATCTATACTGAACTCTAGAATCAGTTATCCTAAAGCCTCAAGAATAAGCATTAGGTGGTTGCTTGTAATCGGTTTGGTGGTAGTATTGTCCGAAATAATGCCATTCATTATCAATGGGAGTTATAAAGTTTTAGACCGATATAATTCTTTAGTCTTTTATGCTAAGGAAATACCTTTGGTTCCAAACATTCAATGGATAACACAAATGTTGTATTTCATAATTGGGTTATTAGTTGTTTTTTTAATTACAGTCAGTTATAAGACGATGCTGGAAATAAAAACATTTCTTAAATTCTTTATTTCAGGAATTATTTTTATGATATGTTGGGGTTGGTTTGAGATCTTTTGTTTTTTTATTGATGTAGATTATCCTTATTATATATTTGATCATATCGGCATGTCAAAACAAGGATCTTTGATTGGCGACTATGGTTTTCCAAGAATGATAAGCGTGACTTTTGAGGCATCCTATCTGGCACAATTATTAATTCCGGCAATACCTTTCTTTTATTGGTCAGCTCAAGAACATCAAAAAATTGTGTTTTCAACACTTTTTAATAAAATTTTTTATATCATTTCAACTTTGACACTTATCGTTGCCCAAACATCAACCGGAATTTTAGGTTTTCTAATTACTACAGGCTTGCTATTAAAAAATAGAATGCAACGATTTTCAAAAAGAATCCGAATTTTATTGGTTTTATTATTCATCATCCTATGCGTAATAGCTTTGTTTTTTGCTATTATAATAGTGTTGGAGAAATCAAATGAATATTCAGGAATTGAAAGGTTAAAAACAGTGACTCTTGGGTTTAAGTACTTTTTAGATTATCCACTTTTAGGATTGGGATGGGGAGTTTTTCCTACCTATGATTTATTAATAAATTTACTTGCTAATTTTGGTCTATTGGGAACAATACCTTTTTTAATACTATTAAGAAATATTTATTATCGATTTCTTAAGTTAATTAAATTAAATGATAAAAATAAGCATATCTATAAAGCAGGATTGGAGAGTTTTATTTTAATCCTTGTAGTATCCCAATTATCTGGGTTTATTTACCATTCACAATATTTTTGGATGTATCTAGGTCTCGCAATAAGTATTTCAAGTATATCATCTGACAAATTAGCTGTAAAATGAGATTTTCAATAATAATTGCTACTTTAAATAGAGCAGAAGAACTTCTGGTGATGTTAAAATCTTTAAAGCAGCAGCAGTTTAATGATTTTGAGGTTATTGTTGTTGATCAAAATAAAGAGAACTTTCTTGAAACAACTGTTCTTGAATTTAGGCCATATATGACAATACATCATATAAGAACTCTGGCCAAGGGTGTTTCATATGCTCGAAATATAGGTTTAAAGGCTGCAAAAGGAGAAATCATCACTTTTCCTGATGATGATTGTGAATATCCTAGCGATTTATTGTTTCTAATTAATGATCATTTTATTGCCAATTCAGAAGACGGTATAGTTATTAATACTATGGATAAAAATGATGGTAAAGCCATTGCGAATCTAGCTTCAAAAGAAATTGCTATTGAAAGAGACAATGTTTTAAAAACGGTGATTGAAGCTGGCATTTTTATAAAATCAAAACTATCTCAGGGAGTTTTTTTTAATGAAGATCTGGGGGTTGGTTCCCCCTCTGGGTATTGGTCTGATGAAGGTCCCGATTTTGTTCTAAAACTATTACAAAAAGGAGCTAAAATGAAATTTTACCCTGATTTCAAAATGTATCATCCCAACCCAGTTAAAGTGTATAATGATAAAACTTCACTAAGAGCCTACAATTACGGTAAAGGGAGAGGTTATTTTTTGAAAATTAACAATTTCGGCATTCCTCAAATAGGATATTATTTGTTCCTATATAGCCTGGGCATGGCTAAAGGCATAGTATTTTTTAACCAAAAAATGTTCGAATATTTTAAAAATGGATTTAAAGGAAGGTATGAAGGTTACTTTTACTCAAAGCAATAGCGCTAATAAGTTCTTAGAGATAATTTTATTTTTTTCGGCATTAAGCATCCCATTTTCTTACGCCTTTAATAGTATCGCCATAGGTGCATTGTTTCTATGTTCTTTTATATGGTTTGAAAAAAGCAATTATACCTCTCTACTCAAAAATGGATTTCAAGTTCATGTGCTGTTCTTGATTTATTTTTTAATTCAATTTTTTGGCGTCTTTTACTCAGATGATGTAAACTTAGGATTCAACTATTTAATACAAAATATTGTGTTTTTATTGGTGCCTATAACTTTCATCAATTTATCGAAGGTTTTAAATTATAAAAAAGTTAAATTGGGTATTTACGGCTTTGCTCTAGGTGTTTTAGTTATTATAACGAGTATCTATATTAACATTTTTGTTAAAATGGTTTCTCAGCAGTTGGATTTTAAAGAGTTACTCGTACATTTTGTGCGAGAAAATTTTGTCCAAGAAGGTTTGGTGCATATCCATCCACCATATTTTGGACTTATGGTAGTGTTCGCTTTAGTTGTCGTACTAAAAACCACCTTTCATAAAAACATTCTTTTAAATGGCGTCTTAAAATATTTTATTTCAGCCTATTTAATTGCTGCACTCTATGGAATTTCTTCTTTTATGTCTATAATTTTAGTGGTGTTATTATTTCTCCTTTATATTTTTTTCTTGGTAGTATCTAAAAGATGGAAGGTGGTGGTGTCCATTATTTTGCCAATTTTACTATTATTAATTATTGCTGGAAGCTTTATTAACACCTCACTTGTTAATAAATTCCCTGGTGAGAGTTTGCTCGGAAGAATTGAGTGGAGCTTCATTAAAGGAAAGGGAGATACCTCTAGACCTGAAAATTGGAGAAGTGTCTTAGTCGTGGTAAAGGATAATCCTTTTATAGGCGTAGGTACTTATGGCGGATTAAATTATTTACAAGAACAGAGGAGTAAGACCAGCGAGTCCTTTATAAATGAACACAACGCGCATAACCAATACCTAGAAACGCTCTTAAGACATGGAATAATTGGATTGATCGTATTTCTTTTAATGATCTATTGCCTTTCAGTTAAGGCACTGAAATCAAGAGATATTATCTTTTGCTCCTTTATATTAGTATTTACTGTCTCTTCAATCACAGAATCTTATTTAATGAGGCAGATCGGTTTAACTTTTTTCGTCTTTTTCGCTTTATTGTATGGGACATTCTATAATTTTGGTGATCCTAAAAAAGCCCTGGAATGAAAAAAGCATTAATTCACGATTGGTATTATGTAAACGGTGGCGCAGAAAAGGTGATTCAATCGTTAAATAATGTTTGGCCAGATTTTGAACATTATGCCTTAATCGACTTTTTGGATGACAAAGAACGGAACAAGATATTTACAGGTAATAACAAAAATGTAAACACGTCTTTCATTCAAAAATTACCCTCTGCTAAATCAAATCATAGGAAGTTTCTTCAACTTTTTCCTCATGCTATTGAGCAATTTGATTTAAGTGCTTACGATATAGTGTTAAGTTCATCTGCGTCCATTGCCAAAGGTGTTCTAACCCATCAAAATCAGCTTCATATTTGCTATTGTCATTCGCCTATGCGTTATGCATGGGATTTGTATCACCACTATTTAAAAGAAGCCAATTTAACAGGTTTGAAGGGTCTTTACGCAAAATACGTATTGCATAACATGAGAACTTGGGATGTAGTGTCTTCAAATAGAGTCGATGTTTTTATTGCCAATTCAAACTTCATCGCTAAACGCATACAGAAAATTTACAATAGAGAGAGCACGGTCATCTATCCTCCCGTAGATGTTGAAAATTTCAGATTAGTCGAGGAAAAAGAGGAGTATTATTTTACCGCCTCAAGGATGGTGCCCTATAAAAAAATCGAACTGATAGTCAGGGCTTTTAATCAAATGCCCAGTAAAAAATTAATTGTTTCTGGAGATGGACCTGAATTTCAAAAAATTAAGAAAACCGCCCATTACAATATAGAATTACTGGGCTTTGTTGAACATGAGCAATTGAAACAGTACTTGGAAAAAGCTAAGGCCTTCGTCTTTGCAGCTGAAGAAGATTTTGGCATTATTCCCGTAGAGGCTCAAGCGTGTGGCACGCCTGTGATAGCTTTTGGGCGGGGTGGAATTTTAGAAACCGTTATTAAAAATGAAACGGGTGTATTTTTTTATAAGCAAGTGCCAGAAGCTATAATTGCGGCGGTTGATGAATTTGAAAAAATGACCTTTAACCACGGCGCAATCCGACAAAATGCCCTCAGATTTTCAAAAGAACGGTTTGAGACGGAAATAAAGGATTTCATTTTAACTAAATATGCAAATTTTAAGGAAGATCGCTTATAAGTTAGCTCATGATGATAATTTTGATGAGATAATTTTAAATTTTACACGTTTAGCACGAGCCAAGTAGATTTTTAGCTGATTTGTGGTAGTGCTATTATGTTATAATCGGACGACTCTTTGTAAAAAATCTATTACTTTCGGGATGTAAAGCTCAATTGATGTATTATAATTGAACCAAATTACGCGGTATAGATTGGCATACCATTACTTTAGTTAAACCTTATGCATACTAACATTGAACTATAAAAAAGGAAGATATTCAGGTTTAATTAGGCCCTTATTTGTGTTGGTCGATTTAATTTTGCTCAATGTTACGGTTGCATTTTTCTCCACAAACATTACCAATACCTATTTCTTTGGCATCTATATTTCGATACTCTGGATCATCTTATCTCTTAAAAATAATTTTTATGAAGTTCAGAGGCACTCTAAACTCATACAAATCATACCTCTAGTATTCAGGCAAATTATCCTTTTTGCCTTTGTGCTCTACGCTTTTATCGGATTCTTTAAACAGCCCATTGTAAGCAGGTTGGCCTTAGGGCAGTATTTCCTAACGGTTTCTCTCCTAATTTTAATCTTTAAAATCCTTAATTTTTACTTATTAAAAAAATACCGCTCTATTTTAAGTGGTAACACGAGACAGGTCATCATTATAGGAATGAACTATAAAACAAGACAATTGGTCAATACCTTTAAAGCCAATTTAGATTTTGGATACCGTTTAAAAGCACAATTCAATGTTTCAGATCCTGATTTTACCCTCGAGAAATGCTTTGCTTACGTCATTGATAATGATATTGATGAAATCTATTTTTCGGTAGCCGAATTGTCCAACCATCAAATTAATCTATTGATAGATTTTGCTGACAATAACTTAAGAGAGCTAAAATTTATTCCCGATAATAGAGACGTTTTTTCTAAAAAATTAAAATACGAATATTACGATTATACGCCCATTCTGTCCATACGATCCATCCCTTTAAAAGAACCGATCAATACATTTCTGAAACGCTTGTTTGATATTCTATTTTCAGTATTTATAATTGTATTTATCCTCTCTTGGCTAACGCCAATCTTGGCGATTTTAATCAAGTTAGAATCCAAAGGTCCAGTGTTTTTCAAACAACCACGTAACGGCTTTAATTATAAAGAATTTGACTGTTATAAATTCAGATCTATGATGCCAAATTCTGATGCGCATTCCAATCAGGCCACCAAAGGTGATCTTCGCATCACGAAAATTGGAAGTTTTTTAAGAAAAACCAGTATTGACGAATTGCCTCAGTTTTTTAATGTACTGTTTGGAGACATGTCCGTGGTTGGTCCGCGTCCGCACATGGTCAGCCATACCAGTGCATTCGCAAAGCGCATTGACAAATTTATGGTCCGTCATTTTGTAAAGCCCGGAATTACGGGATTAGCGCAAATCAGCGGCTTTAGAGGTGAAATAGAAACGGATAAAGATATCATAGGCCGTGTGAAATACGACATCTTCTACATTGAAAATTGGTCTTTACTATTAGATCTAAAAATCATCATTAAAACCTTGCTGAATGCCGTTAAGGGTGAAGACAAGGCTTATTAAAGTTGAGGTGCTAGGACGTCTAATTGTGTATTAAAATCAAAATGGAGTGTTGCCGTCTCTTGAATTTTTGCTTTCAAGCTTGCGTCCAAATCTGACGGAGCTAATTCCGAAAGTATCGAATTGAGATGATTGTAATCTCCTGCACGCGCCACCCAGCCCAGTTGGTGGTCTGTCATAAGGGTTTCACCTTCGCCACCTCCAAAATAAAGCATAGGAAGCCCCAATTTTGCGTATTCAAACAGTTTGGAGGGCACTGACCCGTAAATACGATTTAGGAGCGGAATGACGCCTAAATCGTAGTTTAAAAGCGCGTTGTGTAAAGCATCACGTGACAGTTCGCCGTGATAGGTAACGGGGAGTTTAGGATGGGCTTTGAGGTAAGCTTCAATCTGTCCGCGTTCTGCACCGGCACCGTAAATATGAAATTCGACCGTTTTATAGTCCAATTCCTGACAAAGTTTTAAAACGCCCTGAGCTACCCCAAGCAATCCCGCATAAACCATTCTGATTTTAGTAGAGGGTGCAGTGATTGAATTGGATTTTGGAGCATCAAAATCCGGAAAGTTTCTATATAGAAACTTGGGTTTGTTGGGGACTATGAATGAGACATGAGTTAATATTTCCTCGCTTTGCCCTAAAAAGACATCGGCCTTCTTATAATTTGCCTGCTCCATACGTTCTAAAAGCGAGTAACTAAAATTCTTTTTTAACGCTCCTAATTCCAGACCCGCTGAAGGCCATAAATCGCTAACATTTAAAATGAGACGTCGTTTTTTGGAGCGAAGAAATGTGCAACAGGTAAATGCTACCAACAGTGGGGGCGATTGCACGATAACCGTTTTAGAAATGTCGTTGAACAAGAAATACCAAATGAGACTCAAACTATAAGATAGCATCGCCAATAACCGTAGAAATTTATTTGTTGAGTTGGAAGCGTAAATCCAAAGTCGATGCACCTTAACCCCACCTTCGTCGGTGGTTTCCTTAAATTTGCCGCGATAGGATTTAAAAATTTTACCAGTAGGGTAATTGGGAAGCGGCGTGACGACCGAGACCTTGAATTGACGGTCGCGTAAGCCTTCCGCCAAATGGTAAATCCGGTTGGATGCCGCGCCAGTTTCAGGGGGATAATAACTTGTAATAATCAGAATATCCTTCATCGCACCCTATAAATTTCCATCAGATGATCGATTATACGTGCTGCAGCTTGTCCGTCCCATAATTCAGGGATTGTACCTTCTTGCCAAGCGCCGGATGCTAATTTTTGAAAAGCAGCGGTTATTTTCTCAGGATCATTTCCAACTAAAACATTGGTGCCAATAGTACAGGTTTCAGGGCGTTCCGTGTTCGCTCTGAAGGTGATACAAGGCACGTGCATCACCGTTGTTTCTTCGGTAATGCCTCCAGAATCGGTGAGGACTGCAAACGCGTTTTTGATCAAATAATTAAATTCCAGATATCCTAAAGGCGTTACATAGTGCAGATTCTCAAATTTTAAATGGAGCGCTTCCAACATTTTTTTAGTTCTCGGGTGTACCGGGAAAATGATGGGATAGGTGGTAGCTAATTCAGAAATTTGAGTAAGTAAAGCCTTGAGTTGATCTTCCTCATCCACATTACTGGGCCGGTGCAAGGTCATCACCATGTATTTTTGAGGTTTTAATTGAAGCGTTTTCCAAATTTCGGGTTGCTTAAATCGGTCCTCATGTTTTAGAAGCGTATCAATCATCACATTCCCAACAAAAAAGATCTGAGCTGTTGACGCGCCAAGATGTTCTAATGTTTTTGAGGCTTGGCGTGATGTGGTAAAAAAATAGTCGGTTAAACTGTCGGTCACGATGCGATTGATTTCTTCAGGCATTGTAAGGTCTCCTGAGCGAATGCCCGCTTCAACATGGGCAACTTTAATACCCGCTTTCTTAGCCACGATGCTGCAAGCCATTGTTGAGGTGACATCGCCCACAACCATAACCAAATCTGTCGGGTGCTCAGCTAAAACCTTTTCAAACCCAATCATTATGGCGGCCGTTTGCTCCGCTTGGGTGCCGCTTTTGACGTTTAGATTGATATCTGGTAACGGAATGTTTAAGTCTTCAAAAAACGTAGCGCTTAAATTTTGATCATAATGCTGACCCGTATGTACCAATTGGTAGTGGAGATTTACACCCGCTAATTGTTTCTTTTGAATAGCCTCAATAATGGGCGCTATCTTCATGAAATTTGGCCTTGCACCGGCGACGATAGTTATAATCATGTGTGTTGTAATAAAGACGAAAATTGTTTCAATTTTCCTGATGTTGACCTTTTCAACTGATCTTGACGTTCAAAAAGAAGCCGTAAACCTTTTTCAAGATAATGTTCCATTTCTTTTGTGATCAGATTAATGTGTTGGTTTGATAGTGTTTCCCTGCTAACATAAATAATCTTAAAGGTTTGCAAGTCTAATTGTTCAATAATAAATTCCTTAACATGGCCGTCATCTTCAATGATACTCTTGGTAATATAATAAAAAGTGAGTCCCGCGGCTTTTTTTCCGCTTGGTAATATAGCAAGATCATTAGAACGCCCGATTAATTTTTGAAGTTGAGGTGTTTTTAGTGTGCTTTCTTTAGATAACACCCCAATATCTCCAATATCGTAGCGGACAAAGGGATGCGCCTTATTGTATAGTGAGGTAATCACTATTCGACCTTCTTCACCATAGGGCAACACCTGCCCCTGAGGGTCAACAATTTCCACATAAAGGGTTTCGCTATTCACAATCCATTCTTTCTTTTTATTTTGGAAAGCAATCACATCCAATTCCGATGCGCCGTACTCATTGATGATCGGCACACCAAATTGGTATTCCATCAAGCGTTGATCTTCTGCAAACAGCATTTCCGAAGTTACCACACAAGCTTTTAGAGTAGGGCAGTAGTTAGTTAAAATGATGTTTTTTTGGCGGAGGAATTTTGCAAATTGAACAATGGCACTGGTATAGCCATTGATATAATCAAAAGCCGTGGTTTTAAATTTTTCCAAATGCTTTGCGAATGCAGTGTCGCTTAAATCAAAAACTGAAAATCGGTGTCTTTTGCTCAACACATCCTTAAAGCGTTCTTTGTAATATCCTTTGGTGTCTAGAGGAATCCCGTAAAAACGCGCTTGAATTGAGGTGTTAAAATCGAGCTCATGCCACCCAAATCGGTCTTGAATCACGCTCCAGGTCAGAGCATGGCAAAACTTATCTTTAGCAAACACAAAAGGATCTCCAGAAGAACCTGATGTATTGTTGACGTAAACATTTTTTTCAATGAACCCGGTTGATAATCTGTTGACCAAAGGCTGTTGCAAATCGGTTTTGGTCATGATTGGAACCGCATCCCACGCTCGATAGTGGTCTTGCTTAAAAATAGTTTTATAATACGGATTATACTTAAGATGATAGGTAACAATCTGTTCTCGTTGTTGCTCCAAATACTTTTGATACGCCAGTTCATCGAGACCTTGGATAGTCAACAACACGTCTTGCGCTTCCTTTAGTGGAAACCCATTCATTTTTAAGGAAAGATCAAATATTTTCACCTTGCTGTGCGTATTGCTCACCTGTAAAGTAAAGAAAATAATTACACTCTGCCTGACATTTCGTTTACAACAATTTTTGGGTTTCTAATTTGATGCGTGTAGTTGCCCGAGGTGATTTTAAATTTTTTGAAGATCCTCGAGTGCTTTATACTTTTCAGAAGCATCTATATTTTATACTTGAAAAATTATAGTTTTCATGGCATAAACTATATTTTTGCAGCAAACAACACGAACATGACCATTTTAATTCTCGGTTCCGGTGGAAGGGAACATACCTTTGCTTGGAAACTTGTCCAAAGTCCATTATGTCAAAAATTATACGTAGCTCCAGGAAACTCTGGAACGGCGGAAATCGCTGAAAATATCAACCTTAACGTGACTGATTTTGCTGGGATTAAATCCTTGGTTTTAGAAAAGCAAATCGATATGGTGGTTGTTGGACCAGAAGATCCATTAGTTTTAGGTATGCACGATTTCTTTTTAAACGATCCCGAACTTAAACATGTTTCGGTGATTGGCCCTCAAAAAGCTGCTGCACAATTGGAAGGCAGTAAAGAGTTCGCCAAAGAATTCTTGTTTCGTCATAACATACCAACCGCTGCATACCAAAGTTTTGATGCCGGCTCATTAGAAGCTGGATACGCCTTTTTGGAAACGTTAAATCCCCCGTATGTTTTAAAAGCCGACGGGTTAGCGGCCGGAAAAGGCGTATTGATATTAAATAATCTTGATGAGGCTAAAGCGGAACTTAAAAGTATGTTGGTAGATGCCAAATTTGGTGCCGCGAGTACCAAAGTGGTGGTGGAAGAATTTTTAGACGGCATAGAGTTGAGCTGTTTTGTGTTGACGGATGGAAAAAACTATCAAATATTACCAACGGCAAAAGATTACAAACGTATTGGCGAAGGTGATACCGGTTTAAATACAGGAGGAATGGGAGCTGTGTCGCCTGTGCCTTTTGCCACGGCATCGTTTTTAAATAAAATTGAAGAACAGGTTGTAAAACCAACGGTTGCGGGACTTCAAAAGGATGGATTGGATTATAAAGGATTTATTTTTATCGGAATTATCAAAGTGGGGGATGACCCAAAAGTGATTGAATATAATGTGCGGATGGGAGACCCGGAGACGGAAGTGGTCTTGCCGCGACTTAAAAATGATCTTGTTGAAATATTTCAGGCCATTGCCAACCAAACTTTAGATACTATCACTATAGATATTGATGAGCGCGCGGCTACCACGGTCATGTTAGTTTCTGGAGGTTACCCTGAAGCCTATGAAAAAGGCATGGAAATTACTGGTTTAGAGCACTTAACTGACGTGATCCCTTTTCATGCTGGCGCTGTGATACAAGAAGGCAAGATCGTGACTTTTGGTGGTCGCGTCATGGCGATTACTTCCTTTGGAAATACGTACCAAGAGGCCATAAAAAAATCTTATCAAAATATAGAAAAACTACATTTTGATAAGATGTATTACCGTAAGGATATCGGTTTTGATTTATAAATACGAATGTGATGAGATGCTCTTGTCCTCTTCGTTATTGTCATTGTAGCCTTTTAATTGCAACATCCAATATACAAATGCCACAATGCCTATAATGATAAATAGCCAAGAAAAGATGTTGGCCAACCACCAACTGCTAAGCTCTAATTCTCTTAAAGCATCAAAAGGCAAAAAAAGAACGTTTACAAACAAGTCTCCAATGCCATTAAAAAAATCTTTCATGATAATAAATATTATATTTACCCCACAAAATTACACTTTTTTTATTTGAAAAGATTCATAAATTCCTGACGAATTTTATTTTCATTCAAGTTTAAGATCCAGCAATGAACCCAGAACAGAGCTCAAAATGATTTCAAGTTTTTTTAGCAAAGCAAAACCTATTCATTTGCTTGTAGTGAGCGCACTGCTTCTGGTTGTATTTACCATTGCCAAATTCTCAGCCCTCAGTCAGCCTCTATCTCTAGAGCTTATTTTTAAGCAAACGTTTCTATTTGGAGTGTCTCTGGCCTCACTTTTTGTACTCGATTTTTTTGTCAGCAAAAACAATTTGACTAAAAAGAACAGTTATAAAATTTTAATGTTTGGGCTATTCGTGGCAGTGCTGCCAGAAACTTTGCTCAACTCCAAATTGCTGCTCGCCAACTTATTTATTTTATTAGCATTGAGGCGCTTGTTAAGTATTAGAACGCGGAAAGAAATAAAGAAGAAACTTTTTGATGGCGCATTTTGGATCAGTATAGCCACGCTTTTGTTTTTTTGGGCCTCTTTATTCTATATTCTGATTTTGATGGCCTTGCTGCTTTTTTCTATAATTGACGTAAAAAATTGGATCATTCCAATCATGGGGATTCTGTGTATCTCAATTATCGCAGCGTCCTATATGATAGTTATGGACAACGATTTTGAAGCTTCTCTCAACGGGTTTTTTGACTTTAGTTTTGATTTTACACCATTAAATTCCAAACGGATAATTATTGCGGCAACGCTTTTATTGTCCTATGGTGCTTGGGCGTCATTTTACTATTTGAGGAATTTAAAATACCAATTAAAAAGTAACCGACCATCGTTTATCATCGTCATTATCTCCTCGCTGATTGCTTTGTTAATCATCTTGGTGTCGCCATTTAAGGACGGAAGTGAATTTATCTTCTTATTTGCGCCACTCGCCATTATTATGTCCAATTATCTTGAAATCATTCCAGAACGTTGGTTCAAGGAAAGCTTGATTATGGGTTTAATAGTGGTGTCAATCGTGAATTTAATGTTGTAATTTTTCACCAAAGGCCAAATCGCCAGCATCACCCAACCCTGGCATGATATAGCCTTTTTCATTCAGATTAGGATCTATAGTTGCTATCCATAAATGCGTGTCCTGGTCAAAATGCTTACTGATGTATGCGATGCCTTCCTGAGCACCAATCACACAGGCTAAATGAACATCTTTAGGCTTGCCAAAAGGCTTTAAGGCCTCAAAAGTGGCTACTAAAGACTGTCCGGTGGCCAACATAGGATCGGCTAAAATCAGGGTTTTATTTTCTAAATTAGGACAGGCTAGATATTCTACGATGATTTCAAAACTATCGGGCTTTTTTTGATGTTGTCTGTAGGCAGAAATAAAGGCATTTTGGGCATTGTCAAAATAAGTCAATAATCCGTTATGCAAAGGAACGCCAGCCCTTAAAATGGAGCACAGCACAATTTCATTATCCATGACGTTCATTTCGCACATGCCTAAAGGTGTTTGTATTTGCGAAGGTTTATAATTTAAAACCTTACTGATTTCATAGCCTAAAATTTCCCCAATCCGTTCAATATTTCGTCTAAAGCGCATGCTGTCTTTTTGAACGGTGACGTCTCTCATTTCTGAAATAAACGTGTTTAAAATCGAATTGCTTTCTGTTAAGTTGTGAATGTGCATAAGGCTTAAACTGTATTTTGAGTCGTAAAGTTAACTAAAATAGAAGTATATTTACGTCTTAAAATTATCAGACTATGTTTACTGCAAAAGCCAATGAAATTTTCCAAAAAGTCATCGACACCTATCACTTAAAAAACACGGTAGATCAGCCTTTTGAAAATATTTATGAAGAAGATAAACAGTTAATAGAGCATTTATTATTCAGAAAATGTTGGATTGATACGGTGCAATGGCATTATGAAGACATTATCAGAGATCCGAATATTGATCCGGTTGCTGCCTTAAAATTGAAACGCCAAATTGACGCTTCCAATCAGGATAGAACGGATATGGTAGAATATATTGACAGTTATTTTTTGAATACCTACAGCGAGGTTCAACCAAAATCTGATGCCACAATTAATACTGAAAGCCCTGCATGGGCCATTGATAGACTGTCTATTTTGGCCTTAAAAATTTACCACATGAATGAAGAAGTTGAGCGCCGTGACGCTTCTTCGTCACATAAACTCAACTGTGAAACAAAACTAAACGTGCTTCTTGAGCAACGTAAAGATTTGAGTCAAGCTATTGATGATTTATTGGTAGATATTAAACAAGGCGCTAAATACATGAAGGTGTACAAGCAAATGAAAATGTACAATGATGATGAACTCAACCCAGTCTTAAGAGGTCAGAAATAAGGTTCATTTAAAGGTCATTTTTAATTATTATAGGCACGCTGAATTTCGATGTCAGTCTGAAGGGCAACATTATGTCACAACCACCAAAACACATCCTCGTCATCCGACTCTCAGCTATGGGAGACGTGGCGATGACCGTTCCTGTTTTAAGAGCTTTTAGGGCACTATACCCGGAGATAAAAATCACCGTTTTGACCAGAGGGTTTTACAAACCTTTTTTTCGTGATTTGGAGAATGTGAATGTCTTTGAGGCGGATTTGAAGAACAAACACAGCGGTTTTTTCGGACTCTTGGATCTGTCAAAAGAACTGCGCCTTTTAGGCATTGATGCCGTAGCCGATTTGCACAATGTACTCAGAACTAAAATCCTTAAAGTTTTTCTCCTAGATTTAAAACCCATCCAAATAGACAAGGGTCGTTCTGAAAAGAAAGCTTTGGTGAAAGGTGAAATTTTTGAACAGCTAAAAACCACGCACCAACGTTATATGGAAGTGTTTGAAAAGTTGGGCGTCCCGATTATAGAGGCACAACCCCAGTTTCCGAAGCGCTCTATATTGAGCAGCAACATACGCGATATGGTTGGCAGCGATATTAAAAAATGGATTGGCATTGCGCCATTTGCCGCCCATAAAAGTAAAATGTATCCCTTGCCTTTAATGGCGGAAGTTGTGAAAGCGCTTTCCCACGAGTACACCGTGCTGTTATTTGGAGGTAAAGAGGATGCTGAGTATTTAAATACCCTACAAGGATCACAGGTGCATGTCATTGCCGGAAAATTAAGTTTAGATGCAGAATTAGACGTCATCTCTAATTTAGACGTTATGCTCTCCATGGATTCAGGAAATGCGCACATGGCGGCCATGATGGGCATTAAAGTGGTGACGCTCTGGGGCGTTACACATCCGTATGCCGGTTTTTATCCTTTTCATCAAGATCTTGATTTTGCATTATTGGCAGATCGATCAAAATTTCCTAAGATTCCCACGTCCGTTTACGGTAATAAATTTCCTGAAGGGTACGAAAATTCTATGGCCAGCATTCGTCCTGAAGAAGTTGTAGAGAAGGTAAAACAAGTCATAAAAAAACCCTACTAAAAAAGTAGGGCTGATTTTAATGCCTTATTAATAGATATCCTTATAGCAACATTTAAATCGTTTATAAAAATATCAGTTTATAGCAATTATTCGGTGCTCAAATGAAAATAATTTTAATTTTTCGACGAATTAAAATTTTTCAGGGTTAAAGGGTTCTGTTCTTTCTCGATTTCAAAATAATTTTTTGATGATCATAAAATCTAAACTGGAAATAGACAAATCCATTTAAAGCGAAAGTCAATATGAGATTCTCGATCTCATACCTGGCTTTCAAACAGTTTTTTAATAACCGAGATTATATGGGTGATTTCAATTAAAATGATCGTTGTTTATCCGTTAGTGGCTAGCAAGTCTTGATTCTCGATAGCTATCGGGACTAGAAGCGCAGCGGTCTAGATTTAAATATCATCATAATCAATACTGACGTTAGGGGTCAATGGATGGGCTTGACAGGTCAGGATTAAGCCATCAGCCACTTCACCATCGGTTAAAATATTATTTTGACGCATTTTAACTTCACCTTCAGTGACTCTAGCTAAACAACTACTACAAATACCACCTTGGCATGAATAAGGAGCATCTAAGTCTTTATCTAAAGCAGCTTCAAGAATAGTTTGTTTTTGAGACATCTCAAAAGTCGTGGTTTCATCATCTAACACCACCGTGATTTTCGTCTGACCTTCCGGAAGAGTTGCGGTGTCGCGTTCTGTAGGTTTAGCGGCTTTAAACAATTCAAAATAAACACGCTCTCTTGGGGTATGGTGCTCTGCAAGGACGTCTTTAACCGTATGGATCATGGCTTCAGGGCCGCATAAATAGAAGGCATCAATAGTCAAATCTTTATGCTTATTCTTTAAGATGAGGTTGACCGTGCTTTTTTCAATCCGTCCAAAAATAGAATCCCCTTCTTGCGCTTGACTAAACACAAATTGAATGGATAAGCGTTTGCTGTATTGGTGTTGCAGTTCTAGCAATTCCTTTAAAAACATGGTATCGTCCGTAGTTTTGTTACCATAGACCAACACAACATTACTCAATACTTCCTCTTCCAAAGCGCATTTAATAATGCTTAAAATTGGCGTGATTCCACTTCCTGCAGCAAACAACGCAATGTGTTTTACCATGGCATCATTAGGTTGAAAAGTGAAATGCCCTCTTGGAGGTGCCACTTCCATAGGATCTCCAACTTTTAACTGGGTGTTGGCAAAGGCCGAAAATGTGCCGCCTACGACTTCTTTTACGGCAATTTTTAGTTCGCCACTTTTAGGGGAAGAACACAACGAATAATCGCGTCTTACTTCTACGCCATCAAGCTTGGTTTTTAAAGTGATGTATTGCCCTGCCTTAAAGGTGTAAGTTTCCTTTAATTGGTCTGGAACTTCAAAGCTAATGGTAATCGCCTTTGAAGTAATTTGCTCAATATTTTTTATGGTGAGTGTATGAAATTCTGCCATGTTCTAAATTTTTTTCAAAAGTAACGAATGCTTATAATAAATGCCACTTCTGTAACAAAATAATAAGAAATGAAAGCGCCTATAAAAAGGACTTTGCATCAAATATTTTCAGTTTTTCACATTTATTTGTAACAAAAAGTGTAGTACTATTACCAATATTTAAACCACAACTTAAAGTGTATGCTCAAATATTTTATTAGCCTCGAGTGGAAATCCTTTATCAGATCGGCGTCTTTTAAGACCAATCTATTTTTAAAAATCATGATGGTCATAGGAGCGCTATGGCTTATTGGTTCCTTCCTGTTACTCGGGTTTGGTGCGTATTTTATAATTGAAGAGCATTTAAAAATGGAGCCTTTTGAAGTGGTTAATAAGGCCCTGCTTTATTATATAGTTTTTGATTCGGCGTTTCGGTATTTTCTACAAAAAATGCCGGTTATGAATATTAAACCATTGATGTATCTACCCATTAAAAGAAATGCCATCGTGAATTTTGCTATTGGGAAAACTATGATTTCATTTTTTAACCTGCTTCATGCCTTTTTCTTTATACCGTTTTCCATCGTACTCATAATGCAAGGGTTTCCGGCCATCCAAGTGATCGCTTGGTATTTGGCCATTTTAGGGTTGGTGTTCTGCAACAATTTCATTAACATTTTCATCAATAATAAAGACACGGTATTTTATGCGGTGGTAGGAGTCGTTGTGGTGCTGATAGGCTTGCAATATTTTGGTGTTTTTGATCTCACATCTTATACCGCACCAGTATTTAAAGCCTTTTATGCCATTCCGTATCTCGCCATCATCCCCATTATTTTAGCTGTTGTATTCTATAAACTGGCCTTTACCTATTTCAAAAAGAACTTGTATTTAGATGCGGGACTTTCTTCCAAACATGATACTGCCGCTACAGAAGATTATTCTTGGTTGGATAGATTTGGCAGTTTATCAACATTTCTCAAAAACGATATCAAATTGTTAAAACGTAACAAACGTTCTAAAATGACCATGTTTATGAGTGTGGTTTTCATTTTTTACGGCTTACTATTCTTTACTAATGCGGTGGAAGCTTATGACGGACCATTCTGGCGCATATTTGCGGGTATTTTTGTTTCTGGCGGATTTCTATTCACCTTCGGACAATTTGTGCCGAGCTGGGATAGCGCGTACTACCCTTTAATGATGAGTCAGAACATTCGCTATAAGGCATACTTGGAGTCCAAATGGTATTTGATGGTTTTTGCCACGCTCATCTCAACTGTGGTGGCTGTATTTTATCTGTATTGGGGCTGGCAGGCGTATGCCGCTGTTGTGGTAGGCGCTGCTTATAATATTGGCGTCAACAGTCATTTGGTGCTTTTGGGAGGCGCCTATATAAAAACACCAATCGATTTAACCACAAGTAAAAAAGCCTTCGGAGACAAGCAGGCCTTTAATGCAAAAACCATGCTATTGACCATTCCAAAGTTGCTGTTACCAATGGGGATCTACGCTGCCGGACATTTCACCTTAGGAGAAGGATTTGGTTTTGCCTTGGTCGCTATTTTCGGATTGGCCGGATTATTATTTAAAAACAAAGTATTTTCTCTTATAGAAAAAATCTATAAATCAGAAAAATATAAAACATTAGCCGCTTACAAACAAAACAATTAGTCATGATAACAGTATCCAATCTCTCAAAAAAATACAACGCTGATCCGGTTTTAAATATCGAATCTCTAGACATATCGAAAGGTCAAAGTTTTGGACTCGTGGGCAATAACGGCGCCGGAAAAACAACCTTTTTTAGTTTGTTGCTCGATTTGATTCAACCCACTACAGGATATATCAAAAGCAAGGATATACAAGTCAATGAAAGTGAAGACTGGAAGCCCTACACGTCAGCTTATATTGACGAGTCGTTTTTAATAGGTTATTTAACCCCAGAGGAATACTTCTATTTTATCGGCGAGTTGCGCGGACGCAATAAAGCGGATGTCGATGCACTTTTACTCCAATTCTCTGATTTTTTCCATGGTGAAATTCTCAATCAGAAAAAGTATTTGCGCGATTTAAGTAAGGGTAATCAAAAGAAAGTAGGCATTGTAGCGGCGCTTATCGGAAACCCGGAAATCATCATATTAGATGAGCCTTTTGCCAATTTAGATCCCACCACCCAAATCAGACTTAAGCAGATCATTAAAAATTTGGCGGAACAGCAAGGCGTCACGGTGTTGGTATCGAGTCATGATTTAATGCACGTTACTGAAGTGTGTGAACGGATTGTAGTGTTAGAGAAAGGTCAGGTGATTAAAGATTTAGCTACAAGCGCTGCAACACTTAAAGAATTGGAAGTGCATTTTGCCGGTACTGAGGTATTGTAAATATTAAAATTTTTATAAGAGTAAAATATTCAGATCACCTACAAATCTCAGAAGACTTTTCACGTTCATAAAACCTGAAAGATCTTCTTAATATAAAGAGGTAAAGGTTTGTAGCGGTTCCAACGCAAATTCTCCACCGGAAAAGTCCTTCTCTTTTATCTCGAAAATTCAAAAAGATGCTTATTTTTACCGCGTTGCATAATATTTACAGCATTTTTCAAGTTATCTGATACTCAAACCAAACCCACGTGCGTACTCTTTTAAAATCCATCTTTTTGCTGTTTCTTACGGCGTGTATCGTGACCAGTTGCTCGCGTAAAAATGATACGTTCATCAACAGGAATTTCCACGCCATGGGTACAAAGTATAACATTCTGTACAATGGAACTATTGCCTTAGAAAATGGAAGGGAGGCTGTTGATGATGCCTTTACAGATAATTACTGGGAATTGCTTCCAGTAGAGCGCATGGAAAATATGGACGATTTTATGCTGCCTGGTCAGTCTAAAAATTCCGATTTTGAACGTGCTGAAGAAAAAGCGATCAAGGCAGTTCAAAAACATGGGATGAATATAAAAGGCAAAGAACACAATCCGCAAATTGATGAAGCCTATCTGTTGCTTGGGAAAGCCCGTTATTTTGACCAACGCTTAATTCCTGCAGTAGAAGCGTTTAACTATATTCTTTATAAATACCCCGCCAGCGATAAAATTAACGAGGCGAAAATTTGGCGCGAAAAAACCAATATGCGACTTGAAAACAATGAGCTCGCCATCAAAAACCTGAAACGTTTGTTGCGTCAGGAAACTCTAAAAGATCAAGATTTGGCGGACGCTAGTGCTACATTGGCACAAGCGTATATCAACATAAAGGCTAAAGACAGCGCCTTAATTCAGTTGGCGACTGCGGCGGAATTGACCAAGAAAAATAATGAAAAAGCCCGTTACAATTATATAAGAGGGCAACTTTATAATGAATTTGGACATAAAGATAGTGCAAACATAGCTTTTCAAAAAGTTATGGACTTGCATCGTAAAGTGCCTAGGGCTTATTTTATCAATGCTCATTTGGCCAAAGCGGCCAATTTTGACATGAGCATAGGAGATGTGATACTCTTTGAAAACTATCTGGCCGAGCTTGAACAAGATCGTGAGAATCGTCCGTTTTTAGACAAAATTTACTACCGGATTGCGGAGTTCCATAAGACTGCTAATCGCGATTCTTTAGCTGTTGTGTATTATAATAAATCTTTAAGAGCGTCTTCAACCGACAGACAATTAAGAGCATATGATTATAATACGCTTGGCGATATGAGTTTTGATAACTCAGAGTATAAAATGGCCGGAGCTTATTACGACAGCACCTTGACCAATATGGAAGTCGATTCAAAACCCTTTAGAATTATAAAGCGAAAGCGGGAGAATTTACAGGACGTCATCTATTATGAAGATGTTGCCCAAGTAAACGATAGCATCTTAAAGTTGGTCAACTTGTCTGATACAGATCGCGTCGCATTTTTTACCGGCTTTATCGATCAACTGAAAGCTAAGGCAGAACTTCTAAACGCGCAAGAGGAAGCGGCGTTGCGCAAAGCTAATGCAAATATCGTCAACCCAAATATTGCCGTGAATACAGCAACGGGCAATAGAGGTGTAGGTATTGATCAGCCTGGAAGTGGCGGACAGGGATTTTATTTTTATAACCCCACTACGGTAGCATACGGTAAAAATGAGTTTCTAAAAAATTGGGGCGATAGGTCCTTAAAGGACAATTGGCGACTTTCAAATACGCGTAGTAATGAACTTTCAGTACAAAGTAATGATCTGATTGCTGAGGCAACCGAAGAAGAACTTTATGACCCTGAGTTTTACGTCTCTAAAATCCCGACCGATGAAAATGTAATTGACAGTCTGATCAAAGATCGTAATTACGCTTATTATCAATTAGGCGTTATTTATAAAGAGAAGTTTAATGAACACGGTTTGGCAAAGGAAAAGCTGGAAGCTTTGTTGAGCAATGCGCCAGAAGAACGCTTGGTATTGCCAGCAAAATACAATTTGTATAAAACTTACGTGCTTTTGGAAGATAACCTTGCCGCAGAGCGCCTCAAAAATGACATTATCACCAATAGTCCAGAATCGCGATACGCTTCCATTTTGCTCAATCCGAAGTCGGAGATGTCTAGGGATGAAAATAGTCCTGAAAGCGTATATGAGCGCATTTACGCCAGTTACGAAGCTCAGAAATTTCAAGAAGTCATTGACCAGAGTGATGTGTACATTGAAGAATTTGAAGGCGATCCCATTGTGCCGAAATTTGAAATCTTAAAAGCGTCGGCAAGAGGACGACTCTATGGTTTTGAAGCGTATAAGGAAAGCATCAATTTTATTGCTTTAAACTATGGCAATTCTGATGAAGGCAAGCGGGCTCAAGAAATCATGAAGGATGTTATCCCGGTGTTGTCCCAGAAGGAATTTCAAGATAATGCGCTGACCAAAAAATTCAACGTCATCTACCAGTTTGAAAATGCTACCGCTGAAGAGGTGGAGGAATTTTTAAAGAAATTGAATGAGGAAATTACTCAAATCAGATATTACGATTTGAGTGTTTCTAAAGATATTTACGATAAAAACACCGTATTTGTCGTGGTCCATGGTCTAAATAGCATCAACGGCGCAAGCGGATTTGCAGATTTATTGGAAGAACGCAAAGCAAATATCACCCGACCTTACATTGCCATTTCATCACCTAACTATGAAATTGTGCAACGCCATAAAAATTTAAACGAATACCTCAAATTACAATAAACCACCAGAACGATGTTTGCAGAAAACAAGAAGAGCAGAAACACTTCAGAATCATTTAACCAACAAAACACCATTGCGAAAGGCACCACCATTACCGGAGACATTATAAGTGACAGCGACTTTAGAATAGAAGGTAACGTTCAAGGAAATATTAAAACCCCAGGGAAAATAGTCTTGGGAAAAACAGGTATCATTAACGGCACAGTTAAGGCAGCCAATGCGGATATTGAAGGCAAATTCTCAGGAAAATTGATGCTGACAGATACTTTATCCTTAAGAGCAACGGCAGTAGTAGAAGGTGAAGTAGAAGTTGGTAAATTTGCGGTGGAACCTGGAACTACTTTTAATGCTACCTGTGTTATGAAAAGCAATATTACAGAACGGAACACCAATAATAGTATAAAAGCACTAGATGGCAAAGAAATCAAAAAGGGACAGCTCGCTTAATAGCTACGCAAAATATTCAGGAATAGGCATCCAGATGTTTGCCATTATCGGCATAGGAAGTTTTATAGGCGTCAAACTTGATGAGAACAACGGCGGCGATGGCAACTGGTGGACCATTATCTTAGCGCTGACCTCAACAATTATTGCCATAGTTTTTGTAATAAGACGTATTATTGCAGATTCAAAAGACGAAAATTAAAATACGTGCAACATTTTTAAAATCCTGTGGTTTTTACCGATTAAAAAAAGGCGAATAATTTCCAGATTAGGACTCGCTTTACAAGGGTTTTAGCAAAATAAATAGACAGATAACTTAAATTTTTAATGACTGCAGACTTCAAGAAAAGACAACTTAACTTTTTACTCCTCATAACTATTTTCACGGTGGTGCTTTTCGGCATTCATAGTTACGTGCTTTCTTACTTTGGCACGGAGTTAAATTTGTATTTTCCAGTGTGGCATATTTATGCCTTTCTTTTTGGGGTCACCACATTGTTATTCACCATTGTAAATTATAAATTTTCAACGGGAAAAACAGATGTTTTGATGCTCTTTATGGGCGGTACAATTGTAAAGATGCTCTTAGCTATTTTATTTTTGTTACCGCTGATTTTATCAGATTTTGATAATAAACAACCCGATATATTTAACTTTTTTATTCCTTATTTTTTATACTTGGCATTTGAAGTGTATACCATCACAAGGTTCCTTGAGAAAACCCCGTAATTGGTGTGCCTTTAATATTGATAAAAAAGTGTTTGACAATTAAACTAATGTGTGTACATTTGCACGGAATTTAGAGCAAGGTATTTTTAAGCTATTCATAATGACATTAAACACTTTAAGAGCCGTATTATTTTTAGTTTTTTCTGTAGCATTCACCAATTTAGGGTTTGCTTCACAAGATAACGAAGACCAAGACAAAGGGTTCAATGCCACAGAGATGATCATGCATCACGTTAAAGATGCCCATGAGTTTCATATTGTTGATTGGGATAACAAGCCTATCAGCATTGCTTTGCCAATCATTCTTTTTACAGATAACGGTCTCACGACCTTCATGTCTAGCGAATTTCATCATGATGATTCAGGAACACATATTGTGGAAAAAAATGGTGAGCGCTTTGTAAAATACCACGAAAAAATCTATCAATTAGCTCCTGGTGTAAACAGCCTGACTTTTGATGAAGAATTACATCCTAACAATGCAACCACTCCTTTAGACTTCTCCATTACCAAAAACGTCTTTATGATGTGGGTAACGGTCATCTTATTATTCATCATCTTTATTTCTGCAGCGCGTAAATACAGCAAATCAAACAATAATATTCCAAGAGGTGTCGCTTCTTATGTTGAGCCTTTAATCGTTTTTATTAGAGATGAGGTTGCGATTCCTATGATTGGGGAAAAGAAGTATAAAAAATATATGCCTTTCTTATTGACGGTGTTTTTCTTTATCTGGATCAACAATATTTTTGGATTAATTCCTATTTTAAACGGCGCTAACGTGAGTGGAAACATTGCGTTCACTTTGTCTTTAGCATTGTTCACATTCTTTATAGTCATGTTCAGTGGAAATAAAAATTACTGGAAGCATATTTTTTGGATGCCAGGCGTTCCGGTACCAATGAAAATATTTCTGATGCCTATTGAGATTATCGGAATGTTTGTGAAACCATTTTCATTAACCATTCGTTTGTTTGCTAATATTACTGCAGGACACATTATTATCCTGTCGTTAATGTCTCTAATCTTTACCTTCCAGAGCGTTGCTATTGCACCGGTTTCTGTCGGATTTTCATTATTCATTTTAATCATAGAAATTGTAGTAGTTGCAATTCAAGCATATATATTTACTGTGTTATCTGCCTTATATATTGGTATGGCTACCGCAGAAGACGATCATCATTAATTAATTTAAATTTTATTATTATGACTATTACAGGAATCGCAGCATTAGGAGCTGGAATGGCAGTTATTGGAGCAGCAATTGGAATTGGTAAAATCGGTGAGTCAGCTATGAACGCTATGGCTCGTCAACCGGAAATCCAAGGAAAATTACAAACTTCAGCGCTTATCTTAGCGGCTTTCGTAGAGGCAGTAGCACTTTTTGGTGTTGTTGCGGCTATCATCGTTAAGTAATCATTTAAGACGGACACAGAAGTAACGGTTGGTTATTTCTGTGTCTTTATTACACTTCGAAGCTGTAGAGTCGGAGACACAAAATTTAAATTATAAAAACTAAAACCTATTATAAATGGATTTAATTACACCAGGCTTAGGACTTGTTTTTTGGTCACTCATCACATTTTTCATTCTACTTGTAGTCTTGAAAAAATTCGCATGGAAACCAATTTTAGGAGCTGTTGATGAGCGCGAAAGCGGCATTAAAAATGCTTTAGAAGCGGCGGACAAAGCGCGTAAGGAAATGGAAAACCTTAAAGCAGACAATGAGCGTATCCTTAATGAAGCGCGTGCTGAGCGTGAAGCGATGTTGAAAGACGCACGTGACATCAAAACTAAAATGGTGAGCGATGCTAAGGAAGAAGCGCAAGAGCAAGCCACTAAAATCATTGCTCAAGCTCAAGAGGCTATCGAGCATGAAAAGAGATCAGCCATGGCTGAACTTAAAAATCATGTTGCAAGCTTATCAATTGAAATAGCGGAGAAAGTAGTGCGTCAGGAATTAGGAAACAAAGACAGACAATTAGAATTGGTCGAGTCTATGTTGAGTGACGCGAAATTAAATTAATTGGACTGTCACACTGAGCGCAGTCGAAGTACGTTCAGCATGACAATAGTAAAGTTGAATAATTAAAAGAGATCCCCACCTACGTGGGCATTACTATGGCACAAACAAGAACAGCAATACGTTACGCAAAAGCAGTTTTAGATCTTGCAAAAGATCAAAACACGGCAGAGGTTGTACACGCTGATATGAAGTCAATTGCAAATGCTGTCGCAGCAAGTACGGATCTTAAAGACATACTTTTAAGTGCTGTTGTGCCTTCTGCAACAAAAAAATCGGCTTTATTAGCAGTTTTTACTGGTTTGGATACGCTAAGCATCAACTTAATAGACACGTTAATAACCAACAAACGTATCGCTATATTAGGAACTGTTGCTGAACAATATAATGAGTTGTATAATGAAGGTGAAGGAAAGCAAGTTGCTACGGTAACCACTGCGGTTTCACTAACGGATGAGCTCAATGCTAAAGTTTTAGCCAAAGTTAAAGAATTGACGGGTAAAGAGGCTGAGATTCTAAGCGTGGTTGACGAATCTATTTTAGGTGGTTTCATCTTACGCGTAGGAGATATGCAATATGATGCAAGTATTGCAAACAAATTGAATCAATTAAAAAAAGAATTTACATTAAACTAAAAGTTTTATTGATCGGTCACACTGAGCACAGTCAAAGTGAGTCCTTAAAGTCAATAGAAATAATATCTAATAAAAATGGCAGAAGTAAAACCAGCTGAAATTTCAGCAATCTTAAAGCAACAATTGTCAGGATTTGAAGCTAGCGCTTCATTAGACGAAGTAGGAACGGTTTTGACAGTTGGAGATGGTATTGCACGTGTGTATGGCCTAGCCAACGTTCAATACGGTGAGTTAGTTGAATTTGCAGATGGGCTTGAAGGCATCGTACTAAATCTTGAAGAAGATAACGTAGGTGTTGTATTGTTAGGACCTTCAGTAGGTGTTAGCGAAGGCTCTATCGTTAAACGTACAAAACGTATTGCTTCCCTGAAAGTGGGTGAAGGCATCGTTGGACGTGTGGTAGATACTTTAGGTACTCCAATTGACGGTAAAGGTCCAATTGAAGGAACGCTTTATGAAATGCCATTAGAACGTAAAGCTCCGGGAGTGATCTACCGTCAGCCAGTAACTGAACCGTTACAAACGGGTATCAAAGCAATCGATGCAATGATTCCAGTAGGTCGTGGTCAGCGTGAGTTGGTAATTGGTGACCGTCAAACTGGTAAAACAGCAGTTTGTATCGATACCATTATCAATCAAAAAGAATTTTATGATGCAGGTGAGCCTGTATATTGTATATATGTCGCTATTGGGCAAAAAGCCTCAACAGTAGCTTTAATCGCAAAAACATTAGAAGAAAAAGGCGCCATGGCTTACACAACAATTGTTGCGGCCAATGCCTCTGATCCTGCTGCAATGCAAGTGTACGCACCGTTTGCTGGTGCTGCAATTGGCGAGTATTTTAGAGATACTGGCCGTCCTGCATTAATCGTTTTTGACGATTTATCAAAGCAAGCAGTAGCCTACCGGGAGATTTCGTTATTGTTACGTCGTCCACCAGGACGTGAGGCGTATCCAGGTGACGTTTTCTACCTTCACTCCAGATTATTGGAGCGTTCTGCAAAAATCATCAATAATGATGCTATTGCAAGAGAAATGAACGATTTGCCAGATGTTTTGAAACCAATCGTAAAAGGTGGCGGCTCATTAACCGCATTACCAATCATTGAAACGCAAGCAGGAGACGTTTCTGCATATATTCCAACCAACGTAATTTCTATTACTGATGGTCAGATTTTCTTGGATGGTGACTTGTTTAACTCTGGTGTTCGTCCAGCAATTAACGTAGGTATTTCTGTATCTCGTGTTGGTGGTAACGCTCAGATCAAATCAATGAAAAAAGTATCTGGTACTTTAAAATTAGATCAAGCACAATACCGTGAGTTAGAGGCGTTTGCTAAGTTTGGATCTGATTTGGATGCAGTTACCTTAAACGTCATCAATAAAGGAAAGCGTAACGTGGAAATCTTGAAACAAGCTCAAAACGATCCATTTAGAGTTGAAGATCAAGTGGCAATTATATATGCGGGTTCTAAAAACTTGTTGAGAGACGTTCCTGTAGAGAAAGTAAAAGAATTTGAGCGTGATTACCTAGAATTCTTAAAAGCGAAACACAGTGATGTCCTTGCTTCTCTAAAAGCAGGAAAACTTACTGATGAAGCGACGGATACTCTAGCTGCAGTGGCTAAGGAATTATCGTCGAAATATAGAAAATAGTATCAAGTACAGAGTATTAAGTACAAAGTACTAAGATTGAGAGGAAGCTTTCAAAATGTTATTTTAAAGTCAAAATATTGAAAAGTGTTTTTTGTTCAGTCTTAATACTGATATCTTAATACTTAATACTAACAAAAAATGGCAAACTTAAAAGAAATACGTAACAGAATTACATCGGTATCTTCCACTATGCAGATTACCAGTGCCATGAAAATGGTATCGGCTGCAAAACTGAAGAAGGCACAAGATGCGATTACTGCATTGCGTCCGTATTCTGATAAATTAACGGAATTGTTACAAAGCTTAAGTGCAACTTTAGATGCTGATTCTGGAAGTAAATTTGCCGAGCAACGTGATGTCAATAAAGTATTGTTAGTGTCAATTACCTCTAATAGAGGTTTGGCAGGAGCTTTTAACTCTAACATCATCAAAGCGACTAACCGATTGATTAATCAAGATTATGCTGGTAAAGAGGTTTCCATAGTGGCCATTGGAAAAAAGACCAATGATGCCTTTAAGAAAGGGAATCGTGTTATCGCCAACAAAAGTGAGATCTATGACGATTTAACCTTTGATAATGTTTCTGCAGTTGCCGAGTTATTAATGGAGAAATTCATTAATGAAGAAGCCGATAAAATTGTATTGGTTTACAATAAGTTTAAAAACGCTGCGACACAAGAAATCATGACCGAGCAATTTTTACCAATTGTTCCAATGGAAAAAGATGCGGATGCTGATTTAGATTATATTTTCGAGCCTTCAAAAGAAGAAATCGTTAAACAATTGATCCCAAAATCTTTAAAGACACAGCTTTTTAAAGCTCTTAGAGATTCTTTCGCTTCTGAACATGGCGCACGTATGACTGCGATGCATAAAGCTACAGATAACGCTACAGAATTAAGAGATCAATTGAAATTAACTTATAACAAAGCCCGTCAAGCATCTATTACCAACGAAATTTTAGAAATTGTTGGTGGTGCGGAAGCACTAAATAATTAGGCGAAGCAGAGCGAGCCAAATTAATTAGCGGCGGAAGCACTAAATAATTAGGCGAAGCAGAGCGAGCCAAATTAATTAGCGGCGGAAGCACTAAATAATTAGGCGAAACGGAGTGAGCCAAATTAGCTAGCGTCGGAAGCACTAAATAATTAGGCGAAGCAGAGCGAGCCAAATTAATTAGGGCCAGAAGCACTAAATAATTAGGCGAAACGGAATGAATCAAATTCTGCATATAAGTGAGAGTTTAGAATAATTTAAGTATAAATGTCACCCTGAGCGCAGTCGAAGGGTCATAAAAATAAAAAAGCCTTACTTCTTGAAAGTCAGGCTTTTTGGTTTCTGTTACCTTACGTTTGTGGCTATATTATTTTTATGGAATGTTATTTGTTATCTTACAGTAATAAATACCACTGCCATATGAAACTCTTATATATGTTCTCAACACTTATAGTTATGTCCTTAACTGCATCAAAATGCTCGGATGCCAAAAAGATGGATAAAAAAGCACCGGCAATTCTTGGTGACGTTTATGTAGAATCTTATACCTCGGAAGATAATTCGGGTCACACTGGTTACAAACTATACATTCCGATGCACTCTCAAGAAACCAAGGACATCCTGCTCGACTCCGTATATTTTAGAAACCAGACCGTTAAATTGGATAGAACCACAGAAGGTTCGAATACCTTATATACTGGAGAATTTAGAACTCATCAAAAATCAAATAATGATATTATAATGAGCAGTAATCCTATGGATGAAATGGCCAATACACCCCCAAATATTTCCAAGAGAATCCCTTTTGAGTTAGAGGCATCGGAAGGTATTGTGAGTTATAAATATAAAGGCGATATCCGCTATTTTAAGATAGAAAATATTCAGGATAGGACTATTGACAACTAATCAAGGTCATTAATTACAGGCTATAAGATGGTGAACGACAAATTTCAAGAGGACACTTTCCGCTTATAATTGTTTAGCGCTGCTAGAATCCCTACTTTTATCCAATAATATAAAACCACCTTGAGCGGATTCAAATCTCTTTTTAAACAGACCTTCATTTATGGGTTAGCCACAGTGTTACCAAGGATGTTGAGTTTTCTGTTGGTGCCCTTATACACTACCAAAGGAGTACTTCCATCTGTTGGCGAATATGGGAAGGTTTCCATTATATTTTCTTGGTTTGTTATTTTTAATGTCATCCTTTCCTACGGCATGGAAACTGCTTTCTTCAGATTCTTTAATAAGGAAAAGGATCAAGATAAGGTGGTTGGCACTTCAGCAATTTCATTAATCGTTTCCTCGTTAGGCTTCTTTGCTCTGGCATATGTCTTCAAGTCGCAAATTTCCGCCTTGACGGATATCAAACAGGAATATATTTCCTTAGTCATTTGGATTTTACTATTGGATGCTTTGGTGATTATACCTTTTGCCTGGTTACGCGCCAAAGGTCAATCGATGAAGTTTGCTGTGTTAAAAATTGCCAGTGTTGCCGTTAATTTAGGATTGAATATTTTCTTTTTATTATATCTCAAGAAATGGGCAGATCACAGTGCCTTCTTTGAATCGATGTACCTTCCGAATTTCGAAATCAACTACATTTTTATCTCCAATTTAGTGGCGAGTGCTGTGACCTTGGTGTTAATGATGAGTTTTTATTTTAATATTCAGTACCGTTTTGACAGTCCGCTATTTAAAAGAATGATGCGCTACGCAATGCCTGTATTGATTGCTGGAATTGCTTTTTCAGTAAATGAAACCTTCGATCGTATTTTATTAGACTATTTACTTCCCGAAGACATTGCGGATACAAAAATCGGCATGTATTCCGCCTGTTATAAAATAGCGGTATTTATGACCTTGTTCGCTACGGCTTACCGTTTGGGTATTGAACCCTATTTTTTCAGTCACGCCAACACAAAAAATCCCCAAAAAAATTATGCTTTAATCTTGGAGTTTTTTGTGGCTTTTGGGTCCGTGATGTTGTTGAGCATTGTCGTATTTGCGGATGTGTTAAAGCCTTATATTGTCAGAAGTGAAGAATATTGGGAAGCCATGTGGATTGTGCCCTTAATCTTAATCGCGAATTTGTGTTTGGGAATTTACCACAATCTTTCGGTGTGGTATAAAGTTACGGATAGAACAAAGTTTGGAGCCTATATTTCAGTGTTTGGAGCCCTCATCACCTTGGCGCTCAACTTTTGGTTAATTCCTACTATGGAGTATCGGGGTTCAGCCATAGCGACCTTGGTGGCTTATGCGAGTATGATGGTTGCTTCATATTACTACGGTCAAAAATATTACCCCATTCCGTATAACATAAAAAAAATGGGATTGTATTTATTGGTTTCATCGGCATTTTCGGTAATTTCGTTTTATGTATTTCGGGAGAATTATCCGGTGGGAATCAGCTTACTTTTAGCATTTGCAATCATGGTAGTCCTGCTCGAAAAAAAACAAATCAAACAAATCATACATTCTAAATAGCATAAATCCTCACTATAGGCGTTAATCCTTTTTGAGATCTTGCATTAAAATACACTTATGACTATTAAAATTATCAATAAATCCAATCACGCCTTACCCAACTATGAAACCATAGCTTCTGCGGGAATGGATTTGCGGGCGAATTTATCAGAATCGAGAATTTTAAAACCTTTGGAAAGGAGCATTGTAGGCACTGGCCTGTTTATGGAACTTCCTATCGGTTACGAAGCACAAGTACGCCCAAGAAGCGGACTCGCTGCTAAAAACGGCATCACCGTGCTGAACGCTCCCGGAACCATTGATGCGGATTACAGAGGCGAAATTGGCGTCATTTTAGTGAATCTCTCCAATGACGATTTTGAAATAGTTAACGGCGAACGCATTGCACAATTAGTGATTGCCAAGCACGAGCGTGCCGAATGGACTGCAGTAGATACACTGTCAGAAACCAAACGTGGTGAAGGCGGGTTTGGTTCCACCGGAACTAAGTAATGGTCACTTCTTTGCTATGGGACATGTCTTCTGATGCCGACTCCTAAGATATAACCGCAAATTTTTTTAAAATTATGATGTCTGGTTGAGCGCAGTCGGAACCTGAGCCGACAATATGCAAAAGCACGACATCTGATAAACAAAGAATAAATAAGAGTAGATACCTGCCCCTGCAGGCATCCCTAAGTATAACCCATAAAAAACACCTGCCTTAGCAGGTAATGATATGAAAATAATTGTACCAATGGCAGGACGTGGATCACGTTTGCGCCCACACACCTTAACCGTACCAAAACCATTAATTCCTGTAGCCGGGCAACCTATTGTCCATCGCTTGGTAAAAGATATTGCGAAAGTTCTAGACCAACCCATTGAGGAGATTGCCTTTATTTTGGGCGATCCAGCCTTTTTTGGTAACGATGTTGTTACAAGTTTAAAAGAATTGGCCACCAGTTTGGGAGCTAAAGCGGCCATTTACCGTCAATACCAGCCTTTGGGTACAGGTCACGCTATTATGTGCGCTAAAGACTCCTTATCGGGCCCAGCAGTGATTGCTTATGCGGACACTTTGATTAGAGCCGATTTTAATCTAGATCCTACTGCCGATGCAGTTATTTGGGTGAAACAAGTGGACCAACCGGAGGCCTACGGCGTGGTTAAATTAAATGCTCAAATGGAAATTGTAGAGCTTGTTGAGAAACCAAAAGATTTTATCAGTGATTTGGCGGTTATTGGCATATACTACTTTAAAGATGTAAACGTTCTTAAACAGGAGTTGCAGTATGTTTTAGATAATAACATCATCCATGGTGGCGAATACCAAATTAATGATGGCATTAAAGGCATGATGGCCAAAGGCAAGGTTTTTAAAACTGGGGAAGTTGCAGAGTGGATGGATTGCGGTAATAAAGCCGTAACCGTCGAGACGAACACCAGAATGTTAGGCTTTATTAAAGCTGATGGTGATGAAAATATGGTAGCGCCTTCGGTTAAACTGGAGAATTCAACCATTATTGAACCGTGTTTTATTGGTGAAAATGTAATTCTAAAAAATGCTACCATCGGACCAAATGTATCTATTGGTAATAATTGTAATATATCAGAATCTACAATTAAAAACAGTTTGATTCAAACTCATAGCACCATTAAAAACGCTAATTTTGATGAGGCGATGATCGGTAATCACGTGCAATATGATGGGAAGTTTAAAACGGTGAGTATTGGAGATTATTCTGTTTTAGAATAAGCAGTCGAGAGGAGCAACTAGTGTTAAGTTAAAAAGGGCCTGTCAATATGAATTTTAAAGATTACATAGTAACATGTCTATTTGCGATAGTTTTCGTCGCCCAGACGTGTTATGCCCAAGTTGATCCCAATCAAAAACCAACTGATGATCTTGGCAACGTAGAAGACCAATTTCAAGAGCATTTTTTTGAAGCCTTAAAACAACAAGGCATCGAGAATTATCAGCGGGCGATTGATGCCCTTTTAAAATGCAAAGCCATAGACGACAAATCTGTAGTGTATTATCAATTGGGCAAGAATTATAATAAGCTTAAAAATTTTGGTGCCGCTGAAGATGCTCTAAAACGAGCGGTTTCTAAAGAGCCTGAAAACGAATGGTATTTAGATGAGCTTTATGATGTCTATAACCAACAGGGAGATACTAAAAAAGCGATAAAAACCGTCAAACAATTGGTCAAATACCATCCTGATTACCGTCAGGATTTGGCCTCATTATACATCAAGAGTAAAGAATACAAGGAGGCCATAAAACTCTTGGATGAACTGGATAAAGAGTTCGGAATCAGTGCAGATAGAGATTATCTAAGAAATCAAGTCTACACAATTACTGGGCGTGATGAGGAAAGAATCGAAAATTTGCAAGAGCGTTTGGACAAAAATCCAGAAGACGAAACCAATTATTTAACGCTCATCTACCGCTATAGTGAAACTGGCGAAACGGAACAGGCGTTTCATACGGCGCAACAATTGCTAAAAGTTCACCCAGAATCAAAATTGGTGCATTTGGCATTGTATAAATTTTATCTCGATAATAACCAGGCAGAAAGTGCCATCGCCTCTATGCAAATTGTGTTGACCGCGCCAGAAATCAATCCGGATGCGAAAACTAAAGTTCTCAATGACTTTATAAATTTTGTGGCTAAAAATCCGCAGCACGAAAAAGATCTTATTGATGTGACTGCCATGATTGATGAGAGCAAAAGTTTTAAAACTTTGGTTGAGTTGGCCCAATACTATTTAAAGTTAGAAGACAAGTCAAAAGCTTTGATGTATTTTGAAGACGCTCTAAAGTTAGAACCTACAAATTTTGCAGTCATTAAAGACGCACTTTTACTTCAGATTGATTTAGATTTCAACGAGAAAGCTGTGGTCAGAAGTCGGGAGGCTTTGGAGTTGTTTCCAGCACAACCCATACTATACCTCATTAAAGGAGTAGCACATAACAACTTAAAACAGTCTAAAGATGCTGTGGCTAGTTTAGAATCAGGTTTGGATTATGTAATTGAAGATCCGAAAATGGAAGCTGATTTTTACACGCAATTGAGTATGGCATATAAGTTGAATAATAATAATACCAAATCTGAATCGTTTGCAAAAAAGGCAGCCGCTTTAAAAAATCCTAATGAATGAGACTTTACAAATTAAGTGCCCTAGTACTTTTATTGGTTTTAAGTGTTAGTTGTAGATCGACCAAAACCTTAACGGGTACTGCGGAGATTGATAAAAACATGTCCGCAAAACAGATCATTCGAGAAAATGCGAAACAGGAAGTGCGGTTTAAAACTTTGCAGGCTAAAGTGCGTATTGATTATACTGAGGGTGATAATAGCAATGGCACTACTGTTAATTTGAGGATGGAAAAGGACAAAGTCATTTGGATGAGCGCACCTTTAGGCGTCGCCCGCGTTATGATTACTCAAGATAGCGTCAGGTTTTATGACAAACTCAACAACCAATATTTTGACGGCGATTTTTCATTATTAACGCGATTGTTAGGTACAGATATCGATTTTGAAAAAGTTCAGAACATCTTTCTTGGGGAGCCCATATTTAATTTAAAGAACGACACTTACGTTAGCGTGCCAAACGATTCGTCTTATGTATTACAACCAAAAGAACAACGCGCACTTTTCGAATTGTTTTTTCTAGTGAATCCAGGCTTTTTTAAATTGGATTCGCAACAGTTGTATCAACCTAATGAAAAGCGGATGTTGCAGATAGATTATAAAACATATCAAACTGTGAGCAAGCAAATTTTTCCTGAAAACATTCGTATTATTGCAGTGGAAAAAAATGATGAAATCATTATTGACCTCGACTTTAAAGCCATCAGTTTAAATGGGGAAGTCCGTTTTCCATTCAACATTCCATCAGGATATAAAGAAATTGAACTTGAATAATGCGTTACCAACCTAACATTTACAGATTGATCTTACTCTTTTCTTTGTGGAGCTTCGCTATGAATGCACAAAGCCAAAAGCAACAAGAGTTGGAAGCCAAGCGCCAGTCCATTCTGAAGGAAATCCAACAGATTAACAATTTACTCTTCACCAAAAAGAAAGAAGAGAAAACGATCATCTCTACGGTTGAAGATTTAAATTATAAAGTGAATGTGCGCAAAAACCTCATAAAGGTTACCAATGACCAGGCAAATTTATTGACACGGGAAATCAATACCAATCAGAAGCAAATTAGCACACTAAGAGATCAGTTAAAAAGTTTAAAAGAAGATTACGCCGCGATGGTGGTGAAGTCTTATAAAAGCAAATCTGAACAAAGTAGGGTGATGTTTTTGCTGTCTTCTGAAAATTTTAAGCAGGCCTATAAGCGACTTCAGTATATCAGACAATATACAGACTACCAAAAGGAGCAAGGTGAAGAAATAAGGAGTAAAACAGAGAAATTACAGGTCCTGAATACGGAATTATTGCAGCAGAAAAAGGATAAGACCAGATTGATTGAAGAAAACCGATTGGCCAAGCAAAAGTTGGAAGAGGATGTAAAAGAGCATCAAAAACTGATGGAATCGGTTAGGAAAAACATGAGTTCTTATGCCTCTCAAATTAAGAGCAAACAACAGGAAGCCGATAAAATTGACCGCGAAATAGAAAAACTAATTCGTGAGGCGATTGCTGCTTCTAATAAAAAAGCGGGAAAATCGACAACGGCATCTAAAGGATTCTCCTTAACGCCAGAAGCGAAAGCACTAGAGGCCAAATTCGAGTCGAATAAAGGCAGATTACCGTGGCCAGTTCGTACCGGAGTGGTGAAGGTGAAATACGGTACACAGCGTTCTCTGATTGACAATACTATTGAGATTAATAGTAATGGTATCCGTATTGCTACGGATAAAAATGCGAAAGTGCGTTCTGTCTTTAATGGAGAAGTGTTGGCGGTACAAAGTACAAAAAATGGAAATCCTTGGATTTTAATCCAGCACGGTAACTACATTACAGTATATAAGAATCTTTCCAAAGTATATGTATCAAAAGGCAATAAGGTCACTACCAATCAGGATATCGGAGAAGTCTTTACTGACCCGTCTAACGGCGAAACCATGTTGAGCTTTGCTATCTATAAAGATTCAAAATTTCAGGATCCTGCCGTATGGATTGTGAGATAAAAAGAATAAGGATTCAAAGTGAAATTTTAGCTCCCGCCATTATAGGTGTTTTCCACGCCATTATTGGTGTTTTCCACCAACAACTTGAAAAAACCTTGATGATGTTTTTAAGGCCGTTGTTGGTGTTTTCCTGCCATTAGGTGTTTTCCTGCCATTGTTGGTGTTTTCCACCAACAATTCTTTCGTCATTATTGGTGTTTTCCACCATCAATTCTAACCCAATAAATAAATAATCCCAATCTATTGAAACAAAGCTTTCAACTCCGTAGCATCCTGAGCTTTCATTTTTCCAGCCAGTACCAAACTCAATTGTTTACGGCGTAATGCGGCTTCAAACCTGGTTTTTTCCAACTCCGTTTCTGGAGTAATTTCCGCAATTTGTGTTGGTAGACCTGTTTCGTCTACAGCCACAAAGGTATAAATCGCCTCATTAGCTTTTGCTCTGACCCCTGATTCGCGATCTTCTATCCAAACGTCCATAAACACTTCCATTGAGGTTTTAAAGGCTCTAGACACCTTCGCTTCAATGGTAACTACAGATCCTAAGGGAATAGTTCTGTTAAAAGCCACGTGATTAACCGATGCTGTAACCACAATGCGGCGGCTATGACGTCTGGCTGCAATACTCGCAGCGCGGTCCATGCGTGCCAACAATTCTCCTCCAAAGAGATTATTTAGTGGATTGGTCTCACTCGGAAGTACCAAATCAGTCATGATACAGATGGAATCGCTTGGATGTTTGGCTTGCATTGGGTGTTTTTTTAAAATTAAATGCAAAGATAGGTGGAATTTGTGAATTTTCAATGACACAACGGACTCCTGAAGGTGAGTTTTAGAGGAATAAAAACGTCTCTTTTAAGACCAAAAAGAACGCCTTTTTCCAAACAAGGACCGGAATTTAGAATAGTATAAGATGTCAGAAATGAGATGGTATGAATGGTATGAAATGTGTGATGACGCTTATTTAAGTGCTCTCACCAACAACCACGCATCTTGGTTAAAGTTGCGACGAATACTGCGGAGTGCAACTAGGGCTTCATTGCTATTTTCGTAGCTAGAATATACGACTTCATGCAGTCCGTATTTATTAACGCCAATTGTTCGTGCTTTAAAGCCTTGTTCTTGAAGTTGTTCAACTTTTTTATCAGCATTTTCAGCCACTCGATAAGCTCCTGCAATCAGATGATAATTACCTTGTTGCTTTTCGACGTTTAAAGTTGTTGCAGGCAACGGGTTTTCAATCACAAATGTTGCTTGCTGAACCTTGGCATCCAATTGCTCATTGGCGGCTTCCTGAGCTAGTTGATTGTGGGTTTCTACTTGATTATTATGAAAGGTTGCAACTCCAAATCCGCCTACAGTTAAGGCAATAAGTGCTACGGCTGCATATTTAAGGAATGAACGGCTTGAACGTCGTTCAGGAGTGATGTCAATAGGAATGACATCTTCCAAAGTTTCAACTTGTTTTTTATAGACTTCACGCTTAACCTGCGCTGCTTTAAATTCAGTAAGTCCAAAAGCATCGGTAAGATAATTGCTGCTATGTGAAGGTTCAAAAACAATTTTTCCATCGGCATTCAAGATTAAATCTCCAATGCTGCTAAAATTCAGAGTTTCCCCCTCAATCAAAAAAGCGTTTATGGATTTAACTTGCTTACTGATTTTTTGAACGGCAACTTCGTAAGGAATCTTTTCAACATCAGCGATATAGCTTGCCAATAAGCCGTCATTATGCTTTAGTTGCTCATTAAACGATATCACTTTTTTAGGTGGAAAAAAGGTATGCGTGTTCTCATCCATTCTAGCCGAGACACGTTTGGTTAAAAAGGCACCAAATTCTGGAATCGTCACACAGTCGTAACGGTACAGTAAATCGCTTATGTAAGTTTCTATATGCATCGAAACAAAGTTAAGAATTTTTGATTTTCGCCGAAATTAAAGTCCTACTATTTATCAACATTGCTTAAATTTAAACCGTTTTCCTTCTTAATCAACCTTATAAATGTCAGATCAGGACTTAATTTTCATTCTTGCACTTCAAAATGTGCCGAAAATAGGCGACATCACAGCCAAAAAACTGATCGCCCACTGCGGTTCTGCAGAAGCTGTATTCAGAGAAAAGAAGCAACAGCTCTTAAAAATTGATGGGATTGGAGGCAGCATGTTGGAAGATATTTTTAATAATAGTCATGTCTTGGCTGCAGAAAACGAACTGAAATTTATCAGAGACAACAATATCCAACCCTTATATTTTATGGATAATAGTTATCCTGAAAAATTAAAGCATTGTATTGACGGTCCCATTCTATTGTTTCAGGCGGGCCAAGTCAATCTGAAACGTCAGCGTTTGATCAGCATTGTGGGGACTCGCAAAATCACGTCTTCTGGGGTGGCATTTTGTGAACAGTTGATTGAACAATTGGCAGTTTTTAATCCGGTAATCATTTCCGGGTTTGCTTATGGCACGGATATTACCGCCCAAAAAGCGGCCGTAAAGCACAAATTGCAAACGGTGGGCTGTTTGGCTCATGGCTTGAATCAAATCTATCCTAAAGTTCACAAACGCTATGTGGCGGAGATTGAGCAAAACGGCGGTTTTTTAACCGAATTTTGGAGCACCTCCCATCCTGAACGGGAAAATTTCTTAAAGCGCAATCGGATTATTGCCGGCGTCAGTGAAGCTACCATTGTCATCGAGTCTGCAGAACGGGGCGGAAGTCTGGTTACGGCTGATATTGCCAATTCTTATAATCGTGATGTGTTTGCGGTGCCAGGAAGAACCACGGATGCGCAAAGTACAGGATGTAATAATCTGATTAAGTATCAAAAAGCCCATTTGTTGTCAAACCCTATGGACGTTCCTTATATTTTGAATTGGGAACTTGAAAACGAAAAAAAGCCAGCCATTCAAAAACAGCTCTTTGTGGAATTGGAAGCGGACGAAAAAATCATCTATAATTATCTGAAATCTAAGGAGCAACAATTGTTAGATAGTATAGCTCTAGAATGTCGTATGCCTATTTTTAAAGTAGCCGGCGTACTTTTGAATATGGAATTGAAAGGCGTAATTAGACCACTTCCCGGGAAGTTGTTTGAAGTGATTTAATAAACTTAATTGCTGGAATTATTGAAATAACCCCCTCGCCTTTTGCTTAGGTTCTGAAGCAAAAGCCACTCTTGCTTTAAAAGGAGGAGAAGTTTAGCTTTTACTTTTAGTATTAAAAATTTTGTTGAGTAATGAATCCCTTCCCTTTTTTAAGGGAAGGTGGCTTTGAACTCTAAAAAGAGTTCAAAGCCGGAAGGGTTTTATTAAACCTGATTATTTAGTACCCAATCTTCTTGCGTACACGTGCCAAGACGTCATCTGCTACAATTTTAGCTTTTTCAGCGCCAACGGCCAATGCTTTTTCGATTTCCTCGAGATTGTTCATGTAGTAATTGTAACGCTCACGAGGCCTTTCAAATTTTGCTAAAATCAATTCGTATAAAGCTTGCTTAGCGTGGCCGTAACCATAATTGCCTTGCTCGTAGTTTTGCTTCATCGTGCTAATGTCTTCATCAGACGCCAATAAACTGTACAGTGCAAAACAGTTACAGGTACTCCAGTCTTTTGGTTCTTCTAAAGGTGTGCTGTCTGTCTCAATAGACATGATTTGTTTGCGCAACTGTTTTTCTGGTAGAAAAATATTGATATAATTATTTTTGCTCTTGCTCATTTTGGCCCCGTCAGTTCCCGGAATAAGCATATTGTTTTCTTGTATTTTACCTTCCGGAAGTACAAATGTTTCACCCATTTTAGCGTGAAAACGCGACGCGACATCACGGGTCATTTCAATATGTTGCAATTGGTCTTTTCCTACTGGTATAATTTCAGCATCGTATAATAAAATATCCGCAGCCATCAGCATTGGGTAAGTAAACAAGCCCGCATTCACATCCTCCAATCTATCGGCTTTATCTTTAAACCCGTGCGCTAAGGTTAGGCGTTGGTACGGAAAAAAGCAGCTTAAATACCAACTTAATTCGGTGGTTTGTGGCACATCGCTCTGACGGTAAAAAACAACGTTGTCAATATTTAAATCAAAAGCGAGCCAGGTTGCCGCAACGCTGTAGGTATTGTGTCTTAAAGTTTCCGCATCTTTAATTTGAGTTAGAGAATGCATGTCTGCAATAAATAGAAACGAGTTGTTATTGGTGTCATTCGCCATCTCTATTGCCGGGAGGATCGCCCCTAAAATATTTCCTAAATGTGGGGTGCCCGTACTTTGTATGCCTGTAAGAATTCTTGCCATGTTTACTTCCCGCGAAAGCGGGAATCTCATTTAATTAAACAAAATTATTTATACCGCAAAGGTAATTTTTTTGAAGGAATAGCTCAATTAATTTAATTAGTTTTGGACCCGATGAAAATTTTGAAATACGCATTCTGGATTCTATACCGCATTTGGTTCTATGTACTCGTGGCCTTGCCAATACTAATTATGTTTCCTTTTTTAGTAATTTCAATTTTGAAAGAAGAATGGTATCCTTATTTTTTTAAGATGGCACAATTTTGGGCCGCTTTTATCTTGATGGGGATGGGGTTTCGCTGGACTGTTAAAAGAGCGCAAACTCCAGAACCTGATAAAAGCTACATGTTTGTGGCCAACCATACCTCTATGGCAGATATCATGCTGATGTTGGTGAGTGTGAAAAATCCTTTTGTATTTGTGGGCAAGGCGGAGTTGGCTAAAATTCCACTATTTGGGTTTTTCTATAAACGTACCTGCATTTTGGTAGACCGAAGCTCTGAAAAAAGCAGAAAAGCCGTGTTTTTAAGGGCTCAAAAAAGATTAAAACAAGGGATGAGTATTTGTATTTTCCCTGAAGGCGGTGTGCCTCATGAAGATGTTGTATTAGACGACTTTAAGGATGGCGCTTTCAGATTGGCTATTAATCACCAAATTCCCGTTGTTCCAATGACTTTTGCGGATAATAAAAAGCGATTTTCTTATGTGTTTTTTAGTGGCGGTCCAGGGAAGATGCGGGTTACAGTGCATAAATTCCTAAGTACCGAAGGTTTGACTTCAAAGGATGCCAAGGTGTTAAATGAGCAGGCCAGAACTATTATTCTTACACAGTTGTTGGCCTCTCATAAAATTAAAAAAGCTACTCTTGGCACAGAGTAGCTTTTCCTAAGTATTGCATTGCTGCAATATCTATCTAACCAACTAAAAAACTAAAATTTAAAACTAAATCCGGTATAGACCCCAATGTAATATGGTCTAAAATCGCCGGAAGTATTGGTAAACGTATTGATTTGGTATTTGAACATCGGCTCCAGATTAAGCCTTAACATGCGCGATAGGTTATAATTAAATCCCAAACCAAAATTGGCACTATAACTGGTACTGTTAATATTGTTGGCTTCTCCTATAAGTGCTCTCTGATTTTCCAAAACTGAAAACACTTCGTTATTGTTAAGAAAAAGGGTGCTAAAACCACCAATTATATTGAACCCGAATTTACGGTCAATAATCGTGTATTCCATCTCTAAGGGAATTTCAATATAACCAAATTGCTGCTCCAGAGCTCCTTCAGTATTAGAAACTAAAGCTTGTGGTGCAGAATTATTGCTGAGGTTGGACGTGCTCAGAAAGCTATTGGAACTCCCATGATTTCTAAAATTAATATTTTGCAACTGATTGGTTTTTGCTGCTGAACCAAAACTATTCAATTGGTTATATGCCATTACCCCATTCGTGCTATATCCTAAATTGACTTTATTGATACCTGCTCTTACCTTTATTTTGTCCGATATGGCGTAACTTCCGTTGATCCCGTAACTCATATTCACTTCGCCACTTTTGCTGTTATTTACAAACTGACCATCAATAGAGGAACCTTTTCCTAAAGTATTAAAATAAACCGGCGCGACAGTAGGCGTGATGTTCCATCTGTTGGGTTGCGTATCAGGATCTTCTTTACGGATAGCATTAGCTTCAGCAATAGCCTCCTCAATGCTATCATCGTTTTTACTTAAAGTGATGGACTCTTCGGGATCTGAAGGTAATTCTAAAGTTTGTTTTTCCTCTGGATTTTGAATGGGTGTTTGCGCCATTTTTAAAGCCTCACTTTTAGCGTTTGCAATAGCATCATTGGTCTTGTGGTCTCGTTTGTAAATGTCATCCTTAGATTTCGGTTGTGGTAGATTTGGAGTGTTTTTCACTACTGCTTTATTTTCTGTTTTAGCGCTTATGCTGTTTGCTTTGGACGCTGCGTTATTTAGAATTAAGGGAGCATTGGTGTTTTCTTTAGTAGGTGTGTTGCCGACAATTTGGGTGGCTGCATTGGTGTGGGGATTAATTGTAGGCGCTGTTTGGTTGAGAGTAGGATTTCCATTTGATGGTTCCGAATCTTCCGCTGAAGTGACGATTTTAGTGGCATTCTCATAAGATTCTGTGACAGAAGATGCTGATGTATCTTGTACTTTCTCAGTCCCAACCATTTGGTTTTCGGGAGTAAATTCGCCATTTTTAGTTTCAAATATTATACTGCCCACCGTGAATAATAACGCTAACAGAGCCGCAACACCTGCTAATTTCCACCATAATGGTATCACACGTCGTTTGCGTTCATCTTTATGTAGGGCATTATGAATGTTCTCCCAAACAGCGTCATCAGGAGTGGCTTCGAAATTTTTGAATTTCTCCTGAAAAAGACGGTCTATATGTTTTTTATCGTTCATTTATAAACTCTGCGAATTAAATTGTGTTTTGTAGTGCTCAATTTTATCTTTTAAAATCATCCGGGCCCGAGCGAGATTCGATTTTGAGGTTCCTGTGGAAATATCTAACATGTCAGCAATTTCTTTATGTGAATAATCATCCAGAACATAAAGATTGAATACCAATCTATACCGGTCAGGCAATTCTTGGATGATGCCTAATAGAAAATCAAGACTAACCTCATCCTCATTAATTTCAATGGCTACGTCTTCAATTTGATCTTCATTGACAATATCAAAAACACCCACAGTTCTGTAGCGCTGAAGCGCTGTATTGATGGTAATGCGCTTCATCCAACCTTCTAAGGAACCTTTGTGGCTGAACTGATCTATCTTGTTAAAAATGGTTACAAAGGCATCTTGCAGATTGTCCTGGGCCTCCGCATAATTCTTTGAATACTTCAGACACAGCGAAAATAATTTGCCCGAGAAGAGCTTGTATATTTGGCTTTGTGCTTGCGCATCATTTTTTTTACAATTGATGATGAGTTGCTCTAAACTCACAGGTATGGGATTAATGAGTTATTTTTTCACCGTTTTCTACTACAGGCACTTCTACAATATAATATAAATCTGTGCCGCTGTCATCTTTGCCCTGCCAAAATTTAAATACATAAGTGCCATTACTGGTCACTTTAAAGTTAAATGTAGCTTCCACTTCTGAGGTGATATCCAATCCACAATCTTGATTAGGATATTCGGCATCGATTACCGCTACAGTACGCTGATTCAAATCGCGCGAATAATAGAAATCATAAAAAGCGGAGCATCCAGCGGGTCTGATATAGGTAACAGTGATGGGGTAAACTTTGCCAAGAACAAACTCTTCTGGGATATCTACGCTTTCAATCGGTAAAATTTTAGTGTAAAATTCGTTGGAATCATCAATACTACAAGACGCCAAAGTTAGTAGTACAACACATAAAAAAATGAGCTTTTTCATAAGATATAGTTTAAATAAAAATCTTTTTCATTTATTAGATGCTGCACGATCTTAAAGGTTGCGTTGTAAACAAAAAAAATCCCTTCAGAAAGGGATTTTAATAATTTAGTGGCTGTCTTACAAACTTAAGCGTTGTTTACTCTTCGCCTGAAGTTGCTGCTTTGGCAATTTTTCTAACCTTAGCTTCCAACTCATCCATCAATTCAGGATTGTCTTTTATCAAGGCTTTCACAGCATCTCTACCTTGCCCTAATTTTGTATCTTCATAGCTGAACCATGACCCGCTTTTCTTAACGATTTCATGTTCTACAGCGATATCTAAAATTTCCCCAACTTTAGAGATTCCTTCGCCATACATAATGTCAAATTCTGCCATTTTAAAAGGTGGTGCAACTTTATTCTTCACCACTTTTACCCGTGTTTTATTACCAGAAACATTACCATCTGTCTCTTTAATTTGAGTTGAACGTCTAATATCCAAACGTACAGAGGCATAAAATTTTAAGGCATTACCACCTGTAGTGGTTTCAGGGTTTCCAAACATTACCCCAATTTTTTCACGTAATTGGTTAATAAAAATCACGGTACAGTTGGTTTTGCTAATAGAACCCGTTAATTTTCTCAAAGCTTGAGACATCAATCGTGCATGCAGACCCATTTTAGAGTCGCCCATCTCACCTTCAATCTCACTTTTAGGAGTTAATGCAGCCACAGAATCGATGACTACGATATCAATAGCGCCTGAACGGATTAAATTATCGGCAATTTCTAAAGCTTGCTCCCCATTATCAGGTTGAGAAATGATCAAGTTTTCTAAATCTACCCCTAATTTTTCAGCGTAAGTTCTATCAAATGCATGTTCCGCATCAATAAAGGCGGCAATGCCACCGGTTTTTTGTGCTTCTGCTATGGCATGTAAGGTTAAAGTTGTTTTACCAGAAGATTCCGGTCCGTATATTTCGATAACCCTTCCACGTGGATATCCACCAACGCCTAAGGCAATATCCAATCCTAGAGATCCTGAAGAAATGGCATCAACATCTACCACGGCCTTGTCACTCATTTTCATTACAGTCCCTTTGCCATAGGCTTTATCCAACTTGTCTAAAGTTAGTTTTAGGGCTTTTAGTTTTGCTTCTTTTTCACTACTCATTTGTTGTTCTTTTTCTAAATTTTATCGAAGCTAAATTACGACAATTTTTCCTCTTTGATCAGGATATCGCGCAACCTTTTTGTTGTTTTTACATCTACATGATAAGATGGGGAAATCACGCTATGAAAAAACCCTTTTTATCTGAATTATAACATACTGCAGATGAAATTTTTTATCAAAATTGTTTTTAACAAGGCTTTGGGCCTTTCAGTTTCCATTACTGTAAATGGGAATTGTAAATCTGACGGTGGCTAGCTCGTAATGTAAATTTGTAAATTGATATTTAAAATTTATACTAACGAGTTAGTCCTCAAAAAAGCACCCCAGATTGATCTGCGGTGCTTTTTTTGTTTTAAATAATGGAGAGATGGAGATTGAAGATTACAGATTGAAGATTGCTGACCCGCCCGAACGTACCTTTTCGGTACGGGTGGGTTGCTGAATGTTGATTGTTGACTCAGTACTGAACACTGCCAACTGCCAACTGAAGACTGAGGACTGCCAACTGAATACTGCCAACTGAATACTGCCAACTGAATACTGCCAACTGAATACTGAGGACTGAATACTGCCAACTGAGTACTGAGGACTGCAAACTGTAGACTGAAGACCAAACACTGCCCAAATTTTTTCCCTATCTTTGCCCCACTTTAACCTTAACATAATTAGTATAGCATGCAACTGTACAATAACTTAAGCGCTAAAGAAAGAGCAGATCTTATTGCGCAAGCGGGAGAAGACCGTTTGACCATCTCTTTCTATGCCTACGCCAAGATTGGCAATCCAGAACTTTTTAGAAACCATATGTTTTTAGCTTGGAATGAGCTTGACGTCCTTGGTAGAATATACGTGGCCCATGAGGGGATTAATGCCCAATTATCCGTGCCTGCTGATCATTTTGAGGCATTTAAGGCCCATTTGGATAGCATTAGCTTTTTAGAAAATGTCCGACTAAATATCGCGATTGAACACGATAATTTTGCGTTTCTAAAACTCAAAGTAAAAGTACGGGATAAAATTGTGGCGGACGGATTGAATGACGACACCTTTGATGTGAGAAATATTGGTGTTCATGTGGATGCTGAAAAATTCAATGCGCTTATTGAAGATGAGAACACGGTTTTAGTGGATATGAGAAACCATTATGAAAGTGAAATAGGACATTTTAAAAATGCCGTCACTCCTGATGTGGATACGTTTAGAGAATCGTTGGATATTATAGAAGCCGATTTAAAAGATCATAAGGAAGACAAAAATTTGGTGATGTATTGTACCGGCGGTATCCGTTGCGAAAAAGCTAGTGCGTATTACAAGCACAAAGGTTTTAAAAATGTGTTTCAGTTAGACGGAGGCATCATCAATTATGTACGGCAAATCAATGAAAAAGGTTTAGAAAACAAATTTATTGGTAAGAATTTTGTTTTTGACCAGCGTCGTTCAGAACGTATTTCTGACCATGTCATTGCCCAGTGCCACCAATGCGGAAATCCAGCCGATTTGCATACCAATTGCGCTAATGAAGCGTGCCATTTGCTCTTCATTCAATGCGATGCTTGTAAGGAAAAAATGGAAAATTGCTGTTCCACAACCTGTATGGAAGTAATTCAATTGCCATATGAAGAGCAAAAGGAACTCAGAAAAGGCCAAGGTAATAGCAACGATATCTTTAAAAAAGGACGTACAGACCATCTGCCCTATAAAAAAGACTTACGCAACATCTTTGATGTTCTTGAAAAATAATTTAAAAGGCTTCCACACAACGGAAGCTTTTTTTTTGATTCAAAATTAATTATGTTACGGATTGCATTGATAAAAATTCCGTGACGCTCCTTAAATAGTGGCTATTCTTAGCTGCGAAAAAGGGTAGGTTAATTCTTTTTTAGTTGCGTTGTTGAGCCTTTCCATAAACCCGAAAAATGCCTGTAAATAAATAGCTGTCAATTATTTATAAAATTTTAATCTAATATAGTCAGTTACACGACTATGAATTATATAACTGAAATAAATAATCTTATCTTTACGTTTTAAAATTATATGGCATTACCAGTTTCATTTTGATTGAAAATTTTTGGAGTGTAAAGTCATAATTTATTAATCCTCATTCGTTTCCAGACGAATTATATATATAACATAACATGAGTTGTAACAGTTGCTCAACCGGAAAGGATGGACAACCAAAAGGATGCAAGAACAATGGTACCTGTGGCACTGATAGCTGCAATAAGTTAACTGTTTTTGATTGGTTGGCCAACATGTCTCTTCCACAAGGAGAAGAGCCTTTTATTGGAGTTGAAGTACGTTTTAAAAATGGACGTAAAGAATATTATAGAAACACAGAAAATTTAACCTTAAGTATTGGCGATGTTGTAGCTGTACAAGCGCAATCCGGTCATGACATTGGGATGGTAACCCTTACTGGCGAGCTGGTAAGGATACAAATGAAACGTAAACACGTTAAGATTGACGACGAAGAAAACGTTTTAAAAATTTACCGTAAAGCCTCCCAACGCGATATTGATATTTGGTCTGATGCCCGTGATAAGGAAGAGCCTATGAAGGTGAAGGCGCGTCGATTTGCAATCGATTTAAAATTGCAAATGAAAATTTCTGACATTGAATATCAAGGTGATGCCAGTAAAGCGACTTTTTATTATACTGCCGAAGAGCGTGTCGATTTTAGAGAGTTGATCAAGTTATTCGCGAAAGAATTCCGTACCCGTATTGAGATGAAGCAAGTGGGATTCCGTCAGGAAGCTGCTCGTTTAGGTGGCATTGGATCTTGCGGACGGGAATTGTGCTGTTCTACATGGTTGACAGATTTTAGATCAGTCAGTACCTCAGCGGCTCGTTACCAACAATTATCTCTTAATCCGCTAAAATTAGCTGGTCAATGTGGAAAGTTGAAATGTTGTTTAAATTATGAATTGGATTCTTATCTGGACGCTTTAAAAAGTTTTCCAAAAACAGAAGTCAAACTCTATACTGAAAAGGGAACGGCAGTATGTCAAAAAACCGATATTTTTGGAGGGTTTATGTGGTATGCCTATGAAGGAGAGTGGATGAATTGGCATAAATTGACCACTGATCAAGCCAATGAAATTATCGGCTTAAACAAGAAAAAACAAAAGGTAGCCAGTCTTGAAGAATACGCTTCAGAGCTTATTGAAGATGTTAAAGCGGACTTTGAAAATGTGGTCGGTCAAGATAGTTTGACCCGTTTTGATACACCAAAGCGAAAGCCAAAACGCAAGCCAAACAAGGCTAAGACTAATCGCCCAGGACAGACAAACCCTAATGACGATCAGGGGAAATCTCAAGATAAACCACAGGAGAAATCAACGCAAAAGCGTCCGCCAAGAACGGCGCAAAAGAAACGACGAAAGCCAAATCCAAACCCGAACCCTAAAAAATCCAATTCAGACGATGCCAAATAAATTTTCTTGGATAGTTTTAACAGTTGTGCTTATGGGGTTCAGTTGTGATTCCAATCAAATTTTTGACGAGTATAAAACAGTGCCGAATCAATGGCACAAAGATTCTGTGATGTCCTTTACCGTAACACCGCCTGATTCAACACAGCTTTATAATTTATTTATCAACATCCGGAACACTAATGATTATAAGTTCAGCAATTTATTTTTGATTGCAGAAATCGATTTCCCCAATGGCAAAATTGTGAAGGATACTTTAGAATATCAAATGGCAAAGCCAGACGGAACCTTGTTAGGTGAAGGCTTTACTGATGTTAAAGAGAATAAATTGTGGTATAAGGAAGCGGTTAAGTTTGATGAAATTGGACCTTACACCATAACAATTCAACACGTTATGCGTAATAATGGAGAGGTTGAGGGCGTTGATAACTTAGAAGGTATTACAGATGTAGGTTTTAGAATAGAACCTGCAATCAATTAATGTAAATTATGGCAAAAAAGAAAGCAGAAACTCAAAACTTTTCCGCGTATATCAAATGGTTTTGGTTAACTATTATTGGAGGTTTGTTAGTGATTGTTCTATTATTTTTATTGGCGTCTTGGGGCGTTTTTGGCGAAATGCCAGATCACACACGATTGGAAAATCCGACTACCAATTTGGCCACCGAGATTATTTCTTCAGATGGCGAATTGCTTGCAAAAATATATCATAATGACAATCGGACACCGGTCGATTTTACTGAGCTTCCAGACCATCTGGTTGAGGCCTTAATCGCTACGGAGGATGCACGCTACAGAGAACATTCAGGTGTTGATGCTAGAGGAACCTTACGTGCCATTTTCACCCTAGGTAAGGGCGGTGGTGCCAGTACTATTTCTCAGCAATTGGCAAAACAATTGTTTCACGGTGAAGGTGCAAAGGATATCTTAGGGAGAATTACCCAAAAAGCTAAAGAATGGATTATCGCCATTCGTTTGGAGCGCCAGTACACGAAGGAGGAAATTATTGCCATGTATTTTAATATCTATGATTTTGGTAATAATGCCGATGGGATTAGAAGTGCAGCCCGAATTTATTTTGGGAAAGAACCGATGAATTTAGATGTCAAGGAATCGGCAATGTTAGTGGGGATGTTTAAAAACTCATCACTTTATAATCCAAGACCAGCTTGGAACCCCGTAGGAACTAAAAATCGTCGTAATGTGGTCCTGTATCAAATGGAAAAATACGGCTATATTCCTGAAACTGTTAAGGATTCCCTGAGCAAATTAGATTTGGGGTTACGCTACTCGCCAGAATCCCATCGTGAAGGATTGGCAACTTACTTTAGAGCTTATCTTACCGATTTTTTAAAGGATTGGATTAAAAATAATCCTAAAACAGACGGTACTGGGCTATATAACTTGTATGATGACGGTCTGAAAATTTATACCACTATTGACTCCCGTATGCAGCAGTATGCTGAAGATGCGACTTCTGAACATATGGCGCGTTTGCAAAAGGAATTTTTCAATCAGAATACGCCTGAGCGTAATAAAACGGCACCATTTTTAGATTTAAAACCCGAAGAAATTACCACGTTGCTCAATAGGAGTATGCGACAATCTGAACGCTGGAGAAAAATGAAGGCAAACGGAAAGAGTGATAATGAGATTATAGCCTCATTTGATAAACCAACACCAATGACGGTATTTTCATGGAAGGGTGAAATTGATACCATCATGAAACCTGCAGATTCTATGCGCTATTACAAATCATTTTTACATGCTGGGATGATGTCTATGGACCCTCAAACGGGCCATGTAAAAGCTTGGGTAGGTGGCATCAACTACAGACACTTTCAATATGATCACGTCAAACAAGGTAAACGCCAAGTTGGTTCTACCTTTAAACCATTTGTATATGCTACGGCTATTGATCAATTGCATTTATCACCTTGTGATACCTTCCCAAATACTAAAATAACCATTGAGGCTGGTAAATTTGGAAATCCATTACCGTGGAGTCCTGATAATGCTGACCGTACATATGGTGGATTTAGAACTTTAAAGAGTGCGCTGGCTAATTCTATTAATACCATCACGGCGCGTTTGATGGATAAAGTGGGGCCGCAACCGGTTATTGACATGGCGAAAAACTTGGGAATTGAATCCGAAATACCCGCAGTTCCCGCAATCGCTTTAGGTACACCAGATTTAAGTGTGTATGAAATGGTAGCAGCTTACGGTACATTTGCCAATAAAGGTGTGTATAATAAGCCCGTAATGGTGATGCGTATTGAAGATAAAAATGGAACAGTGTTATTCCAATTTACACCCGAATCTAAAGATGTTTTAAGTGAAGAAGTGGCTTATGTGACGACCAATTTATTGCAAGGCGTGACAGAAGGCGGCTCGGGTACCCGATTGAGACGCACGGGGCCACCCTCTACATTATACAAAGAAATTATTACCGGATACCCTTATGCGTTTACAAACCCTATTGCCGGGAAAACAGGAACTACACAAAACCAAAGTGACGGTTGGTTCATGGGAATGGTTCCTAATTTAGTGACTGGTGTTTGGGTAGGTGGCGAAGAGCGAGCGACGCATTTTAAGAGCATCGCCTACGGTCAAGGTGCTTCAATGGCCTTGCCTATTTGGGGTCTCTTTATGAAAAAATGTTATGCGGATAAAGACCTTGATGTGTCGACAGGTGAATTTGAACGTCCTGCCAACCTTTCTATTAATGTTGATTGTAGTAGGCACAATATGAACTCGTCATCGGATACCGATGGTTTTGATGATAGCTTAGATTTTTAAAACTTAAATTTTAGAAAGAGTTTAAAATCCCATTTAAAGTGAACCTTCATTTTAAATGGGATTTTTTTATATTCCTATTGACTATTGACTATTGACCATAGTCATACACTCATGTCAGCCAATTGATTTTAGAATGGCTATTTTATTTCGTAATTTTCAGACTCTTAAAAATAATTCTCATGATTAATAAAAAAGTAGCCGATGTTACTGAGGCCATGGCTGGTGTAAAAGACGATATGACTTTTATGTTGGGTGGTTTCGGACTGTGTGGTATTCCGGAAAACGCAATCAACCATTTAGTAAAGCTAAACGTCAAAGGGTTGACCTGTATTTCCAATAACGCTGGAGTCGATGATTTTGGCTTAGGCCTGTTGTTACACAAGCGTCAGATAAAAAAGATGATTTCTTCGTATGTAGGCGAAAATGACGAATTTGAACGCCAGATGCTCAGTGGCGAATTGGATGTAGAACTCGTGCCACAAGGAACACTGGTGGAGCGATGTAGAGCTGCACAATCTGGATTCCCTGCCTTTTTTACTCCTGCCGGATACGGTACAGAAGTGGCCGAAGGTAAGGAAGTTAGAGAATTTGATGGTAAAATGTATGTATTGGAACATGCCTTTAAGGCTGATTTTGCCTTTGTAAAAGCTTGGAAAGGCGATGCTGCCGGCAATTTGGTTTTTAAAGGGACCGCCAGAAATTTTAATCCCGCCATGTGTGGTGCGGCAAAAATTACGGTGGCTGAAGTTGAAGAGCTTGTGCCGGTTGGGAGTTTAGATCCGAATCAGATCCATATTCCCGGAATATTTGTACAGCGTATTTTTGAAGGGAAGGATTATGAGAAGCGGATTGAACAACGCACGGTAATCAAAAAATAATTGATCAATTTGAAAATTTGAAAATGAGAGATGATAAAGAAAATATCATTGTAAGATTGACTTTTGAATTTTCATTGAAAATTATTTCGTATTCCGAAGAATTAAGAGCGCTTCATAAGTATGAAATGGCTTCACAAATTTTCAGAAGCGGCACATCCATTGGTGCGAATATTATGGAGGCTCAAAATGTTGAAAGTAAAGCCGATTTTATTCATAAATTTAAAATCTCAGCTAAGGAAGCAGACGAACTTAAGTATTGGCTGAAATTGTGTGAAGCATCAGACTTTTATCCAAATCCGGGTGAAGCACTTCATTCAGAACTAAGATCAATAACTTTAATTATATCTAAAATCATTTCATCTAGTAAGAAAGGCTAATTATCAAATTTTCAAATCATAAAATTTTCAAATCATTATTATGTTAGATAAAATAGGAATCGCAAAACGTATTGCACAAGAGGTCAAGGATGGCTATTATGTCAATCTTGGGATAGGTATTCCAACGCTCGTCGCCAATTATGTGCGCGATGATATTGAAGTGGAATTTCAAAGCGAAAATGGGGTACTGGGCATGGGGCCTTTCCCTTTTGAAGGTGAAGAAGATGCCGATTTGATCAATGCCGGCAAACAAACCATTACCACCTTGCCTGGAGCTAGTTTTTTTGACTCTTCCATGAGTTTCTCTATGATTAGAGGACAACATGTTCATCTTACTATTTTAGGGGCTATGGAGGTCTCTGAAGAGGGTGATATTGCCAATTGGAAAATTCCTGGGAAAATGGTAAAGGGCATGGGAGGCGCCATGGATTTGGTGGCCAGTGCGGAAAATATTATCGTCGCCATGATGCATACCAATAAAGCAGGCGAATCGAAACTATTAAAAAAATGTAGTTTGCCACTGACTGGCGTAGGTTGTGTAAAGAAAATCGTCACTAATCTAGCCGTTATAGAAATCACACCGGAAGGGTTTAAATTACTAGAGCGCGCGCCTGGAATTTCGGTGGAAGCTATTAAAAAAGCCACAGAAGGGACTTTGATTATTGAGGGCGATATCCCAGAAATGATCTTATAAGTAGTGTAACAGTATCTTAACTAAGCCACAATATTTCAAATGTTTGACTACAACATCTGTAATGTTATGGCTTATTTTAGTTAGATTCTAAAGAGTTTACAATTTAATGGCGACAGTATTTAGTTTGTTGTTGTAGGATTAATCGCCACAAAGAAGCCGAAATGTGAAATTATAAGGTATTTCATCGAATAAATAAGCTTTTAAGCTGATACATACCATTCAATGTTTATTTTTACATACCCAAATCTGATCAACCTACAAACCAAATTGACCATAACTTAATTTATGTTTGGCCCCAAATCTATCATAATTTTTAACTTATGAATATTGCCCAAAATCTACCAAAACCCACCTTGTCTCGTAACAAATTCGTTGAGGCTTTTCAAGAAACAGTACATCTGTTAAAAAGTGTTTTTCTACTCACAAAAAAACTATTCATGTTCTAATCCAGCCCGGATCGGAACATGATTTTTTTATAATAATTTTTTCTTTAAAATTTATAGTATTCATATGTTGAAGTGGACTTCAAATATGTTTGATTTCACTGGCGTCCAATATAGAATCGCCACGAAGTCTTAAGAAGATTTGCGCCACGGCAATGGTATCCTTTTCGCAGTAAACCACTATGCGGTTAAGGTCATTCTCGTCATAGAAAACGCGCCCCACTTCACTGCCATCGATATCATCTTTTGGTGACGGGATACCCAGCACATTGGTTAATAGTTTTAAGGACGTATAGTTTTTATAATCCCCAAACTTCCAGAGCTCTAATGTGTCCAAATGCGGCACTTCCCAAGGTTTCTTCCCAAAGAGATTTAATTTATTTGGCAATTCGATATGATGGATAATCATACGTCTGGCGATATATGGGAAGTCAAACTCCTTTCCGTTATGCGCACATAATAGATGCTTGGTCTGATTGAAATGGGATAGGATTAAATTTTTGAAATCTTTTAAGATTTGATGTTCATCACCGGAAAATGAAGTCACCCGAAAACTTCTAAGAGTGCCCTGAAATTTAAAATAGCCCACTGAAATGCAGACAATTTTGCCAAACTCGGCCCAAATACCCGCACGTTCATAGAATTCCTCCGCTGAAATATCTGCACGTTGGTATTTCGATTTAAGTTCCCATAGATCCTGTTTTATAGAATCTAAGTCTGAGAAATGAGGCGTTTCCGGAACCGTTTCAATATCCAAAAATAAGATGTCTTCAAGATTGAGTTTGTTTATCATATGCTATTATTGAGCCATCATCTTATAGGTTTCATCAATATACGTATAAATATCTTCCGTAAAGGGATCTACAGCTTCATCCACTTTTAAAGAGTGATGCCCTAATCGAATAATAATTAGGTTGTCTTCAGGTTGCACAATAACGTATTGGCCTAAATGGCCACGCATCATGAAGTAATCCCTTCCATTGTGGTTTTGGAGCAGCCACCAGCCGTAGCCGTATTCCGGACTTTTGGAAAAGCGTGGCGTAATCGACTTCGCAACAAATGCCGAGTCTAATAGTTGTTTCCCGTTCCATTTGCCGTGGTCTTTAAACAACTTTCCATAGCGTGCAAAATCTTTAGCGTTGCTGGCAATACAGCAATAGGCTTTAACTAGATCATTGTCTTCACTATCTACTTGCCAAAGTGTGGCATTTTCAGAACCTAAAGGTTTCCAGAAGGATTCTGAGAAATAGTCGTATAATTTTTTGCCTGTAGCTTTTTCGATGACCATGGCCAACAATTGGGTGTCTCCACTGGCATATTTAAAAGTTTGTCCAGGTGTATCTACCACTTTTAATCCCAGAATAACTTTTTCTAAGTCATCGTCAAAATAGGCGCGGGTGGTAATAGATAATGGGGAATAGTAAGCTTCATCCCAATTGGTTCCTGAGCTCATCGATGATAAATCGCCCACGGTCATTTGAGCCGCTTTTCCTTTACTAAATTCAGCGAAGAAATCGCCTACGGGTTGGTCTAAGCTCTTAATATGACCTTCTTCAATAGCCTTTTGCATCAATCCAGACACATAACTCTTGGCCATAGAAAAGGAATTCGATTTAGAATCTTCCGTAAAACCATCGTAGTAATTCTCATACCAAATACTATCATTTTTTATAATAACGTAAGCCACGGTACCTAATTGAGCATTTATTTTTTGAAGTGACTCTGTTTCTTTGGCGACGTTATAGTTGACGTGATTGGGCCAAGGTTGTGCGGTGCCATTAGCCACAATTTGGTTATCGAATTCTTTATAGTCCTCAAGATAGGCTGTAGAATGGCCTTTTAAATATATGGTACGTACCGCTTTTAATAGATAATCAGTGTCTGTAATGTATAGAATGGCTACGGTTAAGAGTAATACAGCGAGGATCCATTTTAAGGAAGTTGTAAGCATTTTCATAAGGTGGTGTTAGGAAGAATAAATATAGGGAAATTTGCGCATCATCCGTACTACGTAATTTTAATAGGGTTTAGTATTACTTCTGATTATAATGTCGGAATGACAAAAAAAACATTAGAAGGATCACTTAAAATAGACGTTGTTGTTTATAAGGGCTTTCATGCTCTAACAACCATTGTTTGCGCAATAATCCACCAGCATAGCCGGTTAGGCTACCATCACTTCCGATGACGCGATGACACGGTACCACAATCCAGAGTGGATTTTTACCGTTGGCGTTGGCGACAGCTCTGATCGCTTTAACGTCGCCTAATTGTTGGGAGAGTTGGAGATAGGATAGGGTAGTTCCGTAGGGAATGTTTTGAAGAGCTTCCCAGACGCGGTTTTGAAAGGCTGTGCCTTGGGGATTGAGATTAAGGTCGAAGACTTTTCGGGTTCCTTCAAAATATTCTAAAAGTTGCTGCACACAATCTTGGAGTGCAACAGGTATGATGTCTGTATGTCTTTCTTCGGAGTTGAGAATCGTTATTGACGCTATGCCCTGAGCGTCGCCACTAATTTTGGTGAACCCTAAGGGCGATGAAATGATGCATTGTTCCACTAGCTGGTAGGGGTTGAGCCTTTCTCTTGCGGTTTGATCACATCAGGATGATCCACCTCTTCATTGAGCATCCCTAAACGTTTGGCGCGAGATGCCCAGCTTTTTCTAGCCTGCTCCTGAAGATCAGCAACATTATCGCTTTCGTCCATAATTTCGAGTCCTAAAAGGGTTTCAATCACATCTTCCATAGTGACCAATCCGGTTACCGTTCCGTATTCATCCACCACCAAGGCCATATGATTTTTACTTTCCACTAATTTTTCAAACAATGTCGGAATAGCGAGATTGCGTTCAATGATGATAATTTCCCGTCGGATATCTGCCAGTGTTTTCGTGTCATGATCTAAAGCCATTTCTTTATAGATATCATCCTTTAACACCAAACCGGTAATATTATCTGGGTTTTCAGAATACACTGGAATTCTGGACACACGGAGATCCTGATTCTTATCAAAAAATGTTTTAACAGAGGTCGTTTCATCTTCAGACACCATGATGGTGCGTGGCGTCATGATATCTTTGGCTAAAATTTTTCTAAAGTTCAATAGGTTTTTGATCACCTTACTTTCTGATTCTTTAAAAACGCCTTCGTCTTGCGCAATGTCCGCCATGGCCAAAAAACTGTCTCTGCTTACCGTGCTCACATGGGCGTTTTTCCCGCCAATTAACTTAGTTGTCAATTGTAACAGCCAAAGGATACCAGTATATTTTAATGGAAAAATTAAAATCGTGAGCGCCGTCGTCGTAAATCCACCCAATTTTTTCCAATAGGTTGCACCAATGGTTTTTGGGATGATTTCAGATAAAACTAAGATCAAAAGCGTCATCACTGCAGACACAATCATAATGGAATTATCGCCGTTTCCAAATACTTTTTCAGCTTGAACACCCACCAAAATAGCACCTACAGTATGCGCTATGGTATTTAATGTTAAGATAGCAATTAGTGGTTTGTCAACATCCTTTTTTAACGCTTCCAAGGTCTCAGCGTAACTTTTATTTTCTTTCTTTTTAATATTGATAAACGTTGGCGTAACACTCAATAAAACCGCTTCTAAAATGGAACATAGAAAGGAAAAGAAAATGGAAACGAAGGCATATAGGAAGAGTAATGTCATTAAGCTTGGAGTTTAAATGCTAATTTAGGGATATTATTAGAGTCTATGTTTCCTCATAACAATAAATTTTAACTCTCTAGAAAAATGTTGGTGTTGAAAAACAACGAATTTAGAATGGGTTCTAAAGGTGGAGAACTATTCTTTTGTTTTTGAAAGAACCTTAATTGGAGCGTCGTTCTTCTCCCGTTTGATCGCAACGTTGTTCGTGTTCCTGATTTAGAATTTGGTTCGAAGTGGTGTGTATGGTAATCAATTACAGGACTTCATATTCGATAATAGCATAGAATGGTGTCTTTTTCTACCAATTGCTTGCTCCATTTTCCTAGGGCCAGCGTTCAAACTTCTAATGGTTATGGTTGCTAAAAATTGAGCGCTTTATGAAGTTTCCAATTCGGGATGAAACTCACCATAAAGTGCTCAATGTAAAATTTATTTGGTCGTGTTTTAAGAATTCAAAATCCTGATGACATCTTTGGCAAAATAGGAAGCAATCACATCAGCACCGGCACGTTTTATGGCGGTAATTTGCTCCATCACCACTGCATCGTGGTCTAGCCAACCTTTTTCTGCGGCTGCTTTTAGCATGGCATATTCGCCAGACACTTGGTACACCGCTACAGGTACATCTACGGCATTTTTAATTTCGCGAACGATATCCAAATAGCACAAACCTGGTTTAATCATGACAATATCTGCCCCTTCGTCAATATCCATTTCGGTTTCTCTGAGCGCTTCAAATCTGTTGGCGTAATCCATTTGATAGGTTTTCTTATCCTTTGGAATATTTTTCATGTTTACAGGTGCAGAATCTAAGGCATCACGGAAAGGACCATAAAATGACGAAGCATATTTTGCGGAATAGCTCATAATGCCGGTGTCCGTAAAGCCTTCGTCTTCTAGTGCCTCTCTAATGGCTAAAATGCGACCGTCCATCATATCACTCGGTGCAACAAAATCGGCACCAGCGTTAGCGTGCGAAACGCTCATTTGCGCTAACATGTCAGCACTCTCGTCATTTAAAATGATGCCATTTTCAATAATCCCGTCGTGGCCATAAGCCGAATACGGATCAAAGGCCACGTCAGTCATTACCAACATCTCTGGACAGGCATTTTTAACCGTTTTAATAGCACGTTGCATTAAGCCGTTGTCATTAAGTGCTTCAGCGCCCTTATTGTCTTTAAGGTTATCCGGTACTTTTACAAAAAGTAATACTGATTTTAAGCCCATCTGCCATAAGTCTTTCACTTCTTTTTCAAGTAAGTCTAAACTGTAGCGGTAATAATTTGGCATGGATGCTATTTCCTCTTTCACGTTTTTGCCTTCCACTACAAAAAGTGGGACTAAAAAATCGTTTGGAGAGATGATAGTCTCTCTTACCAATGAACGAATGGCTTCATTAGCTCTCAAACGTCTATTTCTTCTTAATGGGTACATAATTTAAATCTTCAAAGTGCAGCATCACTACTGCGGTTTATATAATATGTTACGCAATTCGCGTACGTTGTTTACGGTATTGTAATCCAATCGACTGGATTTTTCAAAACATTTAATAATTGTTCCTCTTCGCTCCCTGCTTCTGGATGGTGGTCATACACCCACTGCACGTGTGGCGGTAAACTCATCAAAATACTTTCTATGCGACCATTGGTTTTTAACCCGAACAAGGTGCCTTTATCGTGTACCAAGTTGAACTCTACATAGCGCCCACGACGTATTTCTTGCCAAGTTCTTTGGGCATCTGTGTAATCAAGATGTTTACGTTTTTCTACAATGGGTACATAAGATTCTAAGAAACTATTACCGACCTCTGTTACAAATGCAAACCAATCTTGCATAGAAAATGTATCGGTAGATTTGCAATAATCAAAGAATAAACCCCCAACTCCACGGGCTTCATTGCGATGAGCATTCCAGAAATAGGCATCACACTTCTTTTTGTAGAAATCATAATATTCCGGATGGTGTTTGTCGCAAGCGGCTTTACAAACCTGATGAAAATGGACGGCATCATCTTCAAACAAATAATAGGGCGTTAAATCCTGTCCGCCGCCAAACCAAGAATCGGCAATATTTCCATTTTGATCGTACAATTCAAAATAGCGCCAATTGGCATGTACTGTTGGGACCTTTGGGTTTTTTGGATGCAATACCAAGCTTAGGCCACAGGCGAAAAAGTTGGCATCAGTAACCCCAAAGTACTGTTGCATACTTTCCGGTAATTCGCCATGAACTGCAGAAATGTTGACACCTCCTTTTTCAAAAACGTCTCCGTTTTCTATAACGCGCGTCCGTCCGCCGCCACCTTCGGGGCGTTCCCAAACATCCTGTCGAAATGTCGCTTTGCCATCAACTTCTTCAAGTTTTGCAGTGATGGTATCTTGTAATTCGAGTATATAATTGTAAAATTTATCTTTCATATTGTTAATTCAAATAGTTCCATATCTAGAGGAGCTTCATTTAAGGGCGTAAATTCATTAATTAAAGTCCGTTTCCATGTAAACCCAGCATTTAAAGCGACGTTTAGGCTAGAGACGTTGGTTTTATGGGTAATGATTTGCATGGTTGTCAATCCGAGCTTATCTCTGACGTAGGACGACACTGCTAAAATGGCTTCACTCATCAAACCTTTACCTTTGTGACCGTTACCGATGCAATACGCAAATTCGCCCTGGTTAGTATCCCAATTAATTTGTTTTAAAATGATCAAACCTATAATTTGAATGTGATATTTATCTTTTAGGACAAATACAAATTCCTCTTTATTTTCAGCTGCTTCAATTTTTATTTTGATGTAATTTTTGGTGCTTTGTAAGGTTCTGTTATCCGCTAAGGTCAACGGTAAAAAACGTATAAATCGTTGAGTATTGGATACCAATAGTTTGTTCAGTTGCAAGGCATCATCGGGCACTAATTCTGAAATGCTGAGCGAGTCTGAACTATAGATCATGAGAGGTTAGTCTGTTTTGTGCTTTTAGGGCTTTTACGGTTTCTGTTGAGGCTGCAGTTACTGATAGGGGTAACACTAGAATAATTCCTATCACCGGAATCAAAAGGAAGAGCATAAATACTATTCCGTTGCCAATGGCCAATCCGCGATGTTCTTTTACAAAAGTGATGCTTTCATCGTATTTAAAATGGCGCTCCAAGGTGTAGTCCATATTTCCGAATCCTGCATAATAGGCTTGTATCAAAAACACTAAAACTGTCGAGATGATACCCACAACCGGAATAAACCCAATCAGTATAATAGGAATGGTGAATAGCAGTTCTAACAACAAATTCCGTAGGTTAATTCGTGTACCTCTCCATAATTGTTCTGCAAACGAGGTATCCCGATGATTATGCCTTTCAACCCCTAATAGATGCGCCTCAATTTTTTCTGACACGGGGCTCATAAATGGCGCGGCCAAGGCCATTACAATATGTTTGTAAAGAATAAATCCTATGATAAGAATTAAAACTCCGCTTAAAATCTCACTAATGAGCAAAAAAGTTTCTTTTCCCCAATCCCATATCCATAGTTTTGAAATATAATTTCCAAAATTATCAGATAGGCCATACGCTGCAATGATGATGGTGCTCGCAACAACGATGCTGATACCTATAGGGACGCCAAAATACTTCCAAAGGTTGAGTTTGGAAATCAGTTTGAACGTTCCGGCATAGGCTGTTATACCTCTAAAAATATTGCGTACCATAGCTTGAGATAACACCTCATAGCTCCGGAATTTCGCGACTCAAAATCTATGAGGGTTTTTATATTTTAGTTTGGAATTTGGTATTCCTTCACTGCATCAATAAACGCTTTTGCATTGTCTAATGGAATGTTAGGTAAAATACCGTGACCTAAATTTACGATATATCTGTCTTTGCCAAACTCATTAATCATCTGATGTACCATCTTTTTGATTTCTGCAGGTGGAGAAAATAGTCGGGTTGGGTCAAAATTACCTTGTAAGGTGATTTTTCCACCAGATAAATACCGTGCATTCTGTGGAGAACAGGTCCAATCAATTCCCAAAGCAGAGGCATTAGAATGAGCCATATCGTGCAACGCAAACCAACAGCCTTTACCAAAGGCAATTACTGGAGCATCATCCTTTAGGGCTTCAATGATTTGGTTGATGTATTGCCATGAAAATTCTGTATAATCAGTAGGCGATAACATGCCTCCCCACGAATCAAAAATCTGCACTGCATCACAACCAACGGCTACTTTAGCTTTTAAGTAAGTGATGGTGGTATCAGTAATTTTTTGTAATAATTGGTGTGCTGCAATGGGATTTGTAAAACAAAACTGCTTCGCTTTGTCAAAGTTTTTACTGCCCTGACCTTGTACACAATAGCATAATATCGTCCAAGGTGAACCGGCAAAACCAATAAGTGGCACCTCGTCATTCAGCATTTCCTTTGTGAGTTTAATGGCTTGCATCACATAATCCAATGCGACATGAACATCAGGAACAATGACATTGTCAACATCCTTTTGAGTGCGGATAGGATTTGGTAAATATGGTCCAAAATCCGGTTTCATTTGCACCTCAATATTCATCGCTTGAGGGATGACCAAAATATCGCTGAATAAAATGGCGGCATCCATACTGTAACGACGTATAGGTTGCACCGTAATTTCACTGGCCAATTCTGGAGTACGGCAACGTGTAAAGAAGTCGTATTTAGCTTTTATTTCTTGAAACTCCGGTAAGTAACGTCCCGCTTGACGCATCATCCAAACTGGAGGACGATCAACTGTTTCTCCTCTTAATGCTTTTAAGTATAAATCGTTTTTTATCATGTCCCACATTCCTGCGATGGCAAGAATCTCCTTGTTTTAAGTTATAAATATTCTTTTAAATTAGTGAAACTCAATTTTTAAAAGTTGCGAAGCAATGAATTAAAAATTGTTGGTTGAACTAATCCCGCTTTTTAGCGGGATCCTTGGGTTTTATTCCCCGACGCTCTGCGTTGAAATAAAAAAGGAACTTCTACCTGATACCTCGTACCCTTGGGTCGAGGTTGTTCATTTAATATATGATGTTGTCAATACAACCTATTAATTCTATTTTAAAAAGGCTTGAAGCCGCAAATGGTTATGCGTACTGTTCGTTGACCAAATCAATCACACTTTCCACCGTTGGAATTTTTGCCACGCGTACATCTTCAAAATGCTTTTTAGCTTCGTTCGCGGTCGTCTCGCCTATACAGTAGGCCACTTTTTGTGCTGGCTCATTATGTTCTAAAAAAGCGGCAACAGTGGAAGGGCTGTAAAACATAATGCCTTCAATTTTAGAATCGATTTCTGTCGCGTCCAATATTGTTTTATAAGCCTCAACCTCATTCACTTTAATGTGGTTCTTTTCTAGCGTTTGAGAAATCTCGTCCAAACGGATATCACTACAAAAATGAGTCACTTCTGTGCCGTCAATAAATTCCACTAAATGATCAGCTAACAATTTGGCGTAATTTTCAGAATGTTTAACTTTTCCAATTTTCGTTTCAATCAGTTTTTTGGTGCGACGACCCACGCAATAAATGTTTTTAAACTGTAATTCTTCTTTTGGAACAATAGCAGTAATAGCTTCCACCGCATTTTGACTGGTGATGATCACATTTTGAATAGGCGACTTTAAAAGTGGTTTTGGAATTCTGTTCAAGCTAATTTTTAAAAAATCAGTACTTTCTACATTCACATTCTGAAAACGCTGACGCTGCAATTCAGACAAGTTCTTGGTAGAGAATATTTTTACATTTTTATCTGCATCGTCAAGTTCATTCATGATTCTGCTTCCGCCACGCTCCAAAACATATTCGGCAGCATATTGCGCCATATTATGGTGGTTGCCGAGTTTCTCTTTACGAGTCACTTCAATTTTTTTGCTGCCATCTAAACTCAACAAGACCCCTTGAAAGGATACTTCTTCATTTTTAATGAAAGCCAAAGCACCAATTGGTGCTGAACAGCCACCTTCCAACAGATTTAAAAATGTACGCTCTATAGTAGTGCAAATTTCTGTTTCTTCATGGTTTATTTCTTTGCACATGGCCAGGATTTCCTCATCGTCTTCACGAGCAGTAACCATAATAGCGCCCTGTCCCGGTGCCGGAACCATCCACTCTAAATTTATAGCTTCTTCTGGGCGTACACCAATTCTGCCAATACCCGCGGCGGCAAATATGGCACCATCCCAATCTTCATTATCTTCCAGTTTTTGTAATCTGGTATTCACATTTCCGCGTAAACCGACGATTGTGTGGGTTGGGTAACGGCTGAGCCATTGGGCTTTACGTCTTAAACTTCCGGTCGCAATAATGGCTTCCCGTTGGGATAAAAACTCTTCATTGTCTTTAAAAACTAAAGTATCTCTAACATTGCCGCGTTTTATAACGGCGGCCTGTACAATGCCTGTAGGCAATAACGTAGGCACATCCTTTAAAGAATGTACGGCAATATCAATTTTATTGTTGAGCATAGCCGTGTCAAGAATACGTGTAAAGACGCCGGTAATGCCTAATTCGTAAATGGGTTTATCCAGCAGCATATCGCCGGTAGATTTCACGGGAACCAAGACGGTTTTATGACCCAAATGTTCGAGTTGTTGTTGTATAGTTTTGGCTTGCCATAGCGCAAGTTCGCTATCGCGGGTACCAATTCTTATAAGTTTAGACATGTGATGGAGATTCTAACTGGAACACTTTTTTGATAAGTTCGATACTGTCGTCAGTAGACATATCATCGTTTTTGAGATGGTATGCAAAGTGGTTCGTTATTTTTTGAATGATATTATTGCTGATCAATTCGGCTTGAGCTTCATTAAAATCGGCGTGTTTTTTACGTTGTGTCTCTAATTCCGCATTTTTGAAATCGAGCAACTTGTGCTTTAAAGCATTGATGGTTGGTGCAAATTTTCGGGTGGCCAACCAGCTGTTAAAGTCTAATTTTACCTCTTCAAGAATTTGTTCGGCTACCGGAATGAACGCTTTTCTGCGCTCTAAGGTGTCATCCGTCATTTGCGACAAATCGTCCAAATGCACTAAAGTGACATGTTCCAATTCCGTCACGTTTTGATTCACGTTTCTTGGGATGGACAAATCTAAAATTAATAATGGTTTTTTAGATTGGATGCAGTGCTTGTCTACCGTAGGATTGAGTGCCCCAGTAGCCACGATTAAAATGTCAGAAGCGTTGATTTCCTCCTGAAGATTAGCATAATCCTTTACCAACAAATTAAACTTACCAGCAACTTCTTCAGCTTTAGTTTTTGTTCTGTTGATAAGGGTGATATGATCGTTTTTAGTGTGTTTTACAAGATTTTCGCAGGTGTTTCTACCAATTTTGCCCGTTCCGAATAGTAGAATATTTTTACTCGAAACTTCTTCTACCGTCTTCAGAATATAATGTACCGATGCAAAAGATACGGAGGTGGCTCCTGAGGAAATTTCGGTTTCTGTCTTAATACGTTTGCTGGCCTGAATGACCGCATTGATCAAACGCTCCGTAAAAGCATTAAGTAATCCTAATTTTTTAGACTCTCTAGCACTCTTTTTAAGTTGACTGATGATTTCGAAATCGCCTAAAATTTGGCTGTCCAATCCTGATCCAACCCGGAACATGTGAGAAATGGCTTCTTTATTTTTATAAATATAGGCTACTTCCTGAAATTCTTCAACCGTGCCTTTTGTATTGTCACAAAGTAATTTGATGAGTTGGTACGGGTGTTCTGCAAAGCCGTAAATTTCTGTTCGGTTACAGGTTGAGGTGACGATCAAACTCTCAATACCTTCGGTTTTTGCCTGGTTAAGAAGGGTTTCTTTAGATGTTTCATCTAAACTAAAATGCCCTCTAACATCGGCATCCGCCTTTTTATAGCTTAAACCAATGGCATAAAAATATGTGCCTCTTGTCATGTGGTAATGCTCCATACCTGATTTGGAAAATTTTCATAGCAAAAATAGAAATGTCCATCGAATAAAAACAACGCTCGAAGAACTATTAGTGTCGCTTGTGGTTTTTTACCCCTTTTAACTCTAAAAGTATGATAAATATCATATTTTTGCAGTCATATCAGTGCTTTAAGCGCTATTTGTTTAGAATGAATCTAAATAAAGGATATCTAATTTTAAAGATTATGGATTTGAAAAATGTCGCTAAAGGTTCATTTGAAGAGACACAAGTAGAGGATGGATTTTTTGTACTGACCTGTCAAAATGAAGAGCCACGGGTTAAAGTTGTCCAACGCGAGATTGACAGTAATTATATACAATTTCACTTTTGTTTAAAGGGCTCCAGTAAATTTATGTTTAATGAAGGCCGCTACGCTTTGGACATTATGGAAGAAAATTCGCTTCTGCTGTATAATCCGCAACGCGATCTGCCCATACATTTGGAAATGCAGCCCAACACGTGGTTGGTGTCCATTTTGATCTCCATCAAAAAATTTCACGGTTTATTTTCCCAAGAAGCCGATTACATCACTTTTTTAAGTGATGACAATAAAGATAAAAAATACTATAAAGATGGCAAGATTTCCCCTTCTTCGGCCATAGTGCTGACCCAATTGATGCACTACAACCTGAATTCATCCATTAAAAACTTATACTTTAAGGGAAAGGCGTATGAATTGTTGAGTCTGTATTTTAATAGGAGTGAAGATGCGAATATTGAACAATGTCCATTTTTGGTGGATGAAACCAATGTCATCAAAATAAGAAAAGCCAAAGATATCATCATTTCCAGAATGGCCGAACCGCCCACATTGCAGGAGCTATCTGATGAGATTGGGCTGAATTTGAAAAAATTAAAAGAAGGTTTCAAACAGATTTATGGGGATACCGTGTATAGTTTCTTATTTGATTATAAGATGGAAGTGGCGAGAAAGCTGCTAGAATCAGGAGAACATAATGTTAATGAAGTTGGTTTAAAAGTTGGCTACAGCGCATCGAGTCATTTTATTGCGGCATTTAAAAAGAAGTTTGGTACCACACCAAAAAAATACCTAATGTCCTTATCTTCGTAAATTATAAATGGCTTGCTGGTTTCTAAGACCTAAAGGCTTGAAAAAAGTGACCTTCTCAAGAAGGTATGATAAAAACTGTTCAATGAAAAAAGGAGTACTACTTGTTAATCTTGGGTCGCCAGAGAGCCCAACACCTGAAGATGTTAAGCCTTATTTAAGTGAGTTTTTAATGGACGAACGCGTCATTGATGTACCACTTTGGGCGCGAACGCTTATTGTGAAAGGCATTATTTTAAACACACGACCTAAGGCATCTGCGGAAGCCTATAAAAAAATATGGTGGGACGAAGGCTCGCCGCTTATTGTGATTTCGGAGCGGCTTCAAAAAAAGATTCAGCAACAAACGGAACTACCTGTGGCCTTAGCCATGCGTTACGGAAGTATGACCATTAAAAAAGGGCTTCAAGAATTGGTCGATAAGGGTGTAGAGGACGTGTTTTTAATGCCACTTTACCCGCAATTTGCCATGGCTACCACTGAAACCATTTTAGTTTTGGCCGAGGAAATCCGTAAAGAGCATTTTCCAAATCTTAAAATATCCGACTTAAAAGCCTTTTACAATCGTGAAGATTATATAGATGTGCTTTCAAATTCCATTGCCAGACATTTGGAAAATAATCCCTACGAACATTTGCTCTTTTCGTATCACGGTGTTCCGGAACGTCATATCCGCAAGCGCGACATTACGAAATCGCATTGTAAAATCGATAAGAGCTGCTGCATCACGCCATCGCCAGCACACGAATTTTGCTACCGTCACCAATGTTTGGAAGTGACCCGTTTGGTAGCTGAAAAATTGAATTTGGCGCCGGGAACTTATTCCAGCTCTTTCCAATCGCGATTAGGATTTGATCCATGGTTACAACCACCAACGGACTTGACAATTGAACGTTTTGGGAAACAAGGTGTCAAAAAAATGGCGGTCGTTACTCCAGCGTTTGTGAGCGATTGTCTGGAAACTTTGGAAGAAATTGCTATGGAAGGCGAAGAAATTTTTCACGAAATGGGCGGTAAGGATTTTACCACCGTACCGTGTTTAAATGACGACGCCGAATTTGTAGCATTACTGTCCAATTGGATCAATGATTGGGCAATTTCTGAAACCGTCACCGCATAATGGCTAATGATTCTTCACAGGATTTGGGTACTAAACCCATAAGCAAGCTTATTATTAAGCAAGCGTTGCCGGCGTCTATCGGGATTTTAGTGATGTCACTAAATATTTTGGTCGATACCATATTTGTGGGGAATTGGATTGGTGCCACGGCCATTGCCGCAATTAATGTGGTATTGCCCGTGTCATTTTTTATTGCTGCCTTAGGGATGTCCATTGGTATTGGTGGTTCCTCCATAATTTCGAGAGCGCTTGGAGGGAATAATTATCAAAAAGCCCTCAAAACCTTTGGCAATCAGATTACCTTAACCTTGGTGTTAACCATGACCTTGGTAACAGTCGGTTTGCTTTTTTCTAATGCCATTATCGATTCTTTTGGGGGTCGAGGTGCCATTTTTGAACCGGCTAAAACCTATTATGAAATTGTGCTTTACGGCGTACCTGTTTTGGCACTTTGCATGATGGCCAACACGGTGATTCGCGCGGAAGGCAAACCGAAATTCGCCATGTATGCCATGATGATTCCGTCGGTCAGTAACCTGATCATGGATTATATTTTTATTTATGTATTAGATTACGGAATGGCGGGCGCTGCTTGGGCCACCACATTATCTTATGTGTTTTGTTTAGCATTTATCATTTGGTTTTATGCCTCCAATAAATCAGAACTAAAAATTAATTTTTCTCATTTGGGATTGAATTTCCCAATCGTTAAGGAAATTTCATCGCTTGGTTTTGTCACGCTTGCCCGACAAGCCGTCGTGAGTATCACCTATTTATTTATGAACAATATTTTGTTCGATTTGGGCGGCGAAACTTCCGTAACATCTTACGCCATTGCGGGCCGGATGTTAATGTTTGCCATGTTTCCTGTTTTAGGGGTTACCCAAGGCTTCTTGCCAATTGCAGGATTTAATTACGGTGCAGAAAATTACCATCGGGTTAGGGAAACGCTAAACATTGCCATTAAATACGCCGCTATTTTAGCCTCTATCGTATTTATTGTCTTGATGATTTTTCCGGAACAAATTACCCGAATGTTTACTACGGATGCTGAGGTGCTCCGTCAGGCGCCCAACGATATGCGATGGGTGTTTGTCGCAACTCCTATTATTGCCTGGCAATTAATTGGAGCGGCTTATTTTCAAGCCATTGGGAAAGCAATGCCAGCATTATTGCTAACCTTATTACGGCAAGGGTTTTTCTTTATTCCCCTCATTTTAATTTTACCAAAATTTTTCGGCGAATTAGGGGTGTGGATTTCCTTTCCAATTTCCGATATTTTGGCCACTATTGTGACCGCTTATTTTTTGAATCGTGAGGTTAAGAAAAATTTAATTCCCAAAGATGTTTAATTAATTTTACGCCATGGAATATTACAACTACATCAAAGCCTTACATCTTATTTTTGTCATCACTTGGTTTGCGGGGTTGTTTTACATTCCCAGATTATTTGTCTATCAAATTGAAGCCTCTCAAAAACCCTCACCTGCTAAGGAAATTTTAGGCGAACAGCTGAAATTGATGGCGAAACGGCTATGGAATATCATTACCTGGCCTTCTGCTATTCTCGCCACATTTTTTGCAATTTGGTTGATTGTATTGATGCCGGCGTGGTTACACCAAGGGTGGATGCACGTGAAATTGGCATTCGTTGTCTTACTGAGTATTTACCATCTAAAAACCCATCAATATTTCAAACAACTGCAACGTGGCCAAGTCACGAAAACCTCCAATTTTATGCGACTCTGGAACGAAGGCGCGACCTTTATTCTATTTTCCGTCGTATTTCTGGTGATTCTAAAAAATTCCATCAATTGGATTTTTGGGGTAATTGGCATCATTGTTTTAGGCGTGCTGTTGATGCTCGGCTTTAAAATCTACAAAAATATACGGGCAAAAAATCCAGACGCTTAACTGCAGTGTTCTTTACAGTAGTCTCATGGAATTTAAGAATCTAATGTTGGACATTTTCAAAAGTGGCCATTTGGTGTGATTATTGCTATATTTATCCCGCTACAATTTTCTAAATGAAACTCAGACGACTTTCCTTACGCGTACGTATCTTTTTTGCTATGATTTTATTGGTGCTAATTGCGTCAGTGCTTATTGCCGCTGTTACCATATATCAATACAATGAAGAAGCACAAGATTACCATAGAGATCGTTTAGAGCGGAAGGAAGACAATATTAAGCGACATATCGATTTTGTCATAAGAGAAACCACTTGGGAGGTGAAAACTGAAAATATCCGGTTGATTTTTATGCATGAGATTTATAAAATTGCGGATATCCATCAATTACAAGTTAATTTACTCGATTTGGAAGGCGGATTAATTAAATCATCTAAGTCGAGCATTGAAGGCGACACCATCGCAAAATGCTTAAATGCAGATATTTTAAATAATCTTTCCAACACGGCAGAACATCGGTATGTTGAAAAAACCACACTCAACAATCAAACCTTCCAATCGTCCTACACCTATATTACAGACAAAAAATTTAAACCTATTGCCATCTTAAATTTGCCCTATTTAGAAAATGATGAATTTTTAAATAAAGAATTGCGCGAATTTTTAGAGCGCTTAGGCTATGCGTATTTGGTGATGCTCGTTTTAGCAATTGTATTGGCCTATTTTCTTTCAAAATACATTACAAAATCGCTAAAAACAATTAGTGATAAAATCAAGGAAACCCGACTGGGTAAACAGAATAAACGCATTGAGATTGAATCATCAAGCGAGGAAATTGCTACGTTAGTAAATTCCTATAACAGCATGATTGATGAATTGCAAGCAAGTGCCGTAAAATTGGCAACTTCAGAACGGGAAGCGGCTTGGCGTGAGATGGCAAAACAGGTAGCCCACGAAATTAAAAATCCCTTGACGCCAATGCGCTTGAGTGTGCAAAGTTTTCAGCGCAAGTTTAATCCTGAAGATCCAGATATTCATCATAAAGTTGAGGAGTATAGCCAAACCCTTATTCAGCAAATTGATACCATGAGTTCCATTGCTTCAGCATTTTCAAATTTTGCCAAAATGCCCGCTCAGCAAAATGAAACCCTTAATGTGGTGCATATTGTGAAATTGGCTTTAGATATTTTTAGCGAAGATTATATTGTCTTTATTGCCGATGAAAAAGAAATCATTGCCCAATGGGATCGGACGCAATTAATCCGCGTGGTGACCAATTTAGTTAAGAATGCGACCCAGGCCGTTGCTGAAGATAAAGATCCAAAAGTTGTGGTAAGCGTCATGTCTGAAGATCAATTGGTGAAAATTTCTGTTGCTGACAACGGCCGTGGAATATCTGAAGAAAATATTCCGAGAATCTTTGAGCCTAAATTCACCACCAAATCTAGCGGGATGGGCCTTGGTTTGGCGATGGTAAAAAATATCGTAGAGACCTACAAAGGCACCATCACCTTTACCTCTCAAAAAGGGAAGGGCACCACTTTTACCGTAACATTCCCAAAACAATAAGTTGGCTGTAAACGCAGGTATCTTATGAAATTATTCTTAATTTTCAATTTCTGTATCTTTAAATGTTTCCCTGCACTCCATTTGAGGAGCTGGCGAGTGTAAATTTGCAGGATTTAGATCTAAACTTTAAAAAATAACATAATGTCATACGAAAACATATTATCCAAAACTAAAGATGGTATCACTACCATAACCATTAACCGTCCCAATAAGCTAAATGCTTTAAACAAAGCCACCATTAATGAGCTTAACCAAGCGTTTAAAGTTGCTAATAAAGACAAGAAAACCAAAGTCATAATCGTTACTGGTAGTGGCGAAAAAGCTTTTGTTGCAGGTGCTGATATTAGTGAATTTGCCGATTTTGATGTAGAAAACGGTGGCAAGCTTGCCGCCAAAGGACAGGAGTTACTGTTTGATTTTGTTGAGAATTTATCCACGCCGGTAATTGCCGCAGTTAATGGTTTCGCATTAGGTGGTGGACTTGAATTAGCGATGGCATGTCATTTTAGAGTGGCCAGCGATAATGCTAAGATGGGTCTACCAGAAACTTCATTGGGCGTGATTCCAGGATATGGTGGAACCCAGCGTTTACCGCAATTGGTAGGCAAAGGTCGTGCTATGGAAATGGTGATGACTGCAGGAATGATTGACGCCGAAACTGCCAAAGCTTATGGCTTAGTGAATCATGTGACCACTCAGGAGGAGCTGATGCCTTTATGTGAGAAGATTGCAGGCAAGATCATGCGTAATTCTACAGTGGCCATAAAAGGCGCTATAAAGGCGATTAACGCCAATTATAAAGATGGGGTTGATGGATACAAAGTAGAAATCAAGCAATTTGGTAAGTGCTTTGGAACCGAAGATTTTACGGAAGGCACAACCGCATTTTTAGAAAAGCGTAAGGCTGAGTTTCCAGGGAAATAGAACGCAGAAGACGCTGATTGCGGTGATTTTCACTGATTGTATAGGACAAAATAACCCTTTGTTGTTTAATTTTCAATCTTTATTGAATCATCTATCAACTGTCTTGTCGATTAAGATGGGCAATTGTTCTAGTTTGTTACAAGTCTTAAAGAACACGGATAACCTTGATTGGGTTGATTTTCAAAGATCAATTGATACATATAAAAAAATGCGAACTAAATTAATAGTTCGCATTTTTCCTTTTAGTCTTAATTCTCACTTCTAAAAGCGAAGCGGTCTTAATACTATTTATAATTTTCCACCAACAATCGTCAATTCATCAACAATGTGTTTTGCGTTGGAATATTTGTCAATCAACCAAAGTACATAACGGATATCAACATTAATAGTACGTTGTAGGTCGCTATCAAAAATAACATCACCAGCCATTGCTTCAATGTTACCGTCAAAAGCCAATCCGATCAATTCGCCTTTTCCGTTAATGACAGGAGATCCTGAATTACCACCAGTAATATCATTGTCTGATAAGAAGTTTACTGAAAGTTCGCCTTTCTCATTCGCATAACGGCCGTAATCTTTCTTCTCATAAATGTCTAGCATCTCTTGAGGTAAATCAAACTCATCGTCATTTGGAACGTATTTAGCAACCATCCCTTTTAAAGTGGTGTAGTTGTTCACGGCTGCATCATTTCTGTCATCAGCAGGTAATGCTCTCACTTTCCCGTAGCTTAAACGTAAGGTTGAGTTGGCATCAGGATATTGAATGTTGCTCAACTTCGACTCGCGCAATCCAGCCACCATCTTTCTGAAAGCCGCTTGATAATTATTTTCAGGTTGTACCAAGTGTTCTGGTTGCTCTCTGTATTTAGTCAATAACTGACCAGATAATTTGTATAACACATCATTTTCTAATTTAGAAACATCAGGATTTGCCAAGAAAGCTTGTACATTTTGTTTAGAAGAAAAGATGCTGGTATCAAAAGCAGAATCTACAAATGCTGTAAAATCATTAGTGTTCTTATCAGCTATTTCCTTAACCATTTCTGGAAGCGGATAATTGGTTTTCGATGCGTATAGATTTAACTGTTTTGCCAAAATTTCCTTTTCTAATGGCATATGAAAATCTTTAAAAGATGCATCGATCATCGGCTGTAATTTAGGCATCATATTTTCGCGAGCAGCTTCATTAGATTCAGCATACTGTTTTAAAGCACTACCTAGTCTTGAAGGCAAAGCAGCAAATTTACTCGCACGTAAAATTCCTGTTAAGTAATTGTCGTGTTGTGCCTTTTCATTGGTCAATTTATAATAAGCATTAATATCAGAAATTACATTTCCATATTGTGCTTTATTCTCTTTTTTATTGGCCCACTTGTTAAAAGCATCTTCAACCTTAGTTTTGGTGGCAACAGTTTTATGATCTGTTAAAGCATCAATCATCCCGCCACGATTTTTCCAATAGTTGGCGATACTTGCGTAAGAAGACGCATACATTAAGTTGATGGCTTCATCACTATCCATGTATTTCTTCATCACATCCATGCTCAATTTTGAACCTTCAACCCAAGCAGGATAAGCATACTTTACGTTTTGTTCAACGCCTTGTGCTGGCATCCAACGATTAGTTCTTCCTGGGTAACCCAAGATCATTGCAAAATCGTTTTCTTTAACGCCATCAAGACTTACAGGAAGATGGTATTTAGATTTTAACGGCACGTTTGCAGTGGAGTATTCTGCAGGATTTCCATCTTGGTCCGCATACACTCTGAATAATGCAAAGTCGCCAGTATGTCTTGGCCATTCCCAGTTATCGGTATCGCCACCGTATTTTCCTACACTTTCTGGAGGTGTACCTACCAAACGGACATCTTTATAATCTTCATAAACGAAGTAGTAGAATTCATTGCCTTGATAAAATGAACGTACAGAAACGGTATATTTTCCACCTTCATTATTTTCTTGCTCAATTTTGGCAATTTCTCTGTTGATGGCAGCTTCGCGATCTTTTTCAGACATGCCAGCATTAACTTGTGATAGGATGCGTTTAGATACATCATCCATTCGTACAAAGAATCTTACGAATAAGCTTTCTGGTTTTAATTCGGCATCTAAAGATTTAGCCCAATAGCCATCTTTCAGGTGATTTCTGTCTGCCGATGATAATTCAGCAATAGCATTGTAACCACAATGGTGATTGGTTAACACCAAGCCACTATCAGACACAATACTGGCAGTACAACCACCATTAAATTGAACAATAGCATCTTTTAAACTACGGTTATTAACGCTGTAAATTTCTTCAGCAGTCAATTGAAGTCCCATTTTCTGCATGTCTCTGTGGTTAAGACGCTCAATATGCATCAAAAACCACATGCCTTCATCTGCTTTAATCGCCGATGAAAACGTCATCATAAAAATGGTGAGGGAGAGCAATAATTTTTTCATGTTATAAGAATATTTGTGAGGGCTAAAATTATTGAATTTTTGGGGGTTTATGACGACTTTCAACTGTTAAAACACTGTTATTTTTTAAACATCTGTCACGTTATAAATATTTGATACTAAGTAGTTGATTCTAGTTTCTACATTTTGTAGCCATCATAGCGATGTGTTTGGCAGTAACTTTGTGGTCTTATCTCATTAATAGTAATCCCCATAAATCCCTAAAAATGGACTCAAACCCAACTATTAAAGGTCGTGGTGCACAAATTAACCTACGCAATAAATTCTTTGAATTGAGTCATGAAATGCGTGATGATTTTTTAGAATATTGCGCTAAAGAAGGGGAGGAGGCCGATAAGAATAAAACGCTTTATTTGGAAGTGTTCCCAAAGACCATTGTCAATAAAGTGGACAGTCCTGATGTGGGAATGGGTTATTCTATGAATATGTATCAAGGGTGTGAGCACGGATGTATTTATTGCTATGCCCGCAATACTCATGAGTTTTGGGGTTATAGTGCGGGACTCGATTTTGAACGCCGCATTTTAGTAAAAAAAGATGCGCCCCTTCTGTTGGAAAAATTCATCACAAGGAAAAGCTGGCATGCATATCCTATTGTGATGTCTGGGAATACGGACTGTTACCAACCGGCTGAACAAAAATTTAAATTGACCTGTCAATGTTTGGAAGTGTTTCTAAAATACAAGCATCCGGTAGGCATCATTACAAAAAATTCTCTGATTTTGCGAGATCTGGATTTGCTAAAAGCACTGGCCAAAGACAATTTAATTGCGGTGAATCTGTCCATTACTTCGTTGTCCGAAGAAACCAGGCTGGTGTTGGAGCCAAGAACGGCAACCATCAAAAAACGTTTGGAAACTGTAAAAATCTTGTCTGAAAACGGTATTCCTGTAAATGTGATGATGGCACCTATCATTCCGTCCATTAATAGTCACGAAGTCTTACCCTTAGCCAAAAAAGTGTCAGAAATGGGTGCTTCGAGTATGGGCCACACCATTGTGCGACTAAACGGGGCCATAGGCGAAATCTTTTCAGATTGGATCAAAAAAACGATGCCGGATCGGGCGGATAAGGTTTTGCATCAGATTGCAAGTTGCCACGGTGGAAATTTAAGCGATTCACGCTACGGAACACGTATGCGTGGCGAGGGAGAGATTGCCAAACAAATCAACGACATGGTGACATTGGCTAAGCTTAAATATTTTAAGGGCAAAGCTATGCCTACTTTAAATACGGCACTACACGAGCAGTATAAGGATGGGCAATTGAAGTTGTTTTAATTATTTCATTCCTTGCCATTCCGCATAAAACTGCTCGAGGAATTGTTCCATGAAGACATGGCGTTCAATAGCAACTTTTCGGCCTGTTTCGGTATTCATTTTATCTTTTAGAAGTAATAATTTTTCGTAGAAGTGATTGATGGTAGGAGCGTTTGATGCTTTATATGCTTCTTTGGTCATTGCTAAATTTGGCGGAATCTCGGGATCGTATAAGGCTCGATTTTTAAAGCCCCCATAATTGAAAGTTCGAGCAATCCCGATAGCTCCAAGAGCATCCAATCGATCGGCATCCTGAATGACGTCAAGCTCCTGGGAAGTAAAATTTTGGGGCTCATTTCCACCTTTAAAAGAGATGTTTTCTATGATGTTCACCACATGCTCAATGACGTTTGAATCTACATTAATCTTCATTAGGAACTCGCGTGCTACATTTGGACCAACCGTTTCATCGCCATTATGGAATTTACTGTCGGCAATGTCGTGGAGCAATGCCCCGAGTTGAACCACAAATACATCAACGTGTTCTGTTTTGGCTATAAGCAAGGCATTATTTAGCACCCTTTGGATGTGGAACCAATCGTGTCCGCCTTCGGCGTTTTTCAGTTGGGATTTGACGAAGGAGATGGTTTGTTCAATTTGATTATGTTTATTTTCCATGTGAAAGAGTAGAACGCTGATGACGCGGATTTTTATGATGGTCGCAGATTGCTTTAAATTACTTCTGGTAAATGATTAAGAGTCGTTAATTTAGCAGTAATCCGATCGTTAATTCTTAAGGATTTAGATAATTAGATAATGAAATTCGTATGAATGGCAAAGTAGTTATTCTACTCTAATTTTTTACTTATTAGAAAAAGTTCATAAACGATTGTGGATCGTGAATGTGCGTTATAGAGAACTAAAAAATCAGTTAAAACCAGCTAAATCCGCGTCATCTGCGTTCTACAATACATTTAAAATTTATTCGAAAATATTATCCGTTTTATTTGAGGCGTTTTTCCAAAATTCAGCAGTAGTCCAACTTCAATTTCTGTGGTTTTGAGTTAGTTTATAAGTTGAAATTCATGTGCTTCGCAAAGTGACTCAGCTGCTTTAATATGTATAATCGGCAGTTTCTGAATGCTTTTAACTATTTAAATTAACAATTATGAGAATTAAAAATCAGCTAAATCCGCGTCATCTGCGTTCTACAATACATTTAAAATTTATTCGAAAATATTATCCGTTTTATTTGAGGCGTTTTTCCAAAATTCAGCAGTAGTCCAACTTCAATTTCTGTGGTTTTGAGTTAGTTTATAAGTTGAAATTCATGTGCTTCGCAAAGTGACTCAGCTGCTTTAATATGTATAATCGGCAGTTTCTGAATGCTTTTAACTATTTAAATTAACAATTATGAGAATTAAAAATCAGCTAAATCCGCGTCATCTGCGTTCTACAATAGGTCTAAAATTTATTCGAAAATATTTTCCGTTTTATTTGAGGAGTCTTCTCAAAATTCAGCAGCAGTCCAACTTCAATTTCTGTGGCTTTGAGAAAGTTTATAAGTTGAAATTCGTGCGCCTCACACAAAGATTCCGCAGCTTTAATTTCAATAATAACGGTTTCCGATACAATTAGATCAGCATTATATTCCCCAACTATTTGATCCTTATAATGAACATTGATTTGTTTTTGTCGTTCTACAAAAACACCCAAACTTTTCAATTCAATGAACATCGCTTTTTCATAGACTTTCTCCAAAACCCATAACCTAATTGATTATATACATTGTAGAAACATTTCAAAATAAGATCCGTAGTTTCTGAATGTTTAGAGTTGTCCATCAAGTAAATGTAATAAGGAACAAAAAAATCAGTGCAAATCTGCTAAATCAGTGTGATCAGAGTTCAACAATTTAACATAAAACCGTAGATTTTGAATGTTTTTAACTGTTTATCTATTATCAATTATAGAGAATTTAAAATCAGCTAAATCCGCGTTTAACAGTTTAACATAAGTTCCATAAAATAGGCAACAAAAAATCAGTGAAAATCAGTGAAAATCAGCTAAAATCTGCCAAATCAGCATTCCATCCTACTTCAGTCGCGCAGGTTCCACCCATTTAAACTGATACGAATTTTCCGGTATCTTCATTCGGTCAGCTAAGCGTTTCATACGGTCTGGAAGTTTCATCAAATAATCTCTAGCTTTCTCAGCATCATCAGATAAATTTTGGACATTGCCAATTTCCCATCGCTTGATTAACTTTTCCAAAATGTCCACATAATCGGCTGAGGTGTACACTCCAATACGCTGCGCAGTATTTGAAAACTCTTCAAAAGCAGTTCCAATCTGATCGCCAGATTCTCTTAGGAAATGTGCCGGCATGGTGATTTTTTGCTTCATCATAGTTTGAAATGCAATCATCATCTGACTCGGATCTACTGCAAATATGCGCTCTACAAATTCTGCGTAAGCGTGGTGGTGACGCATTTCATCACCAGCAATAATGTTACACATTTTAAAGAGCGATTTATTCCCTTTTTCTTTGGCAATTTTCGCTACGCGATTATGGGACACATAAGTCGCCAATTCTTGAAAACTGGTGTATATAAAGTTTTTATACGGATCTCTATCCGTACCAATATCAAAACCATCAGCAATGAGATGCTGGGTGGTTTTTTCAATTTCTTTCATGTTCACGCGGCCTGATAAATAAAGGTATTTATTCAGCACATCGCCGTGTCTGTTTTCTTCAGCCGTCCAATGGCGTACCCATTTTCCCCAAGAATTACGACCTACCTGATCTACACCTTCAACATCCATTAACCACGATTCGTAAGTTGGTAACGCTTCTTCAGTAATCATATCGCCCACTAAAACCACCCAAAAGTCATAAGGGAGTTCTTTAGAGAGTTCACGTATTTCTCGTACCTCTTCAAAAAAGTTATCACCTTCTGAATTCGGCAAAAAATCTGTGGGTTGCCAAATTTGTTCGGCGGGGATTAAATATTTTTGAATGAGTGATTCGACGTCTTTTTCCAGATGCTGCATCACTTCCAATCGTACATTCTTTTGAGACATAATGTTGTAATTTAGAGATGAATATTTGAAGAAATCGTCTGTTCAACAGTCCTGATCAATTCTTCCTTATCTACAAAGGTAGCAATTTTGAGAGGTTGATGTACCGTGAATTTCAAATGATTTCCGATACCCATAGGAAATTTACCATAGCGCAACATCTTCCACGAATTGTTAATGCTGATAGGTACAATAAGGGCTGACGGTGCTTTTCTCATCATAACTTCCAAGCCTTTTGTTTGAAAAGGTTTAGGAACGCCAGTTTTACTTCGGGTGCCTTCAGGGAAAATTACTGCGGCATGTTTGGTGTTTTCAATGTACTCTCCAAATTTCATAATGGCAGGTAAAGCTTGCCTCGGATTTTTCCGATCAATAAGTACAGAGCCGCCATGACGCAAATTGTAAGAAACACTCGGAATGCCTTTTCCCAATTCTTTTTTTGCGATAAACTTCGGGTGGTGTTTACGCATGTGCCACATGATTGGCGAAATATCGTACATGCTTTGATGGTTGGCCACAATAATAAGGGGCTGGTCCGTTGGGATGTCGTGAGGATTGGTAAAAGTGAATCGCGTACCTAATACATTAAGACAGCGAATCAAAAAAAACTGCAGCCAATCGACACTAATCTTATGTGCTTTATATCCAAAGACATTGAAACAGATCCATTGGATAGGATGGAACACTATTAAAGTGATTCCAAAACAGATGAGATACAAAACTGTTAGTGGGTAAGCCAATATTTTTCGCATCCTACAAAATTAATAAAAAGTCAGGCTACAAACCTACTAATAAATGGCAATGCACCTATTGTTTTTACATTCTAATTGTTGCGGAGGGCTGACAAAGGAGCAGTCCGAAATTAAGCCACATTCTGTATTCATTAATTTTTCCTGTTGATTATAAGTAGCGACTAAATTAGAGAGTTTGAGCGTGTCAATAGATGTGGAGTACACCAAGTATCCCCAAGGGCCCCCGCACGGTTTACTTCCTAATGCTATGGATCGGCATTCAAATGCTGCGTTGCAAACGGAAGTATCTGCTAAATTTTGAATGGTCGTTTTCATCTCATTTAAATTGTCACGCATTTCTTCACAGGTCATAGCGTCTTGGTTATCGCATGTGTTAGCACTTAACACTATAAAGAGCGAACTTAAAAGAAATGTGAGGATTGTTTTCATGGGAAATTATTTTAAGATAGATGTTAAATTTTCAATTGGTTGCGTATAAAACCAAAAAAACCACAGTAAAGTTACCGTGGTTTTTTATAATTTTAAGACTGTTTTTTTTTTTAGCAGTGCTCATTATAAGCATCTACAAGGTTTTCTGCAATTAACTCAGCAGGTCTGCCTTCAATATGGTGACGCTCTAACATGTGTACCAATTCGCCATCTTTAAATAAGGCCATACACGGTGAGCTTGGAGGAAACGGAACCATAAGTTCTCTGGCTTTATCCACGGCTTCTTTATCTACACCTGCAAAAACGGTCACGATATGGTCAGGACGTTTTGCGTTTTGTAAACTCATTCTAGCTCCTGGACGTGCATTTGCTGCAGCACAGCCACAAACTGAATTCACAACAATTAAGGTTGTGCCTTCTTTTGACAAGGCTGAATCAACGTCTTGAGCGGTGTGCAATTCTTCAAATCCAACTTTGGTCAAGTCTTCTCGCATTGGTTTTACTAATTCTGCTGGATACATATATTTTTAATTTTCAAGATTAATATTAGACCCCGATACTTCGAGACTGCAAAGATACGGAAAAATCTGCTTCTCAAAGTAGTTCTTAGTAGTGAGATTGAATGCTGCCATTCGTGATTTCTATCCAAAAAATTCAAGGGATATTTTCAACTAAAAAGCTTGAACTATAGTATATTTGAAGTTCAAAAAATTAAAAATTACAGATGAATTTTTCAAAATGGATAGGCGCAGGTTTAGGATGGTCTTTTGGAGGTCCTATTGGCGCTATAATAGGAATGGTTTTAGGGAGTATTGTTGATTCTCTTTCAGGAAATGGGACGCCGCTTTTAGGGGACTGGCAATCGGATCAAAAAAGACGCCCCACTTACAGAAGTGAACCCCAAGCGCGACCGCAAACCCAACCGGGAGATTTTGAGGTCAGTCTTTTAATCTTAGCTTCAGTAGTGATCAAAGCTGACGGCCATCAGGACCAAAGGGAGTTGGATTATGTGCGTCAACAATTTGTAGGGATGTATGGGCAGGATCGCGCCAATCAAGCTTTTAAATTATTTAAAGGCATTAACCAGCAACACATACCGGTGCGCGAGGTATGTCTCCAAATACAGCGAATGATGGATCATCCGTCTCGCTTGCAACTTTTGCATTTCCTTTTCGGAATTGCTAAGGCCGATGGGATGGTGACCGATAGTGAAGTTAAACAAATCTTTACCATTTCTGGCTATTTGGGCATCAGTTCTCGTGACTATGAAAGTATTAAAGCGATGTTCTACAACAGTAGCGATAACGCTTACAAAATTTTAGAAATCACCAAGGACGCCACGAATGACGAAATTAAAGCCGCGTATAGAAAGATGGCCAAGAAATACCATCCAGACCGTGTGATTCATTTGGGGGAAGAACATCAGAAAGGAGCTGTGGATAAATTCCGTCAGGTGCAAGAGGCCTATGAAAAACTTCAGAAAGAACGCCGTTTTTAAATAGTACGCTATGCAAACTCTTAGTGTTATTTCACTATTGTTTTATGCCGCTTACGTCTCAAGTATATTAAATATTTATTAATTTAGTTTCACCTAAACTGCATCGTAAATTCCTGTTTTAGCAATGGGAGAGATGTCTTAAAAAAAGCTACAGCATGCAACTTATTCTTAAGCCCTATATTTTAAAATTAAAACACACTTTTACCATTTCAAGAGAATCACGTGATGAACAACCGTCTTTAATTGTCCAATTAAGAGAAGATGGTTTTTCTGGTTATGGAGAAGCAACGTCCAATCCATACTATAACGTCAGCATTAAAGGAATGATGCGGGATTTAGAACAAATAGAGCCTCTTATTGCAGATTCCTCAGGAATGCCTCCCGAAGAATTTTGGGAGAAAATGGCCTCACAATTGCCAAATAATAAGTTTGCATTATGCGCATTAGACTTGGCCTATAATGATTTGTATGCCAGAAAAGAAGGTAAAAAATTGTATGAATTGTGGGATTACGATATTGACAATAATCCACTCTCTGATTATACAATTGGCATTGATACGATTGAAAAAATGGTCTCTAAAATGGAGGAAATGCCGTGGCCTATTTATAAAATTAAATTGGGATCTGATCGGGATATTGAGATTGTAAAAGAATTGCGTAAGCATACCGATGCCGTTTTTAGAGTGGATGCCAATTGCGGATGGACGGCAGATGAAACCATTGCTAATGCCATTGCGCTAAAAGAATTGGGCGTTGAATTTATCGAGCAGCCCTTACCAGCAGACGATTGGGAAGGTCATAAAAAAGTTTTCGAAAACTCCGTATTACCAATAATTGCCGACGAAAGTTGCCAGGTTGAAGCAGATGTTGAAAAATGCTACCAGTATTTTCATGGCGTAAATGTGAAATTAACTAAATGTGGCGGACTCACACCAGCCCGACGCATGTTGGTACAGGCAAGGCAGTTAGGAATGAAAACCATGGTAGGCTGTATGACGGAATCTACAGTAGGTATTTCAGCCATTGCCCACTTATTACCGCTGTTGGATTATGTGGATATGGACGGAGCGTTATTGTTGGGCGAAGACATTGCTACTGGCGTAAGTCTTGAGGATGGCAAGGTCATCTACAGCGATTTGAACGGAACTGGCGTTACATTAACCGCGTAATTTAATGACCGTTGAACACTTTCCGGATCGGACCATTACTGTTGCAGGTCAATCTTATCTGTATTTTGGAGGCACGTCATATTTGGGAATGGCCACGCATCCTGAGTTTCAAGACTTATTGATTAATAGTATTAAGACTTGGGGGACGGCCTACGGAAGTTCTAGAAATGCCAATATAAAATTGAGCATATATCAAAAGGCAGAAACTCTATTGGCAAAAATTATTGGCGCTGATGCCGCACTAACGGTGTCTTCAGGTACTTTGGCAGGAAAAATTGTGATTGATCACTTGTCAATAGAACACCAGAAATTTTACCACTACCCCAAAACGCATCCTGCTATTTTAAAATCTTCTAGTCTGCCCTTATTCGTTAACGGAGCCTTGCATCCTGATTTGACGAATACTGTAGAGGAAGCCATAGTTATAACTGCTGATGCGTTATTGTCGTTGGCCGTAATACCTACTGATTTTGATTTTCTGAACGCTATCTCACCCAGCAAACGCATTACCTTAGTGCTGGATGAATCCCACAGTTTAGGTGTGGTGGGACCTTTTGGTGATGGCATTTTTAAAACCGTTAATCATCCGCGAATCGTACAAAAAATAATGATCAGCTCTCTAACCAAGGCTTATGGCTGTTCTGGAGGGGTCATTGGGGGAGATCAACACCTCATTGAGATTATTAAGAATGAAGCCGTGTTTGTTTCGGCAGCAGGCATGAATCCTATATTCTTGCAAACTTTGGTGGATGGTCAAGATTTACTGCAAACTCAACTCAAAAAATTGAGAACTCATCTTCAGTTTTTATTTGAGGATACACATTTGCCCAACAATTTTATTTACAATTCGGATTATCCTGTGATCTATTCTTCTAGCGACGGTATTTTTGACTACCTAAAATCCAAAGGCATTATCATCACTAATTTTAAGTATCCCAATTATGATACGCTGATGAATCGGATTGTGATTACTGCCAACCATACAAAATCCGATTTGCAACAATTAAAATCGGCTTTGACGTTATTCTAAAAAGAAACCCTTCAAATTTAATTATGTACTATTTTACAAAAATGGTACCGTGCTTCACTAATGTTTTTGCTACATCTAATATGTATCGGGTGACCACCATGAGACAATCAATTCTCAGTTTATAAATAGTAGCACCCAGTTCTCTAAAGATAGGAAACGCTTAAAGGATCATCAAAAAGCCTAAAAGCTAATGTTTACTTATAGAAGTTTATTGCAACATGAAAGTAAGTCAATTTCTGATTTGATTTTTTTAAACTTTCCGATGTATTTAGAAATATTTCTACTAAGCCATACTACTACTTCTAAATTTTATTGATGTTAATATCGTTCCACACTATTGTGGTTGCGAAAAAAACTCATTATATTAGTTAAATTAACTTAAAATATAAATCTAATGTAAAAATCATCTAAAACTTTTGCTAATTCCTTAGTAAATCATTTTAAAATATGATTTAAATTGTAAAACGAGCATCTGCATCTAACACGTGTTTTTGTGCAAAAACCATCTTTGGAGTTTTATTTTTAACTAATCAATCACAAACTTATGAGAAAAAAAATTAGAGTTTCCTTCCTTGTTGTTTTTACCACATTAAGCTCATTTGTATTTGCTCAAAATATCACGGTCAGTGGTACAGTTTCTAATGCAAATGGAATGCCATTACCAGGTGTAAGCATCCAAGTCAAGGATTCAAATTCGGGAACAACCACTGATATTGATGGAAAATACCAAATATCAGCAACGAAAGGAGTGGTTTTAACATTTTCATATTTAGGATTTAAAACCCAAGAAGTAATAATTTCAGATACTACGCTAAATGTTAATTTGTTAGAGGACGCGTCTGCCTTGGACGAAGTGGTTGTTACTGCTATGGGGATTTCCAGAGAGAAAAAATCTATTGGATATTCGGTTCAGGAATTGAAATCAGAAGATTTAATGAAGACACCGGAAAGCAATTTAGTCAATGCTTTATCTGGGAAAATTGCGGGGGCTCAGATTTCAAGCCAAGGCGGCGCTCCAGGTCAAGGTGCAAGGATAATTATTAGAGGTATTAACTCGTTAGACCCAGGAGCCAACAACCAGCCTTTGTTTATTGTTGATGGTGTTCCAGTTAGTAATGATCAATTTACTGCAGGTGGAGGTGCCGGTAGAGCTGCCACCAATAGAGGGGCAGATATTAATATGGAGGATATTGAAAATTTAACTGTATTGAAAGGTGGAGCAGCTACTGCTCTGTATGGGGTTAGAGCGTCCAATGGCGCTATAATAATAACTACTAGGAAAGGAAGGGATGGGAAAGCCTCTTTTAGTTTTTCTTCAACGACAACTGTGGATGAAGTCAATAAATTTCCTGAAACTCAAAAAACATATACTCAAGGTTATAAAGGCGTTTACGACCGTGATAGTTTTTGGCCATCTTGGGGTCCTACCGTCGAGGAAGCTCGGGCATTAGATCCTACTCATCCTAAGGAAATTTTTAATAATTATGAAAATGCCTATAAGACTGGTCATTCCAATAATATTCATTTTAGTGCTTCTGGAGGAAGTGATAAAGCGACTTTTTATTCGTCTTTTTCTAGGTTTGATCAACAAGGAGTTTTGGATTTCTCTGCCTATAAAAAGACAGGGGCTAAAATTTCTGGAGATATAAAACTGTCAGATAAATTTAAAGTGTTCAGTTCTTTGGATTACGTCAATTCTGGTGGTCCTAAAATACATGCCAGTGACTTTAATGAAAGATTGACCTATTGGGCACCCGCCAAGGATGTTAGAGATTACGAATTTACAGACGGCCCCTTAAAAGGCACAATGAAAGGTTATGAAGGTGATGGAGCCGGAGGGAATAATCCCATATATGGGAACAAAGTGAATAGATATGTAGATAACGTAGATCGTTTTTTTGGAAATATTGGGTTCAATTATAACCCTTTCGAAGGATTGAATATCAATTACCGTTTTGGAATGGATTATTATTCTGACAAACGTACCGCAACGGCTCCGGGGAGAACTGGGATTGCAGGAGAAAATTATTTTGAAGATAATGATGATGGCTATATATCTGAAACGAGAATACTAAGCAAAGATCTCACTTCCAACATAATGGTGTCCTATACCACAGCATTAAATGAAAAATTTGACTTGACGTTAAGAGCTGGTTTTGACGTTTTTCAGCGTGGTTACGATAGAGTTACTACCAATGGAAATGAATTAGAAGTTTATAATCTTTATCATTTGAGCAATGCCGCATTAATTACAACGTCTCAGTTAATAACTAAAACAAGAACTGTCGGCCTTTACGGGGAACTAGGTTTGGCTTATGATAACTTCCTTTATCTAACGGTAACAGATAGAAATGATTGGGCGTCTACCTTGCCTAAGAATAATAGATCTTTTAATTATCCTTCCGTTAGTGTCGGTTATGTATTTTCTGAAAATTTTAACATGCCAGATTGGTTTGATTATGGTAAGCTGAGAGGTTCTTGGGCACAAATTGGAAAAGATGCTGTTGGGGCCTATTTAACTTCTGATGTTTACAGGGCTACAGCGAGTAACTTTCCTGTGGGAGACGTTACTGGTTGGACCCGACCGGATAACAAAGCGGATCCTTTACTAAAGTCTGAATTAACCACAGAAATTGAATTTGGAGCAGAACTAAGATTCTTCAAAAATAGACTTGGTTTAGATGTTTCTGTCTATAAGTCCAATGCAGCAGATCAAATATTGGGTGTACCACTTTCTTATTCTTCGGGATATAGTTCTTACACAACCAATGCTGGAGAGATTGAGAACCGAGGTCTCGAAATTATGTTGAATGCAACTCCCATTCGAAATGAAAGTTTTTCTTGGAATATGAACGTGAATTTTTCGTCTAATAAAAACGAAGTGGTTTCAATAAAAGAAGGGATTGAAAATATATTTCTCGAAAGTAATTTTGGATATGCAGGTAGTTCTGCTTCCCAAGTTTTACACGTAGGAGAACCTTATGGAAACATTCTTGGAAGAAGTTTTGCCAGGTATTATGATAATCCTGCAGATGCGGCCGCTTTGACTTTAGATAGAAGCAGACCTTTATTAATTGGTGCCGATGGGTTTCCAATTATCAATACTACTCAAAAGATTTTGGGGAATTCTACTCCAGACTGGATGATGAATATTGGTAATGAATTCACCTATAAAAATCTTACACTTGGTTTCAATTTTGACTTTAGACAAGGTTTTGAAAAGTATAATAACTTAGACAATTACTTTGCGGCATTTGGGATTGCGCCATATACAGAAAACAGAGATCAGACCATCGTTTTTGAAGGATTTAAAGCAGATGGAACACCTAACACTACTCCAGTTTTCTTAGGACAGGGTATAGGTCCAGATGGTAAAAATTATGGAGATGGTTATTATAGAGTGAGACATCGTGGAGCAACTGAAAATTTTGTTCAGGATGCCTCTTGGATTCGTCTAAAAAATGTAAGACTGAGCTATGATTTGCCGAAATCGTTATTGGACAGAACCGTAATAAATAGAGCGACTTTAACAGCCAGCGGGACTAATTTATGGTTGAAGACAAAATTTACAGGTTTTGATCCTGAAGCTTCAGAAAGTCAAGGAAATGCTGATGGTTTTGCAGGCTTAGGCGCGTATCCTGGATTAAGGTCTTATGCACTTACTTTACGTATGAATTTTTAAACAAACATGAAATACTCATTTAATATATCAACGTGCATGGATATTTAATTTTAAGTATTCCATCTGACAAGAAATAACAATTAAAAATATACAGATGAAAAACAAAATATATATATTCTTTTTAATCTTATCAACCGTGATGAGCTGTGATGATTATTTAGAAATTAATGAAAACCCCAATGGAGCCACAACTCCACCAATAAAGGGTTTGCTGTCAAACGTAACGTACAATTCAGCGATAAACGTTTATCGAACTGCTTATACGACCAATTATTATGTTCAATATTTTTCCTCGCCTAATGCAGGGAGTACTACGGATATTCAAGATCGAGTCAGTACAAATTCAATCTGGAATAATATCTATAGTGTAAGTTCCGATATTTACGATATGGAAAAATTTGCTATGGAGAACAACTCCGTTGAATATATTGGCGTAGCAAAGACTCTGATGGCACTAAATATGGGAATGGCTGTCGACATTTATGGAGACATTCCATATACTGAATCGTTTTCTTTTGAAACTATTACCCCTTCCTATGATGATGATGAGGTTGTGTATTCTGAGATACTAACTTTGTTAGATGAAGCCTTGGTTGCATTTAACCAGACAAATGAAGGAGAAGCGTTAACTGCTGCGAATGATTTTATTCACAATGGAAATATTCAGGCCTGGAAAAAAACTGCTGAAGCTTTAAAAGCTCGATATTTGAATCATCTTTCTGCAACTTCCAAATATGATAAAGCAGGTGTTTTAGACGCGTTAAGTAAATCTTATACATCTAATGCCGACGATGCAGCACTTACCAATTTCCAACAGAGAAATCCTTGGGCTCAGGTGGCAATTAATAACGCTGGTCTCATTTTAGATGGTTGGCTATCTGAACAAGTTGTTGATGCTATGAATGGAACCACTTATGGTGTTTTTGATCCTAGGCTGCCAAAAATAACAAATCCTCTGCCCGATGGCTCTTATATTGGTACTGAAAATGGTTTCGGAAGGGTTGGAGATGGTACGGTCCCTTATGAGGTTTATTTAAGCACGGATGGATATTATTCCAGTCCTGAATCACCACTATTTATAATTACTTACCCAGAATTGAAATTTATAGAAGCTGAGGTGCAGCTGAGAGATAATAAACCAACGGAAGCTTATACTGCTTATTTAGAAGGCATTGAAGCACACATGAAGAAATTGAACGTGGCGCAAGGAGATATAAATAGTTATTTAAGCAATCCGGTTGTAGCCGTTGGGGCTAGCAATTTAACCTTAAAAACGATTTTTAAAGAGAAATACATTGCGCTCTTTTTAAATCCTGAATCATGGGTGGACGCTCGAAGAAATAACTACGATTATCAAGATTTTACTATTCCAGTAAATCATAATACTAATTTGGGTGGGCAATTTATTAGACGTCTTGATTATCCCGATGCAGAATATGAAAGAAATGCAGCTAACATACCAGATGTGGATTTGCTGACCAAGATTTGGTGGGATAAGTAATACACATTAAATGTAAATCTACCTGATAATGGAAAGAGCACTAAAAAGCCGATTAGATATCTGTGAAGATATCTAATCGGCTTTTTATTTATTTTGACTCTTACAATTGTCTATATAAAGATCTCTTAGCTATATCCTGCCATTTATTCTGATATAGAATGGTTATTCCATTAAAGTAGTGAACACCTGCTGATGTCGTCTATTTAAGTAAACAGAATATGACTAATTTGTATTCAATTATTAAACCGTCATGAATCATTAAGATCTAACTTATGTATAATTTTAGTTCCAAAATAAAAGATAACTTTAGAAATTGTAAATTAAACGTAATGTCTATGAAAAATACCGGTTGTTCAAATAGTTTTTATCCTATAGATATGGGGTCCCAATCTGTTCGCTATATTTTTGTTATATTTCTTTCTTTACTACTCTCAAACTGTAAATCGGCTAAAGTTTCCAAGCAGCTGGAAAAATCGTTGACTTCAAATTTCTTTGACCATCAATTTACTGGTCTTTTGGTTTACAATCCAAGAACTAAGGACACGATCATTAATCATAACGGCGAGCGCTATTTTACACCGGCGAGCAATACCAAAATTTTTACGTTATATACGGGTCTACACTATTTACCCGAGAAAGTTCCAGCCTTTAAATATACTGTGCATCAGGATACATTGATTGTAAAAGGAACTGGAGATCCAAGTTTTTTGCATCCGTATTTTAAGGACAGCTCGGCTTTGGAGTTTATGAAAAATTATAAAGCCATCAAATTGGTCACGGATAATTACAACAACGAAAAATTTGGACCAGGTTGGGCCTGGGAAGATTATGACAGATATTACAGTACGGAACGGAGTGCCTTTCCTTTGTATGGGAATGTGGTTACCATTTCAAACACGGACGATTTGGATACTTATCCGAAGTTTTTAAAGTCTCAAACCACGTATACTTTACTGGACAAGCGCCGCGACTTTAATGCCAATAATTTCTATTATAAATTAGACGGAAAGACCAGTACAGAAGTCCCATTTGTTTTGGATACAACCATAGTGAAAGCCCTTTGGAATGATCTTCTACCTAATAGAGTAGAGTTTATCCCCTATACCACAGCTAAAACCGATCAGGTATTTTACAGTATTCCTACAGATAGTTTATTCAAGCGCATGATGCATGTAAGTGACAACTTTTTGGCAGAACAGATTTTAGTAATGGCCTCCTCAACAATTTCTGATACTTTAGATGCAGACCCCATCCGGAAATCGATTCTGGAAAATCAACTCAAAGATTTGAAACAAAAACCGAAATGGAGAGATGGCTCCGGGTTAAGTAATTACAATCTCTTTACTCCATTATCTTTAGTTCAAGTTTTGGAAAAGCTTTATGCCGAAATTCCAAGGCAACGGCTGTTCAACTTTTTTCCGGCAGGTGGTGTTAGTGGGACTTTGAAAAACTGGTATTCGGGAGTGGATGGTCCTTACGTATTTGCCAAAACCGGCACGTTGTCTAGCGCGAGTACTTTAAGTGGCTATTTGCTGACTAATTCTGGAGAGGTTTTGATATTTAGCTTTATGAACAATAACTACAATACATCTTCCAATAAGGTCAAAGAACATATGCAGGCTGTACTGGAATATTTAAGGGATAATTACTAAATGAAAGTTTTACTTGCCATAGAATATAGCATTTTTAAAATTGCTTTCTTTGGCTTTTAAATCGATCAGAAACCCGTTGACCACAGCATAGTCCACGCTGCCATCTTTTTGGAGTACAAAATTAGGGTTGTTGCCAATATTGACGTAAAATCCTGGGACTTTTTGATCCGCATCCAATATGTTAATAGGTAAGGACACTGCTTTCTCTGTGGATGGAAAATCAGCAACGCGCACATAGGTATAGCCTGATTTTAGCAGACTATAAATATCCATCTTTTCAAGCTCTTTTAAGGATGGAATGATGTCAGGATACACTTTACCTTCAATAAGTCGGTAACCAGTAGCATCAACGGTATCGTAGCCATAAAATGTGGAGAGATCGCCTTTATCGACAATGCTGCCCACATTGTAAAAATCGGTTTGGTCTTTATCTTGGATTTCTGAATGGTTAATTCCAATATCTAAAATATAATCTTTACCCAAGAGTTTATGGGTGAAGCGCTCTATTTTCAAATCGAATAATTTGCGATCATTCTGGGGGATTTTCTCGTAATCTTCAATAGGAATGTTTTTATAATCGCCATTGGCAATGGTATAACAAGCAGATAGAATAGATACAAAATTTAGCTTTCTAATTTCCTGTTTCTCAACATCATTTTTATACCCACCAGACTCGATTAAAATGGCACTTGTTCCCCATTTCTGAATGTTATCTCCAAACGCACGGGGTTCAAAATCGTCATTATATCGCCCCACTTGACCGGGCGCGTATTTTTGAATGATGTTGTTCATAAACACAATGACTTTCATTGCCTTACCCCGCACCTCATTGATGTCTTTTTCGTAATTGTAGGCAGGTGCCAAATATGATATAGTGGCTGGTTTGGGTGTGCGCTCCGCGTTATAATAGGTGCTTTGGTCGTGAAGATTGAATCCGAAATCGGCATCCAAACTGTCTCTAATACGCTTTAAAATCTGTCCTTCTGGAGACTGCAACATAAGCGCATCTCTATTGATGTCAATCCCTAAAGCATTGCGTCGGGTAAACACTTCTGCCCCGTCAGGATTCAACATGGGCATAAAATGAAGCGTTAATTTACTTAACAAGATTTCTTTTTCAGCCTTAAAATCAGGACTGTTCAGAAAGTTAAAAATATCAAATATGGCTTGCGTAGCAGTAGGTTCATCACCATGCATCTGCGACCATAAAAACACACTCGTGTCGCCGGTACCGATACTGATTAAGCTAATGCTTTTTCCTTTGATGCTTTCACCGACTTTCTGAACAGTGTAGGCGGGTTTGTTTTTTAGGTTGTTGATGAGCGGCTGGATTTCATCATGTTTCATCCGACGTTTGTCTAAACTCGGCTCTTTATACTTTGAATAGCTGTCATAAAGACTAGTGGTCATGTCACTGATTTGCGCGGTTACTGAGAATGATAATACTGCGAGGACTAATGAGAGTATGTATTTCATAATTACTATAAAGTTTTAATAGGTGCTGACTTTAAATTGAGTTTGCGAGTGCCTTTTTTAACCGCCTTCATAAAGTCTTCTCCTGGATCTGTTTTTTGAGTCCGGTAGCCTTCATCAACCTCCAACCATAACTCATGACCTTCAAAATTAGTATATTGATAATGTCCTATTAAGTACTCAATTGGATATTTTTCAGCCAAATACTTCACCAACCAAATGTTGGCTTTAATTTGTGCTTTGGTTAACGGCACCTCTTCAGTACCCCCTACGTTTTCAACCCCAATAGCGGTATGGTTTAAACCGATAACGTGGCGTGCCATGGTGGTTTCTGGCATTAGGCGGTAAATGGTCCCATCTACATCTACTAAAAATTGTGAAGACACATTTAAGTCGCTGGCATTCACCAAATCCGGTCTGCTTGGTAACGTGATGGGATGGAAGGCATTAAAAGATTTTTCGAGTGTCGGAATGGCCGTCCAATGTAACACAATCATTTTAGGGGTGATGGTAGGCGTATCTTGTTCCAATCCGTATCGCGAAGCCATATATTCGTTAGTAAGTTGAATGCGCTCCTCATTAAAAGTTATAGGCTTATCAACGATAGTTTTTGAAGTGCCACAGGCAGTAAGAATTACTAAAATGATGCAAAAAAGGAAGTGTTTCATGTGTGTATTTTTATCGTTTTATAATGGACACATGCTGTTCGCTATTAATCACTTCCCCAGGTGATAAAGCTTTTGGCATGCTCGTTTCATAATATGATCTTAGTTAGTAATCAAAGTTAGCGAATTAATTGTTTACAAAAGTGCTGATTACGCTAGCCTCTAAACAAAAAGAAATCCTCCTTCATATCCTCAATTTGGGCATCTTCATTGGTGATGATGTAATCGATGGCTTGTGAGGTGAATTCATCACCTTTCGCCGTAAGCGAGACGATGTTCTGGTTAATGAGGATCATATTGTTTTTTAAGGCCAGGTCTAACACTGTTTCACTTTTCACTTTTTGCCAATTGATGTGTTCGTTTAGATGGTTAACGTGTCGTTCTCGCACTTCGCTATGATTTTTCAGGTGCAGTAAGAAGGTGAGGAGAGACACTTCAATGCGCTGTTGTTTATCACGATACATTACGGCAATTAAGCCTTTGCTAGGAGCAAATAAATAAATGAGTAAGAAGACCACACCAAGCATGGTGGTAATAGATCCGGCAATGGAAGCATCTAGCCAATGCGCCATCCAATATCCCGAAATGGCACTAAAAACTCCAAAAAACACGGCAAGTCCGAGCATTTTTTTTAAATCTGTAGTCAATAGATACGCGCAGGCCGCGGGGGCAATCATTAACGCGACCACTAATATGGCGCCTACCGCATCAAATGCACCTACCGTAGTGACGGATGAAACCGTCATCAAACCGTAATGAATAACTAAGGGTGAGAATCCGAGCGAAGCTGATAATCCGGGATCAAAGGTGCTCACTTTTAATTCTTTGAAAAACGCAATCAATAATCCGATGGTAATGGTCAAAATAGTACCAATTACCCACAATGATTTTGGACCAATATCGGTACCGCCTGCGGTGAGTCGGTCGAAAGGCGCAAAGGCCAATTCTCCCAATAATACCGCATCAACATCCAAATGCACGTCGTTTGCATTTTTTGCTATCATGATGACGCCGATACTGAATAAGGCCGGAAACACTAAACCAATAGCAGTGTCTTCTTTAACCAGTCCGGTTTTCTGTATGCGTTCTACTAAAGCCACGGTAATAACGCCTGTAAAAGCCGCTAATAAGATAAGCCACGGCGAGTTGAGGTCTTGGGTGATAAAAAACCCAACCACAATGCCAGGCAATATGGAATGGCTGATAGCGTCGCTGATCATAGCCATTTTACGAAGCACCAAAAAGGTTCCCGGAATGGCGCAGGCGATGGCCACCAAACTAGCAATAAGCTGTATTTCAAACTGGGCGCTATTCATGTGTTTTGATGTTTTGGTTGTATAGGTTGGCCGCGGTCTTAAATCCTTCTTCCGTTAAGCTCCACATGGTGCCGTCTATAGTCACGTAATTTTTATCTACTAATTTTTGAAGTGTTTTGCGCGTAAACCCTTGGAAGTTATTGAGAATTTTTATGGTATGTGGATGCGAAATATCGTCGTGTGTTTCAGCAATGTGGTACATAAACGAGAGTGTTTTTTGAAATTCTAAATCTCGTCGGTTGCTAATAAACCTAATCTGCCGAAACAGCAATCCCCGGCTGGGCGAAAAAACAAAAGAAAAAATGACAAACACGGAAGCCACCAAAACAATGACTGGTCCCGTGGAAAGATTGTCCTGACTGGCGCTAATGGCGGTGCCGAACACGCCGGAAAATGCTCCAAAAATAGCCGCCAATAAGACCATCGTGCTTAAACTGTTTGTCCATTGCCGTGCAGCAGCAGCGGGTGCTAATAACATGGCGCTCATCAGCACAACGCCTACCGTCTGTAAGCCTAAAACAATGGCCAAGACGATGAATGTGGTGATAAGAATATCAATAATCTTGGTGTTAAACCCTAGGGTTTTGGTATAGTCAGCGTCAAAAAGTAGAAGTTTGAATTCTTTCCAAAATAAGAACATGACCACGACACAGATGCCGGTAATGATGGCCATGAGCCACACATCACTTTCTACTAAGGTTGCGGCTTGCCCGAAAAGATACTTATCCAATCCTGCCTGATTGGCGTTGGGTTGCTTTTGAATGAAGGTGAGCAGGAGCATTCCAAATCCAAAAAACAAAGAGAGAATTAAACCTAAAGCCGTATCCGATTTTAAATGGGTTTTACTGATGATGCCTCTGATCCAGAACGTACCGAGCAGTCCGCTGACCAAAGCGCCAATTAATAAGGTATTACTGTCTTTAGCACCAGTGATCAGGAAGGCCAAGGCAATTCCTGGGAGGGCGGCATGAGAGATGGCATCGCCCAGTAGACTTTGTTTTCGCAATACTGCGAAACTACCGAGCATACCGGTAACCGCGCCCAAAATGGCAGTGCCTAACGTGATGGTGCGTAGTGTATAATCACTAAACACTAAAGAAAAGTACTCTTGTAAGTTCATAAGTTGTTCCTGAATACTAGGAATTTTATTGGTTTACTGTTATCTATTAAAAAGGCAGAAATTTAAGTGGTGTTGACCCTTCCGTCATTAAGCTTTTCCCTAAGCTTAAAGCCACCTTACCTTGAAAAAAGGGAAGGAATTTTTGTTTATTACTAAGACTAGCTGCCAACTGCATACTTCCGACTGCCAACTTATTTTTGCACACTCACTTTATAATTAATTCCATAGGTCTTGGTCAAGTTGTCGTCATTAAAAATATCCATCACCGGACCTGTGGCAATTTTCTTAACATTCAAAAAGGTCACCCAATCAAAATACTCGGGTACCGTTTGGAGATCGTGATGCACCACAATGACGGTTTTGCCCGCTTTTCGCAATTCTTTTAAAATATTGATAATGGCGATTTCCGTGGTAGCGTCCACCCCCTGAAAAGGCTCGTCCATAAAATAGATGGAAGCATCCTGCACCAAGGCTCTTGCTAAAAAGATGCGCTGCTGCTGTCCGCCAGAGAGCTGACTGATTTGCCTGCTCTGAAATGCGAGCATGCCTACTTTCTCTAAAGCTTCTAGTGACGCCTTCTTTTCCTTGACGCCTGGACGTTTAATCCAACCCAATTTGCCATAGGTTCCCATCATGACCACATCTAGTGCGGTGGTGGGGAAATCCCAGTCTACGCTGCCTTTCTGTGGTACGTAGGCTACCAACGACCGTTGTTTGTGGTAAGGCTTTCCATAAATACTGACACTGCCAGCAATAGGTTTCAGGATGCCCAAAATGGCTTTAATGAGCGTAGACTTACCAGCCCCATTAGGGCCTACAATAGCCATCAAGACGCCTTCCGGAATTTCCAGATCAATATCCCAAAGCACTGGTTTGTAATTATAGGCCACGGTTAAATCGTCCACTTTAACGGCTAATACTCCGGTGGAAACTGGAGCCTCATCCTTGGAATGTGCATTTTTTATGGTATCCATTTGTTTCATGTCTTATAAACCCCTTATGTTTAAATAATGCCGAGTTCAAATTTATTGGCTTTACCTGATTTTTAAAATTTTGTCAATACTTACAGTGTAACGGCCCGTTTTAGCCCTGATAGTAGCGGCATCCTTTTTTGATTTTTCATCAAAAAAGACCTGCCCGTCCGTTCAGGCGGGTACAGCGGATAGCAGGAACAGCTTCAAATAACTCAAAATGTTAAGCCACTTATTTCAACGCGTTAACAATGGTGTTGACATTGTGTTTAAACATGCCAATATACGTCCCTTCCGGGGTGCCATCGTTGCCTAATGCATCGGAAAATAACGTGCCTCCAATCTCAACAGTGTATTTTTTGGAGTTTACCGCAGCCTGCAAAGCTTCAATAGTGCGTTTGGGGACAGAACTTTCCACAAAAATGGCTTTGATTTTTTTAGCAATAATAAAATTTGCTAAATTCTGAACATCCATTACCCCAGCTTCCGTTGCTGTAGAAAGCCCTTGTAGGCCCACCACTTCAAATCCGTAAGCTTTGCCAAAATAGTTAAAGGCGTCATGGGCGGTAACTAAAATGCGTTTTTCTCGTGGAAGGGTGTTGATTGTCGCTATGATTTCCGCGTCCAAGGCCTTTAGATCTTCGAGATACTTCCTTCCGTTAGCTTCAAATATGATTTTGTTTTCAGGATCGGTTTCTGAAAGTTTCTTGACCACATAAGCTGTAATACGTTCCCAATTCTTGACGTCAAACCAAATATGAGGATCGTAATTGGAAGCAAAATTATCTGATCCAATCAAGGTTTTTGGGTCTAGAGCGTCAGATACGGCAATGGTTTGCAAATTCTGACTTTGCATCTTCTCAAAAACTTCAACAAGTTTGCCTTCTAGATGTAGGCCACCGTAAAAAATCAAGTCGGCATTTACTAGTTTAGTCACATCTCCTTCGCTGGCTTTATACAGATGCGGATCAACGCCAGTACCCATTAACCCTTGAATATTGAGCTTGTCGCCGCCAATGTGTGTCACTAGATCCGTAATGAGCGTGGTGGTGGTGACGATGTTGAGGTTGCCGTTATCATTTGTATTATTTTTACAACTGACTAAAGTTGAAAACGTTAATAATATGACTAAAATATTTTTCATTTGTTTCTCTTATTGGTTGGAATTCTTACACTTAGCCCTGCACTAAGTAAAAGGTCTTGTCCTTTAGTGATACCTCTGCCCACTGAAGCATCTATTTGCAAATCGTTTGAAATCAGATAAGTCAACCCCGAATTCCAGAGAAGACTTCCCGTACTATTTTCAGGCGAATCTCCATACACCTCTGCAAATGCTCCGAGTTGCTTGGTGATTTCAAATCCAAAAGCAACCGTATAAATATAGGCGATTTCTGAAGAATCATCTTTCCATTCCGCTCCAATATTGTATCCTAAATTAGATCTATCACTTAAAGTATGATTAAAGGCAAAAACAAATTTAGCACCGGTTGTTTCTGGCTTGTAATCTTTACTAGCCAGAAATGGTAGATATAAGTGGCCCAAAAAGCCAATTTCCGGACGCCAACCATTTTCTTGTACTATTGTTGTTTTAAACCCCAAAAGTAATGGACTAAACCCTCTGGAGTTCTCATTTTGTGAGTTTGACTTATGTTTAACGCTTTCCTCTTCAAAATTCCAACCGACGCGCAGTTCTACATTACTAATTATACCATACCGAATAAGGGTCGTGTTATATGTAAAAACTGTCGTGCTTATTTTATGTTCTTTATAAGATTCATAAAAGGCCCCTGTTTCTATCTGAAGAATTCCTTTTGGCAAGGCTGTGGCAGATTCGGTCGCATCCGGGCGGTCAGTAATTAAAGGCTCTACTAACGTGTTTTCCTGCGCATTGACGGCATCCACGCCCATCCCGGTTAATAGAATGAAAACCAATTTTTTCATGAGTCTAAATATAATTTACGAAGGTACTAAAAAAATTGTAAAGCTACACTTAACTGAAATTTTTATTTAGATAGGTCTAAAAAATAAGTTCACCAGTTTATATGCTTATATTTGTTTGAATACAGGAAGAACATGATCACACTCACGGAAGAGAATTATATAAAGGCGATTTTTCATTTGGGCAAACAAGGCTCTGCGACTGTTAGCACGAATGCTTTAGCGGAAGCGATGCATACGAAAGCCTCGTCTGCCACAGATATGATTAAGAAATTGGCAGAAAAAAATTATGCCAACTATAAAAAATACCAAGGCGTAAGTTTAACGGCTGAAGGGAAGCTGGTGGCCTTAAATATTATCAGAAAGCACCGTCTTTGGGAAGTGTTCTTGGTGGATAAACTTAATTTTACTTGGGATCAGGTTCATGATGTCGCAGAACAATTGGAGCATATCAAATCTCAGAAACTCATCGACGAATTGGATGCTTTTTTAGATTTCCCGACACATGATCCACACGGCGATCCTATTCCGGATAAACACGGCAAGTTTGAGCACGTTGAAAAAACGAGTCTTTCTAATGCCAAAGAGGGTGGGAGTTATGTGTGTGTGGGTGTTAACGACAGTTCTGTCGATTTCCTTAAATATTTAGACAACAATGACATCGCCCTTGGTACTACCATAAAGGTGTTACACAAGGAGCCCTTTGACCATTCCATAAAAATTGCGATTGATGGACGAGAATTGATGGTCTCTCAAGTAGTAGGGAAAAACTTATATCTCAAAGAAAATTAAATCGCAAACTCAAAGTTATGAATTGGTGTTTAATTTGTCATTCCGTTAATTTGTCATCCTCTGTTGCTATTGTCATTCCGTCGTAAGGAGGAATCCCATCATACCCAAGATCCCATCACAAAAGGAATCACGCAACGCCCAAATAACAATCAATGACACTTGTCACAATCATGAGCGTCACTAAAAGCTTTTTTGGCCTTAGGTTTCTTCCAAAAGAATTTCTTGATCAAAAAACTTAACGCAAGTCCCAGAGCTGTAAGGGCTAATATGGTTTGAATTGTGTCGTTCATAATGGTTTGATTTTCATTGTTCAGGGCGATATAATGGCTGCTCCTAAATGATGCTTCTTACTTTAAAAGTTGGAAAGCAATCAATGCTATAATATACGCAAAAGCACTCATAATTACAAGTTGCAAAAGAGGCCATTTCCACGAATTTGTTTCGCGTTGTACAATGGCCAAAGTACTCATACATTGCATAGCGAAAGCGTAGAACAGGAGCAAGGAAATTCCTGAAGCAAAGGTAAATAATGGACCCCCTAGAATAGGGTTGACTTCTCCTGCCATGCGGTTTTTGATGGTTTCTTCATCATCACTTCCCACGCTGTAAATGGTCGCCAAGGTGCCTACAAAAACTTCACGCGCGGCAAAAGAACTGACCAAGGCAATTCCAATCTTCCAATCATAACCCAGCGGTCTGATGGCGGGCTCAATGGCGTGGCCGGTAATACCTAGAAATGAATGTTCTAATTTTTGGGACGCCACGTGTTCGTGTATTTCTTCAGCGCTGAGGTTTTGGTCAGCATATTCTGTTTTGATGATTTCTTCGGCGTTATTGAATTCTTCACCAGGTCCGTAGGAAGCCAAAAACCAAAGTACAATGGAAATTGCCAAGATGATTTTACCTGCCCCAAAGACGAATGATTTGGTCTTTTCAATTACCGTTAAGACCACATTTTTAAATAACGGCAATTTGTAATTTGGCATTTCTACCACAAAAAAGGTTTTGCTTTTAATTTTCAAGATTTTATTCAATAGCATGGCGGATACTAAGGCGGCACCAAAGCCTATCAAATACAGCAGCATTAAGGTCATGGCTTGGTAGCCGAGCCCTAAAAAGCGTCCGTCAGGAATGACCAGCGAGATGATGATTAAATACACAGGTAAGCGCGCAGAACAGGTCGTAAAAGGCGTCACTAAAATAGTGATGAGGCGTTCCTTCCAACTTTCAATATTACGGGTAGCCATAATTGCGGGAATGGCGCAGGCCGTACCTGAAATTAAAGGCACCACACTTTTTCCGCTTAAACCAAAACGACGCATCCCGCGATCCATTAAAAAGACCACCCGACTCATATAGCCGCTTTCTTCCAGCACGGAGATAAAGAGAAATAAAAATGCAATTTGCGGAATAAAAATGACAATGCCGCCCAAGCCCGGGATGATGCCTTCGGCCAATAAACTGGTAAAAGCACCAGCAGGAAGCGAATTCTTAGTCCATTCGCTCAGCGCCGCAAAGGAAGAATCAATAAAATCCATCGGCACGCTCGACCAATCATAAATGGCCTGGAAGATGGTCAATAAAATCAAAAAGAAGATGACGTAACCCCAAATTTTATGGGTTAAAATACGGTCCAATTTGATGCGTAGATCTTTGGCCGTGTTCAAATCGATAGTTTGGCCTTCCTTAAGGGTATTGTTTATAAATTGATACCGTTTTATGGTTTCTTTTTGCTGAAGTCTTTTCAGGTCGGCTTTAGACTTTGTCTTAAATTCTGCAACGGCGTCAATTTCGTTCCTGTCAGTCTTCCCAAAATTAACATCTTGGGTAATGACCAGCCACAATTTGTAGAGCAATTGATTGGGAAATGCCTTTTGTAAATTTAAAAAATATTCGGGGTCAATTGCAGAAGCGTTCATACAAGGAGCTGTTGACAGTTCCTTGTAATTTGTAATCAATTCCTTTAATTCAGTAATGCCATTTTTTTTACGCGTACTTACTAAGGCAATTTTAGTATTGAGGTGTTCTTCTAAATAGGGAATGTCTAAAGTAATCCCTTTGTAACTCATCCGGTCCGCCATATTGATGACCAAAATAGTTGGAATTTCCAAGTCTTTAATTTGGGTAAAAAGAAGAAGGTTACGTTTTAGATTTTCAACATCGCTGACGACGACGGCAACGTCAGGAAAGTCTTTATCATTTTTGTTAAGCAGCAATTCAATCACCACATTCTCATCTAAAGACGAGGCATTTAAGCTGTAGGTCCCGGGTAAATCAATGATATGCGCTTTTACGCCGCGCGGAAGTTTACAGATACCTTCTTTCTTTTCAACGGTAATTCCAGGGTAGTTTCCTACCTTTTGATTCAATCCGGTTAAGGCGTTGAACACTGAGGTTTTTCCCGTATTCGGATTCCCGATTAAGGCAACATTAATTTGCTTACTCATTTACAGAATCTCTATTAATATGTGAAGTGCAGTCTCTTTTCTGATGGCCAAATGGGTGCCGTTGATGTTAAGATACATGGGGTCAGAAAAATGTGCGAGTTGTACCAGCTCTACAAAATTGCCCGGCAAACAGCCCATTTCCAAAAGTTTTAAAGGGATGTGTATAGACGATACGTCAGTAATGATACCACGTTGCCCTCTTTTGAGATGTGCGACTGTTACTTGCATCCTTATTTAGATTGATTTTAAAGAAGCAAAAGTAAATATAAATATTTAGAGGGTCAACCTTAAAATATTAAAGTTTCAAGTTTTTGGTGTTTCAGGTTTCTATTGCTTGAAGTTTCTTTTTTTAAAACATTTCAATTTCAATTTCAACTTCAATTTCAATTCCAGCCTTTCACTAATCTCGTTCTAGAATTGCAATGTCTTCTAACAACTGTTCAATATCTTCCGCTTTAGTGCCGTCATAAAAACCTCTAATTTGACGTTTTTTATCAATCAGCATAAAGTTTTCCGTGTGAATCATGTCGTAAGCATCACCATTACCGTCAGTTTTAACCGCCAAATAACTCTTTCGGGCGAGTTCATAGATTTGTTTTTTATCTCCCGTAACTAAGTTCCACTTGGCATCTTTGACGCCTTTTTCAATGGCGTAGCGCTTCAATTGGGCAACGCTATCAATTTCAGGGGTCACGGAGTGGGAAAGCAGCATGATTTCATCATCATTCATAATCTTCTCTTGAATTTGCACCATGTGATCCGTCATAATTGGGCAAATGGTTTGACAGGTGGTAAAAAAGAAATCGGCCACATATATTTTGTCCTTATAATCTTCTTGGGTAATGGTGTCCCCATTTTGATTGATCAGGCTAAAATCGGCAATCGTATGATATTTGCTTTGGTGCTGTACGGTACTGTCTACCATTTCAAAATTGACCATTGAAGGTTGATAAATGGGCAGAACTTTTTTTGGTGTGAGAATATTAAATATGATGGTGACAATGATGATCGAGAGAACCAATAATACGATAGCAAAATACTTATAGTCCTTAAAAAATGAGAGCATTTTTAATGATTTTGAGGATGTTTTGAAAGATTTCTGTGCAAAAATACGATAGATAAGCGTCAAAAAAGGTATTTTTAATGCTAAAATCTGCTGTCATGAAAAACCTGTTCTGCTTCCTCTTTTTGTTGGGTTGCACGTGCCTTTACGCTCAAAACCAGCAGCAGACTGCCATCGTTGAAGCAGAAATGAAATCGGCCCTAAAGCGCATGGCGTTTCGTGCCAGCCCAAACACCGGCAATTACGATGTTAAATACCACAGATTGGAACTGGAGGTGGATCCTTCAGTGGCAAAGATCACAGGTGTTGTGACCACATATTTTGAAGCGAAGGCGCCCCTGAGCGACATTACTTTTGATTTGGCCACTAATATGACGGTATCGCAAGTCCTGCAACGTGGGGCTGTTTTAGAATTTACCCATAAAGCATCTGATGAATTGGCCATCAAACTATCACAGGAACAGCAAGCGGGAATTTTAGATTCAGTAACCATACATTATTCCGGAAATCCAGTAAGCTCCGGATTTGGATCATTTGAGGTGAACAAACACAATGGTAAGCCTATTCTATGGACACTTTCTGAGCCTTATGGCGCCAAAGGTTGGTGGCCTTGTAAGCAAGATCTGATTGATAAGATTGACGCTATTGATGTATACATTACGACGCCCAAAACGAATCCGAGCGGCGATGCTTACGTCGCGGTTGCTAACGGCTTGGAGCAATCCCAACGCAGTACAGCTACCACTAAAACAACCCATTTTAAACACCAATATCCTATTCCTGCTTACCTCGTGGCCATTGCGGTGACCAATTATGCGGTGTACGCAGATACGGTGCTCAACAACGGCAAGCCCTTTGAGATAGTAAATTATGTGTATCCCGAACAATTGGCCAAGGTTAAGGCACAGACTCCAATTACGGTGGACATTATGAAGCTATTTAGCGAGCTCTTTGGGGAATATCCTTTTGCGGATGAAAAATACGGTCACGCCCAATTTGGTTGGAATGGCGGCATGGAGCATTCCACAGTCTCCTTTATGGGCAGCTTTGACAGGAGCTTAATTGCCCACGAACTAGGACACCAGTGGTTTGGTAATAAAGTGACCTGTGGCAGCTGGCAAGACATTTGGCTCAACGAGGGTTTCGCAACCTATATGAACGGACTGGTGGTGGAACATTTAGATGGTGAAACACCGTTTAAGACTTGGAAACAACAGACAATCAACTCTGTAACCTCCAGAAGTGGAGGGGCGGTGTATGTGAAAGATTCAGATACGCTTAATGTAAATAGGGTGTTTGACGGTCGCCTATCTTATAACAAAGCTGCGATGGTGTTGCATATGCTGCGCAAGAAATTGGGTGACGAAAATTTCTATAAAGGGCTGAACACCTATCTCAATCATCCAGACCATGCCTACGGGTATGCCAAAACGGAAGATTTGCTGGCCATTATGAATGCCGCTAGCCCTCAAGATGTATCTGAGTTTTTCCAAGATTGGGTTTATGGTGAAGGGTATCCTACTTTTCAATTGGAGTGGTATCAATCAACTTCAAAGGAAATCAACTTCGTTTTAAATCAAACCCAAAGTCATCCGTCGGTCTCATTCTTTGAAACGGATTTACCGGTGCGTGTCATCGGCGCTTCCGGAATAACCCTAGACTTGGTTTTAGAGCATTCCAAAAATCAAGAACATTTTATAAAACCAGTCAATTTTAAGGTGGTAGATGTGTTGATTAATCCAGAATTTGATATTATTACAAAAACTACTGCTGCCGTTTTAAGTATCGATCAGCAAAAGATGGATGTAGACGTCTCCGTATATCCTAATCCCACGTCCCATCTGATTCGTCTTAAAAAACCAGATCATCTTAGGGTAGACAGGATCAACATCTATACTATTTTGGGTCAACGGGTGTATACTTCAGGTTGGACCCCTAGTATTGACATCACTACATTGTCTTCAGGTTTATTCATCATTGAACTGCAAACTAACATGGGTAAGCTTAATAAATCGGTGTTAAAAAACTAGCGATTAGAATCGCTTTAGTTTCCTAACTGCACTTAAAAGATTACTTTTGTGCCTTATAATTTTTTCTGACATACTATCAATGGAGTTTATTATTAAAATTTCTCAATTTTTATTGAGTTTGTCCCTGCTTATCGTATTACACGAGCTTGGACATTTTATACCAGCACGACTATTCAAAACACGCGTAGAAAAATTCTACTTGTTTTTTGATATCAAATACAGTCTATTTAAGAAAAAGATTGGCGATACCGTCTACGGAATTGGATGGTTGCCCCTTGGAGGCTATGTAAAAATTGCTGGAATGATAGATGAAAGTATGGACAAGGAGCAGATGGCATTACCACCACAACCTTGGGAATTTCGTGCTAAGCCCGCTTGGCAGCGTCTGATTATTATGTTAGGTGGAGTTGCGGTCAACTTTGTATTGGCCTTACTGATTTATATTGTGATGGCGTTTACTTATGGCGATACTGATATTTCTGTAGCAAGCATCAAGGGCGGGTATTTAATTGATAACCCATTATTAACAGATTTAGGTTTCAAAACTGGCGATAGAATCATGAGCGTTGGGGGTAATAAGGTAGTCAAGTATTCAGATATCAATACCAATCTGATTGGTGCTGAAACGGTAACTCTTGAACGTGATGGTGCGGAGCAAACCATCAGCTTGCCAGAAGACTTTTTAGGTCAGCTCACAACAAATAAGCACGAAGGTGGGCTATTCACTTTAAGGAGACCATTTTTAGTAGAGGCTGTGAGCGATACTTCTTTAAATAAATCGGCAGATCTTAAGAAAGGGGATTTGGTGAAGTCTATCAATGGTAAATCAGTGGAATATTTTGATCAAGCCGAAGACGTTTTAAAAGAATTTAAAGAGGAAACTGTTACTGCAGAAATTTTAAGAGATGGTCAAACCAAACGTTTGGATCTACAGGTTGATGAGTCGGGTAAATTAGGAGTTGTCATTGGGGGCTCACCGGATGATTGGGCAAAGTTGGGTTATTTTGATATTGTAAGGAATGAATACTCGCTTGGGGAAAGTTTGGGCATTGGCTTTAACAAATTCACAAGCCAAATTACCGGATATTTCACCCAATTAAAAATGATTTTCAGTCCGAGTACTGGCGCTTATAAAGGTGTAGGCGGTTTTAAAGCCATCTTTGATGTGTTTCCGAGCTCATGGAGTTGGGAGTATTTTTGGTCCATTACAGCGTTCCTTTCCATCATGTTGGGGGTGTTGAACTTGTTGCCAATTCCTGCACTAGACGGTGGACATGTCATGTTTTTACTTTACGAAATGATTTCAGGTCGTGCACCTTCAGAAAAGTTTTTAGAGCGTGCACAATTGGTCGGATTCGTGATTATCATCATGTTAGTATTATTCGCCAATGGGAATGATATTTTTAAAGCAGTAACAGACTAAAAATTTTTCAAAATTGTTTTGTTCAAGTCAAAAATAGCAATATATTTGCAACCTCAAAATAAGGTATTAAACCTTATTCCCTAGTTCAGATAGAACTTTTGGAAACGTTCTTTAAGAGATAAATAAAAGCCGCATTGTAATCAGGAATTGAAAAAATCATGATAAATCAAGAAAGCTAAATTATATTAATTAACCTTCCTCCTTAGCTCAGTTGGTTAGAGCATCTGACTGTTAATCAGAGGGTCCTTGGTTCGAGCCCAAGAGGAGGAGCAAACAAAGAGTTACATGAAAATGTAGCTCTTTTTTGTTTTTGGTAGGTTTTCAATTTTTATCAGTGTTTGTAAGGTTCAATAGGACTATTAAGATAATTTGATCAAATGACAACTTGCCAACTTTTTCTATATAAAAGGTTACCTATTAGGTTACCATAAAATAAGAAAAGGTTACCACTTTTTAAGTGTCCTAAATGTATGCCAATCGTTTAACTAAAACTTTTGGTCATGAATAAAAACAAATTATCTATTCGCTTTGTTATTGTCAAAGCAAAAATCAACAAGAACAATAAGTGTCCACTGTCCTGTAGATTGACATATCTAGAGAAAAGACATGCTTTTAATACTGGACTTTTCGTAAACCCTAAATTCTGGGTTTCTAAGAACCAACAGGTGCTTTCAACATCAAGCCAACATGATTATTTAAACAAGCAGTTGCAATTGATCGCTTTGAAATTGAATCAATCTTTTTTGGAACTTCAAATCAATCAAAATGAATTTACCGTTCGCGATGTTTATAAGCAATATAAAGGCGAGACCATTCAAAAGGAATATGACACGGTACAATTTTTCCAGGAGTTTCTAACGTCTCAGGAAAAGCTGATTGGTAAAGAAATCAAATTTGTAACATGGAAGAAGTTTGATTATGTAAAAAATGATGTCCAATCTTTTATAAAATGGAAGTTCAAAGTAAGTGACTATCCTTTAAAAAGTTTGCAGTTGCAATTCTTGTACGATTTTCAATATTATCTAATGGTTGAAAAGAACCAAAAGCAAATCACTATAAACAAGTCTCTTCAAAGATTCAGGAAGCCTATTAAAATTGCTATCGCAGAAGGTTTCTTAGAAAAAGATCCATTTCTGTTGTATAAAGCGAAAACAGTAAAACCTATTGTAGTTTTTTTAGATACTGATGAATTAAGCCGTTTAGAATTTAAGGTGTTTGATCATCCAAAATTACAGCTGGTTAAAAACCTCTTTATTTTCTCATGTTATACGGGGTTGGCGTATCATGAAATTGCAAATTTAGAAAGCAAACACATTATTAAAGGATTTGATGGTAATTTGTGGATTGAGATGATGAGGGAAAAGACATCAAAACCTTTTTCGGTGCCACTTTTACCAAAAGCTATAGAGGTGCTAAATATTTACCAGAATTGTATTGGTAGGATATTCCCTAAAATTAGCAATCAGCGTTATAATACATATTTAAAAGAAATTGCCGCGCTCACTGGAATAGATAAAAATCTAACCACACATACTGCCAGAAAAACCTTCGCTTCAACAGTATTGTTATATAATGATGTGCCAATGGAAATAGTAAGTGAGCTACTTGGGCATTCCAATATGAAGATTACTCAAGACAGTTATGGTAAGATTGTACAGAGGAAAATAAGTATAGAAATTGAAAAGTTGAAAAAGAATTTGCAATAGAAGCAAATCATTTAATTACCATCATTCTTATTATAAATCGAATAAAATAGGTAAATAAACATGTCAAGTTTCTCTAAGTTAAAATAATCAGTAGAATGTGTTAGACTTGGCTGTTTTATTTTACCTAATTGAGAAAAAATGTAAAACCTTAATGAGCTAGTAGTCTATAAGAACTACTTTCTGCACTACCCAATCATTGCTGATTTGTCCAAATATTGAAGTTAATTTATTTATACTGGAATGGATCAAAATAGACAGATTAGATATAAATCAATTTAATTGTGCACCTGTCATCAAATTTTATATTTTCGTAAGAAAAATAACATATTAGATTGAGGAAAACAAAATAAGGAAACCCTCAAGTGTTAACTTTATAACGCATAGAACACTTATAAATCGCCAAATAGACTAACTTAAACTTTAGAGAATGAAAAACCAAATTTTAAATTTCAGCATTTTATTAATATTAGTGTCATTTTTAATGATGTCATGTAGTACGGATAAAGAAACTTCTGATATTGATGATAAACCGTTGATTGAAATAAAACAGTACATTAAAAAGATAGAACATCAAAATCCAAAGGATTATCAAAAGGGTGCTCAATTTTTTTATAAAAATGGGAAGCTGACTTATATTTATTTAGATGATTGTAGTGGTCAATTGCTATATTATGAATATAATAATGATGGAAGAATTTCAAGAGGTTATGAAGGGAGTACGAATTTAACGGGAGATAATTTTAATCCAGAAACTTTTGATTTAGAATCTTATAAGCAAAATATACACACTAATTATTTCGATTATGTGTATTCGAATAAGAAACTTGTAAAAATGCAACATAATAGAGGTTTTTCAGATTATAATTTCATATATAATGCTGATAATAAGGTGGAAAGTATTGAATGTGTAATTCAGAATTCTGATTTAACGGAAAAATTGATATTTAAATATGTAGAAGGAAAAATAAGCAGCATTAGTAAAAAGAGATTTTATCCATCTAATTCATCTGAGGGCTTAGTAACTTATACATTTGAATATGATGAAAACCCTAATCCCTTAAATTTATTGGCTCAGAGTTATGGTCTCATTAATTTAAATACCTGTACTGGTTTAGATGTTTTACAAGCAGATGACATGGGGAATAACCTTTTTCAAAATAATGTGACAAAAGTGTATGAAGACGGAAAATTATTATATTCTGCTAGCTACCAATATGACGAGAACAAATACCCAACTAGAATAAACTACACTAAGATTAATGGACAATCAGGAGTTGAATTGATTACTTATGATAAATAATTTAATATAAAAATGAGATATAGAATCAATTTCTTTATGGTTCGTATTCAATATAGATTCAATTATTTAAAAATATTAAGTAATTATTTGATTATTATTTGATTAAAAAAGAAAAGGATATTGAATCAAAATTATGGAAGAAATGTGAAAGAAAATTTACCGTTCTAAACTTAAATTTAATCTATAAAAATGAGAGATAATATTGTTTAGGTCTTCCTATATCTAAGAAAATTAACTTTAAATATGACAGATTCAATTAGGGCACTTGCCAAATCTTACAACAAGCTAGATCATGATTTATTAGATTCCATTCTGGAAGACAATATAATTTATGAAAGTCAAAATGTGCTAGATCCTGTTGTAGGTAAAGCTAACGTTATGGACTATTTAAGAGCGAAATTTGATGCTATTCGTGTAAGTAATAATCTTGTTCATGCTGAAATTGGCTTTTTATCTGAAAATAGTCAGGACCCGTGTATTATTCTATCTCAGGGAAATAAAGATAATAAAGGAGCCCTAATTTTAATTGAGGAAAACAATAATAAGATTGCCAGAATAGATATCTGCACTATAGCGCCTCATTGGAGTTCAGCTATTAGAACTGATGAATATCCTAAATAACCAGCCTGTCCTAGATTTTTGCATAATCAAGTCTTAAAGTAAAATAATTTTAATTTTTTTAAATTTTTATAAAGTCACGAGTGATTGTTAATTAAACGAACACCCCTCCCTAAGTTGGAGCTGGGCATAGTGCCTCGCCATTGTTTATTTAAATAACATATCATGGTAACAATTAAAGATTTTAAGAAAAGAGAAACCAAGACAGGGGATGCATTTTTTGTTTTGGTTTTGCAAGGTGGAATAGCACCAGTGCAAAGTAGAAAAACTGGACGCATGTATTTTACAGCAAAAACCTGTACTGTTCCATCAACTTTTGATGAAGAGACGTGTAAGCAGATCATTGGTCAGCAATTTCCAGGAGAGATTGTGAAGATTAAAACAGATCCTTACGAATATGCCATTCCTGAGACAGGAGAGATCATTGAGCTAGAGCATCGATGGGAGTACCAGGACAGTGCATTGACACATGATCTTGCCAATGTATTAGAAGATTCCGAAGTGCTGTAAAGTCAGTACAGTCAACGCAAAAGAGCCATTAGTGGCTCTTTTTTTATGCAATTATATTTCATAACCAACATTTGGTTTAATCCATAAAACTTATTAATTATGCAATTACAACAAGCACAAAGACAGCAAGTTAAATTGAGAATTGGTCTTTCAGGTCCTTCAGGTTTTGGCAAAACATATTCTGCTTTATTACTTGCTAAAGGTATTACTAATGACTACACAAAAATAGCAGTCATAGATACAGAAAATGGTTCTGCCAGCCTTTATTCACACTTGGGACGTTACAATACCATTACATTACAGGCACCTTTTTCACCTGAAAAATATATCGCAGCCATTGAAATTTGTGAAAAAGCCAAAATGGAAGTTATCATTATTGATAGTATCACACATGAATGGACAGGAGCAGGAGGGTGCTTAGAAATTCATGATCAATTAGGCGGGAAATTGGGCTCCTGTAACTAAAAGACATCAAGGTTTTGTCAATAAAATATTAGAATCCAGTTGTCACGTCATTACAACCGCCAGAACAAAGGTTGATTACTCAATGGATAAAGATAGCAGTGGAAAGACTAAAGTCACAAAACATGGTCTAAAAGAGATTACACGTGAAGGTTGGGAGTATGAATTAACTGTAAATTTTGAATTGATCAATGAAAATCATTTAGTTAGATCTTCAAAGGACAGGACTGGTTTGTTTATGAATAAACCAGAGTTTATCATGAATGCAGCCACAGGCAGAAAGCTGATGGATTGGTGTAATAACGGAACAGACTTGGATACAGCACGTAAAGAAATAAATGAGTGTGAGACCATAGAGGGATTGCGACATATTTATTCAAAATACCCGAACCATCAAACGGTATTAATGTCAGATTTTATGGAACGTAAAGACTTCATTGAAAACGTACATTATGAAATTGTCCCAAATTCAGAAATTATTGAACCAGAAAAACTTAAAGAAAATGGAATTATTACAAACGCAAAATAGGCATAGCATTATTGTGCCACAAGAAGAAATTGTAGTAGGCACTAATAAAGCATTTATTGAGGCTAACACTTTAGAGGTTAGCCTCTCTCATCTTAAAACTGATTGTACAATTCCAGTTTTTTCAAAGGATAATGAATGTACAATATCACATCAAGAATTTATAGGTACGGCGTATGATTGTGCCAAGAGCATTTTTAGTGATTATGCAGTCAGTATGCCAGAAGTAAGGGTAAGTCACATAGTAAAGGGCAGAATACCTTCGGCTATTGGTAAACCCGTCAAGGAATTAAAAGAACACGAAAAGACCATCTATTATGAGCGTATGATGTTTAAAATTGAAATACCCGATGTTTATGAAATGATAAATGGAAATTTAGTAAAATTGACTTTAGGGGGTGTAAGGGCGTACAATCAAGAAAATCTTTACAGCAAGAAGACTTTTGAGAAATTTAAGTTTTTTATTGGCTTTCAAAATATGGTCTGTTGCAACATGTGTGTGACTTCTGATGGATACGTTGGAGAAATGAGAGTAGGGTCTTTAGAAGATCTAAAAAAGCAAATTTTGGAAGCAATTGGTTCTTATCAAATGCAATATCATTTAGAGAGCATGAAGGCACTTACAAAGCATAAGCTTTCTGAAAGGCAGTTTGCACAATTGATAGGTAGATGTAGGCTTTATAATTACTTGCCCAAAAAGGAAAAAGTCGAGATTTTGCCGTTTTTATTAAACGATGGTCAAATTAACAATGTTGCCAGAGCGTATTACGAGGATGATAGTTTTTGTAGAGAAGATAATGGAGACATCACACTGTGGAATTTTTTCAATTTATTAACAAGTTCCAATAAAAGCAGTTATATCGACACTTTTTTAGATAGAAGCCTCAATGCGCACGAGATAACTCAAGCGCTGTCAAATTCACTCAATAACAGAACATCTGTTTGGTATTTAAATTAATTAACCATAGCTAAAAGGCTCATTTCGTATGAGCCTTTATTATAAAATTATGAAAAATGAAGAATTGGCAGAACTGTTCAAATACTGTTCGCCCAGAAGTATAATGGTAATTACATGGTATGGAAAACTTAAAACGTTGTATTGCCCAATCACTGTAAAAGTCAAGAATGATGTTGGCAACCTGTCCATTGGTAATCTGGTTAAGGTTGATGCAATAAAGCTATCTGATACTAGTGTTACAGTCTTTATAATAAATAATAAGGCTTATTACTATTACCATTTTGATATTTTAACCCATTTGCTATAATGTAATAGCTAAAAGTAACATCTATAGATTGGCTTTATGCTGTATTTTGTTTGAAATTTCTAATTTTATTTATGAAATTATCGTTCTTTTGAGATGGTTTAGCCTTTAAAGAAAACCACTGAAAATGAATTTGGGGGGTGGCGAAGGTGTCTAGAGATACCTTTTTCACTACCATTAAACTACAACTATGATTATTTTAGAAATACCAAATTTGAAACTTCACGATTTATTGGATGAACAAAAATTTAACCAAATTAAATTGAAGTTTATTAAACTTCATAATGGTAATAATTTAGATGGTACTATTTGGAAAGAGCTTGAGAACATTGAAGTTTTCGATTTTGAGTTTACTAATTACCCGGATTCTTATAAATATACTGGTGTCGATTCTCAATTGTTAATTTATAATAAAGAAAAATTGAAATCCTTAAATTTTTATAAAGATTACTTATTTAAGGCAATCAATGACGCCAAGTTGAAGGCTATTGGAGAAGTCGAAATTAGACGTAAGAATGAGCAGCGTTATACTTTGGAAGAAAAAATAAGTTTTTATGATGAATTAGAGGAAGAGTTAATTGATTTTCAAAAAGCGATTTTTAAGACAGAACATTTAGTCGAGAAACTCAAGAACCATCTCAATGAAGCATCCCTGGAAATAAGAGATCATATTGTTGACAAGGTTGCTGAAATAAATGATAAATACTCCGCAAAACTGTCTTTTAATATTAGTCGAGAAAATTTGGCGCGATTATTCTCCACCTTACATAATGAAAATAAAATAAGCGCAATTACAATGCAGGAGCTAGCAAGATTCATGAATAAGCATTTTCTTGTTAAAAATAAACCTTTAACATCTAGTTTTCGAAATAGACTTACTCACTATCAAAAAAGATCTAACTGGAATGTAACCTCAAAACAAGAGATAAATGAATTACTAGAACATTTAAAGCATTGATAGCAAGTAGGTGCAATTCCCTGCACCATAATCTATACTCGGTTTATGCTTGATTTTTAAATATTTGCATGACGAATAATTGAGTCGCATTATGCATCCTAGACTCAATTGTTGGAAGTCATGTTTAATATTTAAAAATCAAGCATAATGTTAAAAGAAGTAAAAACAAGCGACAATCTAAAGTTCTGGACCATAGATGACAAGGGAAAAGTCACTATTATTCAAAGTAAACTCATAGAGTTTATTTCAAAATCTGGTTTTGCAAAGGCAGAAACCTCAAGCACTGACTATCTGTTGGTGCAACAATCAAGCAATACTGTTAGAGAGATTGCGGATCATGCAATTGTAGATTTTGTAAAGGCATATTTAATTAAAATAAAAATGCTTGATGTTTACGAGGCATTCATAAGAGGATCTTCAGGTTACATTTCAAAGGCTAAACTTCGTTTTTTGAATACTGTAGAAATGGTAAACGATAAAGATGAATTTGACAGTAGTTGGTTTCATTTTCAGAATTTAAGTTGTCAAGTTGGCAAAAAATCTACTAGAAGCATATTACGCGAGGATATCGAAGGTAAAATTTGGGAATCCCGAATTATACAACGGGAATGTTTTCCATTGCTTGCACAACACCCTTCACAGTTTCAAATCTTCTGCTATAATCTATCAGGAAAGAACAAGGATAGGTTTTTGGCTTTGAAAACATTGGTAGGATATTTACTTCATCGGAATCAGGATCCAGGAAATGCTAGAGCTATAATTTTTATTGATGAAAACATCTCATTTGATGGTACTGCGAATGGTGGAACAGGGAAAAGTTTATTGCTAAGCGCCATTGGGAAATGTAGGGAAGTTTCTGTTATGGATGGTAAAAATATAAAATCAAATAGCTGGTTTAAGAATCAACGTATAAACCGCACAACAGATGTGATATTTTATGATGATGTAAATAAAGATTTCTCATTGGAGACTTTATATTCTATGATTACAACAGGGATTACTGTTGAGAAAAAATATCAAGCAGAAGTATATATTTCTCCTAGTGATGCTCCTAAAATATGTATTTCTAGTAATCATATAGTAGGTGGTACAGGAGGTAGTACCGATATTAGAAGGAGGTGTGAGTTTGAAGTGTCTAATCATTATAGTGAATCCTATACTCCCGCAGATGATTTTGGTAATTATTTTTTTGAAGGCTGGGATGATCAAGAATGGAATAATTTCTATGCATTTATGATGCATTGTGTACAAATATATTTGCGCAATGGGCTAATACATGCAAAACCTATAAATCTTAAAAAGAATGGGTTGATTAATATAACTTCAGAGGATTTCGTCATGTTTATGGAAATGGGTCTTGTAGAATTGAACCAATGGATTAGTAAGGATATAGTTTTAAAATTATTTATAGAAGAATTTATATATTGGAATAATATGTCTCCCCATAAAATGACCAAATGGATGAAAGCGTATGCAAAACATAACGGAATTATATATGAGGATCGGAAAGTTGGAGAGAGATATGAATTTTATTTAAAATCTATTAAAGAGGAGTTGAGCGATGAAGAAGAATAAAAAATCAGCCGGTATCATCTATACAGTAGAATGTAAAATCACAGGTGAATTTTATGTAGGAGCAACAACAGGCTCTATTCATCAAAGAGAATTGGATCATACAGAACGTGCGAAACGAGGCGAAAAGGGAAGATTTTATGAGGCTATTTCAACACATGGACCTGATGCCTTTGAATGGAGTCAAACAGACACTGCTAACACAACTGATAATCTTGCCAGAATGGAAAAGGAATACATTGCAAATTTTGATTCCAAGAATAATGGCTTTAATTCGGATTCGGGAGGTGGCATTAAAAAAACTGTATATCAATATAAAATTAATGATGGAAGTCTAGTAAATACTTATCCAACATTAAGTGAAGCCGCAGATGCAGTTAACGCAGCTAAAACAAGTATTGGAAATGCATGTATGGGTCAAAATAAAACCTGTAAAGGCTATCATTGGAGTTATAATTTTAGCGTGCCTTTCAATCCAACAGATGATTTAAGAAAGAAAAAAGTCTTACAATATTCTCATTCTGGGAAATTAATAAATGAGTTTAATTCCGTATCGGATGCAAGTAAGTTGACAGGGCTATCTAAAACATCTATAAGTCGGGTATGTAGGAATGAACGTGAGAAAAGCGGAGGTTTTATATGGAAATACAAGTAAGATAAGGTGCTTCGGCACCTTTCTTTTGACAACAGCATTACTTGGCTAACGAACTTCAGCAAAAGTTATTTATGCATGTTTGCAGTTGGTATGCACATATTTTGATACATTTATTGAAAATTAATATCAATGTCTATAACCAAACATGCCATTATTCGCTATCAGGTACTTGATAGATGCTTTAGAAATCCAGGAAAACAATATAACATTGAGGATTTATTGGAAGAATGTAATGATGCATTATCAGAATTTGATCCTAAAACCAATGGTATACAAAAACGACAATTGTATGAAGATATTAATTTTATGCAATCAGAACATGGTTGGTCAGTTCCTATTGTGAAAACAAAGCGAGGTAGAACTGTTTATTATCAATATGATGATTTAAATTTCTCAATCAATAACCAACCCTTGAATCAAATGGAGGCAGAGCAACTCAAATCTGCAATGATGGTTTTAGGTCGATTTAAAGGCTTGCCACAATTTGAGTGGATTGAAGAGTTATTGCCAAAATTGGATCAAACTTTTAGCCTGTCCAAACAGTCTGAAAAAGTCATGAGTTTCGACAATAATGAGTATTTAAAAGGGATTGAACATCTATCAGAATTATTCAATGCTATCATATATAACAAAACTTTACTTATTCAATACCACTCTTTCAAGAGTGAACAGCCCAACAGTGTCATATTCCATCCCTATCATTTAAAGCAATATAATAAGCGTTGGTTTTTATTTGGTAAAAACCAACATTTTGAAAATTTAACTAATTTGGCATTGGATCGAATAGATTCAATTGAGCAAGCAGGCGAGAAATTTGTGCCTAATTCAATTGTGGATTTTGAAGAATATTTTGATGATGTAATTGGAGTAACGATACCAGAAGACAATAGCATCACGAAAATTGAATTAATTGCTAATCCTGGTTTGGCACCTTATATAAAGACCAAACCACTGCATGGATCTCAAAAGACCATTATAGAAGATGATAAAGGTTACACATTTTCAATCGAGGTTTTTCTTAATCGTGAATTGGAAAGCGTTATTTTGGGGTTTGGTGAAAATATTAGAGTTATTTCCCCCATTGATTTTAAAGAACTATTGACACATAGAATTCAACAGAATCTAAATAATTATAATTAATGCAGATTGAATGCACACATTCAATTTAAGTTTGCTCCGAAATCAATTAGAAAATAGTAATTGGTATTATCAAAATCAAAAATTTTAAAATTAAATGAAGAAAATTAACCTAAATGTTATAGCATCACTAGTTACTGCCGAGGCGCTTTACAAAAGTAACTTGGATGAGAAGGAAGTGATGATTCTTCAAAGTTTCCTTTTGGTTTTAAGAAAAGAAAAGCTGTTGGTATCGAATATTGAAGCAAATAATTTAAATGATTTCAAGAATGAAATCAAATTAATTACGGAATCAACACAAAATCAAAGTTTACTTAAAGTTTATAATACCTGGTTGGTTCCAATATTGAATAAAGTACGTCGACATTATTTGTTTTCTACAGTTAATGCATACGCTAACCTAAGCGACGAATACTTGATGAAAAATGGTAAAGATTTGTTTGACAATCAGTTAAATGGATACTTCAATAGCGTAGGGAAAAGAAACAGTGACGCTATTCAACCTCAAGAGTTGACAGAGTTATTCAATTATTTTTTGGATAAAGATAAAGTTATAGATTACTACAATCCTTTTGCTGGCTTGGCTTCATTGGCTTTAAATCTCCCACAAAATGTGTCTTATTATGGAGAAGAATTAGAAGAGTTAAGTTGTATGTTGGGTTCCTTAAGGATGATAATGTATAACTGCCCAAAACATTTCTTACTTAAACACACAAACAGTATTGAAAACTGGTCAGTTGGGTCTGAAAAACGGTATGACCACATTGCTTTTAATCCTCCATTTAATTTAAAATTAGATGAAGCATATAATCATTTTTTGCATGTAAGCGAATATGGTTCTCAAAGAAACGCCAATTCTCTAATTATCTCAGAATGTTTTAAAAAACTCAATAATGATGGTTTAATGGTCTTATTAGTACCTAATGGTTTTTTATTCAGTAAGCAAAAAAATGAATTAGCTTTAAAGAAGTATTTAGTGGATAATCATCATATAAAATCTATAATTTCCCTACCAAAAAGGATTTTCGTCTTTTCAGGAGTATCTGCTAATTTGCTCATTCTGTCAAAATCAGAAGTAGGAAGTACCATTTTTGTTGATGCTACAACTTGCATAAAAAAAGAATCAAGTAAAGTTCAAATTATCGATACAGATCAAGTAAAGAATGTTTTAAATAGTATTAGTTCTCATTTAAAAAAGGAAATTAAGGTCGAACAAATAATTGAAAATGGATATGACCTCTCTGTTCACAGATATGTTTACGAGGAACTCAATTTAAATCCCGAGGAAGAACTTCAACTACAACCATTATCGGAATTGGTTATACCTGTAACTAGACAAAAGATTCAGGAGAAATCTGGGAAATTTTTGAGAATGAGCGACTTATCTAATGATGAAATTAATTATACAAAGTCTTTCGAAAACTTACTAAATAGGGATTTAAGAGGTAATGCCAATTTACTCCCAAATCAGTCTCTGTTATTATCATTGGTTTCTAATGATATTAGGCCGACATTTTATAATAAGTACAGTGATGAAAACATATATTACCCATATTTATTAACGTTTGCTTGCACAGTAAAAACTGAAATTATTGATGTTGATTACCTTATAATTGAATTGCATAAAGATTATGTGAAAAATCAATTGAACCGTTTAAGAGATGGTACTGTAATGTCAAAAATTCGAGTAAAGGAGCTATTATCAATTGAGATTGTAGTTCCATCCCCAGCTGAACAGAAGCAAAAAACATATCTCTTTAAAGATTTTGTAATTCAAGAAAAGAAAAGTGAAGTTAAGGAGTTAATGCACTCATATGGAATTGATGTTGCAGATGAAAACAGTTTTTTACGTCATCAAATAGCGGGACGTTTAAAAAATGCAAGAGGGGCTTTTAAATCTATAAAATCGATTTTTGAAAATGAAATCCTTTCTCGAATTCCAGAATTGTACAATTTAAAAATAAATGATGCTTTAAATATTAAATTAGGTGATTATATGCAGATTTTAGAGAGGGATTTAAATAGTATAAATCAATCAGTAAATATTTCGAATGAAGCCATTGATTTCTCTAATATCAATGTCGAACGCATAGGATTGATTCAGTTTACAACTAAATATGTACAAGAAATTAAGAGTAGGACGTCTAATATATTCAAAATTGACTTAAATGTTGATCAAAATGCTTTAATTGAAAACCAAATCAAAGAAATCTACATTAATGGTGATAAGGAATTGTTGAGACGGCTCTTTGATAATATTTTAGATAATGCAGAAAAGCATGGTTTTAATAATACAATATCTCACTTGAACAAAAACGAGATTCTATTCATATATGATTTTAAAGACCTAGAGGTTCAAGTGGACTTTACCAATACAGGTATTCCCTTGCCAGAAAATTATTCTTGGGAATCCTTTACCAGAAAGGGGAGTAAACATGGGGCAAATGGAGGTGAAGGTTATGGGGGTTGGTTAATGAATGAAATAATGAAAAAACATGGAGGAAAACTTAGTTTCAGTGATGAGACAGGTGCTGAAGGAATTAATAATGAATGGGCTACAGCAATTGAGTTATCTTTTCCATTTGAAATAAATAAATAAGATGATGTATAAAGTTTTATGGTTTGACGATGAGCACGAAACGTTGGAATTAATTAAGCAGGAGGCTTTATTAAACGATATCCAGCTGATTGGGTATTCCAATGCACGGGAAGGTTTAAAAGCTTTAAATGAGGATCCTAAGCTCTATGATGCTATTTTGTTAGATGGGCTGTTTTTGAAAAATGAAGATCAATCAAAGGATGATGTCACTGACGAGGCTTTCGGAGAAGTTGCTAAAACATTAGGTTTAATAAAAGAACGCAACATCATAATACCCTGGTTTATTTACTCAGGACAACCAAATTTTGTTAAAGACAATAATGTTTTGGTTAATTTATTTAAAGACCAAGCTTTTGCAAACGGAAAAATCTTTAATAAAAATAAAGATGAAGATTTTCCAGAATTATGTAATGAGATAAAAAAAGCGGTTAATAACCAGCCTATTACTCAAGCAAGACACGATAATCTCGAAATTTTCATGATTTTCAAAGATGGTTACTTATCATCAAATGTAGAGGATAATGTTTTACAGCTTTTAATACAGTCACTTCCACAGAATAATACAGAATTTAAAGGTATGTTGACTAACATTCGTAGTATTCAAGAGAGTTGTTTTAATAAACTAAAAGGTATTAATGTTATTCCATCAAACCTATCGCGATTTACAGATGAATTAAAACATTTATCTGGAAATATGACTTGGAATTCCACTTTGAGAAAGTATGAGCCTAAGTCTACAATATATCAAAGTCACGAAATAGAATTGTTGCAAAGTTATATTTATAAAACTTGTGGTTCGTATATTCATTATTTGGATAATCAAAACTATGGTGGTTATATGATTTCAAATTATACCATAGAATCTTTAAGACAAGGGTTATTAGAAATTTTGTTGTGGTTTAGAAAGACCTATCATGAAAACAAATAATACTCTACAGGACTTTTAAGCCTAGACCACACACATTAAAATTATATTTACAAGCCCATTAAAAATAAAGGAAATTACAAATGATTACAGGAGAAATTAAAAGTAAAGTAGATAAAATCTGGGATGATTTCTGGACAGGTGGTATATCCAATCCACTAACAGTTATTGAGCAGTTCACATTTCTAATATTTATAAAACAATTAGACGACAAGCAGATTCAACAAGAAAAGGAAGCCTCCTTATTGGGTCTTCCACTTGAAAAACCAATATATACTGAAAAGCAAAAACCTTTACGCTGGAGCAGTTTCAAGCATAAAGATCCTGAAACCATGTTTGATCTATTTACAAGACCAAAACGTGAATTGGATGATATTACAGCTTTCGATTTCATGAAAACTATTGGTGCTAAAGGTGGCGAATTTGCCAAGTTTATGAAAGGTGCCATCTTCATGATTCAGTCCCCAAAGCTTTTGGATAAGGTAGTGCAACAAATAGACCAATTACCATTGGGTAATCGTGATACTAAAGGTGACCTATACGAATACATGCTTTCTAAAATAGCAGAGGCAGGTACAAACGGACAGTTTCGTACGCCACGTCATATCATCAACATGATGGTTGCCATGGCGCAACCTAAGCAAGATGATATTATCTGTGATCCAGCCTGTGGAACAGCAGGTTTTTTGGTAAGTGCAGGCGAGTATGTTTTTGATAATCATAACGATTGGTTTAACGACAAAACCTTTCGTGAGCATTTTAATAGTAATATGTTTCATGGGACTGAATTTGACCCGTCCATGTTGCGTATTGCAGCTATGAACTTGCAGTTGCATGGTATGGAAACCCCTGCATTGACAGGTACTGATGCTTTAAGTGAAGCCAACGGTAACGTGGTGGATGCTTATACCCTTATTCTGGCAAACCCACCATTTAAAGGGAGTTTAGATTATGACGAAGTAGAAAGTAGCTTATTGCAAACTACGAAAACTAAAAAAACAGAATTACTCTTTTTATCCCTCATATTACGTACTTTAAAAGTAGGAGGACGCGCGGCTGTTATTGTACCAGACGGCGTCTTATTTGGAAGTTCTAATGCGCACAAAAGTATCCGTAAAGAAATTGTAGAGAATCAAAAGCTAGATGCAGTTATTTCTATGCCAAGTGGAGTTTTTAAACCTTATGCAGGTGTCAGTACAGCTATTTTATTCTTTACTAAAACCAATTCCGGGGGTACAGATAACGTGTGGTTTTACGACATGAAAGCTGATGGATATAGTTTAGACGATAAGCGTAATGCGGTAAAAGAGAACGATATTCCAGACATCTTAAAGCGATATTACAGTTTAGATGCTGAGGCCGAGAGAGCGCGCACTGACCAAAGTTTTATGGTTCCTTTTGAGGCGATTAAAATTAATGACTGGGACTTATCTATAAATAGTTATAAGGAAATTATTTACAAAGAGATTGAATTTGAGTTACCAGCTTGTATTATTAAAGAGATAGAAGAACTAGACATAGAAAGAAATCAAGCTTTATTTGCGTTAAAAGAGATGTTGAAATGAATAAATCTAATTTACTTCAGAATTTAAATAATCTTAAATTATTACCCTCATCATGGGCTGTTAAAAATTTTAGTGATGTAGTTGCCGATAATTCTGGGGGAAATAAAAAACTAGCTAAATCTAATTTTTTAGATGAGGGTGATATTGCAATAGTGGATCAAGGAAAAGATCTCATTGCGGGATATTACAGTGACCCTGATTTTATGGTTAAAGCTAAGCCGCCTTATGTCGTGTTCGGTGACCACACTAGAGCATTTAAATATATTGATTTTCCATTCATAATGGGTGCTGATGGGACTAAAATATTACAACCTAAGAAAAGCAACTGTAATTCGAAATTTCTATATTATTTCTTTTTGAGTATAAATGTTCCTAACGCAGGTTATAGCAGACATTTTAAGTACTTGAAAACCCTGAAAATCCCACTCCCTCCCCTCGAAACGCAAAAGAAGATAACTAGAATTTTAGATGAAGCAGACAAACTGCAACAATTAGACAAACAGCTCATTGAAAATTATGATGCTCTTACGCAATCGTTGTTTTTGGATATGTTTGGAGATCCTGCTACAAACTCTATGGGTTGGAGACTTTCAACTATTGAAAAGATATTAGAGACTAAATCTCAAAATGGTCACTATGCGCCAAGACAGGATTACATCAGAGATGGTATTCAAATGATTCATATGTCTGATGCTTTTTATCAAATTGTGAAACCTGGAAACTTAAAACGAGTAAAAGCCGATGAAAGGCTTATTCTGAAATATGAAATAAAATCTAAAGACTTAATTTTGTCAAGAAGATCATTAAATTACGAAGGAGCTGCACAGCCTTGTCTAGTTCCTGAATATGACGAGCCATTGATATATGAATCCTCTTTAATCAGGTTAAGACCAGATCTGGATATTATCAATACAACTTTTCTTTTTTATTTTTTAAATAATCAAAGAGCTAGACAGAGGTATGTATTGAAACATGTTACAAGATCTACTATATCAGGTATCAACAACAAAGGGTTGAATGCGATTGAGTTATTAGTACCTCCGATAAATCTCCAAAACCAATTTGCAGAAAGAATACAAGCTATAACAGCTCAAAAGAAACAGTTACAACAAAGCCTTGTAAAATCAGAAGAATTGTTCAATAGCTTATTGCAAAAAGCATTTAAAGGGGAGTTAATTAAATAAAATGTATAAAATGAGAACCCTAAAAGAATTTGATGAAATTTTAAAAAACGACAAGAGTATTGAAGAATTAGAATATCAACTTGACGAAATGGTTGAAAATTTTAGAAGAGTTGCGGATGATGAGATTAAAATCACACAAAAAGATGCAGAAACTTATGCTGCTCAAGGACAGGAAATTAAGCGTAGATTGGAATACTTAAAGGAGTATAGAAAATTTAATGGTTGGGATTAAGTGAAAGTTATAATGATTTAATCTAAATAAGGTTGATAAAATAAGATGAATGGTAACAAAAATCTTTCTGCAACCAAATAAATCCTTTCAACGGATTTCTCATTATAAATCGGAGAGAAGTAGGCTTTTGCAATTACTATATCCAAGCGCATCAACGAATATTGGAAAGGTAGTGTTTAAAGAAGGGGCCAATAAAGGAATTGTTGTTCGACTTTCGAAAGATCAAATTTTTATAGGCTTTGACAAAACCTTTTTAAACTCTCGGCCAAATTTAAATAAAGACCTAACCACAAAATTTAAATCTCTGAGTAATCATATGGAATACAAGATTTATGAGAAAAGCTTAGTATGTATCCAATTAAATAAGAATTCATTTGAAGACACCAGAATAGGAATAAAGCAGAGAGCTGCTTTACATGTTTTAACTTTGGAACCATGCTTAACGCAAATTAGAACTTTGTAGAATATGGAAATAATGAGTAATTCATAACATCTGAAAATAGCATTTAAAATGATTGAATTTAGACCATTATCTGTCTAAAATAAAATAAACTCAAAAGTGGAAAATTATTTAATTTTATTTGATGAAAGAAAATAGCGGTTTAGATAAAAAATCTTTGAGTATAATCTCTGGTAAAAATGCAGATTGGAAAGAATTGGCCAAGGATTGTGTTTGTTTTGCAAATGCTCACGGAGGCAAGATATTAATTGGAATTGAGGATCATGAAGAATTACCAAATGCAACTCAAATAGTCTCAAAATCTTTAATTGAGCAAATTAATAAGCGTATCCCATCTTTAACATTGCAGGTTGGCATTTCCCCTATAATTATAACCGCAGAAAATGGGGGTCAATATATAGAGTTGTCAGTATTTAGAAGTACGCAGTCTGTTGCAAGTACTACTGATGGTCGTTATTATATGAGAGTTTCGGACGAGTGTAGGCCCGTGCTTCCAGATCAAATAGAGCGTTTGTTTTCAGAGAAAAGTGCATTCGTTTGGGAAGAAAAAACAGTACGAAAGATTCCTGTTGGGGATTGTGATATCGAAAAGTTTACCGCTTTTTTAAAAGATATCAAGTCTTCAGAACGTGTTAGTGCTTTTGTGAAAGAGATGACGACAGAAGAAATTACAGATTATTATTTTTTAACTCATAATGGATTTTTGACCAATTTAGGTGTGCTGTGGATCGGTAAACGTAGAGATAGAGCCATTTTACATTATGCGCCCTCTATACAGTTTATTAAATATAACGAAGAAGAGAATAAAATCTATAAAAAAGTTTGGGATGATTTTTCGCAAAATCCCAAAGAGCTCATTTCTGATATTTTAACGCAAATACCAGATTGGAATGAATTTACAGAAGTATCGGATGGTATTTTTAGAAAAAATATTTACAATTATCCTCCAGAGGTAATTAGAGAGCTCATTGCAAATGCCTTTGCCCATAGAAACTATACAATGCGTGGCGATATTTTTATAAATCTGCATCACGATAGATTGGAGATACATAGTCCTGGTTTGTTGCCTTTAGGAGTAACCCCAAGCAACATTTTGACAAAATCCGTGCAGCGAAACCAATTACTTGCCAAATTGTTTTATGATTTAAAACTTATGGAAAAGGAAGGCAGTGGCTATGATAAAGTTTATGAGGTATTATTAGGGAATGGAAAGGAAGTGCCGGAAGTTATTGAAGGAGAGGATAGAGTAGTTGTGACGGTAAAAAAACAAATTATAAGTAAGGACGTTCTAAAATTAATGGACAGAGCTTCAAAAGAATTACAGTTAAGGCAACGCGAAGTAATAGTATTAGGATTAATTGCTCAGAATGATGGTGTTTTTGCGGTTGAGCTGTCAAAAGATTTGAATGTTAATAAACCTAATGGTTTACAGCAATGGCTAGGGCGTTTGCTAGAGTTTGAATTGATACTCACAAAGGGTAAAACTAAGGGAACATTTTATTATGTAAATCCTGAATTTTTAAGAACTACAGATTTTGTAGAAAAAACCAATCTGAAAAGAATAGAGCCACACCGTCTTCAAGAACTGATTTATGAAGACTTAAAAAATTATCCAGAAAGCCCTATTAGTGAAATACATAAGAGAATAGGGGAAGAGATTAAACAAAGAACTCTTAAATCCAAATTAGACGAAATGATTGAAAATGATTTGATTCTAAAATCTGGAGAAAAGAGATGGACAACCTATTCTATCAACATAAAGCCGTGAAATAAATAATGAAATGTTGATAGGATGTTGATAGAATGTTAATAGAATCGCAATTGAATAGTTTAAAAGTATATTAAAAATCAATATATGAATGTTTGGGAAGATCCTTATACTGAAAGTCTTAATGACCTTCTTGAAGAAAGTAAAAGCATTTCTATAAAGCTTAAAACGCGATTAAATGCTATTGACTGTCCAACAATAAATGAGCTTTATCTTGAAAAGAATTCAAGATATCATATTCAAAAAAAATTATTTAATGAATTTGGATATTTACCAAACAGTCGTTTGTATCCAAATAAGGACATTTTAAATGAGTTCAAAGGCTTGTATGTCTTTGGTGAAAAGTCTGAAGATAGTGTCTTGCCCATGTATCTTGGAATCTCTAGAACAATCTATAGGAGGTTGAGACAACATGGTTTTGGAAAAAAACATAATGAGTGTACTTTGGCCTATATTCTGGCCAATCATGAAAATTTCGAAAGTAAATTTAATTTAGGTAGAGCGCAACTGCCAACTGACCTTTTAAGCATGGAAAGAGAAAGAGTCAGGAATTTTAAAGTAGCCTTGTACCCAGTGGAAAGCAATTACGAATTATATTTTCATGAAGTTGCCATAGCAGGACTTCTAAAAACTAAATTCAATAAATTTAAAACACATTGATTTTCATGGAAACCCTTTAAATGCTAATCTCTTCATATAAATTAATTAGATAATATGGATATGTGTGGGTTGTTTGCACACATTGATTGTAATGTTGTATTGTAAAGCTTATGATAATATCAACTTCTAAAAGTCCTCAGAATAACGAGCAAAAATAAACAAGAGTTTGAAAATTAGAGATTGACATTCATTAAGGATTTTCATAAGTCAATATTTCCTACATTTAAAGTTTGTGATTAAATCAAGTCTATGAGTAATTTTGAATTTATAAAGGATGAATTTCCGGAGTTATATGTCCAATCTATTGAGGCTGAAAAGTTTGCAATAACTGCACCTAAATATGCTGCGTTGCAGTGCAGGATTGTGTTAGAACTTGCAATCAACTGGCTTTTTGATAATGATCCCGAATTAGTAAGACCTTACGATAATACTTTATCAGCACTCTTGCATCATCCTGAATTTAGAAATGGTATAAAACCAACCATGTTTACGGAGCTTAACTTGATAAGAAAATCAGGTAATATGGCTGCTCACGGAAATAAAGTAACGCAAAACCAAGCTTTGGTGTCTTTGCGGAGCATTTTTAGGTTTCTGTCATATGTTAGTAAATACTACAGTGCAGGGAATCTTGAAATTCCGATGTTTAATGAGGATTTAATCAAGAAAGGAGATACCAATGATTTATCATCAAAGGCTCTTCAGGCAAAATCAGATAAAATTGATAGACTTATTTTAGAGTCTAAAGAGCAATTAGAAAGGCAAGAGTCTCTCCAAAATGAAAATGAACTTTTAAAACTTCAATTAAAGCAGCAACAAAAAGAATTTAAGCAACGTAAACACAAGCGTCAAGAAGCCATCAAATTTGAAGAGGCTATTCCTGAATTGAATTCAGAGCAGGAAACAAGAAAGCTGTTAATTGATGTTTTATTGCAGGAAGCTGGTTGGAAGAATCTGCGTAAAGGCATAGAAAATGAATTTCCAGTGATTGGAATGCCAATTTCGACCAATACTTCAGGGAAAGGATATGTTGATTACGTGCTTTGGGGTGATGATGGAAAGCCATTAGCTGTAATAGAAGCAAAAAAGACCATGAGTAGCTCTAAACAAGGAAAGCATCAAGCTTTTTTATATGCAAATTGTTTGGAAGAAACGACAGGGCAACGTCCTGTAATCTTCTACAGTAATGGATTTGAAACACATTTATGGGATGACACTTTTTATCCAGAACGAGAAGTAAGCGGTTTTTATACAAAAGACGAATTGCAATATCTAATTGCCAGAAGAGAAACAAGAACTGACTTAAGAAACTTTCAAGTCAATCTTGATATTACTGGTAGACCTTATCAATTAGAAGCTATTAAACGTGTTAGCGAAGCATTGGTTACAACGTGCCAGGGAGAATTAAAAGGTAAGTCCAGAGAAGCACTTTTAGTGATGGCAACAGGAAGTGGAAAGACCAGAATATCAGCGTCTATTGTAGATATGCTTACCAAAACCAATTGGGTAAAACGTGTTCTGTTCTTAGCAGATAGAAATGCGTTGGTTACACAAGCTAAAAATGCCTTTAAAGAGCACTTACCTCATTTGAGTGCTATAGACTTGACTAAAGAAAAAGAAGATAATGGCACGCGTGTGGTGTTTTCAACTTATCCGACCATAATGAATCGTATAGATAGTCATAAAAATGAAGACGGCAGATTTTATGGCGTGGGACATTTTGATTTGATAATTATTGATGAAGCGCATCGCTCTGTTTATAAAAAATACGGAGCCATTTTCGATTATTTTGATGGTCTTTTAATTGGGTTAACTGCTACGCCTAAGAAAGATATTGATATTAATACCTATTCCTTATTTAAAATTGAAGATGATAATCCCACATTCGCATATGAGTTAAATCAAGCTGTAAAAGATAAATTTCTTGTGCCTCCTAGGGCAATAGAAGTTCCTGTCAAGTTCATATATGAAGGTATAAAATACAAAGAGCTCTCCGAAGATGATAAGGCGAAATTTGAGGACACCTTCGATGACGTTGATCTAAACGAAGAGGAAGATTATGTCATAGAAAAATCGCAAATTAATAAGTTCTTATTTAACGCTGATACCATAGATAAGGTATTGGATTACCTAATGAACAATGGAATAAAAGTTGAGGGGGGCGATAAATTAGGTAAAACAATCATTTTTGCAAAAAACCATAAACATGCAATTTTTATTGAAGAACGCTTTAATAAGAATTATCCAGAATATTCAGGCAAGTTTCTAAGAGTTATTGATAATTACGAAAGTAAAGCACAGGATTTATTAGAAAATTTTTGTCAAGATAAAATAGAATTAGAACCCCAAATTGCGGTGTCTGTAGATATGTTAGATACAGGTGTAGATGCACCTCGTGTTGTCAACTTAGTTTTCTTTAAACAAGTAAGATCTTATTCTAAATTCTGGCAAATGATTGGCAGAGGAACACGATTAAGACCAGATTTGTTTGGTCCAGGCATAGATAAAGAGCATTTTATAATTTTTGATATCTGTGATAATTTTTCCTTTTTTGGTGAGCATCCTGATGGTATTAATGCGAGTAGTTCTAAAGCCTTATCACAGCAAGTTTTTGACCTTAAACTGAATATTATTACTACCATTAGGGATAATTCAGATGCAACAATTGAAGAGGATGAGTTGGCTCAGAATTACACGAACCAGCTTTACACTTTAATTGCAGATTTAGATGAAGAACGTTTTGAAGTGAGAAAACACTGGAGGTTAGTAAAGGAGTTTCAAAGTCGAACTCGATGGGATAACTTGTCATTAACTGATAATGCAGATATTTCGAATAATTTGTCATTATTACCATCCTATACAAATGATGTAAATGAACGTGCAAAGCGTTTTGATTTACTCATTTTAAATCTACAATTAGCAATGCTTGTTGGGAATATGAGTTTGCAAGATCGCTATATAAAAAACATATATGGAATAGGTAAAAGTCTTTACAGGAAAAGAAATATTCCAAAGATTAAGGAAAAATTATCTACAATAAATCAAATTCAAGACGAGGAATTTTGGGTAAATATCAATGTCAAGGCTGTTGAAGATATACGTATTGAAATTCGTGACTTATTGAAATTTATTGAAAAAGAAGAGGTCAAAATTATTTACACCAATTTTAAGGATGTTTTACATGAAGATAGAGTTACAGAACATGATATCATGCCTGCTTACACAAGATTGAAGAGTTATCGGGACAGAGTGGAATCATTTATTAGAAAGAATAAATCACATTTAGTAATTGATAAATTACACAAGAACATTGCAATCACTCCTAAGGAGCTTGAATTGTTGGAATCATTTTTATTTAATGACGAGTTAGGATCCAAGGAAGAGTATATTAAAGAATATGGAGAGGAGCCCTTAGGTAAATTTATAAGATCTGTTGTTGGGTTGGATATTGAAACAGTAAATAGCCTATTTGCCAACTTTATTGATGACAAAAATTTAAAACCAGTTCAGATTACTTTTATTCAAACACTGATTAACTATTTAAACGTCAATGGCACACTTGATAAAAAGCTACTTACCAAACCTCCCTTCAACGAAGCCAATGATAGTGGTGTAATTGGGTTATTTGAAGATGATGATGTGCGGAAAATAGTATCCCTCATTGACACTGTTAATGAAAATATAGGTTAATCTCAAAATGCTATCAAAAAAGTTGGCATATTGGCAATTCGCCTCATTTTTTAGAATTACATATCCTTTGAATAAATTGCCGCTAACAGTATTTAATATTTTTTAATAAATATCTATCCAAGTTTTGATAGATTCAATTTGATAAACACTGTAAAAGAACAATCTGAATATGACTGACAATGAAATTGAAAATTTTGTAAAGCAAACGATTCGTGAGAATGTCATTGATATTCCTAAGAATGATTTAAATGATATTTATAAGAAATGGCAAAACAATGAAAAAGCGAGTAATAGTGTTTTTGATAGGAGTCTAATGCAATCATTACAGTGCGTTCCCCACAACAGCTATTTGCTAGGGGTTGATTTTCCGTTTTGGTTTGGAGATTTAAAAGCCAACATAAAAAGGATCATGATTGTTGGTGTAGATCCATTAAGAAACAAAACTGATTTTAAGAAGGCTAATATTCATCAAAATGTTTTAATTAGCACACCTTATGCACTCCATTCTGAAACGGCTCGTAATGGAATAACAAAAGCTTATTGGGCATTTGTGGAATCTTTAAGTGCCAATCATTTTGTGTATCTCACAGATATTTATAAATCCTTCTTTTACGTGGATAATCCTAAAATGACAAGAAGTTATAATTACTATCCAAAACAACAAGGATCAGTGGAGAATCAAAGATCTATTTTAATAAAAGAAATCGATTTCTTAAAACCTGATGTTATCATTACATTTGGTAGTATAGCTTTTTTAAAATTAACTTCAAAAAAATATGTAAAATTAGGTAATGGAATTGATTACAATAAAACATATTTGGAAGAATTTAATGAAATTCCCGTTTTGCCATTTATGCATTTGTCAGGGAGTACTAGGGATAAAAATTTAGAAGATTTTCTTAAAGTGCATAAAGTTGAGAAGAAGAAGGAAGGTAGGGTTGGCTATGGAAGTGCCTATGCCGAAATAATAGAGAACTCTTTTATTAATAATTAATAAAAACAAATAAAAGGCATACAATTCGGATACCAATAGAACAAATTAAAGCTGAAGTTGTTGTAATTCATTTTATACCAGTCCTTGGTTCGAGCCCAAGAGGAGGAGCAAACAAAGAGTTACATGAAAATGTAGCTCTTTTTTGTTTTGGGGTGGTTCCGAATCTTTGGCTTTGATAATTGCCATTGCCCTTTTAAATCATACCTATAAAACCTCCATTTTAGGACTTCTAAAGTGCTCTCTGTAATTCTTAATTCATCAAACTCGCCTTTTTTTTATTCTTCAATGCACAACGAATTCCAGTTTTTTAGATGTAACGAGATGATATTTAGAATAACATTGAGTTTTAAGTAAACCCCTTATTCATATTAAAAAATGATGTAGCTTATTGCAGCCGGTATATTAATCTTTGATGTGACTATTTAGAGTGATTAATACGCATTGAACTTAAAGTGATTTTTGTTTATCAAGCCATTGAACCATAGTATTAAATTACAATAAATGTAAGTAAATTACCAAATATGTAATATTTATTTTATCTTTGTTGGTTTATAATTAGTTGCATTTCTACATGCATATCATTTCCTTCAAGAAGTTAAGAGACTATTTCTCGAAAGACACCAATGCTGCAACAGCATTGCGAGATTGGTATAAGATAACGAAGAAAGCTGAATGGAATAATTTTGCGGATTTAAAAAACACATTTAACTCGGCTGATGCTGTTGGAAATGACAGATATGTTTTTAATGTCAAAGGAAACCATTACAGGATTGTCGGAATAGTTATGTTTAAAATTAAACGCGTCTATATACGTTGGGTAGGTAGTCATAAAGATTACGACAAAATAAAGAATATCGATAAACTATAAAAATCATGAAATCAGTTACACATAAAGAATACATTGCAGCTAATATTCGGTTAGAGGCACTATTGAAAGAGGTTGGAAATGATGCACCTGAAGATGATCCTCGTATTATAGAGCTTTTAGAGGTCAGTGATATTATTGAACACTATGAAGAAATGCATTTTTCTATAGGTCTTCCAACCTTAAAAGAAATGATTGAATTGCGCATGTTTGAAATGGGCTTAAAAAGAAAGGATCTCGCCACGCTTTTGAACACCAGTGCATCAAGAGTAAGTGAATACTTGAATGGTAAAAGGGAAATCACATTGAATGTGGCCAAAGCTCTACATCAAAAGTTGAATATTGATAGTGACATTATTCTACAATGATTTCGATGCTAAACGAGATAAGATGAATTTAATAATATAATTTATTCTCACACCAATATTTTGATTGCATCATCCAAAAAAGGAATTGTCAAAATTCTTTGAGATAAGATTGCGTGACAGCAAGATATTGATGTCACATAGATTCACTGATGATGTATATAGCGATTCCTCTTTGTTTTAAGCAGTTTGCAAAACTATGTTCAGCGAGATAACTACTGATTGATTTATTGATTCCACAGTTTGTTGCAATCTCCATAAATTCCTTGTTATAATGTTGAAGTGCATTATGAATGAAACAGTTATGGAAGTAGTCATGGCACACAGTTTACTGCCGTTTCAGTATTCTCCCATTTATTTTTTTTTTACACCACGACTAAAACATAAAGCCCCAAGTATTATAAACACAAAAAAGCCCTAATTTTCATTAGAGCTTTTCTTAATTAGTACTTAAATTCTTTTAAGTACTACTTGATATATATTATGCTGAAACAGCTAACTTACTTTTTTTGTAATCGCTTGGTGTACAGTCGTAACGTTCTTTAAAGATTTTTGAGAAATAACTTCTGCTGGTAAAGCCAACACTGTAAACAATTTCTGAAATATTCAAATCAGTATTAATAATTAATTCTTCAGATTTTGTCAATCTTACAGAACGAATGTATTCACAAATAGTCAACCCGTGCTGAAACTTAAAGCCTTCTTGTAATTTAGCGGCAGATAAACCAACTCTATCACTTAAGTTTTCGACTTTATGGTCTAAATCTGGAAACTCATTAATGTATTCTGTAAGTTTTGCAATTAAGCCGATTTCCATTTTAGTCAACGACGTTGGTTCCATATCTAAGTTTTCGATATCCTTGTTATGGTGATCGATCTCTAGCGCTAAAATGACATTAACGATACCTTTAGTCAACAACTGACGCACTAAACCATCTTGCTTGATGCATTGTAGTTGTTTAATGTTTTCGGCAATCTTAAGGTTGTATGATCCAACATACACATAATCTTCAGTTTTGTTAGAGATAAATGCATCTCTTAAACTGCTGCCCCATTGAGAGCTGCTATTTCCTTCGTGAGAAGTATTAACAGAGATAAGTGTCGCTACCGTTTCAATATCTTTTTCTAATAAAATGATGTTTTGACCCGAAATAATGTTAGCGATGATGCTGGTTTGAAAAGCGTCAACAGTTGTCGTAGTAGTCGACTCTTCAAAAGTATGTGAAAGTTTCCCTTTTGAACAGTACATAAAATTGACATTTGATCCTACTAGGGTGTCAATAGTAAGTTGGATATTCTCAAATGCGGTAATATCAAATTCTAATACCGTTAGACCGTCTTCTAAAGCAATGGAGCGTATGCTACCACGTGCTATATCGTTGTTTATATTTAGTTTGCACTCGCTGTTGGCTTGCGCTAGCGTACCACCAATTTCATTTTTGAGTGCTTCGAAAAAGGAATATAAATCGTTGACTTTAGATGCTATATTAATCATGATGTGATGGTTTTAGTGGTTAATTATTGTGTTTTGTGTTGGTCTTAAATTTGAGGCTCGGCTTTGGCCAAAACTCTAATTTTTGCATTGGTAGCATTCATATTGATTTTTGGAAAAACACGTGCTACTCTTGCATACTGTTTTAATTCAGATTCTTGATTGGTTTTCATATGAGTTGGTCTTTGGTGGGTATTATGATATGTATTAGTATCTTATAACTTCAATCTTTTCTTTTCATTCCTATATATCCCGCCACAATAGCTAAAAGCAGTAAGAGGTGGACTGAAGGTTGTAAAGAGTATACAAAGTAGCTTAAGGCCCATCCAATAATCATGAGAACAGATACTGTATAAAAGAACGTCTTCATTTTAAATTCCTCGTGCATATTAGTTACTTATCAAGTACAATACAAAGATGCCTCTATCCCGAGGGTTTTCTTTTACATCATTTTCAGAATCGGTTATACAATTCCCATAAAAGCATAAAAAAACCACCCTAAATTCATGATTTTGGGTGGTTTATGCGGCAATGTGGCAATCACGTTAGGTAATGGGGAGATATATGGTGAAGGTTGCGCCCACCCCCACCTCTCCCTTGGCTATAATGTACCCATTATGATTTTCGACAATTTTCTTACAAATAGATAAGCCGATGCCCGTACCAGAATATTCATTTTTATTATGGAGTCTGTTAAAGAGTACAAATATCTTTTCGGCATAATCCTGATCAAATCCGATACCTTTATCCATTATAGTAATAGTATGAAAGACATTATATTTGGTGTGACTTACTTTTGGTACATCTGAAGCATTGGTTTTTGAGTAACTTACGGTTATGAATGGAGAGGTATTTTCGCGGCTATATTTTAAGGAATTGCTGAGCAGGTTTAAAAACAATTGTTTTATTTGAAAGGGAATAGCGCGCATGGACGGAATGTCATCTACAATAATACGCGCCTTTTTGTCCGCGATTATTTCAGCCAAGTCAGTCTTAGCAGCTTCAATTAAGATATTAATGTTGGAATCTTCTAATGCTTCTTCTGATTTATTGGTTCGCGAAAATTGAAGTAAATCGTCAATTAAAGAACGCATTCGTGAAGAGGAGGCTTTAATGCGCTCAATGTATAGTTTTCCACTGTTTGATAGATTATCTTTCTCCTTATCTTCCAATCGGGATAAGAAGGTTTGAATTTTGCGCAGAGGTTCTTGTAAATCGTGGCTGGCCACATAATTAAAAGAGGACAATTCTTTATTACTACGTTCCAATTCGAGGTTTCTCTTCTCAATAAGACGGTAATTTTCAATCTCGTCTGTAATATCGGCAGTGGTCCCCAATAATCTTTTATATCCGTCAGCATCGACCAGAATTTTGGCATATGCCTTAAAATGCTTGATACTGCCATTCTTTTGAATGATTCTATAATGAATGAAAGGCAAGTCTTCATGTTCAATCATTTGAGACACATGCTCTGACAATTTTTCCACATCATCCGGATGGACGAAACTCAAATAATTTTCCAGGTTAGGTTCAAAAGACTGAGGCTCTTCACCTAATAAGCGAAATAAATTATCTGAATACTCATAAACGTCTTCCTCTACATGCCAAATCCAGTTGCCGTGTTTGCTGATCACTTCTGATTGGGTGGTTGATTTTTTAAAGGTTTCCAAAAGTTCGTTTTTTACCTTTAAAACTTTTAAATTCTTACTGATTTGAAGATAGGTCAACAATAAAATTAAAAGTGACAGAATGAGTACATAGTACAATAACATTGGGGCATTAGAAAGACGTCTTACACTTTTTTCCTTTGCCAATCCCAGAACATCATTTTCGTGCGCGGTCATTTCATTAATTTTAAACCGCACACTATTCATAGTTTGTCTGCCCTCTCTAAATCCTGCTATAAATTCTCGAGAATCAGGGTTATTAGCGATTGAAAGTTGTAGGGTCTTCTCAAAGATGGCCAAGCTTTTGTCTATTTTCTCTTTCAGTTCAGCGATGTTCTCTTGTTGTTGAGGGTCTTTTAAGGTGAGTTTCTTTAGTTCTTCTAAACTGTTTTCTATTTGCTGATTACTGGACAACAACGGGAGTAAAAAGGTGCTATCCTGTGAGATAATAAACCCTCTTTTTCCACTTTCAGCATCCTTAAGCGCTGATAGCATTTTTTCCAATTCAATATGCACCTGATAATTGTGTTGCACATCATTGATGGAATTGGATAGTTCCTTGATATATCTATAAGCCACCCCGCCCATAACTAAAACCACAAACAAACTGACCCCAAAAATAATTTTTAGAAAGCGTTCAGAATTTGAAATGAATTTAAATGGCATAATTATAAGCGTAATAAAAAATTGTCTTTATTCAATCCGTTGGTGTGATATTGCCAGTTAATGGTAACCACATCTGATAGAATTTTTTTAAGATCATTAAACGCACTTGGTTTTTTAATGTAAATATTGGCGCCCTGCACAAAAGTGTTTTCAATATCTTCCTCTGAAGCAGAAGTGGAGTAAATGGCAATGGCAATATCTTTAAACCGATTATTTTCCTTGATTTCTATTAGACATTCCAATCCCGATTTTTTTGGCATATTTAAATCTAAAAAAAGAATATTTGGCAACACAGCTTCCGGTTGGTTTAAGGCACACATCAGCTCAATACCGTCTTTATAAACTTCAACTTTTGTTTGTATTTTGAGCTCCTCAAAGGCCTCTATAAAAAATAGACGGTCATCTTCATCGTCATCTGCCAGTACAACATAGGTGTAATCTTCTCGCATGGTTTTGCTTATTATTCTTTAGTGTTTTTTAATGATCTTCTTTTTGCAATAATGCGCTGAAATGTAGTTGGGGTGATTCCCGTTGTATTCTTAAATTGGGTACTTAAATGCGCCACACTGGAATATTGTAATTTGAACGCAATTTCAGTCAGGGAAAAATCTGTATTTGTAATAAGGGATTTAGCGTATTCAATGCGTTGCAGAATAACAAAATTTTCAATGGATGTATAGGTTACTTCAGAAAAGAGGTTCGCTAAATACCCATAACTATGCCCAAGTTTTTCTGATAAATAGACGGAACTTTTAACATTATTAGTATCGTCAGCGTTAAAAACCATATCAATTAAACTATCTTTAATCTTCTGAACTAAAATAACTTTTTGGTTCTCTATTTTTTCAATGCCATATTGTTTTAGGATCAAATCAAAAGCTTTCAATTTTTCTGGAGAGACAATTTCTAAAAACTCAATCTCGCCAAAATTTAACATTCGGTATTTAATGTTCAGTTCATCCAACTTCTCGTCGAGGATTCTCGAACAGAATTGGGTAAAATCAAATTTTATAAAAATTTTCATAATATAATTACATAATCAATAGATCAATAATTTTAAGCTTCTGATCTGGATTGCAAGTGGTTTGCCGTTTAAAATACTCTTTATTCTGGCATTAAGCTGGAATATAGATGTTAAATGTAGCCCCTTCATTTAAACGCCCGTCCGCTAAAATTAAACCTTCATGATTTTCAATAATTCGTTTAACGATAGCAAGACCTATGCCAGTTCCGGTATAAGCGTCCTTACTGTGCAGACGCTGAAACACTTCAAATATTTTTTCCTTGTAGGCAGGTTCAAAACCAATCCCATTATCGACAAACTGAATATGTGAATAATGCCGATCAGGATCTAGTCCATCAATTCCCGCCGATTTACCATCAACTTCATCACAATTTATTTCAATGACAATCGGATGGTTCAGTCTGGCAAATTTAATCGAGTTACTTATGAGATTGTGCACAACTTGCTTAAATTGAACCGGAATAATTTTTATGTCGCAAATGTTACGGAGCTTTAAAGTGACGTCGTTTTGTTCCAGCTCCTCACTAAGGGTTTCCTTAATTTCATCAATAACCTCTTGCAAATCTGTCTCTTCAAATTTCGATTCTTCTACCGTGGTTTTAGAATAAGCAATCAAATCTTGAATTAAATTTTGCATACGTTGCGCCGACTTTTGCATTCGAGAAAAATGTCTTTTGGCAGTATCTGACAAACGCTCATGCTCCGTTTCTAAAATCCGCGATGAAAACGTCTGTATTTTACGAAGGGGCTCTTGTAAGTCATGACTTGAGATATAAACAAATGACTGCAGCTCCTTATTCATCTTTTCGAGATCGAGATTCTTCTGTTGCAACTCCCGGGTTCTTGATTGCACTTTGTTTTCCAACTCGGTAGTGAATATTTTTTGTTCTTGAATATCCGTACTGCTCCCCACCCACATTTTTATATTTCCATCTTTGTCCTTTTGAGGTATCGCCAGACTGAGTTGCCAACGGTACTCACCATCATGCTTTCGGAACCGATGTTCCATTAAAAAATTATGTCCTGCTCTCACAGCTTTGGTCCATTCCTTGAGGTTTTCTTCGCGTTCATCCGGATGCACAATTTGAATCCAGCCTTGGTTATCTAACTGCTCTGAAGTGAGACCAGAGTAATGGAATACTGATTTATTAAAATAATTCATATTACCTTGTGGATCTGAGGTCCAGATGTGCTGGGGCATGGAATCAGCCAAAAGTCTAAATTTCTCTTCCCGCTCCAATAATTGCTGTTGAAAAGAGCGTTCTTCCGTAATGTCCCTTACGGTGCCAAGAATACGTTCAGGTTGATTTTTGTCATCGTAATATACCTTACCTTTTGCATCAATCCAATGGAGTGACTTATCGTCATAGATGACTCTAGTTTGATAATGAAGGGTTCCAGTTTTAAAAGCGTCGTCAAAGGCTTTAGTTCTTAAACTGAGATCATCTGGATGATGATGGGAAATAAGATCCTGTCGGGATAAATGATTTTTAATAGGAAAGCCTAAAATTTCATAACAACGGTCTGAGACAATGACTTCTTCAGTTTTCATATTAACATCAAATACACCCAAATCACTTGCCTCAATAATCAATTCTAATTTTTCTTCATTTTCTTCAATGAGGTGTTTGGCTTTCACCGTTGCCGTAACGTCAGTCGCTACTACCATGATGCCTGTAATAATATTGTTTTCCTTTAACGGATGGTAAACAAAATTGTAGTACCCTGTATCAAGACTGTCATTACGATTTAATATAATGGCAAATTCATAACCATAAAAGGCATTGCCCGTTTCATAGACCTCAGCAATTATTGGAGCCATCGTATCTTTTACATCCGGTAAAGACTCAAAAAGTGGCCGACCCACAAATTCTTTGTTACTTTGATTTATTAACTGCAAATAATTTTCATTGGCCATTTCAATAACATTATCTGCACCTCTGAAAATAACAATACCCAGCGGGGCCTGCATTACCGAGTCGCGAAACTTCTTCTCACTATCTTCTACTTTTTGTTTGGCGAGATGAAGCTCAGTTACATCAGCAGCAGTATTCATTACAGCATGTACATTGCCTGTGGTGTCAAATAAAGGTGTAAAGCTATAGTTGTAATAATATTCATTTAATTTTCCGTCAGTTATAAGATCGATCTGTTGGTTTTTTGCATGAAACGGGATTCCGGTATGGAGCACGTTCCTAATTTGGCTAAAAACATCTTGATTACCCAATTCTGGTAAAATATCTGAATACCTTTTTCCAACTACATGATGTCCTTTGCCCCATGCATCCATTATGGACTGATTGGCTAAGGAAATTCGCATCTCTTCGCCTACAAAAACTCCAATGGGGAAAGGCGCACTCTCAACCAAGGCGCGCATATGTTGTTCGCTCTCTTCTATTTTCTTCCGAGCTTGCACTTGTGGGGTAACATCAATGCCAATAGCCATAACGCCATTAATGTTGCCGTCAATATCGAATAACGCTTCAAACGAAAAATTGATATAAACGGTGATATGTTCATTATTTGCAGTGAAAGTTAAAGGCATTTCAATAGTTTCAAAACGTTTGCCAGTGGTGGCAACCTCGTCTATAAAAGATTTAATACCTTGAGATTCAAGTTCCGGCATAGCCTCAAAAAGTGGCTTATTAAGAATCTGTTCTTCGGTGCGTCCCCAAATATTGAGAGCTAATTTATTCGCAATTTCCACTTGGTAATGGTCACCTCGCATGATCGCAATAGCTACAGGTGCCTGGAGCACCATTAGTCTTAAATTACGCTCACTTTCTTCTGTTTTTTTCCTGGATAATACACGCTCGGTAACATTCTCTAAAGTCCCGCTCATACGGTAAGCTTGGTTGGCTTCATTAAACCAGGCTCTACCTTTGGCATGCACGATGATTTGTTTGTTTGAAAGGGGGTTTTTAATAGTATATTCTATATCGTAACTGCGTTTGGAATTGGGATTTAAAACTTCACTAATAGCATCAATAACCCTTGTTTTATCAGATTCTGTAACTGCATTGATGGCATGATACAGTTCTATATCAGCGTCTGCAGGCAAACCAAACCATTCTTTTAATCGGGTATTGCAAGAAAATTTATTGTTTAAAGGATTGTAATCAAATGTGCCTAATTGGGTGTTCTCAATAACAAAATCTATTTCATTTTTATGTTGCTTTAGTTCAGCGGCCGCTTTCATTTTATCAGTTGTTTCAATAACGGTTACTAAAACGCCGCCAACTTCTCCTGATGCCATTCTTATAGGGCTATACGCAAAATCGAAATAACATTCTTCCATATAGCCATTGCGGTTTAAAGGCAACATCAAATCCTGATAGCCAATGGCGTTACCCTGCATAACGCCTTCAAACATATCGCCTATAATATGCCATATTTCTGAAAAAGTATCTCTTGTGCCAATACCTAAAGCGTTTGGATGCTTGGTAGAACCCAGAATAGGGCGGTAGCCGTCATTATATATTTGGGTGTAGTCTTTGCCCCATGCAATGTACATTGCAAAAGGATTGTCGAGCATGACACTCACCATAGTTTTTAAACTTTCCGGCCACTGTTCTGGCATTCCTAATAGAGTAGTACTCCAGTCTTTGGCTCTAATGAGTTTCCCCATTTCACCACCACCGTTTAAAAATTTATGTGTCGTATTTGTAATACCCATGCACTGATTAAGGTTGTATAATAAAATGTTCTTTAGATCGCGATGGTAATTTAGCGTCCTTAAATAGAATTAAAGCTTTTTCAATAACTTTTTTGATGCTCGTAAATTCGGCAGGTTTTTGGATGTAATGAAGCGCCCCTAATTGGTACAATTCATTGACCACCGCCTGATCTAGCGAAGTTGAATACACAATGATTGGAATGTGGTCTAACCGGGCTGAGGCTTTAATTTCTGCCATACATTCCATGCCTGATTTTCGAGGCATATTGAGATCAAGAAATATAATATGTGGAAGATTTGCAGTTTCAGATTCCAAAAATTTCATGAGTTCTACGCCATTATTGACAATGGTCAGATTACATTTTTCAGAAATTTCATCTACCGCTTCTTGGAAAAACTCACAGTCATCACTATCATCATCAGCAAGCATCAAGTGTAATTTTTGTAATTCCATGAGATATAATTGACTCGAGATTTTAAATGCTGCGTTAAGATATTGGGGTTTTGGTATGGTTCTGCGAGATGTTAAAAATACATTATTTCCCTGACTTGCAAGACACTTTTTTTTAGCGGATTTCCTTTAATTGTGACGTTTTAGATGCAGAACATGTAACGCCTAAAATCACGAAAACCCCGTATTATCATACGGGGTTTTAAATTAAATTATATAGAGACCAATTACTTTATTAGCCCTGAATATCTTCCAAGGTTTTCACCCGGTTTAAGGTGCCTTGAATATCTCTTAATTGAGATTGCAGGAGCGTGTTTACATTTGGTGCTAAGGTGTTATTTTTCATCACATCTTCATACTCATCCACACTTGCTTTTTCGCCACGAATCACTTCTTCCAGTACAGCTTCATCATCATTGCCTGCTACGGAGCTTTTTATGTCAATCCACGCACGATGTAAGGTTCCGGTAACGCTTCCACTATCTTTTGGCTTTTCTCCCATTTGACGTAATTCTTGGTCAATAGCAGTAGCAAAATGACTGCGTTGGACGGCTTGTTCTTTTAGAAAATTCTTTAATGCTGGTGTTTTGGCATCCTGCATCGCTTTTTTATATCCTTTTTCAGCATCGTAGTTTTTCTCGATGATGTTTTGTAATACGTTAACGGTATCTTTATGTGATTGTTCTCTGGCTTCTTCTAATGAGGTTTTCATAATTTTTGTTTTTTAAGTTGATACCTAAATTACAAATATAAAGCCGAGATTTTCTTAAAGAATTCTTATTTAGGATAGGATTAACAATTTCATCAAATTCTCTTAAAGAATGTTAATGAAGCTGTTACGATCCTATAGGAGTTATCTTTCTCTCCCATGCGATTTGAATGGGTGGACCCTATATGATCTATTTTTTTTTAAAGATCGCCTCTTGACATTGCATTAAAAAAGCACTTCAAATAAATTTTAAGTGCTTCTCTATATATTAAGGTGAATTATTTATTTTTCAGTGGCGTATTTTTTGCCTAGTTCGGTGAGCATTTCGTCCGTCATTTTTGTGAGGTCAAACTTAGGGGTCCAGTTCCAATCCTTTTGGGCCACGCTATCGTCAATAGATCTTGGCCAAGTATCGGCAATGTCCTGTCTGAAATCCGGTTTGTAGGTTATTTTAAAATCTTGGATATGCTTTTGAATTTCCTCAGCAATATCTTTAGGCGTAAAACTGATGGCCGCTAAGTTATATGAAGAGCGTATCGATAATTGTTCCGCAGGCGCATTCATAATTTGAATGGTGGCATCAATAGCATCATCCATAAACATCATTGGCAATTCTGTCTCTTCGGAAAGGAAACTTTCATAGTGTCCATCCGTAATGGCTTTATGATAAATCTCTACTGCGTAATCTGTAGTGCCGCCTCCTGGCATCGTTTTCCAACTGATAATTCCCGGGTAACGCATGCTACGCACATCAACATCATATTTATCGAAGTAATACTCGCACCAACGCTCACCCACTTGTTTAGTGATGCCGTACACTGTGCTCGGTTCCATAATGGTATGTTGTGGTGTATGGTCCTTAGGTGTTGTTGGTCCGTAAACGGCGATACTCGATGGCCAAAATATTTTACTGATAAATTTGGCCTTGGCTAAGTTCAATACATGAAAAAGTGAACTCATGTTTAAATCCCACGCTTTCATTGGATACTTTTCTCCAGTAGCGCTCAACATAGCCGCCATTAAATAGATGGTGTCTATGCGGTGCTTTTCAACACAAAGGAGAATCGAACCGTAATCTTGTGCATCAACAATTTCAAAAATACCCGAATTGACCACGTCTAAATTGCTGTAATTAATATCTGAGGCAATGACATTGTCATTTCCGTGAATACTACGCAACTTATATGTTAACTCAGAGCCAATTTGACCACAGGCACCAATAATTAGAATCTTTTCAGCCATTGTTGTTTGATTTAACTGCAAAAATACAAAGTTTTTTTCTGAAGGAAATGGAATATCTAGGAATGAATGTGGTCAATTATATAAGATGGTGATATTCAAATTGTCAAAATTTATAGTTTGGGTAACATTTACACGAACCTAGGCTAAAAACTGTGCAGTTTATACAGTTTGATATGTTCCACTTAAGCTGATATATCATATAAAGCATTGAAAATTATAAACTTGTATTATTTGGACGTGTATTGAGGGGTACTGGCATGTTTATTTCATTTTAGACTAGGAGAACACCAGTATTAAATACAAACTTTAAAATACATATATTATGAAAAAAGTAATTTTATCAGTAGCAATAGTATTGGGAGGATTATCATCATTTGCCACTCCTGCATTCACAAAACCCCAAACTGATGCAGTTGTTATGATAGCGCAAAAGGAGTATAAAGAAATTAAAGCGGAAGATCTTCCACAAGCGGTGAAAGATGCTTTAGCGGCCGATTTTCAAACTGCTACACTTGATAAAGCCTATGTGAATGAGAAGCTTGAGTATAAATTAGAGCTTACGATTGAAGAAACAGCAACCACAGTATATGCTGACAAAGATGGGAATTGGATTGAGAAAGAATAAGTTTTTATTCTAAGATTTAACGAGCACACAGATTTAAAACACACTATTAAAAATAAAATATTATGAAAAAAGTAATTTTATCAGCAGCAATAGTATTAGGAGGATTGTCATCATTTGCAGCTCCTGCAATAGCAACCTCTCAAAGTGATGAAGTTGTAATGACAACTCAAGAGGAGTACAAAGAGATCAAAGCAGAAGAGCTTCCACAAGCGGTGAAAGATGCACTAGCTGCCGATTTTCAGACCGCCACTCTAGATAAAGCTTATGTTAACGCTAAGCTTGAATATAAGTTAGAACTTACAGTTGATGGAGCGGCATCAACAGTATATGCTGACAAAGATGGAAACTGGATCGAGAAATAATAAGGTATCCACTTTAGAGCAGGAAAAGGACGTTTTTTTAAAACGTCCTTTTTTTATGTTTTTTTTAAAGGGTTTACTGAAATTAACTTGATATTTTTGTACAAATGAGGAATCCATGAGTACCATTCTTTTGGTTGAAGACGATGTGAGCTTTTCTGAAATGTTGAAACGTTTTTTAGAACGTCACCACCATGCTGTTATTTTGTCTTATACCCTCGAAGATGCTAAACTAAAAGTAAAGGAGAGTACGTTCGATTTGGTTTTTGCTGATCTTAGACTTCCTGATGGCGATGGAATTTCACTCTTAAATCATATTAAAGCTAAAGATGCCTCCATTCCGGTGGTGTTAATGACGGGATACGCTGAAGTATCCACCGCAGTTAAAGCCATGAAAGAAGGCGCTTTCGATTATATTTCAAAGCCTTTCAATCCGGAAGAAGTGCTGCAAGTGGTTAAAAACGCCCTTCAAAAACCAAGCACAGAAGACAAGCCTACTATTCAGACACCGCTTGTACCTTCAGAGTCTTCGAAATTACCTACCAATTTGGTTAAAGGAATTAGTGGCGCCTCTAAAGTATTGTATGATCATGTAAACTTGGTGGCCCCAACGGATATGTCAGTGTTAATTTCTGGCGAAAGTGGTACCGGAAAAGAAGTGGTTGCCAAAGCCATTCATCTAAGCAGTTCAAGAAAACAACAACCTTTTATTGCGGTGGATTGTGGCGCCATCCCAAAAGAAATTGCGGCTAGCGAATTTTTCGGACATAAAAAAGGCTCGTTTACGGGGGCTATTAACGATAAAAAGGGCCATTTTGAAGCTGCTAATCACGGGACACTCTTTTTGGATGAGGTTGGGAATTTAACTTATGAAAATCAAATTCAGCTCTTACGTGCGCTCCAGGAACGCCGAATTAAACCTATTGGATCTAACGAAGAAATTGAAGTTGATATCCGGTTGTTGACCGCTACCAATGAAGATTTATTGAATGCCGTAGAACAAGGCGATTTTAGAGAAGATCTGTACCACCGTTTGAATGAATTTTCCATTAAAGTTCCAAGTCTTCAGGAGCGTCGTGATGATCTCATCCTTTATGCCGAATTTTTTCTCGACAATGCCAATCAGCAATTGAATAAATCGATTATCGGATTTTCTCCTGAGGTCCTTAAAATCTTCCAAACCTACTCTTGGCCAGGAAATTTACGGGAACTCTCCAACGTCATCAAACGCGCTACGTTATTGACCAACGGCGAGCTGATCCAAAAAGAGGTATTGCCTCAAGAATTGTCAGCGCCGAGCAAAGAAGCTATGACGCGCTCATTCTCTACAAAAGACAATGAAAAGGAATTGATTGTAAAAGCCCTACAAGAGGTCAACAATAATAAAACCAAGGCCGCACAATTGCTTAATTTCTCTCGAAAAACCCTTTATAACAAGCTCAAGGAGTATAATTTAGATTGATATAGGCTTCCATGGCTTCGCAGAACGGTTCAAGTTCAGCATCCAAAGCATTCAAAAGTTCAGTATGCACCACTTTCGTGTGTTCTAATTTTGATAAATGCGGCACAATGGTATGCGCTCCCAACTGTTTAAACATCGTGAGCATTCGATGGCTCAAATCGGTGATGGTTTGAAGATCATTTTGTGCTTGAGCTACTTTCAATTCGGACATATGTTTTTTGGTGTCCTTCAAAAATATTTCTAACAGTGATTTGAGTGCTTCTTCATCATAATTCAAAAAACCAGCAATGGAATTGGTGTCAAAATAGTCGCAACTATACGAAGTTTTCTTTTTACTTTCATGAGGCTTGGTAATTCGCTCCGGAAATAATTCTCGCAACATGTCAAACCAAATGTGCGAAGCAAACGGTTTAAAAACAACTTTTGAAAAACCACTTTCAATATAATTTTCAGTGGCAATATCCGTTCTTCCAGTCATTGCTATAATGGGCTGTTGCTTGTAGAAAGGCTGCTTCTTAAAGGTTTCCATAAAATGAAAACCATTCATTTTAGGGAGTTGAATATCCGTAATCACCACGTCAAATTTAAGAGTTTCCATGGCGGCAAGGGCTGCTTTAGCATCTTCAAAGGTATAGGTTGTGATGTGGTGTTGCCCTAAAACATCCGTCAATAATTGGCGTAAAGACACATCATCATCTACAATAACGGCTTTAAGTTTTAAGTGCGAAGTTTCTACAATGTTAGGCGTAGTTTCCAAGACCGCATCAGAAAGTTTTACGGGGAATGAGATGATAAACTTACTACCACGTCCGGGGGCGCTTTCTAGAGACAAGGTTCCTTTTAAGATATGCATTAACTTTTTAGAAATTGCAAGCCCAAGCCCGAAACCGGAATGTTTTGATGCCTTAGTTTGATTCACTTGGGTAAAAGCGTTAAAGATATCTTCCTGTTTCTCTTTGCTGATGCCAATTCCCGTATCGGAGACACTGATACTCACCGTATGGACATTGTTTTTAGAATGTAAGTGTGTGCTGATGGTGATACTTCCGTCCTCCGTGAATTTATAGGCATTTCCAATTAAATTGTAGAGCACTTGTTTAATTCGGAAGGGGTCAGAAACAATGGTGCGGTCCAATTGTGGCGCGTGTTTAATATAAAGTTCTATAGGCTTATCATCGTAAATAGCTTTAATGTTAGAACTGGTTTCATCCAACAGGGTGCGGAGATTAAACGGAATACTTTCTATGGTAATGTGGCCATCCTCAAGTTTGGAGAATTCCAAAAGGTCGTCTACCAATTGACTCATATAGCTCGAGGCATTTTTAATATGGTCCAGATAATTACTATCTTTAGTGTTTTGCGCAGTTTTTTGGAGTAATTCGCTATACCCGGAAATGGTGCTCAAGGGCGATCGTAAATCATGACTCACCATATTGATCAATTGTTCCCTGCTTTTCAAAAGTGAATTGGTATAGGCGTTTGATTTTTCCAGTTTTTCACGGTACTGCTGCGACTTCCAAAAATCGTTTAAGATGACCATAGAAAAGATGACTACTAATATAAAACTGACGATGGCCGCTAAATAAATAATACGGGTACTCTTGTCTAAAGCAGTTTGGCGCTGGGTCATAATGCTTTGTGACGAGGCCACCATCTCGCGTTCCAAAGTGCGCAACAGGTTCCGTAACTGGCGTGAAGTGATGAGATCATTCTCTACCAATTCGCGCTCTTTAAGATTTAATGACTGCCGCTGTGAAGCGGCGTCTCTTTGAATCTTATTGAGCATATTGCGTGAGATGGTCACGATAGAATCAATTTGCTTCTGATCGACCTTGCTTACCGAATCCTTGGCTTTTAAATCATTGGAAAATTGAATAAAGCCTTCCAAAACTTCCTTGGTTTTTGGGTCAATGGCTTTCGGATTTTCGACATAATCTTCCAAGGTCAACTTTCCTAAAATAGGATCAATACTTTTTAGTTTATTAATGGTCAGTTCTATCGATTTTTCTGAACTGTTATTGTCTTTTAAACGTCGTAATTCATTTAAATCGCGTTGTTTCTTATCAAAAATGACCTTTACACTATCTAATAATGCTTTTTGGTAGTCGTTATTTACCAAATTGGTTAACGTGTCAATGGTAGAAAGCAGACTGTCGTTCTGTAAAAGATACGCATTAAATTGAGTGTCTGTATTGAGTTGTACCGCCGCTCTTGATAAGCTTTCGTTTTCATAAATATCCGCCACTAAACCACTAATTCGGATCAGCTTATCCCGATCTTTTAGGTCGTCAGTTTGTGAAGCGGTAAAATTTCTTAATTCTGAAAACACCAACCATCCTGAAATAGCCGCTAAAATACCGAGCGCGATATAGCCGAAAAGGACTTTAAAGGTGATTTTTCTATTGGATGCTTTCATAAGAATTTTTGTAACCGCAAAGCAAGATAAAAAATGTGTGCGATAGGTGCGATATCAAATCTTTTTTATCTCAAAATTAATAGGGAAGATTATGATTAGAGCAAGTGCAAGGAATCAGAGCGTAACACTCATCGTTTACCAGTTCTTGTCTGTTTTGAGCTAACCTAGTTATAATAGTAATTTTATTTACCTTTGGGTTTAAATTTAAGCATTGCCCATGTCCTCATTTTTCAAACAGCTCATCTTATTATCTGTCCTCATTTGCTTTAGCTGTAAATCTGAACCAGAACCTGTTGTGGATCCTTTGGAGGCTCAGGAGAAATCGTATACAATTAAAGCAGAAGACATTGAAAAGCTTAGGTATACGGATTATGTCCTAAGTCCGGAAAGTTCCGAAGCAATTTTAGATTGGCAACTCTTCCAAGATCTGCAAGGTCACATGGAACTTTTAAAAAGCGGCAATTTGTCATTCTTTAGGGTCGAAAAAGGCATTATGGAAGAATTTATTACCGAATTAAAGATGCAGCAGCCGCCGGTAGTGATTACACCTGCAATCAAATCGAGAATGACGGTGTTAGAAACGAATCTTTTAAGGTTGCAAAACCTTTCCAACTTAGATAATATTAAGAAAGCATCGCTTTTGGAAGCTATTGAAGAGCTGCTTATAGCCGATGCAAATTTTAAACTGCAATTGAATAAAAAGTTCGAGAAAGAAGCGCAACAGATTCAACTTCCTGTAAAGATACAGTAATAGTTTTTGTTGAAAACGGATGGAAATCAAAGGTTTAATTCGCAAGAATGCTATATGATATTCTTAATGTAATTTCTTAATTTTTTGTTAAGATGTAACAAATCCCTCTTTTAAGCTTCTTATTAATACCTAAATTAGGCAAAATAAAATCTATTAAACACTATGAACACCAATCTTAAGTATGCGCTTGCAATCACTGGCTTGGCCGTTACAACCTTAGTAGGATGTAAGGAAGAACCAAAAAAAGACACCGCAATGGCAGAAGAAAAAATTCCTGGGATTGTCCTTGAGAACATGGACACCCTAGTCAGTCCGAAAGATGATTTTTACAAATTCGTCAATGGAAATTGGGAGAAAAATACCACCATTCCTGATGATGAAACCCGTTGGGGCGGTTTTGGCGTCTTACGCAAAGCAACACGTCAGGATGTTTTAGACATTGTAAAGACTTCAAAAGAGTTAGGAACGTACGCTGATGGTACGGACCAAAAGAAAGCCTTGTTGCTTTTTGAAAGTGAATTGGATACCGTAGCAAGAAACACAGCTGGTATTACGCCAATTAAACCTGCGTTGACTGCTATTGAGGGCATCAAAAACCTGAGTGACATGCAAACGGTTATGGCTACTGTTGATGGTGTAAGTGCGCCTTTTACGGGTATTGCTGCATCACCAAATCTTAATGATAGTAGTATGAACATGACCTGGATCTTTCCTGGAGGTCTTGGATTACAAAGAGATTATTATGTAGATCAGGATGCGAAATCAAAAGAGATCAGAGAAAAATATGTAGCGCATATTGCAAAAATGCTTCAGTTTATCGATTATGATGAAGCCAAAGCAACAGCAGCAGCAAAGAAAATCTTAGCGATGGAAACCAAATTGGCGGAGCCAAGATTGGATAAAGTGGCCATGAGAGATGCACGTAATTATAATAATCCTGTGGCCTTTGCTGATTTGCAAAAAATGACCCCGGCTATTAACTGGCAAAAAATGGTTGACGACTTAAAAATCGACAAAAAGATTGAAACAGTTAATGTGATGCAACCAAAGTACATGTCGTCTTTGCAAAACTTTTTAAAGCAAACACCTATTGAAGATGTCAAAACCTTAATGGTTTGGAATACCTTGGATAACTCAGCCAACTATTTGTCTACGGAAATTGAGAAAGCCAACTGGGATTTTTACGCTAAAACCTTAAATGGAGCTCAAAAACAACGTCCAGCTGAAGAGCGTGCCTTAGGTACAGTTGACGGGGCTGTTGGGGAAGCTATTGGCAAACTCTATGTGGAGGCTAAATTCCCGCCAGAAGCAAAAGCGAAAGCTGAAGAAATGATTGCTGACGTGATTGAAGCGTTTCAAAATAGAATTATGAAGTCTGATTGGATGACTGAAGAAACCAAAAAGAAAGCAGTTGAAAAGTTAGATAAATTCACGGTTAAGATTGCGTATCCTGATGAATGGGAAGACTATTCAAAACTTCAAATTAAAGACGGCAATACGTATGCACAAAATATGTTGGCGGTGAGTACATGGGCAAGGGAGAAGAATTTCTCTGAAATTAATGAGGCAGTAGACAAGAAAGAATGGGGCATGGCACCACAAACTGTAAACGCTTATTTTAACCCTCGTAATAATGAGATTGTTTTCCCTGCAGCTATTTTACAACCTCCGTTTTATAACTATACGGCTGATGCAGCGGTTAATTATGGTGGAATTGGTGCCGTGATTGGTCATGAGATTTCTCACGCATTTGACGATTCTGGTGCACGTTTCGACGGCGATGGAAACTTGAAAAACTGGTGGACGGAGAAAGATTTGGAAGAGTTTACCAAACGTGGTGACGCCTTGGCAGAACAATACAGTGGTATTGAAGTAATGGATAGCGTATTTATTAACGGTAAGTTTACCTTAGGTGAAAACATTGGTGATCTTGGTGGTATCCTTGGTGCTTACGATGGATTGCAGTTGCATTTTAAGAAGCACGGACGTCCTGAAAACATTGACGGTTATACTCCTGAGCAACGTTTCTTTATGAGTTGGGCTACCGTATGGAGAACCTTAACCAGAGAAGATGCTTTAAGAACGCAGATTAAAACGGATCCGCATTCTCCAGGTATTTATAGAGCTACACAACCTTTAAAAAATGTAGATGCATTCTATGAAGCTTTTGATATTAAAGAAGGCGATCCAATGTACTTAGCACCTGAAAAGCGTGTGAGAATTTGGTAGTATTCTAAAATCTATGAGATATAAAAAAGGCAGTCTATTGAAAAATAGACTGCCTTTTTTAATTATTTACGATATCATAAAAGATCCCTACTAGGCTTTTTAGGCCATCTTAATACTTAATTCTAACAGCGCAGCGATCTTAATACTTTAAGCGAAGCGGTCTTAATACTAGCTCCTAGTCCGTTCCTTTCTTACGATTCAACAAGGCCTCTTTGCTAATTTTAGCCATATTAAAATTAGGATCAATTGCTAAGGCGCGATTTAAAGTGGCTAAAGCAATTTCTTGGTTTGCATCTTTATCTTCACTATAAACGACAATCGCTTTTAAGTAAAGGAATCCAGCTTTTAAGGAGGTTTGATACGGTTGTTGGGTTTCAAAATACGTACGTCTCATCTCATCTGTGGCGTTGGTTAAACCATATTCAATCTTTTCCTTTGCGCCTGTTAAATCGCCAGTTTGTAACATTAAATCGGCTATTTCGTAGGCGACGCTTGGAGTCGCTTCTTTTGTAAAAAGTACATTGTAAAATTCTAAAGCACGCTTGCGGTCGCCCAATTCTTTTAAAGCAATGGCTTTAATTTCCGTATTTAAATCAGAATCAGTACCGCTTTTTTCAATTCCGATTGTATTTAAAGCTTCCATATTACGACCTTCCGAAACGTAGATGTAGGCTAAAGTATCCTTTCGAGCTTGAGTAGGCGCGATAACATCAAGGTGCGTCATGGCGTTAATAACGCCTTGTATATCGCCTTGCTTCTTCATTTGCTTGTAATAGCCTTCAAAATGTTTTTGAAGTTCTGTTTTGGTCTGTGCAGTGATGCTTAAGGAGCTCATCACCACAACAAGTAGTATTAGTTTTTTCATGGTTTAATAAAATATTCAGTGTCTTTAAATCAGGACGTTATTACATTAATAGCGCCAAATCTATAAAAATTAATAAAATAAACTCTTAAAAAGCTGGTAATTGTTAGAGGGCATGAACAAACTGGTAGGATAAAGTCTGTTGTATTTTTTCACTGTCTATGCGTTTGCCTTTGCTTGGTTCGGAATGGTCAAATTGAGGACGAGGGATGTTCTTGGCATCACATATGGCGTTGTAATAGGCTTCTTTTGTGCGATGTTGCGGAGCGGCAGCGTTAAATTCCGTTTGCCATTTTTCATGTTTCAAGATGGCTTTGATGATGCCGATGCAATCTTGCTGATGAATTAAATTCACAGGGGCTTCTGGGTCTTTGACATTGGTTCTTCCAGAAAGAAATTTTGCGGGGTGACGCTTGTCGCCTATTAACCCTCCAAATCTTAGAATGGTGGTTTGAAAGTTTGGATTGGTCTTGAAAATATGTTCTGCTGCAATCAGTTGTTTAGCGGTGGCAGATGGTGCATCGGTTGGACTTTCTTCAGTAATAAGTGGTAGGTCTAAAGTATCTTCATAAACAGAAGTCGAACTGACATAAAGGACGTTTTTAATATCCGAATCTTCAATGTGTTGACAGAGTAGTGCCATTTTTTTTGTAAAATCGGAACTGGGGTCTTTTCGCAATCCTGGTGGAATGTTAATGATCAACACCTCCGAATCTTTTAGGCAGTCTTCAATGTGGCCGTGAATGTTGTCTTCGGAAATGGTGACTAGAAATGGAGCGATGCCTGCCGCTTTTAAAAGCTCAAACTTATCAGTTGATGTGGTGGAGCCTTTTACAAGATGCCCATTTTTCACCAATTCTGCAGCCAGTGATAAACCTAACCATCCGCATCCCATAATACTAATATGTTTATTCAAAAGTCAAAGTTTTTTTTATGATTATGGCGTCATTGAGTACAAATGGTTTCGGAATCATCGTCTTTGGACGTTCCGGAATTCGAAATAATTCATTGGTCAAGAGATCAAAGGAGACTTCAAATACCTTGAACGTTGTTTTTTGAGTTGCCGGAACCGTAAAATTCAATTCTATAGTTTTGTGTTCGGTCACCATATAACTGAACAAACGGTCTTTTATGCGATCCGTAAAAACATGATCTTCTAGTGCGTTCTTTTCAATTTCCAAACCGTTGATGTTGAAGGAAATAAATTGATTTGAAGTATCGGCATAAAATTCTAAGGTATTCACAGCGCGCTGTGGCGAAATGAATACCTGCAGCTGTCGGACAGTTCCGATAATGGTATCTTTTTGGATGTCTATATAAGGTGTTTTTAGCGGTTTAATGATTGCTTTTTTACTGTAGGACAGTGATGTGCCATATTTACTTTCAAAGTTGATAGAAGCGGCGTCAAAGACCTCCGGCTCTTCAGTAAGATAGTCTTGGGTCCAAGTGTCTAGGATGTTATCGTAAGTTGCCCAATGTGCCACATCGTTATCGGCATCATATAAATAGACGAGGCTGTTTGGTTTTGGACGCTCTTCATTAAAATCAGATTGGAAATGTGCGGCTACAAAACATCCAAAAGCGGCAAAAAACAATAAGAACGCCCATCGATTTTTATAACGTGAAAATCCGAAAACCGTAATACATAAGGAAAATATAAGTGAGACGAGAACCGTTGTCGCAACAATCATCTTAAGTCCGAGACCTACCGGAAACATTTTTATAAATGGGGACATGATGAGCAACAATGGAAAGAGTAAAAAGGTCATCAGAATAATATCTGGACGCTTTTGTCGGATCAATACAAAAAGACTTAGCAATCCGAAATAAACAGGAATGATAAAAAAGCTAGCGCCTTTTAGCTTCAAGGCTACGGCACCACAAATGATCAACCATAACACTAATGGCGGAACGGCTAAACTGGCAGTGTTTTCAGGTTTGTAAACTTTGTTATATAGCCACATGCAGACCGCTGTAGAGAAGAGTGCAAATACCCAAATATAGAGATGTCCATTATAAGGAAATCCATGAAGAATCTCCCCGTATTGCGGATACAGTGCCAATAAGAATTTCCATCCAAAATAGCCTACAACACCGTTAATGAGCAGTGCGCCAATCCCCGGAAGGAAACCAAGAGCCATGTATTTGGCATTTAAGCTTCTTTTTTTGAGTCCGTAAAATACCAAGGCACAAAAGATAAGAATGGCCAAAATGAGCATTGGTAAAATCCACGAATTTGGATAACTGACCATTTTAAAAAGAGGCACGTTAAAGTATACAGAATCTTCTGTACTCTTTAACGTGTTGAGGTTGGCATCCGAAAAATAACTGAGCAAAGGCATCAAATAACTGCCCTGATGCTCTAAGGTGTTTCGGTCTAAACGCTCAAAGTTATCTAAGGCGGTATGATAGTCGTAGTGGTCATCTATAAAGGCAAAATTAAGACCGTCAATATCGCCGTCTTCCCTGAAATAGGTCAGATCAGTATCATTAGGCAACATTTTATAAATGCTATAAGCCAAGGAATTCGCGACAGGATACTCTGGATTAGCTTCTTTAAACCCAATAATCAAATTCTGATTTCCACCATTAGTTTCTATCAGCATATAACTCGGGCCGCCACTGCCTCGCGCTTCAAAATTTAATACGAGTCCGACGTCTTTGGCCCAGGGATGTTGATTCACAAAAATATCAGCACCGTTCAAGCCTAATTCTTCCGCATCAGAAAACAGAATAATAATGTCATTTTTAGGGGTTTTGCCTGTGCTCAAATAAGCGCGAATGCCTTCCAAGATTGTTACCACTCCTGAACCCGCATCACTAGCACCAAAGGACGCGTGCGATTTGCTATCGTAGTGCGAGAGCAGGAGCAGGGCTTTAGAATTTGTACTGCCTTTAATGCGTGCTAATATATTTTTGGGTTTGACAATGCTTCCCCATTTTTTATTTTGACTATACGCCTCCTGTACTTGGGTTTCCAATCCTAAATCATTCAAGGCAGTGATCAAATAGTTTTTGACCAATTCATGCTCATCAGAACCCACATAGTGCGGTTTTTTGGTGATATTTTTGAGATGAATTAAAGCCCGTTCAGAAGAGAAGGCTGTTTTTTCAGTATTCAGATCAGAAATACGGGTGGGCATTAAAGCGAAAAAGCTCCAATAGATAGCCAAAATTATAAGGGCAAGTGAGATGGCTTTTTTAAGCATAATTCGTCAGTTTGGTTGGTAGGTTAAATCTACAAAATTAATTTGGTGTAATTCGGTTTAGGTTAAATGGGGAATTATCGTTAAATTTAAAGTTCACTAAATTAATAAGTTATGGCGATAAAGAGTTTTCAAGGCGCACGAAAGCAGCAGCAAAAAGGCACCACACAGTTGCCTTGTAGAGTGTGCGATTATATGACCACAGACCTGATTACATTTAGAACCGATCAGAAAGTAATTGAGGTGGTAGAAATCCTGATTAAGAATAAAATTTCGGGTGGTCCCGTAGTTAACGCCCAAAATGAATTGGTCGGAATAATATCAGAAGGCGATTGTTTAAAACAAATTAGCGAAAGCAGGTATTACAATATGCCTATGGAAGATGATACCGTGGAACAGCGCATGGTTAAAAATGTAGAAACTTTAGACGGGAATATGAATGTTTTTGATGCTGCCAACGTGTTTTTAGAATCCAAACACCGCCGCTTCCCGATTTTAGAGAACGGCAAATTAGTGGGGCAAATCAGTCAAAAGGATATTTTAATGGCCGCCTTAGAAATGAAGGGGGATAATTGGAATTCAACCACTCGAACAAGTAATAACGGATAATCAATCCTAAGAAACTTTTAATTATTTGGAAGAAAATTTCATGAGAAACTTTGTTTTATGTCTTTGTGGTTTGGTGTTGCTAACCTGTTCTCCAAAAGATGCAGACGAGCCGCCCGAAACATTTTCCACGCTTACCTATACTTTGATGGAGAAAAACGATACTTCAAAAGTCGTGTATAGACAAAATTACGCAATGGATGAAGAAGGCAAAGTAATTTCGGAAGATTACACCAACTTCCTTTTTCCTCAGCACAGTCGGGTTAGTTATTTTGAATATAACACTAAAGGTCAGTTGGTTAAAGAGATTAGCGATGGAATGGTTCATAAATCAATTTTGTGGACTAACAATGTTGCAGAAGTGTTAAATGCAAAAGACGAAAAAATAGCAGAGTTTACGTTTGATGGCGATATGCTTACGTCTTATAAAACCCAATTTAACACCAGTCATGAGCGCCATATAAGCCTAATTTATGATTCTAATAAGAACATACAGTCATTAAATGTTGACGGGGAGACGAAAATTGAGTATTTAGATTATGATACAAGTAAAAGAAATCCTTTAAATCTGATTAAATCCATTGGGATTTTAAGAATAGATTACAAGCCGTTTTTTACGAATATCTTTAGTGTTGAAAAAGTTTATCCGTTTGAAGGCGATGATTATAGCGTTCCTATGTCTTTTTATGATTACCGATACACTTTTGATTCAGAACAAAGAGTTTTTAAAATTGAAGATGATAAATCTGCTATATACATAAGTCAGTTTGAATATCAATAGGATCTGTAAAACTAACTCTCCCGTTTAACCAAGGCATAATAATCCCCTTCAATAGGCAAATAGCCTTGGTCATAAACAAAGTAATACACCGTACCTATCTTGGTGGTGTAGATGCTTGTGAAGTAGTTAAAATCAAAACCTTTTTCGATAAGTTTCCCACGGGAAACTTTTGTTTTTTGCTCTGGATTTAAACTTTCCAAAATCCGATAATTTTTACGCAACCTGTTATTGGTGTTTCTAATAAGGTTTTTGCTGTCTTTATTGATGGTATTGTTATAGGAATTTCTACAGGCATCACTGCAGAATTTTTTATCGGTTCTCCCGATAATCTTGTCGCCACATTCTAAACATTCTTTGTTCATGTTATGGGTTTGAGGTTGTTGTTAGGGTATTAAAGATATACTTTCTTTCTGTATTTTAAATTACAATCCTTTTGAAAGAATCAGGGTATTGGTGTTATTGACTTTTTCAAAGACTTCCGTGTGATATTTATGGGATTTTAAAAATTCAATCACTGCAATAAGCGCAGTACTTTTTGTTTTTTCTAAGGAGGCATTAAACAAGATGGCGCCGTTACTGGTTGAAGCCGTGAGAACCTGTTTCCAAAACGGGAGCGCTAAAAAGGGCATAGGCACTTCCGTATCAATAAATAAATCGATGATGATTAAATCATAACGATTATTGTTGGTCTGCATATAATGTAATGCATCCTCACAAACTACATGCAAATGCGCATCGTCTTTCAAGTTAAATTCGTTTTTGGCAATATCAATTACTACGGGATCGATATCCACGGCCGTAATGGTTTTTGAATATGAAAAATCGTGGCGCAAAGTTTCAACTACGCTGCCGCCTCCTAGACCTAAAAGCAAAACAGAATTGACTTGCTTTAGATTGATTTTTTCTAAACCAAATTTTAAAATCCGTTGTAAGGAGCCATAAGAATAATTGGCGTTTTTGGTGTCGAGATGCTTTCTGCCATTGTACCAGGTAATTTCTAAAGTGCCACTATGGTCTGAGTGCACTTTTTTTGTAAGAGGGTAGAAATAACTGAGAAGCTTTGCCATGACTCAAATATAGTGTTTTAATGGTCTGATTTACCCGTTTACAAACGACTACAAATATTTACAAACGATTTTAAATAGTTAACTACCGATTAACATTAGGATCCTGTCACATCTTTGCCATGTTGAATTGACCGAACGATATTCAATAGTATTAACTGTTTAACCTTTAAATTTTAGAACTCATGAACGCATTAAGAAACACAGTACAGTTGATTGGAAGATTAGGACAAGATCCAGAAATCGTAAGTTTCCCTGATGGAAACAAAATTGCTAAATTCTCTATGGCTACTGATGACAGTTACAAAGACAAAAGTGGCACCAAAGTGGAGCGTACGTATTGGCATAACGTAGTTGTTAGAGGTGGATTGGTAGACGTGGTTGAAAAATATGTCGCCAAAGGCAAGGAGATCGCCATTGAGGGCAAATTGACCAACCGCTCTTGGGATGACAAAGATGGACATAAGCAGTATATGACAGAAATTCAGTGTAATGAACTGCTGATGTTGGGAGGGAAATAACACGCCAATCCCAATAGTATAAAATTCCAAATTCCAATTGGTACCAGTTGGGGCTTGGAATTTTTTTTGGTTATTATTTTTAAAAATAGAGCTCTTGAGCCAATCGAAACGTGTTGGCATGTGCTTCAATAATTATTTTGATATCTGGCGAATAGCCGCCGCCCATACTACACATTAGAGGAATGTTGTGGTCTTTGCAGGTTTGTAGGACATAGCGGTCGCGCGCTTTGCATCCTTCTATAGATAAACTTAATTTTCCTAGTTTATCGGAAGCAATCACATCTACCCCGCTCAGATAATAGATAAAATCGGGTTGTTCATCAGTAATTAATTTTTGCAAGGAGTCTTTTAAAATCGAAAGGTAGGTGTCGTCGTCACAACCATTTTCGAGCGCAATGTCCAAATCACTTTCTTCTTTTTTGAAGGGATAATTGCCCCTCCCGTGGATAGAAAAAGTAAAAACGGAAGGATCATCCTGAAAAATTTTTGCGGTACCATTGCCTTGGTGCACATCCAAATCAACAATCAAGATTTTCTTAGCCAAGCCTTTATCTTGCAAATAACGGGCGCCAATAGCTTGATCATTTAGCATGCAAAACCCTTCGCCGCTATTAGAATAAGCGTGATGAGTGCCACCAGCAATATTCATCGCGATGCCAAATTTTAGAGCAAATTCACTTGCTTTCATAGTGCCATCGGCAATCATCACCTCGCGTTTTACCAAGCTCTCACTCAATGGAAATCCGATTTTCCGAACCGCCTTGGCATCGAGGGTTAGATTTTTAAGTTGATTGTAATAGTCGGGGGTATGCACTCTTAAAATTGGAGCATCATTTGGAACTACAGGTTCAAAAAAATTGGCCTTGGTGCAGGTGCCTTCATATATTAATTGTTCTGGCAACAATTCATATTTAAGCATCGGGAACCGATGACCTTCAGGTAACGAATGTTTGTAAATAGGATGAAATGCTATTTTAAGCATGAGAGTTTAACTTACGACTGAACTTGTTTTGTATTGGTCTTCAAACAGAAATGCGCAAATTATAAAATCTATTTTAGATATTGAATGATAAATGCAATAACCACGCTGACCATTAATCCGATGTTTACTTTTCCTAAGTCTTTGGCGATAATGATATAGGTGTATTTGATTTTATTTTTGTTGAGCAAATACGTCATTGCCAATTCTCTACCCGCCAAAATCCCTATAAAAACCCAAGTAGTGCTCATTGGAACGGTGTTGAGGTTTCCAAAAATGAACAAGAAAACTCCATAGATAAGATCGATGATGGTTGCAGATCGGATGTTTTTGGTATTCGATTTCTGATTCACAATTTCTTGAATCTTGCCGCCTCGTTTCTTGAAAATATAAGCCATAAGTACGAGAATAACACTCAGTGCTAACAGTAATTCAGTCAACGAAAGTTGTCGCGGAAGAAAAACGAAAATATTGGCAAAATCCTGGATGAGCCATTGCGACCATAAGAACCCGGTAGAAATCCATTGGGCTACCAACCAATAGTGTTTGCGGGAATGTTTGTCTAACTTTTCTAAGGATAAAGGCGATTCAAATTTTTTCGAAATGATTACATACACCACAATGGCAAAAACAAAAGACAATGCGTATCCATAAACCGATTTTAAAATCATCTTTTCGATAATCTGACCAGTGGAAAACACACTAAGAATCATAAACGTGGTGCTGACAGGAATTCCTATCCTCGTAATAACTAATAAAGTTAAAGGTGCTAACAAAAGCCACCATTCCATGTTTTCGGGTAGAGGAATATTAAGCAATCGACCATAGGAAACGTCACCCGAGTGGGTCACCCATCCATAGATTAAAGTGGCAGATAAAATAGTAACAGCAAACAGCCATAACCACCACCATTTTAAATTGTGATTGGAGGCCATAAACGTGCCCAATGTTTGGATCACGTCGTTTGCAATTACAGCATAGGCACAAATTATAAACCCGATAGCTCCAATCATTAATTCCATAGGAATGTGTATTTTATTTAAGCAAATGTATTTCTGTTCCTACCATCACATGTTAAGGTAACGTTATTTAATTGTAAGGAAATAAAATTAACTTGTTTTGGATTTTTTAACATGACATTGATATACCTTTGTACTTTAGAATGTTATAATGTTCACTATTAAAGGCGCCATATTTTATGTTTTAGGATGGGTGATGTTGCTAGGGTCTTCTGATCTGACAGCTTCATCAGTGTCATCTTATATGCCAGTGGATACTATTGTAGCGTCACAGGATCATGACCATGTGCCGTTTACTTTTGATGCGGTTATTGACTTCAATCAATCGTTTACCTATGAAGTTCCAGGAGTAAAACTTATTCCACAGCCTTATAAGCCTAGTGAAAACAACATTACGCCTTTAAACTATCAGCTTTCATATTACGCTATTGGCCAGCAAATAGTGGTCAAACTATCTACAAAAGCCATTATTTTCCCATTTCACTGGTTTACATAGACACTTATTTTTTTAAAAAATAAAACATGAGGTGTTTCATTACACCCTAATCCGTCTGTCAATAATTTAAAATTTAAACCAATGCATATATCAATGAATTTGGTGATGATCCTTGTATCATTACTCGTTATCGTACCCGTAGTTTTATTCGTCTTAGCAGATAAATCAGGAATGTCGAAAAACAAAAAAACTTTTGATGCTGTTGCAAAAGCAAACAATGTGCAATTTACAACCCAAGACATCTGGAATAATACTTGCTTGGGGCATCAGGAACACGGAAATATACTATTGTATATCAATACACAAAATCCAGAACCTAAAATCCAAAAGATTAATTTGGATGAGGTCAGAAAATGCAGCATTACTAAAATTACTAAAGATTATACCAATGGTGATAAGCAGTATTCTGAGTTGTCTAGACTCGATTTGGAGTTTAGCTTTATCTCAAATCGTCAACCTGAAGTCCTGACTTTGTTTAATGCTGAAGATAATTTCTCGCAAAATCAAGAGCAGGCGCGTGCCGAAAAATGGTTGGCATTCATTGAAAAGCAAAGAAATTCTAAAAGTAAGAATGTAGCCGCATAATGTGCGTCACTTAAAAAGCCATTTCTATTTCATTTGTATTGTAAAATAGAAGTGGCTTTTACTTTCTTTTTCGTCTTCGTGGAAGTCTTAATGTCTTATCTGAAACTAGTTTAGAAAATAATTTGGACGGCCTGTGTTGTGTCAATTTTTCCACTACATTTACTTCATAATATAAGCTATGTTACTTTCTGGTTTTTTAGTTGTTTTAGGTTTTATCTTTCTTATTAAGGGTGCAGATTGGATGGTTAATGGCTCCACACTTTTGGCTAAAAAGAATAAGATTCCAGATTTGGCCATCGGGTTAACCATTGTGGCATTCGGGACTTCAGCACCAGAATTGGTAGTAAATACTGTAGCCTCTTATGAAAATCATTCGGATATAGTATTGGGCAATATTATCGGCAGTAACAATTTTAACCTGTTTATGATCTTAGGAATTGTCGGGCTTATATTTCCCATTGCCGTGCAATCCTCTACAGTTTGGAAAGAAATTCCCATCTCCTTGGTGGCTGCTTTGGTGTTTTTGATACTGGCCAACGGCTATGTAGTTGGCAATATAGGCTTGTCGAGAGTTGACGGCATCATCTTGCTCATCTTGTTTCTGTCCTTTCTATTTTACATTTACAAGCAGATGAAAAGTGATGTCTCCACGACTGAAGACGTGGTAGTCATTACGGCCTCTAATTATAAAATATGGGGATTTATTGTATTGGGATTGATTGGTTTGGTGATTGGCGGGAAATTGATTGTCGATAACGCTGTGTCTATTGCCAGCAATTTAGGCGTGAGTGAGAAGATTATTGGTCTTACTATTATTGCGGCTGGAACGTCGTTGCCAGAACTGATGACGAGTGTGGTTGCGGCCCTTAAAAAGAACAGTGATATTGCCATAGGAAATATTATTGGCTCTAATATCTTCAATATTTTCCTGATACTTTCCATAAGTTCTCTGGTCCGTCCAATTGAATTTAGTCCCGTGTTTAACACGGACATTTATTTTCTGGTAGGTGGTACCTTATTCTTATTTGTCGCCATGTTTACCGGCAAAAAAAAGATTTTAGACCGTTGGGAATCTGGAGTATTGTTAGCCGTATTTATTGGATATACCACCTATCTCGTGCTTCAAGAAATACAATAGATTAGGGTTTGTGCAATTTTAGTTGGATGCGCTTTCGCGGTACGTCCACCTCTAAAACCTTAACAATAATCTGTTGATGTAAGGACACGTGGGTGTTGACATCACTCACAAACGAATCGGAAAGATTGGACACATGAATCAAGCCACTTTCTTTAATACCGATATCCACAAAGGCTCCAAAATTGGTCACATTATTTACGATGCCTGGCAACAATTGTCCTTCTTCAACATCATTGATGGTTTTGATGTTCTGATTGAAGGTAAACACTTTGGCTTGCTCCCGAATATCCAAGCCTGGTTTTTCCAATTCTTTAATGATGTCCTGCAAGGTGGGAAGTCCCACAGTATCGGTGATATACTTTTTTAAATCTAATTTTTTGAGTTCAGCCGTGTTGCCAATCAAATTGTCCACTTTTTTACCTAAATCTTTCGCCATTTGTTCAACAATAGGATAACTTTCTGGATGCACTGCAGAATCGTCCAATGGGTTTTTGGCCGATTTAACTCTTAAAAATCCTGCGCCCTGTTCAAAAGCTTTTCCGCCTAACCGCGGTACTTTTTTAATGGCGTTTCTAGAGGTAAATGCGCCGTGTTCTTCGCGGTAATTCACGATGTTTTCTGCCAATTTAGGACCGATGCCCGACACATAGCTCAATAAACTTGTACTGGCTGTGTTCAAGTTGACTCCAACAGCATTCACGCAACTTTCCACCACAACATCCAATTCTTTTTTCAGTTTTGTTTGATCGACATCATGTTGGTATTGCCCAACGCCGATGGATTTGGCATCAATCTTAACTAATTCTGCCAACGGATCTTGCAGGCGTCTCCCAATAGATACTGACCCACGCACGGTAACGTCATAATTTGGAAATTCGTCTCGGGCAATTTTTGAAGCGGAATAAATACTGGCGCCAGCTTCACTCACCACAAAAACCTGGATATTGTTTTTAAATCTAATTTTTCTGATAAAAGCTTCGGTTTCCCTAGATGCGGTACCATTTCCAATAGCGATTGCCTCAATGTTATAGGCCTCGCTTAAAGAACTTATCTTTTTCATCGCACCTAAAGTGTCATTTTTTGGTGGATGTGGGTAAATGGTTTCGTTATAAAGCAGGCCGCCTTGCGCATCCAAACACACCACTTTACAACCTGATCTAAATCCGGGATCGATGGCCAGAATGCGTTGTTCTCCCAAAGGAGAGCCGAGCAGTAATTGTTTCAAATTTTTAGCAAAGACAGAAATAGCCGCTTCATCAGCTTTTAACTTAGCATTTTGGAGCGCTTCATTAGAGAGTGAGGGTAATAACAAGCGTTTATAAGCATCCTGAATGGCAATTCTAATTTGGTCTGCACAGGCCTTATTGGAGCGCACAATACGGTCTTCAATTTTAGAGAGCGCTTTATCATCATCAATATTAATTTTAAACTTGATAAAGCCTTCACTTTCCGCACGTAAAATGGCTAACAATCTGTGGGATGGGATGCGACTCAATCCTTCTTCCCAGTCGAAATAATCGCGGAATTTTTGTGCGTTATCATCGTTAGCTTTTGCTTTGACAACCTTAGTTGAAATCATAGCGAAACGCTCCAATTGCTGACGTATATTGTTTCTGACATCGGTACGCTCATTGATCCATTCTGCAATAATGTGCCGTGCGCCTTCTAAAGCATTTTCCGCAGAAGCGATATCACCTTTGACATATTTATGAGCCAAAGATTCAATGTCTAACGGATTTTGACTCATCAGTATTTTGGCCAGAGGTTCCAAGCCGTGTTGCCGTGCGGTTTCCGCTTTCGTCTTTCTGCTTTTCTTAAAAGGAAGGTAGAGATCTTCTAACGCCGTCAATTCTTGAATGCTCTCAATTTTTTGGCGCAGTTCAGGCGTGAGCGCATCTTGTTCTTCAATTGCTTTTAGGATGGCGGTTTTTCGCTTTTCAAGCGCTTCAAACTGTTCTTTAAATTTTACAATATCCCCAATTTGAACTTCATCAAGATTTCCGGTACGTTCCTTACGGTATCGCGAAATAAACGGAACGGTGGCATCCTCGTTTAATAATTCAACCGTGTTTTTAACGGAAGATTCTGGAAGTTTGGTCTGGGCAATAATATAGGAAATCAACTGCATCGGTTGGCTTTGAATTTGGTTGGCAAAGATAGGAAGATAAAAAAAACTGCTTGAAGTTTCAAACAGTTTTAGAATCATTAGTGTCCGATAAAAATAAATAATAAATTAACAAACTCATTTAAAGCAAGGGACATTAGAAGATTTCCGAAATGAGACTTTGCATTTTAGAAACTATTTCTACCGAGAGGGAATGTGCGATTTTAATTTAAATGATCGTTATTTGTCAGTTAGTTGCAAACAAGTCTTAATTCTTTATTCTAACAGCGCAGCGGTCTTGATTCTTTATCGGACAACAATGTTTTAGAATCTATAAATTGAAAATTTAGACTTAATTGGCAGCCTTAAATGTGGCCAATTTTTGATGTTCTTTATCATACATGACTAAAGCGCGGTCTTCAAAACCGTAAGATGCGGTGCTGGTGAGGGTTTTAATCAATTCATTTTCGGTTTCCATTTCAGGACATGATTTTAAGGTGTTGATCAATTTAGAAAAACTGATTTTTAGTGCATCCCCAACATCATAAGCGCCTTGCAAATCGTTACATCCCGTATACCCATGAATCGTATAATCATCATTAAACTCTATAAATGGATGTCCACCTTTAGCTTCCTGAAGTTGAATTTTCTTGCCCCTAAAAGCCACCAAATGCCATTTCTCGCCCACTAATTTATCCGTAACTTTCTGCAGCACATAAGCCGATTTTAAATCGCCTGTTGGTCTGTTTCCGTCTGCATCCAATAAGGTTAGGGTGTTTTCTCCAACAAAATAAGGGTATCTTTTGGCATCAGATAATAAGAGACGCTGACCTTCATCATCCCATTTAAAAGTGCCTTTAGATTCATTAACGCTTGGCTCCGTCCCTAAGTAGGTCTCTTTTATCATATAAGTATTGTCGTCATTAACGGTGACGACAGTTTTGATGCCTTCGCAAGAAGCACAGGGTACGGTACCTTCATAAGTTCCTACCCAATCTAAAGAGTTTTGACTAGTGTCTGATTTCGCCTCCATATCAGAAGGGTTTGTAGTTTGTGTGTCTTTTTTAGTTCCGGAATTGCAACTGAACACAACTAAGGTTAAGGCAAGACAGAGACTATATATAAGTGATTTTTTCATAAGTTTAAGTTTTGAGTTTACCGGGAAGTATTGAAATTAAACGCTAATCGGAATTATTTGAATGAACCTTAGCAGGTTGCGTTCAGGCTATTTTTTGTCATCGACGGACTCAAAAGTTGAGAGCACATAACCGTTTTCGTCTTTAAAAGTTAATTCGTTATCAATAATTGTATAACTGACCGCTTTACGAAGATTGCCCATAAAAACGCTTTCAATACCATTATCATCACAATAGCGCATGGTGGCCAACATTTCAGAAAACGCAATAGTCTGATTGGCTTTTAGCTTAAAGGTCCCGCCAAAAGGATTACAACCCCCAGTCCCGCCAACACCATTGTCTTTGGATGTAAGGCGTATAAAAGGCTGTTGTAACTCAGTGTTGCTCAAGTTCACAACATCTCCGTTGAGTTTGGTTAAAATCCATTTTGCTCCTACGAGTTGTACATCAGTTTTAGAAGGACTACTCGTGTCAGTTTGTTTTTGTGGCGCATCTTGAGTCTTACAATTAAATAGGAAGAGACAAAATAAAAGCGATAAACCTAAAACGTATTTCATAATGTATAAAGTTATGTGATAATGTTACTCAAAGATAATGAACTGTTTTAAGTTATGTTAAAAAAGAAAAGTCCCTTTTTAACTTATATGCAATCCGTTAGGCACTTTTGCTCCCGTTGTCGTATCCGGATTTACAAATACCAATGCGCCATCTTCAGCTTCGGTCATTAAAATCATGCCCTGACTTTCCACACCTCTTAAAGCTCTTGGCGCCAAATTGACTAATACCGTGACGCGTTTTCCAATTACGTCTTCTGGAGTAAAACTTTCTGCAATTCCTGAAACGATGGTGCGCACATCAATCCCGGTATCCACTTTTAACACCAGTAATTTATTAGCTTTTGGCATTTTTTCAGCCTCAATTATGGTACCTACACGCATATCTAATTTTGAAAAATCTTCAAAAGTGATGGTGTCTTTTTGAGGCTCAACTTTTTTATTTGCCACTTCGTTCGCTTTTTTACTGGCTACTAATTTGTCTAATTGCTGTTGAATGGTATCGTCTTCAATTTTTGAAAATAACAGTTCTGCTTTTCCAATTTGATGCCCTGTTGGAAGCAAGACGTCTTTAGAAGTGATATCCTTCCAGGAATTATTTGCTGGATTTTCAGTTGCGTCAATGCCCAGGATCGATTTTAATTTATCAGCCGTAAATGGTAAAAATGGTTCACTTAAGGTGGCTAGAGCAGATGCAATTTGAAGGGCCACAAACATGATGGTCTTAGTACGAACTTCGTCGGTTTTTACCAATTTCCAGGGCTCTTCATCAGCCAAATATTTGTTTCCTAAACGGGCAAGATTTAATAATTCCTGACTCGCTTCTCTAAATCTGTAGCGCTCAATAGAACTGGCAATGACATCTGGATAAGCTTTTAATGCGGCTAAAGTTTCCTGATCTACTGTGCTAAATTCTGATGCTTCCGGCACTACACCATCGTAATATTTATCAGTTAACACCACCACACGATTGATAAAGTTTCCAAAAATAGCCACCAATTCGTTATTGTTTCGTGCCTGAAAATCTTTCCAGGTAAAATCATTATCCTTGGTTTCAGGCGCATTGGCCGTTAAGGCATAACGCAACACATCCTGCTGATTTGGAAAATCTTCCAAGTATTCAGGTAACCAAACCGCCCAATTTTTGGAAGTGGAGAGTTTGTTGCCTTCCAAATTCAAAAATTCGTTGGCCGGCACGTTATCTGGGAGAATATAAGAGCCTTCCGCTTTTAACATGGCTGGAAAAATAATACAATGAAATACGATATTGTCTTTCCCTATAAAATGCACCAGTTTTGTGTCCTTGTCTTTCCAATACGGTTCCCAATCTTTTCCAACCCGATCAGCCCATTCCTTAGTTGAGGAAATGTAGCCAATTGGCGCATCAAACCACACATACAATACTTTTCCATCAGCGCCTTCAACCGGTACAGGAATGCCCCAATCTAAATCTCTAGTCACTGCTCTTGGGCGTAAGCCATCGTCAATCCACGACTTAACTTGACCGTAAACATTGGGTTTCCAATCTTTTTTATGGCCTTCTAAAATCCATTCTTTTAAAAATGCTTCGTGCTTATCTAATGGTAAAAACCAATGTTTAGTCTGCTTTAATGACGGCACGTTGCCGGTAATTGCCGATTTAGGATTAATTAAATCCGTGGCATTTAAACTGCTGCCACATTTTTCACATTGGTCGCCATACGCTTCTTCATTTCCACATTTAGGACAGGTACCTGTTACAAAACGATCTGCTAAAAACTGATCAGCTTCAGCATCATATAATTGCTCCGTAGTTTCTTCAATAAATTCGCCTTTGTTGTACAAAGTTTTAAAAAACTCTTGGGCTGTATCATGATGGATTTTGGCAGAAGTACGTGAATAGTTGTCAAAACTAATTCCAAAATCCTCAAAAGATGTTTTGATGATGGCGTGGTATTTATCCACAATATCTTGAGGTGTTACGCCTTCTTTTTTAGCTTTAATGGTAATGGGCACACCGTGTTCATCGCTTCCGCAGATAAATGCGACGTCTTTTCCAACAAGTCTTAAATAACGAGCATAAATATCTGCAGGCACATAAACTCCCGCTAAATGGCCAATATGGATGGGGCCGTTAGTGTAGGGCAATGCAGCGGTAATGGTATAGCGTTTTGGATGGTTCATTGTTGTGAAATATATGTGCTCGCGCGAAGTCGAGTGGATTTTTATTAATTTTAAATCTGTTCTGGTTTCTACAGTATAGAACCTGAGATCTGTCTTCTTAAAGACCGCACAAAAATACACAATTTGACCTCGATTTAGAAAAAAAATGTATTTTTACATTATGTCGAAAATCACCTTTACCATCGTTATAACTTGCCTAGCACTGCTGTTTGGAACTCAAGAGTTTTCAGCACAACAACAAACAATATCTAAAGATCAGCATGACCTGGTCCGACCCCCTTATTTAAAGGTTGGTGATACCGTGGCTATTGTCGCGCCATCTGGAATTTTAAAAAACCGAACGGCGGAAATTAAACGCGCCCAAGATTTGTTGAGTAGTTGGGGGTTGCACACTGTTGTAGGGAAACATGTTTTTTCTGATGGCAATCATTTTGCGGGTACTGATGCTGAACGTTGTGCTGATTTTCAGGAAGCGATGGATAATCCCACAGTTAGCGCTATTTGGGCCGCTCGTGGGGGTTATGGTACCATTCGAGTTATTGATAAATTAGACTATACAAAATTCAGAAAAAATCCGAAATGGGTCATCGGCTATTCTGACATCACGGCCCTGCACAGCCAATTGAATGTAGAGGGTTTTGAGTCTATGCACGCCATGATGGCGGTGAGTGTAACTGAAGATTTAAGTGACATTAAGGAAACCGTGCAAACTTTTAAGGATGCGCTTTTCGGAAAGCCTTTAAGTTATAGTTTAGAAGGCTCAGGCTATAATAAACCAGGAGCCGTTACAGCGCCATTGGTAGGCGGAAATCTGAGCTTATTATACAGTATGTTAGGGTCTAAAACCAGCATTGACGTTTCAGGAAAGATCTTATTTATCGAAGAAATTGGGGAATATGCTTACAGCGTAGACCGGATGTTGCAAAGTTTAAAGCGGGCTGGATATTTTGACAACTGCAAAGGTGTGATTGTGGGCGATTTTTCTAAAGTCCGAAAAAACACCACGCCATGGGGAAGTTCTATTGAGCAATTAATTTTAGATGCCTTATCAGAATACAATTTTCCTATTGCTTTTAAAATGCCAGCAGGTCATGAAGAAGACAATCGGGCACTCATCCTGGGTCATACTGTTGAACTTTCTGTAGGTAAGGAGGCGAGTACGTTGAAATTTAGAAATTAGGGTAGTTTTTGTAAGACAATTTTAAGTGAGAAGTGAGAAGTGAGAAGTGAGAAGTGAGAAGTGAGAAGTGAGAAGTGTGAAGTGTGAAGTGAGAAGTGTGAAGTGTGAAGTGTGAAGTGTGAAGTGTGAAGTGAGAAGTGTGAAGTGAGAATAGAGAGAAGAGAGAAGAGAGAAGAGCACCCGAAGACTGGATACTGAGGACTGCAAACTGAATAGTGCCAACTGAAAACTGCCAACTGAGAACTGCCAACTGAATACTAAAACATGGCACAACACAATGAACTCGGGAAAATAGGCGAGAAGCTAGCCTTAGAATATTTGATCTCCAAAGGTTACGAGATTGTATACACCAATTATTTTTATCAAAAAGCGGAAATAGATATCATTGCAAAGCATCAAAATATGATGATTTGTGTGGAAGTCAAAACTCGAAATTCTGACTTTTTTGGCGATCCTCAAGATTTTGTCACGCCGAGTAAAATCAAATTATTGGTCAAAGCCATGGATGCCTATATAATTGAAAATGATCTCGACTTGGAGTCGCGCTTTGATATTATTGCCGTTCTAAAAAATAAGTACAGGGAAGAACTCACGCACTATGAGAATGCGTTTTACCATTTTTAAGCCCTCTTGTCTGACATGCCCAAAACACCATGGCCAAATTCTCTGCTCAAATCTTTTTAACCTTGATTAACAAATACTTAACTTTCTATATTGCTTGCCTCACACCACATTTTCGTTTTCTTTTGTGTGATCGCATTGACATGCTTTTGACGCAGTGCCGAAATTGAAAAGAATTAAACATCTTCCCTTATAAATGGGTAGTGATCCTGAAATCATTTGGTTAGTATTTAGGATGTATGATAATTGTCATATTATAATGGTATAAAATGTTTCATATTTGGCGCTTGTTTATTTTAAAATATCCCTATTATGATAGCGTCGAAACAGACCCATGATTTTCATATTCCTGTAATGGGTTTAGCATATACTATAGATAGTCCAATCAGAGTGGCCCAATACGGCATCTCGTCCGTCATAAGTATTATTGACGATGATCTTTTGGAAAAAATGAATGCTTTTTATAGTCAGAAATTCAATTTGCCCTACCAAGAAATATCTCAAAAGGTTGAGGATTATCGCGCCAAGCGGATCACAGCATATCTCAATTTAGTAGATACTATTGTCAAGGATAAGTTTATAAAGTTTAAAGAAGAAGTCTCAGCAAGCAAATTAGTTTTGGAAAATTTCATAGACATGCTCCCTAATAAATCGAGCATAAAGGATGGACTTTCTAAGATGATCGAAGAGGGATTGTTCGTTAAGGAGACCATTAAAAACTATTTTGATGAGCACATGCAGCCTGGTGATATTGATGTGAACATTATGACAAAGATTGACAAAGATAACTTTAAAGGCACGGAGCAATTACCTATAGAATTTAATGATGCGCATGCATCCCTTCGTGGTTTTGCCAACAGTAATTTGGAGTCGTCAGTGGTGCTTTCAGCCGGAATGAATCCAAGACTTTATAGCTATTTTGAAAACTTTAAAGATTTCTATCCAGACACTCAAAACCGTTTGAGAAAGAAAATCACATTAAAGGTCAGCGACTATCGGTCAGCAATGATTCAAGGAAAATTTCTGGCTAAAAAAGGGTTGTGGGTTTCAGAATATCGCATTGAATCTGGCTTGAACTGTGGTGGACATGCTTTCGCCACTGAAGGATTCTTGCTCGGACCCATTTTAGAGGAGTTTAAAATTAAAAAGGAAGAATTACAACAAGATATACATGCTGTTTTTGTAAAGGCTTTGGCAGATAAACAGATCGAAATTCCTAGCGCCCCGCTAGATGTTAAAGTTACCGTACAAGGCGGTGTGGGAACCGCTGCTGAACACGATTTTTTAATTGCCAATTACCAGGTTGATTCTGTAGGTTGGGGAAGTCCATTTTTGCTGGTTCCAGAAGCCACATCTGTAGACGTAGATACGCGGAAATTATTGGCGGAAGCCAAAGAATCAGATCTATATCTGAGCGATATTTCTCCGTTAGGAGTGCCATTTAACACCATTAAGGGCTCTTCTAATGAATTTTATAAACAACAGCGGATAACAAATAACAAAGCGGGAAGTTCTTGTCCTAAAAAGTTTTTAGCTTTGAGCAAGGAATTTGGCCCTGAAGGAATTTGTACGGCTTCCAAAAAGTATCAAGATGTTAAGTTGGACGCGCTTGCTGCTAGAAAGGAATCGATGACCACGTCTACCTATGACATGGCTAAAACTAAGATTACTGAAAAATCCTGTCTTTGTGTTGGCCTGGCAAATGCTTCTTATCTTGAAAATGATATTCCAATTAAAGGACAACAACAGGGTGTGGTCATTTGTCCAGGACCTAATTTGGCCTATTTTGATAAAGAAGTCTCGTTGTCTGAAATGATACGACACATTTATGGAAAAACAACAGTGCTTTCAGAGACTTACAGACCAAATATGTTTGTTAAAGAATTACAGATGTATGTTGCGTATTTAAAAAACGATATAGCCACGTATACTGATGAATTATCTATTAAGAGCATAAAAAAATGGTCGGCCTTTAAATCTAATTTGTTAGATGGTGTTGGGTATTACCAACAGCTTTTTGAAAACACAGGTACTGTAGAGTATCGTAATATTCAATCTGAACTCATAACTAGTAAGAATGAGATACATACGATTAAAATTCCCGTACTTTAAATTTCATCCCTTCGGAAACAAAACGTGTTAAAAGGTATAAATGGAGCTTGCCTATACAAAAGGTTGGGATTCTTTATTGGGAAATTAATCTCTTTTAAGGGAAAGTCGGTACTGCTTAAAAATCAGCAATATTTAAAGTGATTGTCAAATGTCTCTCACCAAGTAGGACTTGGCGGAGAGGCATTTATGTGCTGTAAAAACGCATCTCATCAATATACTTCCACACAGATTCCGGCAACAGAGGTTGCACATTTTTCCTTTTTTTAATCGATTTCCTGATAAATGTGGAAGAGATTTCCATTATGGGCGCAGCCACGTGGTGAATTTTTGGGTGTTGGTCAAATTGAGATTCAACCACTCCTTCAGAAATTCTTGGATAGACGTAAATGTTGTGGTTTTCTAAAATCAATTCGTAATTTTTCCACTTGTGAAGACTCTTAAGATTGTCTTCGCCCATGATTAGGGCAAATTCATACTGAGGATATTTCTCTTGTAAATAAGTGAGCGTGTTGATGGTGTAATTAGGCTGAGGCAAGCCGAATTCAATATCGCTAGGGCGCAATTTGTCATAATCTTCTGTAGCGCGGTAAACCATTTCCAAACGATCGTGATTGTTGAGCATGCTCGCTTTTACCTTGAATGGACTTTGGGGCGTGACCACAAACCAAATTTGGTCCAGATCACTGTGTTCCGCCATATGGTTGGCAATAATTAAATGGCCAATATGAATGGGATTAAATGTGCCAAAGTAGAGTCCGATCTTCATAAGTATAATTTACAATGTAATTTTGAAAAATGATAATAAGCTTTAATTAATCTTCAGGTGTATTTATAAAATCAGACACCAATTTGTAAGATTCCTCAATCGCTTTATCCAGATCATCATTAATGACGATGACGTCAAATAACGGCGCAGTTGCCAATTCAGCCGAAGCTTTGGCGATGCGCATATTTATCTTATCGTTGGTTTCCGTTTGACGCTTTTTTAAACGAATCTTCAATTCGTCAATACTCGGTGGTTTCACGAAAATAGCGATGGTTTGTTCTGGGAATTTTCGTTTAATTCGCAAGCCTCCAGACACATCAATGTCAAAAATAACATTTTTACCATTTGCCCAAATACGCTTTACTTCAGTTTTTAAGGTACCGTAAAAGTTGTCGCGGTACACTTCTTCCCACTCCAGAAATTCGTCGTTTTTAATGCGATTTTTAAACGCTTGCGCATCTAAAAAGTAGTAATCTTTTCCATCGGTTTCATTATCGCGTTTCTCTCTAGAGGTGGCAGAAATTGAAAATTCTAAATTTAATTCTTCCTGCTGCAGTAAATGTCGTACTAAGGTGGTTTTACCAGAGCCTGAAGGTGCAGAAAATACAATGAGTTTGCCTTGGGGGGTAATGTCTTTAATTTTGGTCACAAATGCTATATTAATGTCATTCTATATACTCTATTTCCTAAAGTACATTCAATAATTGTTCTTTTATTTTTTCGAGTTCGTCCTTCATTTGGACTACTAATTTTTGCATAGGAGCATAGTTGCTTTTTGAGCCAATGGTGTTGATTTCACGACCCATTTCTTGACTGATAAAGCCTAATTTTTTGCCGTTGGAATCGTCACTATTAAGTGCTGAAACAAAATACTCCAAATGATTTTTTAAACGCACTTTTTCCTCCGTAATGTCAAACTTTTCAATGTAGAACACCAATTCTTGTTCAAAACGGTTTTCATCTACTTTCTCTTTCAACTCGGCAACCCCTTTATGTAAACGCTCTCTAACGCCTTCAATGCGCTCAGGATCCATGGCAATGATTTCGTCCAACAAATCAGCTATATTTTTAACCCGATCAAAAAACTCGGATTCTAGGCTTTTGCCTTCATCCAAACGGTATTGCTGAATTTTATCCAAGGCCGTATTAATTTCAGCCGCAATCTCATCCCATTCATCCTCATCCATCTCATCGCGCTCCGTGGTCACCGCATCCGGTAATCGAATGGCCATTTTCAGCAATTCAGTTTCATCACCATCTACAACATCCTTTAACTGTTTGATGTATTGCTTTACAACTGTTTTATTGATCTGGGTTGAGGTTTCTTCGCCAGTAATTTCCATGTACAAGGAGAAATCTACTTTGCCACGTTCTAATTTTGATGCGATCAATTTGCGAATACCGAGCTCCTTTTCCCTGTATAAAGACGGCATTCTGGTGTTCAAATCGAGGTTTTTGCTGTTCAAAGATTTGACTTCAATAGATATTTTTTTGGACGGAAGTTGTAAAACTGATTTCCCGTAGCCTGTCATGGATTGTATCATGGACTGATTTTAAAAGTTGCACAAAGGTAATGAAAATCATCAGGTTTGAAAGAGTAATAAGTAGACGGAATTGTAGCTAAAAGCTTAAAATATTATAAATTTACGGGTGGATAAAGCATGAAAAGATAAAATAAATTTGAGGCTGATTTGATTTTGAATTTTATTGAAGACGTGCACTGATCCTAAAACGAAAACTATGAAAACCTACCTAAAGGATTTTGAAATACGCTGGAGCGATGTTGATGCCAACCGGCATTTGGCCAATTCAGCTTATGTAAATTTTATGAGTCATACCCGTGTGGCATTTTTTGAAGACCATAACTTTTCATTGTCCAATCTGGCTAAATTTAAGATAAGCCCAGTTGTTTTTTATGAACACATCTACTATTTTAAAGAAGCTTTTTTAGGCACGCCTATCAGAGTAAGCTTGGAAGTAAAAGGTTTGAGTGAGGATGGAATGTTCTTTGAAATTGAGCACAATATCTACAATCATAAAGGTGAGAATTTAGCATCTTGTGAGCTTATGGGAGCTTGGATCAATTTAAAAACGCGGGAATTATCCGCCTTACCGTCAGAATTTTTAACGGAAATGGATACGTTTCCAATATCGGCTGATTTTAGAACCTTAACCAAAGAAGACACGCGAAAATTCGGAAAAAAACCGGTTAGGTTGAGTTAAGATTGTTAACCCCTATGAATCGCGTTTTGGGCAGCTTCAACTGTTTTAGGGCTATTGCCAATAAAAATTTGGTTGTTGTACACTAGGACGGGCCTGCTCAAAAATGTATAATGTTCAAGAATGTAGTTTTTGTAATCATCTTCAGTGAGCACTTGATCTTTTAAACCTAAGGTCTTATAAAGTTGTGCGCGTTTACTGAAGAGTGCCTCGTAACTACCCGCCAATTTTTGTAGTTCTTCCAACTGGCTGGGCGTTATGGGTTGGCTTTTAATGTCTTGTAATATCACATCTGAGGGTAAATTCAACGTTTTGATAATCCTGACGCAGGTACTACAGCTTTTTAAATGGTAAATGGTGTTCAAAATATAAGGGTTGTGGTTGGTGGATTGTAATTAAGAGGCAACTGACCTACGGATTTATATGCAATAAGCCTTTCACCGTGTTATAAGGCAATACAATTTTTGTCGCCCCTTGGGTATAAGCGGCAATTTCATAGTTATTGTAGAGTAGGATCAAGCCTTCTTTTGAAAATCCTATATTAGAAGGCATCTGAAAATCTTCGCCAAAGAAAAAATCTTCAATAGTTTCATCTGCATTTTCAGGTTTTGTTTGTTCCTTAAAGGCTTTTTCGGCCACAGCCTTAAATTCGCTAGGATTACTTATAATATCGTCCTCGTCTAAAAGTGCTCCTGTTTCAGGATTGAAATTTAAGTAAGTCAATCGGCTGTTGCCGTGCGCACCGCCAGTATCTATGTAAGATTTTAAGCTGATTGAAATAACTTCGGCAGATTCGTAAAGTACCTTCCCATCAACTTTTACTTCCCATTTCTGACTGGTGTCCTGAAAATCATTTTTAAAGGATTTGTACTCTTTGTCAAATTCAGAAACCGCATCCTTTAAGGACATGTTGTGTTCAGTGGTTTCTGCCATATTCATCTCATTGGCAATAGAGTGTTCAATCTTCTGATTTATTTTTTCTGCCACCGCTTTAGTGCCGATAGCCTTTGGATAATTAATCGCAATCTCCGCATCAGCTGATGTTTCGATATGTTGGGTTTCAAAGTTTAGTTTGACATCTTCATTACAAGCGGTTACCACTAAGGCAATCAACAGTAAATAACTTAATTTTTTCAAGGGAGATAGGGTTTGATTAAACATTCAATAAAGGTATTACATCCTTTCGAATCCAACCAATTAAAGGTTAAATTTGTTAGCATTAAAAATTGATATTATGAAATTCAACACAAAAACCATTCACGGAAATCAAGAACCAGATAAGGCTTACGGGTCCGTCATGCCGCCGATATATCAAACCACAACCTATGCGCAAACTACGCCTGGCGGACATAAGGGTTACCAATATTCCCGAAGTGCCAATCCAACACGGACGGCTTTAGAGAATGCGTTGGCAAGCATTGAGAACGGAACCCATGCCATGGCTTTCGGTTCAGGTTTGGCGGCGATTGATGCGGTGTTAAAGCTTTTGAAATCTGGCGATGAAGTCATTTCTACCAATGACCTTTATGGTGGCACGTATAGATTGTTCACGAAGATATTTGAAGGGTTTGGAATTAAATTCCACTATGTGGGCATGGAAAACGTAGCCAACATAGCTTCTTATATTAATAAAAACACCAAGTTGATTTGGGTAGAGACTCCAACCAATCCGATGATGACTATTATTGATATTAAAGCCACAGCGGCGGTGGCAAAAGAACACCAGCTTTTATTGGCGGTGGATAATACTTTTGCGACGCCTTACTTGCAACAACCTTTAGATTTGGGAGCCGATATCGTCATGCATTCTGCCACAAAGTATCTAGGAGGCCATAGTGATGTGGTTATGGGAGCGCTGATAGTAAACGATAAAGCTTTAGCCGATCGCTTATATTTTATACAGAATGCGAGTGGTGCCATTTGTGGGCCTCAAGACAGTTTCTTAGTGTTGCGAGGGATTAAAACGTTGCATATCAGAATGCAACGGCATTGCGAAAATGGAAAAGCAGTTGCTGAATATTTAAAAAACCACCCTAAAATTGAAGCGGTGTATTGGCCAGGGTTCGAGGACCATCCCAACCACGCAATTGCAAAAGCGCAAATGAAGGATTTTGGAGGAATGGTATCCTTTACGACAAAAGGAAACAAGTATAACGAAGCTATTAAAATTATTGAACGGCTACAAATTTTTACCTTGGCAGAATCATTAGGCGGAGTAGAATCCCTTGCGGGGCATCCTGCGAGTATGACCCACGCTAGTATTCCTAAAGAGGTACGTGAAAAGACTGGAGTTGTAGATTCGTTAATCCGTTTGAGTGTAGGTATTGAAGACGAAGAGGATTTGATTGCCGATCTGAAACAGGCAATAGGGTAGAGCGCGACGTATTTGTAAGATTTGCCGACTTTAAGCTAAGGACATTATTATGTGGGATGATTTTAAAGCTAATCGAGATAATAAATATAGCCAAAATTTAACCATACTAAATAGTCATTCGCTTTATTTGAATCTAACTGATGGTCTAAACCATCAATGTTATCTCTAAAATAGTACTGCCATCTCAAATCTACCATTAAATCGGAAAGAATTGATAATTTATAACGGGTGCCAACACTGCCAACTACTGACCAAGTAGTGCCGTTGTGCACATTTACAAAGTTATTGTCTACCCGTCCGTAAGGATAGTGCCATGGACCATAGAAATTATCCAGATTAGTCACATCTTGGTCACCGTACGATGTCGCTACCTTTGGGTAGTATTTGGTTAAATGCGCTCCCAAACTGACAAAGGGTGCCCAAGACCCAACCTGAACAGAAAATGCCCTGATACTAAATGGATAGTATTCCAATTGCATGCCTAGATCTAAATTGGTGGCCCGACCAGAATGGGCTCTTAATTTTTCCACATTGGGGCCGCTTCTAGAGGGTTTGACCCATTCCCCAAAATGGTTGAGTTCAGTAGAATTCCATGAAATCTCACTTCTTAACTTAAAGTGGTCGTTAAAATATGTGTCAGTGGTATAGCAGGAGCAATCTGCGCGGTAAGAAAAATTGATGTAGTGGATCAAACCGATGCCAATGCCTGTGTTACCTGAATTAGTATCGAAATCATAGCGCTGGCCAAAATCGGACTGAAATGCGACTGGGCCGGCAATAATTCCAATTTCATGAGAAAAACCTAGTTGAGCAAATCCGGCTAAAGAGCTTAAAGCAAAAAGCGCTAAAAAGATTAACTGATTTATTTTAAGCGTCATATGCTCGATTGTAGTTACGATGATTGGTCAAAACAAATATAGGAAAACCGACGTAACCTACAAACTAAAGATTCATAGGGGAGTATTGCCAGTTGCTTTAGGTAACGTTAAAAAATCCTTAGTTATTTCATGTTTTGGGAACAGAGGTCAAAAAAACTTTGAACGCAATCGATTTCTTAGCATAATTTTCGTGTAAACAGCCTATTGCGTGGACAAGTGTAGCCCAAAAAACTTCAATATAATGTATCTTTGAGATACCAAATATTATATTTATTCTTAAAAAGCTAATACATGAAAGACAAAATTGATTCTTTTTTAGAGCTGGTTAAAAAAAATAATCCCCACGAGCCAGAGTTTTTACAAGCAGTGCATGAAGTTGCAGAAACCATAATACCTTTTATTGAGGAGCATCCCAAATATCAAGGTAAAATGTTGCTTGAGCGCATGGTAGAGCCAGAGCGCACCATCATATTTAGGGTGCCTTGGGTTGATGACAAAGGCAATATTCATGTGAATAGAGGTATTAGAGTCGAATTTAATTCGGCTATAGGCCCCTACAAAGGTGGGCTGCGTTTTCATCCTACGGTAAACTTAAGCATTCTTAAGTTTTTAGGCTTTGAACAAACCTTTAAAAACTCCTTGACCACCTTGCCTTTAGGAGGCGGTAAAGGCGGCTCTGATTTTGATCCTAAAGGTAAGACAGATAATGAAGTAATGCGTTTTTGCCAATCTTTTATGACCGAACTATACCGTCATATTGGTCAAAATACTGATGTTCCAGCGGGCGATATCGGTATAGGTCCACGCGAAATTGGCTATATGTTTGGACAGTATAAAAAAATTCGCAATGAATTTACGGGCATTTTGACTGGCAAAGCGATGTCCTATGGAGGTTCAGTAATCCGACCAGAATCTACAGGATATGGCTGTGTCTATTTTGTAAAAAACATGTTGGCCGTTCAGAACATGACGTTAGAAGGGAAAATAATTTCTATTTCAGGTGCGGGCAATGTCGCGCAGTATGCCTGTGAAAAAGCCACTGAATTTGGAGCAAAAATAGTAAGCATGTCCGATTCGTCAGGATATATCCATGATCCTGAAGGGATAGATGCTGATAAACTCGCATTTATTATGGAGTTGAAAAATGTGAAACGGGGAAGAATTAGCGAATATGCTGAACATTATGAATCGGCGTCGTTTCACACCGGTCGCCCATGGCATGTTGCCTGTGATATCGCCTTGCCATGTGCCACCCAAAATGAACTTAATGAAGAAGAAGCCAAGGCGCTCATTAATAATAAGGTGATCGCAGTTGCGGAAGGGGCAAATATGCCCTGCACTCCAGAAGCTATAGAAGCCTTTCAAGAGGCACGGGTTTTGTTTGGCCCTGGAAAAGCGTCCAATGCTGGTGGCGTGGCCACTTCAGGATTAGAGATGAGTCAAAATTCCTTACGTCTCAATTGGGACCGTGAGAAGGTGGATGGCAAATTATACGATATTATGGATAATATCCATCAATCCTGTGTGACCTATGGTACGCAGGAAGATGGTTTTATTGATTATGTAAAAGGTGCAAATATTGCTGGGTTCGTAAAAGTTGCTGATGCTATGCTGGCGCAAGGTGTGGTTTAAAAGATATCTAATGTTTAAAAATGGACTTCTGTAAAGTGTTATAGAAGTCTTTTTTTATGCGCTTTGCCGCTTGAATACTATTAAAAAGTCCTCAGTTATAAATATCTTTGAGGTTTATGAAACACCTATGATAAAACAGGTTGCAACGCTTATTCTTTTGTGTATGATAAGTGTTTGTCATGCTCAGGATTTTTCAGCTTTATGGCAAGGTTACTTTTCTTACAATACGATTAAAGATGTTGTTGCAGGTCCAAATAAAATATTTGCTGCCTCAGAGAATGCGGTGTTTACCTATGATCTGTCTACAAAAGCACTAAAGACGATTACCACTATAGAGGGTTTGTCCGGGCAGACCATCACCACCATTGCTTACAGTGATCGTTATGATACTTTGATGATTGGTTACGCTAACGGCCTTATTGAAATTGTTTCAGGACCAGAAAATCAGATTTTATCGGTTGTTGATATATTAGATAAACAAACGATACCTCCCAATTTAAAAGCCATCAATCATTTTAATATTGCTGAAGACAAAGTGTACATTGCCACAGACTTTGGGATTTCAGTTTACGATTTAGAACGTCTTGAATTTGGCGATTCCTATTTTATGGGGGCTAAAGGCAGTCACGTTAAAGTCCAACAGACCACCACATCAAATGGGACATTGTACGCTGCCTGTGGCGACAATAACGCTATAAAATCAGCAGCGTTATCTAACCCAAACCTTATAGATTTTCAGCAATGGCAAACCTTGGGCACAGGAAGTTTTGTTGCGGTACAACAGGTGGGCACACGTTTGTATGCCGTCAAAACTGATCAAAGTATTTACGAAATCACCAACAACATCGTCACGGCACGTTTCAAGTATGCAAGTTTGCCCTTAGATGCCACATCTGTCAAGGATCAGTTGGTCCTCACCACCAAAGATCATGTCTACATATACGATAGTAATTTGAATCTGATCACTAGCGTTGCCCTTACTTCAGAATACGACACCCAATTTACAAGTGCTGTAATCCTTGAATCAACAATTTTTGTGGGAACACAACATTTAGGGGTTTTACAGTCAAATTTTTTCAATTCCAATACTTTTGAGGTAATCAAACCTGAAGGTCCTTTGCTGAACGATGCTTTTAAAATTGAAGCAGCTCATGGCAATTTATGGGTCACCTATGGCGATTATACGGAGTCCTACAACCCATTTCCCTTGCGAAGTTATGGGATAAGTCATTTAAATAATGAGACTTGGAATAATACCCCCTTTGATGAACTTCTCAATGCCCAAAACTTAAATTATATTGCGGTCAATCCGTTTAATCCCTCCCAAGTATTTATAAGTGCATGTCAACAAGGCCTTCTTGAACTGAATAACGATACTGCTGGAAATTTATTAGATCACACCAATAGCGGATTGGAATCGATGCGCGTGCCGTCGTCTCCATCTACAATTTCAGTAAGACAAACGGGCTCAATGTTTGATAGAAATGGCGTATTGTGGACGCTCACATGCCGTGTAGATAAAGCATTAAAATCATTTAATCCCAGTACGGGCGAGTGGCGGGGTTATAGTTTTAAGGACATTATTCCGGATGCCTTTCATGACGAATTGGGTTTTGGAGATATCGCTATGGATAGAAATGGCACCAAATGGATTGGCGCTTTTAACAAAGGGCTGATAGGATACAATGAAAACGGGGCGAAGATTAAAAATTTAAATACTGAAGCACAAAACTTGCCAAGCAGCGTGGTAAATGCAGTGGCCGTAGATCATAATAACCAATTGTGGATTGGCACCATCAAAGGTCTTAGGGTACTTTACAATACGGCAGGATTTTTTGAAGACTCCAACGCCACCGTCAAGGAAATAGTGGTGCTGGATGAAGGCATTCCTCAAGAATTATTGTCCAATCAATACATTACGGATATTAAGGTTGATGGTTCAAATAATAAATGGATTGGAACGCTTGATGCAGGAATATTCTGTTTTTCTCCAGACGGACAGCAAACCATTTATCATTTTACAACGGCCAACTCGCCCTTGCCTTCTAACTTTGTAAAAGACATCTCTATAGATGCGCAAAATGGAAAGGTATTTATAGCCACCGCAAAAGGACTTATGTCCTTTACTTCCGGAGCGTCCAGCCCTAAAGAGGCGTTGTCTCAAGCGTATGTATATCCCAATCCCGTTCGACCTGAATATCATAGTCTGGGTGCAAACAATTTAAATGATATAACCAAGGGGGTTAAAATTAAGAGCCTCACTGAAAACGTTAATATTAAGATTACAGATATTGAAGGAAATCTTGTGGCTGAAGCACAGTCATGGGTCAATTTACGGGCCTCACGTTCTGGTTATAACTTTGCTATTGATGGGGGAACCGCCATTTGGAATGGAAAAAACTTGGCCAATCACATTGTATCGTCAGGCGTTTATTTAATTATGATTTCTGACCTGGATACGTTTGAAAGCAAAGTATTAAAATTGCTGATTATTAGATAATGATCTTACTTAAGAAACTATGTTAGTCAAAACCAACGCCATTGTACTTTCTAAATTGAAGTATGGTGACCATGATGTGATTGTGAAGTGCTACACAAAAAATCGTGGGGTGGTCAGTTATTTGTTGAAAGGCATCTTAAAAAGTAAACGCAGCAATTCAAAAATTGCCTATTACCAACCACTTTCACAATTAGAAATAGAAGAAAATTACAAGGCACATCAGTCTTTACATTTTATAACGGACGTCAAACTTAGCGTGCCGTACCATAGCATGCATACCAATATTTTAAAAGCTGCAATCGTCATGTTTTTATCTGAAGTTCTAGCGACCACCCTAAAAGAGGAAGAAAGTAATTTGACACTGTATGAGTTTTTGGAAACCACTTTGCAGTGGCTCGATCATGAAACTGATTTTGCCAACTTCCATCTCCTGTTTTTGCTAGAATTAAGCAAACATTTGGGATTTTATCCAGATACGGAGCAATCCAGCTTTCCGTATTTCAATTTAAGTACCGGGAGTTTCGAGTTAAAACCGCATCAAAATTATACCGTTTCAGGTGAAAACTTAAAATTCTTAAAAGCCTTAATGGGCATAAAATTTGATGAGCTAAGTACAGTAAAAATGGCGTCTGCACAGCGGCAAACGTTATTAAACACATTATTATTTTATTTTGAATTACATCTGTCCGATTTTAGAAAACCAAAATCCCTACAAGTATTACAGCAAGTCTTTAACTAAAACTGACCCTCTCTCATATGAAATTTTTGTTGTCCCTAGGTGTCTTTCTGCTAATGTGCATTTCAGCACAGTCACAAAAAGTCAAAATTATAGAAGAAACTACAAGCCTTCCTATTGTCGGGGCAATCATTTATAATGAATCAAAGGCGACCTCTGTCATGTCTGGCATTGATGGTGTAGCCAAACTGGGTCAATTTTCTTCTGATGATTGGGTGTTTATTGAACATCTGCTTTATGAAACAAGCAGTTTTAAATTGTCTGCCATCCTAGAGAAAACCATTTTCTTAAAACCAAAAATTGAAGGGTTGGATGAAATTGTACTTTCGGCCTCAAAATTTCAGCAGAGCAAGCGCGATATTCCTCAAAAAATCATCAGTATCAGTGCAAAATCTATAGCGTTTTCCAATCCGCAAACCAGTGCAGATCTCTTAGAGAGTAGCGGGAATGTGTATATTCAAAAAAGTCAAATGGGAGGTGGAAGCCCTATGATTAGAGGCTTGTCTACCAATCGGCTCTTAATTACCGTAGATGGCGTACGGATGAATAATGCCATCTTTAGAGACGGGAATTTACAAAATGTCATTTCAATAGATCCTTTTACAATTCAAAACACTGAAGTGACACTTGGTGCGGGTTCCGTGGTATATGGAAGTGATGCGCTTGGAGGGGTAATGAGTTTTTATACTCAAAATCCGCAATTGTCTACTTCTGATACCTTGTCATTTAAAGCCAATGCTGTAGTGCGATACGCCACCGCCAATAAAGAAAAAACGGGACATCTCGACCTGAATTTTGGTCTGAAAAAGTGGGCATTTTATAGTAGTGTCAGTTATACTGATTTTGACGATTTGCGTATGGGAAGCCATGGGCCTTCAGAATATTTAAGACCTGAATACGTGCGTACGATTGATGGCGCGGATCTGATGGTTGCCAATATCAATCCGTTAATTCAGATGCCGACGGGGTATGACCAGATTAATTTTTTACAGAAAGTACGTTATAAACCTCAAGAAGATTGGACCTTTGATTTAGGCCTGTATTACACCACAACTTCTGACTATTCGAGATACGACCGATTGATCCGTTATAAAGGGGATCATTTGCGTTCCGCAGAATGGAATTACGGACCTCAACGTTGGTTTATGGGAAATATTCAGGTTACTAAACTGAGTAGTAATTCTAATTTATACGACAAGATTCAGGCAACTATGGCCTACCAGAATTTTCAGGAAAGTCGTATGGATCGAGATTTTGGAAAGCCAAAGCGAAATATCAGGGAAGAGGCTGTTGATGCAATTTCGGCCAATTTGGATTTAGAAAAACAGTTGGGCACAAAAACAGAATTGTTTTATGGCTTAGAATATATATACAATCAAGTAGCCTCTTCAGGTAGTGAAGAACATATCGGAACTGGCACCGCATTTCCTACAGTTTCACGCTATCCGAATGGTTCCAATTGGCAATCAGTAGCAGCGTATACGAGTTTAAAGTATAAGCCCAACCCGAAATTTGTTTTTCAAACTGGAGTTCGTTACAATCACGTTGTACTTCATGCTGATTTTACAGAGAATAACGCCTATTTAAATCTGCCATATACCAAAACAAAAATCAACACAGGTGCCTTTACGGGGACAGCTGGTGTCAATTGGAATCCTAACCAAATGCTTGCCCTAAAATTAAACGCATCGTCGGCTTTTAGAGCCCCAAACATTGATGACATTGGGAAAGTATTCGATTCAGAGCCGGGTGCTGTAGTAGTGCCAAATGACTATTTACAACCGGAATATGCCTACGGGCTCGAACTTGGGATAAAATTCAATATTGAAAATAAAGTAATTTTGGACATGGCTACCTACTACACTTTATTAGATAACACCTTGGTACGACGGGATTTTACTCTTAATGGGGCTACTGAAATTATGTATGACGGGGAGTTGAGCACTGTTCAGGCCATTCAAAATGCCGCAGAATCTCGAATTTACGGACTTGAAGTGGGCCTTATGGTCAATTTTACCGAGGCTTTAAAACTAAAATCTGACTATAATATTATTGGGGGTAGGGAGGAAGATGATTTTGGAAACCGAACCCCGCTACGTCATGCCGCCCCAAGGTTTGGAGCTACCCATCTCATATGGCAACGTAAAAAATTGCATGTTGATGCCTTTGCAACCTACAATAGCGAATTGTCCAACAATCAATTGGCGCCGTCCGAGCAAGGTAAAGGTTATATGTATGCTTCAGATGCGAATGGAAATCCTTATGCACCATGCTGGCATACGTTAAATTTTAGAACCCAATATCAATTTAATAAGGCGATATCCTTAACGGCGAGTTTAGAAAATATCACAGACCAACGTTATAAAACTTATTCCTCGGGAATCGCTGCTCCAGGTCGAAATTTGATATTTTCCTTAAAGTATACATTGTAAAAAACAGGTGCCCAACATCCGGTCTGTTTTAAAACTTAAGTGCGTTTTAAGATGCGTTTGGTCACTACTCGATCATTGGAAAGCACAACGCGCGCAATGTAGACGGCTTGACTTATATGTTTCAGATCATAAATTTCAGTGTGTTTGTTGGCTTTAAAACTATGAACTATTCTGCCCAAAAGATCTATTATTTCTACAGATTTAATGGTTAGGTGTTGGCCAATTGAAAATTGAACATGACCGTTACTAAGTTCGTTAATTATCAATTCTTCAGTTAGGGTGATGGGTGCTTCTGAGGCAAGAGTAAGAGATTTAAAATGAATTTCAAACCGATCTTTAAATACACCTGCTGCAGAGGTAAAGCTATAATCGCTATTAGAAAGCGTGTGTGAGCGCTCCAGTAAATTGTCCTGAAGCTGAAGGTGATGGTCGTCAAAAAAGGAACCTTGGGTTTGGGCCACAGAAAGCCTATACACCGTGGGTTGTGAAAGTGTGGTTTGAAAGGCAATTGGAATCACCTCCTCTGAGGTTAAACTACTGGGCGCCTTACCTTGTATTGCATAAGTTTGCGTACGGTTTGGGATAAGAGTATGGATGCTCGCACCTACTGATAAAGCAAGTCGTTCCGCATCATAGGTAAAACCGTCAAAATCATCTGTGGCACCTTCTACATAAGCTACTAAAATCTGATTAAAAAGTCCGGTATCAGAAGTCAGGTTGATCCATAGTTTGTTGGCTACCGGTGTCATATCATCTCTAAAAAATTGTGCATTGCTAGTATGATCTGCCATCCTCATGGAGTTCTTAAATGTCAAGGTTCCGCCGTTATGGATCCCTTTCACAAAAAAGCCTTGACCTGACGGAATAAAATTAGTGGGCATAATTTTGCTAGCCCCAGCCGTATTACCGCTTCCTGTGGTGATAATAGCGTAATCTGCACTGTTAAAATTAAGTACTTGATTCCCAGGGTTGCTGGCCAAAGGGGGTGAAAACTGCGACCATAAATAGGCAGCGCCATCTATAACAGTGTTGTTTTCCTGATGAAGCATATCGAAATGGATGGCAGAAGGATAAGGGTTTCCAATTAAATTCCAATCGTTATCGGTAGGAAAGCTGTTCGTAATAATCGGTGTTTCAATATTACCAGTATTAAAGGGGCCAATAAATGTCGTCTCATCAATTCTGGGAAAAGGAATGTTGGTAGATTTGGAAGTTGCAGCATAGCCCACGCCAGGAATCATCCTGCCGGTGGCCAGTTGCCAATCATCACCATTGTCATCAATATTATCGCCATTCGTATCCAAATAATTTGATGCCTCAAAATAAAAGCGTCGGTTAGGTAAGGCCATGTTGAGCGCGTTTTCAACAAGCATATGACGTACTGGAGAACTCCAATAGGTATAGGTATACCACTTTTGTTTGAGAGGTGTCGACTTATTAACGACTGCAGTCCCGTGGTCATGCAGGGTAAAAGTGCCTGCGGCATTACCGTCACCACGTTGGATGAAAGCGCCTTTAGTATCGATCACAATTTTTCCAAATGCTTCAGGCGAAAGCCCTTTTACGACTACATCAGTCAAAACTTCTACATAATGATCATCGGTTATGGTGAGTGTATACCCTGACTTGACTACTAAACTGCAGGTCGTAAAGCTCGGGTTTGATGCACCTGTAGAATAATTATCATTCATGATCGTAAGGGTATTGTTGTTTGGGGCTGTAGGGAACCAATGCTGCCCATTCCAACTGCTCTGTTCTATATGGATAGGGATGACCGTGCTCGATTTATAACATGTGGCGCTGTTTTCCCGAACCTGAGCGTAGTATTGATAGCCATTACGATTTTCTAAACTTAAGATGTTAAGGGTAGAATGTTGTTGTCCAGAATAAGAAGAATCCATGGGCTGTATTTCGTGCCAATCGGTGCTATTTGGTGCGTTGTAAAACCATTGGTAGGCCAACGGGAAACCTCCCAAAATCCCTTCTTGAGCAGCTACAGTTAAGGAAGCAAACACGGCACATTTAGAAGCTAAAACCAAGGGTTGATGAGTGATTTGTGGAGCTGCACCACCTGAAAAATCGAAGATGCCAATATTAGAATAATCATTGGTTTTACATGATGATTCGCCAGACCCCACCCAATCGATAATATTCCAATCGGCCAGATTAAAATTGGCATTAGGCAGTTTGGACGCTGAAGGTAGGCGTCTAAAATTAAAACCGCGATCGCCAGTAATAATCGTGGCGTCCATCCAATTCTTATCCAAATACACACCAAATTCGTCAACAACTACGGTATTATTTGATTTTAGCAACCTAAAAACATCATGTTCACCATCTTTTTTATTAATGCCGACCAATGTACTCATTTGACGCGCCAGCTGTCCGTTGCCACCAAGTTGTGGGCAGGTATTGCTGGCGGTGGGCGAATTAGTAATGCCAACTGCAAGGACATAGAGCGCATTGTGGGCTAAATTTACAGCATTGAGCTTTATGGTGTTGGTGGGGTTAGCCGCCCCATTATGGTAAATGCCCAAAGCGTAGTTCTCCAACGCTATGCTAGTCCCGGTGCCATTATAAATTTCAATATAACTCAGTCCTCCAGCGGTTGCATCGGTCACCTCACTTATGATCAGATCTGAAAGCGTACTACTGCCTTCACACCCGCCAATACTGCTGTCAATCACCGTAAATGGTGAGATACTCGTACAGCCTAAATCGTCCACAACTCTTATATTTCCAGTGGCAGCCCCAACAGGAATTAGCGCTTGCACTGTATTTGAATTGATCACATGGACTTGCATGGCCTTCCCATTGATAGTAGCTGAGGTGGTTGGACCAAAATTAGACCCGTTTAGCGTTACAAGCGTTCCACTTGGTCCACTACGTGGTGTTAAAGCTGTACTTGAAGACATACAGCGTCCCGTGCCTCGAACGGCAAAAGTGTATGGGTTTTCATCACTATCGTCGTTGATGATGGAAACGATAGCATTTCTTACCCCAGCAGCCAAGGGAGAAAATTGAATTTCAAATAAGGAAAAGGTTTGAGGAGCAATCACAGATTCAGGGACTACGGTGATGGTAAAATCCGAAGAATTTACGCCAATAACATTGACTTTTGTGATGCGAAGATCTCCGTTACCTAAGTTGCGAATTCGATAAGATTTAGATTGGGTTGCCCCTATAAATTGAGCTGCAAATAAGGTGTTATCTGTGCCCTGCGGATTGGAATCGCCATTGACAATTTCTGGAAAGGTGCCCACATTTCCTTCAACTTTAATTTCTGGAATTTGGCCAACGGCGGAAAATGCAAAGCTCAATGAGGCAAATAAGACGAGGTTAAGTTTATCCATAGCTACATAAATAATTCCCTGTTACCTACACAAGTAAGTAAATATAATTCAAAAACGCTAACAGTCAGATGGTTATGAATTTGAATTTATTAACAAAATGTTTCTATTTTTGTATATGCACTCACAAAAGACCTATACGGTAGACGAAGCCATAAAAAAGCTGGAACATTACTGCAGTTATCAGGAGCGCTGCCATAAGGAAGTTGCCCAAAAGCTCTACACCATACGAATGATTCCTGAAGCTATCGATCATATTGTGGTAAAATTAATGCAGGATAATTTCCTAAATGAAGAGCGCTATGCGAAAGCATTCGTCAGCGGAAAATTCAGAATTAAGAAATGGGGTAAACAGCGCTTAACCCGAGAGCTCAAACAGAAAGATATTGGTAAAACGCTAATCACTATGGCGCTTCAAACCATCAATGATCAGGACTATTTAGAAACCTTCCATATACTGGCAGAAAAGAAAGCTGAAACCATCCGAGAATCCAACCCACAGAAGAAAAAGAAAAAACTTGCCGATTATCTGTTGTACAGAGGATGGGAAAGCCATTTGGTCTATGATAAGGTTAATGAGTTGTTTTGAAATTGGGGGAGTGGGGAGTGAGGAGTGAGAAGTCGTATGGATACTTTTTGTAAGAATAGTCCAATAAAAAACTGCATCATCCTTAAGAACAATGCAGTTTAAATATACGCTATCAATTGTTTTATAAGCTAAATGTAGCACCTAAATTAAACACAAACTGGTTATGGATCAGGTGTGCTGGATTTATAATGTCATTATCGTATTTTGCTAATGGAAATACGGACTCGGCATAAATTCCAAAACCATCAGAGAAAAAATAGCGCGCGCCTACATGACCTCCAAAATTCTTTAAACTCAAGTTTAAACCTGGATAAAGATCAAAGTTTTCATCAATGTTTAAAACACTTCCTAAGTGGGCATTTAAACGCCCTTTGATATCAAAACGATCTCCAAAACTGGCATCTAATTCTTCCTTAACACCTAAAGCATAGGCTCCCGAAAGACCTACAGAAATGTTTTCGCCCAATCCGTAGTCAAAAGCGACATTTATTCCTGTTGCATTTTCTTGAATATTGGCACCAATTTGTAATTTGTTATCCGTATTACCTTTAAAAGCCTGTGCATTTGCAAAAGAAACGCTTAATATGCTTAATAGTACAATTAGTTTTTTCATTATAAAATATTTGTGTTTTAGGTGAGGCAAAGATACTTATGTTTTTTAAAATGCAAATACTATTGGCCTAAAGTCTTTTGGGTATTCTTAAACGCTTGTTCATTTTTCCACTCGATCCATTTTTGGCCTTTCAGCTTGCGCATCAACGTGTCAAAATGCCGCATGACGACAATGTTATAGATTGCTTTTCCTAAATTCTTTGGATGTCTTGCGATGGCACGTAAACTCATGGAAAATCCAGGGGTCAGGTATTTCATATAATGCCAATAACCCTCCGGCATATAGAGTACTTCGCCATGGTTTAACTCCGTTTTGTAGCCTTTGGCATGTTTTAGCGCTGGCCATTTCTCAAAATCCGGATTGCTAAAGTCGATGTCCTCTCTCGTAATTAAAGAATGTGGAATTTTGTACAGGTATTTATTCTGATTTTGATCGAATAATATGCACAATTTTTTGCCACTAAAATGGAAATGGAATATATTGGCTAAATCAATATCATAATGCATAAACGTGTGCGAATCCTGACCGCCAAAAAAAAGCATGGGCAAGCCCTTCATCAGTTTGAGACCAAAATCAGGATAGGAATAGTCTTTTTGAAGTTGGGGAATTTCCTTTAATGCGTTCCATAAAAAAATTCGGAATTTGGTGGGTTCACGTTTAAGTAGATCAATATAGTCCGCCATTTTCATTTTGGCGTGAGGCTCATTAAAACCATCCTCATGATGCACGGGACGGTCATCATAAAGCGGTACAATTTTATCACCAGCAATAGTTTTAATGTAATCTAAACTCCATTTCTCATAAGCTGGCCAATCTTCAATAAAGTGCTCAATGACGACAGGTTTTTGAGGCTTAAAGTAATTTTTTATAAAATCTTCCTTGGTAATAGTCTTTACACGGGGAATGTCTTTAAGGTCTAATTCCAAAGTTTAAAAGTTTAGCCTGCAAAGTTAAGAAATCGTAAGTAATGCTTTTAAAAGGAATGTTAAATATTTGGGCGTTACTGCGCTAACGCGCCGTCGGGCTGTACGCTATACCTTTTTGCAAAAAAATGCAAAAAGGGTGCCGCTGCCATCCCTAACGCAATTCCGGCTTATTTTAGAATTTTAGACTGCTGTTTGGCCACTTCATTACGTTCAATCTTATGTTCTGGGCGGGTCCATTTTGGCTTTTCACCTAAAGCTTGAAATTGAGATTCTGCTGCTTCCACGGTTTGAGGTTGTACCTTTTTAGTAAATGGCTTTTGCGGATTAAGGCCTAAAGCTTCAAACATTTTCAGGTCTTCATTTACGTCAGGGTTTGGTGTGGTCAATAGTTTATCGCCAGCAAAGATGGAATTAGCTCCAGCAAAGAAACACATAGCTTGGCCTTCTCTACTCATTTGGGTGCGGCCTGCACTTAATCTGACTTGAGTTTCCGGCATTACAATTCTGGCCGTCGCTACCATACGGATCATATCCCAAATTTCAACAGGTTTTTCGTCCGCCAACGGGGTGCCTTCTACAGCAACGAGAGCATTAATAGGCACAGATTCTGGCTGCGGATTTAAAGTAGATAAGGCAACGAGCATACCAGCGCGATCTTCAATTTTTTCTCCCATGCCAATAATTCCGCCACTGCATACGGTCACATTAGTTTTGCGCACGTTATCTATGGTTTGTAAGCGGTCTTCGTACCCTCGGGTTGAGATGACTTCTTTATAATATTCTTCTGAAGAATCTAAGTTGTGGTTATAAGCGTATAAACCTGCTTCAGCAAGACGGTGTGCCTGATTTTCAGTAATCATGCCTAAGGTGCAACACACTTCCATTTCCAATTTATTGATGGTACGTACCATTTCCAAAACTTGGTCAAATTCAGCGCCATCCTTTACATTTCGCCAGGCGGCGCCCATGCATACGCGAGAACTTCCGGTAGATTTTGCGCGCAAAGCCTGGGCCTTTACTTGTTGCACACTCATCAAATCATTGCCTTCTACATTTGTGTGATAGCGCGCTGCTTGTGGGCAATACCCACAATCTTCAGGGCAACCCCCCGTTTTTATGGACAGCAAGGTCGACACCTGAACCGTATTAGGGTCGTGGTGCTGTCTGTGAACGGTTGCCGCTTCGTAAAGCAACTCCATAAATGGTTTATTATAAATAGTAAGAATTTCTTCTTTAGTCCAGTTGTGTCTGATGTTGGTCATGTTAGTCAATTTCAATGATGAGGTAAAAATAACTTATTTAATATGAAAGAATTCTCCAATAGGTCCATAAATTTCAGCAAAGTCTTCTGCGGGACATTCAAACTATTGTCTTTCAGCTGCACAATGGCCATAAAAAATAAATCATTATCGGTATTGCAGAATTTCATTTTTTAAAACATTATTTGGAGTATTCCCGTATCAATTGCCGACCGAGTGCTGCTAAAAAAGGAATTCCAACAGCATCATATTCATACATACCATCATTATAAATTTTGTTTTTATTGACGTGAATGGTGGCGGTAATCAGAAACTCTTGGTTGGTCTTTTTATTGATGATATAGGCCGAGTCCGTTAGATACCCATAGGCATAACCTGTTTTATTATGGATTTTCAAATGCTTTGGGATTGCACTTTTAGAATCGCCTACCACGAGGTGTTTTACCTAAGTATCAGGATAGTCTACAGGGTCATATCCCGCATCTTTTGGTATCATGGCCATCGCGTCAATAATAAATTTTCGATCCAACTCATTCAGCGCAAATTGTTGGTGTTTTGGAAAGGCTTCGGGAAACAGCAAGCGTTTTAAAATACCCTGTAAAGAAGTAATGGGTAAATAGTTTTTAGTGGAAAAATCCATGGGTTGGTTAACTAGGCTGTCGCCTATGGTATAGCCCACACCTTTATTCAGATTATGCATTCGTAAGGGCGCTATTTGCCTATTTGTCTTGGATTCAGTCTTGTAAATCACTTGATTATCCTTGTAAAACAACACCGATTTTGTAGTGAGCTCGGCAGAATTGGGGACAGACAGCCGGTGGTTAATTTGAGCATTTATGCCCTTGTCTTTCAAATGTTCGTTGATGGCGTCTTGGCCTAAATATTCAAATAATCTATTAAAGGCCGTATTGCTACTTACGGCGAAAATATCTATGATGTCCTTGGCAAAAGTTGAAATGATGCTGTCATTCTCCACTTGAAAAGCTGTGTTTCTGTTCACTAATGGATTTTGGTTCAGCTTTTCTAAGGCCAATAAGGCGATGGGTAATTTAACGGTGCTGGCTGGGTAGAAATAGGTGGCGTCATCGACCTGAAATTGATCGTCTTTAAAATGTACTTGGCCATCTTTATCTCTAAAAACTTCAGAAAACAGGATTTGAACTTCATGTGACGGTAAATTGGAGAAGACGCTTTTAAGCTTCACATCATCAGAAGTTATGGCTTTCTTAATTGGACTGACGGAGGCACAACCCACTATAAATAGGAATGCAAGGAAGCTGACATAGTTCATACCATAAAAATAAAGAAAAGGTTTAAGAATAGAAATTTTTAACCAATTCAAAACGGGTTTCAACATCAAAGACAAGTCTCTTCTTTTACTTTGATATTAAAATGGATACGGCATTGCCACCAAATCCTACAGCATTCACCATAATCTTCGCGATCCGTTTAGGGGTTTGCGCCTTTATAAAAGGCACATTGATGAATTCTTGGTGTTGCAGCATGAGTAGTGCCAGTTCTAAACTTAAAACTCCAGAAGCACCAAGACTATGGCCAATTTTCCATTTATTGGAGGTTAGTGCAGGAATCTTGTTGGTGAACACAGCGTTAATCGCGTTGACTTCTGAAGCATCACCTTTTAAAGTTCCTGGGGTATGGGTAACGATAATATCCACCTCGTCAGGATGATGTTGGCCAAGGGCCATTTTCATGGAGCGCTGAAAACATATGGCGTTTGAAGAAACGGACACGTTGTGTTCTAATATTTCCGTGGCGTAGCCGACACCAATGATGGTGGCTAATGCATTTTTAATAATTCCTTGTTCTAAACAGACCATGGCCGCTGCTTCACCGAGCACCATTGAATTCTTTTTCTTGTCAGGATCTAGAGACCGACACGGATAAGCCTTCTGAATTCCTTTCTGAGGTAATACCGCGTAAATCTTTAAAGCTTGCATTTGCGCTACTGTAAATCCGGTTAAAGGCGCTTCGCTACCACCAACTAAAAATTTAGTGCACATGCCGGAATTAATCCAAGCCACACCATTCAATAAGGCGTGCAATGCGGTAGAGCAGGTAATGGAATGGCTTATTTCTGGGCCTTGGGTCTGCAAATCATGAGCCACCCAAGAGGCTATATTACCCAAGGTTGTGGTAGGCGAGCTCAAGGTTTCTGCTCTACCTTGCTTGAGAAATCTCTCGTAATAATTTTCAAACAGTGCCGTCGCGCCGCGCGAAGAGCCAATGTTGATGCCGAAATTATCATGAGCACTCCAACCTGCTTGAGCAACCGCTTTTCGCGCAGTGTATATGGAGTAAAGTACCGAATGGTCTAAATTTTTATAATGGGAATTATCGGTTTTTAAATTGTTTATAGCTTTTTTAACCGATGTTGGTAATTGGCCAACAATTGCTTTCTGCTCACCAAATACTTTTTCAGAAAGGGAATGCTGGTTATGTTGATAAGTGCTCCAAATGTCTGAGCTGGATTCTCCCAGAGGAGACACAGAACTGATGGCAGTAATAGAAACGGGATGTTGCAAAATTTTGAATTTTTGTAAAAATAAAACTATCTCAGAGGCTTCAGGAGAAAAGGCGGGACTATTTTGACAGGAATTGCAGTTTGAACTTTTACTTCTGCGGCATCTAATTTAGAAACAGGTATTTTTAAAGAATTTCTAAGGCATTTTCAATAGTTTTGTAAACTTTTTCCAACTCGCTGTCCGTAATGATATATGGGGCTTGAATATAGATAGTGCTTCCCAAGGGTCTTAAAAACACCCCGTTGTCCATAAAAAACACCAACAATTTATCGCGTAAATTCCCGTAACGCTCCATTTCTATATCCAAGTCCAAGGCAAAAATAATCCCAGTTTGCCGAGTCGTTTTTACCTTTGGGTGGTTTTTGATTCGGGCATTAAATTGTTGGTGGGCTGCCGAAATTCTCTGAATGTTTTGTTGAATGTCATCTGATTGTAACAACTCTATACCAGCCAAAGCCGCCGTACAGGCCAAGGGATTAGCGGAATAGGTATGTCCGTGGAACAATCCTTTACTCATATCGTCACTATAAAATGCATCGTAAATGTCTTGAGAACACGAGGTAATAGCCATTGGCAATAATCCTGCAGTCAAGGCCTTGCTCATACAAATGATATCAGGCATCGTGTCCATATAATCAGAAGCAAAGTGCTTGCCCGTCTTTCCAAATCCGGTCATCACCTCATCGGCCACCGTAATGATTTGATGAGCCTTACAAAATTTTAAAATTTGGTTTAAGCCTTCTGCATTGTGCATTTTCATGGCCGCAGCCCCTTGTACTAAGGGTTCATAAACAAAACCGGCAATATCATGTTCCAAAACTAATTTTTCTAGGAGATTTAAGATCGCCTCGTGATTGTCGCCGTTCGGGGTCGGAATGCGCTTTACGTCCAAAAAAAAGTCTTCAAAAGGTCCATTGTATACCGATAAGCTAGAAACACTCATTGCACCAAAGGTGTCGCCATGAAAGCCATCTTCAAAAGCTAATAATACACTGCGTTTGTCCCCGTGGTTAAAATGGTATTGTAGGGCCATTTTGATTCCAATTTCAACACTGGTCGAACCATTGTCACTGAAAAAGAGTTTATTTTGATTGTCTGGAAGAATTGCAATTAACGCTTCAGAAAGTTTCACGGCAGGTTCATGCGTGAATCCGCTAAAAACCACCTGATCCAACTGCTGCATTTGTGTGGTTACGCGCTCTGTAATAAACGGATTACAATGTCCGTACATGCAGGTATACCAAGAGGCAATAGCATCAATATAGGTGTTGCCATCTTCATCCGTCAGAGTGCACGCTTTCGCTTTTACAATAGCGATGGTTTCTGGATGCAATTTGTGTTGTGTTAAAGGGTGCCAAAGGTGTTTTTTATCGCGTTCTTTTAGGGTCATTTGTATAGGGTATTTTGTCGCATTGAGAGCAGTCGAAATGCAGGTGATGGGTTAACCTCTCAGGAAGTTCTTCGTGGTATTATAGAGTCTCTTTAAATTTTTCAGCGTATTCCAAAACCACATTCTTGTCAAAATAAGGTTCTTCATCGATGCGGCCAATCACGGGAACTTGAGTCATTTTTTCGATGATAGTTTCCGTAGACGGATGCGCTTGTCCACTAAAAATCAGAGCCACCTCAAAACCCTTAGATTTTAAGAGATTTACCGTTAAAAGCGTATGGTTGATGCTGCCCAAATAATGTCTCGACACCACAATGACTTTGTAGCCAGGTTTGATCAGATCTAAAATTGTTTCAGAATCGTTGATGGGCACCAAAATGCCACCGGCACCTTCTATGACCAAATTCTTTTTGGTTTTTAGTGCTTTTATGGTTTTAGCAGACATGGAGACGCCATCAATTTCCGCTGCTGCGTGCGGACTCATGGGCGTGTTCAGTAAGAAACTGCTTGCATGGAACTTCGATTTTTTATTGGAGACTAGGCGCTGAACCTTGGTAGTATCTGAATGCTCCAAATCGCCTGCTTGGATAGGTTTCCAATAGTCGGCGTTGAGGGCTTCTACTAAAATTGCTGAAGCGATGGTTTTTCCAACATCTGTAGAAATTCCGGTTATAAAATATGTGTTCATTTTAGGTCAAATTCGGTTGCACACACCTCGCATGTATACTTGTGTTTGGTATAAAATGGAAGTGATGAAAATAAGAAACCAAAAATAAACCAGAAAAAGGATTTTAGGTCTTTTATTGTAGAGAATAATTCGACATGGGTGCTTTTACAATTGGGACATTGCAGGGGTTTTCCCTCATCGTCTATGGCATAAGGTTGTATGGCGTTTAAAATCTGTTTTGCGGCCATAACTTGAGTAGAAAGTACTTTCAACTTCACGCCACCAATGGCATTGCTGACTAACGGATCGGTATCAATGGTAAGATTATCTGCAAGGAACGCCTCAATGCCGTCCGATTCTAATCGGCCTTTAATAATCTGTGCTTCTGACGAATATTGAAACACCGCAACAGTTGTAAAGGTTCCATTTTTCATTTTATAAATGTTGCTAGAAGTTGTAATACTTGATTTATTTCCTCCCTTGTATTATAAGCATGGATGCAAAAACGCAGTCGTTCTTGACCCTCAGGAACAGTAGTGGAGACAATGGGCTTAACATCGAAACCCTGTTGGTTGAGATGTTTTGCAACTTGTTTTACCTGATCATTTCCGGGAATGACACAACATTGGATTGCAGAATTACTGTCAATAAAGTGAGGTTGAAGCTGGAGTTCACTTACTCGGGCTTTAAAAAGAATAATATTTTTGTGCAATTGTTCAATAGTGTGGGTTTGCTCCAATTCTTTATAAGCCGCTTTAATGGTCATCAGCGAATGCGGCGGTAGGGCAGTAGTGTAGATGAACGGTCTTGAGAAATTGACCAAGTAATCAGAAAGGTGGGCGCTTCCTAAAATGGCGGCGCCGTGGCATCCTAGTGCTTTACCGAAAGTGATGAGACGTGCAAAAATTGAAGTGTCAATACCCAAACTATGGACTAACCCAATTCCTCTTTCTCCAAAAACCCCGACTGCATGGGCTTCATCGACCACAAATCTGAATTTGTGAGCGTTGCAATACGTTGCGATTGCTTTTAAATCGGGTGTATCGCCATCCATAGAAAATACCGATTCCGTAACAATATACACTTCAGAATTATTCTGTTTTTTTTCTAAATGACGTTGGCATAGGCGCTTTAAATCTTCGAGGTCATTATGCTTAAACTTGAAGGCATGGGCGCTACCCAAGCGAATTCCGTCACGGATTGACGCATGAATCAATTCATCGTAAAACACCACATCACCACGCTGCGGAACGCAGGAAAAGAAACCTAGGTTGGCATCATAGCCCGAATTAAAAATCAAGGCGCTTTCACAATAATGTGTTTTGCAAATTAAGTCTTCTAGATCTTTATACAACTCGTGATTCCCGGTTAAAAGGCGAGACCCGCGCGAACCGTTTTGAAAAATAAAGGCCTCTTCTAAATAATAATGGGTATGATCAAAAATGTCTTTAGACATGGAAAAGCCCAAGTAATCATTTGAGGCAAAATCGACCAATTGGTGTGGTGGGCTCAATTTGCGAAAGGTATTTTCTTTTTTTCGTGCCTCTAATTTGTCTAGGAGTTTCTTTGGAATCATGGCGTAAAGATACGAAGTCATTTAATGTTCTTTGTAGCATAAAGACGCAACTAGAAGTATGAAATTTTAAAAATTTTTAGCAATAAATTATTGATAATCGATAATTTATTTCATTAGTGTCCGATAAAAATAAATAATAAATTAACAAACTCATTTAAAGCAATGGACATTAGCAGATTTCCGAAATGAGACCTTGCATTTTAGAAACTGTTTCTACCGAGAGGGAATGTGCGATTTTAATTTAAATGATCGTTGTTTGTCAGTGAGTTGCAAACAAGTCTTAATTCTTTATTCTAACAGCGCAAGCGGTCTTGATTCTTTATCGGACAACAATGAATTTATTTATATTTGTTATTGAAAAACGATAATTTTATTGTTTTGATAAGAAATCACTTTTAAATTTATCTAATGTAATTATTTGGATTTTATAATCTTTCTATCTTCAAGCTTTATCATATTATGGATGACATATTGAAAGAAGGTAGCTTATGTTTAAAAGATAAAATGCTTACAATCTAGTTATGAAGAAAATTAAAATTTTAAACGGCTTTGTTTTATTCCTGATTTTAATGAATCTTGTTTTTTTCGTTGGAAATCTATATATCTCAAGCTTCACAGAATTTGGTGCAGGTATCAACAAAATAGATGAAAAACTAATTTTAGGTTCTCATACGAGAGATATCCAATCTATTTTTTCTTTCATTTTAATCTTCGGATTAATCTATATTTATTTAGGGTTGAAAAAAGTTGTTCAAGAGGGATATTTTATTGAACATAACGTCAAGGTTTTTAAAATTGCAGGTACGTTTTTTATTATTTCTGGAATAGCTCGTCTGAGTCTAGAATCATATTTGTTTTATGCTACGCAGGATGTTACTCATTTAGGTTTTATGGGTCAAGATATGTTTGTTTTGCTCATTGGTTATGGTCTTTTTATTATAGCTGATATTACCGAAAATGGAAGTTTAATGCAGCAAGACAATGAATTAACCATTTAAGCATGTCCATAATAATCAATCTTGACCTCATACTAGAGAAAAGAGGTATGAAAAGTAACGAGCTAGCGGATTCCATTGGTATTACTCCCGCCAATCTTTCCATTTTAAAAACGGGTAAAGCGAGAGCCATTCGGTTTTCAACTTTAGACGCTATTTGTAAAGCCTTGGATTGTCAACCGGGAGATATTTTAGAGTTTATTGAGGAGTAGTTCTGTACAGACCTCACAGGTTTTAAAAACCTGTGAGGTCTAAGAAAGGAATCTAAAACATTGTATATTTGAGAATCAAAATTTTAAATTATGGTTCGTATTATTTTTGGTTTGACGTTTGTCTTATCATCATTTGTTTTTCAAGCCCAAATTTCTTCAAAGTATATTCTTTCTTTTGAGAATGCTGTTCATCATGAGGCCAACATTCAAGCAAATTTCACAAATTTAAAATCTGAAACGGCAACGTTTCGGATGAGCAGGTCGTCCCCTGGACGTTATGCGTTGCATGAATTTGCAAAAAACGTATACAATGTAAAAGTAACCGATGGTAAAGGAAATGAATTGATTGCCACCAGGCCTGATCCGTATTCATGGGAAGTGAAGGGTCATGATGGAACTATTCAGGTGAGCTATACTTTGTTTGCCAACCATGGTGATGGCACTTATGCTCAAATAGATGAGACTCATGCGCATCTAAATGCCCCAGCTACCTTTATGTACGTTCCGGAACTTGAACATCAAGAAATGGAAGTCACTTTTAAGCTGAGAGATGATTTAGATTGGAAGGTGGCCACCCAATTAAAACAGCAACAAGACCAAACCTACTACGCTAGAGATTTGCAATATTTGATGGACAGTCCTATCGAAATTGCAAATTTTAGAACCCGATCTTTTGACCTAAAAGGACAAAATATTGTGTTGGTGCTGCATGATGAGGAAGCTTCAGACTCAGAGTTAGATATGTATTTTGAAAAGGTAAAGAAGGTAGTTTTAGAGCAAATGATGGTATTTGGCGAACTTCCAACCTTTGATTACGGCGAGTATCTATTCTTAGCCTGCTATATGCCCAATGCTTCTGGTGATGGCATGGAACACCGTAATTCCACTTCAATACCAAGTTCGAGGAGTTTGACCCAAGGTGGGATGGACGGAAATATAGGCACTGTGGCGCACGAATTTTTTCATTGTTGGAATGTGGAACGTTTACGTCCAAAATCCTTGGAGCCTTTCGATTTTTCAAAAGCCAATATGAGTGGCGATTTATGGTTTGCTGAAGGATTTACCAGTTATTACGACGATCTATCTTTAGTGCGATCAGGAATCATAAGTAGGGAAGAATACTTGAAAGGGTTGGCAGGAACCTTCAATTACGTTTGGACCTCTCCGGGACGACAATTCTTTAATCCTATTGAAATGAGTTACCAAGCACCGTTTGTGGATGCGGCGAGATCTGTTGACGAAACCAATAGAGAGAACACTTTTATTTCTTATTATTCGTACGGCAGTATGTTAGGTTTGGCGCTTGATATGTTTCTCAGGGCAGAAGACCTAACTTTGGATGCTTATATGAGGTCAATTTGGAAGCAGTATGGAAAGCCTGAAACCCCTTATACTGTAGCGCAATTACAGCAAAGTTTGAGTGATTTTGCAGGACAGCAATTTGCAAATGACTTCTTTGGAAATTATATTCATAAGAGTGGAATGCCAGATTTTGAAAGCCTATTGAAAAACATGGGAATAATTTTGGAGACAAAAGATGCTATTGATTTTGGTGCCATGGTCAGAAGCCAGAGATTAGTTAATAACCCTAAGATGGGCTCCTCGGCTTATAAAGCAGGCTTCCAGAAAGGCGATAAGCTCCTTCAAGTTGGGGCGGTAATGCTAGACGGCAACGTGAGTATCAATTCCGTACTAAGCACGTTTAAAACAGGTGATAAGGTGGCTGTAAAGGTGGAGCGCCACGGCAGTGAAAAAGAATTGTCCCTAATTATTGGAACAGAAATCTCCTATAAGCTGCACTATATGGAGGGCAGTGCTAAAGAATTCACCAAAAAAATTAAGGAGCAGCAAGCCGATTGGTTAAATAGTAAAGTATAACACAAAAAAATCACGCTGAAAGGCGTGATTTTTTTTATCTTATAAGTGTTCGTTTAGTTTTAATCTACTAAAACAATAACGTTATTTTCTTTCATTTCTACAGTCCCGCTGTTGATATCGAGCACCCATTGGCCATCTTCTTGAACAAAGTTCTTTTCTTGTCCATCAACGAAGCTTGCATCGCCTTTAAACTTTACTTTTCCTTTACCTAGAATCGCTACAATAGCGGCGTGATTATTCAACATTTGGAATTCGCCCTCAACACCAGGTACCGTAACGCTAACAACGTTACCGCTAAATAAGGATGCTTCTGGGGATACAATTTCTAAATACATAGTTTTTTAGTTTGCAGTCCGCAGGCTGCAGTATCCAATCACTAAAGACTGAAAACTGAAGCCTACCTACTTATTTTTAAGCTTCAGCAAGCATTTTTTCTCCTGACTCGATAGCTTCTTCAATAGTTCCCTTAAGGTTGAATGCAGCCTCTGGTAAGTGATCTAACTCACCTTCCATAATCATGTTGAATCCTTTAATTGTTTCTTTGATGTCAACTAATGTTCCTGGGATTCCAGTAAATTGTTCAGCAACATGGAAGGGTTGCGATAAGAAACGTTGTACACGTCTTGCTCTATTTACCGCTAATTTATCTTCTTCAGATAATTCTTCCATCCCTAAGATGGCAATAATATCTTGAAGTTCTTTATAGCGTTGTAATAATTCTTTAACGCGAGTTGCGCAGTTGTAATGCTCACTCCCTAAAATATCTGCAGATAAGATACGTGACGTTGAATCCAATGGATCCACCGCAGGGTAAATACCTAACTCAGCAATTTTACGAGACAATACCGTTGTGGCATCTAAGTGGGCAAACGTTGTTGCCGGTGCAGGATCCGTTAAATCATCCGCAGGTACGTAAACCGCTTGTACAGATGTAATAGAACCTCTTTTTGTTGAGGTAATACGCTCTTGCATGGCACCCATTTCTGTTGCCAATGTTGGTTGGTAACCTACAGCAGAAGGCATACGACCTAATAATGCAGATACCTCAGAACCCGCTTGTGTAAAACGGAAAATGTTGTCCACAAAGAAAAGGACGTCTTTACCTTGAGCGTCTCCAGCACCATCACGGAAATATTCTGCAATGGTTAAACCTGATAAGGCCACACGTGCACGTGCTCCAGGAGGTTCGTTCATTTGTCCGAAAACGAAGGTCGCTTTGGAATCTTTCATTATTTCTTTATCTACTTTGGATAAGTCCCATCCCCCTTCTTCCATAGAGTGCATAAAGTCATCACCATACTTGATAATGCCTGACTCTAACATCTCTCTCAAAAGGTCATTTCCTTCACGAGTTCGTTCTCCAACTCCAGCAAATACTGAAAGTCCACCGTGACCTTTTGCAATATTGTTAATCAACTCCTGAATTAATACTGTTTTACCAACACCAGCACCACCAAATAAACCAATTTTACCACCTTTTGCATAAGGCTCGATCAAATCGATTACTTTGATACCTGTGAATAAAACTTCAGTAGAAGTTGAAAGATCTTCAAATTTAGGTGCTTGTCTGTGGATTGGTAAACCAGCGTCGCCAGCTTTAGGCAAATCGCCTAATCCATCAATAGCATCTCCAATAACATTAAATAAACGTCCGTAAACATCTTCGCCAATTGGCATTTGAATAGGAGCGCCTGTTGCTACAACTTCAGTTCCTCTGCTGAGTCCATCAGAAGAATCCATAGCGATGGTACGAACTGTATCTTCACCAATATGAGATTGAACTTCTAGTACCAATAAAGAACCATCAGGTCTTTTAATTTCTAAAGAATCATAGATTTTTGGAAGGCTTGAACCCGCTTTAAAGGCTACGTCGATAACTGGACCAACGATTTGTGCAACTTTACCTGTAACTTTTGACATTACTTATATGTTTAATGTTGAATTGAAATTTTCTGCAAAAACATTGATACCCAAACAAGTCGAATACTTAGTTTTTCGCGCTGCAAAGATATAGTTTTTTACCTAATTATAAACTCCTTTATTGGCTTTTTTAAGCATAAAAAAACACCTTCTTTTGAAAGGTGTTTTGGAATCTCTATTTTACTGTAAATTATCTTAAGTCTTTACTATAGTTTGTTGGATATTCTCCTGCATTTGCCGTTACGCCAGCAGCAATAAAATTGGAGCCGTACTGAGCGTCAATGGCTTTCAGGAATTCATTGGCCATAAGTGCATAACCTCTAGAAGTTAAATGAATTCCATCTAAACTAATAAGTCCACCACTTACTAATTTTGTATTAAAGATAAAATCGCCATCAGCAAAACCAACTGTAGATGCGGTCTCTAAAATGGTTTTAAAATCTACAAGAGCTAAATCTTTAGCGGCTGCAACGGCTGCGATAGTTTGATTGTAAGCATCAGTTGCGGCTTTAATTTCAGCTTGTTCACTTGGGATTAAAACCCATTTGTCGGCAAGTGGTAAGGTGACACCTTCTACAGAAAATTGACCTGCTAAAGCTTGAGGTAAACCTTTAGCCATTAAGGCTTGTACAGAACTCATGTTAACTGTGCCAATAACTGAACTGCTTGGTAATACTAATAAATCACTAGCTGTAGCTTGTCTTGTTTGACCATAAGTTGTAGCTAATAAATTCGCAACTAATGGGGCAGCTTGAGCTGGCAAACCAAATTGTGCAATAAATGCAGGAAATGTTGGACTTGCGTTAAGAGCGCCTTCAATTATTGGTGAAATATTCTGTAAACTTTCGTCGTAGATAACCACTGCGCTTGCTGCCGTTTCAGAAAACACAATCTGTCTGCTTGGATCAACTTGAGCAAAAATTTGATTCAAAGCGCCAAAGATGTTATTTAATAATGGAATTTGAGGTCCGAATGCTGGATTTGCAGGACTTAGCGGTTTTGCAGGTACAGTTGTAAAATGGGCTAAGTTGGTAATGTAAGGAACGTTTGCTACAGCACCTTTAGCGCCATTGCTCGTTAATGCATCTACTGCAGCTTTAAATGATGCTGCAAATACGTTAGGGTCTGTAATATCGTTTGAACCGTAAGTTCTTGGGTCAATATTACCCGTTTGGTTTACTCCAGTGCCTCCCGAGATTGCATAGGCTAAAACATCATTACCACCTATTTCTGATAGGGTAAAGAAGGTTGGGTTTTGAGCAACGGCATCGCCAATTACGGTGGCTGTAGCGCTTGAGGCCATGCGTCCGAAATACGGATTAGCTGCACCATACCCAGGTACTCCTAAGTGAAAACTTTTAAGGCCAGGGATGCCATAATTATTAAATGGGCCGGTTAAACGATCCGTAAGTTGTGTTGTGGGGGTCGCATCCAAAAGTTTAGGTGCAGGACTTGCTCCAGATAAATCCAGATAGAGTCTTGGAGCGACGACGGTTGTTGTTCCCATGACAAAACCGCCAATATTATCTTTCATTAATGGTTGCATAAAAGTACCGCCTCCAACCTTAGCAAATTGCATGTTTAGGATGTTAGGAAACGAATTTTCCTGTGCTTTTATGAAAAGGGCATTGTCCGTGTATCCTGCTGAAAAGGAAGCACCAACAGCCACATATTTTGAAAAGTCTGCAGAGCCAGCAGTAAGCTCTGGCAGGGGCTCAGGAGCTGGATTGTAATCATACTCGTCATCACTACACGCTGTAAAACTGACTAAAACAGCAGACAGCAGTAAATATTTTATATTTTTCATTGTATTATTTTTTATAAGTTGTTGATAGTCCAGGAAACGTAATACATTGATCCTATAGCGCCTGTACCAATAGCAGTGTTGTACTCTTTACCAAGAACGTTGGTCGCACCAAGCTTAAATATAGATTTTAAAGATGGTATGGTATAGTTAACCTGTGCATCAAGCGAGTGAAACGCTGGGATGGCACCATCACCAAAAGTAGCTTGCCAGTAGTAATCATCACTCCATCTCCAAGCGCTATTGAAGCCGAAGTTCTTAAACAAATTGGCATTACCGAAGTTAATTTTTGCTTTATGTTCTGGAGTATTGAAACTGGTCTTAAAATCTGGAAACGCAGCTTGATCGAAATCTTGTTTCGTGTACGTATAACTTCCTCCTAAATCAAAATCCCCCAATACTTTCGTGTTGATTCCGATAGAACCACCATATGAATTGACGTCAGCTTTTGAGTTGGTATAAGTTTGGTACGCTTGGAAATCTCCATTTGCAATCGCAGCGATGGATAGTCCATTGTCTCCTGCGGTTCCGTATAAAGGAGCAACTACCACTTCACCTGAAATGAAATCTTGGTATTTGTTGTAGTAGACACTCATGTCGATAATCACTTTATCAATTTTTCCTCTATAGCCAACTTCTGCAGTCGTAATTTTTTCAGGAGTTACTAAAGCGGAATTTCCGATTTTCAAATCGGCAGGGTTTTCAGATTGTGCAAAAGCCGTAACTGATGACGCTAAGTACGAATTGTTATAAGCAGCACCACCTGTCTGGGTTATTTGAGCAGGTTGTCCAAATCCTAATTGGCCAGCGGCACTAATGTCATAGCTTCTAGAATATCGGTCTAGGTTGCTAGGTGCAGAACCAACAAGGATGGCACGGCCGGCATCTAAACCGATAAATAAATCTTGAGTGGTTGGGTTTCTAAATCCTGTTTGAACTGAAGCTCTGATGTTGTGATTTTGATTTACGGTAAAACCTGCAGAAAGTCTTGGAGACAAAAAGCCATCAAAAAATTCTGATTTGTCATAACGGGCAGACGCCGTTAATTTTAATTTCATCTCTGCACCCAGGTCGAAATCTTTTTGCATTTGGGTATAAATTCCAAATTCTGAATAAGGAATAGAACCATCATAATCAGTATAAATTGTTCCGGAAGAATTTAAGTCATATTTTCTATAGGACCCTCCAACTTGAATATCTATAACGTCCCAAAGGTGGCTAAAGTTATAATTACCATCTGCATGCGTGTATTTAGACTGGTCTTTAAATTGTGATCCTTGGGAAAAATCAGGATCGGCGATAATTCTGTTAAATGCATTTTCGAATTCAGGAGTTCCTGGTTCAAATCGGCCTGTTTCTGCTTTTGCTCTAGCGGCAGCGTGTGCTTGTGCATCCGTAGCACCATTAAAAGTGGCACCAGCATAGGTTTGAATATACTCTCCAAACCATTGTGTGTCTGGCTTCCAGGCACGGTTAATATTAATTCCTGTAAATACCATATCATAAGAATCTCCAGCGTTGTCGGACACTACATAGCCTCTAACGAAGAAATTATCATTTCTAACCTCAATCTTATGTTGTTGTTGTGTAAAATTAGTAATGGCGTATCGGTTTGTACCTTGATAAATAGTAGAACCTGTACCCACTTTACCGACGTACTGAATTTCAAAGTCGTTTGCCCAAGGTCTGAAGTATAATCCCCAATCTGCTTTAATGCTTTCTGCATTATAATCGGTCAAATCCCGTTCTTCATAACCTGTACGGCTCACTACCACATCCGGTACAACTCCAAGTCCTCCTGAAGCCGCTCTAATATTTGTAGATACTTCATCACCATAAATATTGTACCCGTCATAACCAATGCTTGCTCTGGTGGCTCCTGTGCCAGGCTTGCCGTCATAGTTGTTAGCGGTCCAATCCGTTCCTTTTAACCAACCAAAATTTACTTTTGCCGCAAAATGATCAGTGAATTTGTAGGCCATTCTTAGGCCTGAATCTCTGTAAGTATTATCGCCACTAGCATCTTGAGATGTGATGCCTTGTTTGTGGTAGCCACTAATCCCTTGAAAATCGAATGGATTTTTACTTCGCATAAAGAGGATACCGTTAAACGCATTGGCACCGTATAATGCGGATGCAGCACCCGGTAGCAACTCCACACTTAAAACGTCCGTTTCATTCATCCCCACTAAATTTCCAATGGGGAAGTTGAGGGCAGGAGAAGAGTTGTCCATGCCGTCTACCAATTGCATAAAACGCGTATTGGCAAAGGTGGCGAACCCTCTGGTATTAATAGACTTAAATGTTAAACTGTTGGTATTGACATCAACTCCTTTTAAATTTTCAAGACCGTCATAAAAACCAGCAGAAGCCGTGTTTTTTATTTCTTTAAGGCCAAATCTCTCCACCGTAACTGGCGATTCGAAGACACGTTCAGGAGTTCTGGAAGCAGAAATGACCACCTCGTCCAAGGAGGTGCCTTCACTGAGTTTGAAATCAATAGTTTGTGTGGTAGAAGTTACTTCTTTGGTAACGGTATCAAAACCAACACTGCTCACCTGAATTTTAAACGGAGGGGTTTGACTCGCGTTTAAAGTGTAATTCCCATCAAAATCCGATATTGTTCCAGTGCTCGTTCCTACTACAATCACGTTCGCTCCCGGTAGGGGCTGTCCGTTCGTGTCCGTTACTTTTCCAGTTACTGTTGTTTGCGAATACGTAAGCGTAACGCAGAACAGCATCATAATTTTAAGAATTGTTTTCATTTTAGGAGATTAGTTATTATGGATACCAATATAAATAATTAAATGATACTTTGAATCGTTTTTTTTATAAAATTATGCATGCATAGTATTTTTATTCATCAAATTGCGTAAAAATTTGAGATATTCTCCAAAAAAAAGCCCAAAAACTAATATTTAATAGTTTTTGGGCTTGAAATGTTTAATTTTATTGTAAGACTAATAATCCAATGGTGAGCTTATTCTACCGTCACGGATTTGGCCAGATTACGCGGCTGATCAACGTTTTTGCCAAGCAAAACAGCAATGTGGTAAGACAACAGTTGTAACGGAATAGTAGTCAATAATGGAGATAAATTTTCTAAAGTTTCAGGAACCTCAATAACATGGTCAGCAAGCTCTCTAACGCTGACATCGCCTTGGGTCACAATACCGATAATTTTACCTTTTCTTGCTTTAATTTCCTGAATGTTACTAACCACTTTTTCGTAATGCCCTTTTTTGGTGGCAATAACGATTACCGGCATGTTTTCATCAATTAAGGCAATAGGGCCATGTTTCATTTCAGCGGCAGGATAGCCTTCAGCATGAATATAAGAAATCTCTTTAAGTTTCAACGCGCCTTCTAGAGCTACCGGGAAATTGTAGCCTCTCCCCAAGTACAGCATGTTGCGGGAATCCTTATACGTTTCAGCAATGGCTTGTATATGTTTGTCTGCTTTTAAAGCTTCAGCAACTTTTTCCGGAATCAATTCCAACTCCTGCAGCTGACGTCTATAATCAGAACTAGACATTGTGCCGTTAGCTCTGGCAAGACGTAAGGCAATTAATGTTAAGATGGTAATTTGCGTTGTAAACGCTTTTGTTGAAGCCACTCCTATTTCAGGACCAGCGTGCGTATAAGCTCCTGCATGCGTTTCTCTAGCAATGGTTGATCCAACAACATTACAAACCCCAAATACGAAAGCGCCTTTCGATTTTGCTAATTTAATAGCGGCCAAGGTATCTGCAGTTTCACCAGATTGTGAAATGGCAATGACCACATCTTTTTCTGTAATCACTGGGTTCCTATATCTAAATTCAGAAGCGTATTCCACTTCAACTGGGATGCGCGCTAGATCTTCAAAGATGTATTCCGCTACCAAGCCGGCGTGCCACGACGTCCCACAGGCTACAATAATAATACGGTCTGCATTAAGAAAACGCTTCATATTATCTTCAACACCCACCATTTTAATAATAGCGTCGTCTACTAATAAACGACCTCTATACGTATCCTTTATCGCTAAGGGTTGCTCATAGATTTCTTTAAGCATGAAGTGGTCAAAGCCTCCTTTTTCAATCTGCTCCAGGTTGAGTTGTAATTTCTGGATGTAGGGATTCACTAAAGAATCATCGGCAATTTTTCTGATTTTGATGTCTTTATCAAGTCTAAGAATCGCCATTTCTTCATCTTCCAAATAGATGGCATTGTCCGTAAACTCAATAAAAGGAGAAGCATCACTGGCGACAAAAAATTCACCATCGCCAATACCAATAGCCAAGGGGCTACCCAATTTAGCAACTACAATTTCGTTAGGTCTTGTTTTGTCAAAAACGGCAATGGCGTATGCACCTACTACTTGGTTGAGCGCAATCTGAACGGCTTTACCTAACTTGACTTTCTCGTTGGTCATCACATCTTCAATCAAGTTGATCAGAACTTCAGTATCAGTATCAGATTGAAATGTGTACCCACGTTTGATCAACTCCTTTTTTAAAGAATCGTAATTCTCGATGATTCCATTATGAATAATGACCAAGTTGCCAGAATTTGAATAATGAGGATGAGAGTTAACATCATTTGGAACCCCGTGAGTAGCCCAACGGGTGTGGCCTATTCCTAATGTTCCACTAGTGGAAGTGTTCTTATTAAAGAGTGTTTCCAAATCAGCCACTTTGCCTTTGGTCTTGCACATATTCAGGTCTTTTCCGTCATATAGAGCAATTCCGGCACTGTCGTACCCTCTGTATTCTAATCGTTTCAATCCTTTTAAAACAATAGGGTAGGCTTCTCTACGCCCTATATATCCAACAATTCCACACATATATTATTTGTATTATTCGTTAGGTTCAGTATAAAATATCTCCAAATATAATTTTTTGGTTTCATCCGCAGTATTGTTGCCGTATAACACGGTCCCTTTTGGAGAAAGGATAGCACTTACTGGAGATGTTTTAACTGCACTATTTTCAGATGATAAAATTGAGAGTGGTACAGATACGCCCTCAATATTGACATTGGTTGAAACCGCCAAACCAAGACTCACATTGGTAGAATCTCTTAAAAGAAGATTTTTAATATGTTCTGTAATGGTGATTTTGTATTTAACACCTTGTGACGTATTATCATCGCTTACACGCTCTAATTTACCAAGGTGATTTACCCTAGAGTTATTTGGTGTTACCTTGTCTTCTGAATCAAAACTATAATCCAACAAGGGCCTATTGTTCTTAGTATCGTAAATGTAAATTCTATCTGGTTCTTGGCCTAGAGTTTGGCTTTGGTCTACGTAAAAAATAAGATTGGCCTCATTGATCAAGCGTTTGGCTTTTAGGAATTTTCCGGCTGCATCTGTTTCTACGTATTCATTCTTAAAATCTTCAAATGCCGTTTGGGTTCCAAGGTCGCTGTCAATATCAGTACCTCCAAATAAATTGATAACTGCCATAGCACCCTCACCTCCTTTAAGGTAAAGCTTCTCATCACCAGTTGTTGGATTGCCCTGTGTAATGGTCTTAGTAAAATTATTCTCAAAGAAATTTACTCTATTACCAGCAAAGTTCAATTTATAATTGCCTGTGACGCGTTCAGTAGCCGTTCCCGTTGGAGGAGAGCTGTAATACATTACAATTCCGGCATTAGATGACCCGAAATTGAGGAGCATCATACTACCATTGTCTGCCACAGTTTCAGTCTCAAAATAGAGGCCTCTATAATAGTTCTGAAAATTATTTGCATTGCTTAATTCTGTACTGCCTTCCTTGAGGATAATTTTGTTTTTCCAATACAGCGTGTCCATTTTGATGCGTAACGCAGGAGTTGTCCGGGTAAGTTCAGTACCCACTTTTTGTACGATTTCTTCATTGCTTGGGATGAATCCTGGCAAACTTTGCAAAGGTGCCCAACGCAATGTGCTTAACGGAATCTGAGAAGTCTCGGATAGCGATCGGTTAGAATAGTATTTTTGAGCAGAATTAAATTCTGAATTCGGATCAAAACTTCTCAAAAAGTAAGTGTTCTCGTAAATGTTGATATTAATTGGGGCTGTTCCGTATACAGAATCCAATTTATAAGTGCTGGCACCATCTTTCTGCCCCGTAACTGTACTAAAATATGGAACGGTTAACACTACTGAATCCAAACGTACATTTTCAGGAAAAGTCGGATTATAGGTAGCCGGCGTTACTTGAGTAACCACATTTGCTGTCGTTGAGCCATAGGCCAAATCATTGTAATACCCTAGTAAATTAGAGGGTAAACCATTTGTCTGTACAGGGTTCAGTTTTTTAGTATAGGCAGTAACCTCATATTGGCTATCGGACATTCCAAAATTATTTTGTCCAGAAATATCTGAATCAAGAGACACATAATCTTTATCACAGGCAATAAACAACGTGGTTAATGCTAAAAGAAAAACTAATGGTGTATAGGCGTATTTTGTTTTTTTCATTACTAGATTTAAATGGGTTGAAAAGTGAAGCGTAATGGCGGTAATTAGAGGTTGAGGACTTTAGAGTTGTAGAACTCAGCATAAGGTTCAGCAAAATCTTCTTGAGAAAAATACTCTAAAACTGGCTTGTCTGAGGCTTTTAAGTATGCTTCCAATTCTTCCGGAAGTTCAGACGAACCTTTAATAAGCGCATCAGAATAATCAATAGCAACCTTCATCAGGTTGTTATAATTAGGAGTTTCTAAAACTTTTATGGCAGCATCATCAATATTATCAAATTTCACTTTCTGTATCATACCCTTATCTAACGTCCCTTCAAAGCTTTGATTGTATATGGACGTTACAATTTTACTTTCTGAGAATAAAGGTTCGTTTTTGTAATACTCTTTTAAGTACACCGGCAATAAGGACGCCAACCAACCATTAACATGGATGATATCTGGAGCCCAATTGAGTTTTTTAACGGTTTCAATGACGCCTTTGGCAAAAAATATAGCGCGCTCATCATTGTCTGCAAACAGTTTTCCATCTTCATCCGTTAAGGTCGCTTTTCTTTTAAAATATTCTTCATTATCAATAAAATATACTTGAATTCGCTCTTTAGGAATTGAAGCTACTTTAATAATCAACGGCATATCTAAATCGTTAATCACTAAATTGATACCTGAAAGTCTGATCACTTCATGCAGTTGGTGTCTACGTTCGTTTATGTTACCATACCTGGGCATGAATATTCGTATTTGTCCACCTTGCTTATTCACCATTCTCGGAGCTTCAAATGACATTGAAGAGATCTCAGTCTCTGGTAAATATGGAACAACCTCGGAAGACACGTACAATATCCTCTTATCTTTCATAAATCGCGTAGTTTAAAAAAAGTTAAAATTTAAAACACGCAAAATTACAAAAATTTATGCAGATTGAGAGTAAAATCTTAAGTTTGCAGCCTGTTAATTTTTTGTTATACAATGATAATTTGCCATAAAAGAGAAGAGTTAAGACGCGTACTTGATGGGTTCAGACTCAAAAAGCAATCCCTTGGTTTTGTGCCTACAATGGGTGCTTTGCACCAAGGTCATCTGTCATTAATTAACCAAGGGTTACAAGAAAATGCCTTTATGGTCGTAAGTATTTTTGTCAATCCTACCCAGTTTGACAATGCCGCCGATCTTATAAAATATCCGCGCACTTTAGCGCATGACATTGAACTTTTGCAATCGTTTTCGGAGCGTATCGTAGTATATGCACCAACGGTAGAGGATATTTATGGTAACACTATCGCTGCCAAATCATTTGACTTTGATGGATTAGAACATCAAATGGAAGGTAAATTTCGTAAAGGACATTTTGACGGCGTAGGAACCGTGGTTAAACGGCTTTTTGAAATTGTTCAGCCAGATTATGCCTATTTCGGCGAAAAAGACTTTCAACAATTACGAATCATCCAAAAATTGGTAGAAAAGCACGCCTTGAATGTCAAAGTTATTGGTTGTGATATTTTTAGAGCGGCAGATGGTTTAGCCATGAGTTCAAGAAATCAACGGTTAAGTGAAGCCCATAGAGCGGTTGCTCCTTTTATATACCAAATATTAAAAGCTGCCAAATTACGTTTTGGCATGGAAAATGCGAAAGAGGTTACCGAATGGGTTGAGGCACAGTTTGATATGCAAGCGTTGCTAGAGTTGGAATACTTTACAATTGCTGATGAAAACACCCTTCTTCCCTTAGAAACAAAAGAAAACACTAAATCATATAGAGCGTTTATAGCAGTATTTGCAGGAGAAATTCGGCTGATCGATAATATAGCGCTTAATTAATTATCTTTGCCACATGCAAATACAAGTTGTAAAATCGAAAATACACCGGGTCAAATGTACCGGAGCTGAACTAAATTATATCGGCAGTATTACTATTGATGAAGATTTAATGGACGCCGCCAATATTATTCAGGGCGAAAAAGTTCAAATTGTCAATAATGATAATGGCGAGCGTTTAGACACTTATGTCATTCCTGGACCTAGAAATTCTGGTGAGATTACCTTAAATGGCGCTGCTGCGCGTAAAGTTGCGGTGGGAGACACTCTTATTCTTATTACCTACGCCTTTATGGATTTGGAAGTGGCACGAACATTCAAACCTTCTTTGGTATTTCCTGACGAAGCGACCAATTTACTCAGATAGCATTGAGCCCTAAAACTAAGAAAGTAGTACGAATTGCGCTTCCGCTTTTGTTGGCTGTTTTTTTTGGATGGTACACATTTTTAAAATTACCAATAGATCAAATCATTCCGTACTTTAAATCCGCGCATTATAGCTGGATTGCACTGGGGATGCTGTTTGGTCTATTGAGCAATTTGTCTCGAGCCTATCGCTGGAAATATTTGCTGGAACCTATGGGTTATAACGCTAAGTTACCCAATAGAATCATGGCGGTTTTTATTGCCTATTTGGCCAACTTCGGGATTCCTAGATCGGGCGAAGTTTTAAGGGCAGCGGTGTTGACCAATTATGAAGATGTGCCTTTTCAAAAAAGCTTTGGGACGATTATTGGGGAACGGATGGCTGATTTTATCATCCTGCTCAGTATTGTAGGGGTTACTTTCCTAATTCAATTCGACTTTATCTTTGAGCTTCTCCAAAACGCCTTTCAGCCTAAAAAATTGATTATTATGGGGCTGATTGGGGTGACAGTTATAATCTTGCTCTTTATATATCTGAGAAAGAGCCAATCGAAAATAGCACTTAAAGTACGAAATTTTGTTTTGGGATTGCTGGAAGGTATATTGAGTATTTTTAGAATGCAGCACAAGTGGGCATTTATAGGTCACACTATTTTTATTTGGGTTATGTACCTTCTTATGTTTTACATTACCACTTTGGCGGTAGATGATTTGCAAGGGGTTTCTATTGGCGCCTTATTAATAGCATTTATTGCAGGTAGTTTTACTATTGCTGCTACCAACGGCGGCATTTTTGTGTATCCGTTGGCTATTGGTGCTGCATTTTCGATTTTTGATATCCCTGAAAACCCCAGTATTGCGTTTGGTTGGATTATTTGGGCCTCCCAAACAGCAATGATTATTATGCTGGGAAGTATGTCCTTTTTGTTTTTGCCTATTTATAACAGGAAGACAAAGATTCAGAAATAGCCGCACACCTCCCCTAAACATTATCTTGCTCGGTAAATGGAATGAAATAATTCTTTAACTTGCGGCTATTAAAATTCCCAGATTTTATGAAAAATTTAGCCTTGCTCCTACTGTTTATCCTCACCATCTCAATGGATGCCCAAGTCATATATGAGCCTTTTTATTCTTCAAAATTAGACCAAACCCGAGAAATCAAGATCCAGTTGCCCCGAAATTATAATCCGGAAGCAAAAAATAAATACCCTTTAGTCATTGTTTTGGATGGCGATTATTTATTTGAACCGTTTGCAGGAAATTTAGACTATCAGGCGTATTGGGGGGAGATTCCAAAAAGCATTGTGGTCGGAATCAATCAAGTGAATACACGAGACACGGATTTGTTTTATGATAGCGAAATTTATTTTCCAGCGCATGAGGGGGCATCTTTTTTCGAATTTATTGGCATGGAACTCATTCCCTTTATAGAAAGCAAATACAACGTTTCAGATTTTAGGATCGTGGCGGGGCATGATGCTAGTGCCAATTTTATCAACTACTATATGTTCAAGGACAATCCGATATTTAAGGCTTATATTTTATTCAGTCCTGATTTAGCTCCTGAAATGACCACGAGAGTACGTGAACGATTGACCACTTTAAATACGGATACCTTTTACTATGTGGCAACTTCAGATAACGACATCAGTCAATTAAAAGACAAAATTCTGACTCATAATTCGCAGTTGGCTGGGTTGAGCAATCCCAAAATCCATTATCGATTTGATAATTTTACGGAAGCTGATCATTATTCCTTAGTAGGCCTTGGCATACCAAGGGTCTTGAATGCTATTTTTGCCTTATACAAACCTATCAACAAACAAGAATATACTACGCAGATGTTAACCTATGAAGGCGGGCCGTTTAAATATCTTGAAAAGAAATATAATGACATCAAACTGATCTATGGTTTTGAGAAAAAAGTAGTTGAGAATGATATGAAGGCTGTCGTGGCCGCGGCGGCTATTAAAACGGATTTGGAAGCCTTTAAAGAATTATCTAAATTGGCACGTAAAGAATTTCCTGAGTCTATGATCAGTGCGTATTATACAGGCCTGTACTACGAGCAGGAAAACAATTCTAAAAAAGCATTACAATACTACCAGTCAGGTCTGCTACTAAAGCCTTCTGAATATGTTGATAAAGATGTGTTGCTAGATAAAATCTACACCATTAAGGGCGAAAATTAATACTTAGAAACGTTAAGATGACTATACTTTAGGAAGATCCTCAACTCTCAGCGTATCTACCCTAAAAAAGACCATCACCTGGATTTGTATCTGATTATATAAGAATTGACTTTAGAGACTGATAATAATAAAAATAACTTGGAGGATTACTGCATTGGAATAAAGATTTTCAACACGATTTTATAGCGTAAATAGTTTTATTTTAGCTTAAATTTTCAAGTATGGCCAAAATAAAAACAACCTTTTTTTGTCAAAACTGTGGCAGTCAATATTCTAAATGGCAGGGGCAGTGTACGGCTTGTAAAGAATGGAATACTATTGTAGAAGAGGTCATCCAAAAAGAGGAGAAGTCTGATTGGAAAATGCCAACATCTGGCGTAAAACGCACTTCAAAACCTTTACGAATCAATGAGATTGACGTCACTAAGGAGGCGCGAATGAACACTCAAGATGAGGAGTTCAATCGGGTGCTAGGTGGTGGGATTGTACCTGGATCCTTAATTTTACTGGGCGGCGAACCTGGCATTGGAAAAAGTACCTTATTACTACAAATTTCCTTAAAATTACCTTATAAAACCCTCTACGTTTCTGGTGAAGAAAGCCAGCAGCAAATTAAAATGCGAGCGGAGCGCATCAATCCCAATAGCGCCAATTGCTATATTCTGACTGAGACCAAAACTCAAAATATCTTTAAGCAAATAGAAGCGCTTGAGCCAGATATTGTGGTTATTGATTCCATCCAAACCTTGCATAGTGATTATATTGAATCATCTTCAGGAAGTATTTCCCAAATTAAGGAGTGTACGACCGAGCTTATAAAATTCGCCAAAGAAACCGCTACGCCGGTTATTTTAATCGGGCATATTACTAAAGATGGTAACATTGCTGGACCAAAGATTTTGGAACATATGGTGGATACGGTGTTGCAATTTGAAGGCGATCGGAATCATGTCTTCCGCATTTTGCGCGCCCATAAGAACCGATTTGGATCGACCAATGAATTGGGGATTTACGAAATGCAAGGCTCAGGCCTACGCGAAGTATCGAATCCGTCAGAAATTTTAATTTCCAAAAAAGACGAAGAACTGTCGGGGAATGCAGTGGCGTCAACGCTAGAAGGCATGCGGCCACTGATGATTGAGGTCCAAGCCTTGGTGAGTACAGCAGTTTATGGAACGCCACAGAGGTCTGCTACCGGATTTAATGCCAAACGCCTAAACATGCTTTTGGCGGTGTTGGAAAAACGCGCCGGATTCCGATTGGGAGCTAAGGATGTGTTTTTGAATATTACAGGTGGAATTTCAGTAGATGATCCTGCGATTGATTTGGCAGTGGTGGCCTCGGTATTGTCGTCTAATGAAGATGTGGCCATTCCTAAAGATTACTGTTTTGCGGCTGAGGTGGGACTTTCTGGTGAAATCAGACCTGTGCAGCGTGTGGAACAGCGGATTTTGGAAGCTGAAAAGCTGGGGTTTTCAACGATTTTCGTTTCCAAATACAATAAAATCGCTTTAAAAAATCCGGTCATCAAAATTCAATTGATTTCGAAAATTGAAGATTTGGTGAGTTTTTTAGTCTAAAACCTATGAGTTGATTCAAATTTAAAATAGAAACTTTACATTTCAACATATGAAAACAAATACCCTCCTAATTATTTTCGGAATTCTAATGTTCAGCGCTTGCGGAACAAAACCGAACAAATCTGCCGCTAAACTCACCCAAGAGATTGACACTTATGTGTCCGAGATCAATGCAAATTCCAATCTGAAACAAGAAATTACTGAAGGCGCTCTTACAGATATGGAAGGCTTCAAAGATATCGGCACCTTTAAGTACACCGTGTATTTTGATGCGCCGTCCAATACACTTCATAAAATTAAGAATGTAGAAACAACAGCGCAAGTGGTAACTGAGATCTATTATTTTAAAGATGGCGATGTGGTTTTGATGGATGTGAATTCTGGAGGTGCCACCACAAAATTTTATGTACATAAAAATAAAGTGATTTCTGGGGTTACCTCTGATGCCCCAAATCAGAAATTACTTCTAGAAAAAGCCAATCGCTTTCAAAAAGCATTTCTAAGCGAACATTGAAAACTTGGCCATTGTTGGTATTTTCTTGCCTTTGTTGGTGTTTTCCACCAACAAATCATCCAGCCTTTTTTGATGTTTCCCGGTCTTTGTTGGTGTTTTCCTGCCTTTGTTGGTGTTTTTCACCAACAAACTCTGCAGCCTCTGTTGGTGTTTTCCACCAAAAAAAAGCACGACCTAATAACTCCAATTTAAGTCTAAGTTAACATTTTCAACACACCCCAAAAGCAGCTCAAAAGAGGTGGTTTTTATCCTGAAATCTATCCTTTCTTTTTCGGTTATTTGTCTCTCTATTTTAGCAAAAATCGTTAATTTCGCACTTCGATAAGAATTAATGAAATCATGAGATTCACTGAATACAAAGGACTTGACTTGCCAAAAGTTGCTGAAGAAATCGGTAATTATTGGAAGGATAAAAGCATTTTTGATAAAAGTATCACGACCAGAGAAGGCAGCACGCCATTCGTGTTTTTTGAAGGGCCACCTTCAGCAAACGGCTTGCCTGGGGTGCACCACGTTTTGGCGCGGGCCATAAAAGATATTTTTCCACGCTACAAAACCATGAAAGGTTTTCAGGTGAAACGTAAAGCAGGGTGGGATACCCATGGACTGCCTATAGAACTTGGTGTTGAAAAGGAACTTGGAATTACCAAAGAAGATATCGGTAAAACCATTTCAGTGGAAGATTATAATGCAGCCTGCCGCAAGGCCGTGATGCGTTATACAGATGTGTGGAATGACCTTACTGAAAAAATGGGCTATTGGGTAGATATGGACAATCCGTACATTACCTATGAGCCAAAATATATGGAGAGCGTTTGGTGGTTGTTGAAGCAAATTTATGAGAAAGAACTCATTTATAAAGGCTACACCATTCAGCCGTATTCGCCAAAAGCGGGAACTGGTTTAAGTTCGCATGAGCTGAACCAACCAGGGACTTATCAAGATGTTACAGATACCACTGTTGTTGCGCAATTTAAAGCTAACGAGGCCTCACTGCCCGACTTTTTACAAAACGAAGGCACTATTTATTTCTTAGCGTGGACGACCACCCCGTGGACCTTGCCGAGTAATACGGCACTGACCGTAGGCCCAAAAATCGACTACGTATTGGTGGAGACTTATAACCAATATACGTTTGAGCCCATGAATGTTGTTTTGGCCAAACCGTTGGTCAACAACCAATTTGATGGGAAATTTAATAGGGTAGAGACAAAAGCTGAATTGCTGGAATATACTTCTGGCGATAAAAAAATCCCGTATTTTGTAGTTAAGGAATTTAAAGGAAAAGATTTAGTGGGCATTACGTATGAGCAATTATTGCCGTACGCCCTGCCTAACGATAATCCTGAAAATGCATTTAGAATAATTTCCGGTGATTTTGTTACGACAGAAGATGGTACCGGAATTGTGCACACTGCGCCAACCTTTGGAGCAGACGATGCTTTGGTGGCTAAGCAAGCTAGCCCAGAAATTCCGCCACTTTTAGTGAAGGATGACAATGGTAATCTGGTGCCGCTTGTCGACTTACAAGGCCGATTTAGAAAAGAGATTAAAGACGATTTATACGGTTTTGCGGGTGAGTATGTGAAATCTGAATATTTGAATGACGCCGAATTAGTTTCAGAATACGAAAAGCAAAAAGAGAGTTTAAAATCTGTCATTTCCAATCTGAAGGAATATTTAAGTGTTGATGAACGTTTAGCGCTTAAATTAAAAAATGAAAACAAGGCCTTTAAGGTTGAAAAATATAAACATAGTTACCCAAATTGTTGGCGTACTGACAAACCAATTTTGTACTATCCATTAGATTCTTGGTTCATTAAAGTTACCGATGTAAAAGATCAAATGGTGGCACTGAATGATACCATTAACTGGAAACCAAAATCTACAGGCACCGGACGTTTCGGTAACTGGTTGGCCAACGCTAATGATTGGAATCTTTCACGTTCTCGCTATTGGGGAATTCCGTTGCCAATTTGGAGAACTGAAGATGGAAAGGAAGAAATTTTTATTGGATCAGTTTCTGAATTGAAAGCTGAGATGCAAAAGTCTGTGGCGCAAGGACACATGTCCGCAGATATATTTGCTGATTTTGAAGTGGGCAACAATTCAGAAGAAAACTACGCTAAAATTGATCTCCATAAAAATATTGTCGATCAGATCGTGTTGGTATCGCCATCAGGAAAGCCAATGCAACGTGAGGCTGATTTGATTGATGTGTGGTTTGATTCCGGAGCTATGCCTTACGCACAATGGCATTATCCGTTTGAAAATAAAGAATTAATTGATGATCATAAAGCCTACCCAGCCGATTTTATTGCGGAAGGTGTGGATCAAACACGTGGTTGGTTTTATACCCTGCACGCTATTGCAACCATGGTTTTTGACTCTGTAGCCTATAAAAATGTAGTGTCAAATGGTTTAGTTTTAGATAAAAATGGACAAAAAATGTCCAAGCGTTTAGGCAATGCTGTGGATCCTTTTGCCACTTTGGATACTTATGGTGCTGATGCGACGCGTTGGTACATGATTGCTAATGCCAACCCCTGGGACAATTTAAAATTTGACCTTGAAGGCATTGAAGAAGTGAAACGCAAGTTCTTCGGAACCTTATATAACACCTACTCCTTTTTTACACTCTATACTAACTTGGATAATTTTGACTATTCTGAAGCAGAAATGCCTTTGGAGAACCGTCCTGAAATTGACCGCTGGATTTTATCTGAGTTGCACACACTGATTCAAAAGGTGGATGATTATTACGCCGATTATGAACCGACAAAAGCGGCGCGGGTCATTTCAGATTTTACTCAAGATTATCTGAGTAACTGGTATGTGCGTTTAAGCAGAAGACGTTTTTGGAAAGGCGATTATCAACAAGATAAAATTTCTGCTTACCAAACCTTGTATACCTGTATGGTGACCATTGCAAAGTTGGGAGCGCCAATTGCGCCATTTTATATGGATCGCTTGTATTTGGATTTAAATGCTGTAACCAAAAAAGAAGCGTTTGAAAGTGTCCATTTGGCTGATTTCCCTGTATATGAAGCACGTTTTGTAGACAAAGAATTGGAGCACAAGATGGAAGCGGCACAAACCATTTCATCATTAGTATTGTCATTACGTGCTAAGGAGAAAATTAAAGTGCGTCAGCCTCTGCAAAAAATTATGATTCCAATTTCTAGCGATGCCCAGAAAAACGAAATTTTGGCGGTTGCTGATTTGATCAAATCTGAGGTGAATGTCAAAGAAATAGAGGTGTTGGAAGATGCTTCTGATATCCTAGTAAAACAGATTAAACCTAACTTTAAAGTGCTGGGACCCCGCTTCGGGAAAGACATGAAAGCAGTTGCTCAGGCAATTAGTAACTTTATCGCTACTGATATTAATACAATTGAGCAAAACGGTACTTTAGATATAGAAGTTAATGGAAAAAGTATTACTTTGGAGCTCTCAGATGTAGAGATTACCTCACAAGATATCGAAGGTTGGCTCGTGGCAAGTTCCGGACCACTTACCGTAGCTTTAGACGTAACTATTACAGATGAATTAAGAAAAGAAGGTATTGCAAGAGAATTAGTAAACCGTATTCAAAATTTAAGAAAGGATTCGGGTTATGAGCTTACTGATAGGATTGTTGTACACTTTCAAAAAGACGAACATATTATTAACGCAATAAACAAGAATTTAGAGTACATAAAAACTGAAACTTTAACCGAAGAGTTGGAAATTTTAGAACACTTAGATAATGGTATAGAAGTTGCTTTTGATGATGTAAATACCAAGTTGTTTATACAAAAATTTTAAAATTATGGCTGATGATACTAACATAAGATATTCTGATAAAGACTTAGCAGAATTTAAGGAGTTAATCCAAGAGAAAATACAAAAGGCAATTCATGATCTCGATTTGATTAAGAGTGCGTATATGAATGACCTTAATAATGGTACAGACGATACTTCTCCAACCTTCAAAGCGTTTGAAGAGGGTAGTGAAACCATGAGTAAGGAAGCAAATTCGCAATTGGCAATCCGTCAGGAGAAGTTTATTCGCGATCTTAAAAATGCACTCATACGTATAGAAAACAAGACCTTTGGAGTCTGTAGAGTTACAGGAAAATTGATTGGGAAAGAGCGTCTAAAATTGGTGCCTCATGCCACTTTGAGTATTGAAGCTAAAAATATGCAGCAGTAGCATTTCCATCAAGTTGGAAATCTCCTCTACACTGATAAAGCGAAGTTGCAACGCAGTTAATGCTCTATCGCTTTAGAAAGTGAAACACTAGTGAAGCTTCCTTTAAAATATAATTTAAAACGTCTTGCATTCGCAGGACGTTTTTGTTTTGTTAAGTTTTATAGGTTTACTTATTTTAAATTCTATTTTTGCCCTAATTCAACTCATAATAATGACCCTTAAAAAAGCCACGCTATTAATTATCATCATTTTATTGATTGATCAAATTAGTAAATTTTATATTAAAACGCATTTTGCTTTGCACGACAGGATTGAGGTGTTCAGTTGGTTTCAAATTTTATTCGTAGAGAATGATGGTATGGCTTGGGGTACAAAACTCAGCGATTTTATCAGCGGAATTTCAGACCGAACTGCGAAATTAGCTCTGACAATCTTCCGGATTGTGGCCGTTATTGGTATTGGCTATTGGTTGGTTACTTCAGCACGAAGAAAAAGCCCTAACATATTAATTGTAGCCATTGCCCTGATCTTTGCCGGTGCCTTAGGTAACATTATTGATTCTGTTTTTTACGGTATTTTGTTTGACGATAGCTACAGCCAAGTCGCTACGTTTATACCCAAACAAGGCTATGATACTTTATTTCATGGTAAGGTAGTAGACATGCTTCATTTTCCTATTTGGCAAGGATTTTTACCGCAATGGATTCCTATTATAGGAGGCGATTATTTCACTTTTTTCGAACCCGTATTTAATGTTGCAGATATGGCAATCAGTTCAGGAATAGGGATGTTGATTGTGTTTAATAAAAAAGCCTTCCATCAGGAAGAATTGGAGGAAACCTCTAAAAGCGTTTAGGTGGCGAATGAATAAATCTGATGTGGAGTAACGCAATAATCTAGCGCTACATCACTTTTAATAACCCCTACAATCTCTTCTTCAGCCTCAAAGAGCGAAAGTCCAATCTTAATGGTTTCCGGTCTGCATTTTGATAAAAATGTATCGTAAAACCCTTTTCCGTAGCCAACGCGATGTCCTTTTTGGTCAAACGCTAAAAGTGGTACAAATACGATGTCTATTTTATCCGCAGGAATTTCAATGCCATCAACTGGTTCTGGGATACCCCATTTGTTCTTCCGAATCACCGTATTATCCAATAAAAGATAATGAGACATACTCACATCCTTAAAATTACTTTTTGAGATGACAATGTGCTTATCCTTACCTGAAAGTATATTTAAAATGTAATCTGTATTGATCTCCTTATGTTCAGTTATACTTAAAAAGAGATGATAATAACTGGCGTTCCAAATGGGTAGTTTGAGTAATTGATTGGAGATTTCCAAACTTCCATTATCAAGGGCTTCTAACGATAATTCCTTTCGCTTTTGCTTATAGAGCCGTCTCAAAGTTGCTTTATCCATAGTGTAAAATTACTATTTTTTAGTTGATGAAACATGCTGTCCGAATCTTTTGCAACTTTGATAAAAATGATATGGCTTGGAAACAATCAAGCTTAAGATTAGTAAGAAGTTTTACGATGCGTTTTTGACGCTAATCGAAAAATGTGACTCTAAGGATTTGCAGATTGTTAATGATGAAGAGCATCCTGATATAACGTATCTCAATCAACAATTGCATGAGTTGGAAACAGACACCGCAGAATACATAACGATGGAAGATCTTGATGACTCGTTGGAGAAAGCGCTAGCCAAACATGCAAGGTAAAATTTTAAAGAGCTTCTCTTAAAATAAATCCAACAGGTTGAATTCATTTCGAAAGACAAGCCACATGCCGCAAAAAAATTCAAAACTGTGGTTATTAAACACCTAATGGCCATCTCTATGATGCCCTATCAGCATAAAAAATCAATCTATTTTGATGATCCTGATAAAAGGGATCTTATTTTTAATGGGTATACAATAGTGTTTAGAATTAAACCCAAAAAACAGGTGATTGAGGTTTTTGGTTTTATAAAACATCAAAATGAGCTTTAATATATCTTAATGACTTACTACTTTAGTGACATGAAAAAGTGCATCGCCTTGATAGACTAACGACGCTTCATTGACATTAATTACATAGCCTGCAATGCTCGATTTGACTTCGTGGTAAATCTTGCCGTACGGATCTGTAATTTGCCCCAACACGTCATCAATTTCAACCTTAGCATTCACTGAAACGGCCGATTTGAACATGCCCGATTGCTTTGCCCTGATCCATTTACTTTCTTCTATAAAAACAGTAGACATTTTAGGGGGTGATGCTTTGATCCTATGGTGTAACATCCCATAATGCGCCAAAATGCGTTTGACACCTTCCACCCCAACTTTGGAAATGTTGTTGTCTACAAAGAAAGATTTGCCACCTTCATACAATAAAATGGGTTTCCCCATTTGAAAACAGGCATTTCTAAAAGATTTCGCGATATGATTGGAATATAACACAAAAGGTGCCCCAAAAATTCGTGCTAACTCATCTAGTTCAGGATGATTTCTTACAATGCGTATTTGGGCTGCATTAAAACGGCTAGCACCACCGGTATGGAAATCGATAATCAAATCGACATCCGGAATAATCTCGTGCATCAATCTATGCGCGACCCTGCTTGCCAACGATCCGTTAGAGCTTCCTGGGAACACCCTGTTCAGGTCACGACCATCAGGAAAGGCACGGTTGCTGTTTAAAAATCCAAAAATATTCAGGATGGGCATACAGATAATGGTACCACGTTTTGGTTGATTAATACGTCTGGCAATCAGTTGCCTCACAATATCCACTCCATTTATTTCGTCGCCGTGTATGCCTGCCGAAAACAAAATTGTAGGTCCAGGTGTCTTGGAACGTTCAATAATGATTGGAATTTCAATTTTAGTGGCAGTATGCAGTTTTGCAATGTTGAAATTGATCTCTCGAGATTCTCCCAGTGCAATATCCTCTCCTAAAATTGTAATCGTATGTTGATTGTCCTCCGGCATAATTGAGTTTAAACGTTTCTTTCTATATATCTGATGATACTTTTAGCGATATCTTTTTTAGTGGCGGCTTCAATACCTTCTAATCCAGGGGAGGAATTCACCTCTAAAATTAAAGGTCCACGAGACGATTGTAACATGTCTACACCACATACCCCTAAGCCTAGAACTTTGGCAGCCTTTAATGCTGCATTCTCTTCTTCATCAGTTAGTGAAATGATTTCAGCGCTTCCACCACGGTGTAAGTTAGATCTGAATTCACCTTCTTTACCTTGGCGCTTCATGGCTCCTACAATATTCCCATCCACAATAAATGCCCTGATATCTGCACCCTTGGCTTCTTTTATAAACTCTTGAATGATGACACGTGCTTGTAATCCGTGAAACGCTTCAATAACCGATTCCGCCGCGTTATTGGTTTCAGCCAATACTACGCCCAATCCTTGGGTGCCTTCCAGTAATTTAATAACCAAGGGCGCTCCACCTACTGAAGCAATCACCTCTGACGCATCCTTCGTGTAATTTGAAAAGACCGTTTTTGGCATTCCCAATCCTGCGCGAGACAGCACTTGTAAACTTCTTAGTTTATCCCGAGACCTTACCAATGCCTGCGATTCTACCACGGAAAAGACTTTCATCATCTCAAATTGACGCACTACGGCTGTGCCGTAAAATGTAACGGAAGACCCAATCCGCGGAATAATAGCATCAACGTTTTCTAACACACGCCCTTTATATAAAATGGCAGGATTCTTTTTTTCAATGATAATGTCACATTTTAAAGGATCGATAACTTCACAGGTGTGCTTGCGTTGTCTTGCGGCCTCGACAAGGCGTTGTGTGGAATATAAATGAGGGTTTCTGGATAATACGATAATGTTCATTGAGCTTGATGGCTTTAATTATTAGTGTATAAGTTTAGGTGATGCTTTAAATGATGACGCAAAAACGCCTATTTTGATTTGTTGTTATAAGATACATTTTTTTGAGTAACGTCAACGATAAATTTATTGGTTAAAAATTTGCGACCAATCAATATCGGATACCTCATGTCTTCTCTTGTGCTCAAAGTTAATGAAATACTATACTTTTTATTAAATATGACCATAGTAGTTTTTACTTTATAGCGCTTTTGTACAATCCCATTACTGCTTTTCACTTTGGCAAACGTATAGTCCTTAAACCTAATTTCTTTTCCATTATAATGTGGGTGGCCTTCATCATAAAACAGACACACCAATTCATCACTGTCCTCATCTACTAAAACCTTATGGCAATGGATGGATGACGTGTAGGCACCAGTATCTATTTTTATATCAATATCAAAAAGATCGAGTGTTGGAAAATCGGCTTTATCGACTCTACCAATTATTTTTTTAGGCATGTTTAAACAGTATTGGCTCGCAAGGTAATAAAAAATCATCCTTTTATAATAGTTTCTGAATGCAGTGCTTTCATAATTAATAGTTTTATAAATGCATAACGCATGTTGATAAACTAACATCATCTTGGGCATCCCGTTTCATCATCGGTATATTTCATCTCTATAGGTGGGGCCAAAGGCTCAAGAAATGTGTTCTTGATCTTTAGTTCATGTTATAAATGAAATTCTTAAAATTCATGAGGTGGAAATGTTTTGAAGTTGTAGTATCTTTGAAGTATGAGTAAACCTACTTTAGAAATTCAATTGCAAACCTTACCAAATGAACCTGGAGTGTATCAATATTTTGATGCCAATGATAAGATTCTATATGTAGGTAAAGCAAAGGATTTAAAGAAGCGGGTGAGTTCTTACTTCACCAAAAACCACGATTATGGCAAGACCAAAGTATTGGTCAAAAAGATTGTTACCATCAAACATATTGTGGTCGAAACTGAAACGGATGCACTCTTATTGGAGAATAATCTGATTAAAAAATACCAACCCCGTTATAATGTGCTGCTCAAAGATGACAAATCCTATCCGTGGATCTGCATCAAAAAAGAGCGGTTTCCCCGAGTTTTTTCTACACGTCGTGTATTTAAGGATGGCTCTGAATATTTTGGTCCCTATACCAGTATGAAAACGGTAAAAACCTTGCTGGATTTAATTAAAGGTTTGTATTTGTTGCGTACATGCAATTATGATTTGGCCCAAGATAAAATTGATTCTGGCAAATTTAAGGTGTGTCTAGAATACCATTTGGGCAATTGTAAAGGGCCCTGTGAAGGCTATCAATCAGAACAGGATTACCATGATAACATCGCTGCAATTCGAGAAATCTTAAAAGGTAATTTTAAAGATTCGCTCTCGCAATTTAAACAGCAAATGCGGGTTCATGCTGATGCTATGGAATTTGAGCAGGCGCAACGCATCAAGGATAAAATTGATATTCTCGAAAATTATCAGGCCAAGTCCACCGTCGTCAACCCTAAAATTAGTAATGTAGATGTGTTTTCTATTGTTTCAGATGAGGGTTATGGTTATGTGAATTTCTTACAATTGTCTTACGGGTCGATCATCAGATCCCATACCTTGGAAATTAAAAAGAAATTGGACGAGTCCGACGAAGAGTTACTGCAATTGGCTATTACGGAAATTAGGCAACGGTTCCACAGCACCAGTAGAGAGGTGTATGTGCCGTTTGAAGTCGATTTGGGAGAAGAAATAAAGGTCAGCACGCCCAAGTTGGGCGATAAAAAACGTATCTTAGACTTGTCTGAGCGCAATGCGAAATACTACAGGATGGAGCGTTTTAAACAGGATAAAATCATCGATCCAGACCGCCATGCCAACAGAATTATGGCGCAAATGAAGGTTGATTTACGCCTGAGTGAAGAACCTCGGCATATTGAATGTTTTGACAACTCCAACATCCAAGGCACCAATCCGGTGGCGGCGTGTGTCGTTTTTAAAAATGGCAAACCCAGTAAAAAAGATTACCGTCACTTTAATATTAAAACTGTTGTGGGCGCTGATGATTTTGCCTCTATGGAAGAAGTGGTCTATAGGCGTTACAAACGTCTGTTGGAAGAAGAGCAGCCGCTACCACAGCTTGTCATTATTGACGGTGGCAAAGGGCAGTTGTCTTCAGCCTTAAAAAGTCTGGACCTCCTAAATTTAAGAGGAAAAATTGCAATGATCGGAATTGCAAAGCGCTTGGAAGAATTATTTTATCCGGATGACCCAATTCCATTATATTTAGATAAAAAAAGTGAAACTCTAAAAATTATTCAGCAGTTGCGCAACGAAGCCCACAGGTTTGGGATAGAGCACCATCGTAACCGGAGAAGTAAAGGCGCTTTAACTACAGAGCTGGAATTGATTCCAGGCATAGGAGAGCAATCTATTGTAGATTTAATGACACATTTTAAAACTGTAAGACGGATCAGTAGCGCTACCTTTGAAGCGCTAGAACCCGTTATTGGCGCCTCGAGAGCAAGAAAAATTCTTGAGTATTACAAAAAATAACTCCATACACCATTGTTGTAGGTCATAAAGGCCTACAACTTATAAACACACACCTTGAAAACTAAATTTTCCATCATCTTAATTTTTTTATGTTCTTGCTTTTTAATGAGTGCTCAGAATACGATTCCTGAACCACAAAAAGAACCCAAAATTGGTTTGGTTTTAAGTGGTGGTGGTGCCAAAGGTTTTGCGCATATTGGGGTATTAAAAGTAATTGACAGCTTAAATATTAAGGTGGATTACATTGCCGGAACCAGTATGGGGGCCATCATAGGATCGTTATATGCGTCAGGCTATTCCGGTAATCAACTGGATTCAATTTTTAAAGCGGTTAATTTTGATGATGTTATTAGCGACTTTCTGCCCCGCTCCGCAAAAACATTTTATGAACGCGATAATTCTGAACGTTATGCGGTAACCTTACCGTTTACTAATTTTAAATTAAACTTGCCTTCGGCTTTATCGAGAGGGCAAAATGTATTTAACCTCCTCTCTAAATTAACCCTGCACGTTACCGATATTCCTGATTTCGAAAAACTGCCCATCCCGTTCTTTTGTGTTGCTACCAATATGGAGACCGGAGAGGCCATAATTTTAGAACAGGGCAATCTGTCCCAAACCGTTACGGCCAGTGGCGCATTTCCGTCTCTGTTCCAGCCCGTAATAATTAATGACCAGGTACTCATTGACGGTGGTGTGACTAATAATTACCCAATTGAAGAGCTGAGAGCCAAAGGCATGGATATTATAATTGGGGTAGACGTTCAAGATGGACTGGCCAGCCGCGACGATTTAAATACCGCACCTTCTATTTTACTCCAAATCAACAATTACCGCACCATTAGCGATATGATAAAAAAAGCTGAAGTTACGGATATCTATATCAAACCAGATATTACTAAATATACCGTGGTTTCCTTTAGTGAAGGCAAAAAGATTATCGAAAGTGGGGAAAATGCTGCCCGGCTAGAAGTGGATGCCTTAAGCAAACTTCCAAAGTATAAAACGAAAAGAGAAGTAGATATCAATCTCACTGCTATTGACAGCATTGCTATTGACCAGGTGGGAATACACGGTAATAATCGGTATACTCGGGCGTATATTTTAGGAAAATTAAAGCTCATTGAGGGTACTAAGGTGAGCTATGATGATTTTAGTGAAGGGGTAAATAACTTAGTGGCCACTAATAACTTTACCACTTTTTATTACGAGTTTCAGGAGACCAAAACCGCAGGTGTATATAATTTATCGGCGACGGTTCAAGAAAGCAATACTACCAATTTCTTAAAATTTGGTTTGCATTATGATGACCTTTATAAAAGTGCGGCATTAGTAAATTTAACTAAAAAACGAGCGCTTTTAGATGATGATGTGGTGTCTTTAGATTTGATTTTGGGCGATCAGGTACGCTATAATTTTGAATATTATATTGATAAAGGCTTCTATTGGAGTGTTGGGGTCCGATCGCGGTTTAACCAATTTAACCGAAATGTAAATCCCAAGTTGTTTTTGAATGATTATGAGCAATCTTTAGTAGGAATAAATAAGATTGATATCGAATTGCAAGATCAGACTAACCAACTCTATATTCAAACCTTGTTTAGAAAGGATTTTGCGCTGAGTTTGGGCGGCGAGCATAAACGCTTGAAAATAAAATCGGAAACAGTGGTTTCCAATATCCAAGACAAAGAACGGTTTTTTGAAAACACCGATTATTTGTCGGTGTTCAGTACCTTGAGGTTGGACCGATATGACAATAAATACTATCCAAAAAATGGGGTCTATTTCAGTGGCGATTTTCATCTCTATTTACATGCCTCACACTTTAATGCCGATTTTAACAAGTTTTCTATAGCTAAGGCTGACATAGGCTATGCTTTTGGGATTTCAGATAAACTTTCTGCCAACATTTTCACCCAAGGCGGATTTAAAATTGGTGATACCAGCACCCAATCTCTCGATTTTGCATTGGGAGGTTACGGGAATAATTTCATTAATAATTTCGTTTCTTTCTACGGGTATGACTACGTGGCACTCACGGGAGATAGTTTTGTTAAGGGTACTTTAAGTCTCGATTATGAACTGTTCAATAAAAACCACATTACTTTGGCGGCTAATTTTGCCAATATCGGGTATGGTCTTTTTGAGTCGGGAGATTGGATGGCCTCACCTTATACCGGATATGCGGTTGGTTACGGCTTGGAAACTTTTTTAGGACCAATTGAAGCGAAATACACCTATTCTCCGGAGCTTGGCAATAGCATTTGGTTGTTTAATTTAGGGTTCTGGTTTTAGCATTTTGTTAAGCACTTCGACTGCGCTCAGTGTGACAGTGTAAGGTTGGTAGTTTGAAGCACTTCGACTGCGCTCAGTGTGACATAGTAATTTGACTGCACTCAGTGTGGCAAGTGTCATGTCATTAAGGTTGAAACTCACTTTAACTATAACGATTTAAAAAAATCGCGTTGTTAAAAATAGAACCTATTGTGCTCTGTATCTTTTTTCTATATTTGTAACATGACCACACTTTTCTGGACCGGTTTATTAGAGCATCTTCAATTCCTTATCAAAAGGAATCCAGAATAAGCGCGCATTATTGTATCTTTATGGAGTTTCATATCCTGCCGTAAGCAACGGAGTTTCAGGGTGATTATTGATCATTAAACTCAAAAAAATGCCATTTTATCATAAACTCGGGAACATACCTCCCAAAAGACATACGCAATTCCGAAAACCGGATGGCAGCTTGTATTCTGAACAATTGTTTGGCACCATCGGCTTTGATGGCATGTACACGAATTCCTATCATGAGCAACGCCCAACCCAAGTTAAAGAAATCAGAAAGCAATACAGTGTAGCGCCCAAAATTGCCAAGGCCAATCACATTCAATCGTATCGCTTCCGCGGGTTTGAAGTGAAGCCTGAAAACGATTATTTGGAAAGCCGTAAAACGGTGCTCACCAATTCAGACTGTAGTATCATTTTAGCAGCACCAAAACAGTCCACTGAAGATTATTTCTATAAAAATACCGATGCTGACGAATTGATTTTCGTACATAAAGGCAGTGGAAAACTACGCACACATCTCGGAAATCTCGATTTTAAATACGGCGATTATCTGCTCGTACCGAGAGGCATCATCTATAAAATGGATTTTGATACGGAAGATAACCGCTTGTTCATTGTAGAATCACGCCGCCCAATCTACACTCCAAAACGTTACCGTAACTGGTTTGGACAATTATTGGAACATGCGCCGTATTGTGAACGTGACTTGCGCCGTCCTCAAGAATTGGAAACCTATAATGAAACTGGCGACTTTCTCATTAAAGTCAAAAAGCAGAATGACATATTTGAAATGGTCTATGCGTCACATCCTTTTGATGTGGTGGGTTATGATGGGTACAATTATCCGTATGCCTTCTCAATCCACGATTTTGAACCCATTACGGGACGCATCCACCAACCGCCTCCTGTGCATCAAACGTTCGAAACCGATGCTTTTGTAGTCTGTAGCTTTGTGCCACGGTTGTATGATTACCATCCGTTGAGCATTCCAGCGCCTTACAACCACAGTAATATTGACAGTGATGAGGTGTTGTATTATGTGGATGGCGATTTTATGAGCCGTATTGATGTAGATGCGGGGCATATTTCACTACATCCCGCAGGTATCCCGCACGGGCCGCATCCAGGTGCCGTAGAACGTAGTATAGGAAAAACTAAAACCGATGAATTAGCCGTGATGGTCGATACGTTTAAGCCTTTGCAGATCACTGAAGAAGCGTTAAAAATTGCGGATGAGGATTATTTTAAATCTTGGGTTTAGGAGTATAGAGTAGCTAGTATTGAGAATTAAGTACAAAGAGAATATTACATAGAACATAGAATAGAGAATAGAGAATAGAGAATAGAGAATAGAGAATAGAGAATAGAGAATAGAGAAGAGAGTAAGTCTGTGTTCGAAGGGAATTTTATATATAAATTAATAATTCGGAAATTAAATAAAAAGACCAAGACATTGTGAATTAGGAGAATCCAAGTCTCTATTCTCTTCTCTTTATTCTTTTTTCTTGTATCAAAAACAAAAAAGATAAAAAATAAATAGAAAGCGCAAGTATCAGAAATTCGGGAAGTTAAAAGTCTCTATTCTCTGTTCTCTGTTCTTTCATCTAAAAAACTACAATGAGTAAAGACATAAAATCCGTGGACTACGGGCTAGAAAAAATTTTTGAAGGGGCACAAGACTTTTTGCCGCTTTTGGGAACTGATTACGTAGAATTTTACGTGGGTAATGCGAAGCAAGCCGCACATTTTTATAAAACCGCCTTCGGTTTTCAAAGTTATGCCTACAAAGGTTTGGAAACAGGATCGAGAGATGAGGTGAGTTATGTGCTCAAACAGGATAAAATCCGTTTGGTATTGACTACACCGTTAAACAGCAAATCGCCAATTAACGACCATATTGTCAAACATGGAGATGGGGTTAAGGTGGTAGCATTATGGGTGGATGATGCGCGTAGTGCATATGAAGAAACCACCAAACGCGGCGCAAAATCATATATGGAACCTACCGTGGAGACCGATGAACACGGTGAAGTGGTGAGGGCGGGAATCTACACTTATGGCGAAACCGTCCACATGTTTGTGGAGCGCAAAAATTATGAGGGCACATTTATGCCAGGGTTTAAAGCATGGACATCTGATTACAACCCGGAGCCTGTAGGTTTGAAGTTTATTGACCATATGGTCGGTAACGTCGGTTGGGGAGAAATGAACACTTGGGTGAAATGGTATGAAGACGTGATGGGCTTTGTCAATTTCCTTTCTTTTGATGATAAGCAAATCCATACCGAATATTCAGCCTTAATGAGTAAGGTCATGAGCAACGGGAATGGCCGTATCAAATTCCCAATCAATGAACCCGCTGAAGGTAAAAAACGATCGCAGATTGAAGAGTACCTCGATTTTTATGAAAGTCCAGGCGTGCAGCATATTGCAGTAGCCACGGATGATATTATTACCACGGTGTCTAAATTACGATCTCGAGGTGTCGAATTTTTATCGACGCCGCCAGAAGCCTATTACAATGCTGTTCCTGGCCGCTTAGAAGCGTATAGCCATGAATTGCGTGAGGACATTGAAAAGTTAAAAAGCTTAGGCATCATGATTGACGCGGATGAAGAAGGCTATTTGTTGCAAATCTTTACCAAACCAGTAGAAGATCGACCAACTTTATTTTTTGAAATTATACAGCGTATGGGCGCCAAAGGCTTTGGTGCGGGTAATTTTAAGGCGCTTTTTGAATCTATAGAACGAGAGCAGGCGTTACGAGGTACACTCTAAGTAAAACGCTAACAAATATTTAACTTTATAATCGGTTTAAAAACTCCGCATTAATTTGACGGAGTTTTTTTGTTTTAATACTTTTGGAACGCTAATTGTAATTATTGGCCATACATACGAAAGCCTCGTATAAGAAGTTATATTTACAATTATTCAGAAATATGAAAAAAGTTAAATTGATCATTGCGTTATTCTTCGTAGTCCTCAGCGCTGCAGCCCAAGAGAAACAAGATAAATATGCTTTTCAAGAAGGCGAATGGTTCAAATTTAAAATGAGCTATAGTGGGTTCTTGAAAGCCGGGAATGCCACTTTGGAAGTAAAGGAATCTAGGTTGAATGGAAAAGAAGTGTACCATGTGGTAGGCAAAGGCTGGACCTCAGGAGCGATTAAATGGTTTTTTAAGGTCAAGGACCGTTACGAATCCTATTTTGATAAACATACAGGCTTACCTTATAAATTTATTAGAAATATTGATGAAGGTGGGCATACTAAAGACATAGAAATTGAGTTTGATCATAAGGCGTCTTTAGCACACGTTACAGATAAAAAACGTAAGACTGACGCCTCCTATTCTGTTGAAAAGAATGTGCAAGACATGGTTTCGGCATTTTACTATCTTAGAAATAACTACAATACCAATTCCATTAAAGAAGGAGAGGTGGTCAGCTTAAATATGTTTTTTGATGAGGAAAATTATAATTTCCGACTCAAATTTTTAGGAAGAGAGGAGTTGAATACCCCTTTCGGAACTATTAAGACCCTCAAATTTAGACCCTATGTTATGGCGGGTCGTGTCTTTAAAGAAAAGGAAAGTTTGACCTTATGGGTCAGTGCTGACGACAATAAGATTCCGTTACGTATACAAGCCGATTTGGCAGTAGGTTCTTTAAGAGCCGATTTAGAAGCTTTTAAAGGCTTAAAACATTCATTTAAAGTACAATTTTAACACTAATGTCCAACCCACAAGATTTTGATCCTGTTTTAAAGGAACTGCAGCAAAAATACGCTGCGATAGACCAAGATACCCACACGTATTTAGAAGGCTTACTCTACAGTAAGCCTATTACATATTGGGATTATATCCAAACTGATGCGTTGTTAAATTTACAAATTCAGCGCACGACACTTCCTGATGAGATGGTCTTTATTGGCTATCATCAAATCAATGAACTCTTGTTTAAAATGATTCTTTGGGAAATTTCTCAAGTATCCGAAAATGATGCCATAACCGCCACTTTTTTTGAATCGAAGTTAATGCGCGTCAGCAGGTATTTTGATATGCTGACCACGTCTTTCAACATCATGAGAGAAGGGATGGATGTGGAACAATACATGAAATTTAGAAACACCCTGACGCCGGCTAGCGGATTTCAGAGTGCGCAATACCGATTGATTGAGTTTGCTTCTACAGAGCTGATCAATCTTATCGACTTCCGTTTCCGTAAGAATATTGACCGGAATACACCTTTCTCGCATGCCTTTGAACATTTGTATTGGCAAGCCGCGGGTAAAGATTATGAAACGGGTAAAAAGTCTATCTTGCTAATTAATTTTGAAAAGCGATATAAAGATGAATTTATTCGATTTATGGAGGCCCACAACACTAAAAACTTGTGGACCAAATTTAAAGAACTTCCAGAAGCTGATCAAAACGATGACGATTTGGTGAAAGCCATGCGCCATTATGATTATACGGTAAACGTTACTTGGGTCATGGCCCATTACAATGCCGCAAAACACTATATAGAAAGTGCTTCAGGCGATGGTGAAGCTACAGGCGGCAGCGATTGGAAAAAATATATGCATCCGAAATACCAAAGGCGGATATTTTTTCCTGAACTTTGGAGCGAAAATGAATTAGAAAACTGGGGGAATGACCTCTAAAAAATGGAGTAGTTAATGTATCAAAAAAGTATAGTAGTAGCACTGTTGTTGGGCGTGATGATGTGGTCGTGCAAAGATGATGAAGCGGATAAAGATAAAGCATCTTTTCAAGCATACATAGAACCTGCAGAGCTTAGAGAGTTTGGATTCAATCTTAACGATTATGTGGTAAAGAAAGATACCATCAGGTCGGGCGATAGCTTTGGAGCCATTTTACAACGTCATAATGTCGATTATTCGAAAATTTATGAGATCTCTGAAAGTGCCAAAGAGTCGTTCGACATCAGGAAATTAAGAGCGGGAAACCCTTATACTTTACTGTTGGCAAAAGACAGTCTGCAAACGCCACAATGCTTTATCTATCAAGAAAACAATATAGATTATGTGGTAATTCATTTTGCGGATTCCATCAACACCTATAAAGAGAAAAAACCCGTTACGGTAGTCACAAAAGAAGCTTCTGGAGAAATTAATGGCAGTTTATCGGTGACGATGGATGCCCAAGGTCTGCCCCAAAGTCTGATTGGAGAAATGGCAGATATTTATGCCTGGACGATCAACTTCTGGAAACTTCAAAAAGGCGACAAATTCAAAATTATTTACAAGCAACGTTATATTGAGGATTCTATTTATGCAGGATTGGACGGTATTGAAGCCGCGTATTTTCAGCATAAAGGTGAAGATTTTTATGCCTTCAAGTTTGCCACCGATTCCCTCAGTAAAAAGGGAGATTTTTTTGATGAGAAAGCTAAAAGTTTAAAACGGGCCTTTTTAAAGGCACCCGTGAACTTCGGACGGATTTCATCACGCTATAATCTCAACAGACGAATTGCCTATTACGGTTACGCCTTGAGACCTCATAAAGGCACTGACTTTGCCGCGCCTATTGGTACGCCAATTTTAGCCACTGCCAATGGCACTGTGGTCGAATCGACCCAACGTGGCGGTAACGGTAAGTATGTCAAAATTAAACACAGTGACACGTACAGCACGCAGTATTTGCACATGCGCAACCAAGCCGTTAAAAAAGGTCAGTTTGTTAAACAAGGAGACGTTATTGGGTATGTGGGCATGACCGGAAACACTGGGGGTCCGCACGTCTGTTATCGTTTTTGGAAAAATGGGCAGCAAGTAGATCCGTTTAAGGAGAAATTGCCGACTTCAGAATCCATTCCCAACCATCTTGTGGTAAAATACCAAGACTTTATCAAGCCCTTAAAATCGCAATTGGACAAAATTCCTTATAAATATCTCAACGAAACGACGATAGAACAGGGATATTCCATCACCAAAAACTAACACATGCCTTTACCAAAAATCAACCCGACCCAAACAAAAGCTTGGTCAAAACTTCAGGCCCATTATCAAAGTATTAAAGATGTGCATATGACCCAATGGTTTTCTGAAAATGAAAATCGTGCGTCAGCTATGACCATTAAGTGGGAAGATTTTTATGTAGACTATTCTAAAAATAGAATGGACTCCAAAACTATGGCGTTGCTCTTGGAGCTGGCAGAAGAGACCCAATTAAAATTGGCTATCGCTAAGCAATTTGAAGGGGATGTCATCAATGAGACTGAAGGTAGGGAAGTACTCCACACTGCTTTAAGGAGTCCGAAGTCCGCTAAAATAATGGTAGAAGGCCAGGATATTATGCCTGAAATCCATGAGGTGAAAGCAAAAATCAAAGACTTTACAACCAGTGTCGTTGATGGCGTAAAAAAGGGATACACTAATAAAGCCTTTACAGATGTTGTCAATATTGGCATTGGCGGATCAGATTTAGGTCCGGCCATGGTAGTAGATGCGCTACAGTATTATAAAAATCAGCTGACCACACATTTTGTAAGCAATGTTGATGGTGATCATGTCAATGAAGTCCTTAAAAAATTAAACCCTGAAACCACACTGTTTGTAATCGTTTCAAAAACTTTTACTACTCAAGAAACCCTTTCTAATGCCAATACCATTAAAGACTGGTTTCTAAAATCGGCATCAGAATCGGATATTGCCAAGCATTTTGTGGCTGTTTCTACTAATATAGAACAGGTCAAAAGTTTCGGGATTGACGAAACCAATATTTTCCCGATGTGGAATTGGGTGGGCGGACGATTCTCCCTATGGAGTGCCGTTGGTCTTTCCATTAGTTTGGCGGTAGGCTACGACAATTTTGATGGCTTGTTGGCGGGTGCCCATGAGATGGACGAACATTTCAAATCTGAAGATTTTGAAACCAATATTCCCGTGGTTTTGGCATTAATTGGCATTTGGTACACCAACTTCTTCCAGTCCGAGAGTGAAGCCGTTATTGGTTATTCGCAATATTTAAATCAGTTTGCAACGTATTTGCAGCAGGCTAATATGGAAAGTAACGGCAAGAGTGTAGATAGAAATGGTCATAAAGTAACCTACCAAACGGGCAATATTGTTTGGGGAGAGCCCGGTACCAATTCGCAGCACGCCTTTTTCCAATTGATCCATCAAGGCACTAAATTGATTCCTGCTGACTTTATAGGCTTTGCGACCTCACTACACGGGAATAAAGACCATCAAGATAAACTGATGTCCAATTTTATTGCCCAAACAGAAGCACTGTTAAATGGTAAGTCTGAAAAAGATGTTAACATTGAATTTAAGCAGCAAGGGGTGAGCAAATCGAATAGCGAAACCTTAGCGCCTTTCAAAGTATTTGAAGGCAATAAACCTACCAACACCATTTTAATTAACAAGTTGACGCCTAAAAGCTTAGGGAAGCTAATTGCCCTTTATGAACATAAAATCTTTGTACAAGGCGTCATTTGGAACGTTTACAGTTATGATCAGTTTGGGGTGGAACTTGGGAAGCAGTTGGCCATTAAAATTTTAAACGAATTCGATTCGGCTGATCAAATTGGAAATCATGATAGTTCTACCTCCAATGTATTGGCATTCTACAAAAAATTAAGATAATCATTGTTAAGAACTTTTCTGGTTCTTAGATCCGAATGCAGTTTTTTCAATGTTAAAAAATGTTAATTTCGTGGTGTTAAAAATTTCTTAACGTTTAAGTAATATGAAATCGTAATAAAGGTTTAATTTTGCGCGAAATTTAAAATCTAATTTTTAAACATTAAAAATGAAAAAATTTACTCAATTCTTAATGATGTCTGTTGCGATGTTATTTGCTACAGCAGCTTTTTCTCAAAGCACGGTAAAGGGGAAGATTATGGATGCGGACATGAACGCACCACTTCCAGGAGCCAATGTTGTTGAAAAAGGTACAACTAATGGAACTACTACTAATTTTGACGGCGAGTTTACGTTGACTACGCAAGCTAGTTCAGGTAGTTTAGTTATTTCTTATGTAGGTTTTGGTTCAAAGACCATCACATTTACAGGATCGCAAGATGTTGGTACTATCAACTTGCTAACAGACAATTCTCTTGATGAGATTGTAATTGTAGGATCAGGTCTTATTGACTTGGCTGATGACAGAAGAACGCCTATTGCAGTATCTACTGTACGAGCTTCTGAAATTCAAGCTAAAGTGGGAACTAGCGATGTGACGGCTACCTTGGTAAACACGCCTTCTGTATATGTTGCAGGACAATCAGGTGGTTTCGGTGATTCAAGAATTGCAGTTCGTGGTTTTGAGCAAGATAATACTGCATTCTTGTTAAACGGGCAGCCAATTAATGGGATGGAAGACGGCAAAATGTACTGGTCTAACTGGTCAGGTATGTCTGATATTGCAAATGCTATCCAAATTCAGCGTGGTTTAGGATCTTCTAAATTAGCCATTTCATCGGTAGGTGGAACAGTTAATTTCGTAACAAAGGCTACTGATAAAAGACAAGGCGGATTCATTTCCACCGGTGTTGCAAACGACAACTATATAAAATCAACTGTGGGTTATAACAGTGGAATGACTGAAAGCGGTTGGGGGGTAAGTGCATTATTGACACACTGGCAGGGTGATGGCTATAATGACGGTAGTTATGGACAGGGTCAAAACTATTTTGTATCTATTGGTTTCAACGCAAATGAAAAGCATCAATTTAACTTTTTGATCACAGGAGCACCTCAAACTCATGATCAGAACTTTACAAAATCTATTGCTGATTATTTAAAATATGGTAGAAAATTCAATAATAATATAGGTACTTACCAAGGTGAGTACATGACTGAAAGAACAAACTTTTATCACAAACCAGTAGCTAACTTAAACTGGGATTTTAATATTTCTGATAACACGAGTTTGTCAACTGTATTATACGCCTCTTGGGGCCGTGGTGGAGGAACTGGAAACTATGGTAGTAGCTCTGCGCGAGTTAGAAACGCAGATGGTTTAATTAATTTTGATGCGATTGCGGCTAATAATAATGCCTTAGGAAACGGAAGTACTACTTATGGTGCCGATGGAAGACAAAATTATAAAGGATATGCTCTTCGTGGATCTATGAATAATCATGATTGGTACGGTTTAGTGACTAATCTTCAAACTAAATTATCTGAAACTGTAACTTTTAACACAGGTCTTGATTTGAGAACTTACCAAGGTAAACATTACAGACAAATTGTAAACTTTGTAGGCTTAAATAGTTGGGTAGAGGACGTTAGATTAAGAGACGCAAATAACCAACCAGATGCTGCTAATCAGGTAACTCGTACAATAGATAAGAATTACTCTATTGAGCCATGGTATGCTACTTTTAATACAACACCATCAGATCAAAGAATTGATTATGATTATGGCGAAACTATTTCTTACGGAGGTGTTTTTGCACAATTGGAATATGCTAATGATAACTTATCTGGTTTCTTTCAAGGTGCATTGTCATCACAATCTCATGAAAGAGTTGATTTTTATGACTATGCACCGCAATTTCAAGATGCTGAAAAAATCACCAATACAGGTTACAATTTAAAAGCTGGTGGTAGTTATTTAATTAATGATGACAACTCAGTATATGTTAACGCAGGGTACTACTCACGTCAACCATACCATGATAATATTTACTTAAACTTTACTAACGAAATCAATCCACTTACAGAGAACGAGAAAGTTTTAGGTTTTGAAGCAGGTTATGCTTTCAAAAGTCAATTTTTCACTGCTAACTTAAACTTATACAGAACGTCTTGGAAAGATAGAGTTACAACAAGATCAAGCGTATTAACAAGAGATACTGAAATTGGAGGTAATGTAATACCAACTGGAACAGTAATATTTGACACTAATGAAGGTGTAGAGCAATTACATCAAGGTGTTGAATTAGACTTTGTTGCTAAAATTACAGACAAATTGAAATTTAAAGGATTTACCTCTGTTGGCGATTGGAGCTATGTTGGTGATGTATTTACTACAAGGAGAGATGAAAACCGTAGTGTTTTAGATCGTAGTGCGCAAGACGTTGATGGTGGGAAAGTTGGAGATGCAGCACAATTCACTGTAGGTTTAGGATTGGATTATGAAATATTAGAGCGTTTTTCAGTTGATGCTGATTGGAGAAACTATGATAATTTATATGCTTCAATTAACCCGAATAAGGAGAACTTAGAGTTGCCCTCTTATGATCTTCTAGATATGGGTATTTCTTACAAAATGCTTGTAGGTAAAGAAAAAACGAACTCAATAAACATGAGATTAAACATAAATAACGTGTTTAGCGAAGTGTATTTATCGGAATTAAGAAATGCAATTAAAGTAACTGATGATGTAGATTCTCGTGATCCATCAAAAGGTACTTACGCATCTAACGGTAGAGTTTACAAAGGCATTGCTGATGGTAACCAAGGTTATTTCGGTTTCGGAAGAACTTGGAACTTCACATTACGTTACAATTTCTAAGCATTAACTATTGCTTTAAAAAGTATTATATATTACAAAACGTCCATCATTAAGATGGACGTTTTTTTTGTTTAGTATTTTGCTGTAGATAATCGATTAATTTAAGATTTACGCTTCTGGACTGGAACCGAGGAACTAGAAACTAAAGACGAGAAACGAGACAAAGGAAACGTACCATTACTTTAGTCGCTTTTAAGGGACTATTAAAGTGAAACCCTGTCAGTAGTTCTGTGGCATTATTGTCTATGTTAAATAAGCTTGTAATTGATTGAGGGCGCATTTGTAATAAGGCTAAGTGTAGAGCATTCCGGATGAAACTTTTTACAATGTTTTTTTTTTAAGTTTATAGTGCTAATGAAATGTTGATACAACTTATGCCATCCGAAGTTGCGTTAAGGATTGAAGAGAAAATCCTTTTTGTGAGGTACGAGCAAAAAGATTGTAACGGAAAGCCTGACCCTCCCGATATTTTTCGGGAGGGTAACGCCCAAAAAATTTTCCAACATATGAATTTGCATGCCATTGCTATCGGACGTAGATAAACTATAAACCGCTCGATGGAACCAATTGTAAACCTTAGTGTTCCTCAATCAAACAATCGATTAGAGTCACAAAAAAACCACCACATCTAAAGACGTAGTGGTTTGGTATATATAAATTATATGTCCTGCTCTCGCAGAAGGATTATTATCCTAATGAAACACGTTTAAAGTCAGTCACTTTAACATCGCCGTAAGACGACACGTACTTCTCAACATTCATTTTATCATCTTTGATAAAGGTTTGGTCCAACAAACATTTCTCTTGGTCTAAAGTCGTGTTATCAGCAATAAAACGCTCCATTTTTCCTGGAAGGATTCTGTCCCAGATTTGTTCTGGTTTGCCTTCAGCTTTCAATTCAGCTTTCGCATCGTCTTCAGCTTTTGCCAAAACTTCAGGAGTTATTTGAGACATAGAAATGAATTGTGGTACATTTTTAAGAGTTTTTCCTAAACGTACAAATTCTTCATTGTCTTTTTCAATAACAGCAATTCTTGCTTCAGTTTCTGAGGCAACGAATTCAGGATCAAAATCTTTGTAAGATAATGTAGTAGCACCCATAGAGGCTACTTGCATAGCGACATCTTTAGCTAAAGTTTCAACGTTGTCAACTTTAGAAGAGAACCCAACCAAAGCAGCAATTTTGTTAATATGAACGTAAGCACCAACATAAGGAGCTTCCAATCTTTCAAAAGCGTTTAAATCAATTTTTTCACCAATTACACCGGTTTGCTCAATTAATTTTTCAGCAACGGTCATGCCATCCAAATCAGAAGCTAATACTTCTTCTTTAGTAGAACAGTTAATGGCAAGGTCAGCAATAGAATTTGCCAATGCGATAAACGAATCATTTTTACCAACAAAGTCAGTTTCACAACCAACAACAATAGCAATACCAACCGTATTGTCATCGTTCAATTTCGCAACAGCAGCACCTTCAGAAGATTCTCTGTCCGCTCTTTTTTCAGCAACTTTTTGGCCTTTTTTACGCAATACATCAATGGCTTTGTCAAAATCACCTTCGGCTTCAACCAAAGCTTTTTTACAGTCCATCATTCCTGCGCCTGTACTTTGTCTTAGTTTGTTAACTTCTGCAGCTGTTATTTTTGTCATAATTTCTAAGTGTATGTTATTAAAAAAAGTCGTTCAATTTATTTTCAACAAAGAAAAGAAACAAACGACTTTAAGATATTGTGTAATTGTTATTTATTCTTCTTCGTCAGCGGCTACCTTTTTAGTGGCTGCTTTCGTTTCTGTTTTTTCAACTTTTTCGTCTTTAGCATCTTTGTCAGTTTTGTCAGATTTACGCTCAGACAAACCATCAGCGATAGCTGAAGTTACGATAGTTAAAACTTTATCAATAGATTTTGAAGCATCATCATTTGCAGGAATCACGTAGTCTACTTGACGTGGATCAGAATTCGTATCCACCATTGCAAAGATTGGAATGTTTAATTTCTGGGCTTCTCTAATAGCAATGTGTTCACGTTTAATGTCCACTACAAATAAAGCACCTGGCAAACGGGTCATGTCAGAAATAGAACCTAAGTTTTTCTCTAACTTAGCTCTTAAACGGTCAACTTGTAAACGTTCTTTCTTAGACAATGTTAAGAATGTACCATCTTTTTTCATTCTATCAATAGAGGCCATTTTCTTAACCGCTTTTCTGATAGTTACAAAGTTAGTTAACATTCCGCCTGGCCATCTTTCAGTGATGTAAGGCATAGTTACAGCACCGGCTTTTTCAGCAACGATGTCTTTAGCTTGTTTTTTTGTAGCTACAAATAATATTTTCTTTCCTGAAGCTGCAATTTTTTTAAGGGCTTCTGAAGTTTCCTCAATTTTAGCTGCAGTTTTGTAAAGGTTGATGATATGGATACCGTTACGTTCCATATAAATGTAAGGAGCCATGTTTGGATCCCATTTTCTTGTCAAGTGACCAAAGTGTACACCTGCTTCAAGTAATTCTTTAACTTCTATTTTTTCCATTTTGTAATAGTTTACGTTCTGTTGAATTAGCAATGATAAAGTGGTTGCATTTTGCGCGCCTTTACCATTTAGATGCTAAACTAAACCCTCACGCCGTAACGTGATAGACAACATTAACTGGGTTAAATTTTTGGTTGGGTATGAGCCAACGGATTTTAAAAGGTTTAAAACACAAATTGATTGGGCCAATCTTCATGAGATCCCCAATCAAGTTGAGGATTTTAACGTTTAGAGAATTGAAATTTCTTACGAGCTTTCTTCTGACCGAATTTCTTACGTTCAACCATTCTTGGGTCTCTAGTCAACAATCCTTCTGGTTTCAAAATGCCTCTGTTTTCTGCATCAAGCTCACACATTGCGCGAGATAATGCCAAACGGATTGCTTCTGCTTGACCAGTAATACCACCTCCATATACATTTACTGTAATATCAAAGTTGCCATCATTGTTAGTCATGACTAAAGGCTGGTTTACTTTGTACTGCAAGGCTGCAGTAGGAAAATAGACCGTCATGTCTTTTTTATTAATTGTGATGTTCCCTGAACCTTGGGCAACATACGCACGAGCAACAGCCGTCTTTCTACGGCCAATTTTGTGAATTACTTCCATTACTTGAATTCGTTTAGATTAATTGTTTTTGGTTTTTGCGCAGCATGTGTGTGCTCAGAACCAACAACAACATTTAGGTTGCGGAAAAGATCTGCACCTAATTTGTTTTTAGGGAGCATCCCTTTTACTGATTTTTCTACTACTCTAGCCGGATCTTTTCCGAATAGTTCAATAGCAGTTAAACTTTTTTGACCACCTGGATACCCTGTGTGACGAATGTAAGTTTTATCGTTCCACTTGTTTCCTGTTAAGTTGATTTTTTCAGAGTTGATAACAATTACGTTATCTCCGCAATCAACGTGTGGTGTGAAGTTAGGTTTGTGTTTGCCTCTTAAAAGTTTTGCAACTTTAGAAGCTAAACGACCTAGTGTTTGCCCTTCAGCATCAACCAAAACCCACTGCTTATCTACAGTAGCTTTGTTAGCTGAAATCGTTTTGTAGCTTAATGTATTCACACTAATTAATTTTTATAAGTCACGCCATAAGCGCAACAGGTTAAACATTCCTCTCTTAAAAAGAGTTTGCAAATTTACGATAATCTATGTGATTACCAAATAGTATAGGGCGAATTTTGTTGATAAAGTTAGAAGGATATAAATTTAAGGGTTTAATGACTTTAGGTTTATGGGATTTTATATGCTGGAGATGCTTATTTTGGAGGTAACTATTTATGAATGATGTACTTGATTGTTTTGAATTATGTAGCGGGCTTTGTAGTGTAAGTGTTCGTGTTTTATAATGGTATTGATGTTGTTCTATTCGACTTATTAACATTCTTAATAGGAAAATTGTGTTGTCGATTATTCTAAAATTAGCGGGTTTAATTAATTGTTTTTTTTGGGCGTTACCCTCCGGGTCGGGCTTTTCGTTGCAATCTTTTTGCTCGTCCCTCACAAAAAGGATTTTCACTGCAATCCCTAACGCAGTGTTGGTAAGCGATTTGATTTTAATCTAAATATTCTAAATATGTGATGGATATCTGATGCCTAGCAAGGTGGGTCTCCAAGATTTTTCACCATAATTACCTAGTCGATACTACTAGTTTTAAGCCACAAAAAAACCGTCAGCTATGACGGTTTTGTACTCTATAGGTGATACGTTTATTGTCTTTTGACAAAAATGCTGGTCTAGTTCTCAATTAGAAATGGAATATTTTTCACTAATCGCTTAACACAGCTAGATTTAATTATACAATAAATACCCCGCCAATGGCTAGTACTTCATCCATGGTCAAAGGTTCATCAAAGGCTTCTGTAAGCGCATTGTCTCCTCCAAAAGCACCAAATTTTCCTGCTAAATCAACACCACCTTGAGTTTTGTTAGATTCAGGAGTTGCGCCACCATAAATTCCTGCAAAAGCTGCGGGTAGTGTGTTTTCAGATTGGGTGATCCATCCTTTTTCATTACGCATACGTCTTACTTGAGCCGCGTGTCTGGCTTCAACAGAGTGTATTTGCAAAGCGTATTGCAAAAGATCATTGTCATTAGCCAATGCACCTGCTTGTCCTTTATAAGCTCTGACGCCAGTATCTTCAAATCCTTGTGCTAAGGCTAAAAAGGTTGGGTAATCGCCAAAAGGATCTAAATTCAGTCCGCCCGGTTTACCGGTAAAGTCGAATGTTGGTTCGGCTATAGCTTTATCTCCAAGAGCAGCTTTCAAAAATTCAACGTGAATATCCTCGTGTTTAGATATTGTTGCAAACACAGTTTGGTCCGCTGATGGAATCAATCCAAGTGCATCCAAACCTTGTCTGTAATAACTACGTTCTAAATATTCGAGAGTTAGAGCAAAATTAAGGACGTCTATATTATCTGCAGTACCAAATGTACCAAACATGGCGCTATTGGCGGCTTTAGTTTTTGCACTGGTAGCAGCCAATCCAAAAGGAATGGATGCCAAAGCAACGCTAGTACCTAATTTTTTAAACTGATCAAAAGAATCTCTCCTAGAACCTGCTTTGCTTAAGAGGTCTTTATTAGAGAGCATATCTAAAATTTTTATAAAATTCATATGTGTGTATATTATTAAGTTAAAAAAAAGTGATTATGAGGTTGGTAAGTTTTTGGCCGTAAATGGTGTTACGACAAATCCTGTTGCTCCTACTTCAGCCAAAACCTCTGATGGTTCTGCAGCTTTATCAAAAGCCTTTCCTGTACCTGATAATCCAATTAAGATATCATCTCCTGCAAAATCTTGCGATTTTGGGTTTAGTAAATCTCTAATAACGGAGGCGTGGCGTGCTTCTACAGAAACAATTTTACCAGCCAATGTGAGATAAGCCATACCAGCAGCATCACCTACGTTAATCAATTTTCCTGCACCATTATACGCTTTTACCCCGGTATCTTCCAATACTTTGGAGGTTCCCAAAACGGAAGCTCTACTGCTAAAGTCCACGCTAGAGAAATTAAACTCCAATTGTGGCACTATATCATTTGGGGCTACCGCCGTGATGGCCGTTTTAAAAAATTCGCGATGAATGACTTCATGGTTATAAACATCTTCTAGGATTCTTTTTTCATTTGCAGGTGCTCCAGCCCAATATGCACCATCCAATACTTTCGTATAGAATGCGGCTTCCAGTTGCTCTAAAGCATAAGCATAATTCAAAATTCCTAAATTTCCTGAACCAAGATCAAACACTTCAGGGTCTAAATCCGTCCCATCGTCATCATTGCTACAGGCCATCATAAGACCAGAACCAATTACAACCACCCCGCTCAATTTTAAAAATTGTCGACGTTTGTTAAAGTCTCTTTGTCCGTCTTGCTCTTTTAAAAGTTCCTTTTTCATATATATATAAAATTTAAGTTAAATAAAATTATCCTTTAGATGTATTTAGAAGTACTTACGTAAAAAAAGAGAAGAGGGTTTTAAAAAAAGTAAATTTTATTTAAAACTGACGTCCCGAGATAAGTAGTTGAAAATCAATAGCTCAATTTATGCTACGAAAATGGCTATCGTTATTCGGTATACTTTTATTGTTAGCTCATATCCACTTGGTAGTTTAGAGCTAATCCATACGGGTGACACTTAAAAGTTAAAATAAAAAATACGATGATTGTAGCCTTTTTTTAAGTGCTTTTATTAATATTTGGGGATCGTGAGTGTAACCAAAGGCAACTTTCAGATAGCCACTTTTTGTTTGTGACGCACAAAATGGATTTTCTTTGCAATGATTAACGCGAATTTGCTTTTATTTTGAAAATTTGGAGGAGACCTATAGTAGAACTATACATTTAATTTTTTAAACTATCTTTTGATGAACACCTTTTAAGCCAAAGGTTTTTTGGGAAAGTTAAAATAATGGTATAACATATGCTCTCTTCAGAATTTCATATCAAGAACTATCCAATAGAAAGCTTAGCAGCATCTTTCCATAAATAATGAGGCATTGGATCTTGAAGCTCCCAATTTATATTCATGGGTTTTGCGCCATTATAATCTTTGAGATTTCCTTCTAAAATTTAGTTATCATATTATTGATTAGGAGATTTCTCTTCAGACCTAATGATTTATAAATGATCGGGTTACTTTAGATGTGAATGAGAAGAATATAAGGAAGCGTTGCATGGGGTAATCTCCACATATAAGTTGTTTTTTTATCTGACTTATTAACATCTCAATCCTGTCAAAAAGTGATGTTCTCAGACTAAAACTTATAGAAATTACACCATTCATAATAATCAGAAACCTTTCCGCGCACTTTTTTTTTTAATTAAAATAGAGATTTGATAAATTTGAATAGCTACATTTGACTTCTTCACACAAAACACTTCCTAAAAAAAATCTTCAAGCCCTCCTTTGTAATTTATCAAGCTAAAAGTTCGATTAGGTAGTACTCACCCGCTCTAGGGTCTTAATCTTTCGGGTGCCCCAATAGAGTATGATTACAGAAATACTAGCGCATAAAAACATAATTCCTGTCATGGGCAACGGTGTTTCATTACTAAGTGTCGAAACCAGCGCCGTAATAATGGCACCTATTCCTAACTGTAGCGCGCCCATAAGCGCAGAAGCCGTGCCTGCACTCTTTTCAAAGGGCGCCAGCGACAGGGCTGAAGTGTTTGGGAAGGCAAAACCTTGGGTACTTAAAAAGAGAAACACCAAAACGATCATGGAATACATTTCAATAAGCTGAAATACAGTGCCTAAAAATAACAGTGCCCCCGCCACGACTTGGCATGACAGGGTGACTTTTACAATTTGTTGGCTTGTGTATTTTTTTAGCATATACGTGTTTACCTGGCTGGCGGTCACCAAACCCATGGCAATAATCCCAAAAATCCATCCGTATTGTTTTTCCGAAACCCCGTAAAGTTCCATAAATACGTGAGGCGAACCCGCGATATAGGCATATAGACCACTGGCGGCAAAAGATCCCGTGAGCGTGTAGGTATAAAATTGAGGTGTTTTAAATACGTTCCAAAACTTGGTAATGATTGGTTTTGGTTTTAAAGACATCGTTGTATCAGGTGGAGCTCCTAAAGGAAGCCAGAAATAAACGAGAAGAATATTAAGTGCCACGAGCACCGCCAAAATTATAAAAATGGAAGGCCATCCCCAACGGGCTGTAGCGAAACCACCCAAAGTAGGGGCAATAATTGGCGAAACAGCAATCACCAACATTAGCAGACTGAATATTTTTGCGGTTTCAGATACCGGAAAAAGGTCGCGGACCAAAGCTCGGGCAGCCACCATCCCGGCGCATCCCCCCAAGGCTTGTATAAATCGGGCGAGAATCAGGGCATCTACTGTAGACACATAAACAATATAAACTGATGCAAATAAATAGATAAACAGCCCAACCAAGAGCGGGGTTCGTCTGCCAAACCTATCCAGCAAGGGTCCATAAATCATTTGTCCAAGGCTCACCCCAACAAAATAACTGGATAAAGAAAGTGCCACGCGTCCTGTAGTGGAGTTTAAATCGCGCGCTATTTCGGGGAATCCTGGTAAGTAGAGGTCAATCGAAAATGGTCCAAGGGCAGAGAGCAGTCCTAAAATGAGAATGATCAGATTTCGTTTTTTCTTTTGCATTTTGGTAATAACAGTTTGCAAAATTACGAAAGACGGATTTGTTATAGGCCTGTATTAATAGATGATTTTGCTTGATCCATATGATCTATGGAAAAGCAGTTCAGAACATAGATGATACCTAATTTTGATAGGGTTAGTACACAGAATTTAAAAGAGAATAACAAAAGTCAGAATGGGAGCGCTTTCAGTGCAACTTAGCGATATTGTATCACAAATTCCAAATTTATAAAAGTGCAAAAGGATTTGTGATTGCTTATGGAGATATAAAATGGAAATATAAAAATGAAGTGATTTTGGTAAGATTTTCCTAATAACTAATTGAATTTCATGTATTTAAGCCGTTGGTTTGCTGTGTTTTAATGAGCTATTCTTTGTATATTTAGGTTTCGATTTAAATAAAAGCAAGCTATGTATAACTGTATAACTGAAGAAGAAAGATTGAGACATTCATATTATCAAATAATGGAATTGAGTAGTGATGAGCTTCATATTAAATTGAACTCATGGTCTCGTGAAGATTTAATTGAGTGGTTAGTTTGGAATGATAGAAATGGTGTTTATAGAGATGAAGAATCCTTAAGTGAAATGGGTAATATTTTAGAAAAGGACGAAGCTATTTCTATTATTACTAGACAGATTTTAGTTTAGAAAATGCTACTTATTGTATGTTGACAAGCATTGGTTTAATATATAAATTTGATTAAAACTAATATATTATGAAACCAATAGAAAAAGGTCAAATCGTAAGATTTCATACGCCGAACGAAGATGAAGATCCAAATCAGACTTACGTAGTTCTAGAAGTGTTTGAGGATGGAGATAAATCCAGAGCCAAGTTGTTCACGTTGGACACAGGATTGTCTTTTCCGCCCGTTATAGTAGTTTATATAAAAGACTTAGTCGTTGATGAGCTTTTGACAAATCAATTACATCGATTTATTAATGTCGAGTATCATTGATATTCCATAGTTCTTTCTGAAATAATTTATCCTTGTTTTATTATTCACTGTTTTATATTGTGAATAGGATTGAACTTGTGGATAAATTTTATATTATTGGTCGAATTCACCAACTAGATTTACTAACTTGGGCGGGCAAATAGAGACCATGATAAAAGAGGGAATTAAAATAGAAAACATTGATGGACAGCTTTTTGAGATAAGAACATTTGATCCTGATGATTCTAGACCTGCATCTTTTACACATTATTTGCATAATCATAAGAATGGTATTTCTAAATTTTACAAGAAAGATGCTCTTTCCTATGTGAAATCAGTTCTTGAAAGAGAATTTCCAAATGAAGATATTACCGACAAAGTTTCTGAGGAGGCTCTGCAATACTTCCTCTTCGATTTTAATAATTCCATTCCATTTCCGGCGCCTTTAAAACCAAAATTTAGGTTTATCGATTTGTTCGCTGGTATTGGCGGATTTCGTTTAGCATTACAGAATCTTAAAGGAAAATGCGTATTTACTAGTGAATGGGATAAATATTCCCAACAAACTTATAAAGCAAACTTTGGCGAAATACCGTTTGGTGATATTACTAAATCTGAAACAAAGAATTATATTCCTGATGATTTTGATGTTTTGTGTGCAGGGTTTCCGTGCCAAGCATTTTCTATCGCAGGAAGACGCGGAGGTTTTGAAGATACGCGAGGGACGTTGTTTTTCGATGTTGCAGAGATTATTAAGAAAAAGCAGCCTAAGGCAATATTTCTTGAAAACGTCAAAGGCTTACGTAATCATGATAAAGGAAAGACCCTTGCTACAATTTTAAATGTACTTAGAGAAGATTTGAATTATTATGTTCCTGATCCTCAGGTTTTAAATGCAAAAGAATTTGGTGTGCCCCAGAACCGCGAAAGAATATTTATTGTAGGGTTTAGAAAGGATTTAGGGATTAATGATTTTCAATATCCAGAATCCATTGACAACACAAAGACATTAGAAAACATCTTAGAAGAAGTCGAGGTTTCCGTTAAGTATTATTTGTCCACTACATATCTTCAAACTCTAAAAAACCATCGAGCAAGGCACGAAAGTAAAGGGAACGGCTTTGGATATGAAATAATTCCTAATGATGGAACAGCAAATGCTGTAGTTTGTGGAGGTATGGGTAGAGAAAGAAACTTGGTTTACGATGATAGATTAACAAACTTTATACCTGTAACAAAAATTTCGGGTAAAGTAAATAGAGAAGGTATTAGAAAAATGACACCAAGAGAATGGGCAAGACTTCAAGGTTTTCCTGATGAATTTAAAATTGTGGTCTCGGATGCTCAGGCTTATAAACAATTTGGTAATTCGGTAGCAGTTCCAGCAATTCAAGCGACGGCGAAAAAAATTATTGAGAAACTCCAGGGCAAATGATTACAGGAAATAAAGGAGAATGGAGTGAAATCTATGCGCTTTTGAAACTATTGGGAGATAAACAATTATTTCTGGGGAACAAAGAAATTGAGAAATTGGAGGGTTTAGTTTACCCAATTATTAAAATACTGCGTACAGAAAATAATGGCAACTTTGAGTATTCAATCCAAGATGAGATAATTTTAATCTCTGGACATGAAAAAATCTTAAAAATACCAATTTCGGAATTTAAGGATAAAGCTCTTTTTCTACTAAATACAATCAAAGAAAATCGTGAAAGAACGTTTTCTGTTCCATTGATAGAAGAGTTTATGCAATCCATAAAATGCATTTCCTTAAAAGCGGGTTCTTCTGAAAAGACAGATATTACAATTGTAGTTCATGACCATCGAACTAACCAGCAACCAGCGCTAGGATTTAGTATTAAGTCGCAATTAGGAAGTCCTTCAACCTTGTTGAACGCGGGAAAAACTACAAATTTTATTTTTAGAATTGTAGATGTGCTGCTGTCAGAACAAGAAATTAATCAAATCAATTTAATTAATTCCAGAAGTAAAATACGAGACAGAGTTTTAGAAATCCAAAATAAAGGAGGGGTTTTAGAATTTCATAAAACAGAAAGACCAATATTCTCTAACAATCTCATATTGATAGATAGTTTTCTTCCTGAAATTTTGTCTCATATAGTTTTAGATTTTTATACTTGTAAGTTTTCGCGTTTGACTGATCTAGTCGATTTGATAGCTGAAAGAAACCCGCTGGGCTATAACATTGAAAACAATCATAAATTTTACGACTACAAAATCAAACGATTTTTAACGGATGCCGCGCTTGGAATGATGCCAGGGCAAGTTTGGTCAGGACAATATGATGCAACAGGTGGATATTTAATTGTTAAAGAGAATGGTGATGTATTATGCTACCATATATACAACAGAAATCATTTTGAGGACTATTTACTTAACAATACAAAGCTTGAAACGGCAAGTTCTTCTAAACACGAATTCGGGAAGATTTACGAAAAAAATGGGCAGGTTTACCTAAATCTAAATTTGCAAATTAGATTTATTAAATAATCTTTTTACATATATTAAATAATTCGATTTTATTCCTATTGGCTAAGGGTTCAACGATATCCCAATTTGTTTTTCTGCCAATTTTGCCTAATGGTGTGCCAGTAAGTTTAGATATGCTGGAATGTGTATCAAAACCATTCTCGAAGAGCATTGACGCTATATTTTGTACTTTCATTTTAATAGAAGCTACAGATCTTTCTTTTAAATGATATATATCTTGTTCATCAAACTCATTTCTGCCAAATCTTGCAATATAAGTGCAAAGAATTATTTCTTCTTTAGTGTAAAAATTTCTTTTCATATTAATTTTTATATTCTTTCAATTCCCTCACAACCCGAATGTCAGCCTCAGCCCAGTCCAATTGCAGCAACGCTTCCTTGTCAGCTAAAACATAATCAGCATGCTCTTTGAGCTTCAGTTCTCCTGAAACATAATCAGCAATAAAAGGAATCAATTCAATTTTAAAATCAGGATAGGCATGAGTCACCGGAGTAAGGCGCTTTTTGACCTCGATGTTAATGTTTAACTCTTCTAGAACTTCACGTTTTATACAATCCACTTCACTTTCGCCTGGCTCAATCTTGCCACCAGCAAATTCCCATTTCAAAGGAAGTTTCATCTGTGCGCTTCGCTGAACGGCCAGTATTTTTGAATCAAATTGTATGATGGCACAGGTGACCCGAATAGTTTTCAATAGTAATTTTCATTTAAAAGATTAAGGCATCTTAATCAATTACAACCAATTCTTTGTTCTTTCCCGATAGCTGTCGGGATTAGTAGCGAAACGGTTTTAATTCTTAAACCCTAATGCGCCTCCAACCAATCTGCACCAACCCCCAAGTCCACATCCAAAGGCACGGTCATGGTGTACGCACTTTCCATTTCTGTCTTGACCATGGTTTTAATGGCTTCCAATTCTGGCTTATAGACATCAAACACCAACTCATCATGTACTTGAAGCAGCATTTTGGTTTTGTAATCGCCTTCTTTTAACTTGTTATGGATGTTGATCATCGCGAGTTTAATAATATCCGCAGCACTCCCTTGAATAGGTGCGTTCACCGCATTACGTTCTGCAGCGCCTCTCACCACGGCATTACGGGAATTGATATCTTTTAAATACCGACGGCGTCCTAAAACCGTTTGTACATAACCGTGGTCTCTGGCAAAATCAACCTGCTCACCAATATAACGGCGCAGTTTTGGGTAAGTTTCGTAATACGTGTCAATTAGGTCTTTGGCTTCGCTACGAGACAAATCGGTTTGATTGCTCAATCCAAAGGCAGAGACGCCATAAATAATTCCGAAATTGACTGTTTTGGCGTTGCTACGTTGCTCGCGCGTCACTTCCTCCAGCGGTACGCCAAAAACTTTAGAGGCGGTAGAGGCGTGAATGTCTTCGCCATTTTTAAAGGCGGTAATCATGGTTTCTTCCTCGCTGAGGGCGGCAATAATACGCAATTCAATTTGCGAATAATCGGCCGCTAACAAAGTGTAATTCTCATCCCGTGGCACAAAAGCTTTCCGCACTTGGCGTCCGCGTTCCGTACGGATCGGAATGTTTTGAAGGTTCGGGTTGTTACTGCTCAAACGTCCCGTAGCGGCTACTGTTTGCATATAATCGGTATGCACACGCCCGGTTGATGGCTCCACCTGATTGGGTAGCGCATCTACATAAGTGCTTTTCAGTTTTGCCAAGCCCCGGTAATCTAAAATATGCTGAATAATGTCGTGGTCTTTAGCCAAATAAGACAAAATCTCTTCGCCCGTAGCGTATTGCCCAGTTTTGGTTTTTTTAGGCTTGTCTACCAATTTTAGCTTGTCAAATAGAATATCACCCAACTGTTTCGGGGAGGCGATGTTGAACTCTTCGCCGGCTTCCGCAAAAATTTGGGTCTGTAACGTGTTGATATCATTATCCAATTTTTCGGATAAAGAATTTAAAAAGTCTTTATCCAAATTGATACCTTCCAACTCCATATCGGCAAGCACGCGCAAGAGGGGGATTTCAATCTCATCAAATAATTTTTGGGTGTTGGCCTCTCCCAATTCCTTTTCAAAATGTTCTTTAAGCTGCAAGGTGATGTCCGCATCTTCTACGGCATATTCCGTTTGTTGCGCTAAAGGCACATCGCGCATCGATTTTTGGTTCTTGCCTTTCTTGCCAATCAGCGATTCTATAGAAATAGGCGTGTAATTCAAATAGGTTTCCGCCAAAACGTCCATATTATGACGCATATCCGGATTGATCAGGTAATGGGCCAACATGGTATCAAACAATTTGCCTTTTACCTGAATGTTATATTTGTGCAGGACTTTAATATCGTATTTCAAATTCTGACCCACTTTTTCGATGGTTTCCACTTCAAAAAAGGGTCGCAACTGTTCAATTAATTCTTGGGCTTCAATTTGATCTTCTGGGAACGGAAGGTAAAAACCTTTGCCTACTTCCCAGGAAAATGCAATGCCCACCAACTCAGCCGTGATCGGGTCGAGTCCCGTGGTTTCAGTATCAAAACACACGCTGGTTTGTTTCATCAAATTTTGAATAAACAACTTGGTGCCCATCCCCGGTGCCACGCTCTGGTAAAAATGAGCGGCTGAAGAGGAGGTATGTCTTGTGTATGCGTCTGTCGTAGGGGTTTGGCTATCAGCATCACCTCCAAATAAAGAAAACTGACCAAGGCCAGCGGCGGCCGATGTTGTGGCCGTTGCTGAGGGCGCGATTGGGGTTTTATTGTTTTCCGTGCCGCCGTTATTAGCGCCCGGAGCGAAAGTTTTTAGGAAATTATCGGTTAAACGTCTAAACTCCAATTCTTGAAAAATGTTAGTCACAGCCTCCACATCCGGCTCGGACATTTCAAAATCAGTTTCGCAAAACGTCACCGGCACATCCAACATGATGGTGGCTAATGTTTTGGAGAGTAAGCCCAGTTCTTTATTGGCCTCAATGTTTTCTTTCATTTTACCTTTCAGCTCGTGGGTATTGGCCAAAAGATTTTCCATACTGCCGTACTGCTTGATGAATTTCTTAGCGGTTTTTTCGCCTACACCAGGTAACCCGGGAATGTTATCAGAAGAATCGCCCATCATGCCTAAGAAATCTATGACTTGCAACGGCGTTTCGACTTCAAATTTTTTCTTGACTTCTTCAATGCCCCACGTTTCATAGCCGCCACCAAACGATTTCGGGCGGTACATAAACGTGTTTTCCGTCACCAATTGGGCAAAATCCTTATCAGGTGTTACCATGTAAGTTTTGTAACCTTGGGCTTCAGCCTGTCGGGATAGAGTGCCGATCACATCATCAGCTTCAAAACCTTCTTTCACCATTATAGGGATGTGCATGGCTTCCAAAATGCGGCAAATATGCGGGATGGCTGTGCGGATACCTTCTGGCGTTTCGTCTCTATTCGCTTTATAGGCTTCGTACATTTCTACCCGATCGGCACTACCGCCCTTGTCAAAACAAACGGCCAAATGATCCGGGCGCTCTCTTTTAATTACGTCCAATAAGGAGTTCATAAATCCCATAATGGCAGAAGTGTCTTCACCCTTTGAATTGATTCTGGGATTTTTGATAAAAGCGTAATACCCTCTGAAAATTAAGGCGTAAGCATCGACTAAGAAAAGGCGTTTTTGTTCGGACATTATTCATTTTTTTGAAGTCAATAAAAGTACAAAAAACTTATCAAAACGGTCCAACTTTTAAAGCTGGAAAGCGTTCTGCTTTTTTGGTTCTCATGCTGTATATTTGGAGCCTAAACACGAACTGATGAAAACATTCTCAATGGCCATTCACGGCGGTGCCGGTACTTTAGTAAAAGGACTAATGACGTCTCAACTGGAAGAAACCTATAAAGCGGCTTTGGAAACCGCCCTTAACGCTGGCTATGCAATTTTAGAAGCCGGCGGCACCGCTTTGGATGCCGTGGAACGTTCGGTAAAATTATTGGAAGACACCCCGCTTTTTAATGCCGGGAAAGGTTCTGTGTTTACCGCGGAAGGCACTCACGAAATGGATGCAGCCATTATGGACGGCAGTAATGTAAAGGCCGGAGCGGTGTCTTTGATCACCGGGATTAAAAATCCAGTGGCCTTGGCACGTGATATTATGGACCACAGTTACCACGTGTTTCTGGCTGGAGAAGGTGCGATGACTTTTGCTAAAAGTCGCGGCCATGAAGTCTTAGAGCCGACTTATTTTTACGATGAGGTGCGCTACCAACAATGGCAAGGGATTAAAGACAGCGATCAGTTTCAGTTAGACCACAGCGTCAAAAAAGACGGTAAATTTGGAACGGTAGGCGCGGTGGCCTGCGACCAACATGGCAATACGGCGGCGGCGACTTCTACAGGTGGGATGACCAACAAAAAGTGGGGACGCGTAGGCGATAGCCCTATGATTGGCGCCGGAACTTATGCCAATAACGCCACCTGTGCTGTGAGTTGTACGGGCAGTGGGGAGTTTTTTATCAGAGGGGTCGTGGCCTATGATGTGTCCTGCTTGATGGAATATAAAGGTTTGAGCTTACAGGAAGCGGCAGATGAAGTCATCCAAAATCGCATATTAAAAATTGGCGGCGACGGTGGCTTAATTGCAGTAGATGCCAAAGGCAACATTGCGATGCCCTTCAATACCGAAGGGATGTATCGGGCGTATCGAACGTCAGAGGGCGGTTCTGAAGTTTTGATTTACAAGTAGAAATTAGAATTAAGTACCTAGTATTAAGAATTAAGAGAGGGGTTGAGGTTTGAGGATTTAGGTTATAGGGATGAGGTTGATTTTGCCTGTAAAATGGTTCGAAAAAAATCAGTGAAAATCCTTAAAATCCGTTTCATCAGCGATCCAAGAGTGTCAGAATTTACATAAATGGATACGTTATTTTAAAGGAAGAATTAAGAATTAAGTACAAAGTATTAAGAATTAGAGGGGATTGAGGTTTGAGGTGCCTGCAAAAGGAATCAAAAAAATCAGTGCAAATCCATAAAATCCGCGTCATCAGCGTTCCAATTGTGTAAGCGTTCAAATAAATGGACACTTTATTTTAAAGGTAGAATTAAGAATTAAGTACTAAGTATTAAGAATTAGAGGGGATTGAGGTTTGAGGTGCCTGCAAAAGGAATCAAAAAAAGTCAGTGCAAATCCTTAAAATCCGCGTCATCAGCGTTCCAATTGTGTGAGCGTTCAAATAAATGGACACTTTGATTGACAAGTAGAAATTAGAATTAAGTACAAAGTATTAAGAATTAAGAGAGGGGTTGAGGTTTTAGGTTGAAAGTGCCTACAAAATGATTCAAAAAAAATTAGTGAAAATCCTTAAAATCCGCGTCATCAGCGTTCCAAAATTCTTAGTATTCCAAAGATGTGAAGGCTCCTAAAAAATTGATCGTTTAAATAAAATCGGCCTCCAACGGAAGGACGCTGACCGCCCGATGCTTAATATCAAACACATCGCCGTTTGACAATACGTGCACGGTTAAATTTGCGATGGTCATTGGAGTGCCTATGTCCAGAATGTCTTCCTTATTATGGGTAATCTGATTGCCGTCAAATACGATCACCATTCCAGAACCAATCACCACACATTGGCCATTTTTAATAATCATCCCAGTATCTTCCGCCAGACCGAAACCAAGCAAATGCGGGAATTTAGCAATGGCGCCCGTTACTCTACCAAAACGACCCCGTTGAATAAAATGGGTATCAATAATGAGTTCCTCCAAAAATCCTAAACCTTTATACATGGTCACGGCGCCTTTAGTAAAAGCATCTACAGCCCTGCCGCCTGCAATCATTTCGTTGGTCATGGCCATGGCGCCCGCACTGGTGCCCGCAATGACAAAGTCGTCTTCATTTTGCAGCCGCTCCATCATGATGTGATGAATGGCGGTGCCCCCAATTTTGTTGGTAATTTTTGACTGATCACCTCCAGAAAACATGATGCAATTGGCTGCCGTAATCAAGTCGATGGCATTTTGCTGTTCTGAATCTTCCCTTTTCCTGATGTCTAAAACCGTCACGTTTTCGCAACCCAAAGTGCTAAACGCGGCCAGATAATTTATCCCAACTTCTTCGGGAATGCTAGATGCTGTAGGAATGACTACAATATTAGCGTGTTGGCCTCCAGCCTGTTGTTTAATGTGGTATAAAATACCTTCATCAATGAACTCGAGCGTGTGCTTTTCAGAGTCATTTTTTCCTTTGTCCTCATTTCCTCCAATGGGAATTAAAATTCCTTTTATAGCCATCCTCAAACATATGATTATCAATTTGTAAAATTAAACTTATTTCAAAAAAATTAATTCTATATTTATGAAATGTCAATAAAATTGCCAACTCAAGCTTCTAAAACTTTCTTAATTGAACTGCTGAACATCATGTACGAATGACCTAAGATAGTTTAGAAACGTATTGAGTTTAATCCAAAAATCCCTTAAAATTTATGAAAATACGCGAAATCAACGCGATGCGAGGTCCAAATTACTGGTCTGTTCGCCGTCACAAATTAATTGTTATGGTGTTGGATTTGGAAGAGATGGAAAAGCGTCCATCCAATACTATTACCGGGTTTAAAGACCGGTTGGAAGCCCTATTTCCTACCATGTACGAGCACCGATGTTCTGTAGGTACAGCCGGTGGTTTTTTTCAGCGTGTGGAAGAAGGCACCTGGATGGGACACATTATAGAACATATAGCTTTGGAAGTCCAAACTTTAGCCGGAATGGATGTTGGTTTTGGCCGCACGCGTGGTTATGGCGAAGAGGGTGTGTATAATGTAGTCTTCGCCTATATGGAAGAGTCGGTGGGACGTTATGCTGCAAAGCTTTCTGTGGATATCTGCGAAGCGCTCATAAAAGGCGAAGACTATGATATGACGATTGACATTCAGAAGATGCGCGAACTGCGTGAGGCGGAACGTTTGGGCCCTAGTACGGGGTCTATTGTGGAAGAAGCCGCTTCGAGAGGGATTCCGTGGATTCGATTGAATACCTATTCGCTCTGCCAATTGGGGTATGGCGCTAATCAAAAACGCATTCAGGCAACCGTTACTAGTGAAACAAGCAGTATTGGTGTTGAATTGGCATGCGATAAGGAAGACACCAAATTCTTGTTGGAACAAGCAGAGGTGCAAACGCCACGCGGCACCATTATCAGACAGGATATCGGGTTGGAAGAAGCCTGCAAATACGTGGGGTTTCCTTTAGTGATCAAACCCGTGGATGGGAATCATGGGCGCGGCATCACCGTGAACATCAACAGCTATGCCGACGCCTTGGTCGCGTTTCAGAGTGCCAAGGAAAGTTCAAAAAGTGGCGCCATCATTGTTGAAAAACATGTGGTGGGCGATGATTACCGTTTGTTGGTGATCAATAATGTATTGGTGGCAGCAGCCAAACGAACGCCGGCCAATGTGGTTGGAAATGGTTCTTCTACCGTGCAAGAATTGATAGATGAGGTCAATCAGGATCCCCGTCGTGGCTACGGTCATGAAAATGTCCTCACCCAAATCACGGTGAATGATCTGACCTTAGAAATTATTAAAAACGCTGGGTATAGCTTAGATTCCGTCTTGGAGGAAGACCAGTGTTTGTTATTAAAGGATACCGCCAACTTAAGTACAGGGGGCACCGCAGAAGATGTCACCGATATGGTGCACCCGTCCAATATTTTTATGGCGGAACGCATCTCTAAGATTATTGATTTGGATATTTGTGGGATTGATGTGATGACTACAGACATCAGCAAGCCGCTTGAAGAGACTGGCGGTGCGGTGTTAGAAGTGAATGCGGGACCCGGATTCAGGATGCATTTGGCGCCCACTTCCGGATTGCCTCGCAATGTGGCCTCCCATGTCATTGATAAATTATTCCCGCACGGGGTGGACAGTAAAATTCCAATTGTAGCGGTCACAGGAACCAATGGGAAAACGACCACCACCCGACTTATTGCTCACCTGGCAAAAATGAAAGGCTTTAAAGTGGGGTACACCACCAGTGATGGGGTGTATGTGCAGAATAGGTTGCTGATGAAAGGCGATTGTACGGGACCTGCAAGTGCCGAATTTGTACTGAAGGATCCCACCGTGAATTTCGCGGTGTTGGAATGCGCAAGAGGCGGACTTTTACGCGCAGGACTTGGCTATCACCAATGTGATATCGGGATTGTAACCAATGTAGCGTCTGATCATTTGGGGTTAAAAGGCATCCATACCATTGAGCAGTTAGCGAAAGTTAAAGGCGTCATTCCGGAAACGGTCAAGCCCGATGGTTATGCTATTTTAAATGCTGATGATGAGTTGGTCTATGAAATGCGACGCTCGCTGAAATGTAATGTGGCACTATTTTCAATGGATGAACATAATCCACACATTAAAGCCATGCAGAAGTTGGGTGGCTTAACCGCAATTTATGAAAACGGATATATTACCGTATGTCGCGGCGAGTGGAAAATGCGGATCATAAAAACCCTTAATGTGCCCTTAACCTATGGTGGGCGCGCAACTTTCATGATTCAAAACGTGTTGCCAGCGGTGCTGACGGCTTATATTCAGAAGTTTACGATTGATGAAATGAAAGTGGCTTTAGAAACCTTTATTCCGTCGCCGGCACAAACGCCGGGAAGACTTAATTTATTCCAATTTAAAGATTTTCAGGTGTTGTTGGATTATGCCCATAATCCGTCAGGCATGCGAGCACTCCAGAAGTTTATTGAAAAAATTGATGCCAGCATTAAGGTGGGAATAATTGCAGGCGTGGGCGACCGACGGGAGGAAGACACCAATGAAATTGGCAGTATTGCTGCGGACATGTTTGATGAAATCATCATCCGCCAGGACAAAAACTTAAGAGGCCGCACGGAATGTGAATTGATCAACATGTTGGATGCCGGCATTAAAATGAAGGATCCGAATAAGAAAATCACCATTATTCCTAATGAGAGAGAGGCGGCTACCTATGCCATAAAAAATGCTAAAAAGGACAGTTTAATCGTGATTTGTAGTGATGTGGTGCCCGATGCTTTGCAATTGGTTCAAGATTTAAAAGAAGAGGAAGCCAATCAATTATATGAATTTACTACTGGTGATATTCCAAATAAATAACAATAAAAACGGGACATTTCTTTTGTGGAATGTCTCGTCATTATAGGAATAACCGATTAAAAAAGTTTTAACAGCTTCTTGCTTTTTCGACTTTACTTTTTTCAGGTCATGATGCTGAGCAATGCGATGTTCTTTTTAGAGCTTAAATCGTTGAGATCATTGTTTGTAAAAGTTCCAATAGAAACCAGAAGTTCTAGGTTTTCCGGAAAGGCCTTAAAAGTGATCACTTCAGCTTGTTTTGCGGTACCGTTGGCAAAATCTTGGACAAACGAGAGGCGTGGTAAAGTGACCATTGCTATAATGAATAAACAGGTATTACAAATAAATTTGCTATTCTTAGTAATTTATAGGACAAAGAAACGACACCTACTCAACTGAAACTAGTGTTGGATAACTCTCAGCGGTAAACGCAAAAGGTGTTTTAAAACTCAAAAAATTACCCAGAATTACATAAAAACGGCTTCCAGCCGAAAAAACAAAAAGTTACATGGAAGACATACATACGAATCCCTATTACGGAATTTTTAATCGACAAAAAACGAATCAATTTAAAGTAGGAAATACCACCTACAAGGAGCGTATCAAAAAGTTGGATGCGCTGATGGTCGCTTTGGAAGTGGATTACAAGCAAAAGATCCGGGAGGCCATGTATGCCGATTTTAAGAAGCCATACCTAGAAACCGATCTGACTGAAATTTATCCGGTATTGACCGAAATTAGATTTGCCAAAAGCAATTTAAAATCTTGGATGAAGAAACAGAAAGTCGATACGCCATTATCCTTATTAGGAGCCTCTTCTTATATTGTATATGAGCCCAAAGGTGTGTGTTTGCTCATTTCCCCGTGGAACTTCCCTATCAACTTAACTTTTGGACCCTTGGTATCTGCCATTGCTGCCGGCAATACAATCATCATCAAACCGTCAGAGATGACGCCAAACGCTTCCAAGGTGATGGCCGAAATCGTGAGCGCCTTGTACAAGGAGGATGAGGTGGCGCTTTTTGAAGGTGAAGTTGAGGTGTCTGAACATTTGTTGAAATTGCCTTTTAACCACATCTTTTTTACTGGCTCCCCGCAAGTGGGGAAAATTGTGATGAAAGCCGCCTCCAAACATTTGACTTCCGTAACCTTGGAGTTGGGAGGGAAGTCGCCCACCATTATTGACGACTCTGCAAATCTTGAAAAAGCGGTTGAGAAAATTATTTTTGGAAAGTTCACCAATGCCGGACAGACCTGTATCGCGCCAGACTATATCTTGTTGCAGGAAAATCTTAAGGAGCAATTTACCACCCTGTTTAAGTCGAAAATTAAACAGTTTTATACGGACCAAGTGGCATTATCGGATTCTTATTCGCGAATTGTCAATGCCAAGCATTTTGAACGCTTAACCGGTTACATTGCTGAAGCTAAAATAAACGGCAGCACCATTGTCTCAGGTGGCGCATCTGACGGGAAAGATCATTTTATAGAACCTACTTTGGTGTTTGATGTTCCGGAAGATTCGAAATTAATGCAAGATGAAATTTTTGGGCCTATTCTTCCGGTAAAAACCTTTAGCACATTGCAGGAGCCTGTAGATTATATCAATTCTAAAGAAAAACCTTTAGCGCTTTACATTTATAGCAAGTCTGACAAGAATATTGACTTTATCATGAGCAATACCCGCGCAGGAAGTGGGTGTATTAATCATAATTTATTACAGTTTTTAAATCATAATTTACCTTTTGGAGGCAGTAATAATAGCGGCTTAGGTAAATCGCACGGGTTTTTTGGCTTTGAAGCATTTTCAAATAAGCGTGGGATGATGAAACAACATACGATGGGTGCCACTGATTTGCTGACTCCGCCTTACACTAATTTTAAACAGAAATTAATTGATTTTACCCTGAAATGGTTTTAGTTTTTATTTGGTTTTGAGCTCATTTCAAAAACAATCTGACCGCCCTGCATCAGCTCTTGATGAGTGATGGAAGTGCCTTTTTTAAGTTTTCCGTTGATGGTAACCTTACTGACATAGACATTTTTTTTGCTCTGATTTTTAGCGGTGATGTTCAACTTTTTACCATTGTCTAACTGAAGTGTTGCCGTTTTCACCAAGGGACTTCCTAACGCATAATCCACTGATCCTGGGGTAACCGGATAAAAGCCCAGACTGCTAAAAATATACCAAGCGCTCATTTGGCCAGCATCATCATTGCCACAAAGACCTTCTACCGTTGGGCCGTACATCGTATCCATAATCATGCGTACACGGGATTGGGTTTTATAGGCATCTCCTGTCCAATTGTATAAGTAAGGCACGTGATGTGAAGGTTCATTGCCATGCACATAATTACCAATCATCCCATCCCGAGTAATATCTTCATTATTTTCGATGTATTTGTCCTCAAGCGTCATGGTAAATAATTGATCTAGATGGTCACTGAATCGTTTCTTTCCGTCCATAAGTGCAATCATATGCTCAATATTTTGAGGGACATATAACCCATAATTCCATGCATTACCCTCAATAAATCCTTGACCGTGAGTATCTAAAGGGTCAAATTCCTTTTTAAAACTCCCATCGGCTAGTTTTGGTCGCATAAATCCGATGGATGCATCAAATACATTCTCGTAAAAAGTGGAACGCTGGCGGTATTCTTTTTCTGCGGCAGTGTTACCAAGTTGTTCTGCCATTTGCGCAATGCACCAATCGTCATAAGCATATTCCAAGGTTTTTGATACGGATGCGTCATTTTTATCCTCAGGCACATAACCGTACTTTTTATAGTCTCCAATACCATCAAAATAATCCACATTTGCGGTACTAACCGAAGCTTGAAATGCCTGCTGTTTATCAAAATCACCCACGTTTTTAACCATAGCATCTGCAATAACTGATGTGGCGTGATAGCCAATCATACACCAATTTTCATTGGCATAATGGCTCCATATGGGGAGCATCTTATGCACACTTTGATCGTGGTGGGCTAGCATTGATTTAATCATATCATTATTCCGCTGAGGTTGGGTAATGTTGAACAATGGGTGCAAGGCACGGTAGGTGTCCCAAAGTGAAAAAATGGTGTAATTGGTAAAGCCATCTGAGTTATGGATGTTTTGGTCTAATCCGCGGTATTGACCATCCACATCTTCATAAATAATTGGCGATAGATTGGTGTGGTACAAGGCCGTATAAAATGTGATTTTATCTTCGGGCGTCATGGTTGTGACTTCAATTTTAGATAATTCTTTATTCCATTTGGCTTTGGTTTCCGCCTTCGTCTTTTCAAAATCCCAATGCGGAATTTCAGCGGTGAGATTTTTTAATGCACCTGCACTACTGACAGACGATAACGCAAACTTGATCTGGATTTCTTCGCCCTCTTCAGTGTCAAAATTAAAATAAGCGCGGATATCCTTGCCTGCCATTTCTGGGAAATTCTCACCTTCGTTGAATTTTCTGTAAAAACCATTGTATTGGATGTCATCGTATTTTTTATGACCGTAACTTTTAAAAGGTTTTGAAAACGCCATAGCAAAAAACACCTTCCGGGTGCGCGCCCATCCTTTGGTTTCACGATATCCTGTAATCAACGAGTCATTTTCGACCCTGATAAAGGTCCATATGTTTTTAGTATCATAGTGATAAATGTTATACACTAAATCTAGAATGATGTGCGCCTTATCTGATTTTAGAAAGGTGTATTTATGAAACCCTACACGATCACTCGCCGTAAGTTCTGCTTTAATAGCGTAACTGTCTAAATCTACCTTATAATATCCAGGAGACGCTTCTTCTTTATCATGAGAAAAGCTAGAGTAGAAGCCTTTTTTATCCGTTTCTGTTTTTAAAGGCTCTAAAACCAAATCGCCAGTAGTGGGCATGACTAAAAAATCACCCAGATCTGAATGTCCTGTGCCACTAAAATTAGTATGTGCAAACCCTATAATTGTGGAATCCTTGTGTTGGTAGCCAGCGCAGTATTCATAGGTTTCAGGGTTGTAACTGCCGTCATCCCTAAACATGACCTGAAAGTTGGTTTGAGGACTCAATTGTACCATTCCAAAAGGAGTCGTTGCACCTGGAAACGTATGGCCCATTTTACTCGTTCCAATCATTGGATTAACGAATTTTGTATAATCTTTTGCTTCAGTTTCTGTCAGTTCTTGAGAATAGGTCATCGTATGGAGTAGAAAAGGAATGAAATATAATAGGTGTTGCGTTTTCATGATCGTACAATTTGATTTTGAGGTGTCCCTATGTCAACTTTAAAGTTTAAAAGTTAGGATTTTAACGTCCACCCGTCTGGGAAGAAGAGGTTCGCCTATTTTGTGAAACTTTTATTATAACTGCGATTGAAGCGGTCTCACTTCACACTAATCTCATCTATAAAAATCCAGCTTTTGCCTTTGTCTTTGGCGCCCGGATGCCATTGTGGTAATTTGTCCAGCTTTTTGGCAATAACTTTAAGATGGGTGGCATTGCGGTTTTTTAGGTCGAAGCTGACGGTTTTTATTTGGACCTCTTCAGATTTTTTACTTGCATTTAAGTTTTGCTTGCCGATAAATTGAAAGGTTTTTCCATCAGTTGAGGTGTAACAAAACACTTCTGAAGGATAGAAAATCCAAGAACGCTGGTCTTGTAACACATTCACTGAAACCTTCTGAAGATGTTTTTCTTCACCTAAATTAATAATAGCTATGACATCTTCTCCTTCATAGCCTTGCCATAAGCCGGTCCTGTGGTCTTTAGTGCCCGTAATTCCGTCAATAAGCGCATCAGGACCACCAGCGCTATAAGCATCGGAATATTTAGTTTGCAAGGTGATGGCTCTATTCGGATCCAATTTAAAAAATTCAGTGGCTATGGTTTTACTCTTTTCACCATCTTTCTCTGCATACATTTTTAAAATAGACGCTTCAGAAATGATAAACGGCTTTTCGTATGGTGTGTAGACAGTATCATTTAAGGTGTAAAAAATAGCGGTTTCCAATTGCGCGTTTCCTAAAGTAACTTCGGTTTGTTCCTTAAAGGAAATAGCGCCTTTAGCGATAAACGGCACCGGCACGATTTTAAAATCGGTAATGGCGGTGGTTGGCGCTTCGTCGTCATCGGTTGCCCAATCTGAAGGTTCATCGGTCATATAAAATTCCAAAATCCCTCCCGCTAAAATATCCTTGGAGCTGATATAGCTTTCGTGCAGTTTACTGCCGTTCAATCGGACATAGTCGATATACTTATGAGTGTCTGAAAGATCAAAAGCTTTAATGGTAAAGTTGTTACCATTTTCGAGATTGATAGTTGACTTGTCAAACAACGGTGTCCCGATAATGTAGGCATCGGCTCCTGGCGTAACTGGGTAAAAGCCCATTGACGAAAACACGTACCAGGCACTCATTTGGCCGCAATCTTCATTCCCTGAAATGCCATCCGGCTCGTTTTTATACAATGTGGTCAAAATTTCGTGTACTATCTCCTGAGTTTTATGAGGTTTGTTGACAAAATTATAGAGGTAGGCCATGTGATGGCTCGGCTCATTACCGTGGGCATATTGGCCTATGAGGCCGGTAATGTCTTGCATAGGTCTGCCGGCAGTATGACTCTCTGCAGTAAACAGCGTGTCCAATTTGCCTTCTAAAACTTCCTTACCGCCCAGTAAGTCTATAAAGCCTGAAACATCCTGTGGCACATAAAAACTGTACTGCCAGGCGTTAGCTTCCGTATAATTGAAATTCACCTCAAAAGGATCAAAGGGTGTGACCCATCCATTTTTAAAGCGACCTCTCATAAACTGCGTTTCAGGGTCAAAGACGTTTTTATAATTTTGGGCGCGTTTTATATAGGTTTCGTAAGCGTCTTCTTTGTCGAGCGCTTGCGCCATTTTAGCAATGGTCCAATCGTCATAAGCATATTCTAAAGTTTTAGACACCGACTCACTTTCTTCCTCTACCGGAATAAATCCAAATTCTTTATATGATTTTAACCCTAAATGATTCTTGTTGGCGGAATGGGTCATGGCCTTAAATGCTCTTTCAGCATCAAAACCTTTAATTCCTTTCAAATAAGCATCTGCAATCACAGGAACGGCGTGATAGCCAATCATGGTGCCCGTATAATTGGCACTCAAATCCCACATGGGTAGGATGCCGCCCTCATCGTATTTGGCGAGGAGCGTATTGACAAAGTCGCTGGTACGCTTGCGTTCAATAAGCGTGTAAAGCGGATGTGCCGCTCTATAAGTGTCCCAAAGTGAAAACACCGTATAGTATTTAAAATCTTTCGTGGTATGAATTTTTTGGTCCATACCTCTATAGCGCCCATCAACATCTTGATAAATATTAGGGGCGAGCATGGTGTGGTATAAGGCGGTATAGAAATTGGTTTTGTGGTCTTGATTATCAGTTTCAATCACTATTTTTTCCAATTGCTTTTCCCAAGTACTCTGTGCGATCTCTTTAACCTGGTCAAAAGTTTTATCTCCAATTTCCGTTTCTAAATTTTTCTTGGCGCCTTCTTCATCAACCGCGCTGATTCCAATTTTTACGTAAATGGGTTCGTTTTTTGGATTGTCAAATTGGAAAACCGCCTTTCGATTGTTTAGATTTTGTTTTTTGGCAATCAAATCAACGGACAGCGGATGAGAAAATTTGATATAATAGAAAAGCTTCTGATTGGCAGCCCAAGATTTTGAATGGCGGAACCCAGTGATTTCCGTACGGGAGGTTTGTTTGATTTTAGACGCCAATAACTGATCGCGATGTAGCAAATCTAATACGATGATTTGATTTTTGGATGTCGGGAATTGGTATTTATGAATGCCGCTACGCTCAGAAACTGTGAGTTCAACTTCAATATTTGTGTCTTCTAAGAGCACCTTATAGTAACCAGGCTCAGCTTTTTCATTAGCGTGCGAAAATTTTGAGCGGTAGCCTTTTTTTCCGTCACTGCCATTATGAAACACCACTTCAGTAGTGGGCATCAACAGCACATCGGCGTAATCACTAATGCCTGTACCACTGAGATGGGTGTGGGTAAAACCGTAAATATGGGTATCGCTATAATGATAACCGGAAGCCCCATCCCAACCTTCAAGACGGGTATCAGGACTGAGTTGCATCATCCCGAAGGGCATGGTCGCACCCGGATAGGTGTGTCCATGACCGCCAGTGCCAATAAACGGATTGACCAATGATACTAAAGATTTATTTTTTTTAGCGGGCGTAGTTTTAGATCGGTCAGAGCAGCTTACAAGGAGTAAAAACGCCGTTATAGCTATAAAAATAGACTTCATTGGAATCGAATTGGTATTGCAGCGGAAATATACTAAATCTTAAGGGACGGTTAAATTTAATCGCAACATTTTAATAACAGTTTAATTCATTTATCTTTGATGAAAATTGCTCTTATGTTGCGATGGGTCCTCTTTACCATAGTTTATATTTTAATAGCGCTCTATGGGTTTCAGGCCATTAGAACGCTCACCAAAAGTGTCTGGATTCATTATGTATTTATTGGCATTGCAGTAATTATCGCGGGCAATTTGATTCTTCAATTTAGTATGGGAGCTGGAGGGCGTGTGCTTTCGCCTTCTAAAAGTTATGCCTTCGGATTTATTTTAAGTTTTATGCTCTTCAATATGGTGCTGATCATCTTTCTTTTGGGAGAGGACATCATACGTGTAGCGTCTGGCGCTTACGCTAAACTATTTGGTACGAATGAGAGTTTTCATATGCCATCCCGACGTAAGTTTATCAGCGGGATTGCCCTAAGCGTTGCCGCCGTACCTTTCGCTTCTATGTTGTACGGTATGTATAAAGGCAAGTACAACTACAAGGTTATTAAACACACCCTACATTTTGACGATTTACCGGCCGCATTCGATGGCTACCGCATCACCCATATTAGTGATATCCATTCCGGAAGTTTTGATAACCGATTGGAAATTGAACATGCGGTCAACTTGGTTAAGGCTCAAGGCAGTGATGCCATTATGTTTACGGGGGATTTGGTCAATAATAAGAGCTCAGAAATGTCACCTTGGAAAGAGCTGTTTGCAGAATTAAAAGCGAACGACGGTGTCTATTCGGTATTGGGAAATCATGATTATGGCGATTATATCGACTGGGATTCCACCGCGGACAAGAAGCAAAATTTGGACGAATTGATTCAACTCCAAAAGGAGATGGGCTATGATTTGTTGCTTAATGAGCATCGGTTTATTGAACGCGACGGACAACGACTGGCTTTGATTGGTTGTGAAAACTGGGGGAGAGGTGGCTTTAAAAAAGCTGGCGATTTAAAGAAAGCCTCTGAAGGAATTCATAAAGACGATTTTAAAATACTGATGACGCATGACCCGAGCCATTGGAACGATGTGGTGCTTGAAGATGATTACCACTACCATTTAACCTTAAGTGGCCATACCCACGGGATGCAGTTTGGAATTGAAATTCCGGGCTGGGTCAAATGGAGTCCGATTAAATACCGCTATAAACATTGGGCGGGAGTGTACAAGGAGATGGGTCAGTATATCAATGTCAACCGTGGTTTTGGGTTTTTAGGATTCCCAGGTCGGGTGGGAATTTGGCCAGAAATAACGGTGATTGAGCTTAAAAAAGGGACTGAAACTATGCCGGCATAAAGTGAGGATTCACCCGCAGTGAGCTATTTGCGTATGTTTTAGGATAATAAAAAAAAAATAAGTAGGTTTGTGTAACACATTTGATTTAAACATTAATAATGTATGTCAAAATTTGGGGAACTTATAGATGTCGACATTCCAGTTTTGTTAGACTTTTTTACAGAATGGAACGAACAATCTACAGCAATGCATCCGGTACTCAGAGATGTGGCTGCTGCGCTTGGTGACAAGGCAAAAGTGATCAAAATAGATGTTGATAAAAACAAGGATCTGGCTGAAGCACTTCGTGTGAAAGGCTTACCTACACTTATCATCTACAAACGCGGCGAGATGAAATGGCGACATAGCGGAGAGCAGGATGCCAATACCCTCATTAATATTCTTCAAGAATACATTTAAAATTCAATACTTTTAAACTGATACCCTTGTGCGCTAAAATGTGCTAGGGTTGCTTTTAAGGCGTGCTTCATGCGAGGTGCTGCTTTGACGCTGTCGTGGAATACAACAATGCTTCCAGGGCCTGCTTTTGATATCACATTGCGGGCACATGCTTCTTTGGATAAAGATGCTTTCCAATCAAAGGACAAAATATCCCACATGATGATCTGATACCCGAGCGCTAGTAATTGCTTGCCCTGGCTTGGTTTTATTTGCCCGTAGGGCGGGCGGAATAGGTGGGTGGGGCGCCCAAACGTGCCTTTTCGGTACGAGAGGGTTGTTGACCCGCCCGAACGTGCCTTTTCGGTACGGGCGGGTTGTTGACCTGCCCGAAAGTGCCTTTTCGGTACGGGCGGGTTGTTGACCTGCCCGAAAGTGCCCTTTCGGTACGGGCGGGTTGAAGGTTGTTGATCCGCACGAACATGCCTTTTCGTTACGGACGTTTTGTTAAGCTGCCCGAACTTGCCAACTCGGTACTGGAGGTTTGGTGATTGATTACCTTTTATAGCCCCACTCCAAACTCCACGCTCCGCACTCATAACCTGTTCTGTTTTTAAAACTTCTGCTACATACGCTTCCGTCTTAGTGCGCCACCCGTAGGGGTGGTTGTAGGTGTGATTGCCTATGGCATGTTCGGAATCGAGAAGGTTTTGAAAAATTTCAGGGTGCTGTTGTATATTATTGCCTATGCAAAAAAAGGTTGCTTGAGCATCATAAGATTTAAGAAGATCAAGGGTCCAATTGGTGATTTCGGGGGTTGGCCCATCATCAAAAGTCAGGTAGAGGATCTTTTGATCTTCAGGCATATTCCAAGTGTACTTAGGGAATATGCCTTTGATCAATTGTGGGGTTTTAACAGGAATCAGGTTCACAACAAACTAGTCGAGTTGTAAGAGGGTGTCAATTGTGTCTTTTATCAAATCACGTTCTTCTCGTGGTGCTTGTCGTTGGGGTTCTTCACCCATAAAATGCTTGAACAAATTCAGGAAGTTATTGAATTTTTCTGTTTCTGCCATGGCAAATTCCTTATCGTTATAGATAACGAGAATGTCTACTAAACTTCTGTAGCGTTCAATATCTGTTACGATTTCATCTAAATAACGCGTTTGATTCTCAACGGTCAAGCCGCTATAATAACTTAAACTTTCCTGATATTTTTTGCTGACGTCTTTATAAAGCTTACGGCCTTTTTCAACCTTTCCAATCTCGTAGTACGCACTGATGTACGGCTCCAATAGGGTGTAGAATCCGAAGTAATCCACCGGCATTTGGTTCATGGCTAAATCGGCTATCTGTTCGGCTTTGTCGTGTTTATCTTCGTTGATGAGTTGCTCAACTAATCGGGCTAAATTACCTCTGTACGTAATAGAGTTTTTGCGGGTTTCCACATCGTGGTATATATTGGGATCATTGCTATTGCCCCAATCCCAAGCCATCACTTGCTTGTACATCGCCTCGCTATCCACACGTCCCATATCAAACGGATTTGCGCGGTCTACTGGTGTTTTAATCGGTACCAGTTTATAGCATAGGCCATCTAATTGCAGATAGTCTTTCATCCAAATATAATCGTCATCACCAAAACTACCCCCGGTAAAATAAATAGGGCGTTCCCAATTGTTATTGGCAATAATATCCAACATCAACAATCGGTTTTTGTAAAGTGCACTGCCTTTAATTTCAATGACAATCTCGTCTACAATTTTATCAGCGTCCTTTTCTTTTACAATCCCGTGTTTTAAAACTGATGCCTTATCGACAGGAATCCTGACAAATTTTGTCGGGTAATAATTAGAATTCAACATGTTGGAAGGGTAAGTACTAGTATCTCTTCCTTCCTGCTCTAAAGTGTATTTAAGTTTAGTACGTGGATTATCACTGCTCACAAAATCCATGAAATCTTTAATATCCAAAGTGTCTTTGGTAATTTCTTTTTGAATGATATAATCGCGTGTGCCATAACGGTATTGCTCGTGGGTCAATTGCGACGGAATAGGGTCGCTAGTGTAAGCTTTACGTTTCATTTGATCAATATACCAGTCCGTTTGAAAGAGACTCGTGTTGATGACTCTAACGTCGCGACGGATGCCTTCAATTTCTTGGGCATACCATAACGGGAAGGTATCATTGTCTCCAATGGTAAATAAAATGGCGTTAGGCGCGCAAGATTCTAGATACTTGACGGCCATAGCGTGTGCGGTTTTCTTACCAGAACGGTCATGATCATCCCAATTATTCGCCGCCAATATTCCCGGGACCAATATTAAGCACGCCAAAGTAATGGCATGCGGTAGAAATTTAAAATTGACCTTTTTTCTGAGCGCATCAAAAATGGCGTAAACCCCAAAGCCAATCCAAATGGCAAACACGTAAAAGGAGCCCACCACCGAATAGTCGCGCTCTCGCGGTTCAAACGGTCTGACGTTGGTGTAAAATTGAATGGCAATTCCGGTCATGAGAAAGAATACCAACAGGGTCCAAAATAGTTTTTTGTCTCGAGCCACCAGAAATAAGAAGCCTATGAGTCCTAAAATTAAGGGTAAAAAATAGTAGGTATTACGGGCTTTGTTGTTTTTGACGTCACTTGGTAAATTGTCTTGGGACATGTTGAGGTGCCATGCATCAAATGGATTTATACCACTGATCCAATTCCCGTTTAAATCGTCATACTTGCCTTGAATATCGTTTTGACGACCCACAAAATTCCACATGAAATAGCGCCAGTACATGTACCCAAACTGATACTCAATCATGTAACCAATATTTTGGATCAGGGATGGTTTTTCAATATCCAAATACTGTCCAAACTGCTGTAAAAATTTGTGATAGTCACCATAATCTACCTTACCTTCTCTAACATTCAGCTTAAAATCAGTCACCATGCTACGGATCTGATTTTCCATTTGATATTCGGGCTTGATGTTAAAATCCAACAACCCGGTAAACATCATATAGTTTTCAGCGTTATCACCGCTCCACATCCTTGGAAGAATGGCGGCATGTTCAGAATTGAAGTTCTGTTTGGCGTTTTTATAGTCGTTTACAATGACATATTTTCCGGCAACTTCATCCTTTTCGTAGTTAGGTTTGTCATCTACATAAGGTTGATTGGCGTCCAAACCAGTGTACTGTTCCGTAAACAGAGGGCCGTAAAACAAGTGGGTTTCTGGGTATTGCTCTAAATTGTAATAGGCTAAAAGCTCTCGAGCATCCGAAGGGTTATTTTCGTTAACGGTCACTTTGGCATTGGCTCTGATTGGGAGCATCAACCAACATGAAAACCCTATAAATATAAAAAGTAAGCAAAGCACCAAGGTGTTTGCCACATACTTTTGGTGATCTCTCGTGTATTTTAATCCGAAATAGAAGGCGGCGACCACCAGAATAAAGGCGATGATGGTGCCTGAATTGAAAGGCATGCCAAGACTATTGACAAAAAAGATTTCTGACGCACTAAAGATTTTTAGGGCGTTTGGCAATAAGAGTTTAAAAATGAATAATAAGATGGCTGCAGAAATAATGTTCGCCAGTATAAAATTCGTAACCGTAATGGTTTTATAGTTTTTAAAGTAGTAAATCAGGCCAATGGCAGGAATCGTTAACAGTCCCATAAAGTGAACACCAAAAGATAATCCAATCACAAAGGCAATTAGGATGAGCCAACGGTTGCCACGAGGTTTGTCCATATCTTGTTCCCAACGCAAAGCAAGCCAAAACATGACCGCCATAATTAGGGTGGCCATAGCATATACTTCAGTTTCAACCGCATTAAACCAAAATGAATCTGTAAAGGTAAAGGCTAAACTTCCTACAAGTCCGCTACCTAAAATGGCAACTTTTTTAGCCGTGGTAAATTCTGTGTCTGTATGAACCAGTTTTTTGAGGAGCAAGGTAATGGTCCAAAACATAAAAAGAATGGTGAAAGCGCTAGCGGCGCCACTCATCATATTCAACATGGCACCAATTTGGGAAGGTTCAAGCGCAAACATTGAGAAAAATGCTCCGATCATTTGGAATAATGGTGCTCCTGGTGGATGACCTACTTGAAGCTTTGCGGAAGTCAAAATATATTCCCCAGCATCCCAAAAACTAACGGTCGGTTCAATGGTAAGTGCATAAACAATAAATGCGACGGCAAAGACGAACCAACCTAAAATGGTATTCCATTTTTTAAAGTTGAAATGATTCATAGATTTTTTGGTTGAAAATGAGTGGCGAATTTAAGAATAATAATATAAGAGTAGAAAGAATTTGTGTAAACGTTAAGTATTTCTGAAATGTTTTTGGGCTATTAGCGGGGCTTTAACCTTGAAAAAGAAGGTAGTTGCAAGAAAGTGTGTTTTTATTTGTGTTTTTTCTATCAAAATATTTGCGCAAATAAAACTTTGTAGTAAATTTGCACCTTCCTTGCCGGCAGGCAGGTCCTCAATTAGAGATTGGCCTATGGTGTAACTGGCAACACGCCTGGTTTTGGTCCAGGAGAGTCTAGGTTCGAGCCCTAGTAGGCCAACAAGAATGGAAATCCCGATTTAGAAATAAGTCGGGATTTTTTGTTTTTACTGGATATGCCTGCTAGGGCGAGAAGTTCATGCTGAGCGGAGTCGAAGTAGGATCAAGAACAATTGTTGTGTTTATGTAAAAATTGTTGTTAATCTATAAAGGAAGAATTCTACATTTTTGACCCCTCTAAATTGCGCTCTAAAGGCTTTTATTTTGGCATTAAAAGATTCTGCTGA
>NZ_VORX01000004.1 GCF_007997285.1 Gelidibacter salicanalis
TAAAGCTTAAGGTGGTTATAGCGACGGGGCTCACCTCTTACCATTCCGAACAGAGAAGTTAAGCCCGTTTGCGCCGATGGTACTGCACCTCGTGGGAGAGTAGGACATCGCCTTTTTTAGAGAATCCCTAACATTTATTTGTTGGGGATTTTTTTGTTTATATAACTCAAAATATTCGATTTATATAGAAAAAATCTTCTAGATTCATTTTTCCTGAAATTGTTGAACTTTAATAGTATACACTCAACCAATATTAAAACCCTATTGGTCTGATGCATTTTTGTATGTTAGGGCGTTCTTTCATTAAGATACAAGAGCTAATAACGCTCATCTACTTATAATATACTATTCGATACAAGTCAGGTCAATCCAGATATAAGCCGAAATTCACATATGTCGTTTTATATGAATTAGTATTTCGCACCACACCTAGCAACTTAATTGATGGGAATCGAGGGAAGTGACGATATGTTACCTAGAGTAATCACGTATACTGCTACAGATAAGAATATCTAGAGCGTATTATAAAATATGACCATTATGAATGGGTCAGGGGAAGGGTTTTTCTCCTAATCATTAAATAAACTCTTCATGATGATGTAGATGCCTCTAAAGAGAAAGAAAATAGCGCCTAAAGAGAGCAGGATACCAATACTTAAGACTAAAATATATGTTGCTTTGTCTTGATTGCTGAAAGCCAGATAAAGTATGGTAGGGCCCACGAACATCAAAAACAGGCAAATGCCCATATTCTGAACACCTTTATACAATAAGTTTCTATTTGTTTTCTTAGGTTCCATCAGGAAGTGTTTAGTAATTACGTTTTCAAAAATAAGACAAGTTCTCACAAATCGTTACAGATATTAGACTTATTTGAGCGGCCGGATGACGCAAGATATAAATCATTATCAAAAGTTTATTATTTTGTTTTTTAGGTGAAGACGTCTGAACCTTCTTAAGAATCCATATGGAAGTAGCATCAGGTTCAAATCGATCGTTACATTACTTATTGCAGCATCATTATAATGATTAATTAGCCTATTGTACAGTATATACTACTTCTGAAACTTCAGAAAGTCTAAAATAGCCCAATGGAAAATTTTCAGGATTAGTTTCATTCACACAATTTCCTCTAACAATAGCTGGCTGGGTCTCAAAAGGGCCACCGCCAGAGTCGCTATTTTGTTGCAAAAGAATATACATATAATTATAGAACCGTTCTGAGATGCCGTAGTTTTTAATGATTACGATATCTCCAGAACTTAAATTTTCCTCGCTGTAAAATCCGAAATTTTCGTTGCCATTATTAAATTTGTCCTCATAAATTGATAAAGAAGGGATAGCAGGGATATGGCTTAAAAATTCGAAAAAATAGAAGTTTTTTTCATCAGCGAGATCGCTATAAAAAGCTTTTAACTCTATATCTTCTCCTGAGAAACCTCCTTCATTATTTTGATCCACACGATTGATAGAGGCCACTGATTGAAATATTTCCTGACCACGGTACTGTTCATCTTTATAGGTAATTAGCAATTCGTAATTTCTATTTATTACCGGTTTAAAAGTGTTGTTTTTGTAAATCCCCGTTGCACCGTCTTCAATAAACTGATATACCGTATTAGTTGCGCTGATAATTTGCACTTGAGCCCCAGTTGCAGGAGGAATTTCAGAATCGAAATAGGGTGCTGTTAAAGAAAGTTTCACCATTTGTTCATTTCCTGATGTTCCTTTTGTCCAATTAATGGAGGCTTCAATTACTAATTTTGGATCTACCGTATTTAAATCTACCTCTATGACATCTTCACATGAAAACTGAAAGAAGCAAATCCAGACTATAAATATAATTTTTTTCATGTTTAAAATTTGAAATTGTAGGAAATTGAGGGAATAATACCGAAGAGTGCCAATCTATTGGCTTCGTTAACTCCAGTGTCTCTATTTTCACTGAATCTGATAGACGCGGCATTCTTACGATTATATAGATTATATACACCAAATACCCATTCGCCTTGCCACTTTTTTGTCCCATCTGGATTCGGATTGTAAATTGCGGAGACATCCAAACGGTGATAATTGGTTAATCGACTCGAATTCCTAGCTTCGTAATTGGGAATGCTTATCCCATTGTATTCATATTGACCATTTGGGAATGTGGTGGGTTGCCCAGTCTGAAAAACCAACGTACCACTGAAACTCCAATTGTCGCTAGATTTATAATTGGATGTAATTGAAATGTCGTGGGTTTTGTCATAAGGGGTGTTGTACCATTTTCCATCATTTATTCCAGTTTCCGTTGGTGTTCTTCCTGGAGTTTTTTGTTCTGATTTTGAAAGTGTATAAGCTACCCATCCCGTTAATTTGCCTTCATTTTTTCGGAATAAAACTTCTAAACCATAGGCTCTCGCTTTCCCATTTAAGATAACTTGTTCAATGGCATCATTAGCAATTAAATTGGCACCATCAATATAATCGATGCGGTTTTTAATATCCTTGTAAAAGGTCTCGACTTCTAAAGCATAATGGTTGTTACTAAACGTCCTGAAATATCCCAATGCTACCTGGTCCAATACCTGAGGTTGGATGTAAGGACCGCTAGGTGCCCAAATATCTAGTGGGGTTGGAGAGCTGGTGTTTGAAAGTAAATGCAAATACTGACTCATTCTGTTATAACTCGCTTTGATGGACGAGTTGTCGTTTAATTGATAAGCTAGGGCCAATCGTGGTTCTAAATTCATAAACGATGCTATAACTGCTGATCGCTCATACGTGTTAACTCCAATAGGCTCAGCTTTCTCATAGATTTGAAGCGCTTCATTAAAACTTACCGCTTGGTCATTATCATAGCTGTTGAGTTCGGCTTGGCCTAAGCGATGGAATGAACTTAATCTTAAACCATAAGATACTGCCAACTTCGAGTTGAGTTGATGCTCAGCGTCCACATAAATAGCATTTTCTATAGCATATTTTTTTATAAGGTTATACGGATTGATACCTGATGTTTCAGAGGTAGGAGTGATTTCACCTGGATTAAAAGTCAGGTATAAACTATTCAACCCATAATCAAGTTTGAAATTGGAATTGATATAATGCTTAAAATCATATTTCAGATTAAAATTTCTAATTCCTGAAGACCAATCAAATTCCACGAAATTTAAAGCGAGTCCGTAATAGTAGTCCGAGTAAATTAAGGACAGATTAGAAAACAATTTAGCGGAGTAGAGATGGTCCCATCTAAAATTAATGACCGCATTTCCATATGTGTTTTCAAAGCTGTCAGAGATATTGAATACATCACGTCCAAAATATCCGGAAAGATATATATTGTTATTCTGATTAATTCTATAACTCAATTTTGTATTGATATCATAAAAATAAGCTTTACTATCCAAATCAAATAAGGGCAAAAACAGATGAGCGTAACTGGAGCGTCCTCCTAATAAAAAGGAGCCTTTTTCTTTCTTTAAAGGACCTTCAGCCAATAACCGACTTGCCACGATTCCTACACCACCGCTCATATGAAACGCATTGCTATTACCTTCTTTTTGATATATGTCTAAAACCGAAGATACGCGTCCACCGTATTTGGCAGGAATCCCACCTTTATACAGCTTAAGGTCTTTAATGGCATCTGGATTAAATACTGAAAACAACCCAAATAGATGGGAGGAGTTGAAAATTGTGGCCTCGTCCAAAAGAATCAAATTCTGATCTGCAGCACCTCCTCTAACATTGAAGCCGGAAGACCCTTCGCCAGCATTAGTTACTCCAGGCAATAAGGTGATGGATTTTATCACATCTACTTCTCCCAAAACGACGGGCATTTGTTTAATAGTATTTACGGAAAGTGAATTGACACTCATTTGAGGTTTCCGGATATTTAAGCGTTCTACATTTTCAGTAATGACGATTTCTTGTAAGCTTTCTGTGGATTCACTAAGTTGAAAATTTAATGTTTTGTTGTCATCAATTGCTATGCTTTCAGAAATACTATTAAAGCCTAGATAACTGATTTGAAATTTGTAGGTGCCTTTGGGCAAAGTGATACTATAGAATCCATACTCATTGGTGATGGTTCCCATTTGTAGTTCAGGAAAGATAATATTGACTCCAATTAAGGTTTCATTACTGCTTTGATCGGTTATTTTACCACTTATGGTAAATTTTTCTTGTGCATTAAGGTAGAGTGGCAAGCACAAGATAAGCCAAAGCGAAACCTTCAATTTAGAAATCATTGGTAATTTTTTATCAAAAATAGAAAAAGCCCCTTTATAAAAGGAGCTTTTTGAGTTAATTTTGTTTAATTATTTTAAAATATTACTAAACAAATTAGATGTTTGTAATTAATTATTTATTCTCTAAAATAGAGTTGAAGGTGTGACTTGGCCTCATTGCTTCAGTTACCAAATCTTCATTAGGTTCATAATATCCACCAATTGACACTGGTTTACCTTGTACGCTATTTAACTCCTCAACAATAACCTGTTCATTGATTTTTAAAACTTCATAAAGCACTTTGAACTCTTCTTGCAATTGTGCATCTAACTTTTGGTTCGCCAGAGCTTCAGCCCAATACAGCGCTAAATAAAAATGGCTACCTCTATTGTCCAATTCTCCGGCTTTACGGGAAGGTGACTTACCGTTATCTAAGAGTTTCCCAGTTGCTTCATCTAAAGTATCTGCTAAAATCTGCGCTTTAGGATTTTCATTCTTTTCTGCTAAATGTTCCAAAGAAACTGCAATTGCTAAAAATTCCCCTAGAGAATCCCAACGCAAATGGTTTTCTTCAACAAATTGCTCCACGTGTTTCGGGGCAGAACCCCCGGCACCCGTTTCAAACAATCCACCACCATTCATTAATGGAACAATAGAAAGCATTTTTGCACTTGTTCCCAATTCTAAAATAGGAAAGAGGTCAGTCAAATAATCACGTAAGACATTTCCTGTCACAGAGATGGTGTCTTTACCATCCTTAAGGCGCTCCAAAGTAAAGGTTGTGGCTTGCACTGAAGATAGAATTTGAATATCTAAGCCTTGCGTGTCGTGATCACCAAGGTATTGTTTTACTTTCTTGATCAATTCGGCATCATGTGCTCTATTTTCATCCAACCAAAAAACAGCTGGGGTAGCAGACGCTTTTGCTCTAGTTACGGCCAATTTTACCCAATCCTGAATTGGCGCATCTTTAACTTGGCACATTCTCCAAATATCACCTGTTTCAACATCATGTTCTACCAAAGTCTTGCCTTCCGAATTAACCACCACAACTTTACCGATGCTGGTAATTTCAAAAGTTTTATCATGAGATCCATATTCTTCTGCCTTTTGAGCCATCAAACCAACATTAGGTACTGTTCCCATAGTTGTTGGATCGAAAGCGCCGTGTTTTTTACAGAAATCGATGGTGGCTTCATATAATCCCGCATAGCTGCTATCAGGAATTACGGCCAGGGTATCTTGAGCTTTGCCTTGCACGTTCCACATTTTACCGGAAGTTCTAATCATTGCTGGCATAGAAGCATCAATAATTACATCACTAGGTACATGGAGATTGGTGATTCCTTTATCAGAATTTACCATGGCCAAATCCGGGCCGTTCGCAATCTCTTTTTCAATTGCGGCTTCAATTTCCTTACGCTTAGCATCAGGAAGTTCTTTTAATTCGTCATATAAATTCGCCAAACCATTACTTGGGCTGAAACCAATTTGTTTAAACTCTGCTTGATATTTTTGAAATACATCTTTAAAGAACACCTCTACAGCATGACCAAAAATAATTGGATCAGAGACTTTCATCATGGTGGCTTTTAGGTGTAATGAATAAAGTACACCTTTATCTTGAGCTTCCTTAACCGTATCTTTTAAAAATGATAAGAGTGCTCTTTTACTCATTATTGAGGCATCAATAATTTCGCCTTTAAGCAATTTTAAGTTGTCTTTTAGAACTTCTTCTTTACCATCGTTTCCAACAAATTTTATACTTACGGTATCTGCATTTTCAAGCGTCAAGGATTTTTCAGTGTGGAAGAAATCACCTTTGGTCATGGTGGCAACCTCCGTTTTGGATTCAGAAGACCATTCGCCCATAGAATGAGGATTTTTTCGAGCGTAGTTTTTTACGGCTTTAGGTGCACGTCTATCAGAATTTCCTTCACGGAGAACAGGATTAACAGCGCTACCTTTAACTTTATCATAACGTGAGCGGATGTCCTTATCCTCATCAGTTTTAACTTCATCAGGAAAATTTGGGATGTTAAACCCTTGCGATTTCAATTCGGCTATTACTTCCTTTAATTGTGGAACTGAAGCACTGATATTTGGCAATTTAATTATGTTTGCCTCAGGTTTTGTAGCAAGTTCACCTAATTCCGCCAATGCATTTGGAACTTTTTGATCTTCGTTTAAAAAATCAGGAAACATCGCTAAGATACGTGCAGCTAGAGAAATGTCTTTAGTTACAATAGAGATCCCTGATGATGCGGTGAAAGATTTTATGATTGGTAATAGGGAACGGGTTGCTAATGCTGGAGCTTCGTCCGTTTTTGTATAAATAATGGTGGAAGTTTTTGCCATAAGAATTATGAAATTTAAATGTTTAAGATTGGCCCCAAATTAGGCTGTGCAAATATACAAAATTGCGCTTAGCTTAGAAAACCGAACTTTGATGTATTATACAATTTTAATTTGATAGCGCTGCAACAGACCCAAGACATTTTCTTTTGAAAATTTTGCTTGTTTTATCCCGTTGTTTTCAGGATTGATGTTGAAGTTCTCAGAAGAACTCAAGTCGGCATTTTTTAAATTTGTTTGATCGAAAATAGCATGCTTAAAATCGCAGTTATCAAATAAAGCATTGCTAAAATCGGCTTCCACAAGATTTGCATCATTAAGGTTGCAGTTGTTGAAGGCAGTTCCGTTTAGTTTTAACTTGTAAAAAGATGAGAATTGCAACTGACAATTGGAAAAGCTAAAGGACAACAAAAACGGATTACAATCTTGAAACTGAAGTCCAGTAAGTTTACAATCTATAAATTCTCCATCTCTGATAATTGTATGTTTGATATTGGCATTACTAAAATTGCAAGTATCAAACACGCAATCAATGAAAGTGATGGAAGATAAATCTGAACCTGTAAAATTACAGTTTTGGAAATTGCAGTTATCATATTCCGCTTTTTCAAGTGGTTGTTCAGTATAATCTTTTGAATTATATTCTGCTGAATCAATAAAGGTTGGTGTCATTGAAATTAAAAAATTGGGTGAGGGATGCAAATTTAAGCCGAAAGTGTGTAAAAACAAAAGCCATATCATTGTAGCTAAACTACCTTGACATGGCTTTCTTTGAAATAGTAACGTGATCTAATTAACATTGCTGCTAAATCAGCCGACTAAAACTCTCGTTTTACAATCGTCTTTTTCAATTCAAGTTGAACTATTTCAATAAAATATGCTCTAACTTTCAAAATGTATTGACCTGTTAGGAACATATTTCAATGTGTTGTTTTTCTTGATGTATTGTATGTTGTTGATCGTTTACACAAACAACAATTTTAAATACATTGCTTCCTACCTTGGTGTACACTTTCGTTGCGACCACCTTTGGAAACTTTCAACTTTACGAGTTACACCCTACAGTTGTATGGTGCACTTACTAAAGCCTCATGATTTTGTTCGGATGCACTTGCGTGCAGAGCCTAAAAATCTCAAAAAACAAACGAGTAAAGAATAGACTTTACCAAATTCAATTTAAGATCAATTTTTTAAATTGATACCAGCACAAGGCTGTAATTGAACCGTTATACTAAGATACAAAAAACAACCACAGAAACCTATTAAATCAAGCGTTTAGTTTTCAACGAGTTATGAACTTCGGATATTAACAATTGTTCATAAAAAAAGCCTTGAAATAGTTCAAGGCTTTTATATGCTATACGCTTAAGGAGTCTATCCTCTTCTTTCTTTAATTCTAGCTTTCTTACCAGTAAGACCTCTAAAGTAGAAGATACGTGCGCGTCTCACTTTACCTTTCTTGTTCACTTCAATTTTTTGAAGTGCTGGAAGATTCACCGGGAAAATACGCTCTACACCTATAGTTCCAGACATTTTACGGATGGTAAACGTTTCTGAACTACCAGTACCTTTACGTTGTAATACAACACCTTTAAAGAACTGTGTACGTTTCTTTTCACCCTCTCTAATTTCGTAATACACTGTGATAGTATCACCAGCGCCGAATTTAGGATATTCTTTTTTTTCTACAAATTCGTCTTGTACAAATTTTACTAAAGAATTCATCTCTCTTAATTTTTAAATTTTAATCCATACCAACATTCACGGAGATCGCCAGAGGTTAATATGAAATTGGATGCAAAAGTAATCAATAAAAAATAATTGACAATAGTAATGCCTTAAAATTTTAGTAAATTTTATTGTCAGAAACACTATGGTGCTACTCGACTATAAACTCCGAAAATCTGAATCTCCAAATCATAATCTCATTGTTCCCTAAATTATAGCATCAATAAAAAACCAACTGCAAGCTGAACACTGCTTATTGAATACTGTCAACTGACTATCGCCAACCGAATACTGCCAACTGAATACTGATTACTGAATACTGATTACTGAATACTGCCAATTGAGTACTGAATACTGCCAACTGAATACTGATTACTGAATGCCTACTGATACCAAATCAATCCTCCAACAAATCAGGACGTCTTTCCTTGGTGTGCTCGTAGGCCATATCCTCGCGCCACTTTTCTATCTTTGCAAAATGGCCACTGAATAAAATTTCAGGAACTTTCATACCCTTATACTCCCTAGGTTTTGTGTAGATGGGCGGTGCCAATAAATTGTCTTGAAAGGAATCTGTCAGTGCCGAGGTTTCATTACCCAAAACACCCGGAATCAATCGTATTACCGCGTCACAAAGTACCGCCGCTCCAAGTTCGCCCCCAGAAAGCACATAGTCTCCTATGGAGATCTCCTTGGTAATGAGTAAGTCCCGTACCCGTTGATCAACGCCCTTATAGTGTCCGCAGAGTATGATAATATTCTTTTTTAGAGAAAGGGTATTAGCGATGCCTTGATTTAATGTTTTTCCGTCCGGGGTCATATAGATGACTTCATCATAGTCGCGCTCCTCTTTTAATTTAGAGATGCATTTGTCTATAGGCTCAATCATCATTACCATCCCCGCGCCACCACCAAATTGGGTGTCATCTATAGATTTGTAATTGTCCGTAGTGTACTCTCTTAAATTATGGAAATGGACCTCTACCAAACCTGCTGTAATGGCACGTTTCAAAATAGAAGCTTCAAAAGGGCTTTTTAGTAATTCGGGTAATACCGTTATAATATCTATGCGCATGGTAATATATCTTCGATGCAAATATGCGAAAAAACTAGGCAGTGTTCAGTGATAGGTGTAGAGAAAAAAATCTGCAAGTTGCCTTACAGATTTTCGTCATTTACTTGATGCTTTTTTGCTTATTGATTTCGTCTTGAAGTTGGCGTCTGACTTTTTGCTCACGCTCCAAAGCTGTGCGTCTGTGTTCTTCAAACTCTTCCTCAGTTTCCACTAAGGATTTTTGGGCTAATTTGGTAACAGAATTACTGTTTTTGTATTTATAAATGAACAATAGTAACAATGCGAGAAGACCTCCAATGATACTCCACATTAATACATTGTAATTACCCTTGCTCATTTGTAAACCGAACAATGCCATGTTATCCTTTTCTTCATTGGTCTCCGCTAAGGTGGTTTTGGTTTCAGAGAGGTTGCTTTTTAAGCTCGTAATTTCCTGAGCTAAACTGTCAACCGTATTTTGAGTTTTAGTTAAATTATTTTGAAACGCTTTTAAAGAGTCTAGCGTATGTGCTTTTAACTGGTACAACCAGGTTTTTTTGACATTCTTGTAGTCTTGCCAGTTATTCGATTTTTGAATCACATATTCAAATTGGTTGTCAATACTTCCTTCAGTTAAAGATAATTTGTCTTCTTCTTTAGTTGTCGGTTCTTGAGCATTGCCCACTACAAAAAATAGACTGGCGAGAAGTGTAAAAGTTAATGTTTTTAATGAATGCATTCGTTTAGATTTACTGATGATGTTAAAATTTGAACAAGATAAAAAATAAAATAGATGTCAACTCGTATTTAAAACAAATAGCCTCTCATTTAGGAGGCTATTGTTATATACGGTAATAATTATCTTTTAGATGTTGGGCCTACTAATAATATGTATAACGTCTTACTTTAGATATATATTTTGCCAAGCGCATCACTTGATGACTGTATCCATATTCATTGTCGTACCAAATGTATAGAACCACATTCTTTCCATCAGATCTCATAATGGTTGCCTTACTGTCATAAATTGCTGGAGCGGAACATCCTATGATGTCACTGGATACCAATTCATCACTCATTTCATATTTAATTTGCTCTACGAGATGTCCCTCTAAAGCATATTTTTTCATGGTAGTATTTATTCCTTCCAAAGAAGTTGGGGTATCCAATTCTAGATTTAAAATGGCTAAAGATCCATTAGGGACGGGAACACGGATGGCGTTTGAGGTTAATTTTCCTTCCAAAGATGGTAAGGCTTTGGCCACAGCGCTTCCTGCACCCGTTTCAGTGATGACCATATTTAAACCTGCAGCGCGACCACGACGGTATTTATCGTGAAAATTATCTACCAAATTTTGATCATTGGTATACGCGTGAATGGTTTCTAAGTGGCCATGTTTTACGCCAAAAGTATCTTCTATTGCTTTCAAAACTGGCGTGATGGCATTCGTTGTACAGGATGCCGCTGAAAAAATATCAACCGTATCTGGATTATGGTCTAAATGGTTAACCCCGTGTACAATGTTGGGAATTCCTTTTCCAGGAGCCGTTAATAAAACTTTACTCACTCCTTTAGACTGTAAATGTCTACTTAGCGCCTCTTTGTCTCTAAAGGCACCCGTATTATCAATCACCAAAGCGTCATTGATACCATATTTAGTGTAATCAATATCTTCAGGCGCATCGGCTGAAATGATATTTACGGTGGTACCATTGATTATTAGAGCACTGTTTTCCAAATCTGCGATCACCGTTCCTGAGAATTCACCGTGAACGGAATCATTGCGGAGTAAAGATGCTCTTTTTTCTAAAACTGTTTGATCGATTTTCCCTCTGGTGACGATGGCTCTCAAACGCATTTGACTACCTTTACCAGTTTTCGTCATCAGTTCACGAGCAAGCAATCTGCCGATGCGACCAAAACCATAGAGTACAACGTCTTTTGGTTTATTCATTTCATTTCTACTCGCGCCTTTCAGCCTGTCTGCGACAAAAGCTGTAGCGTTTGAGTACTTCTGATCTTCTAAATGGTATTCAAACGTCAGTTTTCCGATATCCAGTTTTGCTGGTGGAACATCCAAGGTTTTGATGGCTTGAGCAATTTCAACAGAATCGAAAATAGAAATTGGTTTCTGAACAAACGCACCTGCATATTCATGCAAATTTAAAATTTCACTGACATTTCTGTCAATCAATTGATTTCTAAATAGTACCAGTTCAATAGATCTATCATACCACAGATCACTGACTATTTTGATAAATTCAACCGTTGCTTTTCTTCGGTCTGCTTGAAAAGCTAATTCGTTCTCATAAATTCCATTCAAACCCATTGTTTCAAAGTTTAGAGTGTCTGCCTTTTAGGCAGAACATTGTTGTGTTTATGCCGACTATTCGGAAATGCAAAAGTAATATATTTCAAACGTTTTCGTAAGCTTTTATTCACTAAAAAACCCTTTGAAAACGAATTGTTTCAAAGGGTTAAAATTTGGTTTTAGTGCTTAACTTATCTAAAGATAAAACTCTCTTTTTGACCTGAACTTGTGATGACCGATAATTTTTTGATATTCTTTTCTAAATCATCACCATACTTAAGTTTGAGTTTCATGATGTCATCCACATTTTTAATGACTTCGCCGTTAATTTCAGTAATCACGTAACCAGTGTTGATGCCTAGGTTTTTATATAGTGCATAGTTTTCGTTTTTAATGACCGCAACGCCATAGGTAATGTTGCTGCTTTTTTTAACCTCATTAGGGATATTTCGCAATTGCATGTCCAAAAATTCAATGGTCATAATTTCACTCTTAGATAAAGTAACCGGAATTTTCTTTTCTGAACCATTTCTGATAATATACAAATCAACCACATCATTGGGGCGTTTAGTACTCAAATACCCACTCAAATCTGAAAATTTAGAAATGCTAATATTGTCGATCTTCTTAATAATGTCTCCTTTTTTAATGCCCGCTTTATCGGCACCAGAGCGCTCTTCAACATCACTCACGTAAAAGCCTTGGGTTGCACTGACCTCAAAAGATTCGGCAGATTTACTGTTAAGTTCGCCGCCTCTTACCCCTAAAATACCGTTTTGGACATTTCCAAATTCCATAATATCCTCCACAACTTTTCGGGCAATATTACTCGGTACGGCAAAAGAATAGCCAATATAGGAGCCGGTTTGGGAGGTGATGGCCGTGTTTATGCCAATGAGTTCTCCTCGGGTGTTGACTAATGCTCCACCAGAGTTTCCAGGATTGACAGCGGCATCTGTTTGCAAGAATGATTGTGAATTAATACCTGACAAATCTCTAGATTTAGCGCTAATAATTCCGGCCGTCACCGTAGAGGTCAAATTAAACGGGTTGCCCACCGCCAAAACCCATTCACCAACTTTTACCTGGTCTGAATTTCCAAAGGTTGCAAAAGGCAATGCTTCTCCCGCATCAATTTTTAAGAGGGCGATATCTGTTTTTTCATCAGTTCCAATCAACTCAGCCTCGTAAATTTTGTTGTCATTAAGGGTAATAGAAAGTTGTTGTGAGCCATTAATGACGTGATTATTGGTTATAATATAACCGTCCGGTGATATGATCACCCCACTACCTGTGCCTACTTGGGCACGTTCAGAACTTCTACCCATAAAAAGATCTTGCATGGTCATCGGCGCTCTGCTGATAGTGGTGTTCTTTACGTGAACCACAGCATGCACGGCGTTTTCTGCGGCTTCCGTAAAATCGGGCGCATATAATGTCCCGTAGGAGCTGACCGCTGTGTTACTCGTTGGGAAATAAGATAGACTAGAATCGGATTTGGCCAAAGTAGCGCCAATGTCATCCTCTTCTAAGAAATATTTATAGGCAGAAAGTGTCATGATTCCACCTAATGCTGATACTAAAATTAGGGTTAAAATCTTCTTCATTTTAATTAGAGTTTAATAATAATTAATAAGAGTAATATAATAAGAGTAATACTGTAAATAGATATGTGATTAACGTTTAAAATTAATTTTTTATTTGATGGTCGTAGCTTCATTTAACGATATTTAACGCAAAAGTTAGCCGCGTTAAAACCATCCATATTTCCTATATTTGCCAAACCTATGAAACAGACTTTTTATAAATATCAAGGAACAGGTAATGATTTTGTGATGATTGACAATCGTCTCTTAACCTTTGACAAAAATGATACCAAATACGTTAGAACCTTATGTAACAGACGTTTTGGCATTGGAGCTGACGGATTGATCCTTCTCGAACCTCATAACGAGTATGATTTTAAGATGGTATACTTCAATGCTGATGGCAATGAAAGTTCTATGTGTGGGAATGGCGGGCGTTGTATTGTTGCATTTGCGAAATTTCTCGGAATAATTGAAAATGCGACCACTTTTGAAGCGATAGATGGCCTGCACCGTGCCAAAATTGAATCGCATAGTGTTCAGTTGCAAATGCAGGATGTGCCTCGACTGGAACAGTTTGAATCTCATGTCTTTTTAAATACCGGATCGCCGCATCACGTTCAATTACAGGAAAACTTAGCGGAACTTCAGGTCAAGGAAACTGGAAGTAGAATTAGATACGGCGCTCCCTACCATGAAAGTGGTTCAAATGTGAATTTTGTCTCTAAAATCTCTGATGCCATTTTTTCAGTTAGGACCTATGAACGTGGTGTTGAGGATGAAACATTGTCTTGTGGTACAGGTGTCACCGCAGTTGCACTGGCTATGAATTTTATTGGAGAAACAACTAGAAATCACATTACTTTAAATACGCAAGGGGGAACATTGGAGGTTGCTTTTAAAAATAAAGATGAAGGCTACACTGATATATGGTTAATAGGTCCTGCCGTACAGGTTTTTAAAGGCGAATTTTAATGGAGACCTTAAAGGGAGAACATATTTATTTACGTGCTTTAGAGCCTGAAGATTTAAACTATATTCACGCCATTGAAAACGATGAGCATCTTTGGGAGCTGAGTAATACTCAAACCCCATACTCTCGATATATCCTTGAACAGTATCTTGAAAACTCCCACAGAGATATTTACGAAGTGAAACAATTGCGATTGGTGATTTCCACTTACCAGCATCAAGCTATCGGACTGATCGATTTATTCGATTTTGATTTTAAAAACAATCATGCTGGCGTGGGAATCTTAATCCAGGAAACCCAAAACAGACAGCAGGGTTATGGCAAGGAAGCACTGCAGTTATTAATCAACTATAGCTTTAATCAGCTTAATTTGCATCAATTGTATTGCAATATTACCGAAGACAATCAGGCCAGCCTCAACCTATTCAAAAATCAAGGTTTTGAGATAGTGGGGGTTAAAAAGGATTGGCTTTTTAGCAACAACAAGTATAAAAACGAATATTTTTTACAACTTATCAATAACTAAATGTATTTCAAAAAAATCTTTATCGCCATTGCGCTCATCGGTTTGGTAATAGCCGGCATCATCGCTTACAACATTTATCAAACCATGTTCATCTCCAATACCGCCTTTACTAATGAGGAGGCATACGTATATATTCCAACCAATGCAACCTATCAGGATGTGAGAGCTCAATTGCAACCACTTTTAAAGGATATGGACAAATTTGAGGCGCTTGCTGAACGTAAAAAATATCCAGCCAATATAAAAGCGGGAAAATTTGCCATCAAAAAAGGGATGAATAATAATGACATTGTCAATTCCATACGCAGCAATAATATTCCTGTCAAACTTTCATTTAATAATCAGGAATCATTAGAACGATTAGCGGGACGCATCTCTACCCAAATTGAAGCGGATAGTTTAGAATTATACACCGTGATGTCATCTCCCGAGTTTTTAAAAGCCAATGATTTTTCAGAACAAACGGCCTTGGGCATGTATATTCCCAACAGCTACGAGTTTTTTTGGAACACATCCGCAGAACAGTTTAGAGAACGGATGCTGAAAGAGTACCACCGGTTCTGGAACGAGACCCGTATGGCGAAGGCTAAAACGATTGGACTTACCCCAGAAAAGGTAATGACCATGGCCTCGATTGTGCAAAAGGAAACCGCAAAAGTTGATGAACGAAAGCGTGTGGCCGGGGTGTACATGAATCGCTTAAAGATTGGTATGCCGCTTCAGGCTGACCCAACGGTGATTTATGCCATAAAGCACACTTCGGGCGATTTTGATCAGGTTATCAAACGTGTACTTTACAAGGATTTAGTTTTGGACTCGCCTTATAATACCTATAAATATGCAGGATTGCCTCCAGGTTTAATTACCATGCCTGACATTACTTCCATTGATGCGGTTTTGAATTTCGAAAAGCACGATTACTTATACTTTGTAGCTGATGTGACTAATTTTGGATATCATAAATTTGCTAAAACACTAGCACAACACAATGTGAACAGACAAGAATACGTACGCTGGATTAATCAGCAGGGTGTAAATAGGTAAGCTATGGTGCGGTATATCTTTTGTCTATTTGTTTTTATAATAGCTACCGCAAATTCTTTTTCACAATCTCAAATTGAACGTTTTCTTAAACCGAGTGATACCTTAAATCCGTCGCGACGGACAGCAGTGTATATCTCTGAGGCGGCTATTGGTGGACTCACCTTAATAGGACTGCACCAGTTATGGTATGCGGACTATGAGCAATCGCGATTCCATACCATAAATGATAACAATGAGTGGTTGCAAATGGATAAAGTGGGCCATGTGTATGCATCCTATCAGTTAGGACGACTTGGTGCTAGCGCACTGCAATGGAGTGGGGCGAGCAGAAATGAGCAACTGCTTTATGGTGCCAAACTGGGCTTTACATTTTTAACCGCCGTTGAGGTTTTAGATGGTTTTAGTAAGGAATGGGGGTTTTCTTGGGGAGATATGGCTGCCAATGTTGCAGGTAGTGGAATCTATATTGGTCAAGAGTTACTATGGGAAGAACAACGCATCACCCTTAAATACTCGTTTCATCAAACCAGATATGCGCAATTACAGCCTACAAAGTTAGGAAATGGTCTAACCGAAGAGTTTTTAAAGGATTACAACGGCCAAACCTATTGGTTAAGTTTTAACCTGCAATCGTTTTTTAAAACTGAACACATCCCAAAATGGTTGAATGTCGCTTTAGGATATGGTGCCGACGGTATGTTATTTGATAATCCTGAGTCTCATAGTAGTTTGGATGCGAGTAAGAATAGGATGCGGCAATACTATTTAAGTTTAGATGTTGATTTAACGCGGATTGAAACCAAATCACCTCTTTTAAGATCTGTTTTTGAGGTTTTGAACCTAATTAAAGTGCCTTTGCCAACTGTGGAGTTTAACGGTAAAAAGGGTCTAAAGCTCCATGGTGTCTATTTTTAGAGAGCTTAATCGATTAATTTTGAGGCTTTAATAAAAAGGCGTATCTTTGCACGCTGAAATTTAAGTCTGCTTAAAATCATAAAGGCTTTACGAATATTAGGAAAAATGTTAAAAAAAATCACTAATTATTTTGTTATCCCTTTTGCAATCTGTGTCATATTAATGACGGCACTTTTTCCAAAAACGACTGTGGATATGACTAATTTTTCTACGGAAGGACTAGAATTAAATTACACAGTTTCTGAAGACATCGCTATGTTGTCTCCAGCAGAAGGAACGCACCCCACAATGACCTACGATAAGTACTTTCCTTATTTAGGGAAATCGTATTTAGGATTTAAGGAAGCTTTGGCATTTAAAGAATCTCGCGGTAATTATTTTACGGTAAATGATTTTGGGTATTTAGGAAAGTATCAATTTGGTGCTGAAACTTTAAAACTTTTGGGGGTTTACAATCCTCAATTCTTTTTGTACACTCCTGAGTTACAAGAAAAGGCGTTTTTGGCCAATTCTGAGCGTAACAAATGGATTTTAAGACAGGATATTGCACGATTTGTAGGTAAAGAAATTCACGGCGTTACCATCACGGAGTCTGGCATTCTCGCTGCCGCGCATTTGGCGGGACCGGGGAGTGTAAAGAAATTTCTCAGAAGTTTTGGAGGTTATAATTTCTCAGATGCTTACGGATCTTCCATTTCCCACTATATGAAACGCTTTTCCGGCTACGATACTTCTTTTATCAAACCAAACCGAAAGGCTAAAGCGATTTTATAATCAGTCTTTGTGAATGATAAAAATGGCCGGGCGTTTGTGCAAGTCTACTTTGGTATGTTTCCAATCTTGCGCAGGGAACGTTTTAATATATTCTGTAGGTAGCGTGAGGTCGCAGGCCACACAAACTCTAGTTTGAGGATGCAATGTGCTCCATAAATCTTCCAACATTTTGTTGTTGCGATATGGGGTTTCAATAAACAATTGACTTTGGTTTTGCTCTTGCGATACGCGTTCTAAGCGTTTGAGTTCTGCTTTGCGTTCTTGCTTGTCAATAGGTAAGTAGCCATTAAATGCAAAACTTTGTCCATTCATTCCAGATCCCATCAGTGCCATAATGATGGAAGATGGTCCTACCAAGGGAACCACTTGAATGTTGTTTTCGTGGGCCAATTTTACAATATCTGATCCAGGATCAGCTACCGCAGGACATCCTGCTTCAGAAAGTAAACCCATAGGTTTTCCTGCTTTACAGGCTTCTAAAAATGTTGATTTTTCAGCCTCTTCCGTGTATTTATTTAATACATGGAAGTTTAAGGACGGTTGCAATTTTTCAGGAAGGGTCTCTTTTATGAATCTACGTGCTGTTTTTTCATTTTCAACAATATAATCGTCCGTAAATGCTAGGATTTTTTGTATGGATTGGGGTAAAACATCCCAAACTGGTTGATCACCTAAACCTGTAGGAATTAAGTATAGTTTGCCAAAGTGTTCTGCCATGTGTTAGTGTTTCAAAATGTGAGAGCGCTAATGTAGTGGATTTGAAAGTTCTAAATTCCACTAAAGTTCAATTGGAATTAAGATCTGATAAAATTTACTCCAATAATTTCGCCGCAATTTTATCGCAAGCATTGTCCAAAAGTGTGTAGACTTTATCAAAATCTTTCGCATCTCCCCAATACGGGTCCGGAACTTCTAAATTTTCATCAAAACCAGCATCTTCCAATATTAATTTTACCTTGGCACTATCGTCAGCATCTCTAGCCAACGTAATCACATTCTCGTAGTTGGAATGATCCATGACGTAAATAATGTCATAAGTGTCAAAATCAGATACTGAAAATTGTCTACAACGTTGGTTAGAAATATCAATATCATTCTGTTTTGCAGTGGCAATAGAACGGTGGTCTGGTAATTTACCGATGTGATAATCGCCTGTTCCGGCAGAATCTATTTCAAAACGATCACCCGGAAGTTTAGCTTCCAATATGCCATGCGCTAATGGCGATCGGCAAATGTTACCTAAGCAAACCATCAGAATTTTTGTCATGATAAGGTATTGTGTTTATAGAAGCAACGTTTTAAAGCGCTAACTTTTTAGAAATATCTTCAACGTACTTTCTAAATTGTTTATCCGTAGAGGAGAGGTTGTCAACCGTTTTGCAGGCATGTAATACTGTCGCATGATCACGTTTCCCAATTTGAGACCCAATACTCGCCAAAGATGCTTTGGTGAATTTCTTAGCGAAAAACATGGCCAACTGTCGTGCTTGTACAATATGCCTCTTACGGGTTTTAGATTGTAAGGTACTCACATCCATTTGGAAATAATCTGAAACTACTTTTTGGATGTAGTCAATAGATACTTCGCGTTTGGTGTTTTTGACAAACTTTTCAACAATTTCTTTTGCCAGGCTAATGGTAATCTCCTTTTTGTTAAAAGACGACTGTGCAATTAAAGAGATGATTGCACCTTCCAATTCCCTAACATTTATTTTGATATGTTTCGCAACATACTCAATAATATCATCCGGCATTTCAACACCATCACGATACAGTTTGTTTTTCAGAATGGACACGCGAGTTTCAAAATCCGGACTCTGCAATTCTGCAGATAATCCCCATTTGAAACGCGATAAGAGACGTTGTTCTATATCCTGCATGTCAACAGGAGCCTTATCACTAGTTAAGATGACTTGTTTTCCGTTTTGATGTAAGTGGTTAAAGATGTGAAAGAATACATCTTGAGTTCCTGATTTCCCAGATAAGAATTGAACGTCGTCAATGATTAAGACATCAATAATTTGGTAGAAATGGATGAAATCATTACGGTTATTTTTCTTTACCGAATCGATATATTGTTGGGTGAATTTTTCCGCCGAAATATAAAGTACAGTTTTTTCTGGATATTTATCCTTAATGTCGATGCCAATTGCGTGCGCTAAATGCGTTTTGCCCAATCCGACACCTCCAAATATTAATAGTGGATTAAAGGACGTCCCGCCTGGCTTGTTTGCCACCGCTAATCCTGCATTTCTAGCCAATCGGTTTGAGTCGCCTTCCAAGAAGTTGTCAAAACTATAATTAGGATTAAGTTGTGATTCAATCTTAACATTTCTAATTCCTGGAATAACGAACGGATTCTTTAATTCAGGATTTTTATTTTTTAGTGGGATGTCAACATTTTGAGATTTTACCGCCCCTCTGTTTGAACTTGGTATTCTTTCAGTAAACGGTTGTTTATTGCCATAAGTGTTTTCCATCTTAATGACATAAACCAATTTTGCGCGTTCTCCAAGCTCCTTATTAAGGGCCACTTTAAGAATTTTGACATAGTGCTCTTCAAGCCATTCGTAAAAAAATTTACTGGGTACCTGGATACTCAAAGCATTGTCAGTAAGTTTGACTGCTGTAATAGGTTCAAACCAAGTTTTATATGCTTGGGGTTGGATATTGTCCTTTATAAAAGACAGACAATTATTCCAAACCGATTGCGCAGTTACCTCCATTTTAAAAGTTAATTTTTTGTTTGTTAGTCAGATTAGCAAAATGAAGAGAAATTCGTGTTTTCTCTAGAATATTTTGTGAGACAAATATGTGAACAAAATTCTGAAAAAAAAAATCAATTGCTATTGAATTTGCAGTATTTTTTCCCCATGTTTAAATCCTGATCAAATTACAAAAAATAAACCAAAGAAACATGTCAAATCCTTTATTTAATGATGAAATTGAACTAAGAGTGCGTTATGGCGAAACAGATCAGATGGGGATTGTCTATTACGGAAATTATGCCCAATATTTTGAGGTTGGACGTGTCGAATGGCTAAGAAAATTAGGGGTTTCTTATAAAAAAATGGAGCAAGATGGGTTGATGCTTCCTGTGCGAAAATTGACGGTAGAATTCAAAAGGCCAGCGCTTTATGACGACTTAATTAAAGTGAAAACCCAATTGGTAAAATTGCCTTCCGCAAGCATTGAATTTGACTATGAAATTACCAATCAGAAGGGTGAAATTTTGACCTCGGGAAACACTGTATTGGTGTTTATGGATGTTCAAAAAAATCGACCTACAAGATGTCCAAAATACCTTTTGGACAAATTACAGAATTAGTTTTTCAACACGTTCACTTTGACGTTGAAAATGGTTTTAAAAGCATCCAAAACCGCTTTTGATTTTTTAAGTCGTACTGAAATGATGATGGTACAATCGAGCTCTAAAGTTTGGGATTTTATTTTTAAATTCTTTTCCTTGATGACCCGCATCACTTTATTCATATCTTTATACTCAAATTTGAGCTGAATGTCTTGATTAATGGTTCGGGTCACAATCTTAGATGCTTCCAAAGCCATTTGTGCGGCAGTTTTATAAGCTGATATGAGTCCGCCCACACCCAATTTAACTCCCCCAAAGTACCGGACGACGACAATCAATACGTTGGTAACATCAAAAGATTGTAGTTGTCCGTAGATGGGCATGCCCGCGCTGTTGTTGGGTTCGCCATCATCATTGGCTCTAAATTGGTATTCATTTTCTGTTTTGCCAATTTGGTAAGCATAACACCAATGTCTGGCCGAATGGTGTTGTTTCTTTAAATCTTCAAGGTGGACTTTCACCAACTCCTCTGTGGTTACTGGAAATGCATAGCCAAAGAACTTGCTGTTTTTATCCTTAAATAGCACCTCATCAGAAGCTTTGGTAATGGTTTTATAAGTGTCTTTTTCTGTCATTTCAAGCAAAAGTTACTAAATATATGGCAATAAGTGCCAATCCTATGCCCATCCAATTTTTCTTGGTGAGATGTTCTTTAAATGCCCAAAGCCCTATAAGTGTTGAAAGCATCACAATGGCGACATTGTTAATCGTGAAAAATGTAGAGCTCTCCATTTGGGGCACTTGGAGCGATTTGATGATAAAATATAAGGAAGCGTAATTGGCCAAGCCCAAAACCAGTCCGCCAATCAAGCTTTTCGGATCTAATTGGATGTCGTTTCTAAGTTTGCTAATCGATAAAATTATAATCCCGATAACCCCGGCAAAACCGAAGACACAAGATGAAAACAGAATCACGTTTTCTTCGGAAATTGAGGTGCTTTGGAGGTGGTTAATATAGGTGTCACTGATGCCTGATCCGAAGAACAATAATAGCGGCCAAGCTAGATTTTTCTTAAAATTAACACTCGTCTTTGATTTGACAGAAACGAGATATACTGATAGTAAGGCAAGTACAATGCCGATGAGCTTTTGATAACCTGCGCTCTCCTGATAGAGAAAGATCCCGGCAATAATAGGAATGACGACACTCATTTTTGAGGCGACCGATACAACCGAAAGGCCGTTTTTTTGGGTCGTCCAGGCCATCAGGGTAAATAACCCTATAAACATGGCGCCTACAATGACACTTCCCCAAAACCATTCAGACGCCACAACGTCCGCAACCCCCATGCTGTTTTGATTGGCAATAATTCCAAAACCAAAGGCGACCATATAATTGACCACAATAGTTTGAAAAGTGTTGACCCCAAATTTTTGTAGCAATTTAAAAATGATGACAATCAATAAGGAGGCTACAATGCTGAGGACTACATACATCAAAACAACTCGCTTTTAGTAGAGAAAAGCGTGGTAATGTCGTCAGTTTCTGGATTAATATGCCAAGTGTGTATGCCTAATTTGGCAGCAGAAATAATGTTTTCTTCTGTATCATCAATAAACAGGGATTCCTCGGCCTTGATATTATTTTCAGTTAATACAAATTCGTAAATGTTGGGGTTTGGTTTGCGTAATTGAATTTCATGAGACAAATAAAACGCATCAAATTGGTCTTTAAACTCTTCAAAAAAGCCTACATTTTCCTTTATCCAATTGATGTGCAATTCGTTGGTATTGCTCAATAAAATAAGTTTGTATTTGTTTTCGGCAGCCAATTGCTGTACATATTCCAAGCGGTGGTTTGGGAAATCCCTTAAAATGTAATTCCAAGTGCCTTTAATCTCATCTTCGTCTAGATGAGGAAAATTGTCACCATAAAATTCCACGAATTCTTCAGTACTCATTAAGCCTTGTTCGTAGAGGATGTTGATCGCGTTTATTTCCTCAGAGAGCGTGTCCATTCCAAACAAATTAAGAGCTCTTTCCATCGCCCCTTTTTTATCCAGGTTGATAAAGACATCGCCAAAATCAAATATTAAATTTTTAATCATTTACAATTATTTTTAAAGTATCGTCAAATAGGTTCTGTTTTAATACTAATTTGCCTGAACATTGTGGCGCTTTTGTGCCTGCGCCAAAAGTTGTTGGTCCCGTAAATACTCGGGCTTCATCCCAAAGATTTTCATTTATAAAGGTTTGTAAGGTCTGTCGTCCACCTTCTATAATGACGGAATTAATATTATTGTTATACAAGATTGTACAGATTTGCTTTGCAATTGTATTTTCCAAGCTCCAATCTATTTCTATATAAATGGCATCAAAACCTCTACCTAATGGAGGATGTAATGACCAACTTTTTTGATTAGCCTCAGGTTTGGGAAGAATAGCATTATCGCCATGAATAATTAAATTTTTCGCATCATTATTGAGCAAAATGTATTCAGAATTTAACTTCAATTCTCTATCTAAAATCACTCTAATGGGATTTTTTCCTGTCCAATCTCTCACTGTCAGACTCGGGTTGTCGGCAATAACAGTATTTGTACCTACTAGGATTGATTGTTCTTCCGCGCGCCATTTATGCACCAATTGCCTAGATAGTTGATTGGTGATCCAAACAGGTTGTTGTGCATCTCTTGTTTGTGGTGCTATAAAGCCATCTGAGGTTTCTGCCCATTTTAAAATGACATACGGACGTTGTTTATTGTGAAAAGTAAAGAAACGCTTGTGATGCGCTTTGACATCATCTTCTAAAATCCCAACAATAACCTCACAACCTGCAGCTTCCAGTTTAGCGACTCCTTTCCCCGCTACCTTGCTGTGGGTGTCAATCGTGCCAATAACGATTTTTGGGATGTTATGGGCAATAATGGCATCAGCACATGGCGGAGTTTTTCCGTAGTGGGAGCAAGGCTCCAGCGTGACATATAGCGTTGATTTTGAGAGTAAAGACTGGTCTTTAACGCTATTTATGGCGTTAACCTCGGCATGAGCGCCTCCAAACGGACTCGTAAAGCCTTCGCCGATAATCTTGTTTGCATGCACAATGACACATCCCACCATTGGGTTGGGGGCTGTGGTTCCCAATCCGTTTTTGCCGATGTCTATGCAGCGTTTTATATATTTTTCATGTATATTCACTCCCAATAATTAGCGCTGCAAAAATAACATAATATCGTGAGCAAAGCCCCCATCCTGATCAGAGAAATAAAAACGGAAGATGATGCACAAGTAGCAGCAGTCATTCGTGACGTATTGGTTGAAATGGGAGCGCCAAAAGTGGGGACTGCATATGCTGATGAGGCATTAGATATCATGACCGCTACCTATGCCCAAAATGATCGCGCCTATTTTGTGGTCGATGATGGCGGCAAAATTATTGGAGGTGCCGGCATAGCGCCTCTCGAAAATTTTGAAGATGCTATTTGCGAACTTCAGAAAATGTATTTTTTACCGGAGGCGAGAGGGAAAGGTCTAGGCGCAAAGATGATGGCTATCTGTCTGGAAAAAGCAAAATCTCTAGGCTACGACAAATGCTATTTAGAAACGTTACCCTATATGACAGACGCTACAAAACTTTACGCTACATCTGGCTTCCAAAATTTAGACGGTCCATTAGGTAATACAGGACATTATGCGTGTAATGTTTGGATGATAAAAACTCTATAATGCTATTAAAAACCTTACGAGAACATTTTTATACGTCTTTAGAACAAGACTATCCGGAAACCGAAATTCAAACGTTTTTCAATATCTTAGCGGATTGTTTTTTAAAATTAAAAGGTTTTGAAATTCCTTTACATCTCTACGCTTCCATTTCAGGCAAGAAGGTTGAGAAGTTTGATCAGGCGATTAAACGGCTTAAAAAACAAGAACCCATTCAATATATCACTGGTGCAACCGAATTTTATGGGCTTCCGTTTAAAGTGAATGAACACACTTTAATACCAAGACCAGAAACTGAAGAATTGGTACAAAGGGTCATAGAAGCAACGGCAGATACAGACGTTATTTCCATACTCGATATCGGAACTGGGACGGGCTGCATTGCCATCTCCTTAGCGAAAAACAAACCTGATGCATCAGTGTACGCCATTGATGTAAGTAAAAAAGCATTGGCTGTTGCCAAAATTAATGCTAAGCTGAACGAGGTGAACCCGGCGTTTAGGGAATTGGATATCCTCAATTGGCAAGACGCTGCGGAAACATTAGATTTTGAGCCCAAGACCTTTGATGTGATAGTTTCCAACCCTCCTTACGTCAGGGAATTGGAAAAAGCTCACATGAGTGCCAATGTTTTAAAACATGAACCCGCACTAGCTTTGTATGTAGAAGACGCTGACCCGCTTATTTTTTATAGTGCAATCACTAATTTTGCTACGACCTATCTCAAAGAGAATGGATGTCTGTTTTTTGAAATTAACCAATATTTAGGCGCAGAAATGATGGAATTGCTTGAAAATTCTGGATTTGAAAGTGTATCGTTACAAAAGGATATCTTCGGCAATGATCGCATGGTGTCTGGGGTGAAAAAACGTCTAGTTACAAATGGTAGTCAGGATCAATAAAATCATTGAGGGCTTTAATCTTTACATCGTTTAACGAGGTCGCTTCCGTGGTGAAATCAATCCGAAGAGTTTGGTTGGGGAGCAAATCGAAAAAATTATCACTGAAATGTCCTTGTGATGCGCTGTGTAAAAACAACCCTTTCTGAAGCGTGTTTGATGACACTTCAATTGTAAAGCCAGTAGCGGTTTTAATAATTTGTTTCTTAATTTCTCCCTTCTGAAGTTTTAAATTTTTTGGTCTGTCTAAATAATAATAGACAACTTCATCATTAAAAGTTGTCACTACTACCACGCTGTTTTTATCAAAATTTAAATTCTTCCAATCGAGCACATGCTTAACCTCACTACTGTTTTTTGCTACGGTTATGTTTTTGTCAACAGACCACAATTGGTTGCCGTTAAAGTCTATGATTCTTATCTGAAGTGTCCCATGTTGCGCATGCAATTTATCGTTAATAATGTAGGTTTTTAAAGTGTCATTCTTGGCATAAGACGAGATTAATACATTTTTAAACGCTTTTTTTGTGAAATAATGAAGGGCTTTCCAATTTCCCAAATAATCCAAACTCGCCCAAGAAACTGACGGCCAGACATCATTAAGTTGCCAGTACAAGGTGCCCATGGTGTACGGTCGTGCACGGCGGTGGGCTTCAAATCCCTTAGTCATTCCGTAAGCCTGCAGTAACTGACTCATATAAACATAATCTTCAGGCTGGTCAGGAACAGGAAAATCGCGTTTCATATAGTCTTTAATCAACTGAAAACCTCGGGGATGTTTTTGATGCGATAAAAACCCGGTTGAAGCCATTGTAATGTCTTCGGATTGATTGACAAATCGCATCACTTCAAAACTTGGAAAGCCTTGAAATCCGAATTCGCTCATAAACCTTGGCACATTTTCCTCTAAATACTCAAACGGGTAGGCGCTATGCCAGAGCCACCAATCGTGAGCATCTCCTTCGGTTTTGTACAAGGGGTCTAAACGCCCGTGCTTTGGTGAGCTTTCCCAATAGTCAGTGTTAGTATGCGATTTGACGATGTTGGGCAGCATTGTATCAAAGACCTTTAGATAGTTGTCCCAGATTTCTGTTTTTTCGGCTTCTGAACGTCCGCGTTGCCAACCCCAGTTATGCCAGGCTTCATTATTTTCGTTATTGCCGCACCATAAGGCTATTGAAGCATGGTTGCGCAACCGCTTCACGTTGTCTAGAGCTTCCCGTTTCACGTTTTCTAAAAATTCAGCATCTCCCGGATACATTGCACAAGCAAACATAAAATCTTGCCAGACTAAGATACCTTTTTCATCGCATAAATCGTAAAACAAATCCTCTTCATAAATGCCGCCACCCCACACCCGGAGCATATTCATATTGGCATCCACCACGTTTTGGGTGAGTTGTTCGTAATGGGCAGGAGTGACCTGATCTTGTAAACTGTGTTGCGGAATGTAATTGGAACCTTTCATAAACACATCTACGCCGTTCACTTTAAAATAAAAGGATTGGCCAATCCTGTCTTTTTCTGCAACAAGTGCAATGGTCCTGATTCCTTTTTTTACTGAAATGGTGTCTAAGGTTTTTTTGTTTTGTTTAGCGATGATTTTAATGTCGTATAAATAGGGCGTACCTAAATTATGTGGCCACCATAATTCTGGGTTTTCAATTTCAAATTTTAGGTCAGTAGGGTTAGTTGTAATAACTTCAGAATTCAAGTTATCATTCACATAGATTTCATAGGTTATAGGATCTTTTACTGAACTAGTTACCTCCAAGTCGACTCTAAATTTGGCCAGATCTTTTGAGAGTTCTGTTTGTTCAATATAAATATCTCGAATTTTATAATCGTTCCAAGCGGTGATGGTAATGGGTCTCCAAATCCCTGAGGTATTTAGTACCGGACCCCAATCCCAACCGTACTGAAATTGTGCTTTTCTGGTAAAAATGCGGTCGCCTTCTGGTAATTCATAAGGCAATTTCGCTTTTGCCAACGTTTCATAAGTGGAGGTTTTCTCAAAAATGATGTGCAGATAGTTGTTTTTCTTCAACAGTTTCGACACTTCAACATTAAACCTGCGAAAAGCGTTATTAGATTTCAGAATAATGCTATCGTTTAAATACACTGTGGCATACGTATCCAGGCCTTCAAAGTTGATCTCAATATGTTTTTTGTTGAGCACTGTATTGTCTAATTGAAATTCTGTACGGTATTCCCAATCAGTGTCTGAAATCCATTGCAATTCCAAGGCATTGCTGCCAATAAAAGGATCTTTTATGAAACTGTTTCTAAAGAGATCAGAATGTACACTCCCGGGGACAATGGCTTTAGACCAGGTCGAATCAGTATGATTTTTAAATTGCCAATCGCTCATTAGTACAATGGTTTCTGGTACAGAATCCTGCTGACAACCATAACTCAAAAGTAGGATGAAGAAAAATAGAAAACGGTTAATCATGGATAAGCTGGAGCATTGACCGAATCATTTCGGGATTGGACGCCATTTCTTGCCCATCGTTCAGAAATTTAGGAGTATTCATAGCGACCGGAGCAATTGTTTGGACTTCTGGCAAAAGTACGGCAGAGCAATGCACCTCTGTAAATCCGGCGCCTTTAAAAATGAGAATATTTTGTGTATTGATTCCAGATCCGGGAAGGATGATCAGTGGCTCCTCCGCCATTTTCTGTAATTGATTTAAGATTAAAATCCCCTTTTCAGCTGAACTGCACTGGCCCGAGGTTAATATCCGGTCAACTTTAAGCGCCATTAAGGTCTCTAAAGCTTCAAACGGATTTGGAGTCCAATCAAATGCGCGATGAAAGGTAAATGCCATAGGTTTCGCTAGGGTAATAAGTTCTTGAGTGCGTTCTACATCTATCGTTTGGTCAAGATTTAAAACTCCAGACACAATCCCTGAACACCCTAATTCTTTACACAATTGTATATCCTGCTTCATGATTTCAAAATCGGCGTCAGAATAAGTGAAATTACCACTTCGGGGTCTGATCAGTACAAATACCGGAATTGAGAGTTCTTGCATCACTTGCTTAAGCAGTCCGTACGACGGGGTCACGCCGCCAACAGCCAGTTCTGAACACAGTTCAATACGATGTGCACCGGCGTTTTGTGCAGATAAAGCTGATTGGAAATTGGAAGCGCAGATTTCGAGTTGCATAAGATGTAAAATTAAAAGTGTTATCCGTTGAATTTGGATAGACTACCAAAGTTCGGGAATTTTAGAGAGATACAGAATAGTTTTCGCTCAATTTAATTTTTTAAAGAGATTTTTTTTGTAACCATCCATTTTAAGATCACCTAACAATGAATTCTATAGTGGATAAGCCGTGAAATATGTGTAAAACTGCTTATAAAAACTAGACTGCTTTTTGTGCTTCTGAAAGTCATTTTAGTATCTTAGAGGTCTCGAAAATTGAGACCAAAGCACAACCTATTTTTCAATGGACTTCATGGATATTCAACAACAAATTTTACAACTTCGCGATGCGCTGAATCAGCATAACTACAATTATTATGTCTTAGACAAACCTGTGATTAGCGATTATGATTTTGACCAAAAATTAAAGGAGTTGCAAGCGTTAGAGGATGCTCATCCTGAGTTTGCTGATGCCTATTCCCCAACCAAACGAGTGGGAGGAGAAATCACCAAGAACTTCAATACGGTTGTGCATGAATATAGGATGTATTCTTTGGATAACTCCTATTCCAAAGAGGATTTGTTAGATTGGGAAACCCGTGTGAAAAAGGCGATCGATGGCGATTTACAATTTGTCTGCGAGCTAAAGTATGATGGCGCCTCCATCAGTTTGACCTATGAAGATGGTGTGTTAAGCAAAGCGGTAACCCGCGGCGATGGGGTTCAGGGTGATGATGTAACCGCAAATATTAAAACGATTCGTTCAGTTCCCTTGCGTTTAAAAGGTGATTATCCTCCAAAATTTGATATCAGAGGAGAAATTGTGTTGCCATTTGATGGTTTTCATAAAATGAATGAAGAACGCATTGAAATAGGTGAGGAACCCTACCGGAATCCGAGAAACACTGCTTCTGGAAGCTTAAAACTTCAGGATAGTGCGGAGGTGGCCAAACGTCCATTGGAATGTTTGCTCTACAACATCACAGGTACTAATTTAAATATTTCTACCCAATTTGAAGGTTTGGAAAAGGCGAGAGAATGGGGATTTAAAGTGCCACAGGCCACAATTTTAACCAATTCGATTGCTGAGGTTTTAAAATTTATAGAGTATTGGAATGTACACCGACATGAACTGCCATATGAAACCGATGGGGTGGTGGTTAAAATTAATGATTTATACCAACAGGACGAATTGGGATACACGGCAAAAGCGCCACGTTGGGCTATTGCTTATAAATTTAAAGCCGAACAAGTCTCCACACGACTTAACGATATTACCTATCAAGTAGGACGGACAGGGGCTATTACGCCTGTGGCTAATTTAGAGCCAGTGGAATTGGCGGGAACCACAGTAAAACGCGCGTCGCTTCATAATGCTGATCAAATTGAAAAATTGGACATAAGGGAAGGGGATGAGGTTTTTGTAGAAAAAGGTGGAGAAATCATTCCTAAAATCATTGCGGTCGATTTTTCGAAGCGTCCAGAATACTCTCAACCTACACAGTATATAGAAAATTGTCCAGAATGCGGCACATCACTCGTAAGATCCCCTGGTGAAGCACAGCATTATTGTCCAAATTATAACGGATGTCAACCTCAAATTGTCGGACGTATCCAGCATTTTATTTCCAGAAAAGCGATGGATATTGAAGGACTGGGTGGCGAAACGGTAGCCTTGCTGGTAAAGGAGAATCTGATTAATGATTATTCTGACTTGTACACCTTAACAAAGGCGCAAGTGATTCCTTTGGAACGTATGGCAGAAAAAAGTGCAGACAATCTAATCAATGGCATTGCCGCATCAAAAAATATTCCTTTTGAACGGGTGTTGTATGCTTTAGGCATTAGATATGTTGGAGAAACCGTGGCGAAAAAACTCGCTAAACATTATAAAAACATTGAAAAACTTAGTCTGGCGACGATATTAGAGTTGGTGACTGTTGATGAAATAGGAATCCGAATCGCGGAAAGTGTGGTAGATTTCTTTAGTGCAGAAAGAAATATAAGCATTATACAGCGCTTAAAAGATTTTGGGGTGCAATTGGAAATTTCATCGGAACAATTGGCTAATCAGACAAATAAATTAGGAGCCAAGGCTTTTGTAGTGTCAGGTGTTTTTGAGTCGGTTTCCAGGGATGAATTAAAAAAATTAATAGAAGATAATGGGGGGAAAGTGGCGAGTTCCATTTCATCCAAAACCAGTTATATCATAGCAGGAGACAATATGGGACCGAGTAAAAGAACGAAGGCGGAGCAACTGAAAATCCCAATCATTACGGAGTATGATTTTTTAAATCTTATAGAGTAAAACTCCTACATTTACTGTATTACTATCGGTGAAGTGTTTATTTTTTTCGGCCAATTGTCAATTTGATCAATTATTTTTTATATTTGTTCGAATTATAAGAACTAAAAGATGCTAGTAAATAAAATTTTAAAAAGTGCTTTAATCGCGCTTTCACTGGTTTTTCTTGTACTTCAAATTTGCCAATATGAATTGGAGGCGACAGGATTACGCGTATTGCTGCTCCTTCTTCTCACCACTTTATATTGTCATAATGTTAAACATTCGCACATTTTATTTTTTTTATTTTTGGTAGCTTTTGGCATTGCAGAAATTTTGAATTTTATTACTTGGGTCATTCCATCTTTATCAAGAAATCACATTGGTTACATTTACTTTACTGCAAATTCCATCTACATCATATCCTATGCACTGTTGATCATGCATATGTTACGTTCAATGCCATTAAAGGAAATTATTAAAAAATTCCCGTTTCATGTCCTTATCATGCTTCTTCTGGATGTTCTGTGTGTCACTGTTATTACCGGTACAACGCCCAGCAGTTTATCTTTTGCCGAGTATTCTATGGAATTAATTTATAATGCGGTGATCATGCTGTTATTGACCGTGGCGTTCATTAACTACATTCATAAAGAAGATAAGAAATCGATCAATTTATTTATGGGTTCTATACTAATCGTGTTCTCTGAAGTGATTCAATTAGCCTATTTTTACATTACTCAAATTAATTTGCTGAATATTTTTTATTCCTTGTTTTTAGTACTGGCATTTATGTTTTTTTACCTGCAATCTATGCTGTCCTACGACTCATATGAAGACCGTCGTTTGCATGAAGACATATTATAGTAATTAGTTAAACAAGCTATCACGCTACTCCATTTCTAGATAGATAAGTCTTAACAATTCCCCTACCTACATCGTTAAAAATCCTTAGGTCACAATCTAAAAGGTAACGGCCCCATTTATTAATCAAGATGAATTAATTTTAAGATATTTTTAACAAAAAACTCGATGAAATGTTATAAATATGCGTTGAAATTCAAATTATTTGTTATATTTGTCAGACCTACTTAACCTAATTTATAATGGACAGATGGCACGCATTATTGCCCAATTGGGCAATCTTCACACTGTTGGCTCTAATTGTGGTGTTCAACCTCATTTCTTATCATTTTCAGAATGAGATATTTTCTAATATCATAAGTTTGGCATTAATACCTGTATTGTTTGGTATTTATTTCTTTAAGCAGCGGATAATGGCCAATGTATTTCTTACCGCGTTCCTGCTTTATTTTTTGGGAATTGTATTCACTTTAGATGATACCCATATTTTGTCCGCTAAATTTTCTGAATCTTGCTTTTTAGGTGCTTATGCCTTACTAATTTTTGTGATGATTGGACGGCTCAAGCACGTGAAATTTGAAGGCTTAATCTCATGGTACTTGATTGTAGTAGTGTTTATTAATGCTTACTTAATGTACACTATGTTTGCGAACGTTCAAGGCAATTTAATTGATAGTGTGCTCTTAACTTTGGGCATTGCTAAAGGTGTGGTTTTGTTAGTGATGGCATTTTTGGCCTTTGCCATCTACCTAAGTAAAGAAAGCACACAATCTATCATCTTTTTAAGCATGGTGTGCTGCTTTGTTTTTGTGGATGTTTTAAGTTTTACTACAGACCTGTATATTCAGTATTGGCTGTTTGAAGTATTTGCGAAAACTTTGCAAGGTATTGGTTTACTTCTTTTGTGTGTTTACGTATATAACCACCAAAGCTATATGAATCAATGTCATATCAAAGAAGACCCTAGACCAATTGAGAAATCCAATCAATTAACTGCTTAAAATTAGACTAAAATAGACACGCCTTCAGCCGATTTATTTTTTGCATCGTCAAAATAAAAATCGATTTTCCCCAGGTTAATTCCAAAACATCCCACCTGATTTACCAAAACATTCTTGTCCACACTGTTTTTAACGATAGTGGGTTTTGGAAGAAAAGTATGCGTATGGCCTCCAACAAATAGATCGATGTCTTTGGTGCGCTTTGCCAAAGAAAGATCACTCGGTTTTTGATCGTTATTTTTATAGTTGTATCCTAAATGCGACAAGCAAATAACCAAATCGCATTTTTCATTTTCTTTTAGGGTGCGAGCCATGTCTTGTGCAATTTCAACCGGATCGAGATATACTGTTTCTTTATACATTTGTTTGTCCACCAATCCCGCAAGTTCAATTCCTAACCCAAAAACGCCAATCTTAATTCCGTTTTTCACAAAAATCTTATAAGGTTTTGCATGGGTATCCATGATAGTGTTCGAAAAGTCGTAGTTGGCACTAACAAAATCAAATTTGGCGTGAGGCAATTGCGCATATAAACCTTCCAAGCCATTGTCAAAGTCATGATTACCAATTGTCGCTGCATCGTACTTTAGCATGCTCATGAGTTTGAATTCGAGCTCTCCCCCGTAATAATTGAAATACGGGGTGCCTTGAAAAATATCACCAGCATCCAATAAAAGCGTATGCGGATTTTCTGCCCTTATCGATTCGATTAAAGTAGCTCGTCGCGCAACCCCACCTTGGTTAGGGTTTCTACCATTCTCCGGTCCGAAAGCGTCAATATGGCTATGCACATCATTGGTATGTAGAATGGTGATTTTTTTAGGAGCACTTGAAAATGACTGTAAACCTAATCCTCCCAGACCTATAACGGCTGATGCTGCTGTTGTTTGTTGAATGAATTCTCTTCTTTTCATAACTTCAAAAAAATATAAATTATAGAATGGGGGAATTAGTCTTGTAATTGAAGAAAGCGATCATCTGCCACTGGGTTGATGGTATCCGTTTTCATGAAGTAATCCGTTAAAGCATTTCTGATTTTATAATCCAATATGATCACCGCTTCGCTGCCTTTAAAAAAGTCCATCCCATCACCACCGTTAATTAGATAATCGTTGGTCGCGATATTATAGGTTTTAGTGAAATCAATGGGTTGGTCGTTAATGGCACTTTCAATAACCTTACCATCTTTATCTAGGAGTATTTTCAATTTTGAAATAGGATGCGCACGTTTAGCTCTGGAGAGATACTCCAGAAGCTCCTGAACCTGTGCGCCAGGTAATTTCGCAACTACGATAGAATTTTCAAACGGCATAATTTCGTAAGCAGTTCTTTTGGATATAGGGCCTTTGGAGATGATGGATCGAATCCCGCCATGGTTTAAAAGCACAAAATCAATATGCTCTCCGATTCTCTTAAAAAATACCGGATCTGATTCTTCATACACGATGTCTGCCATCAAGTTGCCAATAGCGGTATTAAGATGGCCATCACTTTTAGAATAGGTATCCACCGCGTAGCCTAAAACACTGTCCAAATCTTTATTAATGCGTTCTCTGTAAGGTTTTACAAACCTCTCAATAGCAGCATCGGCTTGCAAGCTGTCGGTAATGTTAACATTTCTACCTTCAATTTTGTAAACATCAGTTGGTGTCTTACAGGAGAAGCTTAAAAGCAGTCCCAAAACAAAAAAAAGATTTCTAAATTTCATTGAATAACTTGTAAAATGATAATTGATAAATGTGACGTGTTTAGTACCTTTGTGAAAACAAAAGTAAATGATTTTAAAGGCATTTAGAGAAAAATCAATTCAAAAATACACGAACGGATTGTTAAACTCTAAAACTGTTGCCGTTAGGGACAACAAACTAGAATCCGTTGGAGTAATTGTTGATGGAAGTGAATTTTCTAATGTTGAAGCTTTTAAAACTTATTTCAATGATTTGGGCGTGCCCTTATCCAACATCAAAATCATAATTTTTGCTGGGGGTAATAAAAAAACCGATAAATTATCGGACAATTACTTCAGTAAAAAAGATTTTGGTTGGAACGGTTGTGTTAAGCGCGTGGAGTTACAATTGTTTATAGATACGCCTTTTGATGCCCTCATCTGCTTTTATAAAAATGAAGCTTTAGAGTTGAAATTGGCCACCGCCGCATCTAAGGCAAATTTTAAAATTGGCTTATCTAAAGTTGATGACCGTTTGTACGATTTCATATTGGACGTCAATACGGATCAATTTGAGGTGTTTAAATCAGAATTAAAAAAGTACTTAATTATTTTAAATAAAATATAATGACAAAATTTTTTGGAACGGGTGTCGCCCTAATCACACCGTTTAAACCGGATTTGAGTATTGATCATCAAGCGCTGGCAACTATTGTTAATTACAATATTGATAATGGCACTGACTATTTGGTTATATGTGGGACCACTGCAGAAAGTGCGACCCTTTCAAAACAGGAAAAGAAAGATGTCATTGCCACCATTAAGAAGGCTGCAAATGGGAGAGTGCCATTGGTGCTGGGGATTGGTGGAAACCATACCATGGCAATCATCGAAGAAATTAAAACGACAAACTTTGATGGTATTGATGCAATTCTGTCGGTGTCACCTTATTATACCAAACCAACCCAAGAAGGTATTTATCAGCATTTTAAGGCAATTGCTGAGGTTGCACCAAAACCAATAATTCTTTATAATGTGCCGGGGCGTACCGCATCCAACATGTTGCCACAAACTACCTTGCGTTTGGCTAATGATTTTGAGAACATCATCGGGATAAAGGAGGCTGGAAATAATGTAGGTCAGTATTTACAATTATTAAAAGACAAGCCGGACGATTTTTTGATTATTTCAGGAGATGATGATTTGGCATTGGGAGTCATTTTAGCTGGTGGGGCGGGAGTGATTTCTGTTTTGGGACAGGCGTTTCCTCATTACTTTACCAGAATGATCCGTTTAGGATTGGAAGGTAAAGCTAAAGAAGGTTATGAGATCCACTACCAATTGATGGAAGTGACATCTCATATTTTTGAAGAAAACAATCCTGCTGGTATTAAAGCGGTGTTAGAAGCACTCGGATTATGTGGTGCTACCGTTAGATTGCCGTTGGTGGTAGCGTCAGACGCGTTGAAGTCCAAAATTAAAAAAAGCGTAGTACAACTTAAATAGACTATAAACGTTAAATATAACTTAAACGTCTATCTTGCTTGATTCCAACACGTATTTTAGCTTTAAATTTTTTGTTTTATAATACGTTATAAATGTGTACTTTTGCATTCTGTTTAAAAATGTCAAAGTTCCATTACAACATAACTTTCATTTATGACCATATTAAATCAGGTATTCCATTTTAAAAACACAAAGAAGAACATTTATTGGATGAAAAACATTGTTTATACTTTATTGATCACAGTAGTACTCTCCTCTTGTAGCGAATATCAAAAGGCTCTAAAATCTGAAGATATTTCCACAAAATTTAAGATGGGAACAGAATTGTATGACGCGGGTAAATATGGTAAAGCCAATCGATTGTTTGCACAGATAGTACCGCAGTACCGAGGCAAGCCTCAAGCTGAGAAGTTGATGTATATGTATTCCAATTCATTTTATAAGATGAAGGATTACTATTTGGCCGGTTACCAATTTGAGCGTTTTGCTGATCAATATCCTAAAAGTGAAAAAGCTGAGGAAGCTTTGTTTTTAGGAGCCAAGAGCTTTTATCAATTGTCTCCGGTGTACAGTAAGGAACAAAAGGAAACTAAAACAGCAATTGAAAAGCTTCAAATGTTTATCAATACCTATCCGGATTCAGAATATTTGCCAGAAGCTAATATCCTAATTAAAGAATTGGATTATAAATTGGAAAGGAAAGCATTTGAAATAGCCAAACTTTACAATCAAATTGCGAATTTCGAATCTGAAGATTATGAGGCGTCCATAAAGGCGTTTGATAATTTTCTTGTGGAATATCCAGGTACAACGTTCAGGGAAGATGCTTTGTATTACAGATTTGATTCTGCGTACAAACTCGGCATCAACAGTATTGAATACAAACGTAAAGGACGTATAGAAACGGCCATTAAATATTACGATGCTTTTTATAAAGCATTTCCAGAATCTCAGTATAATACTGAAGCTGAAAAAATGAAGAAAGAATTGCAAACTGCCATTCAAACCTATAGTACACAAAGTTAATTTTATATACACGATGGATTTAAAAAAGACCAATGCTCCAGTAAGTTCAATTACGTACAACCGTAATGAAATTGATGCGCCAACAGGAAATATCTATGAGGCCATCTCTGTTATTGCAAGAAGAGCGGAACAAATAAATACAGACATCCGTAGAGAACTTGTTGATAAGTTGGAAGAATTTGCAACTTACAATGATAGTCTTGAAGAAATCTTTGAAAACAAAGAGCAGATTGAAGTGTCTAAATTTTATGAAAAATTACCAAAACCTCACGCGTTAGCAGTTCAGGAATGGTTGGATGATAAAATTTATTTCAGAAACACTGAAGACGATATTACAGAAGCATAATTAAGATGTCAATTTTAAGCGGCAAACATATACTCCTTGGCATTACTGCCGGTATTGCTGCTTATAAGACAGCAAACCTAGTCAGGTTATTTATAAAAGCAGGCGCACACGTAAAGGTCGTGATGACGCCTGCTTCTAAAGACTTCATTACACCTTTAACACTTTCCACTTTATCTAAAAACCCAGTATATTCTTCATTTGTCAATGACGATGATGAAAACGCTATATGGAACAACCATGTGGAGTTGGGATTGTGGGCAGATCTATTTATCATTGCTCCAGCCACCGCAAATACCTTGGCAAAAATGGCCAACGGTGTTTGTGATAATTTATTAATGGCTACTTATCTCTCAGCCAAATGTCCGGTATATTTTGCACCTGCGATGGATTTGGACATGTACAAACATCAGAGTACCAAAGCGTCTTTTAAAATTCTAAAAAGTTTTGGTAACACTATGATTCCAGCCACTAGCGGTGAACTTGCAAGTGGGTTAGTGGGAGAAGGCCGAATGGCTGAACCTGAAGATATCGTGTCATTTATTGAACAAGATGTATTAGACCAATTGCCTCTTAAAGGTAAAAAAGTATTACTTACAGCTGGTCCCACTTATGAAGCTATTGACCCCGTTCGATTCATCGGGAATCATTCCAGTGGCAAGATGGGATTTGAAATTGCCAAGGCTGCCGCTAATTTGGGTGCTGAGGTTATTCTAGTTTCGGGACCTACGCACGAAACCATATCGCACAGTCTTATAAAAGTTATTAAAGTGACCAGTGCAGCACAAATGTACGCTGCAGCTCATGAACATTTTGAATCTGTAGACATTGCTATTCTTTCTGCAGCCGTGGCGGACTATAGACCAAAACATGTGTCGGAAACTAAGATCAAAAAGAAAGATCCCTCCTTCAGTATTGAATTAGAAAAAACCCAAGACATTCTCAAGTCTTTAGGACAGCTCAAGTCACATCAATTTTTGGTAGGATTTGCTCTAGAAACGAATAATGAATTGGAGAACGCAAAAGGAAAATTAAAAGCCAAGAATTTAAATTTAATTGTATTAAATTCGTTAAATGATGACGGTGCAGGCTTTGGAGGTGCCACTAATAAAGTGACCTTTATTACCGATACTCAAGACATCATTGCTCACGACTTAAAGTCAAAAGAAGACGTGGCCACAGATTTAATGAAGCAAATTATAAAGCAAATCCATGCGTAAATTTATTCTTATACTTTTTTTAGGATTAACGTCAATGACGTTTTCTCAGGAGTTAAATTGTAATTTGGTCGTAAATGCGCAGCAAACCGGGAACGAGAATGTGCAGGTTTTTAAAACTCTAGAACGTCAGTTAAATGAGTTTATCAACAATACCCAATGGACCAATAAAATATACGGACCACAGGAACGCATTGAATGTAATATGGTCATTAATGTGATGGATTATAATAGTGATACCTTTCAGGCCACCATTCAAGTACAATCTTCAAGACCTGTTTTTAATTCTAGTTATAGTACGCCTGTTTATAATTTTAACGACCGGAATTTTACTTTCCAATATTTAGAATTTCAAAATTTGGTGTATAATCCCACTCAGTTTGAGTCGAATCTCGTATCCGTATTGGCATATCATGTTTTTATGATTTTGGGTTTGGATGCTGATACTTTTGCATTGAACGGCGGAGACCCTTATTACCAACAAGCGCAGACCATTACTAACTATTCCCAACAAGGAAATTTTAAGGGATGGAAATTAGAGGACGGACAGCAATCGCGATTCGCCCTTATTGATAATATTCTGTCGCCTACGTTTAAAGAGTTCAGAACTGTTATGTATGATTACCACCGCAACGGATTGGACCTCATGGCTGAGAATGACAAAAAGGCAAAAGAAACTATTGCCGATGTTTTTGATGATTTGTCAACAATGAACAATAGACGTCCCAATTCCTTTTTAATGCGGGTTTTTTTTGATGCTAAAGCCAATGAAATTATGGATATCTTTAGCGGCGGACCTAAAGTGAATGTGACAGGGATCAAGGATGTTCTCAATAAAGTAGCACCTACACATGCTGTCAAATGGCGTGCAATTAAGTTCTAACCATCCTTTTTTGATTTGCCCAGGTTGGCGTTGTAAAAATTTTATATTAACTCACTCAAACCTCAAACCTCAAACCTCAAACCTCAAACCTCAAACCTCACAATGCTTAAAGCTCTTTCCATAAAAAATTATGCGTTAATTGATAGTCTTCAGGTGCAGTTCACTAACGGATTGACTATTATAACTGGAGAAACTGGTGCAGGAAAGTCGATTCTTTTAGGAGGCCTATCCCTTATTTTAGGAAAACGCGCAGATTTGAGCAGTGTTAAAAATCCGTCAGAAAAATGCGTGATTGAGGCCACTTTTGATCTTGCGAACTACAATTTAAAATCGCTATTCGAAACCGAGGATTTAGATTACGAACCCCAAACCATTATCAGACGGGAAATTCTTCCTTCAGGAAAATCGAGAGCTTTTGTAAATGATACGCCCGTAAACTTAGACAGTCTTCAAGTATTAGGGGCGCATTTGTTGGATATCCATTCTCAACACCAAACGCTGCAGTTGACCAATGACGATTTTCAATTTCAGGTCATAGATGCCTTGGCTAGCAACAGCAGTTTACTCCAAGATTATGCCAAACAATTACAACGTTTTAAACGTGTAAAGACCGAATTAAAAAAACTACAAAACCAGAAAATTGAAGCCGCCAAAGCGCTGGATTATAACTTGTTTTTACTTAAAGAATTGGAAGAAGCCAATTTGGTAGACGGTGAGTTGGAAGCTCTAGAAGAAGAATACGAAACACTCAATAACATTGAAGAAATAGGGCAGCGTTTAACCACTACTCATGAATTATTGGGCAATGTTGAAATAGGAGTCGTCACCCAGCTGACGGAAATTAAAAATCAATTGTCTAAATTGGCGCCTTATGCTGCCGATTATAAGTCAGTGGCCGATCGTGTTGGCAGCAGTTTAATAGAATTGGACGATATATTTGCCGAAATCGAAGCCCTTCAAGAGGCCTTAGAAGCAGATCCTAACCGATTGCAAACCGTCAATTCAAAACTTCAGGTTATTAATAACTTGTTGCAGAAACACGGGGTAGCGGAAGTTGCTGAATTGATTCAAATTAAGAATGACCTCACTGAAAATGTAGCGGTAACTGAAAATTTGGACAGCGTTATTGCCGACACAGAAAGTGAATTGTTGACGGTAGAAAACCTGCTCAATTCTTACGCATCCAAACTACAAAAGAATCGGGCAAAGGCTATTCCAGGTTTAATTAAGCAATTGGAAGTGCTTTTGGATACTTTAGGGATGCCAAACGCGCGCTTTAATGTGGAATTGACCTTGTCTGAAACTTTTTTAAGCAACGGAAAGGATGATCTGAAGTTCCTCTTTTCTGCCAATAAGGGCGGACAGTTTAATGAACTCAAAAAAGCAGCCTCGGGGGGTGAGCTGTCGCGAATAATGCTCGCTATAAAATCCATTTTAACCAATTACACCCACCTTCCGACGATTATGTTCGATGAGATTGACACGGGGGTTTCTGGAGAAATCTCCAATAAAATGGCGGCCATCATGCAACAAATGAGTACAACGATGCAGGTATTTACCATTACTCACTTGCCTCAAATTGCGGCTAAAGGCGACACCCATTTTAAAGTCTTTAAGGAAGATGTCAATGAGGTGACCCAAACCCAATTGAAACGCTTAAATCCTGAAGAACGTGTGGTTGAAATTGCACAAATGCTTGGCGGGCTCGATATGTCAAGTTCGGCCATAGAACATGCAAAGCAGTTGTTGAATTAAAAAATGCGGTAAAATCTACTGTTTTAAAACGATCAGAAGGGGTAGAAGCATTCATATAATTGAAGATTTTCAAATCAAAAACGAGCAATACGTTCAAAGTTTTATTAACTTTGATTCATCAATTGCATAGCATTAAATAAAAAACAATCAGAAACATGGCATACAACTTATTAAAAGGAAAACGAGGAATAATTTTTGGAGCTTTAGATGAGAATTCAATTGCTTGGAAAACTGCAGAACGCGTGCATGAAGAAGGCGGAACTTTTGTTTTGACCAACGCACCAATTGCAATGCGTATGGGACAAATTGACCAATTGGCAAAAAAGACCGGCTCTGAAATCATTCCTGCGGATGCTACATCTATAGAAGATTTAGAAAATTTAGTTGCTAAATCGACAGAAATTCTAGGCGGTAAAATCGATTTTGTATTACATTCCATAGGCATGTCTGTCAACGTCAGAAAAGGAAAACATTATACAGATCAAAATTACGACTGGACACAAAAAGGAACTGATGTTTCTGCAATGTCTTTTCATAAAGTAATGCAAACACTTTACAAAGCTGATGCGATGAACGAGTGGGGTAGTATTGTAGCCTTAACCTATATGGCTGCACAACGCGTGTTTCCTGATTACAATGATATGGCAGATAATAAAGCATATTTAGAAAGTATTGCACGTAGTTTCGGCTATTTCTTCGGGAAAGAGAAAAAAGTAAGAGTCAACACCATTTCACAATCGCCAACCCCTACAACTGCAGGCCAAGGTGTAAAAGGATTTGACGGATTTATAGCCTATGCCGATAAAATGTCGCCTTTAGGAAATGCCACGGCTCTAGACTGCGCCAATTACACCGTCACCTTATTTAGTGATCTTACAAAACGCGTCACCCTGCAAAACCTCTTTAATGATGGTGGTTTTAGTAATATGGGCGTGAGTAACGAAGTGATGGAAGCCTTTGTAAGAGAATAAATGCTTTATACCTTATAGAATACCTAAAAACCCTTTCCTACTTTGAAAGGGTTTTTTATTTATAGCCTGATGCATCTAAATTCTTAAATTTACCTAGCGAAAGTGCGCTCACATTTGTGATCGGATTCGTTACCTTTGTGTGTTATGGAGACCTTGCATTTTTCATTTATCATCCCTGTTTATAACAGACCTGATGAAATTACCGAACTTTTGGAAAGTTTTACAAGACTGAAAGGTAATGTGGCCTATAGCATTTACATTATTGAAGATGGCTCTACACGAACCTCAGAAGAGCGTATCAAACACTTTGATAAATTGCCTGTTTACTACTTTTACAAAGAAAATTCAGGTCCTGGAGATTCAAGAAACTACGGCATGTCTCGAGCTCAAGGTAATTATTTTATCATTCTAGATTCTGATGTTTTACTTCCTGAAGACTATCTTCTAGTGGTCTATGAAAGACTTATGGCAAATTATACGGATTGTTATGGTGGTCCTGATGCAGCCCATGCCTCATTTTCAAAGCTTCAAAAGGCCATTAATTTCACTATGACTTCAATACTAACGACAGGAGGTATCCGAGGCGGCAAGGCATCAGAGAAGTTTCAGCCCCGAAGTTTTAATATGGGGCTTTCCTTAAAAGCCTTTAAAGCTACCGGAGGGTTTGGAACCATTCACCCTGGTGAAGATCCTGATTTGTCATTAAGGCTCACTATTTTAGGGTTTAAGACACAACTCATTAAAGAAGCCTATGTGTATCATAAAAGACGCATCTCTTGGTCCAAATTTTACCAACAAGTTCATAGATTCGGACTGGTAAGACCGATATTAAATTTGTGGCATCCAACATCTGAACGGTTAATTTTTTGGATGCCAACCCTGTTCTCTCTCGGATTCTTACTTAGTTTGGTGTCGTATATCTTTGGTGTAGAATGGTTGTTGTACATTTATATGCTTTATAGTGCGATCGCCTTTATCATGGCGCTATTCAGTACAAAAAGCATAAGCATTGCAATCCTGGCCGTAATGGCAATATTTGTGCAATTTTTTGGTTATGGTTATGGCTTTCTTAAATCGACTATAGCACTTAAAGTATTAAAAGAAAATCCCCAACAAAGGTTCCCAAAATTGTTTTTTAAACATGTTCGATAAACTTAAAACACAGCTCTCCAGATCTCTAAAAAGCAGAAAATTAAATGTTTTCGGAGCTTTTTTCGTATTGTCTTTCTGTTTTTGGGCCTTAACTAAGCTTTCCAAAAGTTATACAGAAACCATTGTGTTTGAGATTGTCTATAAAAATGTTCCCGAGCAGCATCATGTTGAAATTGACAGTTCGAAGAAAGTAAAAGTGGGAGTGAAGGCCTACGGGTTTAACCTATTGAGATATTCGTTTTTCAAACCCACTTTGCAAATAGATTTTAAAACAGATGTTTCACTTAAAAATAAAACCTACATCTGGAATGCCAAGCAGAATGTCGCTAAGATCAATGCAAAGTTTAAAAATTCGGTAGATGTTTTGTCCATTCAACCTGACACCTTGCGCTTTCCTTACCAATCCTTAGCGGTTAAGAAGGTGCCTGTAAAAACCAATGTGTCCATTGGGTATGCTTCCGGATATGATATGTCTACAAAACTTCAAGTATTTCCTGACTCTGTGAAGATAATTGGATCAAAAAAAATGATTGCAAAAATCAACGAAGTCACCACCAAATCCTTGGAGTTGAAAAACGTTAACACTAATATTGACAAATCGTTGCAAATTGAACTCACGGATGCATTAAAGCAGTTGAAGGTCTCTAACAAAAGTGTAACGGTAAAAGGCCTTGTTGAAAAGTTTACCGAGGGGACGTTTAACGTGCCGGTCACGATTATCAATTTGCCAGCGGATACCAATATCAATTATTTCCCTAAGACCATTCCCGTGGCCTACAATGTGAGCTTGAACAATTATAAATTGGTTAAAGCGTCAGACTTTAGAGTGGAATGCAATTTTAAAGATATCAATAATACTGAAAAATCATTTCTAATTCCCAAATTGGTAAAATTGCCAGAAACTGTTAAAAGTGCACGTTTAAAACAGCATAAAGTCGAATTTATTCTAATGCAATAGGCTATGAAAATCATCGGAATTACGGGAGGAATTGGAAGTGGTAAAACCACTGTTGCCAAAATGTTTCAAGATTTGGGTGTCCCTTTATATATTGCTGACGATAGAGCCAAGCATTTGATGAACACTTCTGAATGTATAAAAAAAGAACTTACAGCATTATTTGGCAAAAATGCGTATAATGATGCCCAATTGAACCGTGCTTATTTAGCTTCTAAAATTTTTGAAAATGCAGAGCTCTTAAAGCAGATGAACGCTATTGTGCACCCCAGAGTAGGTGAGGATTTTAAACATTGGCAGGCCGCTCAGAGCGCGCCTTATGTTTTAAAAGAAGCTGCCGTGATTTTTGAAAATGATCTTGCTGGACAATTCGATTTTATCATTACCGTAATTGCTGATTTGGATATACGAATTGAAAGAATCATCCAAAGAGATCAAACTACGGAAGATAAAATCATGGCGATTGTCAAAAATCAGCTATCTGATGATGAAAAAGCGAAAAACTCAGATTTTGTGATTACTAATCACGATTTGGATCAGACTAAGGAACAAGTGCATATAATTCATCAATATCTTCTAAAAACCTTTGCCAAAAATTAAATCTTTATAATGTGTTAAGGTAAGGTTAAACCAAGTTAGTCCTAAATGTTAAAATCTTAAATTTGACTGATGGGCAGAAAGCTATTCATTTTGTTAGTGATTCTGATGAGTTTGTCGCTCATTGGAATAATTTTCGTACAGATTTATTTTATAGATAACACCCTTACCAACGAGAAACGACAGTTTACGTTAAACGTAAAACGTTCCTTAAGTAATGTTTCTAAACTTGTTGAAGATAGGGAGTTTAAGTTGTTTAGCGATAAGTACCAGGAAATGTTAAACAGCGGCAAGAGTCCGGACACTACCAATATCAGAGGTATTCTTTTATACAGTTATGATGATGTTTCCAACGAAACAACCATCTATCAAAATGGAATTCTTGAAGAAAGTTTTAAAGTGCCCTCTCTGTTCTTTGACATTGGAGGTTTAGACAGTTTAAACATCAGTCGCATTACCAACCAAAAAGAAATGAAAGTGTTTAAAAAGAACACTTTTGAAAACGCCATCAATATTGCGCCTGAAAAAACCATCTCAGAGTACCGCAGAATGGATGAGCTCGATAAAAAGATGTTTGAGATCAGCTATCGGGATTTGTTTAATAATTACCCGATCTATAAACGGATTTCTACCGCTGACGTAAAAACCTTTTTATCCAGACAGTTTAATGAAAACGGGATTGAGATTGATTTTGAATTTGCTATTTATGATAAGGATCTAGCAACCAAGGTGCAATCGAGTAATTTTGATTTAGATCCGGCAACAACTTATGGTGTACCGATGTTCTTGAACAATAACAATGAAAGTAATTTCAATTTGTATGTTAATTTTCCGGAGCGTCAAAAGTTTTTATGGTCATCAATTTTGACGATGACCGCGTTGTCGATCATTTTCACCTTAATCATTATTTTGGCATACACGAATGCCATTTATCAAATTATCAAGCAACGTCAGATTTCCCAAATTAAAACGGATTTCATTAATAATATGACGCATGAGTTCAAAACACCTATCGCCACCATTAATTTGGCTTTAGATGCGATGAAAAACCCTAAGATGATTAACGACAAGGAGAAAACCGCACGTTATTTGCAAATGATCAAAGATGAGAACAAGCGGATGCATGCGCAAGTTGAAAATGTATTGCGGATTTCTAAACTTGAACGCAATGAACTTAATATTAGTAAGGATAGGGTAAAGCTTCACGACTTAATTGAAGATGCCATTAGCCATGTCGAATTGATTGTTGAAGATCGAAAAGGGTATGTTAAGTGCGATTTAAAGGCTGAAAAGTCGTCTGTATTAGCCAATGAAACACACTTTACAAATGTGTTGGTCAATATTTTGGACAATGCGATTAAGTATTCTGACGATGCTCCAAAAATAGATGTCACTACAGAAAATGTAGGAAATAATATTATTTTAAAAATTGCCGATCACGGCAATGGTATGTCAAAACAAGTTCAGAAACGCGTTTTTGAAAAGTTTTATAGAGAACATACCGGAAACGTACACAACGTTAAAGGTCATGGATTAGGATTAGCCTACGTGAAACGTATGGTTGATGACCACCAAGGTCATGTAAGCGTCGAAAGTGAAAAAGGAAAAGGTAGCACTTTTATAATTAAACTACCATTAATATCATAGATTATGGAAGAACAAAACAAAAAGATTTTATTAGTAGAAGATGATCCAAATTTTGGAACCGTCCTAAAAGATTACCTGAATATGAACGATTATGATGTTGTTCATGCGAAGAACGGAATGGAAGGCTTTGAGAAATTTAAGAAGGATGATTATGATCTCTGCATCTTGGATGTAATGATGCCTTACAAAGATGGATTTACTTTAGCTAAAGAAATTAGGGAGAAAAACAGTGATGTTCCCATTATTTTCTTGACTGCGAAAGCGATGAAGGAAGATGTATTAAAAGGATATAAGGTAGGTGCGGATGATTATTTAAACAAACCGTTTGACAGTGAGGTGCTCTTAATGAAAATTAAAGCCATCATGCAACGCAAAGCTACGGATACAGTGGCAGACAGCAAGCAATTTGAATTTAAGATTGGTAATTTTGATTTGAACTCAAAATTGCGTTTCCTTAAATTTAAAGATGAAACTCCAGTTAAGTTGTCTCCAAAAGAAAACGAACTGTTACGCTTATTGGCCTTACATGAAAATGATTTGATGCCACGAGAACTGGCTTTAACGAAGATATGGAGAGATGACAATTACTTTACATCGAGAAGTATGGACGTTTATATTGCCAAATTAAGAAAATATTTGAAACCGGATGAGACTGTTGAAATTTTGAACATTCACGGTGAAGGCTTCAGATTGGTCGTTAATCGTAATGATTAAGTTGGAACTATAGCCATAAAAAAAGCCTATCATTACGATAGGCTTTTTTGTTTTAAAAAATTGAAGCGATTATATAACTCTTACGTTTACTGCGTTCAAACCTTTTTTTCCTTCTGTTAAGTCAAATTCTACAGCATCACCTTCACGAACTTCGTCGATCAAACCTGAAATGTGTACAAAATGCTCATTGTTGTTTCCTTCTTCAGTAATAAAACCAAAACCTTTAGCGTCATTGAAGAATTTTACGGTACCTTTATTCATAATAATATTAATGTTAATTAAGCGACAAAGGTAGAATTAATTAATTGAAAAACAGGTGTTTTCATTTTTTATTTAAATTATTAATTAATATACCGCTGAAGTTGACCGATTTAGTCCATGTTTTCTGTGATCGTTTCTATTATGGTTTCAGGAGAAGTGTGGTAATTGAACCAATGCGCTTCTTCATTCTTTTTAAACCAAGTTAATTGCCGCTTTGCGTATCGTCTGGAGTTTTTCTTAATTTCTGACACCGCAAAATCTAAAGGCCATTCGCTCTTTAAAAATTTGAACAGTTCACTGTATCCAACAGTACGAAGGGCATTTAAATGTTGCAAATCTTGTAGTTTTCTTACTTCTTCCAAAAGACCATCGTCCATCATGAGATCTACACGGGTATTGATCCTATTATAAATGGTCGCGCGCTCTGCCGTTAAGCCTATAGTGATGGTTTTAAAATCGCGGTTCGGTTTTTCTTTATTTAAAAATGTAGAATAGGGTTGGCCAGTGCCTATCGAAATTTCTAAAGCTCTGATCACCCGATGAGGATTGTCGATTGCGATGCTGTCAAAAGAAAGGGGGTCAAAGATTTTGAGTTGGTTTTGTAGATGCTCTAGGCCATGAGTTTGCAATGCCGTGTTCAGTGTCTCTCGAATTTGGGGATCAACCATTGGAAAATGATCCAAACCCTTGGTAACTGCATCTACATACAAACCTGAACCACCCACCATAACCACGATATCATGCGTATTATAAAGTTTTTTTAGGCTTTGTAGGGCATCCTTTTCAAATTCCCCCACGTTATAATCTTCTAAAATAGATTTATGATGGATAAAGTTGTGGCGCGCAGCTTTCAGTTCTTCAGCAGTGGGTGCAGCCGTACCAATTTGCATTTCTTTGTAAAACTGCCGCGAATCCGCCGAAATGATTTCAGTTTTAAAATGGTTGGCAAGAGCAATGCTGAGACTGGTTTTGCCAATAGCGGTAGGGCCAATAATACTGATGAGATACTTCTGATTCACAATTATAATTTAGTGGCTTAAGCGCGACCGTTTAAAATATGGCCACAATTGTAACAAAACTTGGCGTTGTCTTTATGCCGTTCCGCAGAACAATTGGGACACGCCTCCGTGTTCATATCCACTTGCGGTGGCTGAGGTATATGAGGAAAATGGCCTCTATGTTGCGACGCATATTCCGCAGATACAATTCCGGTAGGTACAGCGATAATTCCATACCCTAATATCATAATGATAGAGGCGATAAACTGCCCTATCGGCGTTACGGGAGCGATATCCCCAAACCCAACCGTGGTGAGCGTTACGATGCTCCAATAGACACTTACGGGAATGCTGGTAAATCCGCTTTGATCACCTTCAACAAAATACATGATGGTGCCAAAAATGACCGATACGATTAAAACCGTGAATAGGAACACCAAAATTTTAGCGCGACTCGCTTTTAGTGCATTGGCCAACATGTTTGAGGCTCCAACATACCTAGCCAATTTCAAAATTCTAAACACCCGTAGTAAACGTAGTGCACGTAGCGCAATAAGCACTTGGGTCCCCATAAAGATTAGAGACAGATATTTTGGAATGGTGGAAAGTAAATCTATAATCCCGTAAAAACTGAAAATATACTTTAAGGGCTTTTTAACCGAGATGATTCTCAGGATGTATTCTAAGGTAAAAACGATGGTCACTACCCATTCTGCAATGTTTAAAAAGTAATGGTACTTAGCATCAAACTCTTTGACACTTTCCAACATCACAAACAGAATACTGGCTATAATCGTAATGAGGAGAATAACATCAAATAGTTTGCCTGATGGTGTATCTGCTTCATAGATGATTTCATGAAGTCTGAACTTCCAATCCCTCTTATCCTTTTTATCCCGCATAAGTTCAAAAATACTAAAAGATTGCTTATTTCTTCTTTAATACAACCAATGAATTTTGCTGTACTTCCAATACCTTATCTATATAAACCTTAAATATATCATAGTATTCTGGGTCATATAAGCTTTCCTTTAAATTAAATTTAAAAAACAGCATGAGCTTTTGCTCGTTTACAGCAGCATTAAGAATGAGTTCACCACCATTATTAGGAAGTTTAGCCACAAATGCTTTTGGCGCTTCTATAAGTTCATAGGCATCACCAAAATCAATCTGAACACTGTAAAGATAAGACTTCTTATAACCAAAATCTATAGGGTAGGTGCGCTGTTGGAGTTGAAAAGGATTTTTCTTAAAAAATGAATAAATGAAAGGATTTAGATACACCATTGTGCTGTTGGTGTTGCTATTGGTCAGTTCAATCTGATAGGTTTCCTTAAAAGCTTCAGAATTTTTGTCCGATACCAAAACTTCATGGTCCGAAATTGTTATTTCAGACTGGCGGTCTGCACTATGGTTGATGTAGGCTTGGGGATTGGCAAAATAATCTTTCTTTTTTTGAAGTGCTTCATAACCCAAATGAGTCGCCTTTACAGTGCCGTTAACGCTATTCTCATCAACTTTCAAATCGACTTGATACTGAATTTGGGTCGCTACATTTGCTTCAATTGGTACCCACGTGCTGCCCTTGTCAAAATCTAATAAACGACCATACTGATTTAAACATTTAAATGGCAATTCTCCAAAACTTAAATAAGGATCCGTTGCATCCAATACATACGTATGACCATCTATTTGCGCCTGAACAATTAAATAGTTAAATTCAGAAATGACCGGGAAGAGTTGGGTGGGCAACCCATTTTCTCTGGTCGACATTAATACGGGCTTGACATTAATGCCTTGTTCTTCTAAAAGGTTGTGGAGTAAAATATTTATTTCAGAGGCGTTTCCAGATTTTTCCTTAACAAGGTTCTTGACCGATACATCTGTAAACACTTTAAGTTCACCATTCCAGGTATATTGATTCTGGACATAGGAATACACCTCTTTGGCGACGGTTTTTGCATTGCCTTTATCAGATATGATCGCGGCTACCACGTCTTTCAATGACGTGCTTTTCCCAATCTGTCGGCCTAAATTGGCATCGGATCGGAGTTCGCTATCTGCATCTTTCCATGTTTTAGTGATATTGTCAATACTTCCGTCAAAACCTCTAAACACCTTAAGTTCGTATTCCAGCCTTGAGAGGTAATTCGTTTTAGCAGTCATATAATCTTCCGCTATGAAAGCAGGAACAGTCGTCATGACGTAGACGGTGTTTGCACAATCAGCAGATGCGCCATTGAAAGCGTTTAAACAGTTTTTTACAATGACAGATTCTGTTTTATCTAATTTTTGTGTGCCTACCAATTTAATATGATAATCGTAATTACCTGGAATGCTGGTATTGTATTCACTGTATAACTTTGGAATTTCGTCCTGAAATTCCCAAGGATGGTATTTGTAGATAAAAGGCGTCTCTATAACATAACTGTAGGTAATTACAGACCCTATCTTAATATTGGGTAAGGTAAACTTTATAAGGGTGTACTGATCATTATAGGGTTCTTCAAAAATAGCATTTTGTTTAAGTTCAGATGTTGTGATGGCCCCATTTTCTAAATTATAGGTGGTGGCGAAAATTTTAGATACTTTTTCCTTACCCTTATTATTGTTGAACAGATAAATGGTTTCCGTAGCCCAATGAAAGCCTTCTCTATTTAAAATCTTTATTTTTTTCTTGATCTCCGTTTTAAGCGTATAGGTATCCTTATCTATATAACTATTTCCGTATTCATAGATTACCAAGGCCGCCGCAGTGGAATCATTGGCGTAAGAATTAGTAGTGATGTCGTTTCTGCTTACAGCATAAGTCTCTGCATTAAATGAGGATTGGCCGAAGGTAAGTGTAGTAAGTAGGAGAAGTAGGATAAGGTAGCGGTGATTCATAAAGTAAGTTCCATACGTTTAATATGTTTATTTTTTCTTAGGTAACTCTGAATAATATGTAAGGTGTCTCTCGTGTGATCCATAGGTGTAATAATGGATTCCAATACTTTTTTGTTGGTAATTTGATAGTTGAGATTAAAGTAACCAAGTCCTTGAAATACACCATTTTCTATAAGAAGCACACTGTGTTCATCTAAAGATCTGCCTTTATCAATTAATATAAAATCCTGTTGATCAAAACTATTGTTTATAATAATGTTTTGCACTCTACCATTATAATCTGCTGAAGGCTCTTCTTGAAAACAAGCGCCCTCGCACTCCTTAACGGCGTATTTGTAACACGCTTTCTTTGTAGTGTCCAGTCCAACTAATTTAGGGCAGAGATTGAATTTATCAATGACGTTGAGTAAAAACTGCTTGCCACTTTGGTAATTTGAAAAGGTCGTAATTGCTTTTTTTCGACCATCGGCCGCATCAACCTTTAAATTTATATACCCATTTTCATCCATAAAACTATATAAAGCATGGGTAAATAGATTTCTTCTCATGGAACGGTTAAAAGACGGTTTATTTCTTTTAATTTCTGCACTTTCTTTGAGCAAGGCTACTAATTCGCTTCCGGTGGCCTCATGAGTTACGGCAGCAATTTGGCTTTGCATCTTTTTTGATTTCGGAGTAGTACTCGTAAAATGCTGGTTGACTCTATTTTTGATGTTTTTACTTTTACCAATAAAGATGATTTTACCGTAACTATCGTGAAGATAATAAACGCCGGTAATGGAGGGCAAATCGTCGATAATATGCTTATGATTGGAAGAAAGCTTATATTTTGGTTCTGCTTTAACCGCATCTTGGATGATTTGTTTATCCAGATCCTTAGCTAATAGTATTTTAAATAATTTTACGGTAGCCAAGGCATCTCCAGAGGCACGGTGTCTATCACTGACCGGAATGCCTAAAGCTCGGGTAAGTTTGCCCAGGCTATAGGAATCCTGTTCGGGCATCAGTTGTTTAGACAACTCAACCGTGCAGAGTGTTTTGCGTTCAAATTCAAAGCCCAATCGGCTAAATTCTGTGCGCAAAATCCGATAATCAAATTCAGAATTATGCGCTACGATGATGCAGTCTTCCGTAATTTCTACAATCCGCTTGGCCACCTCATAAAATTTGGGTGCCGTGCGCAGCATATTACTGTTGATGCCTGTAAGGTTAACTACAAAAGGTTGTATTTCCCGTTCCGGATTGACCAAGCTGATAAATTGATCGACTACCGTGTGCCCATCAAATTTGTAAATAGCGATTTCAGTGATGCCTTCTTCATTGAATTTTCCGCCAGTGGTTTCTATGTCTAATATTGCGTAAATGAGCTTGTATTTTAAAGAACCTTCTTATGAACTTTTATAAAAATAAGAGAAAGTGTGAAGATTTAATTAACGATTATAATTCTTTCAGCGTCCTTGATGGACATCTATTATTGGTGATGCATGCTACAATTATCCGTAGTTGCGTTCGCCAAAAATACTGCTTCCCACCCTAATCATGGTGCTGCCGCAGTCTATTGCCGTGTGATAGTCGCCACTCATGCCCATACTTATAATTTCCAGTTTAGAACCTTCCAATTCTAATTTGTTAAGGTCATCAAAAATGGTTTTAAGTCGCTTGAATTCCTGTTCAATTTGGGCAGTATCTTCCGTAAATGTTGCCATTCCCATCACCCCAGCAATGGCCACATTGTTTAGGGCTGCAAATGCTTCGGAGCGTAGAATGTCTTGTGCCTCTTGAAATGTCATTCCGAATTTGGAATCCTCATCAGCAATTTTTATCTGTAACAAACAATTGATGGTTCGGTCATGTTTTTTTGCTTGTTTATCAATCTCCTTCAAAAGTTTAAAATTATCAATACTATGAATGAGGCTTACAAATTCCGCCATGTATTTCACCTTGTTGCGCTGCACATGCCCAATCATATGCCATTGGATATCTTTTGGCATTTCGGCTTCTTTGTCTACCATTTCCTGGATTTTATTTTCTCCAAAAATGCGTTGCCCAGCATTGTAGGCTTCCATGATTTTACTAACCGATTTCGTTTTTGAAACCGCCACTAAAGTCACCTGTTCAGGTACTGATGCTTTGATATGTTGAAGGTTCTCTGCTATGCTCATACTTATAGATTGTAATTTGAATGTCGTGGATTTTACCACTAAAACAAACAAGTGTTTATTTTAAAATTCGTAAATGGTGACCCCACATCTCAATTTTGGTTCAATAAAAGTACTCTTAGGCGGCATTTTAAAACCGTCGTCGGCTATGGTTTTCATTTCTTCAATAGAAACGGGAACCATGCCAAAGCCCACTCTGTAATTCCCATTATCAATAGCGCTTTTCATTGAAACGATGTCTTTCTTGCCGTTGATATAGCCAATTCTACTTTCATTTCTTAAATCCTGTATTCCTAAAATAGGACCTAGAATAGTTTTAAAAAGAATTTGTGCATCCAAGCCGTCTAACGAGTTTTCAATGGGATAACTCGCTTTTCGCAGGTATATAGAATAGAAATCGCCGTCTAAATACATGCTAAAATGATGCTTTTTATTGGGATGATAGGGGACTTGGCCGCGGTTTTCAATACGATACATCATGTCCAAATGAATCAGGAATTCTTCCTTGGTCAAACCGTTTAAATCTGTGATGACGCGATTAAATTCATGGATTCTTAAATCTGATTCCGGAATGAGGTAACTCATAAAAAAGTTATAGGGTTCCTGACCGGTATGTGTAGGATTAGTCTCTTTCAAATCTTTATAAAGTAAATAGGAAGAGGAGGATCTGTGGTGGCCATCAGCAATATAGACCGTTTCCATCTGTTGAAATTCTTGAGAAATCTTTTTAATTTGATCGGCATCATCTACCTTCCATAACAAATGCGTGTCTCTGTAGGTCGTGGTAAATTCGTACTCTGAACGTGCTTTTTGCACTTCCTTGATAATCTCAGCAATTACAGCATTATCAGGATAGGTCAGGAGTACAGGTTCCGCGTTAAAGCCCACTGTTTTTAGATAGTCCTTAAAAATAACCTCACGAAATTCGATGGTGTCTTCATGCTTTTTGATGACGTCATTCTCGTAATCTTCAGCACTGGTAGCGGCAACAATACCGTTAAAAACTTGTTGATCTCTATCTTTAATTTGATAGATGTAGTAACACGGCTGCTGATCTTGAACAAAAATGGCATCTTCCTTAAACTCCAAATACCGGTTTCTAACTAAATTATACCGTGCTTCGCCAGAAATTTGCTTGTCAAATTTATAGCCAGGGTTAACAATGTGTAAAAACGAAAATGGATTATCCCTTAGTCGCGATTCCCGCTGCTCCAATGTGTAACTTTGATAGGAACGCGCGGCCACAAGACTTACTTTGTCTCGTGTGGGTCTAACTGCTTTAAAAGGAATAATATGCGCCATTATAAACTATTCAGACTATAAAAATTGTTGCGATACGTTTTCTGCTTTTCTACTTTGCGAGTAGTCATAAAAACCTTCGCCAGATTTTACGCCGAGTTTTCCAGCGCGCACCATATTGACCAATAGTGGGCAAGGGGCGAATTTAGGATTTTTAAAGCCGTCATACATGACATTTAAAATTGAAAGACAAACATCTAAACCAATAAAATCCGCTAGTTGCAAAGGTCCCATTGGGTGTGCCATGCCTAACTTCATCACCGTATCAATTTCAGTAACGCCAGCCACACCATTGTAGAGTGTTTCAATAGACTCATTCAGCATTGGCATTAAGATTCTATTGGCCACAAAACCAGGATAGTCATTCACTTCTACAGGATCTTTCCCTAAAGTTTTGGAAAGGTCCATAATGGTCTTGGTGACTTCATCACTCGTGTTATAACCGCGAATAATTTCTACCAATTTCATAATAGGCACAGGATTCATAAAGTGCATCCCAATAACTTGTTTAGGCCTAGCCGTAACGGCTGCAATTTGGGTAATTGAAATGGAAGAGGTATTCGTTGCCAAGATCGTGTCTTTAGCACATTGCTCATCCAATTGTTTAAAGATCTTAAGTTTTAGCTCGCTATTTTCTGTAGCTGCTTCTACTACTAAACTTGCATTTTTCACGCCTTCGGCAATATCTGTAAACGTGGTGATGTTATTTAAAGTTTCATTTTTTTGAGCTTCATCAATCTTTTCTTTGGCAACCATACGATCTAAATTTTTCGTGATGGTATCCATTCCTTTTTGAAGTGAAGCTTCGCTAATATCAATGAGTTGCACTTTAAATCCGCTTTGTGCAAAGGTATGTGCAATGCCATTACCCATGGTTCCGGCGCCAATTACTGCTATATTTTTCATTAAATTTTTATTTTGATGCCCTATAAAAGAGGGTGGAATGTACTAGTTTAATATAAAATTGATTAGGTGTGTCTTTCAGAATTTAAAACTGTTCAATGATCATCGTGGCTACACGTAGCGCCTCGGTGCCGTCATTAAGGGTTACAATTGGTGTTGTGTTGTTATTGATGGCATCTGCAAAAGTCTCTAATTCATCCAAAATGGCATTATTATCAGAAACTTCAGGGTTATCAAAATAGATTTGCTTTTTTACGCCTTCAGCATTTTGAAGGATCATATCAAAATCACCCGGACTTTCCGGAGCATCTTTCATTTTGACCACTTCACATTTCTTCTCCAAAAAGTCTACTGAAATGTACGCATCCTTTTGAAAAAATCGTGTTTTACGCATGTTTTTTAAGGAGATACGACTCGCCGTCAGATTAGCCACACAGCCATTTTCAAATTCGATGCGAGCGTTGGCAATATCTGGGGTATCGCTGATAACGGATACGCCACTGGCGGAAATTGTCTTGACTTTTGATTGAACCACACTTAAGATGATATCAATATCATGAATCATAAGATCGAGAACTACTGGGACATCAGTTCCGCGTGGATTGAATTCTGCCAATCTATGGGTTTCGATAAACATCGGATTGTCAATTTGATGCTTTACCGCTTTAAATGCAGGATTGAAACGTTCAACATGACCAACTTGACCTTTTACATGGTTTTCGGCAACCATCGATCTGATGATTTCTGCCTCTTCAACAGTATTGGTGATTGGTTTTTCAATAAAAATGTGCTTGCCTTTAGAAATGGCCAATTTAGCACACTCAAAATGGGATAAGGTTGGGGTAACGATGTCTACAACATCTACAGCGTCAATGAGACCTTCAATGGTATTAAAATATTTATAGCCCAATTCAGCCTCAATTTTTTTGCCGTTGGTCTCATCGGCATCATAAAAACCCACCAAATTATATTTTTTTGACTGATGTAGTAGGCGTAAGTGAATTTTTCCAAGATGACCAGCACCAAGAACTCCTGCTTTTAACATAGATTATACGTTTTATACAAAAATAGCCTTTTTTTAAGGCAGAAAAAAGAAATAATATACGGAAGTCATTCGCAAGAAATGGAATCTTTGAGCGCCAAACATCTCCTGAAATTCCTTGTTACTTCCTTTTGTTTGGGTTAATTTAGCCCGCAAACACTACCGCTTTGAAAGATACGTTTAAACATAAAGGCTTGCGTCAGCAACTTGTTGGCATTGTAAAGGATAAAGGAATTACTGATGAAAAAGTACTTAAGGCCATTGGTAAAATTCCGAGACATCTCTTTATGGATTCGAGCTTTTTAGATCATGCGTATCAAGATAAAGCGTTTCCTATTGCTGCTGATCAAACCATTTCCCAACCCTATACTGTGGCATTTCAAACCGAACTCATGCAGGTTAAACCTGGAGACAACGTGCTTGAAATTGGTACCGGAAGTGGATACCAAACCGCAGTATTGTGTGAGTTGGGAGCGAAAGTGTTCAGTATTGAGCGCCAATTGGAACTGTTTAAAATTACCAGTAAATTTCTTCCCAAACTTGGCTACCGCCCTAAGAAACTGATTTTTGGAGATGGCTATAAAGGTTTAGTAACGGAAGCGCCTTATGACAGCATTATTGTAACGGCCGGTGCCCCTTTTGTGCCGAAACCTCTGATGAGCCAACTGAAAGTTGGTGGCCGGTTGGTCATTCCGGTTGGCGATAAGGTGCAAACAATGACGTTATTTATCAGGAAAGGCCCTAAAGATTTTGAAAAACATGAATTTGGAGAATTCCGATTTGTGCCACTTTTAGAGGATAAAAATTAATCACGCCTTTGTCAGTTCGAGTGTTTTGATCAGCGTCTGAAAGAACGCTGGTCAAAATGTATCGAGAACGGTTGTTAGATTTTGGCTGTTATACGCTTCTCGATACTTTTTTCAATCACTGCCGTGCTTGAAAAACACTCGAAGTGACAGCGAGATCATTTTGTCAGTTCGAGTGTTTTGAGCAGCGTCTGAAAGAACGCTGGTCAAAATGTATCGAGAACCGTTTTTAATTCTTTTTATAAATAAGCTTCTCGATAATTTTTTCAACCACTACCATATTTGAAAAACACTCGAAGTGACAGCGAGATCATTTTGTCAGTTCGAGTGTTTTGAGCAGCGCCTGAAAGAGCGCTGCTCAAAATGTATCGAGAACCGTGGTTCGATTTTGGCTGTTATACGCTTCTCGATACTTTTTTCAATCACTGCCGTGCTTGAAAAACACTCGAAGTGACAGCGCGAGATTGTATTGTCAGTTCGAGTGTTTTGAGCAGCGTCTGAAAGAACGCTGCTCAAAATGTATCGAGAACCGTGGTTCAATTTTGGCTGTTATACGCTTCTCGATACTTTTTTCAATCACTGCCGTGCTTGAAAAACACTCGAAGTGACAGCGCGAGATTGTATTGTCAGTTCGAGTGTTTTAAGCAGCGCCTGAAAGAGCGCTGCTCAAAATGTATCGAGAACCGTGGTTCGATTTTGGCTGTTATACGCTTCTCGATACTTTTCTCAATCACTGCCGTGCTTGTAAACACTCGAAGTGACAGCGTAAGACTACATTGTCAGTTCGAGTGTTTTGAGCAGCGTCTGAAAGAACGCTGCTCAAAATGTATCGAGAACCGTGGTTCGATTTTGGCTGTTATACGCTTCTCGATACTTTTTTCAATCACTGCCGTGATTGAAAAACACTCGAAGTGACAGAGCGAAATCATATTGTCAGTTCGAGTGTTTTGAGCAGCGTCTGAAAGAACGCTGCTCAAAATGTATCGAGAACCGTGGTTCGATTTTGGCTGTTATACGCTTCTCGATACTTTTTCAATCACTGCCGTGATTAAAAAACACTCGAAGCGACAACAGAGTATTTGTTTAATACCGCATTACTCAATAATATTCAGAAATTTCAATCCAAAAATAACGGCATCACCTTGGTAACCATTTTGGTAGGAACGTACATAATCCACTCTTAAGAATCTGAATTTTTTAAACCCAATATTGTCTAAGCCTATTGAAAATTCTTGATATGGTTTTTGGCGTTCTGTAGCGAAAGCATGTGCCCCAATAACCAAGTTGTAATTTAGTTTATTGAGTAAGGGCACTCGGCTTAAGAGCAAACCTTTAAAATCGTGTTCCGCGTGCATTTCTAAATAGGATGTATTTGTGCTCAATGCGTAATACGGCAGATTATTGAATACATTCAAATAGGTGCTAGAAGTTCCCACATGGGTTTCATTGCCGTTGGGATGATAGTAATCCATAAATCCGATGTCATCTGCGTTGATAAAAGTGCCTGCTTTAATATTGTATTTAAAATCGCCTTTATTACAGACATTAAATTGTTGGGCCAGTCGTAGTTTGAGCTGATCATAATTATACTGTTGTTCTGAAGCGGCAAATCCCTTTTCGTAACCTGCATAAAGTGTGGGGAATCTACTATTAGGAATGTTCACCTTACTATCTGGGTAACTCAAATAGTCTTGGCCGAAATTAAAACGCATATTAAAATTAAACTTTAATAGCTGATGGGTATCAAATGCCGGCACCTCAAAGGAGTAGGGCAATTGCGGATTGTTACTGGTATAAGCATCTTCTTCCTCATTAAAAAACACTTGATCTGTAGTGTTCACTAAAGCTTTACGACGTTCATAGGCCAAATTGCCATACATATTTATACCATTAGAAATTTCTTGGGAGTAGCCCACTTCTGCGAAACTCCGATCAAAAATCTTCATATAATTGTCCTCGAAAAAAAGTGAACTTACTGAATTTAATAATGGCAAAATAGGTTGGGCTTTATTAAACTGTTGTGTTTCTACACCTCCTGAAATGGATAAAAAGGGTTTGTTGATATTGTTGAACTTATATCGAAATCCTGCAGTAGCTCTTAAACGTTCATCGGAAACGCCATATTGTAAAGTGGCATTCGCAGAGAAAAACCGTCGGTATTCATCTTGATTTCTCCGGTAGTAAAAATTTAATTTCGAATTGTAGCCTTGAACCGTATTGAATTGAAAATCTGATAACGGTGAGCTGTAGCCTATTGACCAATCTTCAAAGGAATTTCTATGACTGTAACCAAAAAGCAAATTTTGTATTTTAAAGCTATTATTTTTTGCATCGATAGAATCGAGGTAAGGTTTAGATTCCCTAACCGTTTGAATACTATCTTTTACTAAGTAATCACTCACTTCTTCATCCGTTAACGGCACTGGCCGGATACCTTTCCAATAAATAGAATCCTTTTTATTGGCTTCAGAAGCGAAAGAAAGAATTTCCTTTCCAAATGATTTTTTAGTGAGTTCTGGTGAAAAATTATAATCGCTATACACGGCAGTATAACGGCCATCACCTTTAAATCCAAATAATGAATACCCAAAATCAATACCCTGTGACAGTTTTACCCACAGTTGATCTTTGTCTGAGTACGAAAAGTTTTGGGTGATGGTAATAACTTCTGCTGGCGGAATCTGGGCTTGAATTCCAGTAATGTCCAGTGTTACTGCATAAATGGTCCACTGATTATCCACAATATAGATATGTCCAGAGAAAATGCGGTCATTCTCACGTTTCGGGATCACTTTAATTTTGTTTATCAAATTCCCTTTGTCATCATAAAACACACCTTCCAATTTGTATCTGTAATAATTGAAGGCATAATCAGCAATGGGTGAAATAATTTGATTGCCCAATTCGATCGTATTGTTATAAAAATTGAAATCGACATCACTGGCCGTGTTAAAACTGAATCCATTATTATCGCCGCTGACTTTGGATGCTATAATTTTTTCCTTCAATTTATCTGGCCGCAGATACGCTATTTCGGAAATAGTTTCAGATAGATATAAAATGCCGGTGCGCGTAGAATCTAGTCCAACCATAAAGTCATCCAGTTCCTGACCAAAAAATTTCTCGGGAGCGTTTTTTATGCGAATTAATCCGCGCGAGTAGAAATTAGCCTTAAAAGCATTGATTTTTTCCAGATTTGATTTTCGAGAAGCGATAGCTTTTCTCATGATGATATCCGCAGGATTTTCTTCACTATTGATCACGACTTCATTTAAGGAAATCTGTTCTTCAATAAGTGTGGCATCCAATGTATAAGGGAAAGCATTGATCTGAACTTCTTTTCTAACCGTTTTGTAGCCTAAAAACTGAAAAACTATAGTATAAGTATCCGTGGAGCTGAGGTTAAGTTCATAATAACCCTTATCATTGCTGGTGGTTCCCGTGAAGGAGTTTTCGAGATAAATATTGACAAAGGGGAGGGGTGCATTATTTTGGTCGGTAATTCTTCCTTTTAATTGTGAAAATGCTGAAAAGCTTGTAAAAATAAGACAGAGCGTGAGTAATTTTTTTGTCATTTAGTTGGATTTAATTCAGCCTTTTCACATATACAATTGATCCTATGGATTTTGGGTCTCTCAAACTTAACGATAAAAAGCACTGCTGTTTGTTATAGCAATCTTAAATTACTTGCTGCATGACGTATTTTTACAAGAGAATCTAACTGTAGATTTTTTTGATTCTGTCAAGGTTTCTCTTATTTTCACGATCCCTGATGGTGTCGCGCTTGTCAAAGAGTTTTTTACCTTTTCCTAATGCAATTTCCACTTTAGCGAAACCCCTGTCATTAATAAACAAGCGTAACGGTACAATGGCGTACCCTTTGGTTTGTACATCCTTATGCAGCGATTTGAGTTCTCGTTTATTCAGCAGCAGTTTACGCTCTGCTTTTGGTCTATGATTGTAGTAATTGCCAAAAGCATATTCTTCAATATTCATATTGATGACAAAAAGCTCGCCCTTCTCATTAAATTCGCAAAAACTCTCAGCGATGGAAGCTTTACCGCTTCTAATGGATTTAATTTCCGTGCCCGTTAAAACGATACCGGCGGTATATTTATCCAACAGTTCATAATTAAACCGTGCTTTTCTATTTTTTATGTTGATGTTTTTCTGCATAGGAAGTCAAAGGTAAAACATTTAAGATAACTTTTAAAGAAGAGCCGTCTGTTATCTTTAATTTTGCACACTCAACATGAAACTACACATGATATTACGTAATGCACTAATTATAGCCTTAATGCTGACTTTCTTCAATTGTAAGGAAGAAACAAAGAAACCTGTAACTTCGGAAACAGCTGAAGACATCATTAATAAATCGATAAATGCTGCAGGAGGTGACGTTTTTGATCATTCTAATATTAATTTCGATTTTCGCGACATACACTACAAAGCTCAGCGTGATAGTGGTAAATTCCGCTTGGAACGTTATATAAAGGATTCCGTTACTGAGATTAAGGATGTCCTGAGCAATTCCGGATTTGAGCGTTTTGAAAAAGATGCCAAAGTAGAATTGTCAGATTCGTTGGTGGCGCTTTACAGTGCATCTGTCAACTCCGTGCATTATTTTTCCGTATTGCCATACGGACTGGATGGAGGCGCAGTTTTTAAAGAAGATTTAGGAACCGAAGAAATAAAAGGCACCAACTATCATAAGATAAAAGTGACCTTTGCTGAAGATGGCGGAGGGGAAGACCATGAAGATGAGTTTTTGTATTGGATTAATAAAAACACCTACAATGTCGATTATTTGGCCTATTCTTATGAAGAAGTTGATGGTATGGGCTACCGATTTAGAGAAGCTTATAATGCGAGAATGGTAAATGGTTTACGTTTTGTAGATTACAATAATTACAAACCTACCAGCGTCAATTTTAATTTTGAAGACTTAGGTCTCATGTTTAAGAATGGCGAATTAGAGCTCCTTTCTAAAATAGAACTTTCAAATATTACGGTGGAGCAGTTTAATTAATGCGGAGCACTATATCAGTGACGTTGCCGTTATTTAGCGTTACAATATAGAGATTGCCATTATTGTCATCGTCCATATGGTCGTATTTTTTTCTTCCTAAAACTGCATTTACAAATTCGGGCGACGTATTGCTGTGTCCCACAATGAGTACTGTTTTTCCTTTAGTTGCTGTTTGAAAAACGTCATCAAAATAGTGTTCTGTTGTGTATATAGTAAGGTCTAATTTATTTCTATCGGCAATAGGTTGCCCCGTTTGTTTTGTCCTATAATAATCCGTAGAATACACGGCGTCAAAAGTGACGTGTTGTAAAACAGTATCCCAATTTTGAGCTCTTTCGTGACCTTTTTCTGTGAGATGCGGATTGCCTTCAGTGGGGTCAGTACGGTCTTTTTCGGCATGACGGATAAAATAATAGGTCGTAACATCAGAATTGGTTTTCACTTGCGCTTTACAGCCCATAGCAAATAATGAAATACAGATGATAGTCAATTGTCGTAACATACAAAAGCTGTTTTTAGTGGTTTGTCTTAGGTCAATTCGAGCGCTACGTCAATCATCTCTTTAAAAGTTGTTTCTCGCTCTTCAGCAGTGGTGCGCTCACCGGTGACCAACGAATCAGAAATGGTAAGAATACTTAACGCCTTTACTTTATGTTTGGCTGCTATGGTATAGAGACCTGAACTTTCCATATCTACACAAAGTACACCAAATGCTGACCATTTTTTATATGCTTCAACATCATCACCATAAAACTCATCGCTGGTTAAAACATTTCCCGCTTTTAATGTGATGTTTTTGATTTTTGCCACCTCCAATGCCTTCTGGAATAATCCAAAATCGGCGGTAGGAGCGTAGTCTGCACCATTAAACCGCAACCTATTGATCCCCGAAGTAGAGGAAGCTGCCATAGCCAAAACAATATCTCTGACCTTGATTTCTTTTTGATAGGAGCCGGCACTGCCAACCCTAATAAGGTTTTTAACGCCATACTCCGTAATTAATTCATGAGCGTAAATGGAGATACTTGGAACACCCATACCGGTACCCATTGTCGAAATCGGTTTGCCTTTGTATATGCCGGTATAACCAAGCATGCCTCTCACATCGTTAAATAATTTAGGATCTTCAAAATAGGTATGTGCAATCCATTTTGCTCGTAATGGATCACCTGGAAGAAGTATGGTTTCAGCAATTTCGCCCATTTGGGCTTCAATATGTACACTCATGGGCTTGAATAAACCCTAAAGATAAAAATTAATCTGGTTTTAAGATACTTTGTCAACCATCATTGCAACACCAGAAGAGGTGCCAATACGGTCAGCTCCTGCATCAATATATTTTAATGCCGTCTCCAAATCTTTGATGCCGCCTGAGGCTTTAATTTTAGCCTTGTCCTTTACGATTTTTTTGATAATCTTGACGGCGGTAAGCGTTGCGCCGCTTTTGGAGAATCCGGTAGATGTTTTTATAAAATCGACTTTAGCATCAATACAAATTTCACAAGCTTTTACGATTTCATTTTTCGAAAGCTCGCTAATTTCAAGTATAACTTTTAAAGGTATGGTACCTAATGCTGTTTTAATATCGGAAAGTTCTTTAAATACGGTCACGTAATTTTGGCTTCTTATTAAACCTATGTTGATGACCATATCAATTTCATCCGCACCATCTTTAACCGCATTCTTTGCTTCAAAAACTTTAGCTTCCGCAGACATCGCTCCTAATGGAAAGCCTATTACAGAAACTATTTTAACTTCAGAGTCTGAGAGCAGCTGTTTGGCTAAAGCAACGTAGCAACCGTTAACGCACACCGCGTAGAATTGGTTTTTTTTTGCATCATTGCACAAATCGATAATTTGTCTCTCCGTGGTATTCGGTTTTAAAAGCGTATGCTCAATAAAGGTATTGATATCCATTACAAATTCATAGGTTAAGTGTCGCAAAAGTACGTCAAACGGTGGTTTCTAGGGAGTTTATTTTCATCTTTTAGACGAATGGTAACCCTTGCTTTTTTAAACCTCATGCAATGAGTCCAATAGCAGTGCACTTTCTAATTTTTAAATTTCAGATTTAAATGAACGCTGACGTACGCCTACAAAAAGACTATGAAAATCTTAGATCTGGACTAACTTTTTATATTGTTTAACAATTTCAGAACCATTCGATCATGATCAAGCTTATGAAAATTCTTTACGAATCTCAAGCTTATCTAAGCTCATTATAATTTTTCTAAAAGACTGTGGGCCCAATCCAATGCGCCGCTTAAATCGTCAAAAATTTCATAAGGTTTGTCAAAAAACGCGCGTTCATACTCGGCATTTTTACGCATCAGCTGGGTTTTAGGAATCATTGCGATGGCCACCAAATTCGGAATTTTTTCTGCTTTAGGATAAATTAAGGGATCAACTGCATAGGATTTAGCGCGATTGGAAATATAAACCATGTTTTTTCCACTAAAATGTTTCTTTATACAATTGTTTAAAAGCACGTTGTGTTGGGTCTCGATTACAGCACCTTCCTTAACCTGATTAATGATGAAGCCATCAAAAATAAAAGCTTCACTATCTTTAAAATCATAATATTTTATTATGCCCATATTCTTAAGAGTTTAGATTAGAGTTTATGAATTTATTATAGAAACTCCAGACCCATTGCCCTTATCGAGAGGAACACTATCACAATAAAAAAACGGCACTCCTCCTTTTAAAGAGTTGTGCCGTTAATTACCAACTAATTGCATATCGCTTTGATATACATGACTATATTATGTAATTCTTATTCTTTTGCCTCATCTACCAATTGGCTTTGGTTTCTAAAAACCAATTTATTATTGAAAGAATCCAATAAAACGATACTATCTGTAGTGATATTGCCAGAAAGTAATTCCTTGCTCAATTCATTGAGGACTTCTTTTTGAATAACTCGTTTAACTGGTCGTGCGCCATATTCAGGATTGTAACCTTTTTCTGCTAAATACGCAGTTGCCTCATTGGTCGCATCAAAGGTAATACCTTGATTGGCCAACATACGAGTTAGGCCTTTCAGCTGCAAGCCCACAATCTCCACAATATTCTCTTTTGAAAGCGGCGTAAACATAATAATGTCATCAATACGGTTTAAGAACTCCGGTCTCACACTTTGTTTTAACAAGCCTAATACATCTACTTTTGCCGACTCTAGGGCCGATTCAATATCCTGAGTAGCTTCAAAACGTTCTTGGATAATTGAGCTTCCCATATTTGAGGTCATGATAATAATCGTATTTTTAAAGTCTGCAACCCTACCTTTATTATCTGTCAATCGGCCTTCATCAAGAACTTGAAGTAAAATATTAAAGGTGTCTGGATGTGCTTTTTCAATCTCATCAAGCAATACCACGGAGTAGGGCTTTCTTCTTACGGCTTCAGTTAGCTGACCGCCTTCGTCATAACCCACATATCCTGGAGGTGCACCTACCAACCGACTCACACTATGACGTTCTTGGTATTCACTCATGTCAATACGCGTCATCGAATTTTCATCATCAAACAAATATTCTGCCAACGCTTTTGCTAATTCCGTTTTACCAACACCAGTGGTTCCCAAAAAAAGGAAGGTTCCAATTGGTTTCTGCGGATTTTGTAGCCCTGCACGACTTCTTCTCACGGCATCACTCACCGCGATAATCGCTTCTTCCTGACCAACCACACGTTTGTGTAATTGTTCTTCGAGTTTCAAAAGTTTTTCTCTATCACTTTGTAACATTTTGGTAACTGGGATTCCGGTCCATTTTGCCACAACTTCTGCAATATCTTCATACGTTACTTCTTCTTTAATTAAAGAATTTCCGGATTGATTTTGTTGTAATTCCTTTTGAAGTTTTTCAAGCTGTTCTTGTACCTCTTTTATTTTTCCGTAACGTATTTCCGCTACTTTTCCATAATCGCCATCACGCTCCGCACGTTCTGCTTCCAACTTAAACTCTTCAATGCTCGATTTTGCAATTTGAATATTGTCAACAACTTCTTTTTCGCTTTTCCATTTTGCATTGATTTCGTTGCGCTCTTCTTTAAGATTGGCTAATTCCGAACGCAAGGTTTTGAGTTTAGTTTCATCTTTTTCACGCTTAATCGCTTCAATTTCAATTTCCAACTGCATGACCTTTCTGTCCAAAACATCCAATTCTTCAGGTTTCGAATTGATTTCCATACGCAACTTAGAAGCCGCCTCATCCATTAAATCGATGGCTTTATCCGGTAAAAATCGGTTGGTGATGTAGCGCTCTGAAAGTTCAACTGCACCTATAATGGCTTCATCTTTAATACGCACCTTGTGGTGAGTTTCATACTTTTCTTTAATACCCCGCAAAATGGAGATTGCACTTTCCGTATCCGGCTCATTAACCATTACTTTCTGAAAACGACGCTCCAACGCCTTGTCCTTTTCAAAATATTTTTGGTATTCATCAAGGGTCGTGGCACCTATAGCACGAAGTTCTCCTCTGGCCAATGCAGGTTTTAATATATTTGCTGCATCCATTGCACCTTGTCCGCCACCAGCGCCAACAAGGGTGTGAATTTCATCAATGAACAATATAATATCGCCTTCACTAGACGTCACCTCTTTTATGACCGCTTTCAAGCGTTCCTCAAATTCGCCTTTATATTTGGCCCCTGCAATAAGCGCACCCATATCTAAAGCAAACACTTGTTTGTCTTTCAAGTTTTCAGGAACATCCCCATCAATAATACGGTGAGCAAGCCCCTCCGCGATGGCTGTCTTACCAGTACCTGGTTCTCCAACAAGAATCGGATTGTTTTTGGTACGACGCGATAAAATTTGAAGGATTCTTCTAATCTCTTCATCACGTCCAATGATCGGGTCTAACTTTCCACTCTTCGCCATTTCATTGAGATTCTTGGCGTATTTATTCAGAGAATTATAAGTGTCCTCTTGACTTTGCGAAGTCACTCGGTCGCCCTGACGTAATTCATCAATACCTGCAGTCAACGCTTTTTCGGTGACGCCTTGGTCTTTTAGCATTTGTGCAATCTTACTGTTCGATTTAAATACTGCAAGGATCAAATGTTCAATGGACACATAATCATCCTTTAATTTATTGGCAATGATTGCCGCCTCATTTAAAGTTTTGTTGGCTTCTCTAGACAGCATAATATCACCTCCAGAAACTTTCGCATAGCTTTCCAATTGCTTGTCTAAGGTCTGTTGTAAAAGGCTCATATTGACATTCAATTTTTTAAGAAGGAATGGCAATACATTTTCGTCTACTTCAAAAATGGCCTTAAAAATATGCTCATTTTCTATTTGTTGGTGACCAAGACTTTGAGCAAGCTGTTGCGCATGCTGAATGGCCTCCTGTGATTTTATGGTATAATCGTTAAAATTCATAATTTTGTCCCGCTAATGGGTATGTTTTTATAGGTTAGTAACACTAATTTAATTTTTTATTGTGCGATAATAATTACACTATTCATCATACTATGATGTGTGCGTATGCGGTATAAGTCAATTACCTTACCAATTGGAAACCACCGACAAAAAGTCACCTAAACGCAGTGATAGCAAGACATTAAGTCAGTTTGTAAGCATTTAAGATTGTTGCGACTGATGTAATAAAGATAGTTATTATAGGAACTGCGTTCCGTTAATCTAATTATAAAATCTAACTTTGAATTCAGGAAATTCCGAAGTCAAGGGATAAAACACGAAACATATTATGGGATTATTTAATAAGTTATTTAACAGCGATTCAACTGAATCAAAAAGTGGTGAAGGGAAAAAATCAACAGGCGATTTACCTTGGATAGAGCTCAACACTTTAGCGCAATTAGACGAGATAAAAGAGCGATCTAAAACCAAAACACAGTTTATTTTTAAACACTCTACCCGTTGCGGAGTGAGTAGAATGGTAATTAGCCAATTTAAAAAAGACTACCAACTTGAAGAAAGTCAAGCCGATTTATACTATTTGGACTTGCTGAACCATCGTGATATTTCCAATGGGATCGCGAGTCAATTTAATGTCATGCACGAGTCACCTCAATTATTGGTATTGAAAAACGGCGCAGTGGTAAAACATGATAGCCATGGCGGCATCAATAACTTGAATTTTGAAACATTTATTTGATAGTCTTTGAATAAAAGTTGCACCGCATTTTTAAAATTAGTTAGCTTAGAAGCTTTATTACGTTATTTATAAATTGTATATTGATTAATAGAACGATATATAATGATGGACAAACTATTTAATATTGATAAAACGAAGTACGCTTCAAATTTAATTGGTGATCAATTAAGGCAGCATATTGAAGAGGTTTTTGGGCGAAGTGGCTTAAACTTTGTTGGAAAATTTACAGGTGCTAATGAATTTGCCGTCTATGATAAATGGACCTACATCACCTGGAATGTCCCCAATTTTAAAAGGAAATCGGCTTATTTAACAGGGAAACTCATAGCGTCAGGCAAAGGCACCTTGATAAAATTAGACCTTAAACCAAATCCTGTGATCTCTGTTTTTCCTATTATAACTGTTTTACTTGGCGTAATTTCCATCATTATCGCACAATCAACTAACCAAAATGATAGCGTCATAATTTTTGGACTCATATCAGTAGTAGTCGGATGTTTATTTTATCTGTTAGGAATGTTTTTCAGAAATAGGCTGAAGAATAATTTTAAGAAGTCATTGACTTTGTAACAGCTGTAATACGAGAAAATACGCTTCACATCCAAATTATAATTTACAAAAAAAAATCTTCAGTCGTTTTCGGGCTGAAGATTTTTTAGTTGAGAGAATATTGTAATAAGCTATTGGGTAATTGCTAATTCCGAATTTTATAAGAATTAATAATCTGTTTTAATTGGAGTTTCAAGTCTTCTCCTGTATCATAAACCATCTCAATATCACTTGGGAATAGGAGTGGTTTAAAGCGAAGTAAATCAAAATCAGCTTGATTTAGTGCCCGTTTATCGCCTTTATAAATCGCATAATGGTTTTCAAATACAAACTCACTTTTAATTGGAAACACATCTAAGGTGCGGTTGTTTTTGAGGTCTACATATACCACCTCAGCTAGCACTTGAGTTGATTTTACTTGACGATATTCAATGTATCCCGCTCTTGCAGTAACAATTTTATCAATTTTAATATCCTTACCCAAGCTGTCCTTCATCACATTGCCAGCGCGATCTAATTTGTATTTCCAGCCATCCACAAATTCTTTTTCTCTTAGAAATTCTTTTTCATGAAATCGCTCTGGAGAAATATTAATCTGTTTTAGTTGCAATGCCATCGCATAATCATAATCAATATCACTATCAGGATTGGCATGATACACCGTCCAAAATTGACTTAAACCATAAGTATCAAAATTAAGCAAGTCGTCTTCCAACCGTCTTGGGATAATTTGCCTGGTCTGGTTCTCTATCGTTACAATCACATAATCCGTTCCGCGGTGGTACGCTTCTTGCTTTAAATTACGGACATTTTTATAGTTAGGATTGATTTGATCAATGTAATGAAAGGTGTTATAAGCGTCCTTTAAATCGTCTTTAAAATTTGATTTTAAAAGCTGTAAACCTTTAGTGTAAAAATGCTCAGAAACGTCAGCGCGAGAGCTTACAATGGCGTCAGAATAATCGGGAAATTCTAAAACAATAGTCTTGCCGTTAAGCTGTAAGGGGACAACAGGTTTTACGGCGTTTTGACGCGCCTCCAAATTGAGATATAAATCATAGATTGTTTTATACTGCTCAGGATTAGCATCTTTTTGAAGATGTTTAATATTTTTTAAATCGCGCTCATTCGCCTTTTCATAAGCCGTTTGTAGCATTACCACAAAATCTTGCTTACGTTCATTATCCTTGTTGTTTTCGAGCTTTCTTAGTGCATCTTGTAAGGCTTGATTGTAATTACCAGAATAGAGCGCCTTTTCAATTTGCTTTTTACCGCTGCAGGACATTAAAAGCAAAATTAATACCGCATAAAGTAGTTTTGACGTCATAATTCTGTGAGTTTGAAGGTTAAAGTTAGAGGATTTCAATTTATATGCCAAATGTAAAGGGAGTGGCTAACTTTATCTGACGCCTAAACATAAAAAAGCACGAAGATCAGTGATGTGACGCGTCGTGCTTCAGTTTTAAATATGTTAAAATGTTATTTTTTCTTGTTTTTCTGCGAATTATAAATTGGTAACAATTGGGTAGAAACTTCGCCGAAACCAATTCTCGTACCGTCTTTCTCACAATGTCCTCTCATGATCACTGTATCAAAATCATTGATAAATTTGCGTTCCGTGCCGTCTTTCATGGTTAATGGTTTTTCGCCTCTCCAGGTCAATTCCAACATAGATCCATACGATTCTTCCGTAGGACCTGAAATTGTACCACTTCCCATCATATCACCAGAATTTACCGGACAACCATTAACCGTGTGATGTGCCAATTGCTGGGACATATTCCAATACATATATTTAAAATTGGATTTGCTGACAATGGCTTCTTTTGCATTTTTTGGACGAATGGCGACTTCTAAATTGATGTCATAACCTTTTTTGCCTTTAGATTTTAAATAAGGCAGCAATGGTTTGATTGGTTTTGGACTTTCTACTTTAAAAGGTTCTAAAGCATCTAAGGTTACAATCCAAGGCGACATAGAAGATGCAAAGTTTTTAGCTAAGAATGGTCCTAAAGGCACGTATTCCCATTTTTGGATATCACGGGCAGACCAGTCGTTAAATAGGACCAATCCAAAAATATATTCCTCGGCTTCATTTACTGGGATTGGTTCTCCTAAATCGTTGGCATCTGTTGTAATAAAAGCCATTTCCAATTCAAAGTCGATCAATTTGGAAGGACCAAAAATCGGTTCGGTAGCTCCTTCTGGCATGGTTTGACCTTGTGGTCTATGTATCGGAATTCCCGAAGGAATTATCGAAGAGCTACGCCCGTGGTATCCCACAGGAATATGCAACCAATTTGGCATTAACGCATTATCAGGATCCCTAAACATGGTGCCCACGTTGGTGGCATGCTCCATACTCGAATAGAAATCAGTATAATCACCAACTTGAACCGGCAATTGCATTTCAATTTCATCCAATCTAAAAAGGACGATTTCTTTATGTTTGGTATTGTTTTTTAAGATGGTGTTGTTGCTGTCAAAAATTTCAGCAATTCTATCTCTTACGGCACGCCATGTTTTGCGGCCATCAGCAATAAAATCATTCAAGGTGTCCTGCAGAAAAATATCATCCGTCAGTGGGATACCTTCAAAATAGCCTAATTGATGCAAAGCACCAAGGTCAATGGCGGTATCGCCAATTCGAGATCCAATGGTAATGATGTCATCTCGTGTTAAGAATACACCAAAAGGGATGTTCTGTATAGGAAAATCAGAGTTCTTTCCCACGTGAAGCCACGATGTTCTATCGGGGTTATTTGCTGATAAAGGCATAGTGTTGCGATTAATTAGTTTTTGTTTAAATGTATTCAAACCTACATATTTTTTTTAATTAAAATCCCAAAAAAGACTTAAAATTATGTGGCTTCCAATCAATTTCAAGTTCGATTTAAATGATATGAAAAATTCTTTTTTTGTCTGAAATAAGTATTGTATTTAGTACTTTTGGTTAAACTAAAAATATTCATTAAATCCTTTATTTAAGGGGACTAAAAACACAACATTTATGCAACGTGACCAACAAATATTTGAGCTTATAGAAGCTGAAAAAGAAAGACAATTACACGGTTTAGAACTTATTGCTTCAGAGAATTTTGTGAGCAATCAGGTAATGGAAGCCGCAGGATCAGTTTTGACCAATAAATATGCTGAAGGCTATCCTGGAAAGCGCTATTATGGTGGTTGTGAAGTGGTAGATGAAGTGGAGCAATTGGCCATTGATCGTGCTAAAGCGTTATTTGGTGCAGCATATGCTAACGTGCAACCGCATTCAGGAAGCCAAGCCAATACTGCAGTATATTCTATGTGTTTAAAGCCTGGTGATAAAATACTCGGGTTTGATTTGTCGCATGGAGGACATTTAACTCACGGGTCGCCCGTAAATTTTTCTGGAAAACTTTACAATCCTTCATTTTATGGTGTTGATAAGGAAACAGGATTAATTGACTATAATAAATTAGAAGAAACGGCAAAAAAAGAAAAGCCAAAGATGATTATTGCAGGCGCATCTGCTTATTCTCGCGATATGGATTTTGAAGCCTTCAGACAAGTTGCTGATCAGGTGGGGGCGGTATTGATGGCTGATATTTCCCATCCTGCTGGTTTAATCGCCAAAGGGATCATGAATGACCCAATGCCACACTGCCACATCGTAACTACCACGACCCATAAAACTTTAAGAGGCCCAAGAGGAGGTATGATTTTGATGGGCGAAGATTTCGAAAACCCATTTGGCATGAAAGCACCAAAAGGAAATTTAAGAATGATGTCTTCTGTTTTAGATTCGGGTGTATTTCCTGGAAATCAAGGAGGACCTTTAGAGCACATTATTGCAGCAAAAGCAATTGCGTTTGGTGAGGCATTGACGGATGAGTTCATGCACTACATGCTGCAAGTTAAAAATAATGCGGCGGCTATGGCCAAGGCATTTGTGGATAGAGACTACCACATAATTTCTGGTGGAACAGACAACCATATGATGTTGATTGATTTAAGAAACAAAAACATTACAGGAAAAGATGCTGAACAAGCTTTAGTGAAAGCTGATATTACCGTAAATAAGAACATGGTGCCGTTTGATGATAAATCGCCATTTGTAACTTCTGGGATTAGAATAGGAACCCCGGCCATTACTACGAGAGGTTTAAAGGAATCTGATATGGATGCTATCGTCGGTATGATTGATGAAGTACTTTCCAATCACGAAAACCAAGATAAATTGGATGCCATTGGCGCCGAAGTGAATGAAATGATGAAAGGAAAACCTTTGTTTGCATAAATAATTGGCCCCCTTTTCTGGGCACGGATAGACCTCACATGTTTTAATACTTGTGAGGTCTTTTTATTTTATGCAATAATCGGGGTAGAGCAGTGGTTTACTCTTCAAATACCATATGTTGGTACGCACCTAAATCTGGTGCAGCAGTTCTTGATTGTTTGAGAAGGTCAAAAGGCACCTGATTTGAATATAAATTTGGCCCAACCACATTTATGGCGGCTGAATTCTGGCCAATGCTCAAATTATTCTTTTGAGGATCTCGGAAATCAGGATCTTGGTTATACACCACGTTGTCGTATAAGGCCGTGTTTTTAAAATCGTAATTTGCGTCGGTTCCAAAACGGTTATTGGGATCGTCAAATTTGACCAAACTATTGGTGAATTTAAAGTTGAAATCGGCGCCCGGTTCTTCTTCTAAGAGAAATTCAGGATTGTCATTTCCGTAAATGATGCAATTATTAAAATTGGCTGCTGAAAGGGCATTGGTTTTAACTGAATCATCTTCTAAAATTTCAAAATTATTAAGGTAGAGGGCAGGAAATTGTCGGAAACTATTTGACCAGTAATTGGCTATGGTGCAATGGGTGAAATTATAAGATCCTCCGTAAGTGCCTGCAAAAGCTGATTGCCCCGCGATATTAAACACCACGTTTTCTGCAGTAATTGAAGTGGCGCGACCTAAAATCCCGAAATTACTCGAGTTATAGATTTTAGAGTTTTTGATGGTTAACTTCGGGATGTTTGTGTTTTGATTATTCTCCGCAAGAATTCCAATGGTGGCATTCTTAATGGTTGCATAATTAAACTCATTTTCCTTGCTCCCCTGAAACAACCAAATAGTGCCCCATTGTCCTGGAATATTTTTAAACAACGGTTCTAAACGGTCGCTTTCAAAAATGACTTCATTGACCATAGTGGTTTGGTCAGGGCTAAATGCACCGTTCACCTTTAAGGATGCGTTTTTAGTTATCAAAATACCTGAATTAGAATGAAAATGGACGCGTGCGCCTGCATCTATTGTGAGGGTTTTATTCTCAGCGACTCCCGCATATCCATAAATGACGTAAGGTTTAGCGTTAGTAAACTTCAATTCTGAATCGTTTAAAAATCGACCTTGAATCTCAGTTTTATCGGCAACACCATCGTCATCTAAGTCGAAGGTTAAGGTTTCTACTAGTCCTTGCGAATCTTTATTCGGATAGATGAAAACGGCATCTTTCACCAGGGTGACCAGATTAACTTTCTGCAGATTGGTACCACGATCAAATTCAATCACATCCGTATATAAAAACTGATTTTTTGAAGTGACGAGAGTCTGAATATCGATGGTTGTTTCAATAAATATGAACAGGCTGTCTTTGGCTAATATTTCAACATTCTGAAATTCTTTTCCCGCCATACCATCAACATTAAGTCGGTAGCTTGAAGCCTGACCTTGACCCAATCGTAAAGTTGGAATGGAGATGTCCTGATCTGATCTATTAAACACTTTTAAATTATAGGTGCTGGAGCCAATATTTGTAAATACAGTATCTAAATATACCGTGTTTTTGGAAAAGGTTAATTCACCTTGACTCGGTTGAAAGTCGAAATCTTTACGGCATGAACTCCATAAAATTAGGGTAAGACATGTAAGACAAAAGTAAAGGCTTCTTTTCATTGTGACGTTCCGTTCATATAAGATTCAAAAATATAACTTTTGAAATTATGAAGTTGCTTGAACGCTTTAATTAATTTAGTAATGTCTCAAGTAAAGCAATTTTTATAAGCAGATTCTCAAAAGATTAGAAAGAGTATTAAAGCAGCAGATGCAAAACTTTGGTTAACGCTGTTGACTTTCGGCAAGGATTACTCTAAATCCCTCACTATATTCTAAAAATTTGTCAATTAGATAAATGCTGTTTTCGGACTGTAGAAGTAAGGAAGACATGTTTTTCGTCTCACAATATGTAAAGAAAAGATGTTTATAATCTTTGGTAATATTCAAATTTAGGAGTAGAAAGTTGTCGTTAAAAAAAGGATCCTTTTCAAATAAAGTGGCTAAATCTGATGCTTCTACCGTGGTTTCAACAACTTCTTCTGGCTGGTTATCTTTTGGCGTTTTACGAGCGAAAAGTTTTTGAATGCGCCTACCAATCTCTAAAAAATCAATTGGACCGGCGTTCGCATTTGGTCTTCTGTACAAGTGGGGGTTGCGCTCGACATCCGTCTTAAATTGTTTGTTAATCCTATTGGTCTCTTCCTTTTCGTCCATTTTTTTTTCGGCAATAGGTCCTTTAATATCCACTTCGTCCAATTCATTGAGGATTTTTTTAAGTTCGAAAACCTGATCGCCTTCCATATGTGTTTTTAAAACGACAACTTGTTTGGTGTGATGAAATAGCGAACTGAAGAGCAGCGTATCGTTGATTTGCGCGTAAATTGTAAAATTACCACGACCGTCAGTTGATGTGATACTTTTGGAACTGACGTTCATTATTTTGGCACCTGAAATAGGCGCTTCCGCGTCATATAGCGTTCCTGTAATTTGTTGTGAAAACATTATTGAAGTGCACAGACAGAAGAAAAACGTAATTTTAAACACTAGGGATTGGTTTGGTTGAGAGTAAATTAAACCAATTTAGGGGTACGCAAGTGGTTTGTTAAGAGACTTTAACAGCTTTTTTAATTTTAATTTAACTAAAAAGTGTTCGGATCTCGTCGGTAATTCGTGCGGGTTTCATATTATGTTGTGCCACCAAGCACCATTTGGTCGCTGAAGACGCCAAAAGCTTATCGGTATTCTTGTTATAAATTTCGACCATTCGGATGCAAGTAACTCCACCAGATTCTTTAATATACGTTTTAAGAGTCAACACATCACCTAGAATAGCAGGATTTTTGTAAGAGATGTCATGATTTAGAAGTACCCAAAAATAGTCTTCGAGCATTTGTTTAGTAGCAGTGGTATTCCAATGTTGTTCCGCGACATCTTGCACCCATTGCACATACCGGACATTATTGACATGGTTGAGGTGATCCAGATCATCTTGTGTGACAATGATATGTATTTCGAAAGTTTGCATAGGATTTCAGTTAATCGTTATTTGACAATGTAAAGTTATTCTGACCTCATAAATAACTGTAACTATTTCACGAAAACTTCTACTTCAAACAATTTATCCCAATCTTTTCCCGTCACAAAAATGGTCTTTGTGGTAGGGTTGTAGGCAATACCATTTAACACGTCCAAATCTGGATGTTGTTTTACTAGCTTTTGTAGTGGTGAGAAATCAATCACGCCTTCTACTGCGCCATTTTCGGGATTAATGATCAACACGCCATTTCGTTGATAGATGTTCGCGTAGATTTTGCCGTTGATGTATTCTAATTCATTCAAATTATCAATTTTTCCGGTATTGGTAAAAATTTGGATATAGTCCTCTTCAGCTAAAGTTTCTGAATTAAGCTTCCATATCTTATTGCTGCCATCTGATTTATAAATAACTTTTCCGTCATTACATAATCCCCAGCCTTCTTTGCTCTTCCCGTAATTAAAACTTCCAGTTTTCTCTAATGTTTCTGCGTTGTAAACTAAACCAATGCCTTCTTTCCAAGTGAGTTGATATACCTTATCATTCAGTACCGTAAGACCTTCGCCAAAAAATTGATTGTCGAGATTGATACTTTTAATATTCTCTCCAGTTTCATGCTTTACCTTGCGCAATTTAGATTCGCCATATTGCCCTGTACTTTCATACAATATTCCGTTATAAAATTCTAAGCCTTGAGTATAGGATGTGATGTCGTGTGGATATTCATTAAGAATTTTGTAGCTATAAATAACCGGAGCTTTATCATTTAAAACTGTAATGTTTGTAGAGGTTTCCTCCGAAGTATCCTCATACGTTACTTTGGCCGTCAATTGATGCACGCCTAAAGGTAAATTGTTGGTCGTAAAATTATCTTCTACTGTTTTACCATTTAAGTGATAGGTGATTTCTGAGATGGTTTTGTTTTTTGGATTGTCAATAGACAATTTAAGGGTCTCACCTAAGGCAATTGTATTGTTCGTAGCACCTGTTTTAAGAGAAAAGTTGCTTTTTTTACCGTTTGGATTATCACCACATGTCCATAATAAAAGACTTAAGACAGTGATTATAAAAAGTTTAGTTGAAGACATCATTGTTTTAATTTTTAAAGCAAGGTATTTAATTAAATTCAGTTTAAAAAATCATTGCAAAAGTAGTAAAAGATTGTATCTTTGCAGCTGGCAAGTCCTACACAACCAGCTCCTGCTGAATCCTCCAGGGCGGGAACGCAGCAAAGGTAAGTGGTCGTAGCGGTGTGATGTAGGTAGCTTGCCTTTTTTTATGCGCTATAGTGAAATCCTTTTCTTAAGGAAACTTCTTTTACATATCTTCTTCCTATTTTAGCTTCCAGAAACGAGTTCAAACTCAAATTACACATTTTTTAATCAGTTAGTTTACATGTCTAAAGTTGTATTAATTACCGGTGGATCATCAGGAATTGGTAAATCTGTGGGTGAATATTTATCCCAAAAGGGGTTTACGGTTTATGGCACCAGCAGAAGCCCTGAACGTTACCCTGACAGTATGTTTAGTTTGGTGAAATTGGACGTGGCGGATTCAGATTCTATAAATGAAGCCGTTAAAACCGTTTTAGCGAAGAGTGGACGTTTGGATGTTTTAATCAACAATGCTGGCGCTGGCATCACTGGACCGATTGAGGAAATTCCAGATGCTGAAATTAAACGCAATTTCGAGACCAATTTCTTTGGACCAATCCGTGTTATTAAAGCAGTATTACCACAAATGAGAGTCCAAAATTCGGGTCTTATTATTAATGTCACTTCAATTGCGGGATATATGGGCTTGCCTTACAGAGGTGTGTACAGTGCTAGTAAAGGAGCGTTAGAATTAATTACCGAGGCCTTTCGAATGGAAATTAAAGCATTTAATATTCACATGACCAATGTGGCACCGGGAGATTTTGCCACCAATATAGCTGCAGGACGGTATCATGCTCCAATTTTGGAGAATTCGCCTTATAAAAAACAATATGCAGACACCCTAAAATTGATGGACTCCCACGTCAGCAGTGGCAAAGATCCGCAGCTCATGGCCGATGCGATTTATAAAGTCATCACGATAACACATCCTAAAATTCATTATAAGGTAGGGGAGTTCATGCAAAAATTTTCTATCGCACTAAAGCGCATCTTACCAGACAAGGTGTACGAACGTATGCTGATGAATCATTATAAATTATAAGCCTAAAATCCGCGCTAAGCTGTTGATATGTTTTAATTAAATTAAAACAGACCTCGTACATATTAATTGTAACTTTGCAGCACTTTAAAAACACAACTAATATATATTATTTTCTATGAAATTTTTTATCGATACCGCTAATTTAGAGCAAATTAAAGAAGCCCAAGACATGGGTATTTTAGATGGTGTTACCACCAATCCGTCATTAATGGCTAAAGAAGGCATTACAGGAACGGACAATATCATGAAACACTATGTTAACATTTGCAATTTGGTAGATGGAGATGTTAGTGCAGAGGTTATTGCTACAGATTTTGAAGGCATGGTAAGAGAAGGAGAAGCGTTAGCGGAACTTCATGAGCAAATTGTGGTGAAGTTACCAATGATTAAGGACGGCGTAAAAGCGTGTAAATATTTTAGCGATAAAGGCATCAAAACAAATATGACTTTAGTGTTTTCTGCAGGGCAAGCGTTATTGGCAGCAAAAGCGGGTGCCACTTATGTGTCGCCATTTATTGGTCGTTTGGATGATATCTCAACGGATGGATTGAACCTTATTGCAGAAATCAGAATGATTTATGATAACTACGGTTTTGAAACTGAAATTTTAGCGGCTTCCGTGCGTCACACAATGCACGTCATTGATTGTGCTAAATTAGGAGCTGATGTTATGACTGGTCCATTAAGTTCTATTACAGGCTTGTTGAAACACCCATTGACGGATATCGGTTTAGAGCAATTTTTAGCAGACTACAACAAAGGAAACTAATTTTTTAGCACCTATAGATTAAAAGAGGCTCCAAAACGGAGCCTTTTTTTATTGATTTAATTCTTTCAGTTTATCTTCAAATGTATTGTGGAACATGTTGTAGTATGTATCTACAATGCGTAAATCCTCATCTATCATAATCATTTTGTAAACACTATTAATGACCAGGGTTTGCTTCGCGTTGATAGGATCTTTAAATTGATATTCATTCTCACTGGAAAACTTGAATTCATCTAAAGTTTTTTTCCAATATTTCTTATCATTATCGTTGATGTTAATGGCTATAAAATTAATATTAGGATACTTTTTCTTTAAGTCCATGATCTTAAAATGGCTGTTCTTATAATGTATCTTCAGATTAGAAGACCAGAAATAAATAACTGTGGGCTTGCTAATGATGGTGCTGAGCGCGAGGACTTCGTTATCATAATTTACCAAGTCGACATCAGGAATAACCTTGCCTGGTTTCAATTTCCGAATAGCGGTAGCTAAACCTTGGATGTATTCTTTATCTTGAGGGTTGGTGCTTTTGCTGAGGTAAGAGTCTACAATTACCGCCACATCTGTAGAGTCTTCGCAAACCGAAATAAAATCACGTGCCGTATTTCTTAATAATTTATTTTTTATGGTGTCATTGGAAACGCGATCGTTCATCAATTTTAGTTTCTCCAAATTATAAATCACGGAATTTTTATTAAAGATGGCTTGCTCATCTGAATTTGCGTAAAATTCTTCCAGAGCCATATTATTGAAATGGGAATATAAAAAGCGATTGTAAATAAAGAAATCGCTAAGAGTGCTAATGTTGTAGTCGATATCATCTCTATAGGCGTAAAATTGGGCAGGCAATTCTTTATAGTTCCTTAAATTTCTGTAACCATAATACGCAAAAGGATACATTTCCTTGGTGCTGTAATAACTATAATTAATACTTGTTTGTGCAATTTTATCAAAAAGAGGAGAAAGCGTTTTTTTATCGGAAAAGTCGGAAAGTTCAGTAAGGCGTTCAGTGCGGGCAGAATCAATGTATTTTTCAAAACGTTCTGGTTGCATCTGGGAAATATTCATGAAATTGCCCTGATCGGCTTCATTTTCAAGAAATATTTTCACTAAAAAATTATTCTTTTTAGCACCTGAACCTGTAAAAACCAACGATTCGTCAAAATCAATAGTATTTAATCGCAGCATCACACTATCCTGTGGTTCTAAAAGCACCATTTGGTATTGTCCACCATGGATGAACGTGTAAAGGCCAGATTGTAGTGGGTCTAACTTGGTAAAAAAACGATTGCTTTCGTTTAAAAATAAAGTGTCCGAAGTTTCAGATTGGCTGTTTGGAGAGTAAAGTAACACATAGTCGTTGGTTGGGTTGATAATTTCACCTCCAAAGTAAGCAGCACCTTCCGCATCATTAGTGTTTTTTTTGCAACCCATGAGCATTGACAAAAGCATTAATGACATAATGTAGATTCTCATAAACTAAAAAGATTAGGTGCTGGGTGCGTTGCAAACAAAAATAAAACTAGTTTGTGCACTTTGTTGTTAAGGCGCTGTTAAATGTTTAGATATACCCTGTCGTAAATGTCTTTTATCTCAGGTAGATACTGATATTTCCGAATATTCACCACTGTAAGTTGACCTCTTAAATAGCGACCAATAAGTTTCATAAAATGGTTGTAATTTTATACTTTTGCAGCTTATTTAAAACCTATAAAATGTTATCAGTTTCTAATCTTTCAGTTCAGTTTGGCAAACGCATCCTTTTTGACGAAGTCAACACTTCTTTCAACCAAGGCAATTGCTACGGTATTATTGGCGCTAACGGTGCCGGAAAGTCCACTTTCTTAAAAATATTAGCTGGCAAAATGGACCCAACTTCTGGCCATGTGCATTTGGAGGCCGGGAAGCGTATGTCAGTTTTGGAGCAAGACCACAACTTGTATGACGAGCATACGGTATTGGAAACCATCATTATGGGGAACAAACCTCTTTATAATCTTAAAAGTCAGATTGATGCATTATACGCGGATTATACCGATGAAAATGCTGATAAAATTGGTGAGCTTCAGGTGCAATTTGAAGAAATGAACGGATGGAATGCGGATAGTAACGCTGCTGCCATGTTATCTAATTTAGGGATTAAAGAAGAGTACCATTACACGTTGATGAAGGATTTGGATGGGAAACAAAAAGTACGGGTCTTATTAGCTCAAGCGTTATTTGGAAATCCTGATGTATTGATTATGGATGAGCCTACCAACGACTTGGATTATGAAACCATTTCGTGGTTAGAAAACTTTTTGGCGAATTACGAAAACTGTGTGATTGTGGTATCTCACGATAGACACTTTTTAGATTCGGTTTGTACGCATATTTCTGACATCGATTTTTCGAAAATTAACCATTACTCCGGTAACTATACATTTTGGTATGAGTCTTCTCAATTAGCGGCGAGACAACGTTCACAACAAAATAAAAAGGCTGAAGAGAAGAAAAAGGAATTGGAAGAGTTTATACGTCGTTTTTCTGCCAACGTTGCAAAGTCTAAACAAGCCACTAGTAGAAAGAAGATGATCGAGAAATTGAACATTTCGGATATCAAACCTTCTAGCCGACGTTATCCGGCCATCATTTTTGAGCGCGATAGAGAAGCTGGAGATCAGATTTTGAACATCAACGGTCTTACGGCATCTTTAGAAGGGGAGATATTATTTCAAAATGTAGATATCAACTTAGCGAAAGGCGATAAAGTTGTCGTTTACTCCAAAGATTCTAGAGCTACCACAGCCTTTTATCAAATTTTAAATGGTAAGGAAAAAGCAGATAAAGGGGAATATAATTGGGGAATTACCACTACGCAATCTTATTTACCATTAGACAATAGTGAGTTTTTTGACAACAATTTGACACTTGTCGATTGGTTACGTCAATGGGCTACTACTGAAGAAGAGCGCGAAGAAGTTCATATTCGTGGCTTTTTGGGTAAGATGATCTTTAGTGGCGAAGAAGCTTTAAAGACATCAAATGTTTTGTCTGGAGGAGAGAAAGTACGATGTATGTTAAGTAGAATGATGATGATGAGAGCTAATGTATTAATGTTGGATGAGCCTACCAATCACTTGGATTTGGAAAGTATTACAGCATTCAATAATTCTCTAGCTAACTTTAAAGGAACGGTGCTGTTCACCACTCATGATCATGAGTTCGCACAAACCGTAGCCAATAGAATTATTGAATTGACTCCGAATGGTGCTATTGATCGTTACATGACTTTTGACGAGTATATGGACGACAAGAAAATAAAAGAATTAAGAGATAAGATGTATGCAGTAAACGCCTAATCTTAAAAATATATTTAATATAAACCCTGAGTCTATTCAGGGTTTTTTTGTGCTTTTAAGTCAGAATTTGCAAGCTCTACAATAGGAAGAGCCTTGGTAAGTTCGTCCTCACTGACGTAAATGTCTTGAAACCCTTGAATAGGAGAACCAAAGCCTGCCAGTCTTCCGGATTCAGACTCATCCTTAACAACGGCACGGATGCCGACTTCCTCCAGCCGATTGATGATCATTTGTGCATAAATGAAATTTCCTGAAAAAACTTTGATATAATTAGTGTCCGCCATGTCGTGATCTTTAATTCATAAGTAAGATACGCAAAAAATTTAATTGCGAATAAAAACGAAGCCATTTAGTCCATCAAATTAAAACGGAAAATATAAAACCGTCATTTAAATATTATCGTAAGTGTTTCAGAATACAAACTTAAAATTCACAACTATGAAAATGACAAAATTATTTACCGCAACCTTATTATTTGGAGCACTATTTATTGGACTAACAGGTGTTGCTCAAAACAAGATGATGAAGCAAGACACCAAAATGGTTGGTGGTGCTGAAATGTTCCCAACTAAAATATCGTAGAGAACGCGATCAATTCAAAAGACCATACTACTTTAGTAGCGGCCGTTAAAGCAGCTGACTTAGTAGACGTGTTGTCTGGTAAAGGACCGTTTACCGTGTTTGCACCAACAAATGCAGCTTTTGATAAGTTACCAATGGGCACAGTGGAAACCCTAGTAATGAAAGAAAATAAAGCGCAGTTGCAATCTATTTTAACTTATCACGTAATTGCAGGTAAATTGACTGCTAAAGAAATATCAAAATTAATTAAGAAAGGGAAAGGGAAAGCGGCAATTAAAACGGTTAGCGGCGGAACATTAACGGCTTTTAAAAAAGGTAAGGCTATTTATATTACAGATGAAAATGCTAATTCTGCCATGGTAACCATTGCTGATGTCATGCAATCGAATGGGGTGATTCACGTCATTGATGCTGTACTTTTGCCAGGGGCTAAAAAATAGATTTACAATACTAAATATATGTAATACAAAAGCCACCTCAATTGAAGTGGCTTTTTATATTTTTATGCTGAAGTTATTTGTCAATAGATCCCAATACACGAGACATAAAACTGTTTAAGGCTTCTTTTTTAGGTGTACCATCCTTTACCATCTTGTGGACTTCTAAGGCGCCGTACATATTAGAGATTAACTCTCCAATAACATCCAACTCTTCATCTTTTAAAGAAGGCACTTCGGTTAGGTTTTCCAAGGTTTCGATAGTCTCTACTACAAAATCTTCATCATTGTCCTCAATAAATTGAGTCAAGTGTTTAATTACTGGTAACTTCATTGACTAAATCTTTTAAAACTTCATATTTGTTGGTCTGTACCTGATTAACAAAAGCTCCATTTTTGAAGATGGCGAACGTAGGTAAATTATCTACTGAGGCCAATTTTCTTGAATCTGGAAACTTTTCAGCATCAGCCATCACAAAAGTCATATGTTCGTTTTCCGTTGCTAATTTTTTAAATTTTGGTTTCATAATTCTGCAATTACCACACCAAGTAGCGGAATATTGTACCACTACAGTATCATTTTCTGACACTAATTGTTCTAAATTATCTTGTTCTAATTCCTTTACCATAATATCTGTTTTTTAAAAAGTTAACTAAGGAAAATGAGACAATCTTAATACACTCTTCAAGATTGCCTCTTTGCATATCTTATAACAATCTAAATTAGTTTAAGTGCGCTTTTAAGTATTCAGCAGTACCTTTGGCATTAGCTTGCATCGCATCTTTTCCTTCTTCCCAGTTTGCTGGACAAACTTCACCTTTTTCCTGTACGTGCGTGTAAGCATCAATTAAACGTAAAAATTCATTTACATTTCTACCAAGTGGCATATGGTTAACACTTTCATGAACTACAGTACCCTCTTCATCAATGATGTAAGTGGCTCTGTAAGTCACGTTGTCTCCATCTACTGTTACATGTCCTGTTTCTTCGTCGTAAGTTTCATTGGTAATATCTAAAATCCCTAACGTAGAGGCAAGATTTCTATTGGAGTCAGCTAAAATTGGATAAGTAACGCCTTCAATTCCACCGTTATCTTTAGAGGTGCTCAACCACGCAAAATGAACTTCTGCAGTGTCACATGATGCACCAATGACTATCGTATTACGTTTTTCAAACTCACCTATGGCTGCTTGAAAAGCGTGTAACTCCGTTGGACATACAAACGTGAAATCTTTTGGATACCAAAAAAGTAAAACTTTTTTATTATTTTTTTTTGCTTCTTCAAGAACGTTAAGTTTGAAGGTGTCACCCATCTCATTCATTGCGTTCACTGATAAATTTGGAAATGTTCTTCCTACAATTGCCATATTCTATTTTATTTTAAATTACTATTATTTTCTCCTACAAAACTATCTCTTTAGTTTTGCAATAGCTATAGTAATTTATTATATAAAATTATATTGCAATAAATTTTAGCTATGGTAAAATTGTTTTAAGATGTTAGGTTAATTAAGCTTGCTTGTTAAGATCGGCCGTGGTGAGTTGTCTAATTTTAATTCGGAAGGCGGCAAAGAGAAGCGTCATAAACGGACTTAACCAGTTAAAAATGGCATAGCCGGCATAGTGCATGGTATCTACCCCCAAAACGCCACTGTGGTACGCGCCACAGGTATTCCATGGTACTAATACTGAAGTTACGGTGCCACTATCTTCTAATGTTCTGGATAGATTTTCAGGTGCAAGTCCCTTATCGCGATACGCTTGAGCATACATTTTTCCTGGTACCACAATTGCTAAATATTGATCACTAGCCGTAAGATTCAATGCTAAACAACTGGCTACCGTACTTGCGAAAAGGCCAAATGTGGTGTGAAATAATTTCAATAGTGCTTTACTAATTGCAGACAGGGCACCAATGCCATCCATAATACCTCCAAATACCATGGCACAAAGTATTAACCACACTGTTCCTAACATGCTAGACATGCCTCCAGAGGAGAACAGATCTTTCAGAGCTTCATTATTCGTTGGGATGGAGGTTTCTATAGTAATAGCATCCATAAGGCCTTTATAACCTGTATAAAATGTTAAGGAGCCGCCGCCGCCAACTGCGGCAACAATATTAGGTTGAAAAATGAGTGCCGCAGCAGCCGCGGATAGCGTGCCTATAAGAAGTGCTACTAGAGGCGGTGTTTTTCTGATTATTAATATGATGACGAGTAATGGTACTACAAATAACCATGGACTCACGTTGATGGCTTCATCTACAGCTTTTATGATACTTTCAGTATTTGCAGTTCCTGTGGTGTCAATGTTTAAACCAATAACAATGAATACGATCAGAGTGACAATAAGTGTTGGTACTGTAGTATAGAGCATATAGCGAATATGGGTAAACAAATCTGTGCCAGCCATAGCTGGAGCTAGGTTGGTCGTGTCACTCATTGGCGAGATTTTATCCCCAAAATAAGCGCCTGAAAGAATCGCACCTGCCGTCATGCCCAGAGACACACCCAGGGCTTCTGCGATGCCTATCAATGCAATACCTACAGTGGCTGACGTCGTCCAGCTGCTGCCCGTTGCAACTGAAATAATCGCACAAATAATGACGCAGGCGGCTAGGAATATGGTCGGATTTAAGATTTGTAATCCGTAGTAAATCATGGTCGGAATAATGCCACTGATCAGCCAGGTTCCAGCCAATGCACCCACCATGAGCAGAATGAGAATGGCACTGCCGGTACTTTTAATGTTTTCAGAGACCTCTTCCAACATTTGTTCAAAGCTCACTTTGTTGAAAACTCCTACCACAGCCGCAACGGCACCTCCCAATAATAATATAAATTGATTGGATCCTCCTAAAGCATCACCTCCATACACATACACATTATACGCAAGCATGCCTACTAAAACGAACACAGGAATTAGGGCTTCCCAAATATTAAGTTCTTTATTTTCAATGATGTGTTCATCCTGAGGTTCTCTTGGTTTAATGTCTTTACTTTCCATTAAGAAGTTTGGTATTTTGATTAGGTGAATGTTCGAGTACGTAATGTTACGATTTTAGGCAAACCTATGCAAATCAAATTGAGATCTGAAGCTATAGGATTGAGTTTTAAAAATTTCTTAAAGGTGAATTCTATTGGTGAATGGTCTTAAAATGTCAGCAATTATTCTAAAAATAATAAATAATCAAACCAAAACACCAGTGCATATACACTGGTGTTTTTCAAATAGGATAATGAGAAGTGTGAAGTTAAATATGGACATCAACACATTAGTATAATTTTAAAAAGGCTTACTCTACTATTTTTAATTCTTTCATACAGGCATGCATCATGGAATAGGTTCTTTCAATATCCGCGTCCAAACCGATAGAAAATCGGATCAAGCCATCACTAAGGCCCATTTCCCTTTGTTCGTCTTCAGGTATTTCGGAAGAGGTTGAACTCCCTGGTGCACTAAACAAGGTTTTGTAAAATCCTAGACTCACGGCGAGGTATCCTAGGTTTTGCTTTTGCATTAATTCCATTAGAGCATTGGCGTTGTCAAGAGAGCCAACGTCTACCGTAAGCATACCTCCAAACCCGTATTTTTCATTCATCATCATTTTAAACAATTCGTGTGATGGGTGTGACTCGAGACCTGGATAAACCGTTTTCAATCCGTCCTTTTCAAATTTTTCGGCTAAATATTTAGCGTTCACGCTGTGTTGTTGCATACGGATATGCAAGGTTCTTAAATTCTTTAAAATAGAAGCCGCTCGTAAACTGTCCATGGTAGAGCCCAAAAGCATGCAGGCGCCGTCATTGACACTTCTTAAGTCGTCAATAAATTGTTGCGTGCCACAAACCACCCCTCCAACAGTATCACTAGAGCCGTTAATAAATTTGGTTAAACTGTGAATCACGATATCCGCTCCCAATTGGATAGGCGAGATGGACAATGGTGAGAAGGTATTATCTACCACCAACTTTAAGTTATGCTTTTTTGCCAGTGCGGATAAAGCTTTGATATCCGCAACTTCCAATAAGGGGTTGCTTACGGATTCGCAATACAAAACTGTTGTCTTTGCAGTAATTGCGGCCTCTACAGTTTCCAACTTGGTAATATCTACAAACGAGGTTTCAATATTAAAACGAGGCGTAAAGTTTTTCAGAAAGGCATACGTGCCGCCATAAATTGTGCGGCTAGATACAATATGATCTCCAGCGCCACACAATTGCATCAATACTGCCGTAATAGCGCCCATTCCAGAAGCAGTTACATTAGCGGTTTCTGTGCCTTCCATAGCAGCCAAAGCTTGACCTAAATGCAGATTGGAAGGGGTTGAATGACGCGAGTAAAGGTAGCACCCATCTGCGTTGCCCTCAAACGTGTCGAACATGGTTTTTGCCGATAGAAAGGTGTAGGTTGAAGAGTCGGATATGGAAGGGTTGACACCTCCAAATTCTCCAAAATATTGTAAATCTTGTATGTTATTTGCTGGTTTGAATGCCATAAGTATATTATAATTTAGGTGAATATTTGAATCAAATATCCCTTTTTTTAGAAGATTAATCAATAGATGTGAGTAATGTTAGATAATAAATCTAACATATAGTAGTTTTTTAGAGGTTAAATCTTTTTTATGTCATATTTTTGTGTTTCATTAGAAAAATTTTCCTTTATGAATTTTGATGCCATCGATAAAAAACTGTTGAAACTCCTTCAAGCCAATAGTAAACAAACCAACAAGGAGCTGTCCAATAAATTGAATCTTTCTGTTACAGCAGTCTACGAACGGATTAAGAAACTGGAAAAGGAAGGAGTGATTTCTAATTATGTGGCCTTGATTCAAAAGGAAAAAGCAAACAAGAATTTTTTAGCGTTTTGCCATATTAAATTGGTGCAGCATACCCAAGATTATGTCATTAAGTTTGAGCGAGAAGTAGCGAATTTGGAAGAAGTGATGGAATGTTACCATATCAGTGGAGACTATGATTACCTTTTAAAAGTTATTGTTTCAGATATGGAGGCGTTCCGGGAATTTATGGTCAACAAATTAACCTCGATCAATCATATAGGAAGCACTCACAGCATGTTTGTAATCAATGAGGTGAAACATACAACCGCCATCATGATATGACGTATTTGAAGGGCTTTCCTAGTCATCAAACGAAGATCTATTTTTAAGTTCTACTGCTATCAAACAAAATGCACACCAATATCTACCTATCTTAATAGTGTAGGGCACCTTTTTATTAATCTTGTAGGAGCGACTGTCATCCCTTCAAAGTTTTTTAAAATCCTAGGTGGTTATTCGTAAAACGTGAATCAAAATCGTATTTTTGTGGTTGAATTTAACAAACATCAAAAAACAATTTTATGAATTCATATGATGTAGCCATTATTGGCTCTGGTCCTGGAGGATATGTAGCTGCAATTCGTTGCGCACAATTAGGCATGAAAACTGCAATTATTGAAAAATATGCAACACTTGGCGGCACCTGCCTTAATGTAGGTTGCATCCCAAGTAAAGCGCTTTTAGATTCTTCACATCATTATGAAGATGCAGTTAAGCATTTTGAGGAGCACGGTATTGATATTCCTGGTGATATTAAAGTGAATCTTAAACAAATGATTGCCCGTAAACAGTCGGTAGTTGATCAAACTACTGTGGGTATTGAATTCTTGATGAAGAAAAACAAAATTGATGTTTATCAAGGCATAGGAGCATTTAAAGATGCTACCCATATCACTGTAACAGGTGAAAAAACAGAAGAAATTGAAGCAAAACATATCATTATCGCTACAGGAAGTAAACCATCAAGCTTACCATTTATCACTTTAGATAAAGAGCGCGTAATTACGTCTACTGAAGCTTTAAAGTTGAAAGAAATTCCAAAGCATCTTATTGTTATTGGTGGTGGAGTTATTGGTTTGGAACTTGGTCAGGTGTACAGAAGATTAGGATCTGAAGTGACCGTCATTGAGTATATGGATCGTATCATCCCTACTATGGACGCGGGATTGTCTAAAGAGTTGACTAAGGTATTTAAGAAAGCTAAATTCAATGTGAACGTCTCTCACAAAGTGAAATCTGTAGAACGCAATGGCGATGAAGTGATTGTTAAAGCGGACAATAAAAAAGGTGAAGAAGTTGAATTTAAAGGTGATTATTGTTTGGTATCAGTAGGGCGCCGTCCTTTTACTGATGGCTTAAATGCTGAAGCTGCTGGTGTAAAATTGACCGACAGAGGCCAAATTGAAGTAAATGAACACTTACAAACCAACGTTAAGAATATTTATGCGATTGGTGACGTGATTAAAGGCCCAATGTTAGCCCATAAAGCTTCAGAAGAAGGTACTTTGGTGGCTGAGGTTATCGCTGGTCAGAAACCACATATCGACTATAACCTAATTCCAGGCGTGGTTTACACTTGGCCAGAAGTTGCCGCGGTAGGGAAGACTGAGGAAGAATTGAAAGAAGCAGGTGTTGCTTATAAAACAGGCCAATTTCCGATGCGTGCTTTAGGCAGAAGCAGAGCGAGTATGGATTTGGACGGTTTTGTTAAAGTTCTTGCAGATAAAACTACAGATGAAATATTAGGTGTTCATATGATTGGCGCACGTGCAGCTGATATGATTGCAGAGGTTGTGGTTGCGATGGAATACAGAGCATCAGCAGAAGATATTGCCCGTATGTCTCATGCGCATCCTACATTTGCTGAAGCTACCAAAGAAGCAGCACTAGCGGCGACTGAAGACAGAGCGTTACATATTTAAACACACAAAATTATACAGAATTGAAAAAGGCAAACCCATTAGGATTTGCCTTTTTTGCTTTAATTGAGTTCATGCATCAAATCAATAATGCGAAGTTTATGGGTGTAATCGGACTCATTGACATCTCTAACTAAACAATATGCGTTGACAGCCTTGTTTTTCACCTTCTTTAAAAGCTCTTTTAAAGTATAGGGTCCATATTCCTTAAAACGTTGAATATAGTAAAACTGATGCTCAGTAATGAGTTGAGTAGCCTTTTTAAGATACTTGTCCTTAAAGTATTGTTGCACATCCTCTTTAGTGTCGATGGTAGTTTCATAGGCGCTGGAATTGATAAAGAACGCATAGTCTTCAGATTCCTTTTGATTCAATACTAACATGTCCTTGTCTTTATAATACGCTTTAATCAAGATCATACCATCTGCCGTAGTAATGGAAATGAAATTGGAGTTAATAAAACTCCAACGGGTTTTGGTCACCTGATTATCTTCAGAAATTAGCAGTACATTATTAGGTTTAAAAAGATACACTGCCTTGGCTTCGTCAATGCCATTAATTAAAACCCACTTTTGATTTATAAACTGCGTGTCATAATGCAGTGCGTATTCGAATGGTTGTAATCGTGGGACAATATCGTTTAGTATAGCTCTCAAAATACAGGTAGGTTAAAGATGAAGGCACAATTGCGCGTTTATGATTTTCAACTTAAAGCTACTCTTTATATTCAATTAACCATATTTCAACGACTTAGGGAGCTTTTTTTAGGTGAAGTGAATTTTTAGGGTATGAAATTCATCTTTCACCTATAAAAGTTACCGCTTAACACCCAAAAACCTCTAGAAAATAACAAAGGGAACAACAATATTAAAATTGTTTATTCCCTTTGCTTGTTGTATTCCTATTACTAGCATTACCTAGCAAGTACAATGGGTGTGTTCTCAGCTCATTAAATGGGCACCCCAATACTTACACTAAGATAATCAAAATTTTGATTCAAACGCACTAGTTTTCAAAACTTTAACATTTTTATTTTGTTTCTGCTTTATCCGCCACAATGCGATTTGGTCTGTTGGCTAATTCCCACGCTGTATGAAATACTAGTCTTGCTCGGTTCTCCAACAAATCATATTCAATCTTGTCTGGCGTATCTGACGGTTTGTGATAATCGTCGTGAGTCCCGTTAAAATAGAAGATAATTGGCACATTGTTTTTGGCGAAATTATAATGATCAGAACGGTAATAAAAACGGTTAGGATCATTCTCATCATTGTAAGTATAGTCTAATTCGATATTGGTAAATTGTTTGTTCACCGCTTCAGAGACATCGTGTAGCTCCGTACTTAATTTATCAGACCCGATTAAATAAATATAATTTCTATCGCCTTTGCGTTTAGGATCTATACGTCCAATCATGTCAATATTAAGATTGGCCACGGTGTTTTCCAACGGGAAAATAGGATCAATATCTGCATAATAGCTAGATCCTAATAAGCCTTTTTCTTCACCAGTGACGTGTAAGAATAGGATTGATCGTTTAGGACCGTGTCCAGCTTCTTGAGCCATTTTAAAAGCTTCAGCAATTTCTAGGATGGCTACTGTACCTGATCCGTCATCATCAGCGCCATTATAAATTTCACCATTTTTGATGCCTTCGTGATCTAAATGCGCAGAGAGCACAATAATCTCGTCTGGTTTTTCTGAACCTCTAATAAAGGCCACTACGTTTTCAGAATTAACATCTTCCGAATTGCTAGTCACCTTAATTTTTAAATTTGACGCTACCTTTTTCGAGGCGTCATCTGTAGCAATACCTTTTAATAAGGCTTCTCCTAGTTTATCACTAATCAAGATTTGAAGCATGGCCTCTTCTTTATCTTTTAGTGAGATACGACCATCATTTCCTGATTGTGCCGCAGATTCCATATACTTGGATACCATTTTTAAATACGAATCGTCCATAACCAAGAGCGCTTTTACTTCTTTTTTACGCGCCACATCTCTTTTAGAAGATAAGGCTTGACGACCTACTGACCATTTTGTGTCCTCTTTAGTACCAGAGGTAACATAGGTGCCATCAGCATTTCTTGGCTCACCAGCCTTAATTAAAACAATTTTACCTTTTACATCTAGATCTCTGTAGCTTGAGTATTTAGCATCTTCAATTCCATATCCAGCATAGACAATATCAGCTGCATTTATAGTTTGTGTTGCAGCGGAACCAGACATTACTAAATCTTCATAATTTTTAAAGACCACGCCATTAACGGTAAGTTCTGTTTCAGGTGCTTTTTGGTTTAATAAAGGTACTTCCTGAAAATAATCACCTTCCGCAATTGGCGAAGGAATTCCCATGGTGATATAATGTTGCTTTAAATATTCCACTGCCATTTTCTGACCTTTCTCTCCAGTGTGGCGTCCTTCAAATTCGTCGGATGCAAAGGTGTATAACATCTCCTTTAATTCATCACTGGTAATACTCTTGGCATATGCTGCAGGATCTGCAGGAAGCATTGGTTCAACTTTGGTAGTCTCCTGGGTTTTGGTGCCACAACTGAATGTTGTGAGGGCGATACCCGCAATTATTAATAGCTTTTTCATTAATATTTTATTATGTGTTAGAATAAGATGTGCGATAATACAAAAAAACCGTGCATGCTTAGATTAAGCGCCAATTCATTTAACAAACTTTAACAATTGAAAGTCCGCATTTTAAAGCTCGTCAAGTTTAAGTTTATGATCGCTATTTACCAAATACCAAGCGGTGGCAAATATGAGTTGGGAGCGTTTCTGTAGAAGTGGGTAATTAATTTTATCAGGCGTATCTGTGAGCTGGTGATAATCTTTATGTTCGCCATTAAAGTAAAATATAACTGGAATTCCACGAAAAGCAAAATTATAATGGTCAGAACGGTAGTAATATCTATTGGCTTCCTCGTCGTCATTATATTTATAATCGAGCTCTAAGTCTGTAAATTGCGCGTTGGCCGCTTCAGAAACATAATGTAGCTCCGTACTCAGCCGATCCGCTCCAATAATATAGATGTAGTTATCATTTTGGAGTGTTTCATAATGCGGGTCGACCCGTCCAATCATATCAATATTTAAATTCGCGATCGTATGATCTAAGGGATAAATAGGATGTTTCACATAATAATGAGAACCCAATAGTCCTATTTCTTCGGCAGTTAGGTGTAAGAATAAAATACTTCGTTTAGGACCGTGACCTTCATTTTTGGCGGTCATAAAGGCTTTGGCAATCATCATTACCGCTGCAGTGCCCGATGCATTGTCATCCGCACCATAATATGTAGTCTCATCGGTAACACCCAAGTGATCGAGATGTGCAGAAATAATTAGGAGTTCTTCAGGATGTGTCGAACCTTCAATATAGGCGAGCACATTTTGAGAAGATGGGCTGCTTTTATTAAAATAAGACTCGGGAATGTTCTGATAATAGTTGTCACCACTTAAAGGCGATGGAATGGCATTTTTCAGGTAAAAATCCTTTAAATATAAAGAAGCTTTATCGAACCCTACACGTCCTGTTTCTCTGCCTCCAAATTCGTCAGACGCCAAGGTGTGCACATGTATACTCAATGCCTCAGCTGTGATTGTTTGGCTATATTTAGTTACTGCTTCTGGATTTTCAAATGCAATGCTTTCTTTTAGATCTTCAATTTTTTGGGTATGACTGGGGATGGCACATGAGCCAACTAAAGAGAAGGCAGTTACAATAAGGAGGATTTTCATGTATAATTGGGTGTTACTTTCTTTTGAGAATCGATAACTATGGTTTAAGGTCTGGAAATAATAGTAGAGATACTTTATCAATTTACTGTTCTTGCATTTGATCTTGTCGCTCAGCTTCTAATTCCTCTAAAGTTTTTGGAGGTCGCTCCATACTGGAATCATCCAACTGTTCCTTGGGTTCAATGATTTCAACCTCTGGAGTGGGAAATAGCGATTTGTAGCTAGTAATGCCTAAGGAGATGAGCGTTAATAGGAAAATAAGTTGAATTGTTTTTTTAGGAAGTTGAGGTTTTTTAGATAAATAGAAGGCGATCAAACCAAAAATTAAGGCTAAAACCGTAAGTATATAAGCTATTGGGAATTGCGGAGTGACTGATAAAATCAATGCTAGGGCGGCCGCACAAATTCCTAGAATGATGAAAAATTGTCTCATAAGTAATTATATTGTAAATATGTAATTGTTGTCCATACTCATAGAATCCTTTGGGATGGACTAAGCAAAGTCAAATATATTTCATTTAAATAACATACAGTTTTAAAACCAAAGTGGAAATTATAGACTCTTGTTAAACATTTCCCAAATTAGTAATAGCATCAATTTTTCACTCTATTGGGTCACCGCTTGGGCAATTCTAATTGTAATTTTATAAAACAGAAAAATAAAATATAAATCTAAAACTCAAATATTATGAATTCAGATCAATTCGAAGGAAAATGGAAACAGATTAAAGGTGATTTCAAAAAGAAATATGGTGAAATTACTGATGATGAATATACGGAAGCTGAAGGTAACTTTGATAAGTTAGCTGGGAAAGTTCAAGAACGCTACGGCAAATCAAAAGAAGATTTAAAAAATGAAATCGATAGTTGGTAGAATCTAAAGCGATTTTAATGAAAGAGTTCTCTAGTCTTATTGATTTGAGAACTTTTTTTATACCGCTACTTTGGAATACAAACTCCTATTGTAGAGAGCACTTAAAAAACTGTAATGATAAGAGACGATTTGCGACTATAAGACGTGCAACTTAGCGCTTATTTTGAGTGGTCGTAAGTTATATAGCGCACGATGTTGAGACCAAAAAAATGAAATGGAACTAATGGAAAATCAAGAAGATAAAAAGCAGAATAATAGAAAAGATGATGAAAAGCGTCAGCCAGAATCTGATGCGACTCATCCGAACACACCTAATGAAAAAGAGTGGGATCCTGATAGGGATGACCATACAGAGACGGAGAAAGATAAATTAGACGCCATCAAGAGCATTAGAAAAAAAACGAAATCGTCTGATAAATAATACCTAAAAGATATTACATGAAGAATAATTTTAAAACCATCATAGAATCAGAAACGCCAGTATTGGTGGATTTTTATGCAGATTGGTGTGGCCCGTGTAAGACATTGGCGCCCATCCTTAAAAGTGTCAAAACTGAACTGGGAGATGCAGTGAAAATCGTCAAAATTGACGTTGATAAAAATCAGCTTTTAGCTTCCAATTATCAAGTAAGAGGGGTGCCAACTATGGTGCTTTTCAAGAACGGACAACAAGTTTGGCGGCAGTCAGGTGTGCTGCAAAAAGAGGACATCATTAAGGTGATAAAATCACATTAGAAATGTGTTGTTTCTTCTATTTGATTGGGTGTTAACTGATTAATATCATATTCAGGAGCGTATAATAGCATTATATTGGTGATCTAAAATACGCCATCATGTACATTACTCTCGAAGCAAAAGAAAGCAAGTTTGTATTAGAAAACAACTATTTGGGACACTTGTCCTATATCTATCAGAATAGACCCTATGTGGTGCCTATTACGTATTACTACGATACTGCAAAGAATGTCATCATTTGCTATTCTGGTGAAGGCCATAAAATGCAAGCTATGCGACAGAACAATCGAGTAGCAATGAACGTGATTGATGTGGCTGCACTTACAAAGTGGAAATCTGTAACCATACATGGTATTTTTGAACAGCTTTTTGCGAGCGAAGCCAAATCGTATTTACATGATTTTTCGTTGGGCATTAAAGCTTTGGTAGAGGAAAAAGAATTGAAAGAATTAAGCTTTATAAGTGAGTTTTCCAGTAAGATGGTAAACGAAAATTTGCCCATGATATTCATCATAAAGATTGATGAAATCACGGGCAAATTACGTAAGGACTAGTTTTTAAAGTTTATTTAAGCTATTACTATTTCATAATACGGGTCAAGTGGAAGAATTTTTTATAGCTTTCAGGAATCGTATTGATATCTAATAAAGATCCAGGTTCCATTGAAGGATATATTTCGTCAAAAGTTTTCACGTCCAACAATCCAATTCTCTTGCTGATATGACCACGTGTCAATTCACTTGGATCATTTAGTCCTGCTGCAGCAACAAGTTCTAAGAAACTGTGGATGGTTGCTTCGTGGTAACGTTTAGCTCTAGGCGCTTTATCTTCAACCACCAATCCTTTAACCAAGGATGGGTTTTGAGTTGCCACACCTACAGGACAAGTATTCGTATTACATTGTAAAGCTTGGATACATCCAATAGAAAGCATCATGGCACGTGAACTGTTACACCCATCGGCACCAAATGCAATGGCGCGAGCCATATGGAAACCAGTGATGATTTTTCCTGCTACTATAATTTTAATATCATCTCTTAATCCAAACCCTACTAAGGTATCGTGAACAAAAATCAATCCTTCACGTAATGGCATGCCCATGGAGTTAGAGAATTCCACTGGCGCAGCTCCGGTACCACCTTCACCACCATCAATAGTGATAAAGTCTGGACGAATGCCCGTGTAGATCATAGCCTCACAGAAATCCATAAACTCCTGTTTTCTACCAATACATAATTTAAAACCAATTGGTTTGCCATCAGAAAGATCTCTTAAGCGTTTGATAAAATACATAAATTGAATAGGATCAGCAAAAGCAGAGTGGGAAGGTGGGGAGTGCACCGCGATTCCTGGTTTTACGTGTCTAATTTTTGCAATCTCCGGGGTGTTTTTTGAAGCTGGTAAAATACCACCGTGCCCTGGTTTTGCACCTTGAGACAATTTAATTTCTATCATTTTTACTTGAGGGCGTAGCGCATTAGCCGTGAAAGTAACTTCATTAAAAGTTCCGTCATCATTTCTACAGCCAAAATAACCGGTTCCAATCTGCCAGATTAAATCGCCACCGTGCTCTAAATGATAATCACTAATACCACCTTCGCCAGTATTGTGCGCAAAATTCCCCATTTTAGCACCTTGGTTTAAGGCGAGAACTGCATTTTTACTCAACGATCCAAAACTCATCGCTGAGATATTCAATAAACTTGAAGAATAAGGTTGTTTACACTCTTTTCCACCAATTAATAATCGAGGAAATTCTCCAATTTCCTTTGGGTTATTCTTAGCATACATAGAATGTTCTAGCCACTCATAACCGGAATGGTATAAATCCATTTGTGTTCCAAAGGGCTCCGTATCATTTTCTCCTTTTGCTCTTCTATAAACCAAAGATCTCAGGATACGATTTAAAGGTCGTCCTTCAGTATCGGTTTCCACAAAATACTGCATAATTTCTGGACGAATCGACTCTAAAATATATCTGAAACGACCTATTAAAGGAAAGTTTCTACGGATGGTATGACTCTTTTGAAAAATGTCAAAAACACCGAGCATTATTAGTGGAATGACCAAAATAAAAGCCCATAAAATGGGGCTCCAGACCAATGAGATTCCAATAATGACTACAGTGACAATAATCGAAATTAAAATAAATTTTTCGCGAACTTTCATCTTTTAAATTGATTTAAAATGCAAATATACTACTACAAAATCGGATTGCATACTAAAACGATATAGTTTCAATTAATTTCTTTATTCATTTACACTATCTATGGTAACGCGCTATGCAAATCGTGGGTCAAAAGTATTTATTTTCGGCAGAATCCGAAATAAAAAGTCGGGTAAATAAATTTTCCTTATACCATAATAATAAGCTGTCCATTATTCAAAAATAATTACCCTGTTCTACTGTCTGTTTTTTAATAATTAACAGGCTATTAGGAGATCATAAGATTTTCAGTTTGGAACCATTAACTTTAGACTAATGGTTGTTGCACATATGTGAAGAATGCTTTTGCTTTCTTTAATTATGTCAAGGGGTGATTTAAAAATTTAGAGGTTTGGGGTGGCACTTTTGTATAACACTTAAACTCCTGTTGTAATCCAACTAATATTATTATGCTTTCAGTCAGCATCTTAAAGGTTTGTTGATTACTTTTCGTGTTTCACGGTTTGGATTGAAAAAGCATATTCGTAGGTATATATTCAATTTAGGTTTGGAAGCATTGCATAATACCATATTGCTGCTGCCAAGGACTATTATATTTTAAGAAATAAATTTTAATCCAAATAATTTAGATATTGGCATGCAACTCCTTCAGAATGAATATGGCGGATTGGCTTATTACATTTCTCAGATAGGACGCTCACGTTAAATAGATACTAATAAGATAGTGTTTTATTATAAGGGCATGGTAATTGAATAGTGCTGTAGTCAATCATTCAAATCATTGGTGAAAGCCCGTGATTACTATAAAAATTAACTTTAAAATAAATCAACATGAAAATTAAATTAGCCTCAATGGCTCTGATTGCCATTACTGTGATGGGTTGTAATTCTAGTAAATCGACTACGGATTCGTCCGCAAATACTCAAGATAATTCAGATATGTCCATGGTAGAAAACACCAAATGGGTCATTTCAATTTTAGAAGGCGAAGCGGTGACCAGCAAGGAGCAGAATGGAAAAGAGATTCACTTTACTTTAAATTCTGAAACCAATAGCGTAACGGGTTTTTCAGGATGTAACACTTTTATGGGAACTTATACCTTAAAAGAAGGGAATCGCATCTCATTCTCAAAGATGGCGTCAACTCGTATGGCATGTCCTGAAGGTGATTTTAATGAGCAACAGTTGTTAAACATATTTGAAACGGCTGATAATTTCACAATAGTTGGAAATACTTTGGCGCTTAACAAAGCCAGAAGAGCACCTTTAGCAATTTTTAAAAAAGGCGCGATGGAGCAATCCCTAATTGTAGAAAAATATTGGAAATTGAAAACCTTAGAAGGTAAAGACGTCAAGATGGCAGACAATCAAGAACGCGAAATCTTTTTCACCTTAAAGTCTCAGGATAATAGAGTGACAGGTTTTGCTGGTTGTAATAGCATTAATGGCGAGTTTACTTTGGAAGAAGGCAATAGAATCCGTTTCCATCAAATGGCCACGACCTTAAAAATATGTCCTGATGTAGATGTGAATGAATCAGAATTTTTGAAGATTTTCGAAATTGCGGATAATTATACAATCACTGACGACGAATTGCGTTTAAATGTTGGTAGAAGAGCCCCATTAGCAGTTTTTGAAGCAGTTTATTTTGACTAATTACGGAGTAGCCCAAACTGGTAAACGAGAGCAATAAATAAATCAAAATTTATAAGATATAGACGTGTAACTTTTGTAAGCCTCACTAATATTGAAAACGGAAAAACACATATGGACCATTGGTCATTCCACCAGAACTCTGGAGGAGTTTCTCAATCTGCTTAAAGCAGATGCCATTGAACATTTAATTGATGTCCGACGTTTTCCAGGATCGCGCAAATTTCCGCAGTATAATTTGGAGAATCTAGAACGATCAATACTGGAGCATGGCATGCTGTATACACATCTAGAACCCTTGGGAGGTCGAAGAAAGGCTTCCCAAGATTCTAAAAATACCGTTTGGAACCATCCGTCCTTTAGGGGCTATGCAGATTATATGGAGACGGACGATTTTCAGCAGGCTTACAACACGCTCGAAACTTTAGCGTTACAACATCGGAGTACCATCATGTGTTCTGAAGCCGTTTGGTGGCGTTGCCATCGCTCCATGATTGCAGATGTGCTTAAAGCGAAAGGTTGGGAAGTCATTCATATTTTAGGAGCACAACAACATAAGGAACATCCCTATACCAAACCCGCCAAGATTATTAATGGCCAATTGTCTTATCATTACAACGTTTAATTTAATAATACTTATAAATAGCAAATTTTATGACCACATTATTTCTCTATATAGCACTCAGCCTCGGGTTCATAAGCTCGGAAAACCCTAAACTAACTTTAAATATCACCAATATTGAATCGGTGAAAGGCAACTTGGTTATCGGCGTTTTCAATACGCATGAAAATTTTCTTGAGGATGGTTCAGCCATCAAAACCTATACGTTTAAAGTGGATGCCACTTCAAAACAAATTATTCTTTCTGATTTACCAAAGGGGGAATACGCTATTTCCATGTATCATGACGAAAATTCTGATAACGAATGTAATCGTAACTTTTTAGGAATCCCTAAGGAAGGCTATGCGTTTTCAAATAATGTAAAACCTAAATTTTCTGCTCCAACCTTTGATCAATGTAAGTTTACATTGTCTGGTGATACCTCTTTAGCCATAAAAATGCTAAATTAAATCGGCTCTAATCCTTTTAATCATTTAAACCCATAGCATGATTACCATTCGTAAAGCTACATTAGCTGATCTGGAAAGCATTCACGAGATCGAAGTTTTAAGTTTTAATCAGGGGAGTTATCCACTTTTCGTCTTAAGGCAGTTTTATGATATTTCCAATGATTATTTCTATATAGCTGAACATCAGCGGAACGTAGTGGGATATGTCCTCGGCAATCTTACTAAGCACCTGAATCAGGGTTGGATGCTATCCTTAGGTGTGCATCCAGACTATCGCGGTAAAAACATCGGTAAACTTTTGTCTGAAACGTTGTTAGAAGCGTTGGAGTCTAGCTTTAGTTCAGAAATTTGCTTAACAGTTCACCCTGATAATAGTACAGCTATCAGAATTTATGAAGCTTTGGGATTTGAGAATTCAAAATTCCATGACGCATACTACGGCGTTAATGAGCCCAGATTACTCATGAAAAAAAAGTTCATGTCTAAGCCATTTAATACTTAGTTGTTTTTGATTGCATCCACTCCACACAGTTCCTGAACTTCCCTAAGTATTATTAGGAAATTTACTTGTAATAGCTTATATTCTTCCCATAAGAAATGTGCATTCAGAACCCATGTTCTGAGCTCTTTTTCTGAGAGCACTACATTTTTTCTTAAGCTTCATTACCGAAGCTTTTTCCAAAACATAAACATTTTATTAATAGTTTGTTTAGCTGTCTGAATATTGGACAGGTTCGCAAACAAAAACTTATGATTATATATGAATAAGATCAAAAACAAAAACACTAACAAGAAACGCGTAGGAATTATTGGTTCCGGACCAAGTGGATTAGCACAATTAAGAGCTTTCGAAGCCGCAAAAAATGCAGGTTTAGAAGTCCCCGAAGTTGTTTGTTTTGAAAAGCAAAGTAATTGGGGTGGGATGTGGAACTATTCGTGGCGTACGGGCGTAGGCAAATACGGAGAGCCTATTCACGGCAGTATGTATAAATATTTGTGGTCTAACGGTCCTAAGGAGTGTTTAGAGTTTTCAGATTATTCCTTTGATGAGCATTTTAAAAAGCCCATCTCTTCGTATCCACCAAGACCAGTGTTGTTTGATTACATTCAGGGGCGCATCAAAAAGAACAACGTGCGTGATTATATCCGCTTTGATACCACAGTGCGTTGGGTAAACTTTAATGATGAAACTCAAAAGTTTGAGATGGTGTTAGACGATTTAAAAATCGACAAAACCTATACTGAAGAGTTTGATTATTTAGTGGTGGCTAGCGGTCATTTCTCCACGCCTAATATGCCGTATTTTAAAGGTATTGAGCAATTTCCTGGTCAGGTCATGCACGCCCACGATTTTAGAGGCGCAGATCCTTATAAGGATCAGAATTTACTGATTATAGGGAGTAGTTATTCAGCTGAAGACATAGGTGTCCAATGTTATAAACACGGCGCAAAATCAGTGACCTTGAGTTATAGAAGTAACCCCATTGGGGTGAATTGGCCCGAAGGTATTTCTGAAGTGCCATTATTGACTCATTTTGAAAATGACGTTGCACATTTTAAAGACGGCACTTCTGGGAAGTATGACGCCGTCATTATGTGTACAGGGTACCAACATAAGTTTCCGTTTTTACCGGATGAATTGCGTTTAAAAACGAAAAACAATCTGTATCCTAACCACTTGTATAAAGGTGTTTTCTTTAACAATTTGCCCCAATTGATTTATTTGGGAATGCAAGATCAATATTATACGTTTAATATGTTTGACGCCCAAGCTTGGGTAGCGAGAGATTTTATGATGGATCAGTTACCATTGCCATCAAAGGCGGAGCGTCGCTTAGATATGGACAAATGGTTAGAAGCAAATGACAAATTAGAAACGAGCTTTGATCATGTTGATTTCCAAAGTGACTATATAAAAGATTTGTTGGCCTTATCTGATTATCCAGATTTTAATGTTGATAAAGTTGCAGAAATGTTTAAGGAATGGCTCAAGGATAAAGATGAGAACATTTTGACCTACAGAGATAAAACCTTTCAAAGTGTAGTTACCGGTACCAAGGCAGAAACCCACCACACCGAATGGATGGATGAATTGGATGACAGTAAAGAACGGTATCTGTTTCAGGATGAGAATGAAGAAGCCTTGGAAGAAATTATGGAAAAGCAACCGATATAATTCCACTTCTGTAAAATTTACAACATTTTTTACTCTATAAATTCCCATAGCTTTTAACAACGCGTTAAAAGCTGTGGGTTTTTTTTGTATATATTTGAACCTTACCTATACAGATGGTTGGCGCATTATGCACATTTATGATTTTAAAAATGAACCTTAGCTTGTAACCGAAAATAGATTTACAAATGAATTGGCTGCTGCTCGGACAAATAGTTTACATCATCTTTATCATCTTCGTGATTTTACGAGTGATTTTTGATACCCGAAGCAGTGTCAAAGCTTTAGCTTATATTCTCTTTATCATATTTGTACCCATCATTGGGGTCATTTTCTATTTCTCTTTTGGTATCAATTACCGCAAACGCAAATTATACACTAAAAAAATCATTAAGGACGAACAGCTCCGTCAGAATCTAAGGGGTCGGATGAATGCCTATTCGCAACGGGTGAGTGATTCCGGATTGGTGCCAAAGGAATACGATAAGTTAATCGCTTACATTCGTGGGGCTGGCAGCAGTCCATTAACCGCCAACAATACCGTTAAACTTTTAATCAATGGGGAAGAAAAATTCCCTGAGTTATTAAAAGCTTTAGAGAAGGCTACCTCACACATCCATATTGAATACTATATTTTTGAAGATGACATTACTGGCAATTCTGTGGCAGATGTGCTCATTAAAAAGGCTAAGGAAGGTGTTCAGGTCCGGTTTATGTACGATGATTTTGGTAGTCATGGTCTCGGTCAAAAGTTTATCAAAAAGCTTCAAGATGGTGGTGTTCAAACCGCTCCTTTTTATAAAATTATTTGGTATGCCTTTGCCAACCGACTCAATTATCGGAACCATAGAAAGATTATAGTTATTGATGGCGAGGTTGGCTTTATTGGGGGCATTAATATGAGTGATCGTTATAGAAATGATTTAAACACAGAGAATCATTTGTACTGGCGGGATACTCATTTGATGCTTATAGGCCGGGCTACCGCATACCTTCAGTACCTTTTTATTGGCGATTGGAACTTTTGTAGCCCTACCCAATTGGAATATAACGACACCTATTTTCCTGATCAGTCCAAGCAAATCTCCATGAAAAATGAGGTGGTACAAATGGTGGCCTCAGGGCCAGATAGTGTGCAACCCGTCATTTTTTATTCCATTTTACAGGCTATCAGCTCGGCCAAAGAGAGTATTTATATTACAAGCCCATATTTCATTCCAGGAGAAAGCTTGATGGATGCTTTAATTATTGCGGTACAGAGTGGGGTAAGGGTAAAAATCATTGTGCCCGGAATTTCTGATTCGCGCATGGTCAATGCTGCAGCAAGCGCTTATTACACCGAATTATTACAGTTTGGAGCGGAGATTTATCAATACACAAAAGGGTTTGTGCACGCAAAAACCATGGTTATTGACGATAATTTAGCTATTATTGGCTCAGCAAATATGGATTACCGTAGTTTTGATTTAAATTTTGAAGTTAATGCCATGGTGTATAGTACAGAAATAGCAAAACAATTGACCGATGCGTTTAAAAATGATCTTGAAGGATCTGTTAAAATTAACCCAAATTTGTGGTTAAATCGACCAAAAATTGCTCAATTGCTGGAAAAAATTGTGAGATTACTATCGCCTTTTCTTTAACTTTACCGAAAATGAATTATAAATGATTAGAAAGCTATTCCTTACACCATTACAGAAGTTTATTAAAATTGAAAGTTTCAGTGGTATATTGCTGATGCTAAGTACCGTACTGGCCCTTATTTGGGCAAATTCTCCACTCGGAGATTCCTATCGAGATCTTTGGCAATACGATCTTGGGATTGTTACAGAGAGTTTCGAATTCAAAAAACCTTTAATCCTTTGGATCAACGACGGGTTAATGGCTATATTCTTTTTTTTAATTGGTCTCGAGATTAAACGAGAACTTTTGATAGGTGAATTGAACTCAACCCGGAAAATAATGTTTCCGTTGGTTGGAGCTTTAGGAGGCATGGTCATACCAGTCGTATTTTTCTTGGTGCTCAATCAAAATCCTGAAACTGTAAAAGGTTGGGGTATTCCAATGGCTACAGATATTGCGTTTTCCCTAGCCATACTAAATGTGCTTGGCAATAGGGTGCCGTTAAGTCTTAAAATCTTCCTGACCGCTTTCGCTATTGTTGATGATATTGGTGCTGTTTTGGTAATCGCAGTCTTTTATAGTGGCGCGATTAATACAACGCTACTAATGATAGCATTAGGCTTGTTAGTATTTCTATACTTTCTATCTTTTAAAGGTTACTTTTCAAAATTTGTACTGGTCTTTGTAGGGGCCATCATTTGGTTCCTATTCTTAAAATCAGGAATTCACCCTACTGTGGCAGGTATATTATTGGCCTTCTCAGTGCCAATCCGTCAAAAAATTGACACCTCAACATTTTTAACGCATCTTGATGTCGTTTATAATAACATCAAAAACTCGAGTGTTTTACAAACGCCCATATTGTCTGATGAGCAGATTAAAAATGTATATGAGCTGCAAAATTGGTCGTATAAGTTCAGATCGCCCTTACAACATATGGAACACAGTCTTCACGGATGGGTCGCCTATTTTATCATTCCGATTTTTGCGCTCGCCAATGCTGGTGTGTTGATTGACAGTTCAGTAGAGTTAGACACCGCCTTGGTGATTAACATCATCTTGTGTTTGATAATTGGTAAAGGTGTTGGAGTTTCATCATTTGTACTATTGGCAAAGAAAATTGGAATTATTGAAATCCCGCGAGAAATCAGTTTTACCCAAATTTTAGGGGTGTCATTCTTAGCAGGTATCGGATTTACGATGGCTATTTTCATTGCGAGTTTAGCCTTTGTGACGCATCCAGAATATATAGATTCTGCTAAAATTGGTATTCTTATAGGGTCATTCATATCTGCAATTATCGGATATATGATATTGCGAATGGGTTCTAATACCATACCAACGAAATCAAAAATCGCCGCGTAGTGTAAACCGTTTTCGTTATTTCTAAATACATTAAAATGCTTGCGCTTCCTTTCGAAACATTGAAAGGAATTGTAAGCATTTTTTTATGCGCATAGTTTTAAATATGCATTAAAAGGCATAGGGGTGCTGATGCAATGCTTGAATTTGCTTCGCCATAAATAGTGCTTAAAAGAGCCGTTAATGGCCATGGCAAGCTTGGGCACATTATTCCTGAATGCGTCAATACTATTGTGTTTCCGGACTTGTTTTACAGGGAAAAGTCTTAAATTTATGGAGTGATGGGATAGTATTGTAGTAAGCAATGTTTAAGAAAGAGGCCCATCTGAAAAACAAGGCTTTAGAATAGCCGAATTTTTACAAGAAAGACTATGGCAGATAAACAGATAATTGTACTAGGAGGTGGTTTTGCAGGCATAAACTTAGCTAAAAAATTAAGTGGAGCTGAGGGTTTACAAGTCACTTTAGTAGACCGGAATAATTATAATTTTTTTCCACCATTACTCTATCAGGTGGCTACTGGAATGTTAGATATTTCCAGCATTACCATTCCTTTCAGAACTTTATTTACAAAGAAAAAGAATTTGCACTTTAGGTTGGGTGAAGTGGAGGCTATTGATGCCACAGTTCAAACCGTAAAATTGTCTACTGGAACTATAAATTATGATTATCTAGTAGTTGCTACAGGTACAGAAAGTAATTTTTTCGGGGTGGATAATATCGAAAAAAATGCGCTCGCCATGAAAAATGTAAACGATGCTATCAAACTGAGAAATTATCTCATTATGGAAGGCGAGAAGTATACGTTCTGTACAGATGAGGATGAAAAACGTAAGATGCGTAACATTGTTATTTCTGGAGCAGGACCTTCAGGCGTTGAGATTGCCGGTATGATTGCGGAAATGCGCAAGCGTAAGTTGATGGATATTTATCCGGAGTTAGACGGACAGCAACTAAATATTTATCTCGTGGACGGCGCTCCTTCGGTTTTGCCACCGATGAGCGAAAAATCACAAAGATATACCCAGAAAACACTGGAAAATTTGGGCATCATCGTAAAGCTCAATAAATTGGTTTCAGATTATACTGACGATAAAGTCTATTTTAAGGATGGCGAAACTATAGAGACCAAAACGCTTATTTGGACTGCGGGGGTCACGGGAATCAAAATAAAGGGGATCGCGGACGATGCTTATGAAAAAGGAAATAGGCTGCAAGTAGATGCTTTTAATAGAGTTTTAAATTACGACACCATCTTCGCCATAGGCGATGCCTGTATACAAAAGACAGATCCTGAATTTCCTGAAGGTCATCCACAATTGGGAAGCGTCGCCCAACAACAGGGCAAAGCGTTGGCCGATAATTTTGTAGCGCTAGTAAAAAATGAAAAATTACAGCCTTTCCGTTATCAGGATAAAGGCGCCATGGCCATCATAGGCGATCAGAAGGCTGTGGCGGATATGACCTTTCCAAAAACTACACTTACCGGTTGGATAGCTTGGTTTTCGTGGTTGTTTGTTCATTTATTCTTATTGGTTAGCTACCGCAATAAATTCAGAACCTTCTGGAATTGGTTCAATGCTTATGTGGGTAAAGGTCATTCTCAGGGAGTTATGGTAGGGCAAACGGTTACGGATCCTACAGCATTGGAATAATGTCAATCACGTAATAATTGCAGAACCCTGAAGCAGTCAATAATCATAGCAATCAAGCACCCAAATGCGAGTAATAATGGGTATTTTGTGGGTAAGCCATGAAGCGACGTGGCAGCTAATTTATCAAAAACAATAATTAATAAATTTAAAATTTCATATGAAAACAAACATCGGAATTACAAAAGCAAATAGAGAAAAAGTAACAGAAGTATTATCAAAATTATTAGCAGATGAGTTTGTTCTGTATACTAAAACCTTAAGAGCACATTGGAACTTAGAAGGACACGACTTTCACACTAAACACTTATTTTTTGAGGACCATTATAACGCTATCAAAAAATTCACCGATACCGTTGCAGAACGTATCAGAAAAGTTGGTAATTATGCACCGGGAACTTTGAAAGAATTTTTAGAGTTAACACACTTGTCAGAAAAATATACAGGTGACAATTCTAGTCATGATTATTCTGCAGCTTTATTGGACGATCACGATACGATTATTCAATACATTCGTGAAAACATCTCAAAAGTTGAAGACGATTTCAAAGATGCAGGTACCGCAGATTTCTTAACCGGAATTATGATGGAGCATGAGGAAATGGCTTGGATGCTTAGAGCGACTATCGCTAAATAAATATTATTTTATCCATAATTTGAAAAGGCTAAATTCAACTATTGAATTTAGCCTTTTTTTTTACAGTATCTCTTCTTCATGATAATTATGACCATTAGCGTAAAGGTTTCTAAAATTGTAATTTAAAAATTGTAAATTCTATATCTTTGACCAGAATTGGTTTAGGGTGCTACGGTTGCGGGTTTAACAAAGCGTAAATCTTTAAATTACAGCGTGATCAAACGCATCAGCATCTCTAAACTTTTCGCTAATCGTGTGGTTAATTTACAAAATTAGCGCAAAAATAAATTTTAATACAAATGACTGAATTTTTTGAAACTTACAGATCCCATATTATCTATGGGGTGGTAGTCATAGCAATTGTCTCCACCCTATTTCTGCTCACAAATTTTATAAATAGATGGTTATTGCGAAAGGAAGCGGAGAAACAACCAGGCGTTCCCGTCAGACCTTTAAAAATTTTAAAGCAAACCCTCAATACCTTGTGGTTGGTGTTAGGGTTTATTGCTTTGAGCTTTATTTTTGTGGATGGCGACAAGAACGAAACTTTAAAGGAGTATTTCAGATTAGCGGTGCATTTAGGCTTGGTGACAGTCACCACAATTGTATTGGCCACAGTTGTCAACATGTGGTTTAAGCGTAAGATTGAAGAAAAAATAGTCTATCAGTATGATCCCACCAGCTACAAGTTCCTGCGCTATGTCGCAGTCTTTACAATTTGTTTTCTCGGGGTGCTTTTTGGTTTATTAGCATTTCCTTCGCTAAAAGGTGTTGCGCAAACCGCACTAGGTGGGGCGGGGGTCATCGCGATAATCGCTGGTGTGGCCTCTCAAGAAGCCTTGTCGAACTTGGTTGGCGGTGTGTTCATTATTTCCTTTAAGCCTTTTAAAATTGGCGATGTCATCAAACTAAGCGATACCATGGTGGGCACCGTCACGGATATTACCTTACGGCATACTGTAATTCGGAATTTTGAGAATAAGATGATCGTCATTCCTAACGCCGTCATAAATAAAGAAAAATTGATCAATTATGATTTAGGAGAACTGAAGTGTTGCGAACACATTGAAGTAGGCATTTCTTACGATAGTAATATCGCGACGGCCAAACAAATCATGCAAGAAGAGTGTGAAAAACACCCTTTAATTTACGATAACCGTTCTGAGATTGATAAACAGAATGGAAAACCGATTGTGAGGACCGCACTTACTAAAATAAATGATTCGTCTTATACTATAAGAGCTTGGGCTTGGGGCCGAAATTTTACCGATACTTTTAATTTAAAGTGCGACGTTTTTGAAAGCATCATCAAACGCTTTGATGAATCGAATATTGAAATGGCTTACCCTACCCGTACCATTTACACCATAAGTGATACCAATAATAAAGTTACTGTTGAAGCACCGTCCACAGAAAATTAAGTAAATGAAAAATGTGCTATTACCATGAAGTCACCTCCATTTTAATAGCACATTTTTATTAAATAGCGCTCTTAGTTGTAGTTAGAAAAACCACCTTCTAAATCGTAAATTTCTTCAAAGCCCAATTCGGATAGGATTTTTGCGGCTTTGCCACTTCTGTTACCGCTTTTACAGTAAATGTAGATGGGTTGATCTTTGTCCATAGTTGCAAAAGCCGATTTGAAATCATCTCTGAAAAAATCAATGTTCAGAGCAGTGTCAATATGGCCTTCAGCATATTCTTCTGGGGTTCTCACATCTACTAATTGTACTTGCGTTTCGGAAATAGCAGCTTTATACTCGGCGGCAGTCAGTACTTCAGATTGCGCGGCGGCATTGGCGTCTTTCTCTTTACAGGAAAAGCTGATTAAAACAAGGAGTAGGATTAATTTTTTCATAATATATAGTGTTTAAGATTAAAATCGGAACTTGAGAAAATATTAAGAGCTTTAAAAGTATTATTTTTTTTTTGAGGACGCTTTCGTGATGCGCATTATCTTTTAAAAACCCAAATTGGGTAAATGTTTTAGTTACAATCCTGACTGCATAATTGCTGCACCTCATTCAATACCCGATCTATCTTACTATCCGATAAACCGATGTTTACTAATTTTTCCTTGCCGTTAAATAATTCCTTTACCAATATCACGTCAGATTCTATGAGGAGATGCTTTTCCCGTTTGTTTAACGTTGTTAGGGTGGTTACGGGGTAAAGCGCTAAGGAGTCGATATTGGCCTTTAGTCCATTGTCTTTTGGGTAATCCCAACTGAGCATGGTCAAACCCACACATTTTCCGTAGTTGACGGCATCTGCGGTAAATCGGGTATTGGTCACCAGCCAGCCTTGTTTTAAATGAGACGTGTTTTTGGAGTTGGCATTCCACTGTTCTTGAATGTCTAAAAACCTCGAATTAATATATAAGGGTATTTTTACATTGCTAGTGGCCCTAGCATCGGAATGGAATTTACACTCAATGGTATACACGTTGCCATCTTTTTCTGCTAGGACATCAATTTCATGTGTGACACATGCACCAGCTAAGGTTACACTCACTTTGGTGTCATAGCCTTTCTCTTTTAATAAAGCGCCGATCAATCTTTCAAACGGATAGCCGGTGGGCCCCAGTTCTAAGATAGCGCGTTTTAAACTGTAGCGCGAGGCAGTGCTTTTATGTTTACCCTTTAAGATACTAAAGGCTTTTCTATATATGGTGTTAGAAGACATGCCGTCATAAATTTGGCTTTGAATTTTTTCGACAATGGTCTCGACCATTTCTTGGTTGGCACCGGCTGATCGCAAAGATCTTCTAAGTTTTTCAAAGGAAAATAATTCCGTTTCTCCGTTACTTTTTTTAATATATACTTGGTGTTCCATAGGTTGTTAAATATGTTGAAATCTGATAATTTTGAAAAGTGTTGCTTAGGTTTGCTAGATGTTAGCACAACTCTGGTTTTCATTTTAATTGCCCCCTAAATATAGAAGATTTATAACAGTTTTAGGTGGTTTTTTTATAACTCCATACTGCCAAACCATTCATGAGAATAGCGTATACCAAGGTTTTGATGAGTTGCGGTAGTATATCTAAAAACCCGGAACCTTTGAGCATCACCATCCGCATCACTTCTACGTAATACTTAATGGGATTGAATTCGGTCATTAGCTGCGCCCATTTTGGCATGCTTTCAATTGGTGTAAATAGCCCACTCATCAAAATAAAAATCACCATAAAAAACCAAGCAATAAACATGGCTTGTTGCTGGGTGTCGGTGAAATTTGAGATAAATAGTCCAATGCCTAATACCACTAAAATGTAAATTGAGGTGTAAAGGTAGAGCAGTAGTAAACTGCCCAGCATTGGGATGTTAAAAATGAGTTTCGCGATGATCAGTCCGATGCTCAATAATGCCATTCCAATTGCCCAAAACGGAAAGAGTTTTCCAATTATGAATTGACTTTTCTTTATGGGCGTAACATTAATCTGCTCCAAAGTCCCTATTTCTTTTTCCCGCACAATATTCATTCCCGAAAGGAAAAGGGTAATCATGGTGACTAATAAGACCAAAATTCCCGGGACCATGAAAGTTTTGTAATTTAAGGTTTCATTATACCAGAATAATGGAATGGTCTCAATCATGACCGGTTGAATCTGAGCATCGGAAATTTGAGATAAATCTATTATAATAGACTGATTATAGCTTTGGACGATTTGTGAGATATAAACATTTTCCACCCCTGCAGCAGCGCCGTCAATGGCATTAATCGTAACGCCTAATGTATGGTGTTGTTCTGTTTGTAAGTCGCGCGCAAATTGTTGGGGAATTTCCATGACGACATCAACTTCACCTCGCAACATGGCGGCGCCTGCTCGTATTTGCGTAGGATAAGCTTGCAGCACATTAAAATAAGTGGACGCTCCGAATTTTTCGATTAGTGCCCGCGAGGTCGCGCTGCGATCGTTATCAATATAGCCGAACTTAATATTCTTGACCTCAAAGGTGGCGGCATTGGAAAGTATTACCAGTTGGAGTAGGGGCAATATAAAAATGATAGGAAGCATACCCTTATTTCTAAAGATTTGCTTGAACTCTTTTTGTATGATGTAAAGGATTGTTTTCATAATATTCCCGCAAAGGCGGAAATCTCTTTTTTAATTATTAATACCTTAAAACTTCACCACTGCCCGATAGCTATCAATCCCAACTAATTTAATTTTTTATCGCTTACTGCCTACTGCTTACTGCCTACTGCCTACTGCCTACTGCGGACTGCCTACTATTTCACTCCAATCGTATTTTATACTTCTTCACACTCAACGCAATAAAAAATACCGTCATTCCCAATAAAATCAAGGTTTCTTTCCATATAAACTCTAAGCCTACACCTTTCAGCATAATGGCTTTTAAAATGATGATAAACCATTTGGCGGGGATAATGTTACTTAAAATTTGAAGCGGCATTGGCATGCTGGAAATGGGGAAAATAAATCCGGACAATAAGATCACGGGCAGCATCAATCCCATTAATGAAATCATCATTGCGGTTTGCTGTGTGGCGGAAATTGTGGATATTAAAATGCCTAAAGCGAGTGAAGTGATGATAAAAAGCACACTCTCCAATCCTAATAGCAAAAGACTGCCTTGAATGGGCATATTTAAAATAAAAATGCTCAACATGACAATTACAATGGCATTAATAATGGATAGGAAAATATAGGGAATCACTTTTCCGATAATCACTTGAAAAGGTTTTAAAGGCGACACCAACAAGATTTCCATCGTGCCTAACTCTTTTTCTCTGGTAATCGAAATAGAGGTCATCATTGCCGAAACTAACATCAGAATAATGGTCATTACGCCGGGGACAAACATGTACACACTCTTAAGTTCAGGATTGTAAACCATGCGGGTTTGTGGGATTATTTGATAAGCCACGTGGACGTCTTTATTCAGCTCTTTTTGATAGTGCTGAAGAATGGCATTAACATAATTGGTAATTGTATTTGCCGTATTTGGGTCCGTGGCATCCGTAATTATTTGGATGGTAGCCTTGTTTTCTTTAATAAGGTTTTTACTGAAATTTCTTTCAAAATTTAGAACCGCTTTTACGTTTCCTTTTTCAAATACAGAGGCGATATCCGCTTCGCGAGTGACCATTTGTTTGATGCTAAAATACTTTGAAGCCGCAATTCTGTTGATGATTTCCTCTGTTGTGGTATCTTTAGATGTGTTTAAAATGGCGATATCCACATTGTTGATTTCATTGGTAATGGCAAATCCAAACAGTAAAATTTGGGCAATAGGCATCCCGAAGAGAATAAACAAGGAGCGTCTATCCCTAAAAATGTGGTAGAATTCTTTTTTTATGAAGCCTATAAATCTTTTCATCGTAAGTCCCTGCGAAGGGAGGGATCTCTTATTAAATTCTTAATTTTATATTTCCCGCAGATGACGCTGATTTGCGCAGACGGAGAAGTATGCTGGTGGCGTTCTTTTTTCAACGAGTATTTATATTATCAGACGAATCTTATAATCCGTTTACTTTTCTAAAAATCCCTTCCGTTATATTATCAACATTAAAGTTGACTAAAATTCCGAGTTTTAAGCCAGTTAGTTTTAAATAGGTCAAAATTTGTTTATGATGTACTTTCTCTATTTTTTCTACGGATTTGATTGCAATTATAACTTTATTATTAACTAACACATCCAGTCTAAAGCCAATTTGCAATTTTACATCTTCATAAATAATTGGTAGAGGAACTTGTCGTTTAATGGATAATCTTTGTTTTTGTAACTCGAAACATAGAACAGCTTCATAGACTGATTCTAATAGACCTGGACCTAATTCATTATACACCTTGAAAATGGCTCCTCTAATGATATATGAAATATCATTTTCTGATTTTGATTCCATAATTATTAACTTTTTAAGGTTCTCCCGAAATTACTCCGGTTTCTTTATAGACTATCTTTTTATTTCCGCGTAAATCCGCGAAATCTGCGGGATTATTTTTCTACCCGCGAGCCAACTTTAAAAACACATCATTCATGCTCTCCGCCTGAAACTGTTCTTTAAGTTTTTTTGGCGTATCCAACGCTTCAATTTTTCCATTCACCATGATAGAAACACGATCGCAATATTCGGCTTCATCCATATAGTGTGTAGTTACAAAAATGGTTGTGCCTTGGTGGGCTGCTTTATAAATCATTTCCCAAAACTGACGTCTGGTAATTGGGTCAACGCCTCCTGTAGGTTCATCTAAAAACACAATTTTAGGATCGTGAAACAAGGACACTGAAAAGGAAAGTTTCTGTTTCCAACCTAGAGGCAATGCGCCAACCAATTGATTCGCAACATTTTCAAGACCAAGCTCCTGAATTAAAGCCTCTGATTTTTCTTTAATTCGTTTTCGGGTCAAGCCATATATACCTCCAAAAAAGTTGATATTTTCTTTCACGGTTAAATCGTCATACAAGGCAAACTTCTGACTCATATACCCGATATTTTTTTTAATGTCCTCAGCCTGAGTATACACATCAAATCCCGCCACGGTAGCACGACCAGAGCTTGGATGCGATATTCCAATTAGCATTTTCATGGCTGTGGTTTTTCCGGCACCGTTAGCGCCCAAGAACCCAAAGATTTCTCCTTTTTTAACCTCAAATGAGATGGCATTTACAGCTGCAAAATCACCAAACATTTTGGTTAAACCTTCAACTTTTATGACTTCGTCATGGCTCATTTTTTAGTGAATTTTGTTTCATCGGCTTAGCAGATTTGTGTTGTGGTTTTTAACTGCGTTCAAATTGATTTTTATGTTGATAATTCCATAAAGCTGTCTTCAATGGTAGCCTCTGTTCTTTCAATTTGAATATCGGATAAGGTCTTAGATTCTAAATAAACTTTTAAATCTTCCGGATTAAAATCGGAGCGAGTGTCCGTGTAATGTACAAACTCGCCAAAAGGGTAAACACTATGGTGGTGTTCATAGGTTTTTAAACTTGTGATCAGCTGGTACATATTTGTTGACCGTACGTTATATAGAGACGTTGGATAATGTTTTACTATCGCTTCTGGCGTGTCTATCTGCAAAATTTTACCATCTTGGATTAAAGCAACGCGATCACACAAAGCGGCCTCATCCATATAAGGGGTGGAAACTAAAATGGTAATCCCTTTTTGTTGCAAACGCTTTAGCATTTCCCAGAATTCCTTTCTCGAAACCGGGTCGACACCTGTAGTGGGCTCGTCTAAAAACAATACTTTAGGCTTGTGGATCAAGGCACAGCTCAACGCTAGCTTTTGTTTCATACCACCCGATAATTTACCTGCACGACGGTCTTTAAAAGGTTCAATTTGAATATAAATATCTTTAATCAAATTATAATTTTCTTCGATAGTCGTTCCGAAAATTGTCGCAAAGAAATTCAAGTTTTCCTCCACCGTTAAATCGTGATAGAGTGAGAATTTGCCAGGCATATAACCTACGCTATTCCTGATTTTTTTGTAATCTTTAACCACGTCAAATCCAGCCACAGTTGCGGTGCCCTGGTCAGGGAATAAGAGTGTGGTCAAAATTCTGAATAAGGTTGTTTTACCGGCACCATCAGGACCAATTATACCAAAAAGTTCATTCGGTTTCACCTCAAATGAAATGTCCTGCAAGGCTTTTGCATTCTTATAGGATTTTGATATGTTGGTGACGGAAATACCCATTTATTTGAAATATATTGAATACGCATTGATGTTCTCCTCAATACTCAATTTGAGTTTAGAAGCATCTTCAACCGTTTCTACTTTGGAAAGCGCCGCAATTTTTTCAATTAAAGGATGTAACCAAACGTGCAAATTGTCATGGGACGGGCCTACCATTGTGCAATTTTTAACCACGTAGTTTTTATCTTCATTAAGATTTTCGGCCAATTTGTGATAATCTTCCAAACTGTTTGTGGTCTTGGCATAAAAGGTTTTTTGTAATTGTTTAACCCCTTCATTGGTGGTTACATCTGCTTGCCATTGCTCACCATTGTCCATTGCCATGTCTTTTGTCCAAGCATTACCATAGATATTGGAAGTGTCATCACTATGACGTTTATCTGTGACCTCTAGGGCGTTTTCCACGGCATCGGAATGTACGGTGGTTTCTGAAGTTTTACGGTCTTTACAGCCTACGATGGTCAAAAGACCAAGTACGAAAATTAAATGTTTCATTGTTTTTGTTTTTTAGACGTTATAATGTATTAATAAGTATTCGAATTGTTGAGCCATAGTTCAGCAGGCATACCAATTTTTAGGCTTCCGTCATTAGTAACGTCCACTTTAACAGCATATACCAGTGCCACGCGTTCTTCTTTGGTTTGAATGATTTTTGGAGTAAACTCCGCTACCGAAGCAATCCAGCTGATTTTTCCTTTGTAAGATTTCATAGTATCAGCATCGTCAATTTTAATGGTGACGTCCTGCCCAATGTTAATGTTTGCTAACTGATTTTCACTAATATAGACTCTTAATTGCATACTGCCTAAATCGGCAATTTTATACAATGGCCGACCAAAAGAGGTGATTTCCCCAGGTTCTGAATATTTGGTTAACACAGTTCCGTTGATCGGATTTATAATTTTACTTTTCTGAATCTGGTCATCAATTTGTTTGAGTTGTATATCTATACTTTTCAATTCATTGACTACAGGCGCATTCTGGATTTCCACACTGCGAATTTGATTATGTAGAACCTCTATTTCGCCTTGAACATCATCCAATTGTTTTTGCGTGCCTGCATTATCCTTAAACAAATTTTCAGAACGGCTTTTGTTAGTGTTGGCGGTTTTTAATTTTGCGTTTAAAACATTAATTTGAGACAAGACGCCTTTAGATTTTGAACTAATGACCTCTTTGGATACGAACAATTGTTCACGTTTTAAAGCCAAAGGAATGGTATCAATATAGCCAAGAAATTGGTCCTTGATAAGTTGATCTCCTTCATTGACCTCAAACTGTATCAGTTTTCCGTTGTTTTCAGCAGAAACAGTTATTTCTGTCGCTTCAAAATTGCCATAGCCATCTGCTTTTCCGTTGGAATTGTCGCAGGAACATAGAATAGTTGCTGCTAGGCTTAAACTGATTATGTAATTATAGTATGTCATGCTATAGGTGTTTGTTCCCCGCTGATTTCGCTGATTTTCGCAGAATTGTTTTTGATATGTTCTCCATCATCTTCGTTTATCCATGCTATCTGCGGGAGGTAATTAATGTCCTTTAATAACATTGTAATTTGCTTTTGCCAATTGTAAATGAATTTTATGTTTGATTAAATTATGTTCATCCTCATATAAATGAGTCAGTTCAGTAAAATATGCCGATGAGGTAATGACCCCGTTTTTGAGTTGAGCATCGGCAGATTTGAGCACTTCTTTGCGAAGGTTGATAATCTCAAGATCAGAGGTGATAAACTCTTCAAACTTTGCAATCTCATTGTACTGCTGATTCAGTTTAGTAGCTGTGTCTAAATTGAAAATTTCAGTTTCGGTATCTAAAATGTCCTTGTGGATGGCAATGGCTTCACGTTCCTTTTTATTAGAATTCCAATCAAAGACGTTCCAATTTAATTTCACACCCACGATATAAAATGCTTGGAAGGAATTATCTAGCATATTCAATCCGGGATTGCCGTAACCACCAGTTGCAAAGCCCAATAGTTTGGGTGAATTCTGTATTGCAATTAAATCCTCGTTGCTCTCAATCTCCGCTTTTTTGAGCTGAAACAGATCTAATTCTGGTCGATTTAATTGGGATGTAAATTCTGTGTCTATCAAAGTGTTTAAAAATGTTGAGGCAGCATCTAAAGGTTGCCCAATAATACGCGATAAGCTGTTCACTAAAGTTGCTTTATTGCTCTGTAGACCTTTCTGTTGTTGGCTTATTTTTAGTAATTCTACTCTCAAAACCTTATCTGAAGCAGGCAAAAGTACACCATTGCTGATGCCTGAGGTCACTTCGTTCAATTTAGAATTCAGTAAAGTTTGTTTGGCATCTAGTAATAATTCTGTTTCCTGTGCCAATAAAATAGAGAAATAGAGTTGGTTGATTTTTTGTTTGAGTTGATATAGCTGGACTTCAACTTGTTTTTGCTTGGTTTCTAGTTGGGATGATTTCACCTCTAGAATCGCATTGGTGGCGCCACCATTATAGATGAGTTGGTTTACGGATACAGTGGCACGATATTGATCTTTATTAATAGGGTCTAGCGATGCGTTTGGAATAGGGACTTCAATCACATCCGATTGGTAGGTGGCTTGTGCATCAAAACTTAATTGAGGGAGTCTTGCTGTAGAAACAACTTCTTGCTCCAAATGGTTTTGAGCTTTGAGTAAGGTTATTTGTTTTGCTAAAGGGTAATTCACAGAAGTTAACTCATAACATTCCTGTAGTGTTACTGTGTTTTGCGACACCAGAGTAGTTGCCATTAATCCAACGAGTATAAACAGTAACCGTTTCATATTTTACATCTTTATAGAATTTATGATGAACGTTGCAACTTCAGTTTTTCTGCTGGTTATAAATGCTGCATAGGAGGCATCATCTTTTTTAGTAAGGGCCTTAATCAATGGTTTTCCTAAAAATGGAAAGATATTGAGTGCCAATATGTTGACGAATAATTGATCAGGGTCAATAGGTTTCAGGGTTCCGGAGTTAATTTCCGTAGCCACTTGAACTTTAAATTTTTCGAGATTAGGAAACCCCGTTTGCTCCTGTAGTTTTAAAATGAAATCTTCATTTCTATTCAGCTCGTTAATAATAAAGTTTGGTAAATAGGGATGCTTCATCATAAAGGCGGTATAATCGGCTGTAAAATTGGTCACTTTGGTCTCAACGGAAGAGTCATCATTAAGAATGCTGTTCAATTGAGGCGCTAGTAGTGAAAACACATTCTTAAACACCGCTTCAAACAATAATTGTTTGCTTCTGTAGTAATAGTGTAGCATAGCCTTATTAATACCGGCTTTATCAGCAATTTCCTGCATCCGGGCACCGTCCATACCTTTTGATTGAAAGATTTCTTTTGCCGCATCTAAAATTAAATGTTCTGTGCTGTCTTCTTTTTTCATTTAACTAATAGGTTTAACCATATGGTTAACAAATGTACTGAATTTATTCTGACGATCTGATTGTTTCTTAACAATCTCAAGTTGAGATCCTAATTTTTTGGTGATATAGTTTTCATTTTTAAATAAATTTTGATCTTTTTTATAATTCTGCACTATATTTAAAACGCGAACAGATTTATTAAAAATTTAACGTAAGGCTGCTTAATTGGTAAATAAGAGTGGCATTCTTTTTATTATGTTTGCTGCATTATATTCCGCTGGGCATTAATTTCGCAACTGTTTCAGTGTAATCCTTTAAGTTTTAAATATCCTATGGACATCATTGTTGACCAACTTATAGAAGAGTTTCAGTTGCCACTACATAATCCGGTGTTGATTTTCTCATTAATCCTTTTTATCATCTTATTAGCGCCCTTGGTGCTGCACAGAATTAGGATCCCGGGAATTATTGGCTTAATTGTATCTGGAATTATCATTGGTCCTGCAGGATTAAATATTTTGGAAAAGAGTCTGTTTGTAGACGTATTTTCGACCATAGGACTGCTTTATATCATGTTTATTGCCGGTTTAGAACTCGATCTTAATGAGTTTAAAGCCAACCGAAATAAAAGTCTCTTATTTGGGTTTCTAACCTTTGCCATCCCCATTAGTATCGGTTTTCCGGTGTGTTATTATGTGCTTGGCTTCGATTTTAATGCCAGTTTACTCACCTCGAGCATGTTTGCTACCCACACCTTGGTAACGTACCCGATCGTGAGCAAATTAGGATTGTCGAAAAACCTTGCTGTTGCCGTGACTGTAGGAGGGACGATTCTGACAGATACTGCGGTGTTGGTATTGTTGGCGGTTATTTTAGGCTCACACAACGGTGGTTTAACTTTCGATTTTTGGCTACGCTTAGGTATTTCATTGGTGCTCTTTTCAGCATTTATGTTTTTGGTCATTCCGCGAATCGCCAAATGGTTTTTTAGAAAGCTGGAAAGTGAAAAGCATTCGCATTATATCTTTGTACTGTCGGTTGTGTTTTTCTCGGCGTTCTTAGCTGAATTAGCGGGCCTCGAATCGATTATTGGGGCTTTCGTAGCGGGATTAGCGCTAAATAAGTTGATTCCACATTCATCTGCTTTAATGAATCGCATCGGTTTTATTGGTAACTCCCTGTTCATCCCGTTTTTCTTAATTAGTGTGGGTATGATTGTAGATGTCAGTGTTATTTTGAGCGGTCCGATGGCCTTGATTATTGCCGGAACCTTAACCTTTGTGGCTATTTTCGGGAAATGGATGGCGGCATGGATTACCCAAATCATTTTTAAATTTTCAAAAGGCCAACGCAAACTTATATTCGGATTGAGCAGTGCCCATGCTGCCGCCACCTTGGCGGTGATTTTAGTAGGGTATAAAGCGGGGATTTTAGATGCCAATATTTTAAACGGTACGGTTATCCTAATTCTCGTTACCTGTGTTATTGCTTCTTTTGCTACGGAAAGCGCGGCTAAAATGATCATTCGTAATGTGGATGATGAGGAGAGTTTACATCTGTCCTACCGCGCTCATAAAGAGAACATCCTAATCCCCATCGCCAATTTGGTCAATATAGATAAGGTACTCGATTTTGCCGTGTTGATTAAAGAAAAAAAGTCAACCAATCCACTGTCTATTTTGACGGTGGTTCCAAACACCAGTGAGGCTGAAAAGACCATTATTAAAGCCAAAGAAGGCTTAGAGAATTATATCAATGAAGCAACGGCTTCTGATACCAATGCGACCATTATGGCCACGATCGATTTTAACGCGGCCAGCGGTATTGCGCGAACTGCCAAAGAAATTATGGCGGACATTATTCTGTTGGGTTGGCCTCAAAAAACCGGTTTTTTAGATAAATTAATTGGTGATAAAATGGAAAGTATTTTACAAAATACTGAAAAGACTCTTTTTATATGTGATTTTGAAATTCCGTTGGTCAATCATAAAAAACTAATTTTAATCATTCCTCCCAATGCGGAGTTTGAGGAAGGTTTCGCCATTTGGCTACATAAAATCGCCAAATTATCTATAGAACTTTCCGTTCCAATAGATTTACACAGTACGGAGCCCACACATGACGCTATCCTGAAATTTGCAAAGGACAATAAAGTGACCTTAAATCTGAATTATGCACACTTTAATGATTGGGATCAATTTATGAAACTCACTGAACATATTGGCGATACGGATATCGTAATTCTGGTCTCTTCAAGACGGGGGTATATTTCACACTTCAGTCAGTTGGACCGAATTCCACAACGACTCGAACGCTCGTTTCCAAGCATGAGTAAGATGATCATTTATCCGCAATAATGTAAAACAGCGCCTTACGGAATTAATTGTATGAGATGGAATTCTAAACAGAGATTTATTGGAGGGTTTTTAAAATGATGATTCCAATTCTTGGAATGATAAAAGTAACGCTCCCAAACAATGTTGTAAGAAAACTAATTTTTAAACCGTTCGCCATTGCTCCTTGGGTGTTATCATTTATGTTTTCAATAGCATCAAAGGCTTCTATCATGCCAATGATAGATGCCAAGAGACCAATGACCAGACCTAAAATGCTTACTTCAGATGCGAGGGTTGTCATTTTCCTAGTTTTTTCCGGATCCTTTTTTAAATTGAGAAAGCCAATGATTAGAAAGACCATGGCCGCAATCAAACAGATAAATATAAGTGACATAAAGAATGGGCCACCTTCACTAAATCGATTGGACGCTTGAGTAGAAAAATTTTGGTTTTGAAAAATAAGTGTTGTGTTCATATCTTTGGGTTGCTTTTGATTTTATTCTTTTGTTAATACAAACGTTTGACCGCCTTGCTCCACCATCATTTTCTTTTCTCCTGGTATAAATTTAAGGGTTATCATAACATTTTCTGAATGAAACGTATCTTTACCTATGGCATCTATTGCAAAGGAAGATTGATTTTCCCCTTGCGCTATTAAGGTGTTGCCATCTTTTGTGATGGTAATGTCAATAGGAAAGCTTGGGCTACTGTATTTACCTAAATACGGATTTAATTCCTCAGTATTTAATTGTATGGCTGTTATCGGGGAAAAGTCGGGAAGTTTATATTCCATCCCAAAATATATCTGTACAGTTCCAATGAGTATATTTGAAACTTGGGTGTAAAGATTATTTGTGGTTATGGCGAATGATACTTTTTCTTTTGGAAAGTAGGCCACAAATGATTGAAAGCCATCAATACTGCCTCCATGTCCATACACTTCTTTATCTCCCAATGGCAGTTTCATTAAGCCTAGCCCCATTCCTTCTTGAGCATTTTTCATTTTGGCCAATGAGTATGCCGACACTAAATGATCAGTAAAAAGATTTTTATAAAATACATTCAACTCGGTAGGCGTTGACACCATTCCGCCTGCTCCCATAGGTAAACTCATGTCCGTATGGGTTGTATTCAACTTCCAATCTGAATTTTCAAAATCGTACGGCAACGCTTCATTATTAGCAGGATCTATTTTCTTTCCAAATTCAGTCCTATTTAAATTTAACGGTTTTATTATTCTTGTTTCCAAAATGTTTTGGAATTTTTTATTGTCGATAATTTCCGCTATATAGGACAGTAAAATATAATTTGTGTTTGAATATTGAGTGTTTTCTTTTGGCTCGAAAACCGTTCCGTGCGCAATAATGCGTTCAATCATTTTTTTACGGGATTGTGGTTCAGTCATCCAGTCGCTTAAATTTTCATCATCTGTTAAATTGAACAATCCACTTTGATGATTGAGTAAATTCTCAATCGTAATTTTATTGGAGTTTGGAATTTTAGGGAAATACTTGCTCAATACTGTGTTTAAATTAATTTTCCCTTCTTCAATAAGTAGCATAATAATGGTAGCTGTAAAAGTTTTAGACACTGAACCAATGCGATATGTCGTATAAGAATTTGCTCGCTTATTATTTGACACATCAGAAAAACCAAAAGACTTTTGATATATCTCTTCTCCATTCGCGAAAATTGAAAAATTTCCCATTCCTTTGTTTTTGGTATCTATTAGCTTGAATAAACTATCCATTTTTGAGGCATCAAATGTCTGGGCTCGGATTGACGAACAAAAGCAGATGAAACATGCGAGAAAGTACTTTGTCATAATTTTAAATTTAAAGATTCAATAAATTGTAAACACATTGAAACAAACTTACTTTTTTAAGGTGTCCAAAAATTTAATATGCGACGAGCAACCGTTTAACTCAGGTGTTTAACATCTTGTTGAATAACTTGCTAAAGCAGTCATTCGTCTACAAAAAACCTATCACATTTAAAATTGTGGTAATATTGTAACATGGGACTGCGCTTTAGGTCAACATATTTTTTTCTATATAAATTTGGTCAAATTTTACTTCACATCGTGTTTTGGGGATGCGTACTTCTCTTTTATACTTATTTTTTTGGATTTGGAAGTGTAGATTTTAGCTATGTATTTTATTTTTCACTGTTTTTGATGCCCATTACCATTGGTACAAATTATGTTTTCATTTACAAGCTTATACCAGAGTATCTTATTACAAAGCGTTATTTCAAATTTGTTCTTTACTGTCTTTATACGTTCATTATTTCAGCGTACCTGATTGTTATTTCCATATTTTTTGGACTTATCTATCTTTCAGATTTCAGGTATGATAGTATGGCCCCCATAAGTAAAAGTCTATTATTTGTAGGGATTGCCGTTTATTTCATTGTCATCATAGTAAGTGCGTTTAAGATTTTAATGCTTCATTTAAAGAACACTGAAGAAACGAGCAAATTGAAAGGTGAGATTTTGGAAGCACAGTTGGCGTTAAAGGAGCAGGAGCTGAATTATTTAAAGATGCAAATACATCCGCATTTTCTATTTAATACTCTAAATACCTTGTATGGTTTTGCTTTAAAGAAAGCAGATGAAACTCCTGAAATGATACTGAAACTATCCAATTTATTAGATTATCTATTGTATCAAGCGGATAAGCCGTTTGTGTTATTGAGTTCAGAAATCCATCATATCAACGATTATATCGATTTAGAAAAAATGCGTTTTAACAATACCTTGAATATTGAATTCAGCACGCACGGCATGATAGATGATTTAAAAATTGCGCCTATGCTTCTCATTCCCTTTGTTGAAAATAGTTTTAAACATGGTGCCATTACATCAGGGAAACTCCACATCAAAATTAAAGTAGAGCGCAAAGGTCAAACTATACATTTTTATATTGAAAACACCACGTCAACAAGCGGCAAAGCAATCAATGGAATAGGTTTGGAAAATATTAGAAAACGATTAAATCTAGTATATAAGGACAATTACACACTGAATTTTGAGAATGAAACTGATTTTTTTAAAGTAAATTTATATTTAAATATCCTATAATAAGTGTCGCATGGACCCCAACATATCCTGTATTATTGTAGATGATGAATCTGTTGCAAGAGAAGTTATCGAAACGCATGTATCCAAACTATCCAACATTACTATCGTTGGAAGTTTTAGTAATGCCATTGATGCTTTAAATTATTTGCGTCATCATACAATAGATTTGGTTTTTCTTGATATTAATATGCCTGAGATGTCGGGAATTTCTTTTGCTAAATCCATAAATAAAGATATTAAAATCATCTTTACGACAGCCTATAGAGATTATGCAGTAGAAGGTTTTGAGTTGCAAGCTGTAGATTACTTGTTAAAGCCCATTTCTTTTGACAGGATGCTAAAAGCTGTCAATACATATTTTAATATCTATTTTGACACAACTCAAAAGGAATTGTACAAAGTCGAAAATCATGATTTTATGTTTGTTAGAGCAGAGCGGCGAATGATAAAAGTTGATTTTGATTCTATTGTTTATGTTGAAAGTTATAGTGATTATCTTAAGATTCATTTGAGTAATGAAACGATTGTCACCAGAGAAACTATCAGTGCTATTGAGGCAAAATTACCCAATGGTAGGTTTCTTAGAATTCACCGATCTTATATCATAGCATTAAAAAACATTTCTTCTTTTACGAATGAAGAAATAGTTATAAATAATAAATCGCTGTCCATTAGTAGAAGTTATAAGAAGACAGTCTTGAGGCTGTTGCAAAGTTTTTAGCCTTAGGTTGATCTTACGTATAAATCACAAAAGGCTAGGAGGGAGGGTTTTATGGAATATTAGCTTAGAGTAGTTTGTATTGACAACTAGGTATTGTTTGATAATGAGCTAAATTTGGATTGCTGCGCCTCGGTTGCATTAATTGGAAAATTATAATTGATATGTTCTTTTTTAATACGACATTAACAGGGTTACGTAACAAAGGTTACATAAAAACAGCGGTGTTTCCCTTATGTTTGTAACATTGAAACCTAAAACATACATAGCGGTCGTCCTGACATTTATTTTTATGGCAAAATTTGTTGCTATAGATGCGCATGCACTCAATACAGTATTTAGTAATAGTGATATCTCCTTTGTAAATCCGTTTTGTAAAAAGCAGGCTGATGCTGACTTAAGCACGAAAAAACTTAGTTTTTCTGATCACAATCAACATACTTCCAAAGAGATGTTAAGCTTAAGTGGGCAGTGTACAACGGTCTTCAACTTAGAATTGCTCTCCTGGCAAATCAATCCTTCAGAACAGATGACTGTGTTAGATGATCATCTCCCTTCAAAATTAAATTACCGCTACTTAGAAAGCGTTTCTCCACCACCACGCTGGGCGTAAATTTTCATTTCTGATTTTTTTTCGGTGTGTACACACGTTATTTTGTGAACTCAAATGATATGAGTTGAACCATAACGTTATATGCCATATTCATCCAACTCTCTAATACATTCAAAAAATGTCGACACACATTTCAATCAGTCGCCGTTCTATACAAGTATTACGTATTTTGGTCAGCGGCATATTTTTAGTCGCAGGTTTTAATCACCTAATTCACGTAGAAAAAACGGCACAACGTATCGAACAAGCAAGTTTTAAAGGCATCGCACATTTTTTTGGCGAACCGCAATGGCTTATTATTCTGTCCGGTATTGCCATGCTTAGCGCTGGTTTTTTATTCCTCATCGGTTATAAAACAAAATGGGCGGCAATCGTGCTCATGGCTATTTTAATTCCCATCACTTTAACGGTTCAAGTAGGTCAAATAACCACTCTAGGACCATTATTTAAAAACATCGCAATTTTAGGTGGACTTCTCTTTTTTATACTGAACGACACTGATAAACTTTTAAAATAAACACTTATGAAATCCTATATATTTAGTTCCGTATTTTTTATTCTAACCTTATTTACAACAACTCATATGACTGCACAAGAAAGTACAGACGGTAAAAACAATTATGTGGTGCTCACTAAAAAGATAGCACAATTACAACCTATTATTTTAACGGCAGAGGCCTTAAAGGCTGAAGAAGGCGACGCCTATGGCGATTTTCAAATTATTATATGTGGTAAGGAAATAGGTGATATAACCGATCCTGAAAAAATAGATCACTTTATAGAAAAAGCAGAAAAAGCGGGCGTTCAATTAATAGCCTGTGGATTTTCACTTAATAAATTTAAAGTAGATAAAACTAAGGTTCCAACTAAAATGACCACCGTGGAAAATGGTATTCTGTATAATTTCCAACTTCAAAAGAAAGGATATAAAAGCATTACTCTTTAACTATGAAAACAATTAAAACAACAGTATTTAAATCGATCCTAATAGTCGTCTTACTAGTGGTTAGTGTAGCTTGTAAAACTGAGTCGACCGCACCAATAACAAGTAATGAAACTGCTAAGGACACATTAAGCATTACCATCCTGCAAACCGCCGATATTCACGGACAATTGGACCCACATCCGGAGTTGTTTTGGGAGAATGATGAAGTCGTCTTCAAAAATAGAGGCGGACTAGCTAATATTAAAACACTTTTTGATCAGGAACGTAAAAAAAACCCGAATCGGACTATTATTGTAGATGGTGGCGATTTAATTCAGGGGAGTGGGTACACTGCCTTGTCAGAAGGGAAGGTGATGCCAAGAATTATTAAGAATATGGGGTATGATGTCATCATTCCTGGAAACTGGGAAGTAGTTTACGGCAAGGATATTATGATGAATGTGATGCAAGACTACGGTACTGAAGTTATTGTACAAAACATGTATCATGAGGCAAATGAAGAACCATTGTTTCCGGCTTCTTGGGTCAAAGAAATTGAAGGTATCAGAATTGGGTTCGTTGGAATTAACGATCCCGATGTCCCCGTGCGACAAAATCCTATTTTTAGTGAAGGAATTGGGTTTAGCGGCTTAGATGAGGATTTGAAACTCATGATTGATGAATTTAAAGTGAAGGAGAAAGTGGATGTGCTCTTCTTGGTCACACATATCGGAATTTTTAAACAAGTGGAATTAGCCAGTAATCCGATTGCTGAAAACGTCGATTATATTTTAGGTAATGATACGCATGAACGCGTTCGCGAATTGATCCAAGGGAAATATGCTAAAGTTACCGAGCCGGGTGCCTTCGGATCCTTTGTAGGAAAGTTAACCTTGCATTTTGTGGATGGGAAATTAGTGGGTGATGATTATGAATTGATGGATGTTGATCCTGAGGTATATAAAGCAGATACAACCTTGCAAGCCATAATTGACGAAGAAAAGGCGCCTTACAAAGACTATTTAGAAACGGTGGTAGGTCATACGAGTACACCAATTTATCGATATCTAACTGTTGAAAACCCAATGGATAACATGATTACCGATGCTGCGCGATGGAAAACAGGTGCCGATATTTCTATCTCCAACGGATTTCGATTTGGAAACCCAATTGTGCCTGCAGATGGAAAACCAGCGCCCATTACCAGAGCGAATCTGTGGAATTTGCTACCGGTGAATGAACCCGTCAAAACCGGAAGGGCTACAGGAAAGCAGATTAAAGACTGGTTGGAAAAAGAAATGCACAATGCGTTTTCTCAGAACCCGACAGAACGTTTCGGAGGATGGTTGGTGCGATTTTCAGGAATGGAAGTCAGTTTTGCTAGTCAAAATGAACGAGGACATCGGATTTCGAGCATCATCGTAAAAGGTGAGGAAATGAAAGATGACGAGTATTATACGGTTTCAGCTTGTGTGCGGCCGGGAGATCCTCTCGATAATTTATGTCGTATGCCAAACGTCAAGGATGTTAAAGTGATGGATTATACAATTCATGAGGCGGTTGAAGAATACCTTCAAAAAAATTCGCCAGTTTCCCCAACTTTAGAAGGGAGAGCCTATTGTGAGTATTTAGGTACCTATTCCTTTTCTACAGTGCCCGGAACAGCATATAAATTTAATTAAAAAAGAATTCAGATGAAAAAAGATAATAACAATAAAAACGCCAAGAAAACTTGGATACAGTACGGCATTTTTGCCGCAATAGCCATCACGCTTTACGCCACTGGCTTGCATACTGAGGTGATTGGTTTTGCCCAACGCGGGCTGTTAGCCACTGGACTTATGAATCCTGACGTTAAGGACATCACACAGGTGCGGCATTCTGAAAATTCAAGTGACACCGCTACTTTGGCAACGACAAATCAAGCTGATTTCAGTCTGAAATTAATGGATAGAGACGGCAACATTACATCTCTTGCAGATTTAAAAGGTAAAGTCATTTTTATGAACTTTTGGGCCACATGGTGTCCGCCGTGTATTGCTGAAATGCCTAGTATCGATAAACTTCATGAGGAAATGGGCGATGAGGTAGCATTCGTCATCCTTTCCTTAGACCAGAATTTTGAATTGGCGAAGGCTTTCGATAAACGAAAAGGTTACGATCTGCCAATATATGCGCCCGCGAGTAATTTGCCGCCGATGTATCAATCTTCGGCAATTCCTACGACGTATGTCATTGATGCGGCAGGTAATTTGGCATTAACCCATAAAGGTATGGCCGATTATAGCAACTCAGAATTTAAAGAGTTTTTAAGAAGTTTAAAATAATTATTAACCACGTAAGGGATGGAATTGCAAATCAACGATCCATCCATTTTTTGGAAGTGCTAAAAATTAATCCGTACTTGGAAGTAAGAAACACATAACTGCTATGAAACTGAACATCTTATTTATAAATGACGTCCACGGCTATCTCGCGCCGCATCCTGAATTATTTTATGACGCTACGGGCGAAGTGGTTGAAACGGCGGGCGGATACGCGCATATTGCTGGATTGGTGGAACAGATGCGAAAGGAAAATCCCAATACACTCTTATTTGATGGTGGTGACACTTTACATGGCACCAAGCCTGTGGTCGATTCAGAAGGCGAGGCTATGATTCCCATATTGAACGCATTGCAACCCGATGCTTTGGTTGGTCATTGGGATTTTGGGTATGGACCCGCACAATTACAGAAAATCAGCAGCCAGTTGACCTTTCCAATTTTAGGTTGCAATGTGTATAAACAGGATGGTTCCCATATTTTCCAACCGACAGCGCTCTATGAAAAAGAAGGTGTTAAAATAGGCGTGATCGGTATTTGTGCGATGATTGTAGATAAGGTCATGCCCGAAAAAATGGGCGAGGGTCTAAAATTCACTTCAGGAGTGGATGAAGTTCCAAAACACATTCAGCACTTAAAATCATCAGGTGCGGATGTGATTATCTTACTATCACACAACGGATTTCCCCAAGATGTCGAACTTTTAAAACAAGTGGAGGGCATTGACATTTGTTTGAGTGCACACACCCATAACCGACTTTACAGCCCCATAGAAATTAACGGTGCGCAGATTGTTCAATGTGGTTGCCATGGCGCCTTTTTAGGAAAATTTAGTATAGAAATAATTGAACATAAAATTAACTCCTCCACTTATGAACTCATAAAAATTGATCATTCAGTGCCGAAAAGTTCTGCTGTGGAAACATTGGTTGATCAGGTTTTAGAACCTTATCATGACATAAGAACTAAGGTATTAGGCAATACGGATCGCGTTCTACATCGGTACGGCACTATGAATTCTACCATGGATAATTTTCTGTTAAAGGCAATCGCCCACGCTACCAAAACGGAGATTGTTTTTTCTAACGGATGGCGCTACGGAGCGCCGATTGGAGTAGGGGACATCACAGAAAATGATCTCTACAATATCACGCCAATGAATCCACCAGTATCTACTGTAGATCTGACCGGAGCCGAAATTAAGGAAATGTTGGAAGAAAATTTGGAACGCACTTTTTGCAAAGATCCGTTCGGGCAGATGGGCGGCTATGTGAAACGGGTATTAGGTTTGCAGATCAATATGCGCATTGAAAACCCTAAGGGGCATCGCATTCAGGAGATATATTATAAAGGTGAGCACCTCAAAATGACCAAATCGTACATGGTGAGTTTTGTGACCACCCAAGGCGTGCCTAAAAAATACGGTAAAAATCGGATGGCTCACGAGCAGAAAGCGGTGGAAGCCATGAAAACGTATTTAAATGAACATCCTGATTTCAGTCCAGATACACTAGAGAGTTTCCGATTAGTATAATGTTCGTTATCTTTGATAGTTCACTTTAATTAATGCGCTATGAACAGTATTCAAAAACTTTCACTATTAATTTTAATGGTTTCCTTGCCCTTGCAAGGTTGTGGCAACTCGACCAACACTAAAAGCATGGAATATTCTACACAAGATTCAACTTCCCTATTAAAAGTCGTATCGGAAAGAAACGTTGAACGCATTACCGAAATATTAAAATCGCAGCCAGACTTGGAAGTGAAGGACCAAAAAGGCAGAACAGCTTTAATGTTGGCAACTTACAATAACGATAATACTATTGCCGAAATACTCATGGTGTCGGGTGCGGATGTCAATGCGCAAGATGCTATGCTGAACAGTCCACACTTATATGCTGGTGCTAGTGGCTACCTAGAAATCTTGAAAATGACCCTATCTCACGGAGCGCGTTTCGATATTTTTAATCGTTATGGTGGCACTGCGCTAATTCCGGCAGCGGAAAAACGCCATTTGGAGGTCGTAAAATTACTCACCAAAGTTCCAAAGTATCCTATAGATCATGTTAACAATTTGGGATGGACCGCACTTATGGAAGCGATTGTTTTGGGCACAACAGGAGAAACCCAAGTTGCCATTGTGGATGTATTGATAAAGGCAGGAGCTGATGTTAACATTCCTGATAATGATGGCATCACGCCGCTTCAGCATGCTAAAAAGCGCGGGATGACAACCATTGCCCAACTTCTAAAGGATGCCAATGCGCACGAATAAATTTTAGTGTTGTTCGTCTAGTATTCTATAATCTTAAAAGAAGCGTCGCGTGCTTTGTTTGTAAATTTTGTACTCTGGAAATTTCTGAATCAATAAGCGTTCTTCATACTTAGATTTGTAATAAAATATTAAGAGAAGACAGCCTATAAGCAATAGTTGATAAAGCGAATCATTGTAAAGCGCGTATCCAAAGCCTGAAAGCAACAACGAGGTATAAATGGGATGTCGGGAAAAACGAAAAGCACCTTTAGTAATTAAATTGCCATCTGCTACCGGCGATGGGAATGGAGAGAGCTTCGTGTTTAATTGTAGCACGGCTATCATTCCAAATAATACGGCAAGAATTAAAACAAACAATCCCGAATAGCGCAGCCATTCGGGAAGTTGAATTTTATATAATTGGAGAGGTAACATATAGGCTGCCAAAAGCAGCAGTTGTACCCCTACAAATACATAATCTTTTATGGGTGTTTTACGGTTCAATCTTTAAACTGCTCAACGTCATCGCTTAAATCATAGATAGTAGCGCCTTCCAATTTAGTTTCGAGTATGCTACTTCCTGCAGCACTACGGTAACCACCAGCGCAATGCACCACAATTGGTTTATCTGTGGGTATAGTATCAGCGGTCTGACGTAATTCATGCAATGGGTGAGCCAATGCGTGTTCAAAAAACGTTCCTTCGTTGGTTTCGCTGGTATTACGAACATCCACAATGGTATAGTTATCCGGATTGTTTTTAAAATCGTCTAAATCTAAATGTTCTGATTTTTTTAAATCGGTATCCGCCAGAGTAATTACTTGTTTTACCTGTTTCTCATAGCCAATTTTAGCCAATCGTTCTAACAGTTTATCCTTATTTTCTTTGGAATCAATGACCAAGGTAAATGTTTCTTTTGGCTTTACAATAGCCCCTAACCAGGTTTCAAATTTGGCAGTATCTGATGCTGCTTGAATATTAAAACTGCCCTTTAAATGACCTTTTTTAAAGGTTTCTTCAGCCCTCATATCAACGATTAACCCCCTAGCGGTATCTTTTTCGGAAAATGGAATTTCAGAAATGGCCGGATCTAGATCATCCGCCCCTGTTTTATTGATATCAACATTATAACCAAAATAGGCGGGAATAAAAGGTTGTCCATCGAGTAGGGTCGTAATGAATTCTTCTTTACTTTGGGTTTTAAACGCCCAATTGAATTTTCTTTCATCCCCTAAAGTGCTACTCGCAGCATCACTCAAATTCTTTCCACAAAGCGACCCTGCGCCGTGAGCAGGATAAACGAGCGCATGATCCGGAAGATCATTAAATTTTGTACTTATAGTATTGTACATCATTTCTGCCAATTCTTCGCGTTTGGCCTTCATCTTGCCAGATTTCTCTCTAAGATCCGGGCGGCCTACATCGCCAATAAAAAGTGTATCCCCAGTAAACAGAGCGGTCTCATCACCTTCAGTAGCGATAATGGTGATGCTATCTGGCGAGTGACCAGGTGTATTTAAAGCTTTCAAGGTGACTCTTCCCAGCGCAATACTATCGCCATCATCAAAAGATTGGTGCGGATAATCGGCACCTAACTTTTCACTATTATAAATGGTGGAGCCCGTTTTTTTGTGCAGCTCAAGGTGCGAGCTCACAAAGTCGGCATGCGGATGGGTCTCTAGGACGGCTACAATAGTTGCATCATTGGCTTTTGCGTAATCATAATACTGTTGCGGATCGCGTTCAGGATCTATAATCGCCATCTTACCTTCACTAACAATGGCGTATGAGTAATGGGAGAGTGGTTTGTATTCAAATTGTTTAATAGTCATAATTATATATTTTAATTGAGGTTGTTTAAGGCAACCGGAGTTCGTACTAGTTGTAAATTAATTCTGTTTTTTAAAACTGCAAAATTGAAAGTTTTGTACCGTATCAAATGGCGTCACGTGATCCGTTGTCAAACAGTTTACTTTTATAAAATGCTCACCGAAAATTTTTGTAAGACCTTCCGCATTGTATTGGGTAATTTCCAATCCGCTACATTTTTTAGGGCCTTCTTTAGAAAACGTGCCGATAATCAGGCTGTCCTTAACGTAGTTTTTCGTCAATTCTGTGTAGGCTCGAATGTCTTCTTGAGAAGTTAAAAAATGAAACGCAGCGCGGTCATGCCATAAATCATAAGATATTGAAGGTTGAAAGTTGGTGATATCACTTTCAATCCACTGCACCTGCTTGGCTTTCTCGCCCAAACGATCTTGCGCTTTCACGATGGCTTTAGATGAAATATCCAATACGGTAATATTGCTATACCCAGCATCTAATAAATAATCTACAAGTTTACTATCGCCACCGCCGATGTCGATGAATTTAGCTGTTTTTGGCAGATTTGTATTACTGATGAGTTGCAATGAGACCGTAGGTTTATCTTGGGTCCAACTAACCTGATCTGGATTTTTAGTTTCGTAAACAGTTTCCCAATGTTCTTTTGAAGTCATTTATTTAGTTTAAGTCTAAAATCAATCAAAACTGAATAATTTTCAATTGACATTCTGATTTATTATAAAAACGATTTAAGACTGTTTATTAATTATTAAAAGTACTCAATATTGAGGAGAACGCCGGTAACATAAGTTACACAACTCCTTATTTTGACTGTAGTTTATCTAAACTCTTCCGAAAATTTTAGTCACATGTAATTTTTTTTCTAAGGTTCATAAACAGTTCCTTGCCAGGTCTATTGGGGTGAGAATTATTTGCGCTTTCCATAGTCACTATATTAAAATGCGAACTGAAAAGGTCAAGATATTCGGCTTTGCTTCCTCCAAAAGGTGGTTGATCAGTGTTTAATGGCGCATCAAAAAGTAGGCCTACAAGCTTACCATTATCCGCAAGTAGTTCAGCAGCTTTCGTTACATATTCGGTCCTTAAGCTCGGATCAATAGCGCTGAAAAATGTTTGTTCAATAATCAAATCAAATTTCTGAGACAAATGGAAGAAGTTTTGGTGAATTAAATGTGTGATCGGAAAGGAAGGAACCCGTTGTTTAATGTTGTTCAAGGCGGTTTTAGAAAGGTCTACAACATAGACATTACTGAAACCGAGTTGATGTAGATATTCTGCTTCATATGAATTGCCACCTCCAGGAATTACTATTTTTAAGTTCTTATCTGTTAATTGCTCAAAATAGGCTTTAAGTGGAGGGGAAACAGTTCCTAAATCCCAACCCATAGCGTTGTTTTTATAGCGGCTGTCCCAAAAGTCTTCTGTTAATTTCATATGTAGTATTTAATTAATAAAGTATTTCAGAGATTCTTACTTTGGAGATTTATTAAAAGTCACACTCCAAATACCTCTCACTTCATTGAGGCCATAACCAATTGCTTTATCTTCCGGATAAAGAATGGTCAATTTTGATAGGGTTGAAGCTTCAATATCTTTATTAGGCCTGCCGTGGCATTGCAGACACATCTTGTTGGTAAGAATGGGATAAAAAACTTTTATTTTGCCGTCAACATCCTCCACAATAGGATTGGGTTGTTCGTTGTTTGCAATCACCTCTTTAAAAGTTTCCACGTGTTCCAATTCTATGGTGTTGGCTTGATTGGTGGGGTTTCTGGGTTTGTCCGTTACCCGTTTAAGAGTTGCTTTTTGTAATACCCCCATACTATCGGTAAGCGGATAGGCTTTTTCATTACAAAAGGCAAGGGCTCCTGAAGTCCCACTGTTTTTAATTGCCGTCGTCAAATTCTTCCCCAAAACTGCTTGAGTGTTCAGAGCATAGTTTAAGCCGCGATCCGCATAAGAAATCGTATCAGCTGTAACCGATGTCTGACCAGTTTCCGGTACTTTCTTTTTCTCTAGTTGTTTTTCTACGGAAATATAGCTGGATTTTTTTTCTTGGTTACAACTATAAAATGAAACACATAAAACGGCAATAAAAACTACTTTTTTCATAATCAGATTATTTTATTGCGAGAGTTTGCCAATGGCACAGCTCACAAAAGATTTTGCTTTAGTCGATAATGAATTGGTGTCTGCCACTGCAGGATACCCAAGATCATTTAAGTTTTCTTTGACGGCATTAGCATCCGCGTCATCAAGATAATCAAAAGAAACTTTATTTTCTTCAACATTAACTTCTAAATTAGTGATATGCTTTAAAGTTGATAGTTTGGTTTTGATGGTATGTGCGCAACCACCACATTTTAAATTCTGTATTTCAATTGAGGTATGGTTCATAATGGATTTTAAAAAGTGTTGAAGTTAGATACGTGAACCTTAAATTAATTCACGAATTAATCTACAAAAATAGCTCCAGAAGACTTAGTTGGTGGTAACCTATGTTACATAGCTCAATACCATAAATTTTGAAGGCAAGTGTTAGAAGCTTGCGAAATGTCCAAATTCACGTGATATACACCATAATATGTCAGCGAGGATTGACGTGCTAATTAATAAATAGAGCGATTTTTTTAGCTATGCGTCCAGTAGATTTCATAGTAAAAGGCTATAATTTTTTTATATAAAAAATCTAGAAGTCACTTTGAATTTCAGATATTAGGTGAAACTCTGTTTGTCATGGCTAATATTTGAGAAAATTTTGCTTATAAATTTGTTAAGTTGCTTCTATTATAGTATTATGGGCCTCACTAAATTTTTAGAGTACTTCAACTAAGGTTGCCAATTATTAAGCAACCTTTATAACGAATTAACCAACATTTGAAAAATTAGATTATATATGTCGATAAAAGTCGCGAGAAAAGAAAGTGCCTCAAGATTTTTAGGTCTTGTTGTCAATAAAACAGTGTTTTTAACCGCCATTGCGGCGATCATTTTTACGGTAGGGTTCACTTTAATTTTTGAAGAGCAAGCCGATTATTATTTTGGGATGGCGCAAACCTTCGTGTCCGCGCACGGCGGCTGGATTTATACGCTGGTCGTAAATTTATTCATTGTGTTTTGCCTTTATATGGCCTTTAGTAAATTCGGGAAGATTCGTATTGGTGGCCACAAGGCTAAGCCAGAGTTCAGTTTGTGGGCTTGGTTTGCCATGTTGTTCAGTGCGGGTATCGGAAACGGATTGGTGCTGTTTAGTATTGCAGACCCTGTGCGCGATTTTTTAAATCCACCACGCTTAGCAGGGCATGAGCCGGCATTAATTGCCCAAGAAGCCATCAACTTTTCGTTTCTTCACCACGGCATTCACGGGTGGGCCATTTACTCAGTAGTCGGGCTGTCTTTGGCCTATTTTACGTTTAATAGAAAAATGCCGCTCACTTTACGCTCCGCTTTTTATCCATTATTAGGAAATAGGATTCACGGCTGGATGGGCGATTTAATTGATATCATGGCAGTTATTACCACGCTCTTTGGATTGGCGACCACCATTGGTTTTGGCGTTGGTCAAATCAACTCCGGATTGACCCACGTATTTGGTATTCCGAGTTCCTTATTTTATCAGGTGCTCATTATTTTGGGGGTGACCCTTGCCGCCACTATTTCTGCTTTTAGCGGGGTCAACAAAGGTGTACAAATGCTGAGTAAACTGAACGTCAGAGTGGCATCTGCCATCTTTTTATTAGTGCTTATTTTAGGACCAACAACTTTTATTTTTAAATCATACATACAAAATATAGGAAGCTATTTGGTGCATTTTATTGATATGTCCACCTGGACCGAATCGTTACAAGGCACCGATTGGCAAAAAACCCGAACCATTATGTATTGGGGCTGGTGGATTTCCTGGTCACCATTCGTAGGGACTTTTATCGCTCGTATCTCTAAAGGACGAACCATAAAAGAATTTATTTTATGTGTGTTGATACTTCCTGCATTAGTCACTTTCTTATGGTTCAGTGCCTTTGGAGGTACTACCATGCGCGATATTTTATTAGGCGATACGGCTATGATTGCTGCGGTAAACGACAATATTTCTACAGCACTATATGTATTTTTCGATAAATTCCCATTGGCCATGTTGCTAAAAGTATTGGGCGTGATCTTAATTTGTAGTTTTATCATTACCTCCGCCGATTCAGGTGCTTTGGTGGTGGATAGTATTACCTCTGGGGGTAAACTTAAGACACCTCGTTACCAACGGGTCATTTGGGCTGTAGCTATTGGGGTGATTGCTTCTGTACTGATGTACGGCGGCGGCTTAAATGCACTGCAAACCGTAGTGACAATTTCTGGGTTGCCCTTTGCCATTCTCTTGGTGTTGATGTGTTTTTCATTGTATCGAGGGATGACGGAAGACTATGAGAAGGCCGAGCGAAAAGAGAAGCTTTTGGAGCGCGAAAGCTACAGAAAAAACATTCTCGATTTGGTGAATAAAGAACGGGAAGAAAAGAATTTGAAAAAAATTGATCCCGATAAAGATCCGGATAAGCAACCAAAAATAACCGATTTGTAAAGTAATCTTAATAAAACATAGTCCTGATAAAAGTTGAAATAAGACATGACAAAGAAAATTAAATTAGAGAACCAGTTGAATTTAATGGTGGCTTTAGACCTCACGGCGATGGACCCTATCCTAATGAAGTATGTCAGCTTCTTGTGCAAGGTTTGGAATATTGAACATCTGTACTTCACCCATAACATCAAACAGTATAAATTGTATGATTTGTATGATGATTTTTTGGAGGAAGGCATTACTGTTGAAGATATTGTTGATAGGGCCTTAAATAAAACTGTAGACGATCATTATACGGCTACGGTTCCGCATACTGTAATTATAACCTCAGATGATTATACCGAAAGTATTCTCAGTCATCTTGCCAAAGAGTATAAGATTGATATTATGGTGACGGGAAATAAGGACGAATTGCAAGGTACCGGTGCCTTATCTCAAAAACTGGTTCGCATGTTAGATGCGAATGTTCTGTTGGTACCTGAAGAAGCGCGACATGGCATGGACCATGTGTTGATTCCAACCGATTTCAGTTCAGCCTCGGCAAAATGTTTTGAGGTTGCCGATAGTTTAGTGGAACGTTCAGGAGGACATATTGAAGCCTTGCACGTCTACAACATTCCCTCGTTTTTCTTTCCTTACATCAACACTGAAAAGGCGATTGACAAAACTAAACTCCATTTAAAAGAAAAGGTGGTTCAATTTAGAAAAAAGTATAAATTGAGAGCGGATATTCCATTTAAATATATGGATAGACGCGGTTTATCTGTCGTGGAGGCAATCGAAATTCACGCCGAAAAAGGAGCTTTTGATATTGTGGTCACTTCAGCAAGAGGTGCTAACAATATTACCTCGTTATTTGTGGGAAGTGTTACGAATGATTTACTGATTAGAAACAGAAAGATGCCTTTATTGGTCATTCGTTAAGTTTATTTGATGACAGTAGCTAAAATGAATAATGGTGTTAAGCCGTTTAAATCCTTGTGTTATTATTTTAAAACCGTTTGTTGAATTATGAAGATCATTTCTTGGAATATTAACGGCATACGAGCCATCACCAAAAAGGATTTTTTTGAAGATTTATCTACTATAGACCCTGATATCCTTTGCCTGCAAGAAACCAAGGCTCAAGACGCTGAGGTTGAAAAAGCCTTGTCCCCATTGAGTCAATATCATCACTACTACAATTCAGCAGATAGAAAGGGCTATTCAGGAGTGGCCATTTTGAGCAAATCAAAACCTTTAAGTGTAGTTCACGACATGGGAATTGCCGAACACGACACCGAAGGACGCGTCATTTGTGCGGAATTTGAGAACATCTACTTAGTTAACGTCTATGTGCCCAATTCTGGACAAAATTTAGAGCGGTTGGATTACCGACAGAGGTGGGATCTTGATTTTCAAAATTATTTAAAAAATTTAGAAACGCTTAAACCTGTCCTTCTTTGTGGCGATTTGAATGTGGCGCATCGCGCAATCGATCTTAAAAACGATAAATCAAACTATAACAAAACGGCTGGTTATACCCAAATTGAAATTGATGGGATGGACCATTTGCTAGCTTCAGGTTTTGTGGACAGTTACCGCCATTTTCATCCTGACACCGTTGCCTATACCTATTGGAGCTACCGTTTTAAGGCCAGGGAACGCAATACGGGGTGGCGCTTAGATTATTTTATTGTGAGTACTATGTTGATTGACAAGATCAATTCCGTCTCTATATTATCGGACTATTATGGCTCTGATCATTGCCCAATTCAGCTTGATTTAAACCTTTAATAATCCTATGGAGCTTATATTGTAAATCATAATTCGTAATTCGTATAACTGTGATTAGTTCTTATAATTATTTCAAAACTTAATTATACTTTCAATTACGGCATAAAATTTACTTATTGTGTTAATCTTTCTGCCCGCAAATCATCAATTTTAATATCCTAAATTATCATTTGCCCTATTTATGGTGCAACGCATTGCTAATTTCTAAAAATTAAAATCTGATGGCTAAGAAGACACCTGACAATTCCAATTCTAAAAAAATAGAAGATTTAAAACGTTTTGAAGTAGAAACGAAGGACACTGTGATGACCACCAATCAAGGTCTAAAAGTAAATGACACCAATAACTCTTTAAAATCTGGTGAACGAGGATCCACCTTGCTTGAGGATTTTTTACTCCGAGAGAAAATCACCCATTTTGATCATGAACGCATCCCAGAACGTATTGTGCACGCAAGAGGAAGTGGTGCGCATGGTTATTTTGAATTGTATGAGAGTATAGAACAGTATAGTAAAGCGGGTATTTTTACGGATACCGCTAGAAAAACACCTGTTTTCGTCCGATTTTCAACGGTTGCAGGATCTAAAGGTTCGACAGATTTAGCGAGAGATGTTCGCGGGTTTGCGGTTAAATTTTACACAGATGAAGGCACTTGGGATTTGGTTGGTAATAACATGCCAATTTTCTTTATTCAAGATGCCATGAAATTTCCTGATTTGGTACACGCGGTAAAGCCTGAGCCTAATAAAGAAATTCCGCAGGCTGCTTCCGCTCACGATACATTTTATGATTTTATTTCGCACACAACTGAAACCCTTCACAATCAAATTTGGGTAATGAGCGATCGCGCCATTCCTAGAAGTTTGCGGATGATGGAAGGGTTTGGAATCCATACGTTTCGCTTAATCAACGAGGCTGGCGAATCACATTTTGTCAAATTCCATTGGAAACCAAAATTAGGGGTGCATTCCGTTACCTGGGATGAAGCCGTGAAAATAAGTGGCGCCGATTCTGATTTTCACCGTCGCGATTTATGGGATGCCATTGATTCTGGTCACTTTCCGGAATGGGAATTGGGAGTTCAAATTGTAGCTCAGGAGGATGAACATAAATTCGATTTCGATTTATTGGATCCGACCAAATTGATTCCTGAAGAAATGGTGCCAGTGCAAATCATAGGTAAAATGACGCTCAATAAAAATCCAGAAAACTTTTTTGCTGAAACTGAACAAGTGGCCTTTCTGCCTGGACATATTGTACCAGGAATTGACTTTACAAATGATCCGTTGTTACAAGGTCGACTTTTTTCTTATAGAGATACCCAATTGTCGCGTTTGGGATCGCCTAATTTTCATCAAATTCCAATCAATAGACCAATTATGCCAACGCATAATAATCAGCGTGATGGACAGATGCAAATGGATATTCCAAAAGGACAAACAGCCTATTTTCCAAATAGCTTGAGTGGTGGCTGCCCTCATATGGCAAAGATGGCTGAGGGCGGATTTACCTCTTATGAAGAGCGAATTGATGCACGAAAAATTAGAACTAGAAGTGAAAGTTTTAGTGATCATTTTTCGCAACCTGCCTTGTTTTATAGAAGTCTTGCCGATTATGAAAAACAACATGTTACGGATGCCTACATCTTTGAATTAGGGAAATGTACCTACCAACATATTCAAGAACGCATGTTGTATGTCGTGGCACAAATTGATGAGGATTTAGCTCAAAAAGTCGCTAAAGGTTTAGGACTTAAAGTGCCAAAATCGATTGACGAACCTCTCAACCAAGCCATAGGCGCTGATGCGGATGTTGCTAAATTTCAACCTCCAAAAAAGAAAGTATACTTAGAAAAAGATCCGGCATTAAGCCAATCTAACACTAAGTTTGATAGTATCGAGACCCGTCAAGTTGCGGTATTGGTTGGCGATGGCTTTAAAATGTCAGAACTTAATACTATGAAAGCGGCCTTGGAAAAAGAAGGTGCTATGATTAAGGTTGTTGCACCTCATGGGGGGACGGTAAAAAGCGATTCGGGCGAGGAACAAAAAGTGGACGCCGCTATTGCAACTACTGAAAGTGTGCTCTATGATGCCATTTATGTGCCCGGTGGTAAAAACTCTATCAAGGCCTTGAAGGAGAATGCTAAATATACGAAATTCATTAATGAAGCATTAAAGCATTGTAAAGCTATTGCGGCAGATGGTGAAGGTGTAGAGTTTTTAGAAACCACCCATGTGTCGGAATTTAAAGAGGATGCTGCCATTTGTTTAAACAGCGAACCCCAAAAATTTATCAATGCTATGAAGCAACATCGCAATTGGAAACGTATGCCACAAGCTGAAAAAATTCCAGTTTAAGCACATGAAAATGAAAATATCTGACATTTTTATTAGATGATTTCAGAACAACAGATACTATAAAAGAACCAAGATAAGCGCATAATATATGCTAAGTTTTGGTTCTTTTTGTATACTACATTGGACGCGGGTTTCATCCTTCTTAATAAAACTAAAACTCAAAATACATGATTTATGGTGTTAGAAGAATTTATTGGAATTGCCGCCGGCTTACTTACCACTATTGCGGTATTGCCGCAAATTTTTAAGGCTATAAAAACAAAAGAGGTTAACGATGTGAGTCCTTTTATGTTCATTATTCTATGCGGTGGCGTAGGACTTTGGACCGTTTATGGCATTCTTAAAATGGATTGGCCCATTATTTTGACCAATGGCATCTCTTTTATTTTAAATGCCATCATGCTTTACATTGTTTTGGTATCGTCAAAAAATAAAGTAAAAGCGTAATCTATGTTAACGGTTTTTTCGGCACCGAAGACAGTTAGGTAATCTTGAACGATCAGTCTATAGAGTTCACATTTCTGTGTATAGCACTAAATCTCTTACTGTAATCTGCATAACTTTAACAATGTAGTGCGCAATGGACTTTCTACACTTTTAGCGATGGCTATGTGCGCTGCCTATTTGAATATTTAACTACATGACTTTCCATATGTCTCAAGTTTTGCAAATTGTTGAACGTCCTTTAAATCAAGCGCTGAATGAACTTTTTGCTCTAGATCAGAAGACGTTTTTTCTGATTTTGCTTTCTACGGTTTGTATTTATGTTGCGGTTATTCTGTATACCAGGATTTTCGGGAAACGTAGTTTCTCCAAGATGTCCAGTTTTGATTTTGCCATGACCGTAGCGGTAGGTTCTATGATCGCATCTACTGTTTTATCAGACAGTGTGAGTTTTTTAGAGGGCGCCGTGGGACTTTTAGTAGTATATAGCCTGCAGTTAGCGGCAGCCTTCTTACGACGCTTCCCTTGGTTTCGGAAACTTACTGACAACGAACCTACTTTGTTAATGGATGGCCAAACCTTATTGCGAGACAATATGAAAGCCGTAAGGGTTACGGAAGGCGATATCCGCTCGAAGTTGCGTGAGGCCAATGTTATTAAAATGACTGATATTAAAGCAGTTATTTTTGAAACTACAGGTGATATAGTGGTGTTGCACAAGAATGGTGCTAACGCCATAGACGACTGGTTATTAAAGGATGTACAACGCTAATTAATTATGATGAACACATTGAATTTAGAAGAACAAAATACTATAGAACAAGCTTATAAAAAATTTATCATTACGGATAAACATCCTTGTATAATGGCTAATGCGGTATTTAAATTAGATAACTATAAGCTTAATATATTGGATGATATGACGTCTGATGCTGTAGTGACGCCTATGTTGAATGCTATTGAAGAGTATTTAAGCCATTACAATTTTGAGTCGAATGATTTTGAGACCTTGTTGTTCTGTTTTAAAAATAGTCAGTATGATACTGAACTTGAATTTGAAGATGCCTTATGGGATTTGCTTCAAAACTTACACGACCAGGATGACCAAGATTGGGACCCTGAGGTAAGCGATGATGTAGAAAGTTCTAAATTTAGCTTTAGTCTAAAAGGAAAAGCCTTTTATATTGTGGGCATGCATCCAAAAAGTTCTCGTTTGGCAAGACGTGCACCCTATTGTACGGTCGTTTTCAATTTGCATTGGCAATTCGAAAAACTAAGAGAAATGGGTACTTATCAAACCGTTAAGAAAAGAATCAGACGTCGTGATAAAAAGTTGCAGGGCTCTATTAATCCCGTTCTTCGCGATTTTGGATCTGATACGGAAGCAAAGCAATACAGCGGAAGAGCTGTAGGAACTGAATGGAAATGTCCTTTCCACCAAAAAACGAACACGATATGAATGCCATACACATTATTCCACCACAAACAGGCGTTGCCTTTGAATTAAATAAAGGTGATATTCTTACCATTATTGATCCACTGGGGCAGCAAGTCAGTGACATGGTGGCTTTCAATCGGGAAGATCCTAAAGAAAAGATATCTGCGGGTAAATCTATGGATTTTGAAGAATCTATTTTACTGACCAAAGGGAATTTTTTATGGAGCAACCGCTCTCGTAAAATGATGGAAATTAGAGAGGATACCAACGGTCGTAATGACTTTTTATTAGCGCCCTGTAGCGCTGAAACCTTTCAGATTATGTACGATAATCCAGAATACCATCCCAGCTGCCAAGAAAATTTACAACAAAATTTACGTCCATTCGGGATAGAACTCGATGATATTCCTACAGCCTTTAATGTGTTTATGAATGTGCAGTTTGACGAAAATGGAAAGTTAAGTGTATTGCCACCAACCTCTAAGCCAGGAGATTTAGTGCGCTTTAAGGCCGAGATGGATCTTATTGTAGCCCTAACTGCATGTTCCGCTGAAGATAGTAATGGTGGCACTTTTAAACCCATACATTATATTATCACGGATGAAGATGGCATGATCAATCAGTAACAAAAAATTAAGACAATGAAAAAAATTTTAATGGTGGTCACCTCTCATAAGGAGTTGCTCAATACGGATAGTACCACAGGCTTGTGGATAGGAGAATTTACAGATCCTTATTATGAATTTCGAGACAAAAATTATACAGTGGTTATCGCAAGTCCGCAAGGTGGTCAGCCACCAATTGATCCCATGAGTAAGTTGACGGAACACGTTACCGGGTCTAACCGCCGATTTATGGATGATGATTTTGCCAAACATGCACTAAAGCATACCTTAAAGCTTGATGAGGTTTCGGCTGCTGATTTTGATGCGGTATTTTACCCGGGAGGGCACGGCCCCATGTTTGATTTGGCCTCCAGTACGACGAGTGCTAAGTTAATTGTGGAATTTCTATCCCAGCACAAACCTGTCGCGGCTGTTTGTCATGGTCCTGCGGCATTGTTGAAGGCTGCAGAAATGGAACCTTCCATTTTAAAAGGTAAAAAAGTGACTGGATTCTCAAATGCTGAAGAAAAATTGGTCTTCCGGTCCGATACGATGCCGTATACCTTAGAAGATAAATTGAAAGAAATGGGCGCTGAGTATCACATGGCGCTGCTCCCTTTTTCATCCCATGTGGAAACAGATGGTTTGTTGATTACTGGGCAAAATCCATTATCTGCCGGACCAACTGCAGAGGCATTGATTGCCATGTTGGAAACCAAGTAACTCATATATAATTGTAAATTATAATTCTGATATCAAATGACGCTCACACTATTTGCATTGGCATGGATTATTGCAGTAATTTGTATGACATTGTTCAGTGCCTTATGGAGCAGTGTGTCAGGGAATCAATTTAGGGAGCCGACGCTACTTTCAAAGCTGATGCAAAACCATCCGCATATCAATGCGTCTAAACAAAACACGTATGTTTGGGGCTGGTTGATCCATTTTATTTTGGGAATCGTATTCTTGGTGATTTATGAAATCCTCTGGCAGGTAACAAATGTGCCCAGAACATTCTTATGGAGTCTGATATTTGGGAGTTTTCTGGGACTTCTTGGGGTGCTAGGATGGAAAATTTTATTTAAAACGAGCAAGCCGTCTTCGCATTTCAATTATCAGCAGTATTATATACACATATTTTTTGCCCACATTGTATTTAGTGTCACCGCCTTACTTGTATTTCAATGGTTGCCTTGGCGCTAAAAAAATAATTTTCAATATGTTACCAAATAAAAATCCCGAAAATAATTTCGGGATTTTTTACTGTTCTTATGATTTTGCTTTCTTATTAAGACGATCTTCCGCCATATCATTCAGTTTTTCGTCAGCACCATATTCTTCATCTAATGTTTTCTGAAGTTTAGCCGCTACACTTTTATGGCCCAACTCTTTTGCGTACCTCACAGCCGTGCCGTAACCTGAAATTTCATAATGCTCTGCGCGTTGAGCCTCTGCAATTAGACCGGCATTATTAACATCTTCGTCTTTCTTTTCTTTAATAAAACCTTCAGCTTCTTTAATTAAGCCTTCCATGCCTTTACATTTTTCGCCTTTCGGATCTATGCCTAATTCGTCACACACTTCCTCCAAACGTTTTTTGTGCCCTTCAGTTTCTTTGAGATGGTCTTCAAATGCTTTTTTTAATTTTGGATCTGTAGCACTTTTCGCCATTTTTGGTAAGGCCTCAATCAGTTGTGTTTCTGCACTGTATAAATCTTTCAATTGATGTTCGAATAAATCTTCTAATGTTTTCATGTTTTTAAATTTGAATTATGAATTTGTTTTTAAGTTTTTGTGATGGTGAAGTTATGTAGTAGTTCAGAAAATAAGGTTTCCTAAACGTTGTAAAATTGACTTTAAAAAACAGTGTTAACTAGTTTTAATGGACCAGAAAGGTTGTCGATAAAAATGCCATTCATCCCGCCGCATTTCAGTTAAGATCTCAATGTATTAAGGCAAATTTAATCATGTTAAGCCTGTATCTTAGAGCATACAAATTTTAAAAACAGGACATCATGAGCGACAAAAACAAAGATCAGGAAACTGATAGGAAAGATTCCAGTACAAAACATGCGAGAGGCAGTAAAAAAGTACACAGCGAAAGAGACGATTCCACTGAGGACGGCTTTAAACCAAATAAAACCAAAAAATAAGATATTATGAGTTTAGACAAAGACAATAATAAGCACCGAGGCTATACTGAAGATAGCAAATTAAACAGTTCTGACGACAGTTTGGAAGGCAGATGGAGTAATATTCAAGCAGATTATCGCAAGAAAAACCCTAGCATTACGGATGAAGATTTAGATTTTAAATCGGGAGAATTTGACCATATGATTGCCAGTATTGCTCGTAGAACTAATAGAAGTACCGACGAGATAAAAAATGAAATTCGCAATTGGGATTACTAATTCTAAAGTTGAATTTTGTTGTGATACATCAACATAAAAACCATGAATTCTCTTGGAGTTCATGGTTTTTTTATGCTAATTTAAAGGAGCATGATGACGGCCAAAAAGCCGGCTTTTTAATTTGAGAAATTTTTAAAGCTTTTACAGGTTAACCACTTTACAGTGCTAAGCTATCTTAGTAGCGTATCAAAATGAATTTAAGATGAAAAAACCAAACAAATTTCCCCAACAAAAGCAATCGCAACCCGGTAACGAAAGTAAAATGGTGCCTGAGCCAGAGGTCATCCGAAAATCCTATAAAGGATCGGATAAATTAAAAGGTAAAGTTGCCCTGATCACGGGTGGCGATAGTGGGATTGGAAGAAGTGTCGCGGTCCACTTTGCACGGGAAGGCGCTGATGTGGCTATAGTATATCTGAAAGAAACCAAAGATGCCAAAGACACCAAGAAAATGGTGGAACAGGAGGGTAAAGCCTGTTTACTGATCAAAGCTGATTTAAAATTAAATGCTAACTGTGTGAGTAGCGTTGAGAAGTGTCTTAAAAAGTTTGGCAAATTGAATATTTTAGTCAACAATGCAGCCATGCAATTTCCGGAAGATGACATTGAAAACATTACCAAAAAACAATTGGAAACCACGTTTCAGACCAACATCTATCCTTATTTTTATATGGTGAAAGCGGCATTGCCGCATTTTACTAAAGGTGATGTGATCATCAATACGGGTTCCGTAACCTCTTACAGAGGCAGTGATCATCTGGTGGATTATTCTAGCACTAAAGGTGCCATTACCAGTTTTACCAGATCGTTATCGGCACAGTTGGCTAAAAAGAATATTCGGGTGAATGGGGTCGCACCAGGACCAATTTGGACGCCCTTGATTCCATCAACTTTTGATGATATCAGTGATTTTGGTCAAGATACTCCCATGGGAAGAGCGGGCCAGCCAAGTGAAGTAGGTCCGGCTTACGTGTTTTTAGCGAGTGAAGATAGTAGTTACATAACGGGGCAATTTATACACGTGAATGGTGGCGAAGTGGTAGGTGGGTGAGCGTCGCTAATGAAGGACTTTCCGTAAATTATGTCTATTTTAGATGCTAATTGCATGGCTACGAAGGCGATTCTCAAAATTAAATAATGACTAAATTTAACCGCAGAAGATTTATAATGGGTGGTATTTTGGCTTCCCTAGGATTCGTGTTAATTGATTCGTTCTGGTTTGAGAAATATATTATAGATTGGAATTATTTCAACCTTAAAAAATCAGGACAGCCTCCTATAAAAATTGTTCAAATATCCGATTTGCACATCGATCAGGTGCGGTCCTTCCATAGAGCAATAGCAAAAAAGATAAATAAACTACAACCCGATCTTATTGTGTTTACGGGAGACTCAGTAGATGCTCCGGATACTCTTGAATATCTTGACGAATTCTTAAAATTAATTGACCATTCCATGCAAAAGTATGCCATCCTAGGCAATTGGGAATATTGGGGAAACGTGAATCTCAGCACACTTAAAAATACATTTACTCGACATAATTGTGAGTTATTGGTCAATGAACATAGGACGATAAGCATTAAAAACCGAAGTCTTAACGTTATCGGTATAGATGATTTTGTTGGTGGTAATGCTGACTTTATCAGCGCTGTTGATGGCATGAAGGCAGCAGAGGCCACAGTGGTGTTAACGCATTGCCCAGAACATCGCGATGTGATTATTAAGCAAAAAGGAGAGCTTTTGATTGATTTGGTACTATGCGGGCACACCCACGGTGGTCAGATTACTTTCTTTGGTTGGGTTCCTTTTAAACCTAAAGGTAGTGGCCCGTATGTAAAAGGTTGGTACCAAGAGAAGGATCCAAAAATGTACATTTCCAAAGGTATTGGCACGAGTGTGTTACCCATCAGATTAGGCGCAAGAGCGGAAGTGGCGATGTTTGATCTTTAATTTTAATTAATCAGTTTAAGAAACCGATTAAGTTATTCTTCATAGTTTGGAGCTAAACCCAATCATCTGCATTCCAGGCTTGTTCCTGTGTAGAAGAGCCTCCCAAAAGTTTTTGGAGCATTGGCACTTTCTTAAAATCTTCCGTAAGTAAATCCCCAACTGCAATCCCGTAAATTCCAATGTCTATGAAGTTTTGAATATCTTCAATGGCAACAGTTCCAAAGGCAAAAAATGGGATATCCGTATGAACAGCTTGTAAGAGGGTGTCAAGGTCTTTGCTAGTTAGCGTTGAGGTCTCATTTGCCTTCCCGAAGGGACCCAAAGCGATATAGTCTACCTGAAAATTAATAAGCGCCTTCATATCGTTCAGCGTATGTGCTACCGCCCCAATACTCTGCCAAGAGTGCAAATTCTCACGAGCTGATCTTGGAGATGTTTTAACGTTGGATAGGAATACGCCGTCCGCTTTTACAGTTTTGGCAATGGCGTAGGCATCCGTAATGACTAAACGCGTTTGGTACATGCCCGTTATTTCTCTGGCTTGTGTCGCCGTGTGTAGCAGCGTGGCATCATCGACATCCAACAGCCGCAATTCCACTAAGGCTACTCCCGCAATACAGGCCTCCTTAATGTTTTCTAAATGTGCTTCAGGAGTAGCGCCTTGAGAGATATAGTGTAATTTGGGAATCGTGCTCATAATATCATTTGTGTTTTTTAATTCCCAGAGGGAACGGACATTCTTATTCTATAACCTTAGCTAAAGGCTGAACCTTAGGAAACCAGCTTTTCTTTAGTAATTTTATCCACTACTATCGAGATAGCACCATCACCCGTAACATTACATGCAGTTCCAAAACTATCCATGGCAATATAGAGAGCAATCATCAATCCGATCATTTCCTCATTAAACCCTAACATCGATTGTAATATGCCTACCGCAGCCATAATTGCTCCTCCAGGGACACCTGGCGCCGCAACCATCGCAATGCCCAACATGAATATAAACCCTGCAAATAGGGCAAAACTAAACGGCATTCCATGTAAAATCATTAGGGCCATGGCACAGGCCGTAATTTTCATAATACTCCCCGACAAATGAATGGTGGCACACAACGGGATTACAAAACCTGCAATTTTCTCTGAAACCCCATTTTTAAGTGTTTGTTCTAGGGTAACTGGGATGGTGGCCGCTGACGATTGGGTGCCTAATGCCGTAAAATAAGCAGGCATCATGGTGGCCAATAATTTGAGTGGATTTTTTTTGACAAGTGCACCCGCAATCGTATACTGCAACGCTAAAAGTATGATGTGCAATGCAAAGATAACCCCTATAATACTGATGAATACTTTTAAGATGGAGAACACTTGTCCGCTAAAGGACATACTTGCAAAAATTCCTAAAATGAATAGTGGTAATAAGGGTACGATGACATTTTCTATCAGTTGCATGATGATTTTTTCGAAATCTTTTACCACCAATTTTAAGCTTGATTTCTCTTGAAAGGAAAGCCCAAGCCCAATGACAAAGGCCAATGCCAAGGCTGACATTACATCAATAACTGGCGGAATGGTGATGCTAAAATAGGGAGTGAGTTCACGCCCTGAATCCGCAATTTGATCAACATCCTTAACGTGTGAAGCTAATAACTCAGGAAAAATATTAGAGGTGGTAAAGTAGGTCATAAACCCAGAAAACAAAGTGGATCCGTAGGCGATAGCGGCCGTGATCAACAGTAATTTACCGGCACCTTTACCTAAATCGGCAATAGAGGGCATGATTAATCCCATGATGATTAACGGTATGGCGAAATTTAGAAATTGACCAAAAAAGGAATTAAAGGTGGTAAAGATTCGGTTGATCGATTCTGGTAAGTACTGTCCAAAAACAATCCCTAAAACTATGGCAAGAAATACTTTAAATAATAAGTTTGAAAATAAACGTTTCATCATAAGGTGTAGATTATCAAAAGGGGGGTGTCGTTTTTAAAAATTATTTTTAAGTCCGCTAATATACAGCCATTGTATTGAAAGATTCTTTGATAAGACTCATTTTTTGGTTAGATTCCGGGTTTCCTCTACTCAATAACCTGTTGTTTTTATTTGGCTTCCCAACATAAGCTGTGGTAGTGCAAGCGTCCCGTATTTTTTTCTGTAATTTTGCAGCTTCAATGAATTTTGAAACCCATGCAGAAAAAAGTCAACATGCCTATAGAAAATATCCCTGAAATTTATTTTTCGACTAAAAATTCGCCAGAAGATCTGTTCGTATACGATTTTAAAATGACCAGTGATGTGGTAAAAAGCAAAGTCAACTTAAGCATGAATATGTTTAGTTTTCTTCAAGTTGGAAAAAAACAAGTGCACTTCGCAAACACTTCAGCTGCTGTTAATAATAAACAGTCACTTTTGCTTAAAAAAGGAAATTGGTTGTGGACTGAACTGTTAGATAAGGATGCGGTATACTATTGTAAGTTATTTTTCTTTTCCGAAAATAAACTGACGGAATTTTTAAGTAAATACACTTCTAATATAAAATCCAATCAAGAGGGCGTGCCTTATTTTGTCATAGAGAACGATGAGTATATTGCAGCGTTTATCAGTTCATTGTCCTCTAAAACCTTTACAGATCATAACTTTAGCGATGCGTTATTGTTGTTGAAATTTGAAGAAATTATGCTCTATCTTTTAAATAAATACGGCAGTCCTTTTGAACATTACCTTCAATCTTTAATTTCAAAGGAATTATCTCCTTTTAAAAGTATTGTGGATAGTAATGTGCATTCAAATTTAAAATTAGAAGAGATTGCATTTTTATGTCATATGAGTTTGTCTACCTTTAAGCGTCACTTTACCAATGAATACCAGGTGCCACCCGGAAAATGGCTGCAAGATAAACGTCTTCAAAAAGCGAAGGAATTATTGCAAGCAGGAGAATTAAAAGCTTCTGATATCTATATGGATGTAGGCTATAACAATCTGTCCAACTTTAGTGTCGCCTTTAAGAATAAGTTCGGTGTAAGCCCTACAGAAATTTAACCCGTCCAAACCTTTTTTCCTAAAAAAAATACATGCAGCATGAAGAGACATAAAGCCGCTAGGGTTTTTATGATTGTACTTGTGGTGGTCATTCAGATTATTTTTCTGATCATGATTGCTAAAGAAAAATATGATGCCGACAATTTTGCAGCAATTGTGGTCTTGGTACTCATGATAATGACCTTATTATTTGGGTATAACTATTTGGATTTACATCATGATGATTACGGTTACGAAAAATTATCCGTTGCCATAGGAGTGCCCATTGGCGCTGTATTATGTTATGTATTGCATACCACTACTGATTTTGGAAGTGTGATCTCAGCGGCACTCATAGGCGTCTTGGCATCATTTTTACCCCTTCTTAAAAAAGATTCTGAGTATTTTAAAAAATTGCCCTTCGCCATATACTGTGGCGTATTTGTTGGCATGTCTAGCTTAGAAATTGCACCTTCAATGTATGTCGTCATCGCAGGCGGACTGGCGGCTGGATTGTTTTATATGCTTTCTAAAAACCTGTTTGTTGGTATGGGTGGAAAATTAGGAACCATCGCCTTTGGAGGGGTTGTGGCGGTCACTTTGATAAATTGGATCTCATGAACATTCTCGTTATTGCTATTTTTGGAATTCTCGGTGCCGTAGCAACCTTCTATGCCCATCATCGGTTTAATTTTTCAACAGTAAGGGCTTCAGCCATGCTTTCACTTGCGGTAGCACTGTTCTTTTATGGCTTTCCTGAGTTACTTAATGCGTTTCTAACAAAAAATATTCCTGTAGTGTTTTTCGGAACTTCATTTATCGGAATGGTCTCAGCAAAGCTCAAAGTGGGGTATGTAAGGTTAAGCATTGCCGGACTCATTTTTAGTTTAATTTATCTGAATAAAAGTCACTTCTTTGAAGGCTTTGGTGGCGCACTTGGGGCATTGGCCTTTATTTCGTTGTTGTCAACCATGGGATTTCATGATCTTCTTCTGCGTCATCCTAAAATAAAAAATAGGTTAGGTTTAATACGACAAAAAAGATCTAACCCTTAATTTTTCTTTTATTCCAGCACTTTAACGCAATGGGTACTACATGCTCTCACTCTTAATTTGTTTCCTATTAAGCTCAGCAAACTTTCTTTCATAAGGTTAAGTTTATTTAAGTATCAAATAATCAATAATTTAAATTAGGATTCGTGTGTGTTTGTGTCAGTTCTAGAAATATTGACCCTTTTTTCATAAGTTCTTGAACCGTATCAATAAATTGAAAGCAGAGGTGCTCAGGTATATTAGCAGTGTAATTACACGACACTTATTTTAAAAGCATAATTAAGAATCAAGAAAAAAAATTAAAAACTTTAGGTCCGTTGATTAATATAGTTGTGAAAAAATCAGCGAAAATCGCCGTGAGCAGCGGGGAATTATATGTATATTAAAATTATCCCGCAAATCTCTCCTTTTTACGCTGCAAATTAATAATCCCATCGCATGTAATTAATTACACATTATCGCAATGTATACACCTATATCTTTATCCATGTTACAAATAACTAGAGATTTGGTCGTGAAAACCACAGAATGGCTTTAGATCATTACCGTGTTTTCAAAAACATGTAAATCTTATACGATAAGAAACCTGTGAACTTTTTCTAGTCAGAGCTTAAGTAACTAAGTTTATAGCAAAAACCCCGGCATATGCTAGGGTTTTTTAATATTTAAATAGCCTATAAATCACTTGATTCATTTGGTTTTTAAACGATTGCGAAGCATGCAGAGGACACCAATTTCTTCTTTAGATAAATTTTCCGCTTTTTCAAGCAATCGGGTGATTTCCTTTTCAAAATATTTTAAGGTACGACCTTCTGTATAATCTTCAATTATTCGCGGATCGATATACGAGCTACGCGCCACAGACGGGGTGTTACCCAAGCGTTCCGAAACTCGTATAACGGCTTCCTTAATATTTTTGTCTAAGGCTTTTTGATCTTTTTTATCCACCACTCCCAATTCATCCAAAGCAATGGCAGCAATCATGGTGCCCGCCCAAGTTCTAAAATCTTTGGCAGAAAACTCTTCACCCATCACTTCATGAATATAAGCATTCAGGTCGTCACTTTTAACATCAATAATATTATCATCATCATCCAGGTATTTAAATACTTCATACCCTTGCATGTCATCAATTTGCTGGACAATTTTGGCTAGTTTTTTATCGACAATATGTTTTTCCTGTTCTTGTCCAGACTTTCCTAGGTATTTAAATATAATTTCATCGTCATTTATGGTCAGATGTTTATGACGCAAGGTGGTCAGTCCGTAAGTTGCATTTTCTTTGGAATACGAATCGGAGCCAGGTCTGAAAAACGCAGATTCAAGCAAGCGCAACATCGTGGCCATAACTTTTTCTCGCGTTAATTTCCGTTTCCGTAAATGCTGCCCGGTTACCCGCCGCATATGTTCCAGTTGGTCAGCGAAATTAATTATCCGATCAAATTTTTTGGCGTTTTGCCGCTCCGTATATTTTGGGTGATAGATGTATTGTTTTCTGTCCTTATCGTCACGACCGGTCACCAATAAATCCTTTTTTCTATTTTCGGAAATTTCCACATCGGTCCAAGCGGGCGGAATCACTAAGGACTGAATCCAATCTCGAGTGTCTTTTTCAGATATAGTTTTCCCATGTTTATCCTGATAGGTAAACCCTTTCCCGTGTTTTTTTCTGTGGTACATAGCCGAAAATTTTTATTTTAAAATTAGCATAATATCGACAGGTCGCTATTCTCAATTGGGGGAATTGTTAATCAATATGCAAAAACAAAATAAGGTTATGATAAGTTACAATCGGCTGGGGGAGAGGGGTTTAAAGGCCAATTCAGTAGTTTAGGATCGCTCCGGATTCTTTTCGCCTTTTTTAACCTTTTCTTCAGCCCATTCTTTTTCATCTTCATTGACGCTAAGTTTTTCTTGCTCGTCTTCTTTTTCAGGAGAATAATTCAATTTTATATACATCGGAAAATGATCGGAGCCAATATGCCGTCCGCGGGATATGGCCATCAAGGTAAAATCATTGGAATGAAAGACATGATCTAAAGGCCAGCGTAACAGTCGGTACTCCGTACTGAACGTGTTAAAAAATCCACGCCCGCGTCTTGGGTCCATTAAACCACTGACTCTTTGGAAAATTTTGGTGGTCCTCGACCAAGCCACATCGTTTAAGTCGCCAAACACCAAGGTCAGCTTAGGATCCTCTTCCATATCGTTGCCAATCATTAAAATTTCGGCATCTCTGCTGGTAGAGGTCTTGCTCTCCGTTGGACTTGGGGGTCTAGGGTGCAAACAATGTATTTTAGCGCGATAGCCGTTCCCTAACTTCACATAGCCATGAATAGATGGAATGTCATCTTTAACAAGATACCGCACTTCTATGTCTTCTAAAGGCAATTTGGAGTACAGATGCATACCGTATAAATTATCCAACGGCACCTTAACGGTGTGTTTATATTCGTCTTCCAATGTATCCAAAGCCTGTTCCCAACCTGTATCCGATTCTAAGGTGAGAAAGAGATCCGGATTTTTATCTTTAATCAAATCAATCAATTTAGGATAGTCTCTGTTAGTCATCAAGACATTGCTCACAAGGATAGCTAGGGTGTTCCCGTTGCTGTTTCCGGAATAATCGATCACTTGTTTCTTGGCTAAAGTAGTGTACGGATAAATAAGGTATAATTGGTAGAATAAACTTAAAACCAATACGCCGACGATGATAAAATGCCAAGTCTCGTCAAACGGATAGGCAAATGCAGCTAAGACAATATTCAGAATGATCAGAATTGAAATTTGAACTCTAGGAAAATCGAAACCGCGAATCCACCATTGGTCAAAACGTGTAAGGGAGGCGAGGCTCGGAATACAAAAGATGAGATTGATAATAAGTACTATAGTTTCAAAAATGCTCACGTAGTTAGTTTAATTATTTAAGGTGTGATTGGTATATACATTAAGAAACTAGAATATGACTATAGCTTCATTTGAGTTTAAAGATATCAAAAATTTAAAATCTTGTTTACTTCATTTAAAAATAATTGGTCTCCATCTTGCAATTGGCGCAACCGATTCTTCCCTTTGTTCAATTGCTCGCCGCGTCGAACAAGCAAATATAAGAGTGTTTTTAAATTACAAAGTCGATTGTAGGGCGTTGTGTTTAATTTTGCTTAAATTTACTAAAACCTGATGTTATGAAAAATATACTTGTCGCTGTAGACCATCCAAAATACGCCAATCAGTTAACTGCTTATGCGGTGCAAATAGCGAAGCTGACCAATGGTAAAATTTGGATAATTCATGTTTCAGCGGCCAATCCTACGGATTTATTAAGTCGTGAAGCCGGCCCTCAGTTTATTTACGATAAACGAACTGAAGACAATCAAAAATCGGCAGTCTTGATTAAAAAATTAGCATTAGATGTTCAAGAGCAATACAACGTTCCATCTGAGGGACTTTTAGTAGAAGGTTCAGTGGTGAAATCCTTAAAGAAAATTGTCAAGGATAATGAAATCGATCTGGTTGTAGCTGGGCATAAACGAAGAAATCTGGTCTACGGATTGTTTACCGAAAACAAAAAGAAGGATTTAATTGATGAGTTGCAAATTCCGCTCTTGGCAATTCCCTTAATAGACGTTAAATAAAGAAAACCTTAGCGGTTAATGCCTTGTCAGGTTGAATGCAGTCGAAACCTTTTGATTATCTAGACAATGTTTATCGTCAGCGTATTTTTCTAAGTTTTATAAAACTCTTTAATCTTCATGTCAGGTTGAGCGCAGTCGAAACCTTTTGAGCATTTAGGCCATGTTTATCGCCCGCTAATTTTTTAAGTTTATTAAGAAATTTTGAATCCGAAGGCATGTCAAGTTGAGCGCAGTCGAAACCTTTAGAATATGTAGACAATGTCTATGAACGTATGTTTTAAGTTTTTAAAACAATTTGAATCCGAAGGCATGTCAGGTTGAGCGCAGTCGAAACCCTTCGAACATTAGGACAATAATTATCGTCCGGTTATTTTTTAAGTTCTAAAAGAAATCTTGAATCCTAAAAGCATGTCAGGTTGAGCGCAGTCGAAGCCTTTAGAATATGTAGACAATGTCTATGAACGTATGTTTTAAGTTTTTAAAACAATTTGAATCCGAAGGCATGTCAGGTTGAGCGCAGTCGAAACCCTTCGAACATTAGGACAATAATTATCGTCCGGTTATTTTTTAAGTTCTAAAAGAAATCTTGAATCCTAAAAGCATGTCAGGTTGAGCGCAGTCGAAGCCTTAACAGAAAATTAGGATTTATCAAATTCAAAAGATTGTAACTTCATTATTCAAAATAAAAAAAGTCAACTTGAGCGCATCTAACTCTAAAAAAGTTAAAATTTAGCTCAATTTGACATTTAAATGATGTAAAAGACATTCACATTAAAAAATACGTGTGTGTCATTCACTACTTAATTGTTGCGTCTCCATATCGATCCGTTTTTTGTAGTCAATTTTTGTAATGATCCTGAGTTTGATAATACATTCAAAACAGACTCACTTTCATCTCTAGGGGTTCCCGAAAGTTCGGAAAACTCTTTTGCAGTAAGCGAGTGGTAGTTGGAGAACAGCGCTTCCGAAGTTTTACTATACTCGCTTTTTTTGAGTGTAGGATCGAGTTTTAAAATGGCCATTTCATAATAAACATAAGGTTTGGTACCGTAGACAATTTCTTTGTTTCCTGACGCGTCTAAAAAGAACATGGTAGGAAAGCCCCGCACCCCGAGTTCTCTTCCCAAGGCCAAATCTTCTTGAAATTTTTCTTTGGCTGCGCCTTCAAAATCCACTTTTAATTGGATCGTGTCCAAACCAGCTTTTTCAGCAGCCATTTCAATAAATTCCCATTTGGCGATGTTCTTCTTTTCCAAAAACACCAATTCTCTAACTTCTCTAAGAAACAAAATGGCTTTGTCCTGATCTTGCATTTGAGCGGCTTTAAAGGCGATAGATGGCGGATACGAAGATTCTAAAGGATCTTCCAACCACAAGTCGCCATCAATAGGCATATCGTAATGTACGCTTACGTCATCCCAATGCTCCGCAACGTCAGAGGGCTTTCCAATCCCACCGCTGTTGTAGCTCCAATCAGGAAGCAGCCCGCCCATTCTATAATCAATTTCAACAGCATTGCCGTATTCCAATTTTAGTTTGCGCAATTGCGGTTCAATTCCCCAGCACGAGGAGCATATAGGGTCTGTATAATAGATAACTTTAACAGATTTTTTTGTACTCTGAACCGTGCTTTGTGGTTCCGTTTCTAAAACGCCTTCTGTAGTTTCGCACATGCCAGTTTCAATGTCGCATAAAAGCGGATTGATTTGTGTTTCCATTTTTAATTAGTGTTATAAAGGATGTTATAAATAAAAAATCCTGTACCTATAATAATACAAGGTTTCTTAAAAGTTTCTATTGTTTTGCAAATTGTAAGTTAAGTACGATTTCTACATCTTTTCCGAGTGCAGCACCAGTAGGATCGTAATTGACATTATAATCTAATCTATTGATGGTGGTCGTCGCCTTGAGACCTAATTTATCGCCTTTATCATTTTTGGCAATTCCACCAAAATGAACATCAAAAATCACATCCTTGGTGACATCCTTCATAGTCAATTTTCCATAAAGCAAATACTGATCAGGTTTGCCCGTGGCTAACATTTTTGTGGTTTTAAAAGTCATGTTCGGATATTTTTCAACCTCAAAAAAGTCTGCACTCCTTAAATGATTGTCTCTGTCCTCTATATTAGTGTTGATGCTTGTGGCTTTAACCGTAAAATCGAATTTCGCCTGATCTAAAGTTTCTCCTTCCGTGCTTAAAGTTCCGGTATATTCCAAAAATTTTCCGTTTACAAAACTGATCCCCATGTGCGAAATATTAAAATTTAAGGACGAATGGTTGGGGTCAACCTTCCATTGGGTTTGTGCAAAAACACCTGTGCTCATCACTGCCATTACTAGTAAAATCATAACTTTTTTCATAATCTTTTAAATATTAAATTAGATGGTTTAATTATTCGTAACCCGGCATCTACAGAGTTTTATATGTAGATTTCATAGCACTTTATTCCACTTGTCGATTTGAGAGCCATTTTGAACTAAAGGAACACACTCAATTGTATATTGGGTTGTCCATTTTATCTTTTAAGTTTCCATTAATTATGCAAGTAATTTCAATGCAATGGCATCTGTATTACAACTTTTCAAGATAGTGAATTTAGTAGGACTGCTAAAATATTTTAGAGCAATTAAGAATACTTTAGCACAGTTGTGTTATGGCATATGAAATCTTGCGGAATACGATTTTGAAGTAAAATGTCTTGGGTGTGCTCTTCACTATATTGGAACATTTAGTGACAGATTGCTGTAGAATATTATTGACAAAAAAGCATTAAGATTTCACTAAAAAATTGTCTTTGAGATTCCTAAAATTCCTCTCGTCGTCTGAATACGTCATTCAAACCTTTTGAGTTAAGAAAATAGTTGCGAAACACAATCAAAATCAGGAATTTTGCAAAATGAAAGCAGCAATTTACATGGAGAGTGAGAAATTCATTTTCTGCCTCGAAGGCGTTCCTGATGTTGATAAAGCGTCTGCCACTGAAGTGGTGAAGATTTTAGAACATATTGCGATGCATCAAGGTATTGCCAGTATTTATAAGGAATGCGATAGTATTGAAGGTTTAGAGGAGAGCTTGGGGAATCTATTGTATGACGATCATAACTTTAAGGATTATGAAATTATATATCTCGTAATGCCAGGCGAACCTAATAACATTTGTTTAAACGATTACTATTACAGCATGGAAGAAATTGCTGAGCTTTTTGAAGGCAAAATGAAAGGCAAAGTGATTCATTTTGCCAATAGAAAAATTTTGGATTTAACCGATGAAGAGTCGCAATATTTTTTGGACGTGACTGGAGCACGTGCCATTTCTGGTTACGGTTCAGACCTCAACGAGATTTCTAGCACTAGCACATTAGATCGGGTGTTTTTTAGTTTGTACCAGGACAATGACGATTTAAAAGAGGTAGTTGAAGAATTGTTTCAAAAACATTACAGCCTGTGTCAGCTTCTCGATTTTAGACTTTATTATTAACCCTTCTGTCGCGTATTGGTTGTTTGATGCAAGACCAGCTCCAAATTATTATGTTACTGAAATTTCAGATGGCTCAAAACAAGGAAGGTCTGAATTTCTTTTTTGGGCAAGTATTCGATGATTTAGGGCATAACTTCTTTTTAAAGAAATGATAATTTCGAAATAGGAATTTTATTAATTTTTAAATACAAAGAAGATGGACAAAAACAATGACAACCGTAATTACGATCGGGATCGGGATCAACAAGGTCAGGATCGGGATCAGAACAGAAACCCACAGTGGTCTTCAGAAGATCAGCAAGGTCAGAATCGCGATCAAAACAGAAACCCACAGCAGTCTTCAGGAGATCAGCAACAAGGTGGACGAAATTCAGATAATCAACGTGGAAATTCCGGCAATTCTTCTCGAGATATTGAAAGCCGGTGGCAAGACATCGAGAGCGATTACCGCAAGCGTTATGACAATTTAACGGATGAGGATGTGAATTATCATGATGGCGATTTTGACAGTATGACTAATCGTATTGCCAAACGCACCAATAGAAATCAGAACGACGTGAATGACGAGATTCAAAATTGGACAAATTCTTAATGGTTAGGAACTATAGCGTCTTGTATATTCTATCTCTGATCTGGAAATCCCATTGGTAACGATGGGATTTTTTGATCGCATTACTCTCGCCTCACAACTAAACCGCGTTTAAAGGTTATAGGTAAAATAATTATCTTTTGAGTTCATAGGGCATGTAAGACCGCCTTATCTTGGGATAGAATTTAAATCTTAAGAATTATGAATAAAGATCCAGAAGATCCAAACAGAAGCGATGACTACCAGAATATTGTCAATGCCAATAGAGAGCCACAAGGAGACTTGCAAGTAAAATGGGCAGCCATAAAGGACGACTATTTAAATAAATATCCGGACATAACAGAACGTGATACAAATTATTTGTTAGGCGAATTTGAGAACATGTTATCCAATATTGCGACGCGAACTAAAAGAAGTATCGCGGAAGTAAGAAACGAAATTATGACTTGGCCGCAATAGAGGAATAATTAAATTTTTAATATTTATTAGTCTTATAGTCAGTAGTTTAAAATCGATACTTGATGTAAAACTTTAATAGGTAGCGTATGTCTAGAGAATGAGTCGTAGTTTTTTATGGGCCTCTATTTTAGGCCTGTACAACATATCTCAGTTGCTCTGAAAACCCAGAATATTCGACAAGCACATTAAAAACGGCGTCCTGACTCAAGACGCCTCTTTTTGAATTTTATGAATGTTGCGCTTCTCATGAGCGTCGTATGATGCTAGTCGGTTTTAATTTAGAATAACAGATTTTTAAAGGGTATTGCACAGAGTCCCACAGAGGTTTCACAGAGTTCCACAGAGGAAAAATTACTTCTGCTTCAGAGATATCATTTAGGTCACCTAAAAACTGTTCTGTGTTTTGCTTACGACTAATTCTAGGGTCCCTAAAATTGGATAGTGAGGAGGCTAGAATTAAATTAATTTAAACTCTTCAAGCAGCTCCAGTTTTTGCTTAAGTTCCGGAATATTGATGCTGTTTCTGATCCCGTTATCCCGTTCAGTTTTTTTCTCGTTTAAATTCTTAATAATTTCATCGTACACCTGAGCAGGAGTCAATTCTTTACCTTTTTCTTTTTTCCCTTCAATAATGCCGTTGCTTTTTGCCACATCTACAGCTTCAATAATTCGGTGCTGATAATTGTCTGCCACTTCAAAGAAATTTTCATAATACAGGGTGTATTTTTTTGATAATTCTACCAGCTGATCAATATTGTTGTTGTAATATTTGGCATCAATTTCTTTTTGTAAAAGTTCAGAGTAGTTGATTTCTCCTCGGTCATTTCTATATTTATTTTCCAGATTTTCCAAACGCTTACTGCTGAAATCATGATTGAATGTCGTCAAAATTCTATTAAAGTAGGCATCCATGGTCTCACTTTCCTTTCTGGTGGGAACGGTTAAGCTTAGTCGTGGTGCATCTTTTTTAAGCTTGTTTAAAAGGTCGAGCTGTAAATTTTCTAACAAAACTCGGCGATCGCCATTAGAGGATTGGTTTAAGATATTGGCCTTGTCAAGGGTGGTGTAATAGGCCAAGTATTTGTTGAGCTGGCTTTCAAATCTTTTCAATTTGTCCAAATCCGCCTTTTTATCGTTCATCGATGAGCCATAAGCGATATCCAGAATCGAATTAGAGGCTGTAACTGCGTTAGATACAAATGGAATGCTTGCTATTAACGGACTGTTCATCACATTTTTGGCAATATCAATAAAGCGATCGAGTTTTGATTGTTTTGAGAATATGCCGATAGACGTTGCAGATTCAATAATCACCTCCTGAAATGAAAATCCTAGCGGACCTTCCTGAATGCTGCTCAATGATTTGATGTAACCTTGGTATTCTTCATCGGCCAGTCGCGATTTCAAATTAATGATGTCATCACTCAGTACTTTATAAAGTTGGGTAGATCCGTTGATGTTTCTCTTAATGGTATTCCATTTCGTTTCGTCAGAGACTTTTTTGTCCCTTACCAATTCATTTAAGGTCTTTCCGGTAATCTCTAAACTATTTAACAACGTTTCATTATTCATTTTCAAAGATTCAATCTCCTTTCTCAGATTGGCGAATTTGGTCGAATCGGTGGCAACTTGGCCAAAGCTTAAAAATGGACACAGAATTAAAAGCGTAATGTAAAATGTAATTTTCATAGTTGTTGGTATTTGATTGAAGCTAACGTGCTTGTGCATAATTTGTTGCATTTAGAGTTGTATTTATAACTTGAGGTCGTTCTAAATTGTGATTCTGGTTGGTAAAGCCATCTCAGCAAATTAGAAAACTGCGAATACGACTAAATACATTTTCCTAATTGAACACTGCAATAAAAGCACTAAATTAGGATATAAAAATAAATTTCTGCAATCGAAAACTGTAGATTTTTATCTGTTTTTTGTAATGAGTCACATTTATTAAATATTTTACTATCAAAATGAGAATAAACCACAATACCTTTGCAGGTCTCTTAGAAATTCAATTTCTTACAGTATTAAATCGCAACAGTGGATGGATAACTTATTAACGTTCTCAATTACCGTATTTACGGGGTTCTTTGCCATCACGAACCCAATTTCCAACATGACGGTATTTCTGTCTCTAACCCAAGGAGCTGACGATACCACTAAAAAGGACATTAATAAAAGAGCAAATATCATTGCCTTTATCATTGTTACAGTGTTTATCCTTTTAGGAAAATTTATTTTCGAATTGTTTAACATCAGTATTCCTGCGTTTAAAATTACTGGTGGTATTTTGATTTTTTACATTGGTTTTGAAATGCTGCAATCCAAACAATCTAACGTTAAAAACATTAAACATATCCATATTGACGAAAATATAGCGGTATCGCCCTTAGCTATCCCTATTTTAGCCGGACCAGGTACTATTGTTACCGCGATGAACTTCGTGTCGAATGTAACTACCGTTCAAATTTTACTGGTCATTGCCATTTTCGGCTCGATGAGTTTATTGACCTATTTCACTTTCAGACTAAGTAAGTACATCGTCAAGATTGTGGGGTATAACGTCATTTCAGTCATTGGCAAGATTATGGGATTGATTATCGCCATCATCGGAACTGGGATGGTGATAGAAGGTATAAAAATCTCTTTTGACTTGATGTCCTAAGTCAAGTCTTTAATTCTATAATTGATAGGAAGTCCTGCTCAAATCTTTTCAAAAAAAATCTAATTGACGTATATTGCCGTCTTATTTAAAGGCGACAATTATGAAAGCGAATACAGCATTAGTATATATTAAGGAGGTTCTAAAAAACATGCCTTCAGATTGGGTGACGCTAACCACACATCGGTTAGATATCTATAATGAAGACCTGGCTAAAACCGAATTTTTACAAGAGTTCGAAAACTTATACCACGAAAATATTTCTGATGCTGCTGCCTTGCGACAATTGCCAACCGCCTACGATTATATCCGATTGGGACATCCCTTATCGTGTATTTTAGAATGGGGGATCGCTCAAAAAAACGGCATCAATGCAAAAAATGTGATCAGTTTTTCTTCGCAAACTATGCCTATTTACGCGATTCTCAGAATGAATGCCTTAGAGCATAAAAATACCAGAATCCTATATCAAAACGAGCTTCCTGAAGCGTTTAACGCTTCCGATTTAAAAACCATCTACGGTTATAGTTTTGATTTAGTTAAGGTAGGCGATGCGGCTGAAGTTGAGGATTTTAATGGGAGTACTATTTATCTTTCACATCAAAATGAAATTGGCAATTTGCACCTTTATAAGAACATAGATTTCCATCTTCATCTGTATGGTGATCTCGGAAGTGTTTTGGTTGTGAATACAGAAAAGAACGCAGGCTACATTTCGGCTATCCAGCATGTGCGAAGGAGAGAGACTATTGCCATGACCCCCACTAACACCTTAGCAGCACTACAAGCTTTTGTAGAGGCTTCTCAATTCAACAATAATTCTGAAACGACCACTCATAAATCGCAGGTTTTAGAATCCATCAAAGCAATCACCAATTCGCCTACCACAGCGGTCGTGGCCTCTAGTGGCTTATCCATGCAATATGCTATTATGATGGGCCTTGTGCATGAGGCCTTAGAACAGCATAAAGGGAAGGACATTAAGTTTATTGTACCACCAAACTGTTACGGTGGCACCAATGACCAAGCTAGACGGGTTGCGGATAGTTTAGAACATGTTACGGTGGTCGATTTACCTGTTGATGGCGATAATGACATGGTGCAAAGTATCGAAACCATACTAGCAGAAATCGCCCATCAAGACGCCATCCCATACATCATTGCAGAAATTCCCACCAATCCGAGAGTTGAAGTTCCAAACTTGGAAGATTTACGAGCAGTTTTAAGTAAAAAACGCAGCACAGCAACAGGAAGTGCTGCCGTGGATCCGGTTTTTATTTTAGATCAAACATTTTGTCCTAATGTGCATTTTTTAGGTGAAGGCGCTATCTTATCATCGGTTAGAGCCTTGTCATATGCCAGCGGTTCCAAATTCCCGAGTGGTGGTAAATGTACTGCCGGGTATTGCGTTGGAAATACATTAACCCAAGGGTTGATGACGAAAATTGAGCGTCATTTGATACTTTGCGATAATGAGGCGACACCTCTACAATATGAGCTTTTGGCAGAACAATTGCCGTCTATGAAAAAGCGCATTAAGGAAGCTTATATCAATACGCGAGACTTTGTCGATTTTATTAAAAAGACCCTGCCAGAAGCTAAGTTGAATTTCGTTTCAGACGACTTAGCAGAACAAGGTTTTACACCGTCCGTGTTTTCATTAGGACTGCCAACTAAAGGTGCCACAGACGACGAACAGGAAGCCTACAAAAGAGCATTAAATTTGAAATTGATTAATTTGATGATTACTGAAATTCCTGATGAGAGTAAGTTTTGTGTCAGTTATGGCCAGCTCAAAGGAAGTTATTGGACGGTTCCAGCAACCTCCACTCAAGGCACAACCAAAGAAGGGGATAAGGACTATATTGTTAGAGTGTCGTTATCCCCAAATTTAGATATGGAACGCCATAAAAAAGTCTTTAGGGAGTTTGTGGCCAGCATTTAAAATGTCGCTACAAAAGAATGTAGGCGATTAATGATGTAACTAAATGTCTTGAAAACAGTTATTGTTGTGAAGTTAAAAAACTGCGGTCGCGGATGAGGCGTTTCTTCCAATAGCCCGTTTTGAAATAGATGAAGGCTATAATTCCGGCAATAAAATTAGAGATAGGGAAAGACCACCAAATGCCTTCAGGACCATATCCTAAGGTGTTGGCAAGAACATAAGCCAGCGGAAAGCGCACCAGCCACAGACTCATAATAGATATAAACATAGATGCTTTGGTAAAGCCCGCACCGTTAAAAGTGCCATTCATCACTTGTTGTAAGCCTAAGAATCCGAAACTGATGGACATGATTTTTATAAATAAAGCACCATCTTTAATTACCTGAAGGTCGTTCGGAATAAAAAACGCCGTTAAAGGTTCAGCCACCAAAAACATGATAAGCCCTAATCCCGTAAACCCAAAAAAGGCTAATTTAGCACTCAACCGTGCTACTTTTTCTGCCCTTTTAATCTTTAATGCGCCGATATTCTGACCCACTAAAGATGTGGTGGCAATCCCAAGGCCTAATGCAGGAACCACAATAAAACTCAGCATTCGAGCTCCAATGCCATAGGCGGCGACAATATCACTACCAAAACTCGTCACAATCACCATCATAAAGGTCATCCCCAACGCTCGCGTTGATTGTTCAATACTCGCGGGTAAGCCTAAATTAAAGGTTCGTTTAAGGTTTTCCATATTGAAATACATGGATGATAGCGAAATTTTAATTCCGTGTTTTCCCCTAAATAAAATGACCAATCCAATGGTGGCGGCTACAGCTTGCGTAATCACACTGGCTACGGCAGCCCCAGCCACGCCGTAACCTTTTATAGGGCCGTAACCATATATAAACAGCGGATCGAGCACTGCGTTTAGAATTACGGTACACAATACGATATAAACCGGGAGCATAACATTTCCGATGCCCCGCATGAGTGATTGAAAAATGAAGAAAATGAATAAGAATACGAAGCCTAGAGATGATACTTCAAAATAGGTGGTGGAGTCTTCAATAATATCTGGGCCTGCGCCGATAACTTTCATCAGAGGCCCTGCAGCAAAATAACTGACTATGGCCAAAACAATGGAGGTTAAGAAGATTAAAAACACGCTTTGGGAGGAGCTAAAATCAACCATCTTTTGATTACCAGCGCCTTGGTACCGTGCCACCATAACGGTGCCGGCCAAAGTTAGACCGGCTCCTATAGAGAGTACTAAAAACAGCAATGGGAAACTTAAACTCACTGCGGCTACCGCATCTGCACCAATTCTTCCCAACCAAAATGTGTCGATCAGCTGATAGGCCGATTGCAGAATGTTGGCGAAAATTATAGGTAACGCTAAACTCAGTAGTGAGTTAATCAGTTTTCCTTCGGTGAATTTATTTTTCTTATTGGTACTCATTCGTACAAAATTATAACAACCTTTTTAATGTGATGCCTAAATTCATCTTAATACTTGCTGCATTGCAATTTTAGACCTTTGTGAAGTTGATAGTTTTCGCCTGAAATCAATGGTTCGGCTTATTGGTTATGGGTTAATTCGAAAAAATCACGTTTTCCAATTTTGATTTTCTTTTCTGCGGTCAACATGATTTCTGTAAAAGGATCCGTTTTCTTTTCATTATCAATCTGTACCGCACCACTTTCAATTAAGCGTCTGATTGCTGATTTGGTCAATTTTCCTTTTAGTTGCGCACACAGTTCAACCAAGCTTAACGTTGAATTTTCACTGTGAATGTCCCCAATCAAAACAGGAACAAAACTTTTCTCTTCAAAATTTTTATTTTGAAATTGATTGACGAAAAAATTCTCAGCTGCTTCCGCTTTAGTAGGCGTGTGGTATTGTGAAATAATGTTTTTAGCAATGATTTTTTTAATTGCCATCGGATTTTCACCTGCACCCAGACGCGCGGTGATGGCTTGTTTTTCAGGTATTGAAAAATCGGTCGTTAAATGCAGGAACTCTTCAATTAAACCATCCGGAATAGACATTAATTTACCAAACATGTCATTGGGTGCATCTGTCAATCCGATGGTGTTGTTTAGAGACTTGCTCATTTTCTCTTTACCGTCTAAACCTTTCAACAATGGCATACACATGATAATTTGCGGATTCATGTCAAAGGTTTCTTGCAATTGTCGGCCCATGGTACAATTAAAAAGTTGGTCCGTACCACCCATTTCAATGTCTGCTTTAATTTCTACGGAATCAAAACCTTGAAGAATTGGGTATACCAGTTCGTGCATGCCAATTGGAGAGTTTTCACTAAAACGCTTGTTAAAATCGTTTCTGTGCATGAGCTGGGCGACGGTTACTTTAGATAAAATTTGGATGACTTCAGTAAAGGACAATTTGTCCAACCAATCCGAATTAAAGACGATGCTAACCTTGTCAATATCTATAATTTTAGACAATTGCTTAAGGTAGGTTTCAGCATTGTGCTGCACGTCGGCGGCTGATAAAGGTTTCCTGCTTTTATTTTTTCCCGTCGGATCTCCGATGCGTGCAGTAAAATTTCCCACTAAAATGACAATTTGGTGGCCCAAATCCTGAAATTGCTTCAGCTTTTTTAAAACCACGGCGTGTCCCAAATGTAAATCTGGAGCCGTAGGATCAAAACCAAGTTTGATAATCAGTGGTCGATTTTCGGTTTTAGCGAGTTTCAATTTGTCTTCCAAACCAGTTTCTGGAAGAATGATTTCTACATGTTCTTTTAATTTTGATAGTGTTTCCATAGTTTTTAAAAATGAAAAAGCCCAAGCTAATGCTCGGGCTTAAGGTTATTGTATGTATTTAAAGTATCAGATGTTACTTGAAGTATATGCATAGCCATTCCGAGCAGGTCGTATCTGATAATAATACGTGCTAAAAAATGGAAGGCGTAAAATGCTGTTTAATCTCTTCATGATGCGCTGCAAAGGTAAATACTAAATTGCTGTTGTGCAACCAGTTTTAACAAAACTACTGTTGGTGGTTGTGTAGTGGGGTAGACGCGAATCCTCATAATAACCTAAATAAAGGTCTCTAGCCAGGCGCTTTAAGGTGGCTTGTTTGGATTTTAAAGTGGAAAAATTTGGCAATACCTTGCAAAATGTTCAATTTTGAACTGCTCTTTGAAAGTAGAGCTATAAGAACTTATGGTATATATAATTGTTTTAATAGTAGGCTTGGTATTTGGGATTCATTTTTATAGAAAATCGCAGCGTCGCAGCGTGAAGCCCTTTCCCAAGCATTGGCGCGAATTGTTGAATACACATGTATTGTATTATCAAAAATTACCTAAGGAAAAGCAACCTGTTTTTGAGCAGCGAATGATGCAATTTTTGAGTGAAGTCTACATTGATGGTGTAGACGTGGAGATCGAGGATTTGGATACTGTTTTAATTGCGGCAAGTGCCGTCATTCCCGTATTCGGATTTGAGGAATGGCATTATAGTAACTTAAGTGGGATTTTAGTCTATCCAGATAATTTTAATGAAGACTTGCAATTTGGCACTGGGGATTCCGCTCGACATATTGGAGGCGTGGTGGGCAACGGACGTTTTGAAAAACAAATGATCCTTTCTAAAAAAGCCCTACATCATGGCTTTAAGAATACTACGGATAAGCAAAATACGGGCATCCATGAATTTGTGCATTTAATTGATAAGTTGGACGGTGCGACAGATGGCATTCCCGAGCGATTGTTAGCGCACCAATATAGCATCCCATGGCTTAATTTAATCCATAAAGAAATGGAAGCCATCAATGATGACAAATCTGATATTCGTGCTTACGGAGGCACAAAACAAGCAGAATTTTTCGCCGTAGCTTCAGAATATTTCTTTGAGCGACCGGATTTGTTCAAAAGAAAACATCCAGAACTTTATGATATGATGGTGCGTAGTTTTAAACAACCAATAAAGCGTTAAGAATTTAAAATAAATAACCCTTATCAACAAGAAAAAAGGTGTTGATAAGGGCTAAAAGTTTTAAGTATGAAGCCCGTTAATGGTCATCATAAAAGTATTCATATAATTCAATTATACTTGATGATCATCGGTATCCGGCTGAATAACATAATCATTTTTGATATTACTTTCCGGAATTTCCTTCATAAAATTATGGATGGAATTGTCAGCATTCGCACCGTAACTCGCCAATAGAGTTCCTTTACTACCGTCCGTGGTTTCAATGACGTATAATAATGACATGTCTGAAGGATTGCTCATGCCTTCAAAACGATGTTCCTTTAAAATCGTAACATCTTGCGGTTTGTAGTGCGTTTTGGAATCCACATTGACCAGTTGCTCATCTACTATTCTGTATTGATCGGTGAAACCCGCTGCTTCGTAGCGGTTTATATAATCTAATTCGTTTTTGCTAGAATCGTTTTTCATAAAATTGTGTTTTTTAAAAAGGTCTTCTAAAGAAGAAAGTTAAAGATCAGACCTAAAGATAACCCATCCTATCACAATGCAATAAATTATTAATCGGATTGATTAAATTTTCAAATTAAACCTTGAAAAGGCGATTGAGATTTTTAGTCGGCTAAGCTTTTTTTAAATGCAGGGACCTTTTAAACCGGCTATTTCAACATATAATTCCCAAAATATACTGGCCAAAACCCTGCTTTGTATTCTTAGTACACTTTAATTGAGATGACTATAGAGAACAAAAAAATTTAAGTTTTATACCGTGTCAATTGTGAAAATAAGTTCTAGTTTTGCACCTTACTATTTTTAGAAAAGGTTGCCTATTTATCTAGGCATTAAAAGGGAATCTGGTGTAAATCCAGAACTGTCCCGCAGCTGTAAGCTTTTTGTTGAAGCCCAATTATGGTCACTGTCATTTGAGATGGGAAGGCCGGGTGGATAAAGCAAGTCAGAACACCTGCCATTTCTTATAATTCTTTAAGGCTCTCGGGGATTGGAGCTAGGATTGGTTAAACAAACACTGTGTTAAACAGTTGTTTTTGTCTTCCTTATTCTTCCTCGTGTGCAGAAAATGATCATGAGGAACTGTTTACATTTCATTTATATTCTTTTTTTCGGATTGCTGGGCTGTCCCATTGTTTTAGTTGCCCAAGAGCGGGATACCTTGGTGCCTATTCAATTGAAGGAAGTGCTCCTAAGTCACGACAAAAATAAGCATGAAGCCCACTTCTCACCTGCGCCAGTACAATCCGTATCTGGAGAAAAACTCAAAAAACTCAACAGTTTATCAGTTGCGGACGCACTGCGGTATTTTAGTGGGATCCAACTCAAGGATTATGGTGGCATTGGCGGTATAAAAACGGTTAATGTCCGCAGTATGGGCTCCCAACATACAGGCGTTTTTTATGATGGCATTCAACTGGGAAATGCTCAAAACGGGCAAGTGGATTTGGGTAAATTTTCTCTTGAAAATATGGAGCAAGTCAGCCTTTATCAGGGCCAACGCACGGACATGGATCAATCCGCAAAATCTTATGCTTCCGCCAATACTATTTATCTGAGAACTAAAACACCCAAATTCGCCGACGGTAAAAAATATCAGTTGACAGCCGGCGTACGGACTGGATCATTCGGACTCTTTAATCCTTCCTTGAGCATTAATTATAAACTCAGTGACGTGGTGTCAGCTCGGGTAAGCACTGAACTGGTGAACGCCCACGGCAAGTATAAATTTCAATATTCCAATGGGGTGTATGATACCATTGCCCATAGAAACAATGCGGATATATCGTCCTTCCGTCTAGAAGCATCGCTACATGGTCAACACAATAAGGACACTTGGAATGTGAAGTATTATCATTATGATTCTGATAGAGGTTTACCGGGAGCCATAGTAGCCAATCGGTTTAAGCGTCCGCAACGCTTGTGGGACAAAACTAATTTTTTACAGGCCGATTACAAACATCAATTTTCACGCCCCTATGCTATTACCGTTAGAGGGAAGTACGCTGATAATTATTCGAGATATTTGGATCCTGAAATTGTAACTACCAGCGGATTTCTTGACAACACTTACGAACAACAAGAGTATTATCTCTCTCTGGTAAACACGTATAGCATTAAGCCATTCTGGACCTTAAGTTTGGCTACGGACGTTCAACATAACGTGATGCAAGCCAACTTATACCGATTTGCCTATCCAAAAAGAACGTCTCTACTGAATGCCTTAGCGACTAATTTCTATTTTGAAAGATTTAATCTTCAAGCGAGCGTGTTAAGCACTAGCGTCTTTGAATCTGTAAAATATTACGATGCAGCCGATGATTTGCAAAAATATTCGCCGTCTCTCCTCATTAATTTTCAACCGTTTGCATCGCCGGATTTCAGAATTCGGGCGTTTTATAAGACGATTTTTAGGATGCCCACCTTCAATGATCTGTATTATACGTTTGTGGGCAATACATTTTTAGATCCCGAATATTCAGAACAAATCAACTTAGGATTTTCTTGGCAAAAGGACGTCGGCACTATGGTATTTCAGCTCAGCAGCGACCTCTATAAAATCTGGATTACCGATAAAATAGTGGCTGTTCCGGGTACGAATCTCTTTAGATGGACCATGTTCAATCTGGGGGAAGTAGAAACAAAAGGTATTGAAACGAAACTCACCAACTCCGGAAAGCTAGGTTCAACAATACATTACACGGTGGTGCTTAACTATACATTTCAGGAATCAGTGGATGTCACGCCCGGAGGCAGCAGCTATGGCCAACAAATCCCTTATACCCCTAAGCATAGTGGCGGCTTAAGCCTGATGGCCGATTATAAGGAATTCGGTCTTAACTATAGTTTTATCTATACCGGAGAGCGGTATAGTCAAAAAGCTAATATTGCTTCCAACTATTTGCAACCGTGGTACACACATGATTTATCCCTTCATTACGCCATACCATTCGTAAAGAAAAACCCTTTAAAATTCGGGTTGGAAGTCAATAATGTCTTAGATCAACACTATGCCGTCATAAAAAATTTCCCAATGCCCGGAAGGTCCTTTCGGTTAAGTCTTAATTATGAATTTTAATCTCAAAAAATGATGAAAAAACTGTGTTTATTAGTACTGATTTTCTGCTCGGCGTACGCCTGCCAAACTGATGATACCGTAGCGGATGATGTCATTCAAAACCCCGGTGAAGGCGGTACAGAACAACCTTCAGGTGCTGTAGCAGGCTTCTATGTTTTGAATGAAGGCAATATGTCCATGAACAAAGCATCGCTTGACTATATGGACTATGAGTCTGGAACCTATAAGCGAAATATATTTAGTCAGGCCAATCCAAATCTGGTAGGAGGGTTAGGAGACGTGGGCAACGATCTGGGCATCTATGGCTCAAAATTGTATGTCGTGGTCAATGCATCTAATAAAATTGAAGTGCTTAATGCCGAGACAGGTGTCCGCATCAAACAAATAGATCTTGCTAATGGTCGCTACGTTACGTTTTATAAGGGGAAAGTTTATGTGAGTAGTTATTTGGGCAGCATTGGAGATCCTAAAGCACCCCAAGGCATCGTGGCCGAAATTGACACCACGAGCTTAAACATTACGCGTCGTGTAGAAGTAGGGAGGCAGCCTGAAGAGCTGGTAGCTTACAATGATAAAATTTACGTAGCCAACTCAGGAGGCTATAGTCCGCCAGATTATGAATCTACCATTTCTGTGATTGACATCCCTAGTTTTTCGGAAAGTAAACGCATAGAGGTGGCGGTAAATTTGCACCGTTTAAAAATTGATAGTGAAGGCGATTTATACGTGACCTCTAGGGGTGATTACTATGAGATTCCGTCAAAATTATTTGTAATCGACACAAAAACTGAAACGATTAAAAAAAGCTTCGATATCGGCGTGACTGATTTTACCATACATAATGATGTGGCCTATATGTACAGCACAGAATTTAGTTATATATCAGGAGATTATGATATTTCTTACCGAATGCTGGATACACAAACTGAAACCTTTTTGGAAACTACATTTATTTCTGACGCACACAAAGCACTTATTGAAATGCCCTATGGAATTGCGGTTCATCCGGAAACTGGCGACGTTTTGATTACGGACGCCAAAGATTATGTGACCCCAGGCACCCTCTATTGTTTCTCTCCTGAAGGCGCCTTGAAATGGTCGGTTGAAACAGGTGATATTCCTGCGCATATCGCTTTCAAATACAAATAATCTAAATCTTAAATAACAAAAAAATGAAAACAAATTACAACCAACTATTACTGGCCTTTTTCAGTATCGCTTTTTTATTAACCTCGTGTTCCAACGATGACGATAACGGAGTTTTAGCACCTGAAGTGGCCATGGCCGTTCAAGAACAGGCGCTGCAATATTACGTTGGAGACATTTCAACCTTCTCGGCCATTAATGAAAATAATTCAGTGTACACGGAAACCTGGTCTTTGGGCGATAGTATTGTATCTAATGCTGATACCTATATTTTTGTACCGAAAAACTCGGGGACTTATAAGCTTAACTATGCTGCCGTCAATGAAGCAGGAACGTTCACCTATGATTACACCATTACGGTACTACCAAAATTAAGACCCATCACGGACGACAGCAAGGCTTTCGTAACGGAACTCATAGAATATATGCCTTCTCCGGGTCAGTTTATCAATAAAAAACCAGGAAATTTAGAAAGTGCAGAAGGCGTTCTTGGAGGTCGTGGCCTGGTAAGTTTAGGAGGCTGGGGAGGTTCAGTAACCTATGCATTTGATCATACTGTTCTTAATCATGCTGATAAAAATGACCTGATTATTTATGGTAACGCCATGCCAACATTCTCTGAGCCGGGGATTATTTATGTAATGCAAGATGATAATGCTAACGGATTACCAGATGACATGTGGTATGAAATTAAAGGCAGTGCTCACGATTTGGAAGGTACGGACCGTGCTTATGAAATCACTTACTTCAGACCTGTCACTGCTGAAGGGGATGTGGATTGGAAAGATAGCAAAGGCAACACGGGGGTGATCGCCAAAAACGCGTTCCACAAACAAGCCTATTATCCTGAATGGATTACCGAAGATTCCTATACCATTTCTGGCACCTTGTTGTCCGATAGTAATGTTGACATGAGCAATCCTTCATATATCACTAGTAAACCTTTTGAATACGGTTACGCTGATAATACGAGCGGTGGCGATCAAATTGATTTAGCCGATGCTATTGATGCTGAGGGTAACCCCGTTAATTTAAGCGGAATTGATTTTATCAAGATTCAAACCGGAGTACAGGCCAATATGGGCTGGTTGGGCGAACTGTCTACTGAAATTACCGGGATTGCTGATTTAAATTTAATTGACTAATTTTTATATAACTAGAACCACATGAAACTAAAATTTTCTTTTTTAAACCGACTTTTCTTCCTCGTTTTTGCAGTGAGCATTGTAGGCTGTAGCAATGATGACGCCGTATTTATCAATCCTCCGTCTGTAGAGGGTGCTCAACAATTGCTAGATACCATCACCATGGGGGAGAGCCTTTTGCTAAGCCCAAAATTCAGCAATGCCAAAAATTCAATGTTTGAATGGAAAGTAGATGGCGAATTGGTAGGCAATGATTCGACCCTTGTATACATTCCTGAAGCCCGCGGAACACATCAAATAAGCGTTCTAGCAAAAAATGAAGGAGGTGAAGCTTCTTTAACTTACGACATCCACACTTGGGGCGCTTTTGAGAATGGTTTTTATCTCATTAACGAAGGTTGGTTTGGGCGTGGTACCGGAACCGTTGGGTTTTACCGTTATGATACTCAAACCCTGGAAGACAGTGTGTTTGTAAAGACCAATCCAACTAAAGACCTATTACCTTTAAATTCTACTTTAGGTTTTGGGGCGATCCATAATCAAAAATTATATCTGGTGAGTAAGGTTGGAGGTCCCGTTGTGGTTTCTGATGCGTATTCATTAAAAGAAGAACAACGTATTCCAGCCAGTTCCGGAAACAATTGGCGCGCCTTTGTGGGAGTTTCAGACACCCAAGGTTTGTTAAGTTCTAGTAATGGCATCTACAAGGTCAATCTTGAAACGCTGGTCTTAGAAGGTACTTTACCCGGTATTGAAGGACAAATTGGCGATATGATGAAAGTGGGCGAACATATTTTTGTATTATCTCAGCGCGAAGGTGTTATTGTATTAAATGCCGCGACTTATGAAGTTGAAAAACGCATCCCGGACATGGCTTTAGGTTTTGCGATAACTGAAGACCATACCGTTTGGGCAGCCGGTGGTACATCATTGGTTAAAATAAACCCGAGTACTCTAGAAACAAAAACTATTGACCTTGGCTTTAAGGCAAATAGTAGTTGGGGAGCGTGGCATCCAAGTTCTATTACCGCCAGTGCCAATACCGTTTTTATTGCTAAAAACGGTTCTTTTGGAGGTGGAAATGAGATATATAGCTATTCTAATGACCCAAGCTCTTTGCAAACTCCATTTATCAAACTTCCAGAAACAGAGGTTCTTTATGGCCCTGGATTGGCATTTAATCAAGCTAAAGGCCAATTAGTAGTAAGGACAGTGCGTGATGGTTGGGGCGAAAACTTCAGTTATAATAAATTGCATTTTTATAATGCCAATTCTGGAGTTTTAGAAAAAACCGTTGCCTATGATGGCTATTACTTTCCAGCATCTCCGGTATTTCACAACTAGTTAAACAATTATCTGGGAGCATATGTTTTCAGAGGATAGGTGTAAAGGCTCCAAAGTTTTGGAGCCTTTTTCTTATTAATACCAGAGCTCAGGTGTTCCTTTTTTTCTAAATGTTTTTTTGATTTTTACCTTTTAATATCAGTGATACGAAATACCCTAGAAATACATTTTTAAAGATGTGTTACCTGCTTGTTGGGCTTGCATATTGGCGTGAAGCCAGAAACCTTACATCAAATCGGGATTTAAAATATGGCGCTCTGAATCATTTCGATAGCATAGATGATCCTTTTAATAGGAGCCAAATAAAATATTGGTCACCAGAAAGGAACATTTTCAGGTTCCGTTTCATTTAGGGTTAAGTGGGTTATCTAAAAGATGTTGGGCAACCTGTAAGTACCTTTCGCCAATTTTAGGCCAGATGATGTCCTGACCATAAACCACAGCTTCCTTTTGAATTGTCCTTAACATTTCTGGATTATCTAGAAGCTCGGTCAAAATTATTGCCAATCCCTTTTCGTCTTTAAAATTAAATAGGCGACCCTTATTTTCTGAAAGTAATTCAGCCGCATGCCAGTAAGGGGTAGATACCACAGCGCAGCCAGAACCCATGGCATAGGTCAGCGTGCCACTTGTAATTTGAGCTTCATTAATATATGGGGTAATATAAATATCGCAGGCCGCCAAGTACTTAAAAAGTTCTTCTTCTTCAACAAACTTATTAATCAGAATCACATGATCGCCGAGATGTAATGATTTTATGAGTAATTTGAGCTCATTTCTGTAAATTTCTCCATCACTTCTGAGCACGTTTGGATGTGTTTTTCCCAAAATAATATAACACACTTCGGGGTGGTCTTTAATGATTTGCGGCAACGCTTTTATGACTGTTTCAAGGCCTTTATTCCGTCCAACGAAACCAAAGGTTAGGAGCAGTTTTTTCTCAGTCATTTTAAATTCAGCCCTTGAAGTCTCTTTGTCAAATTTTAGGTCCGGAACGCCGTGCTCTATTCTGACGATCTTTTCCGAAGGGACATCGTAAATAGACTCCAGAAACTGAGTGGCTTTATGGCTCATGACCACCACTTTATCTGACGTTTTACAAATTTCTTGCAAAACGGCTTTTTCGGAAGACGATGGACTGTCAAGTATGGTATGCAAGGTTGAAATCAAGGGAATCTGCAACAGTCGTAAAAGAGGTAAAATGTAGACGCCGCTCTGCCCGCCGTAAATACCAAATTCATGTTCAATAATACAAACATCTGCACCACTCCTATTAATAAAATCTGCAGCCGCCAAATAATCTATTGACCGTTCTTGATGGATAATTAGCTCTACTTCTGGAGGAAAAGCATAAGCCTCATGGCTATCGGTCATTGCTATAATGATCATTTCATGTGCATCCCTATTGTTAAAGGTCATGGCATGGGCAAGACTGTGCGTAAATGTACCAATTCCGCAATGTCGAGGTGGATATGTCGCAATAAAAGCAATCTTCATATATACCTGATTTACTCAATATTAAATTTAATTGTTGGGCTAAGAACAAGTCTTTAAGTCCTCTAAAATGTCATCGTTGCTGTAAAATATTTAAAGTCACTTGTAGTTTAAATCCGTAAACTACCAATGATATTAATGGGACTGCCGTAAATGTTCTTCTCGAATTGTATCAAAAAAGGGTGTCCTTCGCAATTGCACACAGGTTGCAGCGTACAGATAATTAGAAGCGCTCCACGTTTGCCAATCCTGACCCATGGGTTCACCATTTTGAGCTTTGTACCACTCGTTAAAACTAAATTTCAAATCAGTAGTTCTACCTTTCTGGATGAGTTTGGTCAAGGCTAAAAGTTTTTCCTCAGCCAACTCAAATTCTTTGGCTGCCACTAGCGCTGCAATATAGAAACCACTAATAAATGGCCATATACCGCCATTGTGGTAGTCTCCAGGTTTATTAAAATCAGTATATCTTGGAAGCCAGTCCAGATCTCCGGGTTGAATATATGGGAAGAAATTTGGTGTTAAATGGGGTATTAAGACTTTTCTTTGTGCCATGGATTTGCATTCCTGTTCTATCCATTTGACCATGGCTTTATTTTTTTCAGGAGTTGATAAACCAGACAAAATGGCCAGACTGTTTCCCAATAAATCAAAGCGGTTACTGCTATATATTTTGTAAGACCATAAGGCGTAATAAGGTTGGTCACTAATGGCGAGTCCTTCATGCGGACCGCTATGTGATGTATCTGAAGCAGAGGTAAACTGTCCTATAGCATCACTTAGATTATTAGCTTGAGTTTCCTTTTTTAAAAATTTAAGTCCACTATAGGTGAGGGTATTCACAAAAAGTCCGAATCCTAAAACCCATTGTTCATCGCGCCAATCACTGGTAGGCTGCTGTGCGATTAGAAAATAATTGGTGGGGCACTGATAATCCATCCAGAGCAGTGCTTTTTTGACCGCCTCTTCTAAAAAATGAGAATCGTCAAGTAGGGGTCTAAAAATACCGACGGCCATCAGAAAAAGTGGTGTAGTATCACTTGAGCCTAAATTGTTTTTGTCATGAACAATGGAGGGGATTTGTCCACGTTCGGATTGATTCGATGCCAAGGTTCTAAGTACATTTTCCATACTTAGCATCAGTTCCTTATTTCCTGAGATGGCGATGCCCAAAACTGATATTAAAAGATCTCTGGTATAGGGCTCTGGATACCCCCATCCGGCGGTGCGTGGCAAATTGGCAATTGTACCTTTCGCATTATGCAACAGCACTTCAATGGCCGCCTTTTTTGCAGAGGTGATTAATTTTTTGTCTTCTGAATTCATTTGAAAACTATTTAATTCCTAATCACTAGTGTACTATACACAGTATGATCGCTGCGGTTATAGTTCCGCTTGCAATCAGGAAAAGATCAACCGCTTATTTTTAATAAGCTGACTACCAATTGAATTGTAGTCTTAATTTGTCCAATCGTTTTAAGTAAGATTGGTTATAACACAAGTTGTCATTTTTAAATTACACAATCAGATCACGTTATATATGGGTTTGCAAACTTTCCTCCTGTTTTACCGGACACCGATGTTTCCTAATCTATCTTCTATAATTTGCAGAAATTTTTTAGTCACCACTTTATAATCGAAATGTGCTACAGCGCGTTCTCGTCCTGCAGACCCCATCTTTATTCGGAGTTTTTCATTCTCCATCAGCTGGAGCAAATATTTTGAGATGTCTAGAGTGTTGGCCCGATAATCTACGGTTCTGGGCAGGTCAAAATGAATTTTACGGTTGCTTTCAAAACCCGATTCTTCACCTAAAACCACATCTTTGACCACGATTTTTTTGGCGACTTCCGCTAAAAAGGCGGTCTTGTTGTGGATTAGAGTATCCAACATACCCATGGCATTAATTCCAATAACCGGTTTGCCGCAGGCGCCCGCTTCAACTTGGGGCATTCCAAAGCCTTCTAAACGTGAAGGTGCAGCGTAAATGTCGCAGGCACCAATCAGGTAGGGCATAAAGTTTCGGGACACCGTATTGGTGGCGTAGGTGATGTTTTTTTCGAGCCCCAAAGATTCCGCCATTTTGAGGTCAATCATGTTTTGCACCATCGTTCGGGGTTGTGGCCATACTTTACAAACATACTTCCAATCTGGCGCCCTGGTATCTATCATGGCTAGAGCCTGCATAACTTCCTGTGCGCCTTTAGAGGCAGCATCGCCGCCCACGGTCAGGATCATGATTTGATCTGGTGCAATACCCAAAGCGTCCCGCACTGCTACAATTTTCGGGTTATTTTTATCAAAAGGCTTAAATGCCTGCGTATCAATTCCAACAGGTAGAACTTCTATGTTATCAGGATGGATGCCATCTCTCACATACATTTCCTTAACCCAAGTGGAGGTCACTAAAATAAGCGGCAATGCATTTAAAACTTCTTGATAATTAGCTATATAGCCATCTGCTACCAGCCATGGCACGGCCAGAATGCCATAGCGCTGCGGGTGAAGTACCAAGTGTGGGGTATGTCCCCAATAGCCCACCCCAACTACAACATCAGGTTCAAACCAACGGTAATACCATTCTTTTTCTTGTGCCGATTCAAAATGAACTGCATGGGCATCCACACCCAACTCGAGCAAGCCTCTGTAAAGCATGTCGCCTTGTGTGGCGAGACCACCTGGAGAAGGTGGATAGTCGTAAAGTACAAGTACTTTCATTAGTGCTGTTTCAATCTTTTACCTTGGCTTCTTTTTGATTAATCCATGTTAGTGCGTCTTCCGGATTTTTAAACTGCCAAAAGGCTTCTTTTTCGGGAGTGGTCTTGGCCTCAAATCCAGATTTTTCGAATCCGTAGTTTTCCGTAATCATTTTATATTTTTCTAACCATATTTTTAGAGGTAACTTTTTGCACCTATGGGCGACCTCTATAGCGCGAGGATAATAAGTTCTGTTTCCATCTTCGTAAGCAAACAGCCAAAGCGCCTTGGTGGCTATTTTGTGTTGCAGCCATAAATTGATGACTGCTTTGCCAACTTCCTCATGACGTAGATGTCTGGTGTATTCTCCAAAGGGACTGTGGGTTATGATAAGTTCATAGGTTTTTTGTGGGAGGAGTTCTAATATCATATCCTCCACAATTTTTGATGGTAAAGGAATTTGCTCGGGGTCATCATCTAAATTACCCATTGCGCCATGAGCACCATAACGAGCAAGAGCTTTCCTGAATCTTGGAGCTCTATCTATATCATATTTTCTACAGATACTTAGTATAAACCAGTAATCATTTGGATGCATTAAAAGTGCACCGCCGCACCAAAGCGTTTCATCATCGGGGTGGGCAACAAGTACGGCATTATGTTTGTAGGACTCCATCTTGCTTCTGTCTAAGGCTATTCATAACCACTTTTGATAATTGTAGAGATCATAATGAAACGTTCGTTGGCGCTCACGGTATTTTTAGAATGTGCTGGGATAATTATACATTCGCCCGCCATTAGAGTAAATAGATTATCATCGATTTGAACGCTAGCGCTCCCCTCAATTATGTGAATAAAATGATCAAAACGTGAAAAGCCTTCACTGATGTGTTCGCCTTTGGCCATAAGCACTGCGTTTACATGGCCTGTCTCTTTTTTTAGAATGGATTTCATAAACCGTCCTTGTGATCCGTAGGTAGCCATACCAGCAACTGTAAAAATTATTGATTTCTTAAATTCAGAAGTATCCATTGCATGTCCATTGAATGAGTATTTAATTAAACTGGATCCATTTCCTTATAGAAAATTTCATTTTAAAATTCGTAAATTCTTTAAGATGATGTGTTATATCGGTAATCTGAAGTGTTGTAAGAATCCCACATTGATGAGATGAGGTTTGACGCTTTAACAGTGAATTTTGTATTTACAATATTAGCATTTATAATTCATCAGAAACAGTCCCAGAAGTTTTTACAGTGGGCCCTATCAAAGATCTTCTAAATTCCTAAGCTTTTTATTTTTAAGCGACTTAAAATAGGAGGGTGCAAGACCTGTTACTTTTTTAAACTGATTGGAGAGATGTGCAACACTGCTGTAATGCAATTGATACGAAATTTCTGTTAAGTTCAAGTCTTCATAGAGCAATAATTCCTTAACACGCTCAATCTTATGATGGATAATATAGTGTTGAATGGTAATGCCTTTAACTTCGGAAAACGTATTGGCTAAATAAGTGTAATCATACCCCAACTTTTCACTGATATAATCAGAATAATTCACTTTAGGTTGGTCTTTCGAATAGTGAATCATTTCGATAATAACCGCCTTGATTTTTTCTATAAGAATATTTCGATTATCGTCAAGAAGTTCGAGTCCGTATTTTTTGAGATTTTTACCGAGTTCCTGTTTGCGGGAATCCGATATCTTTTCCTTGATTTCTATTGTACCCAATTCTACTTTGATACAGTGTAAACCAATTTTTTCTAGTTCTTGTTGAACGACCATTTTACAACGTAAACTCACCATATATTTGACATACAAGAACATGCTTATCGATTTTTTATAGGATTGTTTCCGCAGTAATCAAGTCTCTGAATGATTTGATTTTAGCAAGAATGTGTTATCTGAATTTAATTAATATCCTTAACATAAATGTCTTAAAATAACCTTGGGTAATTATCTTATAAACTAAAATTACAAAAATTATAAAGATTTTAATTGTTTTTACACTTTTAAAGGTGGATGTAAAACACAAAAACTTCGGTGAGCCTAATCAGTGCCTATGAATAAAATAATAAATCTTACGAATCTGTGAAATATGTAACGAATTATAACTTATATGTAGTAAAGACGTAATAATTCTGTCGGATCTTAGTGAAACCCAAAACCTAAAAGCGAAGCGCATTAGGTTTTGATGGTTGAACTAATCCCGCTTTTTAGCGGGATCTCAAGGTGTTTGTCCTGAAAGTTGTTCTATTATAAAAAGCGAAGCGCATTAGGTTTTGATGGTTGAACTAATCCCGCTTTTTAGCCGTAGATAGTCTACGGATTCTTCATTAATTAAAATCGAAGGTTAGAATCCATTTGATCCTTTCCGTTTAAAATCTATGTAATGAGCAAGAAACTATATCCTTTAAAATTTGAGCCCATATACCAGTACCGATTGTGGGGAGGAAGACGCTTGGAACATTGGCTATCCAAACCGCTCCCTAAGAATGAACCCATTGGTGAAGCGTGGTTATTGAGTGATCGAAAAGAGTATGCGAACAAGGTCACCGACGGGTTTTTAAAAGGAAAAACCATTACGGAATTGATGCATAAGTATCATGACGAGCTAATGGGTCTCAACACAGATCAAATCGAGCGTTTTCCGCTGCTTTTGAAATTTTTGGATTGTCATGAAGTCTTATCGGTGCAAGTACATCCTTCTGACGATCAGACAGATTATATTCCAGAAGGTGATACGGGAAAAACCGAAGCCTGGGTGGTTTTGGAAACAGCGGACGATAGTATAATATATTCTGGGTTGATCAAAGGAACCACCAAAGAAGATCTGAGGGATGGTATTAAAAACAATATGGTTTCAGAGAAAATCCACAGGTTTATTCCGAAAATTGATGATGCAGTTTTTATCCAGTCGGGCACCGTTCATACACTAGGTGGTGCCGTGGTTTTTGAAATTCAGGAAAACAGTGATGTGACCTTCCGACTCTACGATTGGGATAGAAACGATCCTAAAACAGGAAAACCTCGGGAACTTCAGGTAGAAAAGGCGATTGCGTGCATTGATTATCATCAGGTAGAGATAGGTCCGGTAATTCCTTTAAAAAGTTCAGAAGATAAAAACACAGAACTGCTTTTTGACAATGATCATTTTAAATTATGGCGTATTCAGAGTGATGCTCCCGTTGAGGTTGGCTTTATAAATGGGCCGGCCGTTTTAGTGTGCCTCGGTGGAGAAGGGGAAATAACCTACCAAAGCAAAACCTACTCCCTTGTAAAAGGAGAAGTGATGCTGCTGCCAGCAGTTGTTGGGCAGCTTGTTCTTGATCCCAAATTAAAGATCAGCTTGCTGCAGATTGCAATTCCCAAAAAGAAACCTATAAATCAGTCATGAAAAACTTAATTGTTTTTGATTTAGACGGCACATTAGCACAAAGCAAATTGGCCATTGATGAGGACATGTCCCAACTCTTTAAGAAGTTACTTGAGGTAGCCCAAGTAGCAATTATTTCTGGTGGCGATTGGCCTCAATTTAAAAAACAAGTATTGGATCATTTACCGATAGATACAGCGTTGCACAAATTGACCATTTTACCCACCTGCGGAACTAAGTTTTATTACTATAAAGAGGGATGGGAAAGACTATACGCTGAAAATTTCACTGAAAAAGAAAGACATACAATATTAAACAACCTGCATCAGGCTCTCGAAGCCTCCACTTTAGACATAAAAAAGACTTGGGGCGAACAAATTGAGGATCGTGGTAGTCAAATTACATTTTCCGCACTTGGCCAACAAGCACCTCTCGAAGAGAAAAAAAAGTGGGATCCTGACTTTATAAAACGCCAGAAAATCGTCGCGCTCCTCAAAAAACCATTACAAGCGTTTTCCATTGGACTAGGGGGCACCACTTCCATAGATATTGTAAAGCCCGGAATTGACAAGGCTTATGGAATTCGTAAACTTACAGAAGTTTTGGGTGTTGCGATTCCTGAAATGCTGTTTATTGGCGATGCCTTATTTGAAGGTGGCAATGATTATCCAGCGCGAAAATCCGGTGTGGATTGCATTCAGGTGAGAGATCCGGAAGAAACGAAAACTATCATTCGAACCATAATCTTATGTGCAACATAAATTAATACAATGTAAAACGTATGGTGCCTTTCCAGTTACATAGAATATGTACCCTTATGGAGCCCGAAGCGGGAAATGAATTTGAAGTAGAAGGTGTGCTTAATCCAGCAGTGGCACGTGGACCAGATGGAGAACTTTATATTTTCCCAAGATTGGTGGCCAAACATAACTATTCTCGTATTGGTATTGCCAAAGTGAAATTTAATCAGGATGGAGACCCGGTAGGTGTAGAGCGTTTAGGGATTGTCCTAGAGCCAGAAACGGATTACGAAAAACGTCCTAATGGGTTTGGAGGGTGTGAAGATCCAAGAATAACCTATGTCTCATGCATTGATTATTATATTATGACCTATACGGCTTATGGTCCTAAGGGGCCGCGGATTGCTATGGCAAGGTCCAAAGATCTTTTTAATTGGGAACGGATGGGACTTGTCTGTTTTTCTGCTTATAAAGATGTTGATTTTAATGGCATTGACAACAAAGACGCCAGCTTTTTCCCCACCGATCTTCCCAGTCCACATCACCATATGTCATTGGCCATGCTCAATAGGCCATTGTTTCCCGGAACGCGTCCAGAAGAAATAGTAGAAAATGATGATTTTCATAAAGAAGATCATCATAAAGAAAGTATTTGGATTTCCTATTTCAACTTAAAAAAAGGGAAAGAAACTGTATTGGAGAATGCAAAGTTTACCTCCCATCATTGTTTGGCGCATCCAGAATACCCCTGGGAAAATCTAAAAATTGGTGGAGGTGCCCCGCCTATTTTAACCAAACACGGTTGGTTGTTGGTGTATCATGGCGTCAAAAAACACGAAGATTGTACCAAGCATCAGCCTGCCTTTTATTATTCTGCAGGAGTGATGATCTTGTCGGAATTACATCCTCAAAAAGTGATCTACCGATCACCAGAACCTGTTTTAATCCCTAATTTGCCTGACGAGAAAATCGGGATTGTGGGCAATGTTGTATTCCCAACAGGTACAGATCGTAGAGATGACATTGGTCAACCCAATAGAATAGATGTGTACTACGGTATGGCCGATAATAAAATAGGCGTGGCCAAGATGCTCATTCCCGAGAGCTTGCCTAACTTCTCAACTTCTAAATCATCAGATTCCAAATCTTCAGGTGTCAAGTAGCGCTATTTCTTTTGCCATAGTTTCAATGTGTTGATCAAGCCATTGGTAGAGGCATCGTGAGATGTCACTTTACTGTCAGTCTTCAATTCTGGCAATACTTTTTTTGCCAATTGCTTCCCGAGCTCGACACCCCATTGGTCAAAGCTGAAAATATTCCAAATAACGCCCTGCACAAATATTTTATGTTCATAAAGGGCTATGAGAGCACCTAATGAAAAGGGGTTTATTTCTTTGATTAAGAAGGAATTGGTTGGCTTATTCCCCGAAAACACCTTAAAAGGAACCAATTGATTTTGTTGTGTTTCATCCATCGTTCCCGCTTTCAGTTCAGCGCTTACTTGGTCGGCATTTTTGCCGTTCATTAGCGCTTCCGTTTGGGCGAAAAAATTAGAAACTAATATAGTATGGTGTTCCCCAATTGGGTTGTGGCTAATGGCGGGCGCAATAAAATCGCAAGGAATTATATGCGTCCCTTGGTGGATTAATTGGTAAAAGGCGTGTTGGCCGTTTGTTCCTGGTTCGCCCCAAACAACAGGGCCTGTGCTATAGGAGACGTCGTTTCCGTTACGATCCGTATGTTTGCCGTTACTTTCCATATTTCCCTGTTGGAAATATGCTGGGAAACGGTGCATATATTGATCATAAGGTAAAATAGCTTCTGTTTCAGATCCAAAAAAATTAGTGTACCAAATGCCGATAAGTGCCATAAGCACAGGAATATTTTCTTTGAAATCGGCCGTTCTAAAATGATGATCGCTAGATTCTGCCCCTTTCAGCAGTTTTTCAAAATTGTCATAACCAATGGTCAGTGCGATCGAAAGTCCGATACTACTCCAAAGACTGTAACGTCCGCCTACCCAATCCCAAAACTCAAACATGTTTTCTGGTGCTATTCCGAATGCTTTTACGCCTTCTACATTGGTCGATAAGGCTACGAAATGTTTGGCCACTAATTTTTCGTCTTTAGCCGACTTCAGAAACCATTCTCTTGCCGTGTGCGCATTGGTCATCGTTTCTTGAGTCGTAAAGGTTTTAGAAGCAATGGTGAACAGCGTTTCCTCTGGATTCAAATTTTTGAGGGTTTCCACAATTTGAGTGCCATCTACATTAGAGATGAAATGTGCTTTGATGCCCTCTATCCAATAGGGTTTTAGGGCTTCAGTGACCATAACGGGACCTAAATCACTTCCGCCAATGCCGATGTTTACAATAGTTGTAATGTTTTTACCGCTGTAACCTTTCCATTCGCCATTGTGGATTTTCTGGCAAAACGCTTTCATTTTCTGTCGGGTGGCTCTAATTTCGGGCAAAATGTCTGCGCCATCTACCGTTATCGGTTGTTCTGAAAAGCTTCTTAACGCCGTATGCATAACCGCTCGGTCTTCGGTTTGGTTAATCTTTTCTCCAGAAAACATGGCTGCGATAGCTTCATTTAGCTTGCAGTCATGGGTGAGTTGCAATAAGTTTTTTAAGGTTTTTTCGGTGATGATGTTTTTGGAATAGTCAAAAAGAAGGTCTTCCAAAAGGAGGGACATCTTATCAAACCGTTTTGGGTCTTGCTCGAAAAGATCTTTCATTTGAACGCTCGCCATTTCTGTTTGATGCGCAACTAATGTCTTCCAAGCGTTGGTTTCTGTGGGATTGATTTTTGGGAACATAATCTTGATATTTAAGTATTACTTCTGTTTTTGATTTTTGTAGATGTTGCACACACCTCATAGGTTTTTAAAACCTGTGAGGCCTCCTTACAACTTTGAAGCCGCCGCCGTATCTAAATACCATATGACTTTATGGTCATCAGAATTGATCAATTTGGCCGGATACAGCGCTACTGAACCTGATTTATCTTCTAAGATCTGAAACACGGCGTCGGATTTGTCTTTTCCAAAAACCAAAAAGGCAATGTTTTTGGCTTGATTGATTAGTGGAGCAGTCATCGTAATGCGGTACATGTCCACTTCTTCTACAAACACGGCTCTAATAGTAGCCTCGGTTTCGTTCAACACCTCAGTATTTGGAAATAGTGATGCGGTATGCGCATTACCACCGATACCTAAAAGCAGAAAATCGAATTCCACCGGTGTGTTTTGAAAATGTGTAGCAATAGTTTTTGCATACTTTTGAGCGGCTTGTTCAGGAGACCCAGTGGTGTCCATTTTAAAAATATTCGATTTTGAAATTTTCAATGGCTCGAATAAAGCCTTTTTTGCCATGAGCGAGTTTCTTTGCGAATGGCCTTTCGGAACGAAACGTTCATCCCCAAAGAAAAAATAAGTGTTCTCCCAATCAATTTGATTTTTATACGGATCTGTAGTCAGTACTTTATAAAGTTTTCGTGGTGAACTGCCACCTGATAAAACAAAATTAAACCGTCCGCGAGTGGAGATGGCTTCTTTGGCTACATCACATATTGTTTGGGCCAAAGCCGCTATTAAATCATTCGTGTTGTCGTAAATTTTAATAGTCATAATTAGTCTTTTTTGTTTTTTTCTGGAAGGTTAAACCAATGGTAACCATCTTTTGCGATGAGGGCTTCTGCATTTTGTGGCCCCCAAGAATCGGCCGTATAATTTGGAAAACCAGAATTGGTGTTTTTCTCCCAATAGTTAAGGATTGGCATAATAAGTTCCCAAGCAGCTTCTACTTGGTCTGCCCGCATAAATAACGTTTGATCTCCAGTAATGGCGTCGAGTAGGAGGGTTTCATAAGCTTCTGGCGAATCTGATGTTTTACTTTTAGAATAATCAAAGGCAATATCTACCGTATTTAAAACCATTTCCAGTCCTGGTTTTTTGTTTTGAAGCTGGAATCTGATCGACATATCGGGCTGGATGCTGATGACCAAACGGTTCTGTTTTGGCACTCCAGAATCTTCAGAAGTAAAAATGTTGTGCGGGATTTCTTTAAATTGTATCGTTATGATCGAGGCTTTTTTAAAGAGTCGTTTTCCTGTCCGCAAATAGAAAGGTACCCCTTGCCAACGCCAGTTATCGACATAAAGTTTTAATGCAGCATAGGTGTCTGTGTTGGAATCAGCAGCTACGTTTTTCTCTTCCCGATACCCTAAAACTTCTTTTCCTTCTATCCATCCCGAGCTATACTGTCCGCGGGCTGAAACCGATTCAATTTTGCCCGTTTCAATTTTCCGCATGGCTTTAAGTACATCCACTTTCCTATCGCGTACCTCATCAGCTTCAAAGTTTATAGGGGGTTCCATGGCAATAATGCAAAGCAGTTGCATCAGATGGTTTTGAATCATATCGCGCATCACGCCCGCACGATCAAAATATTTTCCGCGACTGCCCACACCAAGTTGTTCTGTTACTGAAATTTGTATATGTTCCACATGGTTCCGATTCCAAAGTGGCTCCATAATCGCATTAGCAAAACGGAAAGCCATGATGTTCTGAACGACTTCCTTACCCAGATAATGGTCGATACGGTAAATCTGGGTCTCATCAAAAATACTGAGTAATTTGTTGTTCAGTTCTTTGGCCGATTCCAGATCACTTCCAAAAGGTTTTTCTATGATAATACGGGTCGTCTTCGGATCGTTTTCAAGCTTGCTTTTGGCAATATTTTCTGCAATTGTAGAGAAAAAATGTGGTGCCACAGCGCAATAATAAATTATGGAAGGCGTGTGTTTCCATTCCTTTTTGTAGTTTTCAATAACGCTGCTAAATGTCTTGAAAGTTGAAGAATCGTTCAAATCAGCGCTTAAAAAACTAATATGAGATGAGAATTTATCCCAGTCTTCTTTCTTGGCTTTGCCGTTTCGGGAAAATTGATTCACAGCCGCTAAAAGTTCACCTTTATATTTAGTATTGGTTAATTTGGTGGAAGAACTGCCTACGATTGCAAAGTTTTTTGGCAACCACCCATCAAGAAAAAGATTGAAGAGCGCGGGCATTATTTTCCTTTTGGTCAGATCTCCTGTTCCTCCAAAAATGATAAAAATTGTAAACTGAACATTCTTATTCTCTTTTGCCATGATGTTTTATTTAAAATATTCTAATTAATTACCTGCTTCCCATTCGGTGTGAAAGCTGCCTTCTTTTCCTTTAAGCTCATAGGTATGCGACCCAAAATAATCGCGTTGGGCTTGGATGAGATTTGCTGGCATTTCGTCATTTCTGAAATTGTCAAAATAGCCCAGAGCTGCGGAGAAAGCTGGTACAGCAATTCCTTTTAGGGCACAGTCTGAAACGATGTTTCGAATGCCGGCTATGCTGTTCTCGAGATGTAGGTGAATAGTACGGTTTAAAAACAAGTGTTTCAATTCTGAATCGGTTGTATAGGCCGCATAGATGTCTTCCAAAAATTCTGAACGAATGATACAGCCACCGCGCCAAATTTTTGCTATGACATCGAGATTGAGCTTATAGTCATACTCTTCATTCGCACGGTAGAGGAGATGCATCCCTTGGGCGTAAGCTGAAACCATACTGAAATAAAATGCTTGCTCCAGTTTAGCGATCTGTTTATTTGAATTTTGAGAGTGTATATTTTCTGCATCTGGATACATTGTGGACGCTTTGATTCGCAAATCTTTGTACTTAGAAAGATCGCGCATAGATACGGCGATGTCAATTAAAGGGATGGGAAGGTTGAGATCCATGGCAGCTTGTGAGGTCCACTTGCCCGTGCCTTTGGATTTTGCTTCGTCTTTAATGTCATCAAGTAAGAGGTGGTCTGAACCGGTTTCTTTATAGGCAAGGATATCGCTGGTAATTTCTAATAAATAAGATTGCAGTCGGCCTTCATTCCATGTTTTGAAAACAGAATGTATGGCGTCATCATGCAAATGTAATCCGTTTTTTAGTACTTCGTAAGTTTCAGCAATCAATTGCATTAATGCATACTCGATGCCGTTGTGAACCATTTTTACAAAATGTCCGGCAGACCGGTTGCCCATAAAGGCTACTGTAGGGTCTCCGTTTACCTGGGCTGCGATTTTTGTCAGGATAGGTTCTACAGCCTCGTAAGCTTTTTTATCACCCCCTGGCATCATACTTGGGCCTCGTCGTGCACCTTCTTCACCGCCTGATACGCCCATGCCGATAAAATGGTATCCCTTGCTCTCTAAATCCAAATACCGCCGATCAGTATCTAAAAAATGTGAATTGCCACCATCAATAATGATGTCTCCTTGATCCAGAAATGGGAGTAATTCTTCAATAACACTATCAACTATTTTACCCGCCGGAACCAAAAGCATCACAATTTTTGGTGTAGACAAGCTGTTCGTAAAAGCGCTCATATCTGTAAATCCTTGAATGGATTCAGGATTTATAGTGTTAAGCGCGCTTACTTTCTCAGCGCTAATATCGTAACCAGCGCACGCGTAACCATGGTCAGCAATATTTTGTAATAAATTGGAACCCATGGTGCCGAGTCCGATCATGCCGAAAGTGTTTTTTTTAGGTGCTTTAATCATTAGTATGTTTTTAAATTAATGAAACTCAATTTTTAAAAGTTGCGAAGCAATGAATTAAAAATTGTTAGTTGAACTAATCCCGCTTTCTCTCGGGATCCTTGGGTTTTATTCCCCGACGCTCTACGCCGAAATAAAAAAGGAACTTCTACTTAATACCTGGTACCCTTGGGTTGAGGTTGTTCATTTCTCAAGAATATACCTTGTATTTTCAAAGTTTTCATGACGAATACCTTGGATGCCTAATTTTTTTGCAGCATCCACCAGCATGGGTCTATCATCAAAGTAAATACATTCCTGGGGATAAACTTGAGTTATTTTTAGCGCAGTTTCATAAATACGCGGATCCGGCTTTCTACAACGAAGATAACATGATGAGAAATATCCGTCAAACACCTCGTTAAGTTTAAATTTTGCGATGCGGTAGTTGTTGATCTCTAAACTTTCGTTATTAAGGGCGAAAACAGGCAGGCGGGTAGTCTTTTTCCATGATTTTAACCACGACAGCATTTCGGGCAGTTCTACGGATTGTTCGTATATAAATTGCTTCACGTCCGCTTTAGTAAACTTGCGCGATTGGTTAAAGAGCACTGTATCGAGGTAATCATCTAAAGAAACACTCCCAATTTCAAAAACATTGTAAATGAAATGGTGTAAGAGGTCCATTTCTTCATAGTCAAATCCAAAGATTTTTGATGCCTTTTTACGCGATTCATGTCCCCAACCGTTGGTGAGCAAGACGCCCCCAATATCCAGGAACACTACTTTAATTTTAGAGGTTTGAAAACCGATTATTGCGCTCATTTTTTCTTGCGTTTTTGATCGGCGATACTTTTTATTAAATTCTCGAATGCTTTGTTGAATTTACTGATGCCTTCGTTTTCTAACTTTTGGGTAATTGTATCGATATCAATCCCTAAATTTTTAAGCTCGTCCATAGTGGCATTTGTGGCTTTTAGATCATTGGTTATCGTATCTGCTGCCGTGCCGTGATCGCGAAAAGCATCTATGGTTTCCATCGGAAGAGTATTAATGGTGTCTTTACCAATTAAAGCTTCTACATATTTGACATCACTGAAGGACGGATCTTTGGCGCTGGTACTTGCCCAAAGCACCCGTTGGCGTTGTGCTCCTTTGGCTTCAAGGGCTTTAAAACGATCACTTGCCACCATATCAAGATAAATTTGATATGCTAGTTTTGCTGAAGCGATAGCGATTTCGCCCACCAGATGATCAGCACCTTTTTCCTTTAGTATCGGATCGACCATCACATCAATACGGCTTAAAAAGAAGCTGGCTACTGACGCGACGTCCTTTATGGAATGGCCTTCTTTGAGCCGATCTTCAAGGCCGCCCATAAATGCTTCGGTGATTTCGCGATATCGCGGCAGCCCGAAGAGAAGCGTGACGTTAATGTTGATACCCTCGCGTAGACATTCGCGTATGGCAGGTAGACCTTGTGTTGTTCCCGGAATTTTTATCATGACGTTTTTTCGATTGACCTTTTGCCATAGCTCGCGCGCTTGTTCAATAGTACCGTCAGTATCTTGGGCCAAATAAGGCGATACCTCTATACTTACGAAGCCATCTTTGCCTTCCGTTTGATCAAACACAGGTCTAAAAAGATCTGCTGCTCTTTGAATATCAGCAATAGCCATCTCAAAAAATAGGGCAACATTGGTATCTATTGTTTCTGAGAGTTTTATAATGTCATCGTCATAATCATCGCTACCGCTAATCGCTTTTTCGAAAATGGAAGGGTTAGAGGTAAGTCCGCGCAAGTCATCATCCGCTATTAAACTTTGCAATTTACCGGAGTCCATAATGTCACGATCGAGTAAATCGAGCCAGATACTCTGTCCGTGTTCTTGTAATTTATTAAGTGGATTCATGGTCATTAGATTTTAATTATTGAAAGCTTTAGCTTCCTATTAGATTATTTATGTTCCAATTTTTGAATTTTTTGCAATCGCCTCACGTGTCTTTCTGCGCCTATAAATTTGGCATTTAAAAACGCAAGAACAAGTTCTTCTGCACTGGCAGATCCTGTAATCCGGCCCCCAAGGCAAATCAGGTTCATATTATCATCTTCCACACCCTGATGTGCAGAAAAGTGTTCTGTAATCAAGGCCGCTCTCACTCCTAAAACTTTATTGGCGGCAATACAAGCGCCGACGCCGCTTCCACATATGGCAATGCCCCGAAAAACTTCTCCAACCGCAACTGCTTTTGCTAATGGAATGACGACGTCCGGATAATCATCAGTGCTGTCCAATATATTTGCACCAAAATCGACGGACCGGAATTGGTTTTGAATCAAAAAGGGTTTTATCTTTTCTTTGAGTTCAAAACCACCGTGATCGGCACAGATTCCTATTCTTTTAACTGATTCTTTTGGCATTGGATGTTCGTTTTAACTTTTTTACTGTAGTGTGCTAGGCCGGGACTTCAAAATCTCGAAACTCATATATTTTTCACCTCAACAGAGCTCTATTTTATATTATCCATCAATTGTAATGGTTGTTTTAGTTTTAATGAGAAAGCAAAGCTTTTGCTCGTTTTACGACATTTTGTACAGAAAACCCATACGCTTTCATGAGGTCATCTCCAGGTGCCGATTCGCCAAATCTGTCAATACCGATGACATCTCCATCGTCGGTGGTGTATTTTAGCCATCCTACTGGAGAGCCGGCTTCTACTGCCAATCGTTTTCGGACGTTTTTTGGTAACACCTTTTCGCGATAGGAAACATTTTGGCTATCAAACAAACTCCAGGAAGGCATACTTACCACACGTGCTTGAATGTGGCTTTTTTTCAATTCGGTTTGTGCGTCCAAGATCAAATGAACTTCAAAACCGCTGGCCATCAATATAATTTCTGGAACGTTCTCTGAATCCGATAAAATATAAGCACCTTTCTCTAAATTTTTTGCAGGGGCATAGTTGTTTTGATCGAGGATGGGAACGCCTTGTCGGGTTAACACAATGGCCACTGGTCCTTGGGTATGATTGATGGCTGTACGCCAGGCCTGTGCAGTTTCATTGGCATCTGCGGGACGGATGACGGTCATGTTCGGTACTGTTCTGAGGCCGATCAATTGTTCAACGGGTTGGTGGGTGGTGCCGTCCTCGCCTAGACCAATACTATCGTGGGTAAACACCATAATAGGTCGGATTTTCATAATGGCCGCCAATCGTAAGGGTGGACGCATATAATCAGAAAATATTAAAAATGTGGCTCCGTAGGGGATGAGGTAATTACTGAGTGCCATCCCGTTGAGTATGGCGCCCATAGCGTGTTCGCGAATGCCAAAATGGAAGTTTCGACCTTCAGGGTGTTTTGCCGAAAAGGAGGGGTAGGCATTCAGGTAGGTGTCGGTAGACGGCGCTAAATCGGCTGAACCTCCAATCAACTGCGGTAAATAGGTTGCGATGGCATTCAGGGTTTTGCCGGAAGCTTTTCGTGTGGCCATTTTGTCGCCCGGGGTAAACGTTGGAAGTTTGGTTTCCCAATCATCAGGTAATTTTCCCGCACTGATGGTTTCATATTCCTGAGCAAGTTCTGGGTATTGTTTTTTGTAATTTTTATAAAGTGCGTTCCACTCTTTTTCATTTTCTGCGGAAGCCTTTGCCGCTTTATGGTAATAGTCCAAAACAGCAACTGGGATACTGAAATTTTTGTCCGGATCGAAGCCGAAATGTTCCTTGACCAAGCGTACTTCATCAGCGCCCAAAGGCGATCCGTGGGCCTCTGCAGTACCGTGTTTATTGGGGCTTCCATAACCAATAATACTGTGAACAATGATCAGCGAAGGGCGATAGGTGTCTTCTTGGGCATTTTTCGTTGCTTTAGAAATCGCTTCCAAATTATTGATGTCTGGAACGATTTGAACATGCCAACCATAAGCTTCAAAGCGTTTTGCCACATCTTCATCAAAAGTCAAATCTGTATCACCTTCGATGGTAATGTGGTTGCTGTCGTAGAAGTAAATCATATTGCCCAATCCGAGATGCCCAGCGAGGGACGCAGCTTCTGCCGAAACACCTTCCATGATATCGCCGTCACTGCAAATGGCATAAATTTTATAATCAAATATGTTGAAGTCAGCCTGATTGTAACGCGCCGCCATATATTTTTCCGCAATGGCCATGCCCACGCCATTGGCAAATCCTTGGCCTAAAGGGCCGGTGGTGACTTCAATACCTGGGGTCAGACCATATTCAGGATGGCCGGCGGTAATACTGTGCAACTGTCTGAAATTTTTAAGGTCTTTAAGAGTGATGTCATACCCGGTTAAGAACAGATAGCTGTACTGTAACATACAAGCATGCCCGCAGGAAAGGATAAATCGATCGCGGTTTGCCCAATCAGGGTTTTTGGGATTGTAGTGCAACATCTCTGACCATAACACATGACCTAGTGGCGCCAGTGCCATAGGCGTACCAGGATGCCCCGAATTTGCGTTTTGAACCGCATCTACCGAGAGTACGCGAACTGTATCAATACATTTTTGAATTATATTTTTAGTTTTCATGTTTTCACATATAATTACAGGGCTTATAAACCATTGGTTTCCATTGAAATTTTATAGGTACCAAGACGCGCCAAAGCGCTCAATTTTGCCCGATGATAAAGTAACTTTTGTGCGGTATCTACATTCACATCCTGACCTTTCCAAGCCTCTAAACAGGGTTGTTGAATAGCTCTTGCGAAGGAAAAAGCAACGATCCAAGGAAGACGGTCTTTGTAGTTTTTATTGATGGCATTTAGGTGTTGGATGGCTTCTTGCGGCGATTGTCCTCCGGAGAGAAATGCAATGGCCGGCACAGCCGCTGGGACAGCAGATAAAAAGCACTTCACGGTTGCTGTAGCGACGTCATCAACACTGGGATTTTCGTCACTTTCTTTGCCGGCGAGCACCATGTTTGGTTTTAGAATGAGGCCTTGAAGATCAACACGATACTGATATAATTTTATAAAAAGGGCTTTCAGCGTTTGTTCGGTAACCTCATAACAACGCTGCATGGCGTGTGCACCATCCATCAACACTTCGGGTTCTACAATAGGCACCAAGCCTGCTTCTTGGCATAAGGCAGCATATCTAGCCAAGGCCTGTACATTGGCCTCTATACAGGTTTTTGTTGGGATACCATCGCCAATAGTAATGACGGCACGCCATTTGGCAAAACGGGCGCCTAAATTTTTATAGTCAGCCAATCGCTCTCGCAAGCCATCTAAACCTTCAGTAATCATTTCATTAGGGAAACCTGCCAAAGCTTTGGCGCCCATATCTACTTTTATCCCCGGGATAATTCCTGCATTTAGCAATTCAGTAGGTATGGGTATTCCGTTATTGGTTTGCTGCTTGATGGTTTCGTCATACAAAATTGCACCCCCTATGCTCTCGTTCAATCCTGGGGTGGTAGCAATGAGTTGGCGATAGTTGCGTCGCATTTCGAAGGTTTGGGGAATGCCATGAGCTAAAAACCTTTTGTCACAGGTGGGCGTACTTTCATCCATTGCCAAGATACCTTTGCCGTTGGAAAATAATTGCTCGATCGTCTGTTTTAGAAGATTTGATTGCATCACCTGGACTCGAATTTTACACAACTAAAGTTAAAAATCAATTCTCAGGGAAATTTATACTTTCCAAGCTATAACTTACATTATTCTCACTTCAACTATCACTAAAGTGAAGGATGGTGATCAGCAGGTAGGTCAAACTAATAGAGGCGTGTTTATAAGGCTTTTAATTGGGCTATTGTTCGAGCTGGGTTTGTAGATTTAAATATGGAACTCCCAGATACCAGCAAGTCTGCACCCGTAGCAATCAGCTTTGTGGCATTGTTTAAGTCCACGCCGCCATCAATTCCGATGATTGCTTTCGCCTTGTTTTTATCAATGAGTTGGCGGGCAAGTTCAATTTTCCGATAGGTATGGGCTATAAGTTCTTGTCCGCCAAATCCTGGGTTAACAGACATGATAAGCAGTTGTTCAATCTCCTCAATAATGGCGTCGAGAGCGTGGATTGCCGTATGAGGATTTATCGCAATGCCCGCACGCATACCTTCTTGTTTTATAGCCTGCAGCGTGTTGTGTAAATGAGGACAAGCTTCTATATGAACGATTAATGTGTCCGCGCCGGCGTCCTTAAACTGAGTAATGTAGCGTTCAGGCTGGATGATCATGAGATGCACATCCAATGGTTTGGAAGCCAGTTTTTTTATCGCTTTAAGTATGGGAAAACCGAAAGATATATTGGGCACGAAAACCCCATCCATAATATCAACATGAATGCGGTCTGCCGCGCTCTTATTGAGCATTTCAATGGCGCTTGCCAGATGGGCAAAGTCAGCTGAAAGTATTGAAGGCGCGATAAGATGGGACATTTGTTTTTGTTTATGACAAGATAAGCATAAAGCGCATGCAAGTGGTGGGTGTCAAGGATAATATAAAGCAAAATGAAGGTGGGAAAACTGTAAATATTACTTTTGTCTGTGTAATATAATGTTGATCAAAACATCCCAACTTTATACTGCGCTACGATCAATGTCCGGTATAACAGTTAAAAAGTTTGCAAATTCCTTAAAGCATGATGGTTTGAAAACTTGTAAATACACACTTCATTTTTGAAACCAATTTCACTTAGAGTGATTGGGTAAATTTAATTTAGAATAACGACAGTTTATCAGTCAGTTAAAATCAAGTCTTTGTTCTTTTCCCGATAGCAATAGGGACTATAAGCGCAACGATCTTAATTCTTTATCGTACACTAATGCTGCGGGATATTGAAATTTAAAATCCTTGGCTTATTTAGGTAATATACTTAAGTTTAAATCTAGTTTCTCATGACCAAAAAGCTCAATCAACTTGAAGCCACTGCTATTTGTGGTAATGATATCAGTTCTTCATGTCTTTATGTGTCTGCCTTAGCAATAGTTTATGCGGGACAATACGCATGGATTTCGCTTTTAATGGTCGCCACAGTACTTTTTTTCTTCAGAAAAATTTACGGCGAAGTAGTGGGGGCTTTACCGTTAAATGGGGGCGCCTACAATGCCTTGTTAAACACTACCAAAAAATCGACAGCCTCACTTGCTGCTGCTTTAACGGTCCTTTCTTATATGGCCACGGCGGTCATTTCAGGAAGCGAGGCCGTAAAATATGCCCATAGTATTTTGACGAGCATCCCTGTATTACCCGTTACCATTATGTTATTATTGGTATTTATGGGCTTGGTTATTATGGGGATAGGGGAATCCTCCAAAGTTGCGATGATTATTTTCCTTTTTCATTTGTTTTCCTTAATTATCCTCTGTGGATTTTGTCTTCTATATTTCGTTGAAAATGGAACAGCTACCTTAATCTCCAATTTTAAATTACCAATAGAAGGCAGCATTTTTAGTGCTCTGTTTTTAGGCTTTTCGGCTGCGATGCTGGGGATAAGTGGTTTTGAAAGTTCTGCCAATTATGTTGAAGAGCAGCAACCAGGTGTTTTCCCAAAGACCTTACGAAATATGTGGATTGTGGTCACCGTTTTCAATCCTCTGATTGCATTTTTGGCATTGGCCATTATTCCGATCAGTACCGTGGTACACTATCAAGATGCTTTACTTTCTGTTATGGGAATTACAGCTGGTGGCCAGTGGCTTTCTATGTTGGTGGCAATAGATGCTACCTTAGTGCTAAGTGGGGCGGTATTAACCTCCTATGTGGGGGTAGGTGGATTAATGAAACGTATGGCCTTAGATAGAATTTTGCCTAAATTACTGTTGAAAAAAACAAGGAAGGGGAGCAATTATTTCATTTTTATTGTATTCTTCCTATTATGTGTCTCTATTCTATTGGTCACTAAAGGCAATTTAGCAAAATTGGCTGGGGTGTATACCATCGCTTTTCTTTCAGTGATGATTTTATTCGGCATTGGCAATTTACTCTTAAAGCTTAATCGTGCCCGCCTGCCCAGACCAGAAAAATCCAGTTGGTTGGGTTTATGTATTGGAATTTTTGCAGTGCTGGCAGCCATTATAGGCAACGTGATTTTAAATCCGCATTATTTGGCAATTTTTATGGAATATTTAATTCCGACCCTTATTATCGTGTTTTTTATGCTGTATAGAGTGCGTATTTACAAAGCCGTATTGATTGTGTTGGAGTATTGTTTTCCTGAAAAAGGCTACGTATTTAAGAAATTACACCGAAAAATAAAGGAACTGTTATATAATGTCCATAAACAGCAATTTGTGTTTTTTACAAATCATGATGATATCGTGACTTTGAATATTGTCATCTTGTATATCATTACTAACGAGGCGGCCCGAAGACTTAAAATCGTATCGGTTTTAGAAACTGGTAAAAGCGTCAACAACCAATTAAAAAAGGACATAAAAACGTTGGATAGGGCATATCCCAATATCAATATAGACTTTATCGAAGAAACCGGAATCTTTGGTCCCGCAAAAATTAAAGAGTTGTCGACACGCTGGAGTATACCAACCAATTTTATGTTTATGGGCTCACCTGGCGAAGGTTTTCCCTTTAAAATTGAAGAATTGGGTGAAGTCCGTCTTATCATTTAACATCAGCTTATTGATGTTGGGGTCCAAAAAAGAATTCAAGTTTTATAAGCGCATCCCCGCAATGCAGGAGTGCTAATTGTGCGGCGAGTTTTAAGAATGATTTTTCGACATACCCTGTAAAGGTATAAATGAAATAATGAAAGGGTATTTAAAACCTTTGGGAGAAGTCATTAGCACCGAACATTATGATTTGTTTTTGGTTAGAGACCACACCATCTAGATAAAAGAGGACTTTATAATTTAATACCGTATCCATGGTTTATTGCAACCATTGTAGTCAGTACTTTTAAAATAGAAATTTTTAAACCTATGACAACTTCTGATTTCTTATTACGTTTATGTGCTGCTGCCTTGGCAGGACTATGTATTGGTTTCGAAAGACAATGGCAACATCAATCTGCAGGCCTAAAAACCACAATGTTGGTCACTGCGGGAGCTGCAATTTTCACCATGCTTTCCATACAATTCAGTCAGGACTCCAATGATGTGGATGCGACGCGAATAATAGCACAAGTTGTTACTGGGGTTGGGTTTTTAGGGGCGGGTATTATTTTTAAAGAAGGTTTTAATGTTCACGGCCTCACCACTGCCGCCACCATTTGGTGCAGTGCGGCAATAGGTTGTGTAGCTGCTGCTGGATTTTTTATGGAAGCCTTTATCAGTACAGCTTTGGTTCTCATCGTCAATATTGTCTTACAACCATTAGATACTTGGCTTAAGAATCGAAAATGAATTTTAAACGATGTTTAATCTTAGGATCTATCATCTGATTACCCTAAAAAACGCGTCGAATTTACAAAGGTACTTAACGAACGTAGTTTTAGTATCTACTGTGTTTTAGAGATTTCATAAACTCAAGGATGTTTAGTGAAAACTATTCTTTATAATACCGAAATGTTAAATAATCATTTGCTTGTCCGCAACATATCATAAAGCTGTTAATTGTGTCATTATGGTAAGTTATACATGTAGGTACTAATAACAAACATTTGCTTTTGTTCTGCGGTTACCTATGTGATTTGGGGGATAACCTTTCACATGCTCATGGTTTTGTTTCTCGCTAATTGTGCAGATATTGACAGATTTTACATGCGTATGACAAAAAACATAGATACAAATAAAACCATTATGTTTTTTAACTGTGGCTAGCCAGCGTTTGACCTATTTACCTATATGTAGTAGTGTCAATTAACTGGTTATACGTCTTATCATCGTTTTGTTGTTCAAAAATGTTAAATAGAAGTAAAGCTTATTGATAAACGTAAAGCAGTCATGGAAAATTTCAAGAAATAAATGTAAAGTTTGCATCCGCATCGAAACCTGTATACTTAAATGCATTTAGTATTTATAGAATAGCGTTCCTAAAATATTTTAAACCATGCCATCCTCATCACTGTTGCATTCTTTATACATTAATGATTTTCGCCCTGTCTATAATTCATAGTGTAGTGAAGTTATAGCACAACATTTTAGAGAGATTATTAGAGATTATGTGTTCATTTTTTTGTAATTCGGTTACTTTAATCAACAACTTATAGGCTGTCAAGATCGTCTTTAGATTTAATTTAGAATGCTCTTGTAAATTTATTATCTAAATTTAAGTCATGAAATATCTCATCGCCGAAGACGAAATCGATTTGCAACAAGCCATCGCCCACTATTTAACGCGAGATGGAAATATTTGTGAGGTGGCCTCTGATTATCATGAAGCTTCCGAGAAAATCCAGATATACGACTACGACATCATTATTTTGGATATTAACCTTGTTTCAGGGAGTGGACTCGATATTTTAAAAATCTTAAAGAAGGAAAAGAAGAGTGCTGGTGTGATTATAATTTCGGCCAATAATTCCTTACAGGACAAGTTGGAGGGTTTAGATTTGGGGGCTGACGATTATATGACCAAACCATTTCATCTGGCAGAACTTAATTCTAGGATCACCGCGGTATTGCGTCGCGGCAAATTTGGTGGGAATGCAATTATAGAATTTAATGAAATTAGTATCGATACCAGTGCAAGAGTAGCGTATGTGCACGGAAAAGCAATCCAATTGACTAGAAAGGAATATGATTTATTAGTTTTTTTTATTTCCAATAAAGGTCGTGTGCTCTCCAAAGAAACCATAGCAGAGCATCTCTGGGGAGATCATAGCGATTTACTGGACAATTTTGATTTTATTTACGTCCATATCAATAATTTAAGAAAGAAGTTGACAGCTGAAGGCGCTAAGTACCTCAAAACGGCCTATGGCAGCGGTTATAAATTTATTGAAGACTAACTACACGTGAGACCAAAGACCAACCTCCTCAGAAAAACCTCCAAGACCTTTTTGTTAACAGGACTAGTCCTCACGATTTTAAGTTGTATTGCGCTTTATTTCTACACTAAAAACTTACTTCAAGAAGAGATTGAAGAAGAGTTGTATTCTACCGAAGCACGGGTCAGCGACGCTCTGGAACACCACAAAATAGTCTATTCGCTTCCACCCGTCACTGAAATAAAGAAGGTAGCTTCTTTACGGCCTGAACTCCTTAAAGATACGCTTATTTATGATCCCTCTCAAGATGATATGGAACTGTTTAGGGAGCTCTCAACTTATAAAAAAATACATGATGAATTTTATCATATCACCATTAGAACTTTGGTGGTAGAGTCTGAATCGATATTGTTGGCTATTGTCATCTCAAACATCAGTTTGTTTGTGTTGGCGTTTATCTTTCTTTTTTACTTTAATACCACTAAGAATCTTAAAATATGGCAACCATTTTTCGATAATCTAGACGCGATGAAAAAATTTTCATTGACCTCCAAAGAGCCCGTTTTATTAACAGAAAGTGATGTTTTGGAGTTCTCAGAGTTGAAAGATCAAATTGAATTTTTAACCACTAAAGTGAAGGTTGATTATGATAATTTAAAACAATTCACCGAAAATATTTCTCATGAAATTCAGACGCCATTGGCCATTATTCAAGCAAAAATCGATAATATCATTAATGAACATGCCATCAATACAAAGCAATTTGAGCAAATTACGTCCATTCAAAAGGACATCCAACGCTTAAAACAACTGAATAAAAAAATTACAACACTTACCAAAATTGACAATAACCAATATGACAAAATAGAAACCTTGTCGCTAACTCAAGGTATTGACGACCATATTGAGAATTATAAAGAATTAAATATAAATAACATCACCCATGTCTCAAAAGGCACCCTATGGGTATTTATGGATCCCTTTCTTGCGGATGTGCTAATCAATAATTTAATATCCAATGCCATCAAGCATAGTACTAAGGATAGCAGCATTTCTATTGTGACGAATAAACATTCGTTAAAGGTTTTTAATTCAGGCACGGCATCACTCATCCACCCAGAGAAGTTGCATCTCAGATTCTATCGCGAAAACACCAATAATAAGTCTACAGGATTGGGATTGGCCATCGTCAAAAAAATATGTGATCTTTATGGATTCAATCTGTCTTATCGGTTTGATCGACAACAGCATGTTTTTAGTATAGATTTTGCAAAGAGCACTTAAAAAGTCAGCTGGAATCTATTATAGAATTGTAGTTCTATCCTTTTTTTTCTTTGGCTCTATTCCGGAGTAACCTTTTTCAGACTTTAAGTTTTCTTTAGAATCGCATCGTAATTTTGGGTATAATTAAAACTGATTTCAGCGATCCATGTCAAAAATTTTCCCAACGCGTTTTGCGTTACTAAAAGCCTTTTTAGGCCTGTTTTTAATACTTTCCTTTGTCGTAAGACTCAGTTTTCTAATTTGGAATTTTTCTGAAGTGGACAAAGGTGTTTTTGTGTTGGTCAATACCTTCCTGATCGGTTTTCTATTTGATTTGGCTACCATTTCATATCTGCTCATCCCGTATTTGATTTATCTTGTAATCGTTCCAAAGCGCTTATATGGCACTTTAGTGGATAGGATAGTGACCTATTTAGGATTTACTCTGGGTGTGCTTATCCTATTCTTTTCATTTTTTGGAGAATTGACGTTTTGGGATGAATTTCAAAGGCGTTATAATTTTATAGCTGTAGATTATTTGATTTACACCTATGAAGTAGTGAAGAATATTAATGAATCCTATCCGTTGCCTGTCCTAATTTCAGGGATAGTGGTGTTGGTTTTAACCAGTTTTTTTATCGTTCACAAACGTGGGTATTTTTGTAAAACGTTTTCAAGTAACACCCCATTTAAACCCAAATTAATCGTCGCAATGCCTTGGTTGGTCCTGGTAGCACTAAGTGCATTTTTTGTTAGCAATACGCAGGCTGAATTTTCAAAAAACAGATTCAATAATGAGCTGGCGAAAGCAGGCATTTATTCTTTCTTTTCAGCCTTCCGAAACAATGAATTAGTGTATACTGAATTTTATAAGACCTTACCAACGGAAGAGGCTTTTCAAATCCTTAAATCGAGTTTGTCAAATTCTAAGACCACATTCGTAAATCCGAATAAAGCTGCTATTTATAGAACAGTTGTCAACGCTGATAGTGTTTTAAAACCTTTCAAGCCCAACGTGATTTTCATTTGCATTGAAAGTTTGAGTGGCGATTTTTTAAAGGAATTTGGCAATGAAAATAACATCACACCCACTTTGGATTCACTCGCCAATCAGAGTATATTCTTTACAAACCTTTATGCTACCGGTACCCGAACTGTAAGAGGCATGGAAGCCATAACTTTGTCCATACCTCCAACCCCAGGGAGAAGCATCGTAAAACGAAAAAACAATCAGGGCTTGTTTACTATTGGCGAGGTGTTTAAGCAACAAGGTTATGAACGTAATTTCTTTTATGGCGGCGATGGCTATTTTGATAATATGAACACTTTTTTTGGTGGAAATGGTTTTAATATCATCGATAGGGGGAGAGGGTTCTTATTAGATAAAAGTATTGCTACAACCCGCACCAATATTGAAGACAACGAAGTGACTTTTGAAAACGCTTGGGGTGTTTGTGATACGGACATTTATAACAAGGTCATTAAGGAAGCAGACAAAGCCTATAATACTGGCGTGCCATTTTTCGATTTTGTGATGACCACTTCCAACCATAAACCCTATACCTATCCCGAAGGCAGTATCGATATTCCGTCAGGAACCGGACGGGATGGCGCGGTAAAATACACGGATTTTGCCATAAAAGAGTTTATTAAAGAGGCACAGCAAAAACCTTGGTTTAAAAATACAGTAGTTGTGATAATGAGCGATCATTGTGCGAGTAGTGCAGGTCGTTGGGACTTAGATGTGAAGAATTATCATATCCCTGCCCTGATCTTTAATTTGCTAGATCAGAAGGCAGAAAAGGTAAGCACGCTGGCGTCACAAATTGATGTGTTTCCTACACTGTTCGCCGCTTTACATTGGGACTATACATCTAATCTCTTTGGTGAGGATATCTTGTCCATGAAACCTGATCAGGAACGCGCATTTATTGGAAATTACAGAAAATTGGGATATTTAAAAGGAACGGATCTGTTAATTTTAGATGAACAAGCCCATGCCGACTATTACTCTTGGGATCCGCTTGATAATAGTTTAAAAGCAAAATCCTCAATCGCGCAATTTCAAAAGGAAAGTATTGCCTTCTACCAGGTGGCCAATGATCTGTACAGTAATGGAGGGTTAAAGCTTAAGCTCGAATAAAATGCTCAACATTCATTTCATTGTCAACCCGATAGCAGGTTCTGGGAAGCATCGTTTATCTGAAACGCTTTTACAACACTATTTTGAACCTCAAAATTATCTGATCACCCTAAAAACTTCTGAGTATAAAAGTCATGCTTCAGAACTTACCAAAGCGTCCATCCAACAACATGCTGATATTATTGTGGCCTGTGGAGGAGATGGTACGGTCAATGAAGTGGCCTCCCTCTTGGTAGGAACAACAATTCCTTTAGGTATTGTGCCTATTGGTTCAGGCAATGGTTTGGCAAACAATTTGAAGATCCCGACACACTTGGCAGAGGCTCTGGAAATCATCAAAAAAAACCAACCCACAATGATTGATGTTGGCTGTGTCAATCAGCGGTATTTTTTTAGTAATATTGGCTTCGGATTTACAGCCAAAGTCATAGAACACTATGCAGCGTCAGAGAAGAGAACATGGCGTTGTTATTTAAAAGCTTGCTATAAGGCGTTTTGGGCATATTATAAAAAGGAAACCGTGGTCATGGTTATTGATGATAATATTGAGTTGAGGAATCCGTTTTTGTTCTTTATTTCCAATTCAAACGTTATGGGCTACACGATGAGCCTCACGCCAAAAGCTTCCTTAAAAGATGGTCTATTAGATGTGCTTATTGTGCCCAATATCAGCCGATTGAAAATGATGTATCTTGGAGTTTTGCTGCTCCTAAAAAAACCACATGCACTGAAGGAGGTGAGATACTATCAGACCACAGCTTTAAACATAACTCAAAAAGGAGCTCCTATTTTTAGTGCGCAAATAGATGGCGAATGGTCCCAGACAGAGGCAAAATCAACATTGGTTGCTCTAAAAGAAAAAGCGTTAAACGTATTGGTTTAAGATTTATAGTTGGTGAAGCAGAAACTTTAAATTCTCTTAAGAATTTAAAGTTATTTTTGTATCACATATAGGCGGTCTTGGAAGTAAGAAGGACGCGTCAACCTCAATTTTTAGTAGTACTATTTAAAATTATGCAAAAAAATATATCAGTTTTATTATTAGTTATTCTTTTCTGGATTGTTAATTGCCAACAGTCCTTCGCACAGAAATCAGGAATAGAAACCGCGGGAGATATTGGATTGGTAACAGCTCCGGTTGCAGCCCTTACAGTGGCCTTGCTCAAAAAAGATCGTCAAGGAACTTGGCAATTCTCCAAAGGATTTTTGCTAAATCAGGCTGTAACGTTCGGGTTAAAGGTGGGGATTAATAAAAGAAGACCTTTTGACAATGGCGATAACGCATTTCCTTCTGGCCATACATCCACAACATTTCAGGCGGCGTCATTTATCCACAAACGCTATGGGTTTTCATATAGCATCCCATCCTATGCTTTGGCAGGATTTACCGCATTTAGCAGGATAGATGCCCAAAAACACGATGGCTGGGATATTCTTGCTGGAGCGGTCATTGGCATTGGAAGTACTTTGATTTTTACTACGGAATATCAACAAGAGCATATGGAGCTCACTTTTAATACCAAAGATGGGGATTACCTCATGGGCTTCACCTATACTTTTTAAAATTATCAGATTACATTTTTAAAACTTTATGTCGCGAATTCACGATGAACAGAGCGTCAATGTACTGACTTCTAAACTGAGTTTGTGGGTTTAGTCTTAAAACAATACTTCAAATAGATGGACTGATTTTGAAAGCAAAATATGCCAAAAGATAATTTTTCGTATACGCGTTCCTTCAGATCTTTAAATTTTATAAATGATAAGTCAGGTCATTACGGTTAACGAAATACTCTGGCATAAAGCGTTAACATCCGAATAATGAAGGAGTCTTCTCAATTTGAAATGACCTTTATAGCGCTTTCTAAAAATTCATCTGTCCCTGCTCTTACACCTTCAATTGAGGTGTTGACATAAATATCTGGTACTATGCCTATAGCATGATGCTGACTTCCATCGTGGTTCACCACCTTCATGCCAGTCCAACTGATAACGTAATTTCCCAATAGCCTAAATGGATTTATGTTCCCATTAGTGCCTGCTGTTGGTTGCCCTACAATTGTTGCCAATTGATAGTGTTTGATAAAACCCATAAAGCTTTCTGCATAACTGATTGCCCTGCCATCAATAATGAAAACTACTTTTTTAGCTCCCAAATAAGGTTTTCTTGCGGGCATTTCCCAACCATGGTTTTCATAATCTGATACTTTTTGGTGGTCTGGATAAATAATTTTTGGGACTCTCATCCAAGCTTTAGAGGTGTCATTTGTTTTAAGCAGATGCGAAATAAAGTCATGGTTCCCGTTGGGATATCCTCTCAAATCACAAATGATTCCTTTTGCTTTTTCCAATTGTGGCATTAATGCCGTAATAGTATCCATCTCAATAGTGTTGAGATTGAGATAGTAAATGTTATCGTCTAATATTTTATAGTTGTTTTCCTGTATGCTGATGTTATGTTGACCATACTCGAATTTCTTATCGCGCTGTAAAACCACCTTTTTACCGTCAATTTCTAAAGCCAGGGATTCATTCCTTTTACCAAATAAACTGACTTGTTGTGCTCTATAATTAAGCCATCCCTCGGTTCCAGCTGAAATGGTCGAATTGATTTCTTTAAAATAAGCTTCCGAGGTTTGGCCATCTATTTTGGTTACAATATCGCCTACCTTAATTCCAAGATCAGCAGCTTTAATTTTAGTGATAACCAAAGCATTTTCAATCCATTCCCATTGAATAGGAGGGACATAATTTTCAGCATTGCCGCCGGTTACATAAATATGCCCATCCTTTAAAGGCGCCGTAAATTTTTCTAAGGTGATGAGGTGCTCTTGTTCGGTCTGGTCAGTTAAACTTCTTTTTAGAGCCTTTGCCAAATCGAGATCCCAATTGACGTTTACTTCAGCAAAATACGGATAGAAATGTTGAAATACGTTGTAGGTATTAATGACATTGCCTAAGTATAAAGCTTGAATTTCTGAATTGGTATCCCATTTATTTAAGCGGGATTTAAATTTAGTAAACGTCTTGCTTTTTGGATAGGTGTGCTCTTTGGTGGTGTACAAGGTCAGGGGAATTTGACAGAACATACCCGGCCCAATTTCTTTTTCTATGAGTTCTCCAAATTTTGGCGCGGCATCAAAAAGAGGCTCCTCTTTTAGTTTCTTAGAATCTGAATTATAACTGATCCTCACACTTTGTCGTCCTTCCTTAACGTCAGTAGTTTCTAAGGCGTAGGCATAGCCTTTGCTAGCGCCGGTCCATGGCGTTGTGTCGTTTTTTGAACCAATGGTTTCCGCTTCAAAATTGTTGTTGACTATGGGGATTTCAATCCATTCTCCTTCATTCTCATAGTAAAGGTGCACATCATCCACATACAAGCTGCCTTTTCCTATAAGGAAAGATCCCAAGAACAATCCAGATGCCAAGGCGTCTACCTCGCCAATAATCTCATACTGTTCCCATGTATTACTTTTGATCGGCCTATTGCCCATATTATCAAAAAAGCCCATTTTCTTATTCGGCTTATCTACTCTAAGCCATAAATGTCCAGTGCCCTGTGAGCCGTCCTTAAGTTTTACCCAAGCGGTATATTTAATTTTCTTCCCTCTATATGCTTCTGGATTAATGCCCGTCGCAAGACTTCCAAAACCATTAGTTTGCACAGCTTCCTTATATCTATTCACTCTAACACTGCTGTAGATGCCACCCTGATTAATCATGTCTTTAGAAACCCCTTTGTGTTGCCAATAGGTCAACTCGTAATCTTTGGTGTTCGGAGGAATTAGGATGCTGTTATCATAATTCTGTTTTGAATTTGAAAATACAATGCTAGGGGCCATAGGTTTAAAGAGCGCGTTGAGTGTTGTGATGGCCTCGACGCTATTCTCGGCTTTTAACATTTCGCTGGCTCCAAATGCAGCAAAATTATTCCAATCGATTTCTGAAGCTTCGTCACTAGGATGAAAGTATTTGACATACCCATAGGCCTTGGCAAACGCTTGTAAATTAATAGTGCGTTGGTCTTGCTGAGCAAAACTTGAACTTAGTAATAAAAGCGAGCAAAGTAGTAGAAGGTTTTTTTTCATTAGATGCCTAAGTGGACTCGGGATTTAAAATTGAAATGCTAAGGTTCGTGTTTAAAAGTAGTAAACTCATCTTCAAAAACCATTTTTTTAACAAAAGGGATTTACTTACACGGAGGTGTGGCAAACCGTGGAAAAATACAATTATGTGAAGTAGATGGGTGTTGCCCTATGAAATAATACAATCCTTCTCCGCAACAGGGTATGTGAATAATATTAAAAAATAACGGTACTCCTTTTTAACAGAATCCGTTTTATGCTCCCATTGGACAGTAAGTACGCTGCTGATTCCCTTGATATGTGATTTTGAAGGACACTATTTATTGTAGGAAGTGAATAGTGTGTTTGCCATGGAATTACATCTGAACAGTAAGATAATAGGTTACCTATAGTGAAGATGTTCCACAGTAAAATTCCTGATTTTGTGAAATAAATTTTAAAAAAGCGCCTTGCAAAGCCATAGTTGAATTGACATTGCCGACGCTATAAATTGCACTGATTTTATAAGGTTACAAATAAAAAAAAAGGATCATCAGTAACGACGATCCTCTTTGTAAACTATATTATTATGTATTAAAGAGCTTTGGCTCCGGCTTCTGCTACTGCGTGATCGTTGTCAACAGAACTTCCGCTTACACCAATCGCCCCGATGATATCTCCGTTTGAATTGGTAATTGGAATACCTCCTGGGAAGGTAATAAGTCCACCATTAGAGTGTTCAATGTTGTATAAAGAACCTCCTGGTTGGGATAGTTCGCCTACTAATCCCGTGTTCATATCAAAAAAACGTGCTGTTTTTGCTTTTTTAATTGAAATGTCAAGAGAACCTAACCAAGCGCCATCCATACGTGCAAACGCTACTAAGTTAGCGCCAGCATCTACCACCGCGATATTCATTTTGGTGTCTATGGCTTTTGCTTTTTCTTGTGCTGCTGTGATGGCCTTTTCTGCCTGTGCTAATGTGATATTCATAATTTTTATTTTTTAATTTTAATGTTGTTATAATGTTACAATATACGTTGTAATGTCTTTGATAAAGTTATTAAAACAGTTCAATAACTTATGAAAAAGGCTCAAATTAGTGAGCTATTAAACCGTGTGGGTCTATCACAAACTTTTTAGCTACTCCAGAATCAAAAGCGGCATAGCCTTTTGCGGCGTCTTGCAGACTGATGACCTCTACGTTGACCGCTTTTGCGATATCTATTTTATCGTGCAAGATAGCATTCATCAGTTGTTTGTGATATTTCATAACTGGTGTTTGACCTGTATGGAATGAATGGGATTTTGCCCATCCCAATCCGAAACGGATTTTCAAGCTGCCTTGTTTTGCAGACTCTTCTTTAGCTCCTGGATCTTCAGTAACGTAAAGTCCCGGAATACTAATTTGACCACCAGCTTTGGTAATGGCCATCGCCTGGTTCAATACAATGGCGGGCATTTCTTTTCCTGCACTGTCGCCATGACCACTAGCTTCAAAACCTACACAGTCAATAAAGCAATCCACTTCAGGGATACCAACAATCATGGCAATTTGTTCTTGCACCGGAATCCCGTTGGTTAAATTAATGGTCTCACAACCAAAACTTCTAGCGTGGGCAAGGCGTTGTTCATTAAGATCGCCTACAATAACTACTGCAGCGCCTAATAATTGGCAGCTTGATGCAGCAGCGAGGCCCACTGGTCCTGCACCGGCAATATACACCACTGAACCCGCAGTTACTCCTGCCATAACAGCGCCGTGAAATCCAGTTGGTAGAATATCAGAAAGCATGGTCAGGTCCAATATTTTTTCCATGGCCTGATCCTTGTCAGGAAATTTAAGCAAGTTAAAATCGGCGTAAGGTACCATCACATATTCCGCTTGGCCTCCAATCCATCCGCCCATATCAACATAGCCATAAGCCGCACCCGGGCGATCGCCATTTACGTTTAAACAGATGCCTGTTAATCCTTTTTTACAGTTATCACAGCGTCCACAAGCAATATTAAAGGGCACGGATACCAAATCTCCTTTCTTGATAAATTCAACATCCCGTCCTATTTCTATGACCTCTCCGGTAATTTCATGGCCTAGAACCAATCCTTTTTCAGCTGTGGTTCTACCTCTTACCATGTGTTGGTCTGAGCCACAAATGTTGGTAGCTACAATCTTTAAAATTACGCCGTGTTCACATTTTCGGTCTCCCAAAGCTAATTTGGGATAATCTATTTCTAATACTTCCACTTCTCCTGGTCCTACATAGGAAACTCCATGATTTTTACACATAATTGTATAATTTATTCAAATTAATATAAAATTTTAATCAAAAAACTTGATAATATGCAATATAATCCTTATTGTGCGTTCAAAGGTTATGAAAACAGGTCAATCTTTAAATAAGTTGCAAATGGCGGTTTTGGCGTGAGGTATTTCGTTAACTATTGGGTACGAGCCCTAAGTCGTAATTCTAGATATTCCTGTCCTTTAAAAAAGTAATGGAAAGTATTTCACTAATGTAACGGAACTCAATTTTTTAAAGCTGACGAACAATCTTGGTCAAAATAAGTTGCGGGTTTACGTACGGAATTTAGTAAATAAATACTAAAAATATAATGGGGATGTAGAGAATGCCAAGTTTTTTTTAGGGCTTTTCAAGTGAGATCAGACAAAACCATATCGTTGTTAATAAGTTGGTTGCAAGCAAGTTTTAGTCCCGAAAGCTATTGGTGCTTACAGCGCGGCGATCGTGATTCTTTTTCGGACATCAATTAATTTTTTTATAAACTTTGTTTTAAAATCCATTTTTTGGTCGGTTCAATCCACGCCAGTAATGGTTTATACAAAAATCCATGACCCAAATTTGTATTCAATTCTAGTTGTTCAAATTTCGTGGTAAAATTGTCAGACTTTTTCCAGTAGTCATAATTTTTTCCAGCAATACTATCGGATACTTCGTAAATGCCTAGTACCTGCCCATGAAATTTCCAATCATTAGTCGATTCTTGAAAAGTATTGTTTCCGGCAAGTAGAACATAATTGATTGGATTTAAATTTAGGTCTGAAATATTCGAAGCAATTATGGCCCCCTTAGATGCTCCAATAACCGTAATGTCATTCGGTTTGATGCCTGACTGTAGAAGGCTATCTATTTGTTTTGAAATCTTAATGGCATACGCTCTTGGTTCAACATCTTCTTTCCTAACCTCATAATAAACGTGGGATTTTTGAAACTTTAATGCCGAAATAATGCTGTCTAATTCATAACTGCCAAATACCTCACTATAAACATTTTTACCTTGCTCTTCAATTATTCGACCGTGAATGTAAAATAGATGTTTCCTGTTATTGGTTTTGCTTGCATCCGATTGACAACTGAATTGAATCACTGTTATAAGCGCTGATAAGATAAATAATTTCATGTCAGTGTTTTTATTTTGGTTGGCTCACAACTTTTTCTTTGTTAATCGTGATACGCTAAGTTAAGGAAAACTACCAATAGGTCTGGTAACTGGCAATCCTGCCTTTGTCGCTAGGCGCCAAGGATTTTTAATTTTTTGAAGCATCGTGAGAACGCTTTTTTGGCACGCTTAACCCGTCCATGGAGTTAAGTAAGGTAAACATCATAGGATTGACCTAGGCCAACTAGGGTCTTGCATTTGGCCACCATAGTATTCTATCCTAAAAACATTAGAAGTGTACCCGGAAACTTAACAAAAGTGCTACAAGAGTATTTGCCTGTGTGTTTCATAAAATGAGGACGCTCCGGAACTTGACACATTTGTAATTAAGCCATTTAATATGATTCTAAATTTGGCGCACAAAAAATAAGAAAGCCCTAAAAAGGGTTTAAACATTATGATTATGATCACTTTATGGGGTTGTGCAACAAGTATCGGTGTTGGCTGTAGTTATTCGTTGCCTATTTTCATATTATAGTTTGTAAAATAATCAAGCAAGAATTCTACTTTTCCTTTATCAGAGTTTTTCATTTCTCTGTAAAGTTTTTTTCCTAATACTTTGGGGATGTCTTTAAAATCTGACTTAGAATCTATGATATGTAAGCCGTCCAAATCTTGAAAGTATATTGTTTGGGATTCAATAAATTGATCTTTTTCCATATGGGATGGCCACTCTACACTTTCTTCTAGAGGTAAAACTTTGCTTTTTAAATATATATTATCGTGTAAATATAAATTTAGCTTCCCTTTTTTAAGTTCACTTTCTGAGTTTTCTATTAAAACAGTCATAAATGCATTTCTTTTTGCCGCACGGCTAAAAGTTTTTCTTTTGAAGGGCAATGATCTAAGAGTTAATGTTTTTCCTTCTGAATTTTTCATTAACAAATATGTGAAATCATCAGGATTTATGGTTTTTTCATCTCCGGTTTCATTAAGGTATGTAAAACCTCTTTGTATGGTTCTAATTGGTAGTTTTTCACCATATATTAGTGTTGTATCACTTTTTTTATTTACCAAATAATAAATTATTGGTTGTTCATTACTTGAATTCAGCTTATTTATACTCTGAATTTCTTGAGAATTGCCAAGTGATATAAATGCTATAGCGATAGCAAAGAATAATCTAGTTTTCATAGGTTTTACGGTTTTGTTAAAATTGGTTTAAACTTCTAATGGAATAGTATTCCTATAAAAAAAGAATCTTTTAATCATAACACTAATATTTAAGATTATTCCCATCAAAAACCAATCCAAAAATTTAACTAATAATTATGATTCTTGGTTTTGATTTATATTTTTGAGATCAACGTTTAATATATAAACTGTGGTGAGGCGTCATAACGGGCTTATACATCGAGTGCTCAACAGAGAAAAATCCGTTCCCGAAAACAATCGGGATTACAAGTAGACATGGACAAGTTTTATTTTTTACACGTTGTGGCGCTGTGTTTTAATTTAGCGCTTTGTAGGCTTCCCCATAAAACATAGCGTTTAAATTCACAATAACTTTTGGATTGGCACTTAGCCAAATCTTTGATAGGGAACAACTTTTTCAATATTACAGTCAAATCAAAGATTTGGCGGACTTCACAAACACACACAAACCTTTCGGAAAGCATTAATTAGCTATGTTTCATACACATCTTTGTTGTGCTTTCTTACTTTTACACAACTTTTAATTCTATAGACAATCCCAGCGCATTGGCAATCAGGGCGAAATTGGATAAACGAATATCTTCACCGTTTTCAATTCGTGAGATATATGGTAGCTTTTTTCCGACTTTATCAGCTAAGTCTTCTTGGCTCATATGCAATTCCTTTCTTCTGTTTTTTATGATTTCTCCAAAATAATAGGAAGAAGCATCCTCTCGGAATTTCTCACGTTCCTTAGTCCCTTCTTTCCCGTATCGCTCAGCAATCAGTTCCTTTGCATTTATTGACTTTCCCATATTTACTTTTCTTTAAGATATTCTTCTAATATTTTTTCAACTTGTTTTACTGCTTTTTTTAATCTTTTGTGGATTTTTTTAGAAACCCGCATTGACAAACAGCATTGGTGAATTCTGGGAAATTCAGATGGTCTATTGCGAAAATTATAATTCGATATCCATTACCTGCTTTCATTCGCAATTCATAAAATTGTGTTGATTGCAGTTTTTTAAGGAAGTTGGTGTTTACAACTTTAACCTCTCCAATAACTTCAATGAGTTGGAAGAATTTAAGAGCATCTCTTTCGCCTTAACTGTCAATAAATTTCAGACATTTTTCTATAATATTGATTTCTCTCATATTCAAATGTAACGGATTAGTTACAATTTTGTTTCAATCTGTTTGATTTTTTTAAAGACGGAATTTTCTTCAGTATGAAGCACAACGAGCATGAATTCAACATTATGTTATATATCCTGCCAATTTAAGATATAACGAAGATATATTTTGCACTTATGGGTTGAACTCAGCTTTCATTAGTGTCCGGTAAAAATAAATAATAAATTAACAAACTCATTTAAAGCAAGGGACATTAGAAGATTTTCGAAATGAGACCTTGCATTTTAGAAACTGTTTCTACCGAGAGGGAATGTGCGATTTTAATTTTAATGATTGTTGTTTGTCAGTTAGTTGCAAACAAGTCTTAATTCTTTATTCTAACAGCGCAGCGGTCTTGATTCTTTATCGGACAACAATGATCTCTTTTACATTTCTGCACCTATTTTAGGTAAAATTCATCACCCGATTGTAAAAATTAAATAATACCAGAGGTTCCTAAATGGAAATTTTGCAGTCAAAAAAAGAATCAACTGGAGAGATGTATGGGAATTAAATTTTATTTAAGTAGGCGTTCACTATTGTAACTAAAAAACAAAATATTTTAAAGGCAATCCCCCACTTAATTAATTACGATTTCTGATAATTAAAGAAACTATTAAAGTTTCAATTGCTATTCGTGTAAAGTCAATATATCTTCTTTGGGAATAATTGCATCCAGTTTGCTCACAATCCTTGAGGTATCGTAATTGTTGCTTTGCCTAATTAACTGACCTAAAATGTCATTAGTGCTTAGTACGACCTCACTCTTATCAATAAATCCATAACCTTCATAAATTCCATTTACCATATATATAAAAGCGTCTTCGTGATGGTGGCGTCCCTTTAGTTTATAGATTTTACTAGATTTCCTATTCTTAAATTGTCTAAAAGCGTCTTCAAATCGCTCGTTATATGCAGTAATTAGCGTTTTATCCGCACAAACGCAAGGTGTCTGTTCACGAGTTACTTTACTGCAAGGACCCTTAACTTTTTCTATGCCGCAGTGTTTTCTACACAAATTAAACTCATTACAAAAGTTTTGGAGAGATTGCTTTACGGATACTCTATTAAAATAACGTTCTGGCAAGTTGTCAATGATATCCTTTCGTGTGATTTGTAGTTTGTTGATCCCACTGGCGGTTGTTGCTTTGTTAATGATATATGGCGCCGGATCTTCAACCTGTTGCGTATTATAAATTGGTTTTAAATGCTTAATATGTGCTGATTCTATGAGTTGTGCCAGAATATCGTTTCCGGAAAACTCCACTTGAATCGATTTTATTTTGGAATAATCAATCATAGTTTCTTTTGACAGGTTTGAAAAGTGGCTTTGTAAACGTTTTCTGATTTGACTGGCCTTTCCTACATAAATCACCTCTTGTAATTCATCTAGAAAGAAATAAACTCCAGGCGACAATTTATAATCTGAAATGTGTAGTGCCTCATATGTCTCAGCTTTGGGAAATGTTTCTTGGAGGGTGAGTTTATGATCATAATAATGCGCCATCAATTCAACAAAACGCTCAGCATAATCTGAACTATGATTTCCCAAGTTTTTAGTGGTTTTCAAATAGTCCGAAATAGAATTTGTTTGCGTTTTATCAGTGGCATACATGAGGTATTTGGGAAACACATTAAAATTATAGCCAATAATTTTAAATTGAGACTTGAGAAGCAAAAATTGCTTTACCTCCAAAAACACAAGTTGATGGTTTTTAAACACTTCAATTAAGTCGTCTGCGAGATCACAAAATGGCGGTGAAGATAGTATCTGTAACCTGTCTAGACCCTGTAACTCATAATCTTTTTTAGAAATGCTCATAGGAGGTCTAAAATTAAAGCTTAAATAAGGTTGGGATTCATCATCGCTTTTTAATACTAAACGATAAGGAATATCTCTTTTTTTGCCCGCTTGAAGTGTTTGAATGTAGATCCAGACCATAAGAGCAAAAATATGAAGTTTTAGCGCTACAGAAAATATTTTTAACTTCTCAATATTCAATATCTTTACAAAAATGATCATTTTGGAAAATCATAAACTGAACGAAAAGCAGAAAAAAGCAGTCGAATATGAAGGTAGACATTTACTTGTCCTAGCTGGTGCAGGCACAGGGAAGACACGTTGTATTGTTGGTAGGGCTGCTTACCTTATTGAACACGGCACTTCCCCTGAAAAGATTCAAATCCTTACCTTTACCAAACGTTCTGCAAACGAAATTGTGGAGCGGGTAAAATCTTCGCTTTCTACAAATCAAGCCCAAAGTTTAAATGGCTCTACTTTTCATTCGTGGTGCAATCAACTCATTGTGCGTTATCCCAATTTATTTGGTGCTTCAGGCTATACGGTCATTGATCCGGACGATCAATTGAGTGTGATGAAAATGGTGTGTGGTGATCAAATTATTGAGTATAAAGGAATCCGGATTAAACCGCAACAATTAATAGATATCTATTCTTACGGACGTAATACGCGACAAAATTTATCCAATGCCATAAGGGAACAGGTTTATAAAGGTAAAATGGATGATGAAACCAACGATGAAATTGACATCATCCGTCCAAAAATTGAAGTGTTATTGAAGGCCTATCAAACTAAAAAAGGCGAAGGTCGGTATATCGATTATGATGATCTTTTATTGGTAGTGGCAAATCGATTGCGCAACGATAAAGAGGCCAGAGATATATTAAACAAACAGATAGAACATTTATTGATTGATGAATTTCAGGATACAAACCCGCTGCAATGGTACTTGTTGGAGCCTTTTTTAGAGATCGCCCATTTTTATTGTGTTGGTGATGATGCCCAATCGATTTATTCATTCAGAGGTGCCGATTTTAAGAATGTGCATTTATTTAAAGAGCGAGTGCCCGATTCTGAAATCATGATCTTGGATAAAAATTATCGGTCTACCCAAGAAATTTTAGATATGTCCAATTGGCTGATTGATGCATCTCCTTTAGATTACAAAAAACAATTGGTGGCCGCTAGAGGCTCGGGAAGAATTCCGAAATTGATAAATATTACCAGTCAATGGGAAGAAGCCAATTTTATTGCTGAACATATCCTGGAAAATTTTACCGAAAACAACAAGCAGTTTTCAGACCATCTGATCCTTTCAAAATCTACCTATTATACCAAACCTTTACAAGCCGTTTTTATTCAAAAGAAAATTCCATACGTCACCTACGGAGGGCGGAAATTCATGGAGGCTGCGCATATTAAAGATGTCATTTCGGCGCTCCGGGTTGTAAATAATCACTTAGATGAAATAGGCTGGATGCGATTTTTAACCTTTTGGGATGGCATTGGCGAGGTCAAGGCTGGTAAATACATTTCTAAATTAATCGCTTATGAAGATCCCTTGCAGTGTGCACAAAATTTGGGGGATATTGTGGGAGGTTCAGAAGGGGAGGCGATAAGCGATATCTACAATACCATCTTTTTAAATGCGGGAAATGTGAAAGTCGCCTTGCAGGAAACCTATGCCAGGATGGAACTACCATTAGCATTTAAATACCGCAAGGACTGGGAAGAGAAAAGGAAATCGGATTTTCCGGTTTTGGAAATGTTAGGCGATAATTATGCTTCTATTGGTCAGCTTATTTCTGAAGGTGTTTTAGAAAATGCAAAACAGCTAAATGGAGCGCCTGTTTTGGAAGGATCTGCAATGAGTGACAGCGAAATCAAAGATCATGTTATCATTTCTACAGTACATTCGGCTAAAGGTTTGGAAGCGGATGTCTGCTATGTCCTTAACGTTTCACCCAAAGTGTATCCCAGTGCGTGGAATCTTGGGAGTGATGATAAGATTGAAGAAGATCGACGTGTGCTCTATGTGGCTCTTACCAGGGCGAAAAATGAATTGATTATTACAAGGGATACAAATTCTATAAGCACCGTCAATAAAGCGAAAACCGTTGGTTTTAACTCGCAATACTTTTTGGAAGAACTTCCAGAGCATCTGACTGAACAATTTATCAATCCATATAATATCATAAGGTCGAAAGATATCTCTAAACCAAATGCTATTGACCTTTCCTTTGGAATGGACTTTTCATAAAAACAACACCATAATATCTGAATCTTATAAGGGGACAAGTGGGTTTGGAACTGTAATTTTTAGGAGCTGTTGCAGAATAGCGTTTTTTGGCAGAATGTCATACCTTCTATGGAGCGTGATGGCTGATGTTTTCACAAAACACCTTTATTCTAAAGTTTTAATCGCTCCGAAAGATTGGAGAGACGTTGTTAAGATTTAACAAAGTTGGGTACACCAGATTTTACAATTCCATCCTGAAATGATACCTTTGGCGCCGCTTAGTGAAGTGCGTTTAATCCGTAGAGGTTTTTCAAACCCAATGTTATTCCTGCACTTTTAATGAGATGGATCAACTGCAAATAGATTTTTGGTTGCTGAGCGTTATTCAGAGGTCAAAATAGAATGTACGTCATAGTCCGAGCCACTTTAAAGATAAAAAATGATTACTACAGATACCACCTTACAACTTTTAAAAACCCACTTCGGATATCGTAGCTTTCGACCCCAACAAGAACGAATCGTCCACGATATCATCAATGGAAACGACGTATTGACCATTATGCCCACGGGAGGGGGAAAGTCGGTGTGTTTTCAATTGCCCGCCCTGGCGCTTTCAGGAACGGCGATTGTCATTTCGCCTTTAATTGCGTTAATGAAAGATCAGGTGGATGCTTTGTTGACCAATGGCATAGCTGCTGCCTATTATAATAGCAGTCAAGATGCTACCGTTCAGCATGCTACCCTCCAAAAATTGCAAAATGGCGATTTAAAGTTGATTTATGTGGCACCAGAAAGCTTGCAAAACCTTTCATCATATTTTTCTGAGATAGAAATTAGTTTAATTGCGGTTGATGAAGCGCACTGTATCTCATCATGGGGTCATGATTTCAGACCCGCTTACACCACATTGGGTTACCTGAAAAAGCAGTTCCCCAACACACCAGTCGCTGCCTTTACGGCCACTGCGGATGGGGCTACGCAACAGGATATCATTACGCAGTTGAAAATTAGGGACGCCAAAGTCCATTTGTCTTCTTTTGATCGGAAAAATCTTTATTTAGAAGTGCGGCCGGGTAATGATCGCATCAATCAGATTATACGGTTTTTAAAGACAAGACCCGATGAAAGTGGTATTATCTATTGCTTGAGCCGAAAAAGCACGCAGGAGGTGACCGCAAAACTCAATAAAAATGGATTTAAAGCCAAAGCCTATCACGCTGGGCTTACTGCCGACAAACGAAACAGCATTCAGGAAAGTTTTATCAATGACGTTACTCCGATCATTGTGGCCACCATCGCCTTTGGGATGGGTATTGATAAAAGTAACGTGCGCTGGGTGATCCATTACAATATGCCCAAAAACATTGAGGGCTATTACCAAGAAATAGGGCGGGGTGGACGCGATGGACTTCCTGCCTATAACATCCTGTTTTATTCCTATGCGGATGTGGTTCAGCTGCGGAAATTTACCGAAAAGGCTTCCAACGCCGACTATCAAATAGCGAAGCTGAACCGAATGCAGCAGTTCGCTGAGGCTCTAAGTTGTCGTCGCATTGCGCTTCTCAATTATTTTGGAGAACACCATACTGAAAATTGCAACAATTGCGATGTTTGCAAAGCGCCACCGCGTTATTTCGACGGTACTGTTCTTACCAAAAAAGTATGTTCAGCAGTTTATAGGCTTAGGGAACAAGAGTCTACGGGAATGGTTATAGATGTGTTGAGAGGTGCTCAAAATGCTCAGGTTTTAAGTAAAGGATATCATACCATCAAAACTTATGGCATTCTTAAAGAGATGTCTTGGATGGATTTGCAACAGTACATTATTCAGATGCTGAATCAAGGGATTTTGGAAATCCGGTTTCATGAAAATGGACGTTTACTATTGACGCCATTGGCCAATGCTATTCTTTTTGATGACCGACCGGTACGTTTGGCCACCCCTCGAAAACAAGTGCAGGCCACCAAGGTTGAGCGTCCTAGACATTCCGCGAATTCCATATTATTTCAAAAATTACGTGAACTCCGCGCAGCTATTGCCAAAGAAGCGAAAGTTCCGGCATATGTTGTTTTTAGTGATGCGACTTTAAAGGATATGGAAATGAGACGGCCAAAAACCAAATCAGAATTTAAAGAAGTCTTAGGCATCGGAAAAGTGAAGGCGGAACGGTACAGTCGTTACTTTTTAAGTGCAATCGCTTCATTTGAATCACAAGAAGTATAACATACATCCTATCGACGGTGCACATATGACGCACTGGCGAGCTTTAGGTTTTCCCATGAATTTCAAAAAACAGTAATTTATTTATAGCAACTTTAATCCTCTTTTTAGTCAGAGTGCACCTAATTAATGGCTAAAACTTTGAATGATAAGCCTCGGTGCAGTTCAGTGTTACTATGTTTTTATAATGCAATGTTTTGAATATGTGCCTCGTTTCAGCACGAATTAATAGTACCCCACGGTCATTTATAGAATTTTGGGTAACCTTAGGAGCTCGCTGTTAAATCCTCTGGGAATTTTGTTTCCTATATCTATGTTCATTAGTGTCCGATAATAATAAATAATAAATTAACAAACTCATTAAAAGCAAGGGACATTAGAAGATTTCCGAAATGAGACCTTGCATTTTAGAAACTGTTTCTACCGAGAGCGAATGTGAGATTTTAATTTAAATGATCGTTGTTTGTCAGTTAGTTGCAAATAAGTCTTTATTATTTATTCTAACAGCGCAGCGCCTGCCTGCCGATGAGGCAGGGTCTTGATTCTTTATCGGACAACAATGATCTATGTTATAATCAGAAAAGCCCTTACAGGGATTATTTAGGCGCATCTATACTCAAATTTATAGTTTTAGGAACCAATTACAGTTGTTCTCGCTCATAAAAGTGACCATCGTCACCTGCCTTTTCCAAACTATGCACGATTAGAAATTGGAAAAATGCATCTTAAAACTCTTAAGCCTTATTATTTCTCGTTGTTTTACGGCGACCTTCTTTTTTTTGGTTTTCACTAAAATGGTGTTCGTTTTGGACATTATCAAACCTATTTTGAGGGTTTTAGGACTTTTCACATGTATAATTAAGCCTCTAATGATCTTTATTTGAAATCGGCCATTGCGTAATTTTATAAAAGTATTAAGGGTATTTAACTGGAATAACTATACTTTCGCTTTTTATAAATTAATAAACATACAAATCTTATGAAAGAACTTATTGAGAACATGCAAAGCACTTATGAATCCTTTGAAAGTGATGCTAAGTTACAGTTAGAAAGCGGAAATAAATCAGCAGGTACAAGAGCCAGAAAATCATCATTGGCTTTAGAGAAATTATTGAAAGAATTCCGTAAGGTTTCAATTGAGGAATCAAAAAAATAAAACATTACCTGCTAACCAAATTGGTTAGCAGGTAATGCTTATTATTAATATAATTTAACCCCTTCAGATATGGAGGGGTTTTATTTTTTAAATTCCAAAAGATCCCATAGGGATGCAGTTTATAAAGCTCCCATCTCACTATAAAGTGCTGACCTGAAAAAACGGACATACTGAGTTTTACAAGGGTTTTCATCACTATTTTATGGTCTCATCACATTTCTGTATGTAGAACATTAAACTGTACAGGGATTGTAATAATTTTTATAAAAGATATGTTGTATATCCGTATGTGTCAGACGAGTAAAAATCTGCGAAACTCTGCGAAATCAGCGGGAGACAAAACCATGAGCATGTGGAAGATGATCCCGCAGATCACTGTTATAATCGCAGAATAAAAACAAATGTTTGTTATGAGTGCCATCATATATAAATTATCATAGTGTCACATTTAAGAGCTTTATGATATGTTGCGGATCATCATAAAATATCTTCCTAGAGTGATCAATGACATCAATTAAAATAATTAGCGTTTGTCAGTTAGTTGCAAGCAAGTCTTTGTTCTTGTCCCGATCGCTATCTGGACTAAAAGCGCAGCGGCCTTGATTCTGCAACGTACAACAATGATTAATCCTAATGAACCTACTGGCCTTACCCGATGCCGCTCGTTTCTTGTATGTTAGTTTGTCAAGATTATTTTTAATGCCTTTTCTTCAGCTGCATTCCCAAACACCTCATAAGCGTGGATAATGTCATCCAATTTAAAGCGGTGTGTAATCAATTTTTCGGGTTGAATTTTACCAGAGGTCACCGTTTTCAGAAGCATAGGAGTCGTGTTAGTATTTACCAGTCCCATGGTGATGGTGATATTTTTAATCCATAAATCCTGAATTTTTAAATCGACGCTTTTTCCATGCACACCAATATTTGCAACATGGCCTCCAGGACGTACAATTTGCTGACAGATATCAAATGTTGCGGGAGCACCAACGGCTTCTATAGCTACGTCCACACCATCTGCTGTTTCTGAAAGTATCTTTTTAATGGCATCTTCTGTGCCCGAATTAATGGTATCTGTTGCACCCCATTTTTTGGCCAGTTTTAGACGATTTTCATCCAAATCAACCATGTAAATCTTAGCAGGAGAATAAAACTGCGCGGTAAGTAATGCCGACATTCCAATGGGTCCCGCACCAATAATGGCAATGGTGTCACCTGGTTTTACACGTCCGTTTAAGACACCAATTTCATGACCCGTAGGTAATATATCACTTAACATTACTAAGGCTTCTTCATCAGCTCCTTTAGGAATCGGGTGGAGACTATTATCAGCATGAGGAATGCGCACATATTCCGCCTGTGTTCCATTAATAAGGTGTCCTAATATCCAACCCCCATCTTCGCAATGAGCGTACATCTGCTTTTTGCAATATTCACAAGTTCCATCAGATGTGATACAGGATATAATAACATGGTCTCCTTTTTTAAAGTTTCGTACTGATTCGCCAACCTCTTCGATAACACCAACACCTTCATGTCCGAGCGTAGTACCTGGTTTGCAAGTAGGCGTTTTGCCATGTAAGATGCCTAAATCTGTTCCGCAAATGGTGGTTTTTATAATTTTTACAAGCGCATCTGTTGGTTTTTCAATGATGGGCATTGGTACGTCCTTATAGTCTATCTTTCCTGGACCATTATAAACAAGACCTTTCATGGTTTTGTTACCTTTACCCGAAGGAGTGTTTAGCGGGTCTTTCTTAATTGGATCTTTTGCGTTGGCCATCTTTTCTAGAGTTTAAGTTACCTGATTATTAGTATTTTAACTTTATGAAGGTAGACTAAGATTTAAGGAAAAAGTATGATAAGTATCAGTTCTACTATATCTTTACAAAGATTAGTGTCCGGTAATAATATAAATTAACAAACTCCTTTAGATCAAGAGACATTAGGAGATTTTCGAAATGATATCTTATTTTTTAAAATCTTTTTCTACCAAAAGTAATGTGATGATTTTGAATTTAACTGATCGTAATTTGTCAGTTCATTGCAAGCAAGCCTATGTTCTTTTCCCAAGCGCTATCGGGACTAACAACGCAGCGGTCTTGATTCTGCATCGGACAACACTGAAAGAAAATAGAATACAATCTTTAAGCTGTTGCCATAAATAAATGGAATCGTCTTGAAATCCTGTTATGTTTGTAACTTATTTAATAAACTCGTAAACTAAATGCACTGGGCTTAACGCGACAACAATGAACAAGAAAAAATTAGCATTACTTAAACAAGAGCTGGAAAGCGTCATCGAACAACTGCAGAACGTGTCAGTGCCCAAAGATGTGAAACCTATCAAACGAAAAACATCAAGTGCAGACAACCTATTACATTATGCTTCTATTCGTGAACTCGATTTGAGCGAACTTCAAAAAAAGCTCAAGAAAATTGGTGTTTCACGTCTTGCGCGTTCGGAAGATCATATCATGCATTCCCTGCATCTGATACATCAATTGGTCTGTGCGCTATTGAAGGAGCCAAATGACATCAATAAACAAAAGTATATCACGATTGCTCGTGCCGAAAAAAAGCTCATCAAAAACACCAAATTGCTTCTGGGCCGAAAAACAAAAAAGAAGCGGGTAAGGCTTATGGTCACCATACCTTCCGAAGCTGCCACAAACTATCAATTAATCGAGGATTTAGTGGTGCAAGGCATGAATTGTGCACGAATTAATTGTGCGCACGATACTGAAAAAGAATGGGTTGCTATGGCAAATCATATTCGTAAAGCAGCTTCCAAACACCAACGTTTGGTAAAAATTGCCATGGATTTAGGCGGTCCTAAAATCAGGACTTTATTGACTTCTGAGGATGTAGATTTCATGTTGCTCAATAAAGGGGATACTATCGAAATTATTGATGACAGTTTACCGCATACCAAGGAAATAAAACAAATACGATGCACCTTTCCGGAAATTATTTCAAAAGTAAAACCAGGAGAACCCATTTATTTTGATGATGGTAAAATTGAAGGAACCATTACTTATGTAGAAGACAAGAAAATAGGCATCAATATTACACGGTGTAAGCTTGAGGGTTCGAAATTAAAAACTGATAAAGGCATCAATCTCCCTGAAACTAATTTAGGAATTGCCGGATTGACGCCGAAAGACAAGGAGGATTTTGCCACCATAGCCAAAATTGCCGATATTGTTAATTTCAGTTTCGTCAATACTACAGATGATTTAGATGATTTATTCCAATTGATGGAAACTCATAAAGCCAACACTATCAGCATCATATTAAAAATCGAAACTAAAAAAGCCTATAACAATTTAAAGGATATTCTCTTGGCCACCATGACTAAAGAGAATGCGTTTGGAGTAATGATTGCACGAGGCGATTTGGCAATTGAAGTGGGTTGGCTAAATAGTGGTCGCGTTCAAAATGAAATTCTGCGCATGTGTACCGCAGCGCACACACCTATTATTTGGGCGACTCAAGTGCTGGAGAATTTAGCGAAAAACGGAATTCCTTCCCGGTCGGAAATTTCAGATATCAACAATGCCTTAAAAGCGGAATGTATTATGCTCAACAAAGGACCTTATATGCTTGAGGTGATGCAGTTTTTAAATGAAGTTTTACAAAACGAAGAACTCTTTCAAATTAAAAATGAGGCCATGCTTCCTAAACTGAAACGGTTATAGCGTTTTAATGGCCAAATATTAGATTTCCACCGTAATTTAAGTGGTAATTAGATGTATTGAAAATGGCGTTTTGCTTTTTAGAAACTATTTTTACCGAGAATAATTGGGTGATTTTAATTGTAATTGTGCTTGTTTGCTTGTTGTTGAAAGCAAGTCCCTGCCTGCTAGTGGTCAGGTTTATTCTTGGTTCTAGAAGACGTTGCGGTATTGATTGTTTATTGAACACCCGTAAATTAAATATCAATTTGACATAACGCTATAAATAACCAAATACTAATACAATGTGATTGATCATTGGGTTAATGCTAATTAACTTTCCCTATTTTAGAGGCTCAATAATACGCTATAGCATTTAATGGCATTATTTCAACCATCAGTAATTAAATCCCATCTCGCTTTACGCGATGAAGCAGTAGTCGATAAAGCATACAAAAAGTATCAAAAATACTTATGGAATACGACGATACAGTAAAAGATCATAAGCGCCAAAGAAGAACAATATCAAGCAACCTTTCTAAAGGAGTTGTTTGTTAATATTCTAAGCTACCACAAACGTTGTGCGTCAATTTAGAAAAACCTTGTAACAGAACATATGACCGAAAGAAAAAAAGCAGTATTTAATTGGAGTGGCGGCAAGGACTCTGCCTTAGCACTTCAAAAGACACTTAAAGAAAATGAATTTGAGGTCGTTTCACTATTGACAACTATCAGCGAAGAAACACTGACATCTTCAATTCATTCTATTCCTCTGAAACTATTATTAAAACAAGCGGACAGTATTGGAATTCCGCTTTATACTGTTTCCCTTTCTAAGAACACTAAAACCTATGAGGAAGGAATGACCGAAGCAGTAGGACATTTTAAAAAGCAAGGCGTAACACATTTTATTTTTGGTGATATATTTTTGGCAGATGTGAAATCATATCGGGAGAGTAAGCTAAATCCATTAGGAATTGAAGTAGTTGAACCTCTTTGGGGCAAAACTTCCGAAGAAATTTTTAAGGACTTTTTAAATTCAGGTATTAAGACAAAAATTATTGTGACACAGGCAGACAAACTTGACCATACATTCATTGGAAAAGAAATTAATGATGACTTTTCTAAATCGCTGCCAGATGGTATTGACTTGTGCGGTGAAAACGGAGAATATCATACCTTTTCTTATGACGGAGATCTTTTTAAAACTAAGATTGACTTTGAAATTAACAAGACAATCAAAATAACTTATGACTTTAAAATGGACACGGGAGAAATGAAAAGTTATGATTATTATCAAGCAGAAATAATGATATAATAAAGAAAACCGAACGCACAAAAACACTTTTACGCAAGCAGGGGTGTGTTTAATTGCCCACGATAACCTAACAAAAAGAAAAACAGATGGAAGAAAAGAAGAAAAAAAGCGTCATAGAATTCAAGAAAAATTTAAAAAGCCAAAATCAAGCTGAATATTTTAAAAAATATAATGCGAAATTAGTGTATAGATTTTACGATAAAGACAAGAATTTAGTGACTGACATTATTCTGAATCCGAATGAATATTAGAGCCGAACTCTGAATTGAATAATCTGATAAAACAACTAAAAAACAACAAAATAGCTATTGCTTAGTCGATTCACACTTGGGAAATCCTGCGGATTTTATCAAGCCAGTTTTTATTTGGAGAGGTTTGTGCCAACACACGCCACAACTCATATAAACGTTACGCGGCATCTTAAAACAACACGATTTATTATTAACGAGAATTGATGATTTATAATCGAAAATTTACAACCATCCTGATAATTATTTAATGACCATGACTAAAAAGCTGCTGTATTCAATCTTTTCAGTTTTCTTGGCCTATCCACTAGGGGCAATTCTTAAATGTTGGTCTTTCACTAAGGCGAAGTATTCTCAAATTTAATTTTTTCTATTAAATCCTTGAAATATTCGGGACTCCAAATATTTAGGACAGCATCATTTGGGATGAACTTAACAACATCTTCTTTAATTCTGTTAAAGGAAACCGATTTGATCTTGGCGTCCAATAGACCTATAATCTGTTCGGTAGTAATGCTATCGTCTGTCCAGTCCTTAGTATCTTTCGCTCTGGTTAAGAAATGATTTACATCCAAAGGGATTCCCTTTTTGATGTACCATTCCAGGTCGTACCAATCCCTTCCTTTCACCCTGTTCAGCCATTTTCTAAATAGCAGGGCATGCATTTTGCCCGCGAACAAACTTGGTTTGGTAAAGCATTTCACATAAAAGGAAAATGGACGGAGCACTAACTTTTCTTCGGTTTTGAAATTTAATGGAGGCTGTCTGTCAACTTCTATTTTTATCTTCAAGGTCTTGTTAGAGCGCACCCCGGTTTCTTTGATGATATCTTCGAGCACAATTTCTTGCCATATTGTTTCGGCTTTCCGAAATGCAGAATCAATAGCCGTTTGTCTTGTTTTTTTCTTCTCCCTAATGCTAACAGTCAGTCCCAATGACTTAAATTCATCTATAACGGGGTTAAAATAGGGCTCAATTGAAAAATTCGGATCAGGTTTAAGTAATGAAAAATCCAAATCTTCTGAATACCTATCCAGTCCATAAAAAATCCGGAGCGCAGTTCCGCCATAAAAAACTGCTTTCTCAAAAAAATCAGTTCTTGATAGGCCTGCCAAAGTGATTTCTTGCATTATTTCTCGTAATGCGGATAATAGTTCCTCTTCATTTTGAGGGTTATATTCCGCGATCCATTCTTTAATCATAATTTTCTCAGCGTTTTAATAAGCATTTCCAGACTACTTTTTTTAGGGGCATGTTCAATCCATAATTCCATGACATTCGTATCTAAGGTGCTTAATGGTTCACTGTCCATACGAAGATCCTCCATTAAAAAATCTTCGGTTTGTTTCATGGTTCTAAGATAGATTTTTGGTGTTAGCACAACTTTGTCACACAAAGCTTTTTCAGGAGAGGCAACCAACATTGTTTGCTTGGGTGAATGGTCTATGTTTTTTATTCCATAAGAATAATAGGGGATCTTTAATTGCTTGTAACTAAATCGTCCAACAGGAGTTTTATATAACTTTGAAGTTTTTATGGTCACTGAACTTATTTCATAAACTTTTTCCGGTATCATGTTCCAATAGGACAAGGCAGATTCTAATGACACATAGCTCGGTCCTCTCAGATGGTTTGCTATTAGAAAAGGTTCCGGTGCAGGCAAGTCTAATCTAGGTCCGGTCATATATAACCCTCTTCTAATAGAAATAAGTTCCTTGCTTTTAAGTAGCTCACTAATCTTATCGTTTGGCCGCTGATAATCACGTAGTAGATCTAAGATCAAATGTCTGGATATCGGGGTTTCTGCATAGTCCCTTATCAAGTTTCTAAAATCCATAATGTAATTATTGTGGGTGATAATCGGATTGCTTCCGATTAACTAATGTAAATATAGCGTTTATATGTGAAAAAATAAGCACATAATCGGATATATTCCGATTATGTGTTTAGATTATTACAATTATTTTGTAGGCGGCTATTTTAAATGCTTCGTTATTTTCACATAAGAGCATGTTTTACAAAAGCAGGCGTGGAGGCAATCTGATTATAGTCTTTGAAATATCCAATATTATTCTGTAATGGAAGTAGAGGATTAAAGAGTTGAAAACGATGTTGTTTTGAAGTGTAGCTTTTGACCTTCTACAAAACTGCCATATCTTGATGTTTTATAAACGCATCGCCGGAATATGTATGTAATTAATACCACATTCTTTGAGTTGTTGGGTTGCATTTTTAGAAATATACTCTGCGATTAAATAATTGGCTCAATGCTTTTGTTTTTCATTTGTTCTAATTGAAATAAAATAAAATCCAGATTTGATGTTCTAATAGCAAACCTAGTCTCCATAGTGAATTGAGCATTGCCGATAGTCAAGACGGCATCAGAGTTTTAATTTATATTGTCTACCATTATTTAAATATTGAGTAGCTCTTTTAATTTGGAAGCAGCTTCGTAATTGATTTCATTATTGCGATCCATAATTTTTAATGTTCATTATTTTGTAGGCTTCTTTAATCTTAATTAACTTTCCCTATTTTAGAGGCTCAATAAATACTCTATAGAATGTAATGGCATTATTTCAAGCATCAGTACTTAAATCCCATCTCGCTTTACTCGATGAAGCAGTAGTAGATAAAGCATATAAAAAGTATCAAAAATATTTCTGGAATACGGCGATACAAGAAAACATCAAAAGTGCAAAGGAAGAACAGTATCAGGCAACCTTTCTAAATGAGTTGTTTGTGAATATTCTTGGCTACACGCTGTTTCCAAATCCCAATTCCAATTTAACTACGGAATTTAAGAACGAGAAAAACCAACGTAAGGCAGACGGTGCTATTTTAAAAGATGGTGTTGCTATTGGTGTTATTGAATTAAAGGGAACAAACACCAAAGATTTAGAGAGTATCCGTCGTCAAGCCTTTGATTATAAGGCAAATCAAAAAGACTGTGTCTATGTGATTACATCTAATTTCGAAAAGCTTCGCTTTTACATCAACGATGCCACAGAGTTTGAGGAGTTCGATCTGTTTACACTCTCGCCAGAGCGCTTTAAGCTACTATTCCTGTGCTTACAGATAAATAACATACTAAATCAGACACCGCTTAAAATTAAGGAAGCATCGGTTAGAGTAGAGGAGGAGATTACCAAAGCATTCTATAAGGACTATTCAATTTTTAAACGTGAACTGTTTAGGGATCTCGTTAAACGTAATGCCAAAACTGTAAAAGCGAAGTTAAGTGAAACTAATCTTCTAGAAAATCAAGAGTATATTGTTAGACTTGAAAAGAATGTGAAACTCACATTGTTTCAAAAATCTCAAAAATTAATTGACCGTTTCTTATTTGTTTTCTTTGCAGAAGACAGAATGTTGTTGCCTTATAACTCGACACTTCAAATTCTCAAAAAATGGAAAGATGACTGGGATTTTGGCGATGAACGTCCATTATACGATCTTTTTAAACAGTATTTCCACTTCTTAGATACAGGCAGAAAGGGAACACAAAGTCGCGCTGAGATTTACGCCTACAACGGTGGTTTATTTAAGCCAGACGCCATTCTTGATGCATTGGAAATTGACAGTGAGTTATTGTATAAATACACGTCTAAACTATCTAATTACGATTTTGAAAGTCAGATAGATGTCAACATTCTTGGACACATTTTCGAGAATTCCCTTAATGAGATTGAAAGTGTAAATTCAGAAATTGAGGGTGGCAATTTTGATAAGCAAACAAGTAAACGTAAAAAAGATGGTGTTTTTTACACGCCCAAATATATTACTAAGTACATCGTAGAAAATACAATTGGTAAACTTTGTGAAGAAAAGAAAATCGAGTTAGACTTCCACGAAGAGGAATACTTCAAAGGACGAAAAAATAGAAATAAAACAACCATTGAGAAACTCGTAAATATTCTTGATGAATACCGTGAATGGTTATTACAACTTACCATTTGTGACCCTGCTTGTGGTTCTGGTGCATTCTTAAACCAAGCATTAGATTTTCTAATCAAAGAACATACTTATATTGACGAACTAAAAACCAAAATTTTAGGAGGTGGCTTACAGTTTCCGGATATTGAGAACACCATTTTAGAAAACAATATTTATGGTGTTGACTTGAATGAAGAAAGTGTTGAGATTGCTAAGCTCTCCCTTTGGTTGCGTACAGCACAACCTCGCCGAAAACTAAACGATTTAAGTAGTAATATTAAATGTGGTAACAGTTTAATTGATGATAAAAAGGTTGCTGGAGATAAAGCTTTTAAATGGGAAAAGGAGTTTCAACATGTTTTTGAAAAAGGAGGGTTTGATATAGTTATAGGCAATCCGCCTTATGTGAGTGTTGAAAATATACCTAGTTTAGATAAGAGTTATTATGGTAAACGCTTTTTAACATTTTATAAGAGAAGCGATCTTTTCGTAAATTTTATTGAACTATCAACTATGACTCTGACTGGAAATGGAATGATTTCATTCATTATACCTTCTATAATTTTAAATAATTTGTCATACAAAAAAATTCGAAACTTACTTTTAGCTAATGAATGGTTGGCGGAAGTTTGTTATACAGGCGGAGGAGTTTTTTCCGATGCTACCGTTGATACAGTTATAATTACTATTAAAAAATCTAATTTAAAAGAGATTAAAGTTATTGATGCATTGGATTTTGAAGCCAAAAGAGAACATGTTTATCCGTTGAATTATTTTGAAAAGTATCAAAATACAATTAGTGTATCAATAGATGGAAATGAAAAACTGTTTAACAAACTTTTTAATGGAAAATTCGTTCTTGTTAAGGATTATTTTAAGGTTTTTCAAGGTGTGGTCACAGGAAATAACGAATCATATTTATTTGAAAATAAAGAGAGGTTGAGACACGCAAACCTTGATGAAGAATTATTAAAACCAATTGTTTCGGGAAGAGATATTGCTAAGTGGAAAATAAAAGATGATAGTAAACGAATTTTATATGTAGACTCGAAAACAAATATTGATAACTTCAAAAAAACCTTGAAATGGTTAGTTCCTTTTAAATATAAATTAGAAAAAAGAAGAGAATGTTTGAGTGGCGTAATCCCATGGTACTCATTGCAATGGCCTAGAGATAAAGAGGATTTGGATTATACTCCAAAAATAATGTTACAGCGAACTAGAAATGAAAGTTTGAAGACTAGAATCGTCGCTACTATAGATGAAAATGGGACATATGGAATGGAAAGTATAATTTTCTTGACTCCTATCACGAATAAAGTCAGCACTTACTATTTCTTGGCAATATTAAACTCCAAATTGATTAATTACTTATTTGCTACCAAGTTTTTAAACTTAGCCGTTAAAGGCAATTATCTAAAAGAATTGAGATTTCCATTAAGTGATGATAATAAAATTTTAGAGGATTGTGCAAAGTATATGATCTCTGGGAATACGAACTTAAGCTCTATAGTTAGCCAGTTTCTTAAATATGTTTTGAGCAATTACAGTATAGCTAAAATGAGCAATAAATTAAAATCTTGGCATGAACTTACTTTTGGTGATTTTATCAAAGAACTCAACAAAGCCATAAAATCCACCAATAGAGAAAGAGCCAAAGAATGTTTAGACCCAATCCCAGAACTAACCAAAAAAGACGAATTTAAATGGATGGAGCTCTTTGAGGAAAATAAAAAGAAAGCACAAGAACTTCAAACCAAAATCGGCCAAACAGAAAAGGAAATCGACAAGATGGTTTATGAGTTGTATAGGTTGACAGAAGAAGAAATTGCAATTGTAGAGAACAGTTGATTTTTATAAAATTTTGTTCATTGAATTAACAAAATAAACATCATAGATATGAGTGAAAATAAATTTGATATTGGAGATATTATTACTTTAAAGTCTCATCCATTAGTCTATCAGGAAGATGGGTTAATTGATGCTTATGTAAACCAAATTCCGCCATTAATGTGTGTTAAGGAAGTTTATATCGAAAGAAAAAAGCAACTCTACAGTAACGAGTTAATAAAAGCTAAAATTGCGGATAATGTAAAATATTTATGTGCTTATTTTAATCAACATCGAATGATTTTTGAGGAAGCTTTTTTGTACCAAGATTGTATAGTTTCAATTAAGGATCTCACTTTTCATAGTGAAAACGAAGAAGTTGAACAAAGTCATAAAAAATTAATAGATGAAACTTTGAAATATTCAGTGGCAGATTACGAATTTGGTAAAAAAGTATTTTTCAAAACATACAAGATAGAAAAACGAAAGAAATTCAAAACCGCGGGACAAGATGCAAAGTCTTCTACAAGAACTACATTAACCCATACATCACCAGCCTTCATTTTAAATGGTTATAAGGCAAATACTCAGAAATCCCAATTTTGTCCAAAAAGCGGAGAATTACAACGTAAAAGTTCTGAGGAGTTATATAAAATTATTTGGTACAATTCCTTCCAAGAAAAATTCTCGGAGGAATATTTACCGAAGGAGTTCTTTACTGATGATTCACTTATTTATGAGAATATTAAAAAGATCCAGAAGAAAAAAAATAATACTGTATCAAATAAGAAATAATAGTTAAATTAGGCTTACAATTAGGAAGTCCTTTACATTTAAAAATGACATCTACAGTACCGTGGTGAGGTAATACTCCAATCAATCAGACCTCTAAATTTAGAGGGATAAATCATACGTAGATTGATTTCTGTGTACCATTTCTCCATAAATGTCAATCCCAACGTTGGGCTCAACATTTATTACGAAAGGTATAAGAACCAGAATAAGAGCATATATCAATCTTTGATAGACTTTCATACTATTTGGAAATTTATTGATTAGAGATGACATTATGGCTTCTATAATATGGTCCTGCAAATATCGTAACGACGCGAAGTGAACCGAGAATTCGGTTAGTGGTACAATTAAGTTTTCTTAATGTTATGCATTTTTAGTTAATTAGCTTTGAGGGCTTCCTTTTTTTAGAACTATGCAACACTCTTCCTTAAAGAAAAAAGATTGGTTTAAGGATAGAGGATATCTGCATTTAACTAACCGAATCAATAAAACCGATAAATCTAATGTAGAAATCTATGTCTCTAGTCCCAAAAATGTACAGAAGCATAGATTTACACCATTTATATTAAAACAGACAAATAATAGACGATATAAATTTTCAGCAGGTTTAAATAGGCGCTCGCATAAAACTGTCGATGATAAAGGACACATTTCTTCAAATGTAAAAATGCGTCCAATTATGTACGCTACACACATAGATTCCCATATCTATTCTTATTATTCTCATAAAATTATTCAACCAAAATATGAAAAGCTCATAAAAAGCGATGAGCTTTTAAATGAATGTATTACGGCCTATCGACAAATTCCTAATGAAGATGGGATACGTTATAAGTACAATGTCGATTTTGCTAAAGAAGTTTTTGATGAAATTAAATTAAGAAAGGACTGTGCTGTTTTAGCATTTGATATTAAAAATTTCTTTCCAACCTTAAATCATTTACAGTTAAAACAGATATGGAGTAGGATCTTAGGGACTAAAAGCTTACCCAAGGATCATTATGCTGTATTCAAATCAATAACTAATTATAGCTATTTTTATTACGATGATTTAAGACAGAGACACAAAGGACATTTGGATGAAAAGAAGATAGCTCATTTAAAAAATAAAGGCAAATTCCAATTATTTGAGGACTATCCCGATTTTAATGAATCAGAAATTCAAGTTTATAAGAATCAAAAGAAAAAGGATGGAGTGATTTCTGGAATTCCACAAGGTTCACCTATAAGCGCAATGCTTGCAAATTTGTATATGCTTCCATTTGATGAAAGTATAGTAGAGAAATTGGTAAAAATGAAGGGGTGCTATTATCGGAGATATTCAGACGATTTGGTTGTTATTTGCCAAATTGACGATATAGAAGAAGCTCATAAGACAATATTGGAAGAAATGGAAAAAATTAAGTTAGCCATTTCAACCGATAAAACTGAAAAATTTATATTTAAAACTATAAATAACAAACTCGAATGTTTCAAAATTAAAAATGATCAGTTGATTCCAAATTCCTATTTGCAATATCTAGGATTTGATTTTTATGGATATAAAACGTTAATAAAATCTGCGAACGTTTCTCGGTTTTATCGTGAAATGAAAGAAAGTATTGCAATGAAATCTAAGCGGATAGAGAAGGTACAAGCAAAATGTTTGACAGATGAAGCAGTTGTTTTTAAGAGAAAACTTTATAGACTATACAGTTTCAGAGGGGTTAAATCCAGAGAATTGCCAGGTTCTAAAATAGTTTTTAAGAATGGAAAGCTTGAAAAAAAGACATTCTCTCGAAAATATAGAGGAAATTTTATAAAGTATGGTTACCGTGCATCTGATATAATGGAAGCTCCTGAAATTAAGAGACAATTAAGAAGGCATATGATTGTCTTGAAGAAGTACATGCAACAATTTAATTTCGATAACATTCCTAAATAACAATTCTATTATCATGTTGCAAACTTTTATTTCTTAATTAACTGTTCCAATCTAAGAATCACTATCCTGATAAAGTAAAAAAAAACACCCAATTCATACAGAATTGGGTGTAATTTTGGGTGTCAAACTCATAACTAACTGATTATCAATTGACTTCGCGGAGAAAGAGGGATTAATAAATTGATCCCAAAAGAGGAATCCTGGGCAAGCATTGAAACCCACGCATCGTCTAAAAAGACGATGCTAAGTTTTTTATTTATAGTCTCTCTCCTTCAAGCCTAAGGGGCTTGAGTCGTTCCTATAAATAGAAAATCCACGACTAAAAAGTCGTGGGTTTCCTTTTGCGGAGAAAGAGGGACTATTTGTTTAGCTTTAAAACGTTGTAAATCAATTAATTAAATTTGCACGTAGAGAGTTCCCCGCCGAATAACACACCTCACGTAAAAAAATCGTTAATGCCAGCAACATTTTATTGCTGATCTTTCATTTGGACTTTCTTAAAACTCAATCAAATTATTCATTGAGAATATTTACATTATTCCTTATGTGTCCAAATCTTTGTCCGTATATACCTAGAATTCTTAAATCACAAACAAATCCTAAGATCTGGGAAATTGGGACCTTAATAATTTACATGTAAGCAATTGATTATTAGTATTTTTTTATTAAATTTACAAGTGATTGTTTCTATATTGTTAAAAGTTATTGTCATTACATTTCTCCCCAACGAGCATTTAATAAAAAGGATTTTTTCTAAGTCGTGTATTATTTAAAATAATTGAGCTTGGTTCAGTATGTTTAAACGCATATCCTATTATACTTTGCATCTCTAGTTTATTTATATTCATTAGTGTCCGATAAAAATAAATAATAAATTAACAAACTCATTTTAAGCAAGGGACATTAGAAGATTTCCGAAATGAGACCTTGCAATTTAGGAACTGTTTCTACCGAGAGGGAATGTGCGATTTTAATTTTAATGATCGTTGTTTGTCAGTTAGTTGCAAACAAGTCTTAATTCTTTATTCTAACAGCGCAGCGGTCTTGATTCTTTATCGGACAACAATGATTTATATTATTTCTTTGGACAAAATTCTTTAATTTTTTCTGATTGGAGATTATGAAAATTCAATTGACGAACCTAAGAACAAATTGAGAATTATAATAAATAAATTATATAGTCATGAAACAATTCACGTGTCACAATATAGGTTGCTTATGTTTTATCCTTTAGGTTTATAACCTGTATATATTATAACCTGTATATAAGAGATCAAACTCACCAGTCAGATATGGGTTTGTTTTAAGTGTCTACCAGGCTGATTTACTTTGAGTTGGTGCAAGAAAAATATATGTATTTAATGGATTTTTAAATTTGGAGATGAGGCTTTTTTTTTTACCCAATTTAACACCAATAGTTTAGTTGAAATTTTGGTTTTTCTCCTCACAACCACTTTCAAAGATATGATTGGGTTACCTCCCTAAGATTCATGTTTCTAATGCGCTTTCGGGACCCATCAGCCATAAAATATTCTTGGAAAACCAATACTTTGATAAAAATTAACTATGAGCAAAAAGGCAAAAATAGTAGGGGTAAAGCGTGAAGTGGAGGGCATAGATTATATTGTTCCAAAAACTCTCAACCAGAAATTTGAACTAAAATATTACATAGAAGTATCAGCAACACGATCGCAAAATCAGATTAATTTGGTGAATTTTGATGAACACGATATCGTGGCTTTGCAATTTACTGACGATACGGAGTGGATAGGTCATCCAGAAGATGTGCAAGCTATTTACGATAAGGACGTAAGGACCAAACGATCGCTTTCAAACGGCGATTATATTTTTGATATTCAAATTACATCAGAAGATGCCAGTCGTGGTTTCTTAAAACGTGCGGTGGTTAAAGTTTTTAGTGTTTTTAAACCTAAAGAAGTGGCCAAAATAGGTATTAGAGAATTGGCCGATGCCTACGATAAAAGAGTACAATCACATCCTGGCTTATATCAAATAGATTCTAAATTCAATAGAATTGAATACTCCAAAAACTTTTCAAATTCAAAACCTTTTTTATTGCTGTTGCACGGCACTTTGTCAACAACCGTTGATGCTTTTAATAAACTATATGACCATAATGATGCTTGGGACAAAATCATTGACATTTATGATGACCGTATTCTTGCGTTAGAGCATTATACACTGTCTCTAAATCCTCTTCAAAATGCACTGGATTTTTTAAATGATTGCCCGAAAGGATGCAGTATAGACATAATAAGCCACTCACGAGGTGGTCTCATCGCGGATATTTTAGCGAAATGTGATCATAGAAATACCATTGTAGGCTTTAGTTCAACCGAAATCGGGATTTTAAGTTCGGATGAAAATGAAGAGAAGAATCTACAATTACTTAATCTGATAAATGAGATTGCAAGGATCAAGCGCATCACCATTAATAAAGTAGTTCGCGTCGCATCACCGGCAAGTGGCACCACTATTTTATCGCGTCGGGTTGACCATTTTTTCAATTTGTTTTTAAACGCGGTTGTATTGGCCTTTGGTGCCGGTAATCCTATTTATCATTCTGTAAAAGCGTTTTTATTGGAGCTGGTAAGCCAGAAGGAAAATCCCTTAGTCTTGCCAGGATTAAATGCCATGATGCCAGAGTCACTTTTTCAAAAGATGATGAATTCATCAGAAACTACCGTGGTGAGTGACCTTTACAATATTGCTGGTGATGCAGATGCAGGAGGTCTTAATTTCAGTTCCTTAAAAGTAATTCTTGCTAATCTTTTTTACCAATCTGAAAATGATTTGGTAGTGGATACCAAACGTATGGAGCATGGTGTAAAAAGAAGGGATGGTATTTATAAGTTTCTGGCCAAAGGCAGTACTATCAATCACTTTAATTATTTTTCTGCCGATAATTCAAGTTTGGCCATTGTAGAAGCTTTAAAGGCAAATGAAACTACGCCCTCCACTTTATTTGTAAAGCACGTTTATGCCGAAGGTGAGCGTGGTATTCTACTCGAGCCATTATCTATGGTGGGTTTCAAAAAAACACCAAAATCCATTTCTAAGGATATCGTCATTATTGTTCCAGGTATTATGGGTTCAACCCTTGCTAATAATAATGAGGAACAATGGGTGAATATGCCAGAATTAAATCGGGGTGCCATTGTTAATAAATTGAGTATTAATGAAGAAAAGGTGACGGCCAGTGGCATTATAAAGAATTATTATTACGATCTAGCCGATCATTTATCTGAAAAATATGACGTGCTTACATTTCAATTTGATTGGCGGAAGTCTGTTCATGAAGCTGGTGCGCAATTAAAAACTCAATTAGAGGATTACCTTAAAAACAATAGCACCAAAATTCATATTATCGCCCATTCTATGGGTGGATTGGTGGTAAGACAATGTATGATTGATTATCCCGAAACGTGGTCAAAGTTTAAGGAAAACGTACAGAATAAATTCATAATGCTGGGTACGCCATGGCTTGGATCGTACCTGATTATGGAAGTATTGACAGGACATAGCAAAAGGGTAAAACAATTAGCCTTCATCGATTTTAAGCATAGCCGTAGAAAATTATTAGAAGTTTTTTGGAATTATCCAGGGGTATTTGAGTTAATGCCCATAGAACCCGATGCGGTTAATAGAGCGTTTTGGGCACAAAGCTTTTGGGATTCTGTGAAAAACAAAGCAAACCTTGAGGATTTGCCAGATCCGAAGGAAAATGAAAAACCTTTACAAGACTTTAAAGCTTACAGAGATGCTGTAATGAAATTTTTAGATAAGGATTTGAACAACGATGATTTTAGAAACATCTATTATATTTGCGGACAATCCGAGCAGACAGTTTTTGATTACACCTTTAAGAACCGCTTCCTGTCCAAGAGTGAAAAATTAGTTTATAAAGCGACCTCCTTCGGAGATGGTAGTGTCACCTGGAAAAGTGGCATTCCAAAACAATTGCTAAATTCGCCCAATCTTTACTATACCCACACCTCTCATGGAGATTTAGCTAATGAGGTGTATATCTTTAATGGTATTACAGATATACTTGAAACTGGTCACACCAATAGGCTGAGCACGCAGCAACCAGCTTCCCGTAGTGGGGAAGTTATTTCAGAAGTATTTGAAGCGCCGGAACCACTTTATGATTCTAAAGCTGTAGTTGATGCTATTTTTGGAATTCATAAAAACATAGAACCCGAAGCTGAATTATTTAATGTCAAAGTTATTCATGGCGATTTAAAAATGTCTGCATATCCAGTTATGGTAGGACATTTCTTTACGGATCTTATTTTGAGTTCTGAAAAAGCTCTGGATAATTATTTAGATAATCGTTTATCTCAAAGGTTTAGTATTGGTAATTATCCAGGAAAAATTGGAGAGAGTGAGGTGTTTTTCAATCTTAAAACCCAACCTAAAGGGGCCATTGTTTGCGGATTGGGGGATACCGATGCGTTAACGCCATATGTCTTGTCTAAAACCGTGAGACAAGCAGTGTTAAAATATGCCATGTTTATTCGTGACAATTATACCTTACCCGAAGCTAAAGGGTATGCGACTGGAATATCATTTGTATTGATGGGCACTGGCTACGGAAAGCTTCCAATCGAAGATTCCATTAAGGGGATCTTACTTGGGGTGGCCATGGCGAATAAGCAAATAAAAGCGATGGGGGAAGGTCTAAAACCTATAAAAGATTTAGAGATGGTTAACTATTATGAGTCTATTGCAAGTGAGACTTATTTCAGCTTAACAAGATTATTTAAAACCGACAATAGAATTGCTTTTACCTACACTAAAGGCATATTAAGACGGCCGGGAGCTAAGAAGAAAAATACATTTGAAAGTTACGCTAACAACTGGTGGTTTAATCTTCATATTGGTAGTGTAAAGCTAATTAACGGATCTGCATCTGAACAGGAGAACATAAGTGGATTTACCTATTACGCCTCTAATGGTTTGGCTAGGGTAGAACAAGAAATGGTGGGCATAGGATTAAATAAAATCGATCATTTGTTGGGAGAGATGTCCACATCTTCACGCTGGGACGAACGTTTGTCCAAAGCGCTCTTTGAAATGTTGATACCCAACGATTTTAAAAATACGTTCCGAAATCAGAATAATTTAATTTTGAAATTGGATAAATATGCAGCTCAAATTCCTTGGGAATTGTTGCATGATTGCCGCACCACAGAAATTCCTGCTTCAGTAACATCGAGTTTTATTCGACAGTTGATTTCTGAGGAATCCACACGGTTTAATCAGTTAGGATTTTATAATAAAGATGTATTAGTTGTGGGCGACCCTATATATAATCAGGAGGGTTTATCGCAACTTCCAGCGGCCAAGGTAGAAGCTGAGATGGTCGCAGGCAAATTATTGAAAGAGGGTTATAATGTGAATGTCCTAATAAATTCCAACGCAAAAAGCATCATGATGGAATTATTCAGCAAGCATTATATGATTATGCATTTTGCAGGACATGGCATTTACGATCCTAAAAACAATAATATAGGAATTGCCATCGGAAGTGACATTTGCATTGATCCGGCAATGATTAACCAAATGGGATATGTGCCAAAATTCGTTTTTATCAATTGTTGTTTTTCTGGTGTGGTCAATGCCAAAGATGATATTTATAGTCAAAATAGATACCGGTTGGCAGCGAATATTGGAACGCAACTTATTGAAATGGGTGTTAAGGCAATTGTCATTGCAGGTTGGGCGGTAGATGATGCGGCGGCCATGGCCTTTTCTCAGACATTCTACGAACGGATGTTACAAGGTTATGATTTTGGCAGCGCGGTGCAAGCGGCCAGATTTAAATGCTATCAGCAATTTCAGCATACCAATACATGGGGAGCTTACCAATGTTATGGAAACCAATTTTATAAATTCAGTGATCGACAAGAAAAAGATGAAGACCACCAGGAATACGTCGTGGCCTCTCAGGTACATACCGATTTGGACAATTTATTAATTTCCATTCGCGATAAAAAAGAGGATGAGAAATCTGCATTTACTAAGCTTGATGCCTATATTGACAAGGCGGAAGCGTCGAATTTATTGGATGCCATGGTGCTCGAAAAAGAAGCACTTATTTATGACGAAATGGGACATGTGGATATGGCATACCAAAAGTACAAAGGTCTTTTTAAATTTGATAACGGCAACTATTCCATAAAAGCCTTGGAACAATATTGTTCAATCCAAGCCTATCGATTAGAGGGTTTGATCGCGACAGCATTATTGTCAGCTAAACCAACTGCCGTAGCCCTTACTATTTCAGAATATCTAACTGAAATAAGTTTGTTAACACTTGCTGGTAGAAATGCTAGTAGATTAAATATTGTTGGAAACGCATATAAGTTATCCGCAAAATATTTGGACCAGAAAAAGGAAATTGAACATTTAAAAATCGCCTATAAATATTACAATGAAGCGATGGAAACAGCCACAGATAAATACAGCGGCCAGTATTTAGATGCGCTATCCAATATGTTGTTCATTGGTCATATTCTTGAAACTTTAGGAAGTGTAAAACTAATTAAACGCCTAAAAACCAACAAGCTTTTTGATAAAGTCACCGATTTACCTAAGTTTTTAACAGCATATCTTCAAGAATTGGATGATTTTGATAAGGCAGATTTGGATATGTCCGTGTTAATAGGAATGACCGAGATCAGTTATGCCATACTTTTAATTTCAAATAATAGCAAAGCAAACCAGGAACAAGCCATTCTTGGATGGTATAAGGAAATTTACCAGCAAATATATAGCCCAAGGTATGTAAAAATAGAAATTTTACAAATTGATTTCTTGTTGAATTATGCCAAGGAAAAACATATCGTTACTGTGTTAAATTCTATAAAAGCAGAATTGCAGAATATTTTAACTCACTAAAATAGTATAACATGGCCGTATTAAATTTAGGGCATTGCGATGCAGGGAAAATCCCAACTATTCGAGAAGATTTTCTTAAACCTTATCATATGGATGGTTTGCTAGTGGGCAAAGTGTCCTTTAGAGATGATGATAGAACGCAGTGGCGATCATTTAGAGAGGGTCCGGGGACGGATGTTTTAAGGCTCCAACAGTTTTTGTTTAAAGCTGGTTTCATGCCACGATGTGTTTTTGATGGCGTTTTTGGCTATGTTACCCAAGCAGCGGTAAGATTATTTCAAGAATATATCAGGACCATGGAAGGCGTTATTGATATGGTACCAGACGGTATTGTCGGTAGCATTACACTGAGCCACGTAGAACGATGGAGAGCTGAAAATAAAGTTTCAGAATGGGGAAGCGTTACGAGTAATAATCCTTCTGATCGTTATAAGGAATGGATGAGTTTACTGGATCAGGCAAAGCATTATTACACCGCTAACCCTGGACCAATTTTAAAACTTTTAAATAGTTTAACAAATACTTATTCTTCCAAGAAACCATCGGAGTGGGAGTTTCATAAGGATCAGATCCATCTCATAGGAATCAGAAGAAAACAAACCCAAAGTACAGTTAAAAGAGACAATGATGATTTGTTTGTTTTGCTTATTAATGGCATGGTATTTACGTTTTGGGGATCTACAGATGCAAGCGTAGCCATGGCGAATAGGGGTGATGAACCTTTTCTAATTGAGGGGCAACATCTTTATCGGTTTGGGTGGCATAAAATTTCTGAAGAAAATAAAATTTACAGAGCTTTAAAACCTGCCAATCCTAATGGCGTGATAGTGGTGAGAGATTGGGATGGTGATAATGCATATACCGATAACGATATTCTTGTAAAAAACAGTTACGGTACATTGCAAGAGCTTAGTGTAAATCCATCTATTAATATTCATTGGTCTGGGATTGGTACCACCAATTTTTCAGCAGGTTGTCAGGTGATTGCGGGTAAAAGTTATCTAAATCATAAAAACGAATTACAAGATTGCTCTAATTTTGCATCTTCGAGTTATAGTGGACTTACGGAATCCAATAAAAAAACTAAAGGCGCCTATAATGTGTTGACCGATTTAATATTATGCTATGCGCCACAGGGAATTAACCACATTTATTACACCTTGGGACGCGAAGAATCTCTGAATTTATCGGCAAGTTTTGGTGGGCAATATGCACTGAATACATTGAATAAACTGCAATCTGTATAGTAAATTTAATCTTTCAAATAACATAAAAATCAGATACTATGAATTCAATTCTTGTAAGATTAGGGCTAATCGCATCATGTTTTATTTTCACATCGTGTTATACGGTAAGGCTCAGAAGTGTCAATGGTACGATGCAACCAGATCCATTGATGTCTAGGGATGATTATTATCGCGGGATGGAAGTTGTGGAACTGGACACGGTTATTAAAATAAATCTGACTTCTAAAGATTTTACATATCTCATTAAGGAAACTGACAAATGTAAGTCTGGAAAACTACATACCATTGAGTTTAAAAACACCTTTGGAGGCTCACTTTTAAGTATGGTTACCTTCGGCAGAAATCGGAAGATGAAAATAAAATATGTATGTATGAATTCAACCAATTAAAATATGGCAACTACCAAAACACATCATCTTAAGGAATGGAATACTTTACATAGAAATGGACCCTTTCCGTTGAAAACACTTTATATCACAGAGTTGGAAGGCGATGGTAATATGCCTATAAAACTAGAGCGCTACAATGATGTTGCCAAAGAAATACAACGACTGATAAAAGAAACCCATGAGGCCGGATATGGATTTAGAGCCTATGGTTCTGCTTGGTCTATGAATGATATTGCGCATCAACGTGATAGAATGCATTATAATGGATTTATGAATATTCATATACCGATCGCTTTGGACGATTTGCATCCCAACACAAATTTTGATGCTTCAAATTTGTTTTTATTTGAATGTGGTACGACCATCAAGCGGATGTCTGAAGTTCTTTCTGCCCATGGCAAATCACTAAAAACCACAGGAGCAAGTAACGGACAGACTATAGCGGGTTGCATCTCCACCGGAGTTCACGGATCAGCATTTAATGTGGGGGCCGTGCAAGATTATGTGGTTGGCATTAATTTAATTATTGGACCTAATCCAAATGACATTGTTTATTTAGAACGACATACGGTACCAGCCCTGACTGATAATTTTGCCTCGAAAATATGCGATAGAATCATAAGAAATGATAAATTATTTAATGCAGCCTTAGTTGGGTTGGGTTCCTTCGGATTTATTCATGGCGTCGTTATAGAAGCCGAACCACGCTTTCTCTTAAAACGTTATGTTAAGAAAATTGATAAAAAAATCGCACTAAAGCTGTCAGATACTTTAGACTTTAAAAACTCGTCATTCAAAATCCCAGAGGAAACAGATGCCCAAGATTTTGGGAATATCCCATACCATTTTAAAGTCTTTATCAATCCATATAATAATGAAGCGGAATACGTGGTAGAGTTGATGTACAAAAAGCCCTATGTTTCTAATTATGACGATCCGTTTCCAATAATCAAGCAATCTTTGTATCGCGATCTCATTCATTTATTTACTAAAATGGCAGAAAATTTTCCAAAAAGTATCCCTTGGTTGGTAAATCAGCTGAAAAAATCAATTTTGCCAAAAGTCGATGAAGAGTTGATTGGCACCTTGCCTGAAATATTTTGGGATGCACCATATCAAGGACCTGCCTTTGCGTGTTCTGTTGGTGTTGATCATATAAATGCTTCAAAAGCTTTGAAACTGCTTGCAGATTTAACCACATCCGAAGGACCCATTCCTGGCATATTTGCTATGCGTTTTGTAAAACAATCTAAGGCCACATTGGCATTTACGAAGTTTCCCGTCACTTGCATGTTAGAAATAGATGGTGTATTATGGGAAAAGACCAGAAAAATTATGAGTCTCACTGAATATTCCAAAAGAATTATTGAAGTCTTAAAACAAAATAATATACCGTTCACATTGCATTGGGGTAAAAATAGTGATTGGGCGTTTCCAGGATTATTAGAAACGATGTACAATGAAACTAAAATTAATGAATGGAAAGCCTGTAGAAAAGCCTTGTTGGGGGAGGCAATGGCGACATTGTTTTCTAATGATTTTTTAAAAACGATTGGCTTAGTTGATGATGAGGTGTTTATAGATGAAGATTTGATAGTTTCATTGTGACCGGAAGATGATGCCGCGGTTAAGCTGAATAACTTTTTTAATTAAGATGATCGTTTATGAAATCATTTAGATTTTTGTCTCATCGATAAAAGTACCATCTTCAGGAAACATTTCCATTGAAGATAGAACTGCTGATATAAGTTGATTTTCTTGATGTGCTCCAGTTTTTGATATGTTGCCAAACTCAGAATAGTTTATCTCTTCGGGTAATACCATATTTAACTGATTAAAAGATTTTTTGATGATATCAATGGCACCGGTAAAATTTCCCTTTTCTAATTCTGTAGTTATAATTTTGATCAATTCTTTTTTGTTAATACGTCTATCCTCCTCAATTCTCGGAATCTTCCAATTCTGCAACCGCTCTTTATCCATATCCTGTGCGGTATAGATAAAATAAAATGTTTGTTGTCGATTCATGATCTATATTTTAAAAGTTATTGAGCATAAGACATTGCTTCTGCAATAGTTTTTTTATCAATCGCGAGTGCCGTATAAAATTGTGTTGCGAAAGTATAAGCCGTCCAATCATCAATTCTGTCTTTTATTCCTATTCCTAGCTTAAACGTATCTTTTAATAATACATTAATTATTTCTTCTCCGTAGCAACAATTCACAAATAGCAAAGGGGTGTCAAATCTTTCAATTTTAATGCATTTAAAAAATTCGATCCAATCATCAGGTTTCATGTGTTGAAGCTTATTTTCTGAATCTGTAAGAACATCCATCTCATAACTCGCAAAATGTAGAATTGCCAAACGATTTTGGTTACTATAAATACTTCTGTTTAATTCCGCAGCTTTGGGATTAGTTAATTGAATAACTTCAAGACCTGATTGTTGGCAAATTCTTGAAACCTCTTCTATTTCAGGTAATATATTTGGGAGTTTGCTTTCATAATCCAGAGCAATAAGCATAACTATAGGTATGTTATTATTGGAATTGTCTACCTCAGGAAATTCTTTTAAATACGTCACAAGGTCATTGCCAAGATTAGTGATATCGAAGTTTAGAACTGCGTTTCCGGTCAAATCTAGCTTCTCTAAATTAGGAAGGTTTCGCAGTTGATTTGGAATAAATTTAATGGCATTATTAGCAAGATCTAATTCTTGTAAGTTAGGTAGTCCTAAAACCAACTTTGGAAAATAATTTAGATTGCAGTTTCTCAATTTCAAAACTTTAAGATTGCTAAGTTTGTCAATATTTAACTCATTGGGATCTATAGGATTGCCAGATAAGTGAAGTTCCTCCAAATTAATTAATCTGCCTATTTTTTCGGGTAGATGTTGAATGGAGTTATCTGAAATATCAAGAATTTTTAAATGTTTTAAATCGAAAATCACCTCTGGTAAAAAGGTCAAACCCATGCCATTTAATGTTAGTGTGGTTTCTTTTTTATCTATATTATTTTGAATTAGTTTAACACAGGCCGCAAATGGGCTAGCTATAAATCCGTTGAGGAAATTATCGTTTACTGATGATTTTCCAAACACAGATAACGTAGTTCTTTGACTAGAATTAAGAGAATCCATGTAAATATTTATGGCACTTATTAAATGTTGGTTAGTGATATTTTGTTCAGATAGATAGAGCACTTTAAAAAGGAATTTTGTGAAATATCCATGATCAGTGTCTTCTAATGCCCATTGCGTATCCTTGGCCGCAGTTATGACAACTATATTTTTGGAGATTAAATCGGATGTTGCTTTTTTAATATTGTTTATTTCTTTAAAATCATCTCTAATCAAATTATCTAAATGATATGAAAAATCAGTATCCAAGAGGAGCGTATAAGTACAATCGTTAGGGAATTTATTAATCTGCCTCAAAACTTCCAAAAGAGAAAGCGTTGTAGAATCACTTAATATTAAGGCTTTGTCTTGTATATTTTGAATTATACTTTGAGGTTCAACATGTGATGCGATGTCATTATTTTTTAAATTATCAATAGAGCCACCTTGTCCAGAATAATAAAAAACAAAAGAGTCGCCACCTTTAATCTCCTTGAAAAGAATGTAGTCAAAATATTCTTGAATTTTATTATAGTTTGCATGTTCATTGATAAGAAGATGGGTTCTGCAAATATAACCTTCAGCTACATGCTCCTCTAAATAATCACGTATTGCAGTAGAATCATTAACTGCGGACCGCAGGCGAAGATTATCATAACTTGGATAGTCATTAATGCCCAAAATCAAAGCATGTAGGGTAGGGGTCTTAGATGTATTTGTCTTGATCCCATCAAGGATTTTTTTCTTGATATTCGTGGGAAGTTTTATGGTGATCGTTTCTGAGGAATTATGATCTTGACTTAAAAAATCTTTAAGTTTCTCAATTTGAGGGCTGAAATTTTGTTTTGAATCTTGATCTAACTGCTGATATATATTTAAAAACTCAACCAGTTTTTTTTGTTCGACGGTCAGATTATTATGGTTAAGCACTTTCAAATAGTAACCCACGGCATTTTTTTGATCGTTGATGTTGTTGAGCCTATTAAATCTATTAACAATATTATGTGTAACGCGCTCTGCCTCAGCAATGGGATTTAAAATAATATTCCCCTCTATCCTGTAGGATTCAAGATGTTTTAAACTGGGAAAATGTTTTTTACATTCCCAGATGTAGGACAGCATAAAATTCCCAATTTCTTGAAGAATTTCATTTGCATTGTCCTTGTGCATCATTTTATTTCTCAATTTATCCTGGATGGTTGGGTGGATGATGAACGAGTTGTAACCTATACGCTCAATTTCGGGTGATTGCAGTAAATCAGCACATGTAATAGCTCTCAGCTTGTATTTGTTGGTTTCCTCTTCAGGTTCAAATTTCTCAAAAATATTGAGGTATAGTTTATGGAGAATGTCAATATTGAACCAAGGGAGAATGGCGCCATAGCATGAGAAATTTTCCAATCGCGATTGGCGCTTATGATCTATATGTGGCATGCCTTGAGCGATCATGGTTTATATTGTAGGTTTTGCTTCATGAATGATTTTATGCAAACTTATATCGTCGGGATGACTCATGGGAATCATCATTTGAAGTCGCTTAGCGGTACAATCATTTAAATACTCAAAAGGAATTGGATTGATCCAATGCACAAAGTCTGAAAAACTTTTAAGATATTTCCATAATCTCACGGTTGCGGTCATTCGGTCCTTATTTACAATTCCTGAATGACCTCCAGCATCACTTAAAACAAAAAACCAAGTTTTGCTATTCCATTGGGGATTTTTAGAAAGCTCATTTTTAAAACTTCCAGCGGTTTTAAATTGATATTTCCCGTCAATATATTCTGGCAAATTATTAAAAACATAGTGCTCCACATGACAATGTGGAATTTGCCGTAAGCTTTCTTTAAAATTATCTTCAATAAATTCATAGGCCAACATAGACCCATTACGATCTGCCAATAAGACCACGTTGGAGTAACTGGCATCATCAAATTCATAAGTAAGATCTATAATAAATCCTTTTTGAATGTACTCTATGACCATTTCTGGAATATCTAATCGGTCGGATATAACTTGTTCCGTGGTTTCCACTTTTCTTCTGAGACGTTGTGCAAAGTTTCGGACCTCAAATGGCATGATTGCTTTATCCGCTAACATAAATTTATGGTTTGGTCGGGTGAATTCAACATCGTCGTCTGCGTTTTCTTTTTTGATATCCCGGAGTACCAATTCAAAATCGATCATACCTTCCTCTTTCCTAGTGTCTTCTAATATGTTTTCAGGCTTCTTTTCGTTTATTAGGTCTTTATCTGGAGAATTGGAAACCTGGGTAGCATCTTGATTATGTAAAACTTCTGGCGTGTTTTCCTTTTCGTTGGGTAACACTTTCTCAAACAGCACTTCTTTATCAAAAAACAGATTAAAATAGCGATCATATTCTAGCTCGTATTGAGGATTGTTGAGCCAAAATATTTTAGTAAAATTCAATAAACTGCTGCGTCCCTCTAATAGATGTTTTTTTTCGCCACTACTTTTGGAAGTATTCACAAGAGGGATTTTATGAATGGCTTCGATTAGATAAAAATATTGATCGATAGCCAAAGGAGGGCTGAACTTATTTTTTATAAATTCGAAAAATCCCCATAAAGGTGCGACCATTTTATCCATGTCATGAATTTAATTTTAGGGCAATTTTTTGAAGCTGTGCATCATCAACTAAGTGTTCGAACTTATCACCGTGATGCATCACTCTGAAGACCAGAATTTTTAGCCAATCTAACATTTCACTTACGGAAGGTGGTTTACTACCGGTTTCTTCTTTTTTTAAGGCAACATACTTGTCCACGAATAAGGCTAGTTGATCTTTTGAAAGTTCGATGAATTCATGTTCACCCAAATCACTGTAAAACTCTTCCATTTTGACTAGGGCAATTTTATTTAAAAATTCTTTATTAAAACTCGGGATATAATAATACAAACAACGCCTTAAGAATGCCGGCGGTAGTTCTCTTTCATTATTGCTGGTTATAAAAATTAATGGAATTAATTCTCGTGGTGCTTGGATATAGGTGTCATTTTTTTCATTGATTTTAAAGCGCATTTCATCCAATTCCAGCAAGAGGTCATTTGGAAAATCAATATCACCCTTATCAATTTCATCAATTAGCAATATGGTTTTTTTTCCCATTTGGGAACCCGCGGTAAAGGCTTTGCCCAATGCTTCAAGCGTTATGTAATTGTCCGGATTTGATGCTCTTTTACTTGCTTGTATATCTGAAGAAGAAATGGTAGCATCACGCATTCTGCCCACATGATCAAAAATATACCCGCCATCTTTAGCTTTACTTTTTGACTTGATATGCCATTCAAAATAATATTTATTGGCTTCTTCTTTATAAAAATAGGATGCTAAGGCTTGAGCAAGTTTGGTTTTTCCCGATCCTGGTTCTCCCTTTATTAAAAGTGGCCGTCCCGTAACTATGGCAGCATTGACCGCAATAGCCAATTCTCTGCTTAACATATAGGCGCTGACAGGTTTGGATTTGCCTTCGAGTTCATTATAATTTAATTTTCGGTGCTCAAAGTCATAGGTAATATCATACTCTTTGATATTAATTCTAGGAATTTCTATCTCAAGTACGCCATTTAAGTCAAGAAGTTCAAGTGTCTTCATACGTATCAGTTAAATTCGGATAATTTTTTTTGGTGAGATGTTATAGGTGTTGCATACAAATTCTATTACTGACGACGGACAGCACGTTATATATTGATCTAGATTTATTGAGTTTGCAATGCGCTTCACACTTTGTTCAATTTCATACGTGCTATTTTCTAAATTGTGCCTATCGCACCATCTTTTAATGGACTCAGCGTTAACGGGTTCAGGATTTTCAAAATTTTTAATATATGCCCGATTTAGACGGGGGTTCAATTGAAATCCATTGTCCTCCTGTAAAAAGAAAAAATAGGCAGGTTTTATTTCTACATCTGGGCTTTCTTTAAATTCAATAATCTTTTCAATTTCCAATAAAAAGTTTTTACAGATTTCTGTCCATTTTTGTAAAGGAATATTTCGGTTTTTAAAAATAAAAATAGCTTCCTCGTCCAAGAGACTCATAAATTTACCTCTTAAACCTTGTTCGTTAATGCCATATGTGTGCTCAATTTCCTTTAAAAGTGTAGAGTTAAACATTTCATCTGGATCGCTATAAAAGCTATCCACAACTATCACAGGTCTTTTATAGGAGAATTTCTTTTTAATATTGTTAATGATAAAATTGATCAGGTTTTCATTGAAAAATCGACCCGTATATATCCTAAGATATTTGTCGTTATATTGAGCGAAATCGGAGTATAAAAAGTTCTTTGACGGAACCTCAAAATCTAATGTGATTTGAGTTCTTAAATAGTAGTCTAAGTCATTTGGTAGAAGTTCTGATAAGAATTTATTATTTGCCAAAAGTGGATTATTCTCTAACAATTCAGATGGTTTAGCCTTGAACTTGTAAATCTTCGTGTTTTTATTTATTTCAGATAATATCTCTGGATTGTTAATGACTTTATTCAAATCGATATTATCCTGAGCACAAATTAAAACTCGATAATGAGTTATTTCCCAATTAATTTCCTGCAAATGTTCTTTAATTGCCTCTGGCATTTTATTGTCTTGGTCAGTGATAATCAGCAATAAAATGGGTTCATGCATCATAAACGCCATTTTATCTTGGTTTAGGAGTTCAATTTCATTTTCAGGAATAACAATGAGTTCTAATCTTTCATTAAGATCATTGGCTACAAAGTCTTCTTTAAACTTTTTAATATAATTAGTGTCATTAAACCAAGTGAGCACGACCGGTCTATTGTTGTCTATATCTTCCATTTTTTTTAAGAAATTGGGAGGTGCCAAATAATGTTGCTTGAATCTTTCTTTTAAAAAAACAATTTGCAGTTTGTTGATTTGAGATTCTTCCACCTCGCTTTTGGCGCCCTCTCCTCGAGATAATGTAATGGAATTATCAGATGATCCGCGTTCAGAAACGGCAATCAATGCCTGTGCAAATGCCAGTGAAAAAGTTAAGCTATTTTCCAAAAGACGCTGGTAAAATTCAACTTGAAAGTTTATTGCCCAATCATTGCCAATGTCGTTATGTTCTTTAGTTCCAATGACAATAGGAATATTGTGTTTGTTGACCAATTGTACTAAATCTGCCGAACGACATGACGAGAAAAAACAAAATTTGATTGACTCGTGTTCCAGTAATTTTGCCAGTTCATCATTTTTAATAATCCAATCCACATAAGGAATTCCTTGAACTGTGCCATGGCTACTGAAATGCAGGTATAAATCATGTCTATTTTTATGTTTAGTTAGTTTCTGTAAATAGTCGAATAACACATCCTTGTTAGGACAAAATTGGACATCAATGTCAACACCAGTACCCGTATTATTTTTATTAAGAATTACTTTATAAAATTGTTTATAATCACTGTTATTTATTTCAGCATTGTCTTGCGAACCGTTATATAAAACAATGAGCTTTTTCATTTTTATAATTCAATTAATAAGGGATATTCTCTATTGTTATCGATCTCTAATCTCTCGAGTAAATGCATGTCATCTTTAGTGAGGTTTTCAAAACTTTTTTGCTCACCTCTGGCAGATTTTAAATTTTTCATCAATTGCCGCGTGAGAACTTGCCCGTTTGTGGATCAATAATCAGTTCCAGAGCACTGAATGCAAAGCTCAAATCATAAGGGGCCTCAAAGGCAACAACATTTTCGGCAGTTTTGTTCACTTTCACATTGATGTTGAGACCAGAAATAGCTTCTTGAATTAATGGAACTTCAACATTGACACCAATTTCGGATTCTGAAAATGTACTTATCGAAAAATTATTGGATACCATGACGTCAGTAATAAGGCCCAATTGTACCTTTTTATCTTTAATCGCTTTACTTAGAATGAAATTATCAGGATCTCCTAGTACATTATTTTGAGAAAGAATCATCCCAAATTGAAGTGGGTCAATATATCTTCGCCGAACGTTTTGAAAGGAGAATGCCATCTTCTTTGATTTCTTAAAAGCGGCACCTACTGAAGCTGGATCTACCCCCAATACTTTAAGAAAACCACTTAAAATTTGAAATCCAGTTTCAAAATCTGTTATTTTAGATTGTTTATCTGAAACAGATGCTACTGGCTCTTCTTGTATGGGAACATCGTGTGGAAAGCCATTTTTTACCAAATATTTGAATTCTCCTAAATAGGATGGTTTACTTCGGTCAACTTCCAGCATACAAAGCGGTTGGATCCTAGCTTCAGGAGCTTTTAAAGGGTTAGCACCAAAATGATCCCTGATGTGATCAGTAATGTCGTTTTTGCAAATTCGTCCCATGATTTATGTATTTTATGACTAATTAATACTTGAGAATTCTTTCATTTTTTTTAGAAAATTCCCAGCAACCTTACCATAACCAATATTGTTGGGATGGATTTCATCCATCCATTCATGGTAGGCTACTGTTTTTCGGTTGTTGACATATCCAACAAAGTTAAATTCCTCCTCGTACGCTTTTAATATATCATTAAATCGGTCCACTAGAAAATGAATGACACGATCTCTCTCTATAGGATTATCAATACCCGCTCCGATCATATATTTATTGGCCCATCCCTTTTCAATAATTTTCTTATCCCGATCGCCCGGAATGTAATCATAACCATGTATGAAAATTTTCACATTGGGCACTAGCAATTTAATTTTTGAAAAAAACAGGCGGTAACTTTCATCCAAAAAATTCATTTTTGCATCCAAAATGTCTTCTTTAATATAGTCTTTGACAGACTGAACATTACTGACGTTTTTACGAAGCATGCTTCGTATCTCTGAACCCAAAACATCATTCCCACCACCACTAATTAATACAAAATCAGGTTTTATCTCTCCAACTTTAGTAATGAGTTCATTGTTCTTGATGTAATCGGCCACATCGTCGCCAGCATCAGCCAGACTGAACACAGCGTATTCATTCATGATATAATCCAAAGTATCCTTTACACCTGGTCTCGGATATAAAAACCATGAATCTCCCTCCGCAACTACAATATTACCTCCGGATATTCGCTGTTTTCTAAATCGCCTTCTTCTAATGGTATTATATATCTTATTGAGCTGTTTTACAACCCAACTATCTGTGGCTTTTTCTGCTGATTGAAATTTATTTTGTTTTAATTGGATTTCAAATTCTTTTCCGTTCCAGAAATCCTCAAAATAAAGTTCTTTGATGAAGGGCGCGAGCTCTTCGCTTTCTAAATATTCATCGAGAAATGTTTTAAGTCCAGCCGTAATAACGTTAAACGTTGGATTTTTTAATTCAATACGTGTAATGCAGGTTCCCCATCTATTTCTGATTTCTTGAAGTTCTTCTGATGATCCCTCTCCTTTAGCTTTATTTTCGAAGGCATTCCTTAAGGGATGAGTAATGGTTAATGGCGGCGATAAGCTAGGTTGCAGAAAGGAGTGGTTTTGTATAGAAGCGGAAAAATCTTCATAATTATTGATAATGAATTTATAATAAAACCATTCTTCGCTCCAGTTATAAACTTCCTTATAAGGATCAAAATAGACTTTCGCGATAGATGGGTCTTTTTCTTTGTGATCATAAAATAATTTACTATCGCCTTGCGTGCCTTTAGGTGATAACTCTATAACATTCCCATCAAAAGGTTTTGAAGTAATTGAAAGATCTGAATTAAGAGTCAGCACTCCAATAAACAGCTTTTCATGACTTATATTCCGCACTCTAATTTGAAAGGTGCCGAAAAGATTGGTGTCTTCTTTTTCTCTGGTTTCCGCATTGATGGTTAGAATGCCATTGGTAATATCGCTCCAACCACCATCTCCAATATTAGCTTCGACTTTAATTGGCGAGATTTTGAAATCCATACTCGGATTCTCAAGCGAATAAAAATGGTTCCATTTTATAAATGACAAAAGTTGATTGGACAGTTCGGCTTCCAATTTGATAGAATCATAGTCAATCTGTTTGGAAAGTGGTTGGAATTCTGTTTCTGGCATAGAAAAGTAGACCATATTATTAAAGCAATTTACAAAAAATCGAGCTTCTTCTTTAGCCACCAATTCAACACCCTCATATTGTTTTAAAACTTTTGCTACGGCATCGGCAATTTCCTGATCATCATCTACATTATTAATATACAGCTCTAAGGGATCATAAGTGCTCCATGGCGTATTAGCCGGATAACTTTTATTGAAATCCATTTTATTAATGGCGGTCATAGGTAGCTCGAGTATTGCATATTCTGCATGTACTGTTTTTACTTTGCCCACAATCTCCTCGCCATCTAGTATTACTATAATTTTTGCTCCTTCTTTGATACCAAGCAACATGCCTTTATTATAGAGCCAACCCAGTTTTTTATTATTACTAACCTGCCCATCCATTAATTTAACACCCTCCGGATTGAAATTTAACCAAGACGAATTTTGACTAAGTTTACCTTCGCCCTGAACGGTGACTTTGGGTGTTTGTTTTTTAGAAGTAATTTTTAAGAGGGTCATTTTGGACCATCTTGCAATATCTAAATAGCTGAGGTTTCCATTAGTGGCATTTAGAAGTTGGAGCAAATAATTAGTAAAAACACCTCCTTTACTATCCTCCCAAGACGATTCACTCGAAAGGCAGGCCGCCAAATGGATACTATTTTTGTAGGGGATATCCAGAGTTAAGTTGCCATGATTTCGAATTTCAACAGATTTGTCGCCGGCAAATAAAAATTCTTTGTACGGTCTGGGTGCAAAAACACCACTTAACCGTCTTATGGCACCATTATCGTTGTTTGATTCTTCAACATAGGATCTCACAATATTGCCCGAATGACACGAGTCAATTACACTAATCAGATGAGGATTATGAGTCATGTTGTGGAAGAGATAGCGCAATTCCTTATTAGCAAGAAGATCTGATGATGTGGTATTGGTTTGAGAATAAGGTACCAAACAATCCAAAGTGCCGTCATGTTCTTCGGGAAATAGACCATCGGTACTCTCCAATGCGCCATGGCCACTGTAATAAAAGAAGGCTACATCGTCATCCTTTGCTTTATAAAGGTGAGATTTTATTTTGTCTACAATGGCAGTTTTGGTTGCTTGATCATCATGGAGCGTTTCTATTAAAACCTCCTCACATCTGTCTTTTATAGAGTTTAGATACGCTTTTAATTTGTTGGAATCATTAACGCATTCATTGAGTGGATTACCCGAATACTTATCTATCCCCACCAGTAGAGCAAATACTTTCATAATGTTGTATTTTAAATTAAGTGGGGAAGAGCAAGCAGGTCAAAATGCCTTATGACGTTTGCACACAGCAATTTAAAACAATAATCACACACAAAAAAGCTTTTTATTATTTATCTGTAAGGCTATAGGATAAATAATTTTTGTAGAAAATCATTAGAAATCCGACTTGTTTTGAATTACCAATTTTTAACAAACGAGATGATAATATTGTGTTGGTAAAGAAAGGGTTTTCCTGCTAATTGACAGGGTTACGAAGTTTTTTGATGGGAATGCATGGCTTACTGATGGTTTATATGGTCATCAACCAGAGATAGTTGAAGCTTAATTTTCTACAGGAAGTCTTTATTTATGTGCAGAGGCTTATCTATTGCTTGGATTACTGGCCAAAGACCAAATATGGAAAAGAAAAAATAAGGATTGGAAGGCAACATAGCTTTTGGGGAAACAAACCCATAACTATATTATTCATTAAGAAAGTACGACAGTTGAAAGGTTCATAAGTTATTGAGAACATTTAGCAACTATGCAAACACTAGTTATTAAGGACCACTTATTATTTGTTAAAAATAAAAATCAACGGCATTACAACTCGATTGCAAGGTTAAATCACGACTATTTATAAACTATGGATAAGATTGGAATAGATTCACGTTACTATCATAAATCAGCTGTATGATATTCTATATATTTGCACTGCTTTTCGTAAATTTCTGGGGAGACAAATACATGCTCGGCAAATATGCTGTGATATAATGTCGGATAGATTCAATTCTAACTATAATTTTACGCTTATTATTGACTTTAATGACTTCGCAATCTAGACCATTTAAGGGTCCATAAGAGATTCTCATTTTTTGACCTTTACTAGGAAGGTTGTTTTCGACCTTAATCTCCGAAATGTTTTCAATGTTTAATAATGCTTTTATGTGAAAAATTTCAGTAGCCCTTATGACTGCATATTCGTTACCAAATTTTAGATATTTTATAACCCCCTCTGTAGACAATGCATGATAAAATTCTTTTCGAGAGAGGGCGTGAACGAATATATACCTTGGGAAAAGAGGAGTCCATATTTGCTTCTTACGATCACTCCACACTTTGATAGATTTTATCAATGGCAAGAAGACTTCTATATTTTTTTCTTGCAATAATTGTTCTACTTTTTTTTCATGCTGATGTTTAACATAGAGTACGTGCCAATGAAGAAGACTAAGAGATTGCATAGTATAGATTTTATATCATTGTTGTCCGATAAAGAATCAAGACCGCTGCGCTGTTAGAATAAAGAATTAAGACTTGTTTGCAACTAACTGACAAACAACGATCATTTAAATTAAAATAGCACATTCCCTCTCGGTAGAAACAGTTTCTAAAATGCAAGGTCTCATTTCGGAAATCTTCTAATGTCCCTTGCTTTAAATGAGTTTGTTAATTTATTATTTATTTTTATCGGACACTAATGATTTTATATAGTATTTAAGTGATTTTTTTTGGATACACTTATAGCCAAAAAAATTTAATAGTTGCTATTAATCACTAAGCACCATCGTAGAATAAATTCTCAATGCTTATGTATTGTGGAGATAATATAAATGTAAACATTTTTTTTTAATTCAGTGTAAAATGGTGGAAGCATTTAATTATCAGGCATTAACATTTGTCGAATTTAAAAAAATAACGTACTTTTAAATTATATGTGAGAACTTCTACTCATTTATTTTGGTGCCTTTTTTAAATGGTATTCAAAGCGGCGAAGCCTTATTCCCACTACTTAATTGTATGTTACTTTTCATTTTATAATCTTAATTTAAAATCTCTTATTATGCCAGTACAAACATCTTACCCTGGGGTATATGTAGAAGAGGTGCCCAGTGGTGTAAAAACCATTTCCGGTGTTTCTACTTCTATTGCCGCGTTTATCGGAAGCGCAACAAAAGGACATGAAAACGAACCGACCACCATTTTCAATTATGGTGATTACGAACGTGTTTTTGGTGGATTATCAAATGATAGTCCAATGAGTTTTGCAGTTCGCGACTTTTTTCAGCATGGTGGCGGCGAAGCCATAATCGTTCGAGTTACAAATTCAGTAACAAAAGCAACTAAATCATTTTTTGATTTTGCAGATGAAGATGGTATCGATACAACCTCTGCCTTCAAAATTGAAGCGTCATCTAGTGGGGTATGGGGAGATGGTATATGTTTTTGGATAGATTATAAGACTAAAACAGATCCGGATAATGAATTATTCAATTTGTTTATAGAAGATAAGGATGGTAAAAGTGAGACATTTTTAAATTTATCCATTGTTGAAAATTCGCCAGTTTTTGCCATAAACGTATTAAAGCAAAAATCTGAATTGATTGGAATGCGAAAGTTGACTGAAAGTGCGACTTCTATACTTCGACCAGCTGCTTCTTCGGTTGATGGAGATGGTGTGATCACTAAACAATCCTTATCGGGGGGTGGAGATGGTGCCGATATATCATCTACAGAAGTGAAAGGTTCAGAAACAGATAAAACTGGCTTATATGCTCTAGAAAAAACCGATATATTTAATATTCTATGTATTCCTCCCTACTCAAAAACTGCTGACATTGAAGCTGCTACCTATAATGATGTGATGCCCTATTGCAAAAGAAGGCGGGCTGTTTTATTAATTGACTGTCCAAGTTGGGGAGACATCCAGGCTGCCATAACTGGGTTGGGTAATTTTGACAAAGACAATTATGCTGCGTTGTATTTTCCTAGGCTATTAAAACCAAATCCATTGAAAAATAACCAAATTGAGGAATTCGTGCCTTGTGGTGCCGTAGCAGGTGTTTTGGCAAGAACGGACACCGAACGTGGGGTTTGGAAAGCTCCTGCGGGCACGGAAGCAAACTTGTCTGGCGTCAGTGGGTTTAGCGTTCCTTTAACAGATCAAGAAAATGGAAAATTAAACCAACTGGGCATCAATTGCTTGCGATCATTTCCCGTTTATGGAAAAGTTGTTTGGGGAGCGCGTACTTTGCAAGGTGCTGATGTTTTAGCCTCAGAATGGAAGTATTTACCAGTTAGACGAACTGCTTTATATATTGAAGAAAGTTTGTTTAGGGGATTAAAGTGGGTGGTGTTTGAACCTAACGATGAGCCACTTTGGGGTCAAATTCGGTTGAATGTAGGGGCATTTATGCATAACATGTTTAGACAAGGCGCTTTTCAAGGACAAAAGAAAGATGCCTATTTTGTAAAGTGCGATTCTGAAACCACTACTCAAAACGATATCAATCTTGGTGCTGTAAACATCGTAGTTGGCTTTGCTCCGTTAAAACCTGCGGAATTTGTAATTCTTAAAATTCAGCAAATTGCGGGTCAAATAGACGTGTAAATCTGACATATTAGAAAATAATCCATTTATCATTTAAAACCATTTTATCATGCCACAATTTACAGTTAATACCAATCGATTTGATCCATACAAAAACTTCAAATTTCGCATTAAATGGGATGGGAAGTATGTTGCAGGAGTTAGTAAAGTAAGCGGCCTTAAAAAAACAACCGAAGTGATTACACACCGTGAAGGCGGCGACCCGAGTAGCAGCAGGAAATCCCCAGGAAGAACAGAGTTTGAAGCCATTACGGTAGAGCGAGGCGTTACCCATGATACCGAATTTGAAAAATGGGCGAACAAAATTTGGAACTTTGGAGCTGGTTTGGGAGGCGAAGTATCTTTACAAGATTTTCGAAAAAACATTACGCTTGAAGTTTATAACGAAGCAGGACAGTTGGCCATTTCATATAATATATATAGGTGTTGGGTATCTGAATTTAATGCATTTCCAGAATTGGATGCCAATGCCAATGCCGTTGCCATTCAGTCTCTAAAACTAGAAAACGAAGGCTGGGAGCGAGATTACGCCATTTCAGAACCACAGGAAGTTTCCTTTACCGAACCTGAGTAATGACTGCTAATTCAATTCTCAATGTTTGGGACCATTGTGTCGGTAAAAATCAAACGTTTAAGGGTGTGGCTCTTGCATCCTTAGCCTTGAATGCAACTGACCATTCAAATATTGTGGATTGGAGTATTGAAAAAAGAGATATCGCATTATTTCATGTTCGTAAAAAACTCTTCGGAAATCAATTTGATAATATTTCCCATTGCCCTAAATGTAATCAAATGGTAGAATGGGATTTTAATTTTGAGCAGGTAGGAATTCCAAGCTTATACGATATTCCCGATAATATAGAAATATTGATTGATTCCCACGACGATATCTTGATGATTAGATTGCCTAATTCTGATGATCTTTTCACTAATGATGCCAGTCAGATTATTCGAAATTGCATGATAAATCTTAAAGATTTGCAAAGTCAAACATTTCATCAAAACATTCCCGATGATATAATAAATCAAATCAATGATAAATTTGATACGATATGTCAGGCTTCAAATATTACATACCATCTAAATTGTGTGGAGTGTTCTCATGAATGGCAAGTCAATTTTGACATTGTCGCATACTTATGGAAGGAGATTGACCATTGGGCAAAAAGCCTTTTAGATGAAATATATGTGTTGGCAAAAACTTTCGGGTGGTCGGAATCGGACATCATTAATATGTCCGAAAATAGAAGAAACCATTATCTCAATCTTTTAAATTCATGAATCATAATTATCTAAAAAATCTTTTAGACAGAAGTTCACAAACTCAAAGTATTGTGGAACCGCGGTTAAAAAGTAGATTTGAAGGTAGTGGTGGCTTATCTAGTGAAGCGGGGTTAATAAATACGCTTGGAAAAGAAGATGTTTCCATACAAGAAAGTAGTCCAAATGTTGCTATACCTACTGAAGCTAAGCAAATTAAGGAAAAATTTTGGACAAATAATTCCGAGGGAAAAACCACTAACAACAGTCAAGAAAATCAAACCAATTTTTTAAAAACAACTGAAGACCATTTTTTTTCGTTGGAACCTAAAAATGAAGAAAACAGGAAAGAAAGTATGGAGTCGATGCAATCAAAACACCAGGATATTAGGACCAAATCATCTGAAACACCTAATCAGAATGCGGATAATATTTTGGTAAGTAAGACTTATGGGCTATTAAACAAGCCTAAAAAAACCACATCTATTAATGAAAATAGTGTTAATGTAAACCACGATGGTATTACTGATAATAAAACTGACGCTACACCTGTGCAACGGTCTATTAAAATATCTATTGGAAGGATAGAAATTAAGGCTGTTAATGCTACTCATAAGGCGCCAACTAATCCAAAACCAAAACCCAATCTTAAGTTATCTCTTGAGGATTATATTAATAAGAGAAAATGACTGCTGTGAGTTCTCTATAAGCCTTCTGATGCGTTAATCATGCAATACAGTCTAATGTTGATTCAACTTTTAATCAAAATTTCAAATATAATCAGAATGAGACGATGTCGTTAAAAAAATAAATGAGATTAATTTAACATACCAAAAAATGCAAACCAAAAGACACACACAAAAGGACATCCCTATAAGAAATTTATGTTCCATGCCCATAATGCCTGAGCGAGCACCACGACCAGGACATGACGCATTGACGGAACGAATGATTATTCTTATAGCTAAGAAATGGGTGAATGGTACCAATCTAACTTTCTATTTTCAAGATGGTAGTGCTGCCGAAAAGGAAAAAGTAAGACAAGGATTTAATACATGGAAAAATGTGGGCATAGGACTCACATTTGAAGAAGTTAACAATAGAAATGATGCTATCATAAGGATTGGTTTTGTCGATGGTGACGGCTCTTGGTCATATGTTGGAAGGGATTGTTGGAACATTCCCAAAAATCAATTAACCATGAATTTTGGGTGGGATATTAGAAATGATTTGGATACTATTTTGCATGAAATAGGACATGCTATGGGTTTTCCCCATGAGCACCAAAATCCTTTTGCAGGGATTGTTTGGAATGAGTCGCAAGTTGTAAATGATCTTAGTGGACCGCCAAATAATTGGGATATAGGCACAATAAGGCATAATGTTTTGGACAAAAAAGCTGCTGATGAAATTCAAGGTTCCGAGCTAGATGAAGACTCTATTATGATGTATCCTATGCCAGGTGCATGGATTATTCAACCTCCAGAATTAACAGATGGTATCTCGCCAGCTCCTGGATTATCTACTCGTGATAAGTTATGGGTAAAATCATTTTATCCAGAAGAACCATTTGTTGAAACCAAGGAACTTGAACTTTATAAATGTCACCAATTAAAAATTAAAGCCGGTGAACAAATCAATTTTAAATTTATAGCTCCATCAACCAAAGATTATGAGATTAGGACTTTTGGAGATATGGATACAGTGATGGTTCTTAATGAAATAGATCAAAATAATAGTAATGAGATCTTTCTAGCAGGGGATGATGATAGCGGTTCGAATTTTAATTCTTACATCAAAATAAAAATGGTCAAAGACAGAAATTATATGATTCGTATCAGGCTATACAGTAAATCTAAAATAGGGAATACGACTGTTATGGTATATTAAAACTATTGGCAAAAGACACTCAAAAGTTGCCTGTCAAGCCAAAAACAAAAGCTAATCTTTAATTGTCACTCAAAGATTTTATTAATAAAAACAACAACTATTTGTGAGTTCTCTAAAAGCCATAGGTGCCGTTACCCATACATTAAAATCCATACTTCATGAAAGTGTAAGTGATGAAGGGATTAGTTCATTGGGTGCGGTTGTGTTTACTGAACCTTTGGACAGGTTGGAAGCAGAACTAAACAAATCCGATAATGCGCTAAACCTCTATCTATATATGGTTAAAGAAAATGATGGGTGGCGCAATCAAGATTTAACATCAAGAAATAATTATGGGCAGCGTATTTCCAACCCTTATCTGGCGCTGAATTTATATTATGTGTTGAGTGCACATGGCAGTGAGAAAGTAAATGCAGATTTAATGATGGGTTATGGTATGGTGGCGTTTCATGATAATGTCATTATTGGCAGAGATTTCATAGCCAATACATTAGCGGGCGAAGCCATTTTAGCAGATTCAAATTTATCTGATCAAATTGAACAGATTAAAATAACCCCAGAATATCTTAATACCGAAGAGATTTCAAAGCTTTGGACCATGTTTGGAGCAAAATATAGGCTAAGTGTCTATTACAAGGTATGTGTGGCGTTGTTACGAAAAGACAAATCTGTTAGACAAGCTCTACCGGTTTTGAAAAGCAAATTATATGTAAAACACATTAAGTTCCCGTCTATCCATGATATTGTGGCACAAGAGCGTGTAGGAAGTGACTATTCGAGCAATCGGATTTTTATTGAAGGTGACACTTTAATTGTTAAGGGCAATAGTTTGCAAGGGGAAGTGACCAAAGTACAATTTGATGGCAGTCTTGCCCTACGCACAGATGTTGAACTGGACAGTAAAATAACTCTCCCCATTCCAAATACGTTACGCGCAGGAATTCATGGCGTACAAATAGTACACGAGATGTTGCTGGGTGAACCTGAAGTTCCTCATAATGGTTTGAATTCCAATCTGACCGCCTTCGTTTTAAGCCCTATTTTGAAAAATATAAACCTTGTTGGTTTAGATTTAACCGCGGATGTACATCCGGAAATTGAAGAAGGAAAGCGCTATTCGGTTTTTTTAAATGAAATCGATTTTGATACAATAGCACGAAATGCGAATGAATACAGTTTTGAAAACATAGCTGAAACTGATTTAAATGACATTGCTATTAATATAGTTGGTGTGGAAACGGGAACTTATTTGGTGCGTATTAGGGTCAATAATGCCACAAGTCCCATTTTCGATAATTTTTCAGGACCTTTAATTATAATACCATAAATGGACAAAAATAATTCCTTTTGGCTGGAATTGAATAGAAGCTATTTAATGACTTCCATTCAAATGACCATGGATGAGCTTAGCTTTCATTTTTCAGAAAGCGGAATAGAGAAGCCATTTGAAAAATCGGATGAATCTACCAAGCTGTTGGAAGAGATTGGGAATATTAGCCATAGAAAACCAAATTTGGATGTTTTAGTGGAACGATGTCAACTTTCAGAATTTGAAAAAAACATCTTGTTGGTCTGTGCAGGAATAGAATTAAATTCCACATACAGCCAACTCATTTCAAATATACAGGGGAATCCAGAAGCCGTTTATCCCTCCTTCAATTTGCTGCTTTCAGGATTTTGTTCAACACATTGGGATGCTATTTCGCCAATTTCACCACTACGGAAATGGGATTTAATCCACTTCAATTCAGGAACCCTGTTGGCTAATCAACCCATGAAAATAGATGAAGGCATACTACATTATTTAACGGGCTTTTCTTTTTTGGAAGAGCAATTGGCTTCACTTATAAAGAGGGATGATGAAAAGTACCTTATTACCGAATCTCAACAATATTTGGTGAAGCAGATTGTAAGCGATTATTCCAAAAATGTTCACTCCCCAAAAACAATTGAATTAAATGGTATTGAAACTAAAGACAAGATGGCGGTTGCCAAAAATGTATGCGAAAAATTAGGATTCACGCTTTACAATCTGGATGCAATCTTAATTCCTCAAAAATTGGAAGATGTTATTATTATCGAAAAGCTTTGGAATCGGCAGGCTAGCTTAAATCGGTTTGCACTATATATTGATTGTTCCAATAGTACGGATGACCAGCAAGGCAATAACAATACCTTAAATCATTTTGTTAAAAATTGTAAAGACTTGGTCTTTATTGGCCAAGACGCTTCGCAAAAAACACTCTCGAAAAATCCAAATAGATACGAAGTTGAAAAGCCTAGCCAAAAGGAACAAAAGCTGTTATGGGTTAAATTATTAAATGATGGTGACGAGCACTCCAAAATAATTAACACTTTAGTAGAGCATTTTAATTTGTCGGCCAACGGAATTAAGGTTGCTGCGCATGAAATCAACCAAGCGGACAGCCACTCAAACTACGAAAACCTATTATGGAAAACCTGCTGTAAACATACCCGCCCTGTTTTGGAGAATCTTGCACAAAGAATAGAGACCTTGGCTACCTGGAGTGATATTGTGCTACCGCGGGAGGATATTAAAATGCTCAAGGAAATTACAATGCATGTAAAATATAGATCTAAGGTGTATAACGAAGGCGGTTTTGCTAAAAAACAATCGCGAGGTTTGGGCATTAGTGCTTTGTTTTCAGGAGAAAGTGGTACGGGTAAAACCATGGCTGCGGAAGTGATTGCCAATGATTTGATGTTGGACCTTTATCGGGTTGATTTGAGTCAAGTAGTTAACAAATATATAGGCGAAACAGAAAAGAATTTGAAGAAAATATTTGATGCTGCTGAAGAAGGCGGCGCTATTTTGCTTTTTGATGAAGCCGATGCATTATTCGGAAAACGAGGCGAAGTGCGGGATAGTCATGATCGGCACAGTAATTTGCAAATTGGCTATTTATTACAACGCATGGAAAACTTTAATGGTTTGGCCATATTAACCACCAATATGAAAAACGCTATTGATAAAGCGTTTGAAAGACGGATTCGATTTTCTCTCCATTTTGAGCGACCGGATGTTACTCAAAGAAAACGCATTTGGGAAAAGGCATTTCCTAATAAAGAATGGGTGAATGGTGTTGATTACACCAAATTGGCCCTGGCAAATATTCCTGGAGGAAATATAAAAAACATTGCTATGAATGCTGCATTTTTGGCTGCTTCAGAAAATGTAAAAATAGGCATGCATCATTTGTTACAAGCTACAAAAAGCGAATACAAAAAAGTAGATAAGCATTTAAGTAATTCAGAAATAAAGGATTGGGAATGAAACCGAATATTGAATTAAATATTGACCAATTAGTGTTGGAAGGGTTTTCTAGAAACGAGGCGTTAGCCATTAGTCAATCGATACAAACCGAGTTACACCAAATGATCAAAAATGGCAATTTGGAAAACACATTTACCGAAGATTTTAATCAAAGAAACATGCATGTCAATGCCATTTCTACAAGTTCCAATTCAAGACCAGAAAGTGTTGGACGGCAAATTGCGCAATCCATTTTTAATGGATTATCAACAAACAATCTCAATAACGGATAATGCTCACTACTGCAAAACATAAAGGCAATAAAGAGAATCAGTCACACGAATTGCATAGCAGATCTGTTGAAACAAAAAGTGCATTTGTATTGCAGCAAAACAAATTCAATAGGAACCCATTCGATTTCAATCAAATTCCGCTGCAAGCAAAATTACAAATTAATACTCCAGGCGACCCTTATGAGCAGGAAGCTGATAGGATTGCCGATAAAGTGGTGAATATGAAAGAAGTTGGCAGCATAGAAAAAGGTGGAAAGCCCCAAATTCAAAGGAAATCACTTTCTGACGAAATTTCGAACATTAGTAGTTTGACAACGCAAAGAAAATGTTCACAATGCGAGGAAGAGGAAGAAGAGGTGCTTCAACGTAAATCGTTAAACACACAGTCAACTACAGCAACATCATCTTTTAATTCTCAATTAAACGCAACGAGAGGGAAAGGGAGTTCGATGGACGCCTCTACCAATCAATTTATGTCTTCAAGGTTTGGAATCGATTTTAGTGGTGTTAATATCCATAGTGATGATAAGGCGGCTAAAATGAGTCGAGCTATGGGTGCAAAAGCATTTACATCAGGTAAGGATATTTATTTCAATTCTGGAGAGTACAAACCACAAACCCATGGCGGAAAAGAATTGTTAGCACATGAGTTGGTGCATACGGTGCAGCAAGGCCGATCATTTGCAGGAACTGATATTCAAAGAGATGTTTATAGTGGCCCTACAACTGCTGCTGAAATTTTGGAAGAAATTAATAGGAAGTTATCTAATTATGATTTAATCAGGATAGATGAATTAGTTACTAATTTTGTGTTAATGAGTTCCAATGAGGAAAAAATAGAACATGGAATTGGTTTGGTGGGTAGACTTCTCGAACATAATTTAGAAGCAGATGCGAGAAATGTTTTAGATGGCGTTAGTAGCGCATTTATGTTTGCTTTTGCAGTTAGTAGCGAATTGTTGAATAATAGCATATTTTCTCTTGATAATCCGATTGAGTCATTAATTGAACAAGCGAATAGGCAGGAAGCTCATGGAAATAATGATATTTCAATTGAATTATTAAGAAATGCATTCTATATCGCTCAGATTCTTGTTTTGTTAAAAACGGAAAGACTAGACGAAGACATTTCCCAGAGGTTAGCGGATAATCCGGTGGTTGCAAATGCAAGTTTTTTTGGTATCCTGGGCGTAATGTTATATTATTCTTTTACAACTTTGTATAACATTATGCGAAATGTTGTTACATTTTATATTCAAAAACAAAGACAGGCACAACTAGTTGGAAATTCAGTAGCGGCAAGGCAATATGATATATTGGATGGTCGATTAAATGCAGCACTGTCAGAAGATAGGATTTCATTTTCTGGATCTGTAGGCCGAGGATTAACCGTTATGTCAACAATACCAACCACCCCTGATCCAAATCCTGAACTAATTGGAGCAAATAATACAAGAGAAACAATTAGACCTTTACCTGGTACTCCCAGACCTGATGAAATTGCCCAACATCCTTATTATTCAATAGAAATGCCAACGCTATTAAATACTATCAGAAATCAGGAATTACTTGTAAATGAGGTTTTTGCATTTCCAGAAGTTGTTGCAGCATTTCCTGGTCAAACGATTGATTGGGAAAGTCGAAGTGATAGGATTAAACTTTGGAATGCATTGTACGATGGATTGGTTCGACTGCATGGAACTACAAATGCTTTGCCGGAATTAATGCATTGGATACAGCGCTATCTGCAAAATTATACTTTCCATACCGAATACGATATTCGGGATTTTGGGAGAAGCTATCTTGATAGTGAAATGCCAACCGATTTAATTGGTAGAGTGGCACGAGATTGTGGTGTCTATGCGGTAACAGTTGCATACGAGATTTACCGAATTGCCAGACATGGATCATTGAATATTAATTTTAGAATCTATACCAGTTTGGACCATGTTATTTTAATAATATTAGATGCTGCAGAGAACAGGCATTTTGTTTTAAGCAATGATGTTATAGACGGCCCAAATAGCGGAGTATCTGATTCGGAAATTATCAATTCTGTAGGAAACAGTTTTGCAGCCATTGGCCAAACTCAATTTGGGGTTTCTCCAATTTTGCACAATGATGCTGGAAATTCTTCAATGGGAGATCGGAGTTTCCAAAGGCAAGCATGGAATAATTTTCGGCAAATTGGCCACCAGTGGGGCTTAAGAGATAGGGAAGTAAATAATCCTGAAACATCTGAGCCAGAATCACTCACCGATCGGCACTATCAGGACTTGAGAGCATTTAATCAAAGGTCACTTAGAACAGTTGAAAAAGTTCAGAGAATCGAAGAAGAGTTAGCTAGTGCAACAGATGCAATGGAAAGAAATCGCATTCTGCAGCGCGATTTAATTCCTTTGGCAAATGCAGTAATTACGGATTTATGGCCATTATTTATGCGTTTGGGAGAATGTGCAGATATTGCTACAACAAGTAGAAGTTTGGCAAGGCGTTCCAGAGAATTCGTATTTAATTCGGGAGGTGCAGTTCATCCATTAGTTCAGGTAGCCATTAAGCTGTTACAATTTCAAAATAATGGTGGCGTATTAGAGGCTCATCAAAATTTCTTTATTTGTTCGTTGCAACGAATAGATATGTTTAATTCCCAATTGCAAACTAGTGGTTTTACATTACCCGCTTGTTCATCTTCATCAACCACGGATTATAGAAATCTATGTCAGGAATTAATGGCCACTTAATAATTTAATTTATGTCATCCCACCCACGTTCCCCATACATCCTAAAAGGCGGTATCGTCCTCTTAAATGCTGAAAACGCATCCATAGAGCGCATCGTGACCCTGCAATACAACCCCGATACATTGACCCGGAACTTGCAAGTGCAAGGTGCTGGAGAAGATGGCGATCGCTCAGAAGCCTTGCGTTTAACTGGGCCACCTGTGGAAACCTATACTTTGGAAGCAGAAATAGATGCCACTGATGGCATGGAGTCCGCAGATGATGTTACAGTTGATGTAGGTATTCAGCATCGGCTAGCGGCCTTGGAAACCATAATTTACCCATCAAGTAGCACCTTGTTTAACGCGAACCTAATGTCGCAAATAGGAACCATAGAAATTGCTCCTGCCGAAGCACCATTAACCTTGTTTATATGGAACAAGAACCGCGTGGTGCCAGTTCGGATTACGGAGTTTAGCATTACCGAAGAAGCCTTTGATACGAAGTTAAACCCCATCCGAGCCAAAATCAGTTTAGGGATGCGGGTATTGAGCATCAGTGATTTAGGTTTTAACCATCAAGGAGGTAATATTTATATGAACTATCAACAAAATAAAGAACGTCTTGCTAAAATGTATTCAGGCGGTAATCTGCAGGACTTCGGAATTAACTCTATAACATGAACAATCCGTTAGAAACTATATTACAGCAAACAGGGCTTAATAACAGTTATTTTTCACCTACCAGTAGATATTATGGTTTGGAAACTAAAATATTGGAATCCAAAGACCATAAAAAACATGTTTTTGTTAAAAGACGCTTTATAGCTCAACCTGAAGCCTTCCAGTTGTTGCAGGAACATCAGGTAAGCCAAGATGACCGATTGGATACTATAGCTCATCAATATTTGGGAGACGCCGAGCAATTTTGGCGAATTTGCGACTCTAATGCTGTACTGCACCCAAATAGTTTGACCGAAGAAATCGGGAATATTATTAAAATAACCTTGCCAGAAGGCATGTCAGGCTAAAAATAAATGTTAAAGGGAATCAATCTTACATTAATGATGGGACCAGGAATTGCAGTTCCTGTTCCAAAGATGGTCATCGATGCACTCACCAATGTAAGTGTTACGGTTGGCAAAGCGCAAAGCGGTTTTCAATTGGGATTCACCATCGGGAAAAATTCACCCTTACAACATACCTTGTTGCCAAGTGGTTTTTTTGATCCTATTATTACCCGAGTTATTATAGTAGTCACCATGAATGGGATGCCACAAGTTTTGATTGATGGCATTATTACCAATCATGAATTATCCCCATCAAATCAAGCAGGAGCATCCACTTTAACCATAACTGGCGATGATTTAAGTGTAATTATGGATTTGGTGGAATACAATAGCTCTTATCCTAGTATGACCGACAATATAAAAGTGATGACAGTGTTGGCAAAATATACCGCTTTAGGAATTATTCCGCTGGTAATTCCACCCATTATTCCGGTTATTGCTGCACCTACTGAAAAGTATGAAAGTCAATATTCCACCGACAAGGTTTTTATCCAGAAATTGGCAAGAAGAAATGGTTACGTATTTTATATAGACCCAGGCCCTTTGCCAGGGCTGAGCTTCGCATATTTTGGGCCAGATATCAGTATCCCGATTCCACAAAGTGCATTATCAACAAATTTCGATGCCTTATCAAATGTGGATTCGTTGACTTTTTCGCTGGATGGAATGGCAAAAAAGATTAAAGTATTCACTATTTATGATCCAGCTACGAAAAAAGTGCCGATTCCTGTGCCCTTGCCTAATGTGAATATTTTTAAACCGCCTTTGGGTGCCAGACCTGTGCCTATTGCAAAAATTGAAACTGCAAATGATTCTTCTAAATTGGCAGTTGATGAGGCTGCAAGGGATATCTTAAGTTTTTTAATGTCAGGTTCCAGCCCTAGTGTAACGGCAAGTGGGGCATTAGACGTGTTGAGATATGGGAAGCCCTTAAAATCACGTATGATAGTTGGCGTTCGAGGTGCAGGTTTAACGTATGATGGTCTCTATTATGTTGATACGGTTACCCATACTATTAAAGCAGGTTCCTATAAACAAAATTTCACTTTATCTCGGGACGGCGTTATTTCAAACACACCATTAATGGCAGTATAATATGGACAAAGAGTTTTATGGAAAATACAGAGCCACGGTACTTAATAATATAGATCCCAACCAAAAAGGGCGATTGATGCTTAATATTCCCGATGTTCTGGGTCTCATACCAAGTTCTTGGGCAGAGCCTTGTGTGCCACTTGCTGGTCCAACCGGTCCGCCAATGGGCGTTTATATGGTGCCTCCAATAGGGACAGGAGTGTGGGTAGAGTTTGAACAGGGAGATCCCAATTTTCCTATTTGGGTGGGGTGTAGATGGGGTGCTGCTTCAGATGTGCCATCTGCAGCGAACCAAGGATTGCCAACCTCTCCAAACATTGTGATACAATCATTTTTACAACACAATATCGTAATAAGTGATTTGCCTGGACCAACTGGCGGCATAACACTTTCAAGTGCCACTGGCGCTACCATTAAGATAAATGATATCGGAATAACCATAGACAACGGCAAAGGCGCTAAAATTGAGATGCTCGGACCGGTAATTGATATGAACAACGGTGCACTTAAAATAATATAATTGGAATTTACAAGGTGAAACATTTTAAACCAATCAATAATTGAATTTAATATAACATGCCAGGATTTATTTTACATCAAGGCGCTACCATACTTTGCGCACACGGGGGGCAAGCACAACCATCAACGATGAATCCTCGAGTGATGGTGAACGGACAACCAATAGTGCTCCAGCCCAACCCACACATGGTTTCGGCATGCCCGTTTACCACACCGAACGGTAGCCCGCTACCCTGCGTAACGGCAACTTGGATTACTGGTGCAACACGAGTTACCTCCAACGGTATGCCTGTTTTACTGATGGATAGTCAAGCTACCTGCGCTCCTAACGGGACGCCCGTAACCATTGTTTCTACACAAACAAAAGTAATGGCTACATAATACAATGACTATTAAATATCCATATCAATTCAATAAACTGGGCAGAACTGCTACTTCTGATGAAGATTTGCATATTAAAGACATGATCTATCAATTGTTGTTCACCAATCCCGGCGAACGTGTAAATCGACCAAATTTTGGATGCGGATTGCTACAAGCTGTTTTTGAACCGAACAATAATGAAATGGCTGCTACCACACAATATTTGGTGCAAGGTGCATTAAATCAGTGGCTAAGCCATCTTATCCAAGTGAATGAGGTTTTCATAAGCACAATAGATTCTTCATTAGAGGTCAAAGTGAATTATACACTACTACGAAATAAAAAAAATCAAACCATAGTGTTTCAAAAATAAGAATATACAACGTGAAAATTTTTTGCTGTACAGAAAATAGAAGACGGTTAATAGAGGCTACCACAGATCTTAATGGTATCGATTATATTGAGGTTTTACCTGCTGCTTTGATGGAAGACAAACAGAAATCACTTCAAATAACCTTCTTAAGATCGTTGGTAAATCCTATTGAAACGGCTCAGGTTTTTTTAAGTATTGAAGGCCAATGGAGTGGTATTGTGATTGAAGAAATCATTTCAGGCCCTTCAAATCAAAGTATCACATTGAATCTTTCTGATAGAGGTGATTTCTCGATCTATACGCTCCATCTTATGGAAAGCTGGGAAGAACAGGAGTTTATACCGGGTTTTGATAAGCAATTATCGTCTATTGAATTTTCTTTTAAAGTGTCATGTTTTACAGATGTCGATTGCAAGCCCGCAGCTATTAATTGCCAGAATGAGGAATTACTAAATATTCCAGAAATAAATTATCTGGCCAAAGATTATGCCTCTTTTAAACAACTTTTATTGGATAGGCTTTCTCTTTTAATGCCCGATTGGACGGAGAGAAATGCCGCTGATTTGGGAATTACGCTAGTCGAAATATTAGCCTATGTAGGGGATTACTTAAGTTATAGACAAGATGCCATCAGTACAGAAGCTTATTTAAGAACTGCACGCAAACGAATTTCAGTAAGAAGGCATGCCCGATTGATTGATTACTATATGCACGACGGGCTTAACGCACGAACATGGGTTCAGATTCAGGTGGATGAAGAATCGGACAGGGCCATTCTTAAGAAAGTGGATGAAACAGGTTTTATCACCAAATTCTTAACTAAAGGTATGGCGGATAAATCGGATACTGCTTTGATGTCCAAAATCCAATTCGATAGCACATTCGAAAACAGTCAACTAGTGTTCGAACCGGTTCATGATATTCAATTGTTTTCAGCACATAACAAAATGTCTTTTCATAATTATGGCGAGCAAAATTGTTGTCTGCCCAAGGGAGCAACCGAAGCGACTTTAGTTGGACGATTGGACGATTTAAAGATTAATGATGTGCTGATTTTGGAAGAAATTATCGGTCCAAAAACAGGAGCGACAGTCGATGCAAATCCAGATCACAGACATGCCATAAAAATCACCGATATTAGTTTCCATACGGATTTTGATTTTACTGATACTTTAGCAGAAGTTATTGATATTACGCTGATTACTTGGAGCGAAGAGGATGCGTTGCCATTCCCTTTATGTACTTCAACGGTTTTGGATGTAGAGGATCGGGATCAAGTATTTGAAGTAAGCGTTGCAAGAGGTAATGTGGTGCTAGTGGACCATGGCCATTCTTTTTCGGATTTGGAAGGTGTTAATGACGCGTTTCCCTTTGAAAATGTTCAAGGCAGTCTGTCTCCAACATTAGTTCCAACAGGCACATATCAATATGCCATTGCATCGCCTTCCAATAGGTGTGAGCCTGAAACTATCATGCCAGTATTGCCAAGATTCAATCCTAAATTAGGAGCCGCTCCACTAACACATTCAGAACGATTAATCTTTGCTGAAACCGACGCTTCAGATTTAAAAATGTCTGCAAAAAAAATGATAAGGCAAGATATCCGAAATACCATTCCATCAATTTATTTGAGCGAGGTGGTAGAAACAGGAAGTTCTTTCGAGATCCTCGACGATATATGGATAGCCGTAAAGGATTTATTAATAGACAGCGCTATTTTGGACACTCATTTTGTGGTTGAAAATGATGCCGACGGCGTTTCATATATAAGATTTGGAAATGACCACAATGGAAAATCACCAGATCCTGGGTCTAAGTTTTTGGCAAATTATAGGATAGGAAATGGCACCCGAGGCAATATAGGAAGGAATAGTATTGAAAAAGTTGTAAATAACACAACAATCAATATTGTAAGAATAACCAATCCAATGCCGGCCATAGGAGGAAAAAAACCAGAGACTAAAGAAGAAGTAAGGCAATATGCGCCGCAAGCTTTTAGAACACAAGAAAGAGCCGTTATTACATCAGATTATGAAGAAATGGCAAAACGCTGTAAGGAGGATATTCAGTCGGTATCTGCAAAATTCCGCTGGACAGGAAGCTGGCAAACGGCGTTTATTGCGGCTGATAGATTAAATGGCAAGAAAGTAACCCCAGAATGGGAAAAAGAACTTCGAGATTGCTTGCAAAAATACCGATTGGCAGGTGTGGACTTGGAAGTTGATGATCCCGAATATGTTGGATTGGAAATTGATTTAGAGGTTTGCATTCAACCGAATTCTTTTGAAGTTGATATCCAAAGAGAAATTTCAAGTGTTTTGAGCAATCAAACCTTAAAGAATGGACAAAAAGGATTTTTTCATCCAGACCAATTGGTTTTCGGACAATCCTTATATCTAAGTCGGATATATGCTATAGTTCAGGCGGTAGATGGAGTTGTTTCGGTAAATATTACAAAATTCAGGCGTTATGGATTGATATCTTCAAGTGGGTTGGACACAGGGAAACTGGATTTCGGAAAAAATGAAATTCCAAGATTGGATAACGATCCAAATCATATTGATATGGGAATGTTAAAATTACGTATAAAAGGCGGCAGATAATGAAGCATACTAATTGTGGGTGTTGCGCGGGCATTCAATTAAGATCTCCAATTAAGATAATAAATCGGGCAGGCTTGTCTGCGATAGATTATCGTATTGGAGATTATAATGATTTTAAAGCGTCCCTGCTCTCAAAACTTACCGTAAGCCAATTGGAAACCTTGAAAAAACTCACGACAAGGTCTGATGACGATTTTACAATTGCGCTGATCGATGCTTTTTCCATACTTTCAGATGTGCTCACTTTTTACCAAGAAAGAATTGTAAATGAGTCTTACTTAAGAACAGCCACTGAAAGGTTGTCCGTGGCCGAATTGGCAGCCATGATTGGTTATGAATTAAATCCAGGGGTAGCTGCTACCACTTATCTCTCCTTTACTTTAGACGAAAGCTCCATGCAACCTGGAGCAGAGAGTATTCGGAAAATAAGGGTTTCTGGCAATGAAAACCCGATTGTTAACATGGTTGAAGGGGTGAAGGCTCAAAGTGTTCCTGAACAGGACGAAGAACCCCAGGTTTTTGAAACGGTTGAAGATATAGATGCAAAATCAGACTGGAATTCTATGCTCGTAAAATCGTTTGTTGAACAGGAAAATCTTGCTAGCTCCAGTATCATATATATCAACGGAATAAACAATAATATTAAAAAAGGGGATCAAATTTTAATTGTTGAAGGCGGTAATAAAAAAGTAAGGAAAGTAAATAAGGTTGACCTTTTGAAAGATATTGATACCACTGAAATCTTTTTTACAAACCTACCGTTATTAACGGCTTACCTACCTGTTTTTCAGTGGTTTCCGATGGTGGCTTATTATGCAGAGCCTTTCGCATTAAGTTCTGGTACTGTATCTGGAATTATTGGACCCTTAAATAAGGTAAGTTCCTATGAACTACAATCTGCTTTGACTATTCAAAATTGGAGTCCATATGAATTCAAAACGAGCGTAAATAGTTCAAAACCTGTGCAAAATTCCGAGATTAAAGTGTATGTTTTTCGTAATAGAGCGGCTTTATTTGGATACAATGCGCCCAAAAAAATCACGAATATTGCTGCTAACGGGAATGTTACCACGACTGAACACGTCATTGCCGAAACAATAAATGAAATCACTTTAGATGCGGAATATGTTGAAATTACAAGTGGTGACGATGGGTATATCGCATTGAAAAAACCTGGAGATTCTGAGTTTACAACATATAAAATTTCATCGTCTGAGCTTGTACCTCAAACAAAATATGGCATCAGCGGCAAATCAACAAAAATAAAACTGGAAGGAAGCCCTGCTTGGTCATTGAGTAATATGGCTCAACTTCGCTCTTCCATTGCATACAACCAAAGTGAAAAATTGGGTATCGCACTAAAACCAATTACGTCACCTTTAGAAAAAGGAACAACCAAAATCGTATTATCAAAATTCTACGTCGATTTAAAAGTAAACCAAAAAATCCTTATTTCTGGAGAAGTAAATGATTGGCCAGGTGTTATAAGGACCGAAATCCACACCATCCAGGAGGTTGCTCTAGTGGATAAATACACGCAGATTATCACCGAAAAAGGTCTGGAAAATAGTTTTGTAAGGAACACCGTTCGGATTAATGCAAATGTAGCATTGGCGACCCATGGCGAAACGGTTTCGGAAGTTCTGGGCAGTGGAGATGCCAGGATGTTTTTTCAAAAATTTGAACTCAAACACATTCCGGTTACTTATGTGGCGGACAATTCGGCATCAGGATCTTCATCATCCATTGCAATTAGAGTCAACGATATTCTCTGGAAAGAAGTGCCTTATTTTTATGGTAGACAGCCAGATGACCATGTTTTTACGGTGCGTAGGAGCAATGAAGGTAAGACTACGATAAGGTTTGGCGATGGTGTACATGGCTCCCGATTGCCAACAGGAAAATTAAATATTCGGGCTGTATATCGTAAAGGAATAGGGTCAAGTGGTTTGTTGAAATCCAATCAAATTTCCCAACTGATTTCAAAACCATTATACCTTAAGACTGTTAATAATCCTGTAGCACCTGAAGGTGCTCAGAACCCAGAAGAAATTGAAGATGCTCGGCGAAATGCCAATTTATCTATACATACACTCGATCGGATTGTTTCCTTAAAAGATTATGAGAATTTTGCGAAATCTTTTGCGGGTATTGATAAGGCAAAATCTGTTTGGCTTTGGTCACAAGGTGGTAAAATAGTCCATCTTACTGTGGCGGGTGCCAATGGCTCAGAAATTGAAGAAAACAGTAAGTTATTCGATAATTTAAGTGGCGCAATTCAAAAATTCTCTTATCCCGGCGTGCAGCTTCATATACAATCTTTTAGAAAAAGATATTTTAGAATTGTTGGAAATTTGAACGTTGGAGAAGACTATGTTTTTCAAAAAGTTCACGATCAGATCGTTGAAAAGTTGAGAAATGCCTATTCCTATAAAAACAGCCAAATCGGGAAAAACATCCATTTAAGTGAAGTTATTTCTATTATCGAATCCACTGAGGGCGTTAATTATATCGATATCGATCAACTCTTTATTACTGGCGGCGTTGAAAAATTAGAAAAAGTTTTAATTGCGCAAATTATAAATGCCAGTAACACCACCATCACAGCTTCAGAACTTATCATGCTAGACCCATCACCATTTACATTCAATGAGATATGAATTTTGATTTAGAAAAGTTATATCAACTTCTTCCTGCCATTTATCGGATTAAGGATTCTGAATTAGTTGATAATGACCATGAGCTACCGCCTTTAAAAGCACTTTTTTCCATATTGTCTGAAGAGATTGGCATGCTGGAGGAAAATATGGACCAACTCTATGACGACCAATTTATAGAGACTTGTTCTGAATGGGCCATACCTTATATTGGTGATCTTATTGGCTTTCAGCCACTGGCACCCATTCACGATCCTAAATATACATCGCGCTCTGAAGTTGCAAATACCATTGGCTATCGAAGACGTAAAGGCACATTATCCATCTTGGAGCAGCTAGCTAGGGATGTAACAAACTGGGATGCCAATGTTGTGGAATATTTCAGATTGTTGGCAACCACGCAATATTTGAATCATTTAAGACCTAATAACATTGCCGTCCCTAATTTAAAAAATTGGGAACAATTGGAATATGTGGGCACGCCATTCGATACTATTCCTCGATCTGCGGATTTAAGAAATATCAGTTCGGAACGTGGTAAGTACAATATACCCAACATTGGGATATTTTTGTGGCGTATTCAGGCTTTTTCAAGAACAAAGTCCGTGGCATTTCAAGTGGACGGGTCTCGTTACACGTTTCATCCTTTAGGTATAAATACGTCCTTATATAATTTTCCAAATGCTGAAATCACTATTACTGAATTAGCGAGACCTTACCACATGCCGGTTGCATTCAAAAGGAGACTTTTAAAAGAACATTTAAATTCTCATTACGGTCAAGGAAAAGATATTTTAATACGTATTGGCCCAGATCGTAATATTTTGGAAAGTGAGCTTTGTATAGGTGATTTGTCAACATGGGATGATCCTGCAACAAGTCCGCCAGCTGGGCTTGTAGTTATTGATCCAGAATTAGGGAGAATGATGTTTGGTGCTGACTTTGCCACCGAATTAAGTATAAACGACGTCATTGTTTGGTACAAGTATGGTAGTTTGCAAGAAATTGGTGGAGGGGAATACAGTAGAACATCAAGTTTCTCCAATTTTGAAACCATAGTTACCGTTTCAAAAGATGTTGATTTAGGCGATTTTTCAACTGTACAAGCTGCCATTAATGCGGTTCAATCTCAACCAAATAACGCCATTGTAGAAGTTTTGGACAGCTATACCTATGAAGAAAATTTACAAATACTGCTCGGAGTAGGTCAATCTGTTGAATTGAGGGCAGCAGAAAACAAGTGCCCCGTTCTTAAATTTTCAACTGATTTTACCATTGAAGGAGGCGCACTTTCTGAAGTAACGATTAATGGCTTTATAATTGACGGAGCCAATATAGATGTCCTCAATAATACAGCTCTGGAAAGACTCTCTATTGTGCATTGCACATTAAAGCCCGATGCCTCTGATAACAGGATTGTTTTAGGCGCAGCTATAACATTGAATATAGAAAACGCCATTGTAGCTCGCATAGATACTTTTGAAAACGCCTCCATAATTATTGAAAATAGTATTGTTGATGTGCTCAATAAGGAGGAAAAAGCCATTAGTGCCTCAGAAGACCAACGCGCCATACTTAAAATAAAAAATGCTACCATTTTGGGAGAAGTGGATGTTAAGTCAATATCCTTAGTAGAAAACGCCATATTCACATCGTTGGTGACTGTTCAAGTTCTGCAAACGGGTTGTATTCGATACAGTTATCTTCCTTTCAATTCTATCACTCCAAGAAAATATCAATGTTATCCAAAAACGGCTGAAGAAGGACTAGTTATCGTTCCCGATTTTATGTCCACCATCTATGGAAATCCAGCTTACTTTCAATTGAGTAAATGGTGTAAAACTGAATTTCTTATGGGAGCCGATGATGTGTCGGAAATTGGCGTTTACCACAATTTATTTCAGCCACAAAAAGAGTCAAACTTACGGATAAGGCTCAACGAATATCTACGATTTGGAATGGAAGCAGGTGTGTTTTATGCTTCATGAATATTATTAATGTCTTAAACAAAATATTATGTCAAGTGATTATTCTCGATTGATTTTTGATAGAAAAAAACATTACAGTGCTGTGAGAATGCAGCAAGGAAGGGTGTTATTGGATTCAGATTGGAATGCACAATCTGATTTGTATCAAGATCGACTTCATAAACAGACCGTTGACGTTATAGGGAAAACGGGAGTTCCTATTCATTCAAACGGCTTTCAACTAGCCTTGCATTCGGCTTCGGAATTATCAATTTCAACAGGGCGAATCTATGTTAACGGCCTACTGTGCGAACTTGATGACAAGGTTAATTTCGGAATCAATAATGAGGGAGTTCTGATTCCATCTGGGGGAGTGCACTTGCCCTATGGGTTTATCCATACAAAAATGGATGCCGGTCGTTTTCTGCTTTATTTGGAGGCGTGGCAGCGTGAGATTACTTTTTTAGATGACCCGCAAATTCGAGAAAAGGCTTTGGGTGATCCAGACACCACCACGAGATTGCAAACAACTTGGCAATTAAAAGCTGCTCACATTGATGATGGTGTACAATGCGAAGATATTCAAATACCGTCCGGGAATATAGGAGGAACTTCTACTGGGACTTTGGAAGCCAGAACGGTTTCGTCAGATACTAGTACAGATCCCTGCAGTTTTAATCAAACGGGTGGTTTCAGGAGGTTGGAAAATCAATTGTACCGCATTGAAATTCAAACGGGTGGCAATTTATCTGAATCCACTTTTAAATGGTCAAGAGAAAATGCCTCTGTTGCGAGCAATGTTTTGGAAATTACAGGTAGTGATGTCGTAAAAGTCAATTCACTCGGAAGAGATGAAGTTCTTGGTTTTTCGGTAGGAGATTGGGTGGAATTCAAAAACCATAAAACAAGTCTTGGTAGAACTGTTCATAACCTCGTTCAAATAGAGGGGATTAATAGGAATACCATGGAGATAAGTGTTAGTGCATCAGTGGATGGACTCGATGTTCAGGGATTAAAAGTTGTCCGCTGGGATCAAAGTAATGAGAACATCCCGTTGAGTTCAAGCTTTGTTCAAATTGAAGATGGTGTTGAGGTGAATTTTAGTACAGGAACTTACACGGCTGGAGATTATTGGTTAATTCCGGCAAGGACTATTGATTCTTCCATTGAATGGCCATTGGAGGAGAGAAAACTGCCAAAAGGTGTACATGTTTCTTATGCCAAGATTGGTGTTGTAGCGGTTGAAGATGGCGAAATCGAATCCATCACAGATTGTAGGAATTTGTTCCCTCCGCTTACCGAATTACCAAAAACGGGAGGTGGGTGTTGTACCTATCATGTGAGTCCTGAAGCAGGTTGGGAAAGGGTGTTTGATCACATTAAAGAAAATGAAGATGCCAAAATTTGTTTTGATATCGGAGTTTACACACTTGAAAGCACTGTAAATATTAAAAATAAAGGGCATTTATTAATTACCGGTTGCGGACAAGGCACTATCATTCAGGCAACAAAACTTCAAGTGGCTTTTAGAATTGATGGCTGTAACAGTGTGGATATATCCCATATGGCTTTTAAAACAAATCAAGTAAAAAACCAAGATAAAGATGATGTAGTTAGTCGAAAAGGGGCGGTAACAGTTGTTAATACCCCGTCACTGTCAATTGACAAACTACATATAAGTTGTGGACATGGCAGGAAGCCGCAAGCCTCATGCATTTCGTACTATAATACTGAACAAAACCCTGGTGCCATTCTAGTTACCAATTGTAAATTAAATGTAGGCTTTTATCAACACGGTTTAGTAATCGTCAACTCAAAGCGGAGTGTGGTTGAAAACAATCTCATTTCGATGAGATTAAAACCCGAAAGTTTTACTGTTCGCGATCGGATTAAAAAAGACAACCGTACCCGTAAGGCTTTTATGGAGGTTTTTATGTCCAATATCAGTGAGAAATCGAATTCAAACACCAATGAAACAGTAAGATTTGGAAATCAAAGTCTCAGCTTTAGAACCAATTCCGATCTTAGAAATGCCAAGGTATGGCATGCATTAATTAAAAAAAACCCTCCCTCAGATAACATCAGCACAATTGATGAACTTAAAAAACATTTGCAACTGACCGTTTTAAAATATGTCCACAGTAAAGATAATAAACTGCCAGAACTGAGCAAGTTTGTAGATTTGCTAAGTGAGCAGGATCCATCGGTGGGGTTTCAAGGCATTGTTATTGGTGGGAAAGTATCCACGGACGTCCATGTGATTAGAAATAGAATTGAAGATTTTTTACAAGGCATCCATATTGGGTTGAGCCACCAGGACAATTCGCGCGAGGATTTCGATATAATAAATACTGTAAAAATAGAAAAGAACTTTGTACGCAATACGCTTCCGCTTTTGAACAATTATGCTCGGCACGGCATATTTGTAGGTAATTGTGAACGGTTGTTTATTGATAATAACCAACTGGATTTGAATAGAATGACTAGAGCCAATAAAGTTCCTATTCATGCTATAAAAGTTTGGGGGGTATTAGGTAGAAAAGGAACCATTACTAATAATGATATTTATAGTACTTCCAGACCTGCTAACAGTTATCACACAGGAATTAGAATTAATAAATTACGGCAGAGTGAAAAGGTCATCCATTGGAACATCACTTGGAATTCCATTATAGCAACAACAGACCTTGATGTAACGGGGAATTTTTTTGATAGTTATTTAGATACAAATCTATGATCTCAAAATTGGAAATATGCGTTTGTTTTTGTATATTTAAAATCACGTCTTATTGCACGGTAGCGTCGATTGGTGCGAGATAAGTGAATTCTGTTAGAGCATGAAGTTTTGATAGTAAATGCGGTTCTTAAAGTATAGATAGGGTTCGAGTCCCATGGCGTAAACTGCGAGTCATTCCACAAGGTTTGACTCGTTTTTTTATGGAATACTATTACCTAATTCGCATTTGACTTGAACCAGCTAGGCACAATTCACGAAGATGTCGATTTATATTACGTCTAAGAAATACTAAAACCACAATTAATAGTATCACAGAATTACTGAAGTGTTCATTTAATTTTGACCCCAATACGAGAATGCTTTTATATCGAAGACAAGCATATCCTGTTCCTCATTAACAATCCTTTCCTGCTGATTGTTCAGCTTTATAGTTTTGATTTTATAAATTTGAAGAACCATTTTGTTCTTAGTATCTTTTCTAAAATATAAATTGAGTTGTTTCGAGGCCTGAATATTTAGATATATACAATTCTATCACGCTCTTTTAAAGTTAACATACTAATGAATATTTTTAAATAAATATTACAGATTCGGTGAGTATATCCATCTAATTATTCACGCACCTAATCCCTCACCGAATATTTGAATTTATATAAATCTGATTGATTTTGAAAAAAAATTAGCAATCTAAAAATATATCGCTATTTGGTGAAATTTAATGCAATCGTTGTGGAGACAACGGGTTCAGAACCATTGATTATATATTCATTCAAAATATCGTATAAAAAAACCCTGACCATCAATTGATTGTCAGGGTTTTAGCGGAGAAAGAGGGATTCGAACCCCCGGAGGTGTGACCCTCAACAGTTTTCAAGACTGCCGCATTCGACCGCTCTGCCATTTCTCCAGTGTCTCTTGCGTTTGCCTTTTTCGAAGCTACCAACGCTTTAAACAATAACAGTTCTCAGCGGGCTTGCCCGAATAAGCAAATAGTTGTTTGCTTAGGCGGGTGCAAATATAGAACCCTTTTTTAATTCTTTCAAATAAAATCACAACTTTTTAGTCAAATAAATTAGACCATAGAATTTAATGATTAAAATGCCCTCTATTTGTAAATCACATCCCGTATTTTTGTCCTTATATTTAACGTGTACCAATGGATATTATAGAAAGTTTACAGTGGCGCTATGCTACTAAAAAATTTAACCCTACCCAAGTGCTCTCTTCTGAGAAGTTGCATATACTCAAACAAGCCTTCAATTTAACGGCGACGTCCTTTGGTTTGCAGACCATTTCATTGCTCATCATTGAAAACAAGCCGTTGCGCGAAAAATTATTGCCCGCGGCCTACCATCAAAGTCAAATTGTAGACGCATCCCATTTGTTGGTACTGTGTATTAAAGACCACGTAAATACAGATGATATTGACGATCTATTTGACAATGTGGGGGAGTTACGAAATACGCCAGAAACCATTTTAGAACCTTACAGAAACGATCTGAAGTCCATCATGAACAAGATGACCCAGGAAGAACAGCAACAGTGGGCCATAAAACAGGCCTATATCGCCTTGGGCAATTTAATGACCGTATGTGCCGTAGAACGTATTGATTCCTGCCCTATGGAAGGTTTTGACCGTCCAGCCTTCGATCGTATTTTAGAGCTCCAACAGAAAGAATTAAAGTCTGTGCTCTTATTGCCCGTAGGTTACAGGTCAGAAGAAGACATGTTCGCGGGCTTTAAAAAAGTCAGAAAAGCGTTAGAACATAGTATTATCGAGATGTAATAAATGTCGCTAACGCAATTTTAACGCTTTGATTTAGTCGATTATTTTTTTTCCAGACGTTTTAAAGTCTTCTCCCATTCCTGATACATAGCCTTTAAAGAGCAAGCTGTCAAAAGTACCGCTAAGATTAAATTCAGCATCCTGAATCGTAAATCCGGCGGAAAGGGTATCGTCCACCAATTTGAAATCATAGAGATCGAAGTCGCCCAAATCTGAACTTAAGTTTCCGGAATAGGTGCCTTCTGCACTTTTCATAATTTTGATAATTGCGGAAACATCACCTTGTGGTGTATCTTCTACCAACATATTCCATGAGCCTACATAAAGATCCACCGGTGTAACACTTTTTCCCGGACCACAACTGATGATCATCATTGAAAACAATAAAATAACTAATAGAGAGCATTTTTTCATAGTACTTATATTTTTTATCATTGTTGTCCGATCAAGAATCAAGACCCTGCCTCCTCGGCAGGCAGGCGCTGCGCTGTTAGAATAAAGAATTAAGACTTGTTTGCAACTTACTGACAAACAACGATCATTTAAATTAAAACCGCACATTCCCTCTCGGTAGAAACAGTTTCTAAAATGCAAGGTTTCATTTAGGAAATCTTCTAATGTCCCTTGCTTTAAATGAGTTTGTTAATTTATTATTTATTTTTATCGGACACTAATGATTTTTTATGAATTGAATTTACAAAAAGTTTATCAAAAACAACTATTTATAATGAGGGCTTATCGAGCTATTAAATTATGAAGTTTCACTTTTTCAATGACTATAGAAACCGTAATTTTGTTCTTACAATTAAGAAAATATATAGTATAGTTATGCCAGGATTTGAATTGTTTGGAAATGCGGAACGCAAAGAAGTAAATGATGTATTAGATAGTGGGGTGTTGATGCGCTACGGCTTTGACGGCATGCGCAACGGACACTGGAAGGCAAAGGAGTTAGAAACGGAGTTGCAGGCCACTCTTAAAGCCCAGCATGTGCAGTTGGTATCTAGTGGTACGGCGGCGGTTTCTGTAGCCTTAGCGGCGGCAGGCGTTGGTGCAGGCGATGAGGTCATCATGCCCTCATTTACATTTGTGGCCAGCTTTGAAGCTATCATGATGATGGGAGCTATCCCAGTGTTGGTGGATATTGACGACACCCTGGCTTTAGATCCTAAAGCGGTCAAAAATGCCATTACGCCAAGAACTAAAGCCATCATGGTGGTTCAGATGTGCGGTAGTATGGGCGACATGGCCGCGCTCCAGGCCATTAGTGATGAACATGACTTGATCTTGATTGAGGATGCCTGTCAGGCCATTGGCGCTACTTATAAAGGTCAAGCGTTAGGGACTATCGGTCACTTGGGCTGTTTTTCGTTTGATTTTGTCAAAACCGTGACTAGCGGTGAAGGTGGGGCAGTGGTTACCAATAATAAAGCGTTTTATGTCAATGCCGATCAGTACTCTGACCATGGGCATGATCACGTTGGGAATGACCGTGGTGCTGAAACTCACCCGTTCTTAGGCTATAACTTTAGGATTTCTGAACTTCACGCAGCCGTAGGCTTGGCTCAGGTCAGGCGTCTGCCAGAGTTTTTAAACATTCAAAAACAAAATTATACAGTGCTTAGAAAGGCCCTTTCAGAAATTCCTGAGGTGACCTTCAGAACAGTGCCTGAAGGGGGCGAGGAAAGTTATGCTTTTCTCAATTTTTTTCTACCTGATTTGGAAACTTCCAGGAGGGCTTCGGCAACTTTAAAAGCGGCAGGTGTCGATGGCTGTTTTCATTATTATGACAACAGTTGGCATTATGTTCGAAAGTGGGAGCACCTAAAAAATCTAAACACTTTGTATCCAATTTCACAAGAAGTTAAGGAGGGATTGGCCTCTCTTCAAACCAAAACTTTTAAGCAGTCTGATCACTATATCGGGCGGAATATATCCTGTTTAATCAAGCTTTCCTGGTCGTCTCAAGATCTAGAGGTACGAGCAAAAAATATGGTAGCAGCTATTAGAGCTTCTGTTTAATTAAGAAGTGTTAAGACTCTGATTAATAAATGTCTATAGTTTTAAAATATTTAAAATCACAGTTTAGGATTCTGCGTTTATTTGACCTTTTTTCATAAGTTTAAGAAAAAGAAGTCGCCCTATAAAGCCGAGCGCGTTCTTTGCGTAATACTGTCAGTTTAGACCGTATGATACAAGAGATTTGCCTAACAATTGGTATATTGAAGGTGGGGGATTACTCTAAAAATTTAGGAGAATTAATAATCGACGTGATCCACAATTTCTAAACCATATCCGATAATTCCTACACGTTTGGTGTGTTCGCTATTGGACATTAAAAGGAGTTTGTGAATGTTCAAATCATGAAGAATTTGAGCGCCAATTCCAAAATCTTTAGAGTCCATAGAAATGCTCGGGGCCTTAATCACATCTTTATGATTCTGCTCTTGTTTTAGCGTTTTCAACCGGTTTAATAGGTCGGTAGATTGGTGCTGCTGATTGATAAAAAGAATGGCGCCTTTGCCTTCTTTATTGATCAATCTAAACATGTCATCTAGTTTCTTGTCCGCATTATTGGTAAGAGTGCCTAAAATGTCGTTGTTGACTAAGGTGGAATTGACTCTGGTTAACACCGGCTCATTGGTTTTCCAAGCACCTTTAGTTAAGGCAATATGTACCTGACTATTGGTCGTCTGTTGGTAGGCTCTCAATCTGTATTTCCCAAAACGGGTCACAATTTCAAAATCTTCCTTCTTTTCAATCAACGAGTCGTGTTGCATTCTATAAGCCACAAGGTCTTCAATAGACACAATCTTGACATCAAATTTCTCTGCCACTTTCATCAATTCTGGTAAGCGTGCCATAGTACCATCCTCATTCATGATCTCCACAATCACTCCCGCAGGTTTTAAGCCCGCTAAACGCGCAAAATCGATAGCAGCCTCCGTGTGTCCCGTACGTCTTAAAACGCCGCCTTGTTTCGCTACAAGAGGGAAAATATGGCCAGGACGTCCTAATTCGTGAGGTTTTGTATCTGGATGAATGAGTGCTTTGACTGTTTTAGCGCGATCACTCGCTGAGATGCCCGTAGTGACACCATTACCACGTAAATCTACCGAAACCGTAAAAGCAGTCTCCATAGGATCTGTATTATTATGGACCATAGGATGCAAATCCAATTCTTTGCAGCGCTTTTCGGTCAGTGGGGTACATATCAATCCGCGTCCGTGGGTAGCCATAAAATTAATCATTTCTGGAGTTACCATTTCAGCAGCAGCTACAAAATCACCTTCATTTTCTCTATCGGCATCGTCTACAACAATAATAACTTTCCCATTCTTTATATCTTCAATGGCTTCTTGAATGGTATGTAATTTTATATCAGATGTGTATGTGCTTGTGGTCATGTTTTTTGAAATTATATGCAAAGATATAGCTTATTTTACATTTTGGATAGCGCTACGGTCTAAGTCTTCCTTGATTTTGTTCTTAAGTAAAAAGTGGGAAACTCCATAAAAGGGAAGTCCCATGAGCATTAAAAATGGGTTTAAAGCTTTAATGTTTAAGCCAAGGTGTTTGTAGAATGCTGTGGCTTTTACAAAGGTTACCACATAATACAACACATAAATGAGTAGGGAGATAATGCCCAAATTGATGGCTGATGCTGCCGTTTCAGGGAGGCCATTATTTTTCAATATGAAATGCACGCCAATTAATACGAGGCCAATCAGATAAAAAATAATCGCAAAATTTGAATAGCCGATGGTGTCTAGGGCATCTTTTCTAGATTTAATATAGGTGTCCGTGATGGCAATGCCTTGTTTTTGAAGGTCTTCAACACTTTGATTGCGCTTTAATAGTTGGTTTAAGGCGAAGGGTTTCACACTTTGATCAAAATCGAGCTCGTCATGATTTTTAATCACTTCAATCAATTTTTCATTGTGATAGCCATCTAAGAAACTATACTGCACCAGTTCACCATCCACCATAACCGAATTTTTAGGGCGGAGGTTGAGAAAACTTTTGATGGGATTGAGATAACTGTCAAAATCGAACAGACCTTTGTCATTGGTTGCGCGTGTGGTGAGGTAAACGCCCAAGGGAAGCATGATTAACGTGGAAAGCCAAGTGGCTAATATTGGATTCAAAGTCCCATCTTCGGCACTGTTTTTAGCGAAAATCCCAATAAAATGGTAGGTCAGAAATAGGAGGATAGCGATTACTAAGGGCAAGCCGATCCCTCCTTTACGGATCAATGCGCCCAGTGGTGCACCCACAAAAAACAAGATAAAACAGGCAAAGCCCAACACATATTTTTCATGGAGGGCAATTAAATGTTTGTTTAGATTTTTCTCGGATACTTGTAGAAACTGCTGCTTGGTATCCATAATTTGAGTGGTGCTGTTCACCGTATTCAAAGCCAAATTCACCAATTGCAACTTGGTTTTCGTATCGTAAAGATCGGTAATGTCGCCTTCAAAAGGCGGGATGGGTTTAGAGATGTCTTCGGGGGTGTTTGGTACCGTTTCTGAAATAATTTTACGGTCCAGAATCAGATTGGAATTGATTGTTCCTATTGACGTCCTTGTGTATAAGGTTTCTGAAAAATCTTTGTATTCCTGAGATTTGGTGGTATATAAACTGTCAATTGTATAATTAAGCCCACCAACATCTAACATATTGTACCGGCTGGTGTAATTCTTTTCGTCCAAATCGACATCGTTCAATTCTTCCAAATCGACATTCATAGTGTAGGTCTCAAAATAGCTTCTAACGTGGGGCTTCTTTTCTATTTCAGCCGGTTTTTTACTAAACACTTCTTCGTAATAATTACCGTTGAACAACACCAATTGCAGAATATTGGAGTTGGGACTGCTTTTTAATTCTCCAGACTCCGCAATAATCACCGTGTGGTTGCCCGGCCTGTTGTTTTTACGTTGGTGCATGATGACCTTAGTCAGAAACTGTCCGCGATCGCCCGTTTTTTTATCTACTTTGATATTGAAATCGCCTAACTCATTGAATTGGCCTTCGGCAATGGCCATTTGGGGCTTAACCTTGGCAATGTTTTTCCGCAAGTTATAGGCATTGTATTCCGCCCAGGGGATGACATTGTTTGCAAATAGGAAGGTAGTGACTGAAAGTAGGATGATAAAAATACTCAACCCTCTCATAGCGCGTTGCAACGAAATACCTGTGGATTTCATGGCTGCAAACTCATAATTTTCGGCAAAACTTCCGAAAACCATGATCGAGACCAATAAAATGGTCAGCGGTAATATTAATGGGATTAGGGTAGGTGTAATGTAGAGCAAGAATTTGAAGATGACGTCAACGTCCAAATCTTTTCCTGCCAATTCAGAAATATAAAGCCAAACAGCTTGTAAAACAAAAATGAGCATGAGTATAACAAACACGCTCAAAAATGTTTTTAAGTAGGTCTTAAGTATATACCTATCCAGTATTTTCATAAAGTGTACGCCTTATCTAGTCAAGCTTATTGATATAATAACCCTTGTACTTATTGGCGTCAAAAGTAAATAAGGTTTTTGAGATAGGCTCATTAGTTTTAAAACTATTTACAGTTAATGTAGTTTGCGTTCCGTTTTTGCCTACTTCAATCAGATTGTAAATATGTTTGGTTTGCGCATCGATGCCCAAAAGCACTTGCTTGATCTCTGAATTGCTGTCCATTGGCGTTAATTTGACATACTGAATTTTACGTCCGTTGACATTCTGAACGATATCCATGGCATAGTTGTAGCCTTCTTGATAAAACGAAAGCATTTTACTTGGTGTAATCGTGTTTTCGTCCTCTGTGTTGTTCTTAGAAATAGTCACCTCTTCATCTTCAGGATTGATGGTGTAAAGGGTTTTGCCATCAAAAATACGGGTGACGCCAAGAATGTTTAGTAAATACTTATCACCTTCAATAACCACATCACCACGAGTTTCCTGATTGATGTTCTCACTGGTGTTTTTAAGTACATATTTAAAATCGATACCAATATTTTGGTATCCTTTTACTTTAGCGTTGACCTCGTTAAGCAAGACTTTCGCTTTTGCGGCGTCCTGTGCGTAGGTGGTAAATGATAATAATACAATTGCTAATCCAAATAGTTTTTTCATTATTCTGTTTTTTAAAATCCCTTGGGAATTAATCCTGTTATCAAAAAAATTAAATTTCATTGGCTAAATGCTGGTCGAGTGCCACTAAATCAGGTACCAGCACTTGTCGGGCCTTACTGCCTTCAAACTGTCCGACAATGCCGGCAGCTTCCAATTGGTCAATTAATCGACCGGCTCTATTATAGCCTAATTTCAATTTACGTTGTAATAAAGAAGCGGAGCCTTGCTGTGCGGTGACAATAACTTCAGCCGCTTCCCTGAACAGTTTATCTCTGTCCGAGATGTCTATATCAAGACTTGTGCCATTCTCTTCGCCAACATATTCTGGCAAGAGATAAGCATCCGGATAGGCCTTCTGATTGCCGATGTACTCTGTGATCAGCTCCACTTCAGGAGTATCGACAAATGCACATTGAATTCTGGTGAGTTCATTTCCTTGGGTAAATAACATATCCCCACGGCCAATCAATTGATCGGCTCCAGAATTATCTAAAATAGTCCGGGAATCAATTTTTGAAGTCACCCTAAAAGCGAGTCGCGCCGGGAAGTTCGCCTTAATAATACCAGTAATAACATTTACAGAAGGTCGTTGGGTGGCAATGATTAAGTGAATCCCAATGGCTCGCGCCAATTGCGCCAAACGGGCAATAGGGGTTTCAACTTCTTTACCTGCGGTCATAATCAAATCAGCAAACTCATCAACCACAAGAACGATATAGGGTAAGAACTGATGGCCTTCTTCAGGATTGAGTTTACGCGCCTTAAATTTATCGTTATACTCTTTAATGTTACGACACATGGCGTTTTTTAACATCTCATAGCGGTTGTCCATCTCAATACATAGCGAATTCAGGGTGTTGATTACCTTCGTATTGTCTGTAATAATGGCGTCTTCACTATCTGGTAATTTGGCCAAATAATGACGCTCTATTTTATTGAATAAAGTCAGTTCTACTTTTTTAGGATCGACCAGCACAAATTTTACTTCGGCAGGATGTTTTTTATAAAGCAAGGAGGTCAATACGGCGTTCAATCCTACCGATTTCCCTTGTCCGGTAGCTCCTGCCATCAGTAAGTGGGGCATTTTTGCTAAATCCACCACAAAGGTTTCATTACTGATGGTTTTTCCAAAAGCAATTGGCAGTTCCATTTCTGACATTTGGAATTTTTGGGAAGCAATTACCGAACGCATGGATACGATCGTCGAGTTTTTATTTGGTACTTCAATACCGATCGTTCCCTTGCCAGGAATTGGGGCAATAATACGAATACCCAAGGCAGCCAAGGATAGAGCAATATCGTCTTCTAAATTTTTAATTTTAGAGATCCGTACGCCGGCGTTTGGCACAATTTCATAAAGGGTTACGGTTGGTCCAATGGTCGCCTTAATGCTGCTAATGCCAATATTGTAATTGTTGAGGGTTTCAACAATTCGGTTCTTTTTTTCTTCAAGTTCGTCCTGATCAATGGTGATGCTTTCAGAATCGTAGCGTTTAAGTAGGTCTAAAGGAGGAAATTGATATTTGCTCAATTCTAAGGTCGGATCGAATTGTCCAAAATCGGCCACCAGTCTGGCGGATAAATTGTCACTTTCTGAAGCTTCTTCGGCCACCTGTTCTACTTCCATTTCTACCGCTTCAACGGCAACAGGCTCCTGTTTTACTTGAGGCACTTCAATGTTAAGCTTAGGGACGGTAACTGGAGTTTCGGTACGTGGCTTAACGGGGGCGATAACTTTTTCCTTTTGGGGAATTTCCTTTTGTTGGGCGGGTTTTAAATCGAAGGCAGTCTTAATGTCTTCAGCTTCCGCCGATAGATCGTTATCTAGTGGCGCATAGCCGTCTGACGATTGGGAATTAGTGTTAAAATCGTCTACCATTTCGTTCTTGGCCGATTTGAAAAAGGCAACAATAGATTGGCCTGTAACATTCCACTTGATGGCGGCATAAATAATCAAACCAAAAAAGAGAAGGAGGGCGGTACCAATTACGCCGATATAATCTTGAAAAAAGGAATTCATTTCAAACCCAATAGTGCCGCCGAGGGCATCGTATTTATGGGTGAAAAATCCGAAGAAAATGGACAGCCAAATGGCGGTAAGGGTTCCCCAAATCCAATTGCTTCTTAACTTCGCTCTATTAATGTCTAAGGTAACGTAAATGCCAGTCAGGAAAACCAAGCCGGCAAAGATAAAGGCGGCGACTCCAAAGCCCTTCATGATAATGAAATCGCTTACCCAAGCGCCCAATTTATTCAGCCAATTTTCGGCAACCACGTCCCGTGTTCCAATTTCTGTAAGTGTACTTTGATCTGCTTCCCCTGTAAAGAAGAACGATAGAAAAGCAATGGAAAGTAAAATGCCAATAATCATCAACAAGCTTCCAAAAACAAGTTTCTGTTGACTTGTCAATTTGAATTTTGGCTTTTTAGTTTGTGTTGTAGTGCTGCTTTTAGTCTTGATTTTCTTCTTCGCCATAGTGCCTTTCCGTGACCACGGAAATCTATTAATTCTTAATTATATTACTGAAATAGGTTAGGATTGCATGTTTGCCTAAGGAAACAAAAATACAAATTACTAACGTTAATCCTAACGGAAATAGTATTAAAAAAGCTTTGGATAATAAATGATTGCGGCCACGATAATAGCGGCAATGGAGGCGATAAAAACAGCACCAGCGGCCACATCTTTTATGCGGCCAATACTGGTGTGGAATTCTGGATGAATAAAATCAGCAATATATTCAATGGTCGTGTTGACTCCTTCAATACTCATCACCAATCCAATCATGGCAACTTGAAAAAGCCACTCCGTTTTGGATATGTCAAAGTAAAAACCGGCGATGGTGACCGCAATAGCCACACAAAATTGAATCTGGATGCTGGCTTCAGTGCGGAGCAACAGCCATGCCCCTTTAAATGCCCAACCGACGCTCTTGAGGCGATTGACCAAAAAGGAATCTTTTTTACCCGACATATATTGAGATTAAGACAGCGTGTTTATAACTGCTTCGTAATTAGGTTCTTCTGTGATTTCTGAAACTTGTTCCGTGTAAATGACTTCAGCATCTTCATTTAAGACCACCACACATCTTGAGTGTAAGCCCTCTAAAGGACCATCCACAAATGTTAAACCATAGGATTTTCCGAAATTACCATCTCTAAAATCTGAAAGACTTTCCACATTTTCTAAGCCTTCGGCACCACAAAAACGGGCGAGGGCAAATGGTAAATCTTTAGAGATACATAATACTTTGGTATTGTCTAATTGACTCGCTTTTTCGTTAAACGTTCTTACAGATTGTGCACAGGTGCCTGTGTCAATGCTTGGGAATATATTAAGGACCACTCGTAACCCTATATAATCATTTAGGGATCTTGACGATAAATCAGTAGCGACCAATTTAAAATTAGGAGCATCAGTACCCGTTTTTGGAAGTACTCCAGAAGTTGTTACCGGGTTGCCTTTAAGTGTGACTGTTGACATAGTGTGTGTGTTTTGGTTAAGATGTTAAAATTAAGAATTATTTGAGGCTTTACTATTAAATAAAACATAATTTTCAAACAAAACGATAGCTTTTCGCTACCGTTCTGTTGTTTATTAAAGTAATCTCTACTTGTAAAAAATGCTATCTTAATTCTGCGCCCAATTTCTCTTCAAAATTAGATTGCAACTTGCCCATAATTTTATCTATCTGCTTATCGGTCAATGTGCTATGCTCATCTTGAAATTTAAAACTCACGGCATAACTTTTCTTTCCTTCCGGAAGATGCTCACCTTGATACACATCAAATAAATCGACATCTTTTAGTAAACGTTTTTCGGTTTGATTGGCAATAGTGTCAATATCTTCAAAAGTGACGGCATTGTCCAATAATAGGGCGAAGTCGCGACGGATAGATGGGTATTTTGCCAGTTCCTTAAAGCTAGCGCTGTTGTGTTTCGCCAGGTCAATAACATTGTCCCAATTAAAGTCAGCGTACAACACGTCTTGGGAGATATCAAAATGTTTTAAGATTTTTTTACTCACTAAGCCAAATTCAACCAAGGTCTTATTTCCTAAGACTAAGCTAATGCCCTCGCTGAATACGTCATTCTGAAGTGCAGCTGATTTAACTCTGTTTAAACCTAAGCGTTCTAAAATGGCTGCAATAATTCCTTTTAATTGGAAGAAATCGCTCGGTTGCTCGGCGGCATTCCAACGGGTGGCCGTTTTATTGCCATTTAAAAATAAGGTGAGATGTTTATTCTCAACCCGATTTTCCGGATAACTGTGGTACGATTTGCCAAATTCGAATAATTTCAAGTCTGAACGTCGTCTATTTACATTCCGACTGATGGCTTCCAAGCCTGAAAACAACAAACTTTGGCGCATCACACTTAAATCTGTGCTTAGCGGATTAAGCATCACCACGTTGTGTTCTTCTTTTAAGTTTTCCGTTAATTTAACATAGTCAGGTGTGGTTAAGGAGTTGGATAATATCTCATAAAACCCTTGTCCTACCAATTGGTTGCCCACAATATTCTGCAGTTTATAATCTTCAAATTTAGTACTGTTAGAAATGGAGGCGTTGAGTTTTTCGTGGGTGTTGATATTATTATATCCGTAAACCCTCAGAATTTCCTCAATAATGTCCGCCTCACGCACCACATCATTACGATAAGCAGGAACAGTAAGTCCTAAGCCGGTTTCTGTGACATTGTTGATTTTGATATCTAAAGACATCAAGATGCTTTTGATCACATCTTTAGGAATCTCTTCGCCGATTAATTTTTGAGCGTTTTCAAAACTTAAACGTACCTGAAAATCTTCTATGCGCTTCGGATAAAGATCTACCAAATTACTGGTCACATGGCCGCCAGCAACTTCCTGAATCAATAAAGCTGCACGTTTTAAAGCGTATTCAGTAATATGAGGGTCAACGCCACGCTCAAATCGGAAGGAAGCGTCCGTATTTAAACCATGACGTTTGGCTGACTTTCTAATGCTTACTGGATTAAAATAAGCGCTCTCTAAGAAAATACTGGTGGTATGCTCCGTAACTCCAGAGAGTTCACCACCAAACACGCCTGCAATACACATCGGTTTGGCAACATCACAAATCATCAAATCCTCTTCATGAAGTTCGCGTTCAATCCCATCTAAGGTTTTAAATTTAGTGCCCTTAGGCAAGGTTTTAACGATTACTTTATGGCCCTCAATCTTATTGGCGTCAAAGGCATGCAACGGCTGACCTAAATCGTGTAAAACATAATTGGTTACGTCAATAATATTGTTTTTGGGAGTCAACCCAATCGCTTTTAATCTGTTTTGAAGCCAAGCAGGAGAAGGTCCTACTTTAACATCTGAAATGGTCAGTCCACAGTAGCGCGGTGCCAGTTCTTTATCTTCAACTTCAACATCTACTTTTAAAATGGTGTTATCCACCCGAAATGCACTCACTGAAGGGGTGATCATTTCCATATTGATGTCTTTTTGCAACAAGCCCGCCTTTAAATCCCGCGCAGTTCCAAAATGGCTCATCGCGTCAGCGCGATTTGGCGTCAGTCCGATTTCGAAAACGTGGTCATTCTCTACGTCGTAAAGTTCCGCGACCAAGGTCCCAACCTCAGTGGCTTCATCCAATACTAAAATGCCGTCGTGAGAGGCACCCAAGCCTAACTCGTCTTCGGCACAGATCATTCCGTGACTTTCCTCGCCTCTAATTTTTCCTTTTTTGATGGTCCAAGCTTCACCTTTATCTGTATAAAGAGTAGTTCCGATAGTGGCTACCGGAACTTTCTGTCCTGCAGCAACGTTAGGAGCGCCACATACAATTTGCAAAGGAGCGCCATCGCCAATGTTTACCGTGGTAATTTTAAGACGATCAGCATTAGGATGTTGAATGCAGGTCAGCACTTCACCTACAACAATGCCTTCCAATCCGCCTTTCACAGATTGAAATTTCTGAATGCCTTCAACTTCCAGGCCTAAATCTGTGAGGAGTTCTCCTGTTTCTTCTGGAGTCCAATTAATATTGACAAATTGCTTTAACCAATTATAGGAAATTTTCATCTTTTAAATCTTATGCTTTAAGGAGTTAGGGTTTTTAATACGCTTTATACGCCGATAAATCGAAATACCTGAATATTGTGTCCTGTTTAAATTCGGCGTAAAGATAATAATAGTATATAGTTATAGAAATTGTAAATTATGTTATTTTCCATGTTTTTCTTATTAATTTCGGCCACCAACCAAAGTCACAGTGCGATATGAAATATTTCCTCCTAATTCTTTTTGCGGTTCCCATGCTCTCTTGTCAAAACAAACCCTCAGACAAAATGAAACAAGGGGAGTGGTTAGGGTACTTGCAATTAAATGCGGATGTCCGATTGCCGTTCAATTTTGAAGTTACCTCAGACCACAGTTTAAAAATAATTAATGCAGATGAGATCATATTAGTTGATGACATCAGCTATCAAAATGATTCCATTCGCATTCAGATGCCGGTATTTGACGGGTACTTTCAGGTAAAGCTCAGCGATGAACGCATGGTTGGGGTCTATGTTAATGAAAGCATGAACATGGAAATTCCTTTTACAGCAGAATATGCGATTAAAGAACGGTTTGAAACACAAACGCCTCCGCAGATCAATGTTACTGGGAATTGGGAAGTGTTATTTACTCCAAAAGGGGATGGTGAAGGCTATGCCGCCAAAGGTGTTTTTGGGCAGCAAGGAAAGCGGGTCACCGGAACGTTTCAAACTAAAACTGGCGATTACAGATATTTGGAAGGTGTGGTAGATGGCGATCAGTTGAAATTATCCACTTTTGATGGTGCCCACGCTTATTTATTTTTGGCAGCGGTAAAAGATAGCACCTTACAAGGTATATTTTATTCGAGTACGACGTGGCAAGCGGACTTTGAAGCGCAACGAAATGAAGATTTTCAGTTGCCAGATGCGAACACGCTCACGACGTTTAACGATACCTATGAGCGATTAGAGTTCAGTTTCCCTGATGAGAACGGTCAGTTGGTTTCCTTGACAGATGCCCAGTTTAAAGATAAGGTGGTAGTCGTGCAGTTAATGGGAACTTGGTGCCCTAATTGTCTGGATGAGAGCACTTATTTTACTGAATTTTATAAAAACCATGCCAACAAGGATATCGCTTTTGTAGCATTGGCTTTTGAAAATGCGAAAACCGAGGCTCTGGCTTTTGCTGCAATCAAGCGATTAAAAGACAGATTAGGGATTACCTATCCTATTTTGTTGGCGCAACACGGCGGCTCCGATAAATTGGCGGCTCATAAGAAGCTGCCGATGCTTAGTGAGGTGATGTCGTATCCCACCACGATATTCTTGGATAGAACAGGAACCGTGCGTAAAATCCATACCGGTTTTAACGGGCCTGCAACCGGAGAAAAGTATGTGGCGTTTAAAAAGGAGTTTAGCAGTTATTTAGATGAGCTTTTGGCCGAATAGACCGACATAAATCTCAATTAAAACCAATGTTGTTGCTGTACTTTCTACCGGTTAGCCATGAATGCTTTCGCTTTTCCCGTAGCTTTTGATGAGTTCGCCCTCAAAATCTACCAATTCCTTCCAGCGTTTATCTACATCAATGTCTTTACCATACTTCCGGGCAAATCCAATAAATAATGTGTAGTGCCCTGCCTCACTGACCATCAGGTCATAATAAAATTTTGATAATTCAGGGTCTTGAATGTGTTCGGACAACATTTTAAAACGTTCACAGCTTCTGGCTTCAATCATTGCGGAAAATAGAAGCCTGTCTACCATGCTTTGAAGGTGATTCCCACCTCTGTTCATAAATTTGTATAGCTCATTGACGTAGCTGTCCTTACGCTCTCTTCCCAACGTGTAGCCCCGTTTTTTAATGATGTCGTGCACCATTTGGAAGTGTTCTAATTCTTCCTTGGCCAATTCCAGCAGTTCGGTTACGAGGTCTTCGTATTGTGAATTGTGGGTGATGATGGTAATGGCATTGGTTGCCGCTTTCTGCTCACACCAGGCGTGGTCCGTTAAGATTTCTTCAATATTTTCTTCGGCAATCACCGCCCAACGCGGATCGGTCTCTAGTTTTAGATGTAACATAGGATGAAATTAAATTCGAAGTGCTGATTTTCGAATAGTAAGGGCCGAAGATACCACTATTTTTGAAGATGCAAATGGAGTAGATTCTACAGTAGCAGGAGTAAAATATCGGTTGTTAGCGTAATTGAGCGATAAAAAATCTCAAGCATTTAATTTGTTATGTAATGCAGAACCGTCTAGGAAATGTAATTCCAAATATTCTTATACTTGCTCAATTGGGCATACGTGTAACGCAGGACGACATTTTCTGGTGCGGATAGGGAAGGATCTGCCTTTAAAATGGCTTTGGCGTAATAGCGTGCATGCTGTAAAATGTCTTTATCCTTTATAACATCGGCAATTTTGAGGTTTAAGACACCACTTTGTTGTGTCCCCATCAAATCTCCAGGACCCCGCAAACGCAAATCGACTTCGGCAATCTCAAATCCGTCGTTGGTGCTGACCATAGTTTGCAGCCTGGTTTTGCTGTCCTCACTTAATTTGTGACTCGTCATTAATATACAATAACTTTGTTCAGCACCACGGCCTACGCGGCCTCTTAATTGGTGCAATTGGGAGAGGCCAAAGCGTTCCGCGCTCTCAATAATCATTACGGAGGCGTTCGGCACGTTGACCCCAACTTCAATAACTGTTGTGGCTACCATGATTTGAGTTTCTCCTTTAACAAAGCGCTGCATCTCAAAATCTTTATCTGCCGGCTTCATTTGACCATGTACAATGGAGATTTGATAGGTAGGAAGTGGGAATTCTCTAGAAATGCTTTCGTAACCATCCATCAAATCTTTGTAATCCATTTTTTCACTTTCTTGAATTAAGGGATATACAATATAGATCTGTCTGCCTTTTTTTATTTCATCTCGGATAAACCCAAACACTTTTAGCCGATTTTTATCGTAGCGATGCACCGTTTTAATGTCTTTTCTGCCCGGCGGTAATTCGTCAATTACAGACACATCCAAATCGCCATATACGGACATGGCCAAGGTTCTCGGAATGGGGGTAGCAGTCATGATTAAAATGTGAGGTGGCGAGGTGTTTTTATGCCATAATTTACTCCGCTGAGCAACCCCAAATCGATGCTGTTCATCAATGACGGCAAGCCCCAAATTCTTGAATTTCACCTTGTCTTCCAAAAGAGCATGTGTGCCAATTAAGATGTCCAATTCGCCATTCTCTAAAGATTCATGAATTTTTCGTCTCTCTGAAGTTTTGGTTGAACCGGTGAGTAGTGCAACACTGATATTCAATTTGTTAAGTAACTCTTGTAGTCCATGGTAGTGTTGTACTGACAAAATTTCAGTCGGTGCCATTAAACAGGCCTGAAAACCGTTGTCAAGTGCCATTAACATTGACATTAACGCAACAATAGTCTTCCCAGAACCCACATCACCCTGTAAAAGCCGATTCATTTGGGCATTGCTACCAAAATCTGCCCTGATTTCTTTTAAAACGCGTTTCTGTGCGTTGGTGAGTTGGAAGGGTAAATGCTCTTGAAAAAACGTGTTAAAATGTGCTCCCACGTGTTCAAAATTATAGCCTTTAATTTTTGATTTATGGATCAGGTTTTTGATGATTAATTGCAGCTGAATATAGAATAATTCTTCAAATTTCAAACGGAATTGTGCCTGCGCTAAGAGCTCACTATTCTCGGGAAAATGGATGTTAAAAAGTGCTTTGCTTTTGTCAATTAATTTCAGTTCTGAAATGAGGCGTGGGGATAAGGTTTCTTCAAATCGTCCATGAGTTTCCAGGAACAATTGCTGCATAATTTTGTTCAAAACCCGATTTGAAATCCCTTTATTGGCCAATTTTTCAGTAGACGGATAAATAGGTTGCATGGCAGACCGTAAGTTCTTCTCATGCTCCTCCAAGGCTTCCATTTCGGGATGCGGCATGCTAAAAACGCCGTTAAACCAATTGGTTTTTCCAAAAATGACATACTTGGTGCCTGGGGTGATGCTGTCTCTAATCCATTTATGGCCCCTAAACCATACCAATTCTAGGATGCCCGTGTCGTCTTTAAAGGTCGCTACCAAACGTTTCGCACGGCCTTCACCAACGTCTTTAAACCCCGTAATGACACCAATAATTTGAACATCCGCGCCATTGCGTTGTAATTGGTTGATTTTATAGTAGTTGGTTTTGTCTATATACCGATTGGGAAACAGGTTGATCAGATCTTGATAGGTGTGTATGCCAAGCTCAGAACGAAGTAAAGCCGCTCGATTGGGGCCGACGCCCTTCAGGTAGTCAATGGGGGTTTGCAATTTGGCATTCATAATTGCGAATTTAACAATTTCCGGTGAATGTAAAACTGAAGAAGTTGTTCCAATCGGGTTTTTAAAACGCAAAGAGCGAACAATCTCAATCTTATATTAAATTCAGCTCAGCGGCTTTTGGGTGAATATCGCCTGGCCTCAAACGCTATTAGCGATTTATTTTCTTAATTTGGTCTCAGTTTAGTAAATACTTGTTTATGAGATTGTTTTTAATGACCTGTCTTGCGCTGATTACGGTGCAGGCCTTCGCGCAGCAAACCGAAGTTGTCGACTTTCAGAGCCTCAAGGCGGATCTTGAGTTTTTGAATCTAGGAGCGCTTTCCGGCGATGTATCCGTGAAGTTTGCTGTATTAAAGGATAGTGATTCCGTGTACTTGGACGCCGTCGGAATGACTTTTAATAGGTTGAAAATTAAAAATTTAGATGCTGCAGCCTATCAAGACCTAAAGTATAAGGTATATCCGGACAAGGTGGTTTTCTATCGCAACTTTAAACAACAGGGCGAGTATGAGGTGCAATTCTCCTATACTGCAAAGCCAACTCAAGCGCTTTATTGGATAGGTGATCAAGTTTGGACCCAAGGTCAGGGCAAGTACACCAGTCATTGGTTGCCTAGCAGTGATGATGTTAACGATAAAATTGAATTTGATCTGTCCATCATTCATGATGAAGGCTACACTGTGCTGGCAAACGGTCTGCTTGTCAAAAAGGAAATCTTACCCGAAGGACGCCTGAAATGGTCATATGATATGGAGGCGCCAATGAGCAGTTATCTTGTGGCACTTGTTATTGGCGAGTACGAAGTCAAATCTGAAATTTCTAATAGAGGCATTCCTTTAGAGTATTACTATTACCAAGACGATTCCGCCAAAGTAGACGCTACTTATCGCTATAGCAAACAGATGTTTGACTTTTTGGAATCCGAAATCGGGGTCGATTTTCCTTGGAAAACATACCGACAAGCACCTGTGAAGGATTTTCTGTATTCGGGGATGGAAAACACAACGTTAACCATTTTCTCTGATGCGTTGGTGGTGGATGATATCGCATTTAACGATAGAAATTATGTCAACGTCAATGCGCATGAGTTGGCGCACCAGTGGTTTGGCAATTTAGTTACTGCTAAGAGCAGTACGCACCATTGGTTGCAAGAAGGATTTGCTACCTATTACGCGCTTTTAGCGGAACGAGAGGTGTTTGGTGAGGACTATTATTATTGGCGCCTGCACGAATATGCTCAGCAGTTATTGGCGCAGGAAAACGCGGGGAACAACACGTCATTGCTCGATCCTAAATCTAGCAGTCTGACCTTTTATCAGAAGGGTGCTTGGACTTTACATGTGTTGCGAGAGCAAGTAGGGGACGAGGCGTTTAGGACTGCCGTAAGAAACTATCTTGAAGAGCACAGTTTTCAAAACGTAGAAACATCTGATTTTATATCTGAAGTTGAAAAAGCCAGTGGTCAGGAATTGTCTGATTTTGTCAAAACTTGGTTGGAAGATGTAGCCTTGCCTCAAGATGCTATGGTGAAAAGTTTAAAGGCCTCTGCGTTTATTCGGGAATATATGGAGGTGAGTTGTGAAAGGCATCCGGATTTATGCAATGATTATTTGGTATCTGATATTTCTGATCAAGCCAAAATAAAAATTCTCTCCCATGAGTCCTATGTTGTTAAATTGGAAGATTTTAATAACAGTATGGAAGTGCGGCAAGCTATTGCACAAAAATTGACCACCGTTCCTCTAGATTTTAAGCAGCGTTACGAGAGTTTGCTGCAAGATGCCTCTTACTTAACTAAGGAGGCGGCACTGTACAATTTATGGGTTAATTTTTCGCAAGACCGTGCTCGGTATTTGCAGCAAACTAAATCTATAGTTGGTTTTAGTGATTATAACGTTAAGTTGCTTTGGCTCGCTTTGCATTTAAATACGGTAGAGTATCAGCCTGATCAGAAAGAAGCAATTTTTGATGAGCTCAACGGCTATACAGATCCGGAATTTGGGTTTGAATTGCGGATGAATGCATTTCATTATGTGAAGCTGATCAATGGCTTTGACGAGCGATCATTGGGTAATTTAATTCAGGCCACCAAACACCATAATTGGCGATTTAAAAACTTTGCTATACAGTTGCTTGAGGAGTTGAGATCCGTGGAAGCATATGCTCATATTATAGATAAACTAACTAATTAAGTATAAATGCATAATTTATAATATATGAGGGCATTAGTAATTTCGGGTGGAGGGAGTAAAGGGGCATTTGCGGGTGGTGTAGCTCAATATCTTATTGAACATAAAAAACTCGATTATGATCTGTATATCGGCACCTCTACCGGTAGTCTGTTGGTGTCTCATTTGGCGCTAAAAAAAGTGCAGGAGATCAAGGAGATTTACACCAATGTGACCCAGGATTCCATTTTTAATGTCTGTCCGTTTAACATCAAAAGAAAGAAAGGAATTGAAACCATTAGCATCAATCACTTTAATGTTTTGCGTAATTTGTTCAGTGGCAGCAAAACCTTTGGAGAAAGCCAAAACCTGAAGAAATTGATCTATTCGCACGTTACGGAAGAGGGATTTAATGTCTTGAAAAGTTTGAAGTCTGATATCGTGGTCACCGTTTCCAATTTATCTTTGAATCAGGTGGAATACAAGTCGGTTAAAGATTTTGATTATCACGAATTTATAGACTGGGTATGGATTTCCTGCAATTACACCCCGTTCATGTCCTTGGCAAAAAAAGATGGCTGCGAATATGCTGACGGTGGTTTGGGATCTATGGTGCCTATAGAAGAAGCTATTAAGCGCGGCGCCACGGTGGTAGATGCAATCATATTACAGACGGAGGTGACCCAGGTCAACCGGATGCCTTCTTTAAACGCCTTTTCATTATTGACAAACATGTTTGCGTTTATGCTGGATCGGATAGAATTTCAGAACATTCGCATCGGAAAATTTGTGGCCAACAACCAAGGTGCGATTATTAATTTCTACTACACGCCAACGGTTTTGACTACCAATTCATTGGTTTTTAATAAAGAGAAAATGAATTTATGGTGGCAGAGCGGTTTTGATTTTGCCAAGTACAAAGATTCTGAAACAAGTCCGTTAAAGCCCGAAAAAACGGAATAGAGATTGAGAGTGTAGATGGAATGATTTGTAGTAAGATTTTGATTTTACATTCTCATCCATTAATCCTAATAAAGTAATTACGCTGATGCAATAAGTCAGTATTTCATGTCTCACTGATGGGGATATGGTGTGGTGATGTTGATTTTAAGTATGCTTCAAGAATCTTGGAAGTGGAACTGATCATAGGTTACCACATCTGACTTGCCTCTTGTTTGATGTAGGATAATGCCGTATCGCTAGGGGCGCGTTTCTCCATCATTTCATTTAAAATAACCTCTCTCAGCTTGTCAGCAGAATCAATTTTTTCTGAAAGACTGGCTTTCCGAATTAATTGAATGGTGGCGTTTTTTGCAGCGGAAATAATGCTCCAACAATCGTCAGAAATGTAAATTTGTTGTGCTAAATTATGCTCAAATTCCTGTTCAATGTTTGCTATAAGTAAATTTTCGTAACTGTCTTTATTAGAAGATGTTGGTACGACTCTAACAATGAGTTTTGTGGGAGTGATGCGCTCTAGGAAAATGGCCATACGTTCATAGGCTTGGAGGCGCAATGGCATGGCGTTAACCTGCATATCTTTTTGCAATAAAAAGCGTCTTCTTCCATCTTCATTCTTGGTGTGCTCCTTAAAAAAGTAATAAGCTACTAAACCTGTAATCAACGCAGGAATTGCGTAAAGTAATGCATCAATTAATTTCGTTCCAAATTCCATAGTGGACTTTTAAATTTCATCAAACATAAGATGTTTTTTTTAAAATTTCGTAAAGTATTTTAAAAAAACAGACCTTTATAACCTGAAGGAATAGTGCTCTGTGTATTTCTGATTATTTTAATTTTATTTTAAACCATATACGGCTAAAATCATATCTTTAACTCATGACAAAACCTGTAAAAATTACATTGATAACGGTACTGACGCTATTGGTGATCGGTGTTGTGGGTTATTTTGTGGCGAATGCCATGATCACATCCAAGCTTGAAAATTTTCTGGATAATGAGCTTCCTGAGACCATTTCTCTGGATTATGAATCCTTAGATGTTAATCTGTGGGGCGGCACCGTGATCATAGTCAAACCTAAACTAGTCAACAGAGGCACGCACAGCTCGAAGATTAATTCTGAATTGGAGTTGGATTCGCTTTTAGTAGATGGGTTTGGGTATTGGAACTATTATTCTTCGGATAATATTAGTGTAGAGAGTGTGCAATTAAGGAGCCCGAAATTGCTTTACAATCATAATAGTACAATTCCTAAAAAGGAATATAAATATTCAGCTTTAGAGAAGTTGAAGAAAGAAATAAAAATAGGGCGCTTTAACATTCAAAATGGCGAACTCCGTATTAACGATATAGATACAGACTCGCTCATCTTACACACCACAAAGCTGACTGCAAACGTGATGGGTATAAAAGCAAATAATACCTCAGTAAAACAGCGCATCCCGTTTGCTTATGGTGATTATAACCTCTCTTTTAATGATGTACATCTTAAAATGGGACCGTATGAAGATTTGAGATTGGCATCCGCTGTGATAACTCAAGATCGTGCCAATTTTAATCAGTTGCAGGTGTATACTAAATATTCAAAAGCAAAACTTAATCAAATGATCAGTGTGGAGCGTGATCATTTTGATGTGACTATTCCGTCGTTGAGTTTGGAGGGTCAAGAATTTGGTTATGAAAAGGATTCGGTGTTTTTCTTTAGAAGTCCGAAAGTAGTTTTTGAGAGTCCGGATATGTACATCTATAGAAACAAATTAGTTGCAGATGATTTTACACGTAAAAATTTGTATAGTAAGATGTTAAGGGAGCTTAAGTTTGATTTAACTTTAAGTGAAGTTCAGTTAAAAAATGCCAGTATTGTATATGCTGAAAAGGTAAATGCAAACATGGCCGCTGGAGAAATTTCCTTTACAAAGATGAATGTTGATATTAAAAATATCAGTAATACTTATGCGAGTCCAGAAAAAACAAGGGTAGCCATTGATGCCGTTTTTATGTCTAGAACACCCTTAAAAGTTGATTGGGAATTTGATGTCAATAATTTAAATGACGCGTTTGTATTTAGAGTAGACATCGGCAAACTTCCGGCACCAGATTTAAATCCGTTTTCGCAGCGTAATTTAAAAGTTAAATTTGAAGGCGAGCTGCTCAAAACCTACGCTACAATTTCTGGTGATGTCAATACATCTCGGGTAGACATGAGGGTCAACTACGATGCTTTTAAAGTTATTGTCCTAGACAAGGAAGGCAAAAATAAAAACAAGGTATTGTCCGCAATCGCCAATCTTTTTATTAAAAAGGACAGCGAGGCTTCTGCAGATAATTTCAGAGAAGGCGCAAAAGAAGGTATTGAGCGCGACCATACCAAATCTGTTTTTAATTTCTTATGGCTTAGTGTCCGTTCAGGACTGGTCAGTGTCTTGACTGGCGATGGGAAAAAATAAGTTTTTTTAATTACAACCCGCGCATTTTAGTTCTGATTTAAATAGTCTAAGGCTAGTTGGGTCAGCGTTTTGATGCCCAATAGCATGCCGCTTTCATCAATCACGAAGTCTGGGGTGTGGTGCGGAAATGCCTCTGTATTTCCTGGAGTCATGCCACCTAAAAAGAAATAGAGTCCGGGAACCACTTCTTGAAAATACGAAAAATCCTCACCACCCGTTACCGCTTTTGTGAGTACAACCTTTTCAGTACCAGCTACCTTTTGGAGGGTAGGGAGCATTGCAGCGGTCAAATCAGGGTCGTTATAGGTTATGGAGGTGTTGTTTTCAAAGCTTATAGTAGCTGTGCCACCGTAAGCTTTAGCAATGGTTTCAGTCATTTCCGTCATGCGTTTAATGATCTTGGTTTTCATTTTAGGATCTAAGGAGCGTACAGTCCCAATGAGTTCAGCACTTTCAGGAATGATGTTAAATCGAACCCCACTCGTTATTTTCCCTACGGTTATGACGGCCGCTTCCTCGGTAAGGTCTAATTCTCTGCTGACAATGGTTTGCAGGCCATCAATAATCTTTGCAGAAATTAAGATAGGATCTACACCAGACCAAGGTTGAGAGCCGTGCGTCTGTTTGCCTTTTACGGTGATGACAAACCGCTCTACCGCAGCCATAATGCCTCCAGATTTGTATTTTAGGGTGCCCACAGGGGTAGCGGAGTTGATGTGCAACCCAAAAATAGCATCAACTTTAGGGTTTTCTAACACGCCTTCCTTAATCATCAATTTGGCACCGCCCTCTTCCCCTGGAGGTGGTCCTTCTTCGGCCGGTTGAAATATGAACTTTATGGTGCCGTTAATTTTATCTTTATGCTTAGACATTACTTCCGCCACGCCCATCAAAATGGCGGTATGTGTATCGTGGCCACAGGCATGCATGACTCCGGTTTTGACGCCCATAAATTCTGCCACTACATCCGATTTAAATGGCAATGCATTGCGTTCAGTGACGGGCAGTGCATCAATATCCGCTCTTAAAGCCACGACCTTTCCGGGAGAATTACCTCTTAAAAGTCCTACCACTCCGGTTTTTGCCACGCCTGTGGTGACTTCCATGCCCAAGGATTTTAAATGTGCTGCAATTTTTTCAGCTGTTTTAAACTCCTGATTGCTGAGTTCTGGGTGTTCATGAAAATCGCGCCGCCACTCAATGACTCTGGCTTCTACAGCTTTTAAATCAGCCTCAAGCTCATTTTGCGCATTACAAATCATAGAAGCGAAGAGGCAAGTTATAAGAGAAATGTATTTCATGATATTTACAATTGGGTTAGTATTTTAAAGGTATTCAAAATATTTTAAAGTGTTAAAACAATCGCAATTGTTTATAATTAATCATCAAAATGCTTACTAAAAACAGAAGCTTTGGTTAATTTCACACTCTTAAAATTGAAGGAGATTTGGAAAAGTATTTAAGTCAGTTAAACGAAGCGCAACTAGCACCAACATTGCAGAAGGAAGGCCCTATGATTGTGATTGCGGGAGCCGGTTCTGGTAAAACCCGTGTGTTGACATTTAGGATTGCCTATTTAATGAGTCAGGGTGTGGACCCGTTTAACATCCTTTCTTTGACGTTTACCAATAAAGCTGCTCGCGAAATGAAGGGCAGAATTTCAGAAATTGTAGGCACTAGTGAAGCAAAGAATTTGTGGATGGGTACATTTCACTCTGTCTTTGCTAAGATTCTGCGAATTGAAGCAGATAAATTAGGGTATCCTAGCAATTTTACCATTTATGATGCACAGGATTCCCAACGTCTGATTGGGGCCATTATTAAGGAAATGGGACTGGATAAGGATATTTATAAAACCAAACAGATCAGCTCTCGAATTTCCTCCTACAAAAACAGTCTGATTACCGTAAAAGCCTATTTTCAGAATGCTGAACTTATTGAGGCAGATACCATGGCCAAACGCCTGAGATTAGGCGACATCTATAAGAATTATGTAGACCGTTGTTTTAAGGCGGGGGCTATGGATTTTGATGATTTGCTTTTAAAAACTAACGAGTTACTGACTCGTTTTCCGGATGTATTGGCAAAATATCAGAACCGGTTCCGCTACATCTTGGTAGATGAGTATCAGGATACTAACCATTCTCAGTATTTAATTGTAAGGGCTTTATCTGATAAATTCCAAAATATTTGTGTGGTGGGAGATGATGCCCAAAGTATTTATGCCTTTAGGGGTGCCAATATCAATAATATTTTAAATTTTCAAAAGGATTACGATGATGTAAAGATGTTCCGTTTGGAACAGAATTACCGATCGACCAAGAATATTGTCAATGCAGCCAATTCCATCATCGATAAAAACCAGACTAAACTTGAGAAAGTGGTGTGGACAGCAAACGATGACGGCCCTAAAATTAAAGTCAACCGATTAATGACCGATGGGGATGAAGGCCGTTTTGTTGCAAGTTCCATCTTTGAAAATAAAATGGAGCACCAGCTCGATAATAGTGATTTTGCGATTCTCTACCGTACCAATGCACAATCCCGTGCTATGGAGGACGCCTTGAGAAAACGAAACATTCCCTATAGAATTTACGGAGGACTTTCTTTCTATCAACGAAAAGAGATTAAAGATGTGCTATCCTACTTACGCTTGATTATTAATCCGGCCGATGAAGAAGCGCTGAAACGTGTGATTAACTTTCCGGGTCGTGGTATTGGTCAAACGACAATAGATCGCTTGGTTGTGGCCGCCAATGGTTATAACCGCTCCATTTTTGAGGTGATGAAGCATGTGGTTAAAGTAGATATCAACATTAATTCGGGAACAAAAAATAAATTAAAGAATTTTGTCACCATGATCGAAAGTTTTCAGGTGATGAACCAAACGGCCAATGCTTTTGATTTGGCCGAGCACGTAACGAAGGTGACTGGTCTGATCAAGGAATTCAAAAATGACGGGACGCCAGAAGGCATAGCCAAAATGGAAAACATTGAGGAGTTGCTCAACGGGATTAAGGATTTTGTGGAAGGTCAGGAAGAATTGGCTGATGCCACTGGATCTCTTCCGGAGTTTTTGGAAGATGTCGCACTGGCAACAGATTTGGATGCCAATAAAGGCGATGCCGATCACGTGGCGCTGATGACCATTCACTTGGCGAAAGGTTTGGAGTTTCCTTATGTTTATATCGTGGGGATGGAAGAAGATCTCTTCCCGAGTGGTATGAGTATGAACACCCGTAGTGAATTGGAGGAGGAGCGCCGTTTATTTTATGTCGCGTTAACCAGAGCTGAAAAGCAGGCGTATTTGACCTATACGATGTCGCGCTACCGTTGGGGAAAATTAATTGATGCAGAACCGAGCCGTTTTATTGAGGAAATTGACGAAAATTTCTTGGAGATCTTGACACCAATTGATGACCGACGATTCAATCCGATGTTATCTGCAGATATTTTTGGAGATATTGAGCCCAACCAAATCCGTTTCAAAAAACCGACCAAGCGAAAATCTGAAGAAAAACCCGCAAAATTTATTCCGCCAGCCAAGTTAAAACCTATAGGCAAATCGACAGGAAGTCCTGATGTGAATCTTTTTGATGGCAAATTGACCGTAGGCAATGTGGTAGAACACATGCGTTTTGGAAAAGGGGAAGTTTTAAAAATAGAAGGTGTTGGTACCGATACCAAAGCTGAAATAAACTTTGAACACGGTGGCGTCAAAAAATTATTATTACGATTTGCCAAATTGGATGTGCTAGGATAACTTTCGCAAGCGCATCAAAGCAACTCATTTATACAAATGTCCAGATTTAGGGTTTTCGTGGTAGCGCAAAAGATTTAAGGATCTTATAAGACCTCAAGCAGTTGATCCTTAATTACGTTATTAAAATCAGCCTCTTTTTCGGTAAAATAGTTTTTATGATTGATGGATTTGCGAAATAGGTTGTCTTCCGTTTCCTTCCGCTAAGACTGAGATAGTTGAGAACGTCATCATCTGAATATGGGATAGCATCCCATTTTTATAGGTTTAAAAGGTCTTCAAGGGACGCTCTCGCCCACTAAAACAAGATTTATACCCTTCATAATAAAATATTTAATTACTTTGTAAATAAACTCATAATCTTTACAGTATGGCTGAATTTATTAGAATTTACGAAGAGAACCCCAACGCCAAGGAAATTAAGAAAGTCATTAAAGTGCTTAAAGCTGGCGGACTTATCATTTATCCTACTGATACCGTTTATGGATTGGGCTGCGATATCAATAATATAAAAGCTTTAGAGCGGGTAGCGCAGATTAAGGGGGTGAAATTGGATAAGGCCAATTTTTCATTTATCTGTAGCGATTTAAGTAATCTGAGTGATTATGTTAAGCAGATCGACTCCACCACATTTAAAATTTTAAAACGCGCCCTGCCAGGGCCTTATACCTTTATTCTTCCAGGAGCCAAAACACTACCGCATCCGTTTAAGAAAAAGAAAACTGTGGGCATCCGTGTGCCCAATAACAATATTGCACTAGAAATTGTAAGACAGTTAGGTCGCCCCATTATATCAACTTCTATTCGTGATGAGGACGAAATTATTGAATACACCACAGATCCGGAATTGATCTTGGAAAAATGGGATAATTTGGTCGACTTGGTAATTGATGGGGGTTATGGCGATAATCAAGCCTCAACCATTATCGATTTGTCTGAAGATGAACCAGTAATCGTCAGGGAAGGTAAAGGAAGTTTGGAGATTTTTTAAATCGGTACATTTGAAAATAAGGGCACTGTAAGTCATAAAAAAAGCTCAACGTTTACACGCTGAGCTTTTTTAATATTGTTTAAGAAAATGACTTATTTTTTAGACTGTGCATCTGCAGCAATCATGTTTTTCATTTCTTTTTCTACCATTTCGTAGAATTGGTCAATTTTAGGAAGTACTAAAATACGAGTACGTCTGTTTGTAGCTCTGTTTTCAGCAGTATCATTAGAAACTAATGGTACATACTCACTACGTCCAGCTGCAATTAGTTGTTTAGGGTTAACACCTAAATCTTCTAATACTCTTACGATAGAAGTTGCACGTTTAACACTTAAATCCCAGTTGTCTTGTAAGATACCGCCTTTTTTGTAAGGAACGCTATCTGTGTGACCTTCAACCATACATTCAAAATCAGGTTTTCCATTAACTACGGTTGCAACTTTACTTAAGATTTCTTTAGCTCTAGAAGTTACGTTGTAGCTACCACTTTGGAATAATAATTTGTCAGCAATAGAGATGTAAACAACTCCTTTTTCAACATTAATTTGAATATCCGGATCGCTAAGACCAACATCTTTCTTTAAACTTGTAACGATTGCAAGTGTAACACTGTCCTTTTTAGTCAATGCATCTTGTAAACGTGTGATCTTTAAATCTTTTTCTTTAAGACTTTCTAAAGACTTTTCAAGGTTTTCAGCACCTTTTTGAGTAAGTGTAGTTAAGTTGCCTTTGGTGTCAATAAGATCTTGATTGGTTCTACGCATATCAGCCAATTGCTCTTGTAAACCTTGAACTCGAGCGTTAGCGGCAGAGTAGTCAGATAAACAGCTGTTCAATTTAACAGTTGCGGTGTTTAATAAATCTTGTGTTTCTTTTTGTTTTGCTTCCAGAGCAGCGTATTCCTTTTTAGAAACGCAGGAGCTCAAGATGAACAATGAAAACACACTTAATAACATGATTTTTTTCATAATGGTAGCGATTAAATAATTAGTAATTCAACGAACCAAAATTATATAAAAAACGGCACTTACAAGAAGAATTAACAAAAAAATTAACAAATTTTTGCATTCCTAAAATATCCTTCGTTTTCGCAGGTAATACTGCCAAACAATGGAGCTTATATCGTAGTATTTTGAATTGAAAACGTGGGCATTCTGTCGCCTTAAAAGTTTTCTTTCTTTTAAAAGTTGCGGAAGTCGTAAATAAAAATGTCCATGGGCTTTTAGGATCGCTAAAATATGCGAAACCTTAAATTCCAGCAGAAACTTTACACTTGCTAATCCGTCCAAAAGCAATCGGGTAAAAATCAAAAAAAATAAATTTTTAGGTGCATTTTTCGTAATCGTAAACAAACTGTTTCTAAAATTGAGATATGTTTTTTTAGGGTTTGTACTGCTTAAAGTTGCGCCTCCTACATGATAGACCGTAGACGTGCCCACATATGCGGTGTGATATCCGGAATTATGGGCGCGCCAACACAAATCAATCTCTTCCATGTGTGCAAAAAACGGTTCGTCAAACCCATTTAGTGCTTTAAAAACCGATTTCCGAATAAAAAAGCAGGCACCTGAAGCCCAAAAAATGGATGTGGTATCGTTGTACTGTCCTAGGTCTTTTTCAATCGTATCAAAAATGCGTCCTCTACAATAGGGATATCCAAATTTATCTATAAATCCGCCCGCAGCGCCAGCGTATTCAAAGTATGCTTTGTTATTATAATCTAAAATTTTTGGCTGCACTATGGCGGTTTCTGGTTGCGTGTCAAAAAGTTCTTGAACAGGATTAAGCCAGTTTTCAGTAACTTCAATATCGCTATTTAACAGACAAAATATATCTTCATCTACTTGGCGGAGCGCATGATTATACCCTTTTGCATAGCCACCGTTTACATTATTCTGTATGATTTTGACGGTTGGGTAATGTGATTGTAAAAATGTCACGGAATCATCAGTAGAGGCATTATCTGCAACATACACTGTGGCGGAGCTAGAATGGGCCATGATTGAAGGTAGAAATTGCTCCAGCAAGGCTTTACCATTCCAATTTAGGATGACAATTGCTATCTGATTTTTAATCACTTTTGTGGTGTTATCAAAGCCCACTTTTGGGCTGTATATAGTTATAATCTGGAATGTCCTTTAAAAATACATAGCTTTCCGCTTCAAAATCCATCTGACAATAATAATGATCCAAGCCATTGGTCACCATTAAGTATTCAGCTTTTAAAGATAAATTGTACCGAGCAATCTGATCAAACGTGCTTTGATCAATTTTTATCTGTGGCGCTTTACATTCCACAATTAAAAACACTTGGCCTTGGGGGTCAAAAACCACAATATCATAGCGTTTTTTTAATGTATTGATGGTCAATTCCTTTTCAACATTTATTAAGGAATGCGGGTAATGTTTCTCCGTGATCAAATAGTGTACACAGTGCTGACGGACCCATTCTTCCGGCTGTAAAACGATAAACTTTTTACGAACCGTGTCAAAAATAGATACTTTATTTTCGCTATTTTTGAATCGGAACGAAAACTTTGGAAAATTGAGTGGTTGCAAGGCTTTTTAATTAGACAATCCCAAAGTTAATCTTCAATACCCAATTACCAAACTTCACAAGCAGAAATTGGTTTGTGGTGTTTTAATATTTGAAAACTTTACAGATTTTGGACGAAGTAAAACAGTTGGCGGCTGACATTAAGAGCAGAAAGTTAAAGCCTATTTATTTTTTGATGGGAGAGGAGCCTTATTATATTGATAAGATTTCAGACTTTATAGAAGATCATGTGCTCACCGAAGAAGAACGCGGTTTTAATCAGATGGTTCTTTACGGACGCGATGTGACTATTGATGATATTGTGGGGAATGCCAAACGCTTTCCAATGATGGCAGAATATCAAGTAATTATTGTAAAGGAAGCTCAAGATTTATCCAGAAGCATTGAAAAGTTGGTAGATTATGCTAAAAATCCGCAACCGACCACCATTTTGGTGATGAATTATAAATACAAAACCATTGACAAACGCAAATCCCTTTATAAGACACTGAATAAAATGGGGATGGTGTATGAGAGTAAAAAACTTTACGAAAATCAGGTAGGCGAATGGATCAGAAGAATTCTGGCGCCTAAAGATTTTACAATCGCTCCCAAGGCTTCTCAAATGTTAGTGGAGTTTTTAGGCACTGATTTGAGTAAAATCAATAATGAATTGGAAAAACTCCAAATTATCCTTCCTAAAGGCACTCAGATTTCTCCGGAACATATCGAAGAAAATATTGGCATAAGTAAAGATTTTAACAACTTCGAACTGCGGAAAGCTATTGGCGATAATGACGTTAAAAAAGCCCATCAGATAATTACCTACTTTGCGGAAAATCCCAAGGACAATCCCATGGTGGTCACGGTATCTTTGCTCTTTAATTTTTTCTCCCAGTTGCTCCATTTTCACGGCTTAACCGATAAATCGCCACGCAGTGTGGCCTCTGCCTTAAAAATCAATCCGTACTTTGTAAATGAGTATATCACCGCTGCTCGAAATTTTCCTATGAGAAAAGTGAGTGCCGTGGTGGCTACTTTACGAGAATTTGACCTTAAAAGCAAAGGGGTTGGAGCCAATGCCGTGCCTCAAGGCGATTTGCTCAAAGAACTGCTCGTACACATAATGAGATAATCTGTGTAAAGACATCAGTACTGTATTTTAAGAGGTCTTAACAAATTTTATTAAGCTTAGGTTAAACCGACTGTGTAATTTCTGTATCCTTTATATTTTGGTTAATTTGATGCTTAATCAATTATTAATTTAAAAATAAAGACCACTCATGGAAAATTTAAATAAGAAAAAAGTCGCCATATTAGCCACCAACGGATTTGAAGAAAGTGAATTAAGAGAGCCTAAAAAAGCTCTGGAAAAAGCTGGAGCAGAAGTCCATATTGTTTCAGAAGACAAAGGTACAATTAAAGCTTGGGCTGATGGAAATTGGGGTTCAGACTATAAAGTTGACAAAACTTTGGACGAAGTAAGCCAAAGCGACTATCACGCATTAATGTTGCCGGGAGGCGTGATTAATCCGGATAAGTTACGCGCCAACCCAAAGGCAGTTCAATTTATAAAGTCATTTTTTGAGAATAAAAAACCAGTAGGTGCCATTTGCCACGGACCATGGTTATTGGCAGAGGCTGATGTTTTAAAAGGACGAAAAATAACCTCTTATGGTTCCATTAAAACGGATTTAAAGAATGCTGGTGCCCATTGGGTAGATGAAGAAGTTGTGGTAGATGAAGGATTGGTGACCAGTAGATCGCCGAAAGATTTACCCGCATTTAACGCCAAACTTGTAGAAGAGGTGTATGAAGGGAAACATGAAGACCAAACAGCCTAATAATAGAGTCTTATAAAAAATCATTAGTGTCCGATAATAATAAATAATAAATTAACAAACTCATTTAAAGCAAGGGACATTATAAGATTTCCGAAATGAGACCTTGCATTTTAGAAACTGTTTCTACCGAGAGGGAATGTGCGATTTTAATTTAAATGATCGTTGTTTGTCAGTTAGTTGCAAACAAGTCTTAATTCTTTATTCTAAAAGCGCAGCGGTCTTGATTCTTTATCGGACAACAATGATAAAAAATATAAAGCGTCGTACATAAGTTGTGCGACGCTTTTTTTATGGTATGGAAAATGGTCCTGTTACCCTTCTAAATCTTCCAATTGCACCTGATAGTCGTATTGTAGATCCTCGTGCAAACCGCTAACTATTTTCTTGATTAATGCAATTTGTCGGTCATAAATGTTCAATAAGGTGGCGTTTTTTGACATGGACGGTTTAAAATCTTTGAGCTTTGTACAAAAATGGAGCAGGAGTTCTACTTCGGTTTCTTTTTTAAGAGAATAGCGCGCGTATTTTTTAATATTTCTCAGGATTTTCCGAACACTCTTTTTTATGTAAAAATAACTGTTGGTGTTTATGGCTTCAAACTGTTCGTCTATTTCTACCTTTACGGTTTCAATATAGCCTTCTTCATCGTGAGATTCAAACAATAAATAAGTGAGGAGCTCTTTGTTTTCTTTTTTAAATTTAGAAAGACGCAAACACAGTTCCAACAACTCTTCTGTTGAACGGTGCTTTAATTCTTTCTTAATGGTAACAACTGAGACCGCCTTCATTTCCTTATTTTTTACCGTCTACTGAATATTTTCCTGGTCCAACCATTGCGATAATGATAAATGCTAAAAGATAAAGAATCGCTTTTTCTTTGGTTCCAAAATCGTCATTAATGTGAATAAAAAAGGCGGCTGTGGCCATAGTAATAATAACCGGGATGGCCGCAAGTCGTGTTTTAAATCCAATAAGCACGAGCAGTGGGGCAATCACTTCTCCAATAATAGCGAGCACTAAAGACGGCGTACTACCTATCCCAAATGGATCAGGAAATCCGGATGAATTTGCCATAAGCATGGTGAGCTTTGGAATGCCATGGGTCAGCATCATTGCTGAAAAGGAGACTCTTAAAATTGCAAAAGCTAAGTCGTTTAGGTTGTTATTTTTCATTTTAATACATTAATTTATTTAGATGGCAAATATATGAAAATATAGGAATGAGGAAGTGTGCATAAATTCCTTCTACAATTTTAAACTGAAATGTCCGCTATAAAATTCACCCTCAGACAATCGAAAAGTAAACCAGTAATCGTCCGGAATTAGCAATTGCCCATTATAAGTTCCATCCCAACCTCGAGATTTGAGAGGGTCAAAACTGTAAAGCAACTTCCCGTATCGATTAAAAATAGTAATGTCGCTATGCGTGTTGGTAGTCGGTTCTAACCCTTTTACATTCCAATATTGATGGTGACTATCATTGTTAGGCGTGAAGTATTTTGGAAAGCCCATAACATAAAACTCTCTAGAGACCGTAGTGCACTGGTTTTTATCCCTTACAAATACACTGTGCTTACCAGGGGCAATATTTACGAATTGATTGCTCGGTTGGTAAGGCCCGAGTAGAGTGGTTAAGGCAAATTCAAATGCTTCAATTGGCTGACTTAAATGTACAGTAACAGTATAATCGGTTACATCAATAGTTTCAATTGTGGCTATCTCATTTTGAACCACGGTAAAATTTATTGTTTCTCCACAACCTATTGTAGGGTCAGAAATACTGAGTTGGTACACCCCAGGTTGACTTACTTCAATAAAATTACTTTGCTGTCCAGTGTTCCACATATAGGTGAAGTTTTTAATTTGTGCTAGTGGAATGCCCGATTCTACAATTATAGGAAATTCTGATTGACACACTTCAATAATCTGATTTTCTAATGTAGGAAAAACCTGCACCATCAGTTTTAAAACTCCATTACCATAGCATATATTATCATTTTCAGCTCTTATATAAAGTGACGTGGCCATTGATGTGAACTGATCAGGAAGGGGATGTATTCCTATTGCCCCATCAGATTCATTTTCATGAAATGTAAGGGTGACATTGTTGGGCAAGGCGAGTTCTTTAATAATATTTTGCCTGGCGATATCCAAATTGAAAATCCCTTCTCCGTTGGTGCCAATAGCACAGCCCATTAATTGAAACGACTCCAAATCGATAGCCTGGGTGGTTGTTAATTTAACCTTAGCCATGCTGTAACATGCGGTATTGGCTTTAAAAACTTTGGCGTGGAGCAGTTCTCCTTGAGTCTTATTAGTGTAAATAGGGTTTAAGGCTTTTGAATTATTAAGGTCAGCCTCGGCTGAAGCCTTGTCGGTATAATAAAACACCTTAATATTATCCGTGGTATTAAAGGTCAATGGTCCATTAGCGAGTTCTAAATTAAAAGTGGCTTTACCATCAGCAGGATCAGAATCATAGGAATCACATTGAATCAACTCATAGGACGTAGGCATCACTTTTGGTGGTTCAGAAATTGTGATTTGCTTAATCAATGGATCATTTGTAATGCCATTTAAGGTTAAGGACAAGCTAACGGTGTAAACGGCTGGGTTGGTATACGTATGCTTTGGGTCTTCTAGAGTTGACTTTTGTCCATCTCCAAAATCCCAGACTACAGTATCATAAGGATCTTCAGAGGTGATTATAAATGTGGTGTTATCACCAAAACAGGTAAATTCATAATCAAACGTATATTTAAAAATAGATTGCACAAACGGCGGAAGTCCAAGTTCTGCTGTCCGATTGCTTCCCAGGTCTACGCTATTATGGGCGTAGTTTGCGCCTCCCCCAATAACGTTTGGAGCATTAATTACGGATAACTTTTTGCCTCCCTTTTGAAACACTTCATAACCAGCACGATATATCTTACCGTCGATTGCCAACTGTAATGCGCCCGCCACATTTAATGATGTTTTGACATTGTATTGAGATGCCACAATATTTGAACTTTCCAGATTGTATTGATAGAGATTACTATCCTTAAATACATCTGCCGTACTAAAGTTGCTAACGGTGATATACAATAATTTTGAATCTGGAGAAAATTCAATGCCGTAAGGATAGGTGTCCCGTATAATGGTTTGCTGGTGAGATATCATGCCGGTGGTATTGTTGAAATCGTAAAGTAATACACTGCCGGAGCGTTTGGTTCCTGTCTTTGGACTTCCCAAAGAGAGTGAACTATGCGCTATGGCCAACTTTTTTCCGTCAGGTGAAAGCTTCATGTAACCAATTGCCGAGATATTTGCGCCGACATCATCAATACGTGGAAAAACTGTTTGAGGTACGGTTGAAACAATTGGTGTTTTATTGACACCGTCGGTATTAACCCTAAAAGCATAAAATTTATTTATAAATTGAGTGATCACCCAAATGCTGCTGCCATCACTGTGGGTAACCGCAGTGATCTTTTCTGAAGATTTGTATTCTTTTTCGACAGGGTCATTGCTATCATAGGTGATCAGGTGAACGTTTTTATTTGAGCTGACAATGTCCCCATACCCGTTGTTAAGAGACATATCAACTTCAGAATAGTTGACGCCATCAATAGGTTGTCCTCGAGTTAAAAAATAACTGGGCTTATCTATAGTAAAAATGTAATAGGAATTTAAATCGCCTGGTTTGGGAATAATTAAGGCAGACATGGTACTCGAGCTGTGACCTAAAAGGCCGGTACCATTAACCATAATACGGTGTTGACGATCCCAAACATTGGTGCCGTCCGTGTAGAACAATAAGTTTCCTTGAGGATCTGAAATTGTAGCACACCCTTCACTAGTGATCAATTGACCATTTTTCAGCGGAATAGGACTGCCACTATTAAAATCTAAGCCTGCCGAATCTCCAAAATACCAATTTGCTGACTCTTTTTGAGCATAAATCGCCCCAGTTCCTAGTAAGCCAAACAAAACGCATGCGATGAAGCAAGTATGGAAGTAAGATTTCAAGAGGAGTAATTTCTTATAAAGATAAAATTCTTAAATTAAATTCCTCTTGTTTTCAACAGTTTATCTCAATTTTGGATAATCTTTAGGGCTCACCTCGTGCATCACAGCGTAAACACTTTCAAAAATATCTTCTAAAGAGGGTTTTGAGAAGTAATCGCCATCCGTACCATAAGCCGGTCTGTGCGCACGAGCTGTTAATGTTTTTGGTTGGCTGTCTAAATATTGATAAGCGTCTTGGGTGTTTAAAATAGCATTCAATAAATAGGCTGAAGCGCCGCCAGGGACATCTTCATCAATAACCATCAATCGGTTGGTTTTTTGAACACTTTTTGCAATATCGTGATTGATATCTAGCGGCAACAAGGATTGTACGTCAATGACTTCGGCATCAATACCAACTTCTAATAATTCCTTTGCCGCTTGTTCCACCATACGCAATGTAGATCCGTAAGATACGAGCGTAATGTCTTTACCTTCCTTAACAGTTTCAATGACGCCTAAAGGTGTTTTAAATTCTCCTAAATTAGTTGGTAATTTTTCTTTAAGTCGGTAGCCATTTAAACATTCAATGACCACGGCAGGTTCATCACATTCTAATAAGGTATTATAAAAACCGGCTGCTTTAGTCATGTTGCGTGGCACTAACACATGAATCCCTCTAATTAAGTTTAAGATACCCCCTAATTGAGACCCGGAATGCCAAATACCTTCCAATCGATGACCTCGCGTTCTTACAATCACGGGAGCTTTTTGACGGCCTTTGGTTCTATAGTGTAAGGTGGCTAAATCATCACTCATAATTTGGAGTGCGTAAAGTATATAATCTAAATATTGTATTTCAGCAATAGGTCGTAAACCACGCATGGCCATCCCGATGCCTTGACCCATGATGGTCGCTTCGCGAATTCCAGCGTCAGCTACTCTCAGTTCGCCATATTTTTCTTGTAGTCCTTCTAAACCTTGATTCACATCACCAATAGTTCCTGCATCTTCACCAAAAATTAAAGCCTGTGGATATTTTTTAAAGATAATATCAAAATTGTCCCGTAATACTAATCGGCCATCTACATCCTCTGCAGTATCGTCATAAGTAGGTTTCACCTCCTTAATCTGTAAAGCAGATTTTTTTGATTGGCTGTATAAATGAGAACTGTATTTTGGTTGAATTCGTTCGATATAGGCATCAATCCATTGATGGGTAGCATCTTTTTGTGCCGATTCTTCAGAAATCACGTAACGCAAGGATTTTCTAACTGCTGAAGCAATATCTTTTCGGATGGCTTCATTCACGTTAGAAAGTTCTGTAATCGCCCGCTCAATAAATACTTTATTAGCACTAGATTTGGCTAAATTTGTCAGCAACTGTATGGCTTCCTGTTGTTCTTCCTTAATAGGATTTTGATACGCCTCCCATGCGGCTTTTTTACCTTCTCTGACTTGCTTTTTGATGTTTTTATCAATAGCATCCAATTCAACTTCTGTAGAAATGCCGTGTGTTACAATCCAATCCCGCATTTTTCTGATGCAATCGTTTTCTAATTCCCAGTCTAAACGTTCCTTGTTTTTGTAACGTTCATGAGACCCTGAAGTAGAATGGCCTTGAGGTTGTGTCAATTCTACCACATGAATAATCACGGGTACATGTTCTTCTCGTGCAATTTTAGACGCACGTTGATAGGTTTCTACCAACTCCACGTAATCCCATCCTTTTACCTTGAGTATTTCGTAGCCTTTATTATCTTTATCTCTTTGAAAACCTTTAAGGATTTCTGAAATGTTTTCTTTGGTGGTTTGATGTTTGGCATGCACTGAAATACCGTATTCGTCATCCCAAATGCTGATAACCATTGGTACCTGTAAAACGCCCGCAGCATTAATGGTTTCAAAAAACAAACCTTCACTGGTACTTGCATTCCCTATGGTGCCCCAAGCCACTTCATTTCCTTTGTCAGAAAATTTAGGACTGTGGATGCCACTTACATTTCTGTATATTTTTGAAGCCTGTGCCAATCCTAATAAGCGTGGCATTTGACCCGCAGTAGGAGAGATGTCGGCACTCGAATTTTTTTGTTCTAATAAATTTTTCCAGTCGCCTTTTTCATCCAAACTATGCGTGCCAAAATGACCGCCCATTTGACGTCCTCCAGACATAGGATCATGGTCAATATCCGCATCGCCATATAACCCAGCAAAAAACTGTTGGATACTCAACGCTCCAATAGCCATCATAAACGTTTGGTCGCGGTAATATCCCGAACGGAAATCGCCGTTTTGGAACACTTTAGCCCAAGCCAGCTGTGGCACTTCTTTCCCGTCACCAAAAATACCAAACTTCGCTTTTCCGGTCAGAACCTCTCTTCGGCCAAGTAGACTACATTCTCTACTGGTCATGGCTATTTTATAGTCACTCAGAATTTCTGTTTGAAATTCTTCGAAAGATATATCGTTGATCGTTTTTTGACTTGTCTGCATGCTGTGCGTTTTAGATATTGCAAAAATAGTCAAAACTGACAAGGATTGCAATTGAAATAGTTGTAGTAAGCGTGAATTAATGATTAATAATCAGCTCAATAGGCGCTATAGCTCTGTAGGTCAAGAGCTGATAATTAAGTCGTTAACATAAATTATTTATTAAGAAGGGTGGTGTTAAAGAGCTTTAAAATGCGCTTGTATTCATCCGTCCAGCTACTTGGTTCTACAAAACCATGGTCTTCTGCGGGATAAACAGCCATCTCCCAATTATCTTTTCCTAATTCAATCAGGCGTTGTGATAAGCGGACCACATCTTGAAAATGTACATTCACATCTACCATACCATGGGCAATCAGTAAGTTACCTTCCAAGCCTTCCGCAAAGTAAATAGGCGAGGAGCGCTCATACGCGATAGGATCATTAATGGGTTCATTTAAAATGTTTGAAGTATACCCGTGATTGTAATGTGCCCAATCTGTAACCGATCTTAAGGCAGCGCCTGATTTAAAAGTTTCCGCTTCTGTGAAAAGCGCCATTAAGGTGATGAAACCTCCGTAACTACCGCCGTAAATCCCGATGTTTTCTTTATCGATGCCGTGAGTGTCCACCAAGTATTTGGCGCCGTCCACTTGATCAGATAGGTCTTTACCACCCATATGTCTGTAAATTCCGGTACGCCAATCTCTGCCGTAACCTGCACTGCCACGGTAATCGATATCAATAACAGTATACCCTAAATCCGTTAGCAAATTATGGAACATGTATTCTCTAAAATATGAGGACCACCATTTATGGACGTTCTGCAAATATCCGGCGCCGTGCACAAATATGACCGCAGCATTATTTTTTACCGAAGCTTCCGGAAGATAGAGGCGGGCAGGAACATCTGCACCATCTTGGGCTTTAAAAGTAACGAGTTGTGGGTCTCTCCACGCATATGTTTTAAATTCTTCAGACTGACCAGAAGTCAATTGAAGGGCTTCTGCTTTAGCAGCGGTTTTTTTGTAATAAAGTTCCCAAGGTTGATTGCTGTAGGAGTGTAATATGGCCATGTGCTTTTCATCAGGAGAAAGACTGACGTCATTGTTCCCAGGCATTGTGGTCAGTTGTTCCATGGATCCACCCATCAGTGCCATTTTATAAAAATGGCGTTCTCCAGGGCCTACTTGTGAGGTGGTGAGGTACCAACTTTTCTTGTCATTAGACATAAAGGGTTCGAAAACCTCATAATTACCAGAAGTCAAAGCTTTTTTAGTACCATTGGTAACATCTAATAGATAGAGGTGTGAGTATCCAGTAGCCTCTGACTGAAAATAAATATGTTTGTTATCCGGTAACCAACCCATGGTGCCGCCGCTCATGCTCCAACCAATTCCCGGGCCAGCTATCCACGCCTCATCACGTTGTCGGTCTAAACTGCTTAAGGCTCCAGACTTTAAATCTAATGTTGCTATCCAACGGTCCTTGTTATCTTTAGAGCGCACGTTAACAATGGCATGTTGTCCATTATCAGAAAAATAGGCTGGGGAACTGATGACTTCGCGTTCTTTTTCTTCCCATTCTTTATCTGGATAGTCCGTTACGTAATCTGGTAAATCTGTTATGCCTGGCAGATTTGTAGTATTGACGGTATATACCGTGTCTTTTTCAACATTGTAGATGGCTAATTCTACTTTAGTGTCGTCAGCCCCAACTTTAGAACGGGTGTTTAAATCCTTAGTATAACTGGAAGCATCAATATAATTTGGAACGATGGTATTGTCACTCTTGCCCCGGTCGTAAAGGCTAAAGGTAACATATTTGGCGTCTGGCGATACTTGTAAATTCATGATCTGACGTTCACCTGCATAATAGGTATAGGCATCTTTGTCTTGGCGGACCTCCCTGATTTTCTTAGAGATCTCCTTCTCATCTTCACGCTCTTTTACCACGCTTAGAAGTTTAAGGTTTTCGTTTTCTAAAAACGTCGATTTGTCTGATGTTTTTGGATCTTTCTTTTTAGGTGCTTCACCCGTTTTAATTTGGGTTAATTTCTTTAAAACTCCTGTGTCCTGCGAATATACATACGCATTATTGTCCAACTCAAAAGCTATCCAATCTTCATTGGCTAAAAAATTGGCATTGCGGATGTTTTCTGGCAACTGTAATAATTCAGTTTCTTTTCCAGATTTTAGGTCATAAATACTTAAAGTATTGCCTATAATCTTTAGCTTTTTAGTCTTTTTAGCGTTGTAAGTACCTCTAGAAAACTCAGTGTCTTTTTCTTTGGACCAGCTCACTTTTTCAATAGACTTGGTGTTTTTTAAACCAATGCAGTATAATGAATCTGCCGGATCAGCATCTTTATTGTAGTTGAAATAAATAGCACTGCTATTTTGATCCCATTTAATGTTTGAAGGGAAGGTGCCCATCCATTTAGGATCTTGCATCACCTTTTCTACGGATAGAGCGCTCTGTTGGGCGTGGATGTTAATAAAAAGTACTGAAAAAAGAATGCTAAAGAAAATAGATTTCGTCATTACGTAGAGTTTAAAACACAAAGGGACTAAACTACATAATTTTAGAAATATAAACTTAATGAAAGTCTACTTATTAAACACCGGACCGTTTAAATGTGCGAGAACAGCAAAAAGATTCCCAAATTTTATCAATACCATTTACGTCTGAACAATCCTAAAAGTGCTTCAGGATCCAAGGTGAATTTGATGCGGATGCGCTGGCTGTAGTTGGGTTCATCAACTTCCCATCCTAAATTGGAATACAATGGAAAATACAGTTCAAAATAATCGGTGACCAAATTGAGCCGGATGCCAGCATCGTAAACAAATATAGGGTCAACCGACTTATTTTTCACCAATCCAATATCACCATAAGCTTCAATATAACGCCATAATGTGGTGCTCACGTTGGCTGTGGTCATCCACTGATTGGCAAATGGGGTGTCCAATTTCGATTTGAAACCACCTTCTGCAATAATAATTTGTTGACTAAAGATGCCTGAGGCTTCTGAGCGTCCCAAATAATTGTAATCAAATAAATAATCGGTAGGTCGGTCTAAGGCAAAACTGAAGTAATCAGAATTGACGTCTGTATTGTTATACAGGAACGTGCCGGCAAAAAAGCGGAAATTAAATTGTCGGTTATTTTCCGCCAGTTTTCGAAATTCATAATTCACCGCTAGTTTTCCAAAATCTTGGGCCACTTGAAAATCATAATAGAACTTTGAGTAATCAATTAAGCCGGTAAGGGCATTCACGTATCTCACGTTAAAAACACTATAATCCGGATTGCTGACGGTCAATAAAGAGTTGTTATTAGTTCTGGAAATGTTCAAAAATCTAAAATTCAAATAACTGCCTTTATTCGATCTGTAATTGGAATGATCTCTAAAATAAAATGAAACACTTGGTTTGATGACGGATACAAAAGCGTCTTCTGCAAAGGAGGAATAACTACCGCCAATGCCATAAGTAATCCTATACAAGTCTCTATCTTCCAAATGCTGCGTGTACCCTACGGTAGCGCCACCAGTAATCGTTTGGGAATTGAATGAATATTTGGGAGAGATGCGGTAACTGAAATTCTTCATCAGCAGCGTCTTATTATAGATTTTAGCCCCTAACGTAATCCCATCGTAAATATTGTTGAATTCCACCAAAGGCATAAAAAACACCTGATTGTAATTAGGATCTTCAATGTCCTGAAACACTCTCAATTGCAGAGGTTTGTTGTTAAATAACCAACCTTCTAAAGATTTCCAATTGTCCCTTAAATTGTATTCCGGAATGGTGTTATCATAGTTTAAGACCAATTTTGTAGCATCTGTTCTAGGAATGGTCAATGTTTTAGAACCATGGATGTGTTCAATCCATTGTTTGGATTGGATGGTATCATTTTTTATGGTAAAGAGCGAAACCGGAACGTCAGTATCACGTTTATTCTTTATGGTGAATGTTACCGAGTCTTCAGTCTTGATCACATCTTTAATTTTAAAATCAATTTTTTTGGAGGTGTTGATATAGTCTTTAAAAAACCAATCCACATCTTTGTCTGTGTTTTGTTTCAACAAGTCTTCAAAATCAGTAGTTGTAGTTCTCTTTAAGCTGAATTGCTGCAGATATTGTTGAATGGTGTTTTCAACGGTATCTTCATTTACAAAATCATCCAAATATTTTAACCCAATACCAGCTTTGTACTTACTAGCAATATTGGCATTAAATTTCAAGAGTGCATCTTTTGGTGTGGTCAAAGCTTGATCTCTATTGGTACGAACCATTTGCATGAAATACAGATTGTATTGTTCGTTAAAATCAACATCAGCGGCATGAAATGAGCGAACTCCCCAAACATTGGCCAAAGTTCCCAATAATTTCAGGTCTGGATATTGTTCTTCAACATATTTCATCAAATAATACATTTGAATTCCGTCTTTAAGCCAATAATCGGTTCTGGGATTTAACAGTAGCGTATTTTCCAGATAATTTTTTAAGGTGGTCTTGAGCAGTTTCAGTTCATACTGCAAATTTCCGGGAAACGGGTTGATAAATTTTGGCAACTGATTGATGCCATAAAGCGGATCCTTTCGGTATTCTATATCAGTCACCAAAAGGGATTTATGAGGATAAGAGCCTAAGTTTTGATGGATGAATTGAGTGACTTTATCGGTGATGATGGCCCGATCCATGGGTAAAATCCCGCCACTTTCAAGATTGGTGATGACGGTAAAATGGTCCGTTTGCACGACATTGAAGTTGGGAAATTTATTAAGGTATAACTTACTGTCTACCCGATCTTTCCCAAAAAGATAAAAGGTTTGAGTGTTGTCATTTTGAGTAATATTTTGAATGTCGAGCTCTGAAAACAGTCCGTAATTTTTAGGAAATTCTAACTTTAAATGAAGGTCCGCCTTTGGGATGTATAAATCGTCTAGATTTTTATTACTGTAATACTGCCAAGCGCCATCATAAACGGCTGGGGTAAGGTACCAGTATTTTAAATTGAATTCATTAGTGTCCGTAACGCCATAATCTGTAAAAGTATCCACAGGAAATTGGAGTATGTAAAACAACTGAATTTCATAAGACTGCTCTGGTAAGAGAGCTGCTGCCAAATGTACTTCAACCACATCTGGATGTGCTTTTAACCGATTAAATTCTAACGGCTCATCAGTATCAGTTTTAATGGCCGTAATACTTGTAAACCCACGCATATCGCTTTTAGCAAAATGAAACTTGGTGCTGAACTCTTCAGTAAACCGATCAGCTAAAGGTGTGCGCTTGGTAGAAAAACTATTGTTCCAATCGTTGAGGTAGATTGTTTTGAGCGTGTCTTTTGAAGTGTTTTTATAGCGAATGCTTTGCATCACTTTCGCGGTTCTGTTATCCATGTCAAATTTCGCATCGATGTTAATGTCATTCTGACCAAACATGGATGTGCAAATGAGCAATAGGATACAAAAAAGAAAGTGTTTATTCAATGGACCGTGGCATCTATAGGGTGAAAACTTTAGTAAAATAGTATGTTTATATGAACTGCTATCAGTTATCTAACGGATAAAACCGTCTTATGGTTTTATGAGAGCAGTAAATTGTGAAAATATTTTAGAATCACCAACCAATATCCATAAAAAAATAAAAGCACATCTTAATTGTCATTTAAAATGTGCTCTACTTATGAATAGGATGTGGTTGTAATTGTAAAAAAGTACGAATCTTAGAAATTTGGACTCAGTTCAAACTCTTTATAGAACGCATCCAGAATATTAATTACTTCATCAGGAGTATCTACCAAGTGCACCAAATCTAAATCTTTGTCGCTAATATTGGCGAACGAATCTAATAACGTCGCTTTTACCCAATCCAACAAGCCCGACCAGAATTCAGTACCGACAAGAATGATAGGGAATTTCTCAATTTTATTTGTTTGGATTAAGGTAATGGCCTCAAATAATTCGTCTAAGGTTCCAAAACCCCCAGGCATTACGACGAAGCCTTGAGAATACTTAACAAACATGACTTTTCTGACAAAAAAATAGTCAAAATCTAAACTTTTATCGCCATCAATATAAGGGTTGTCATGTTGTTCAAATGGCAAGTCAATATTTAAGCCTACAGAAGTTCCGCCGGCAATATGGGCACCTTTGTTTCCTGCTTCCATAATCCCTGGGCCACCACCAGTGATAACGCCATAACCATGTTCGACTATTTTTTTGGCAACTTCTTCCGCTAATTTGTAATATTTATGATCAGGCTTGGTACGGGCAGATCCAAAAATAGACACACATGGTCCAATTTTGCTCAATTTTTCATAGCCGTTAACAAACTCACCCATTATTTTAAAAATGGCCCAAGAGTCGTTAGTTTTGATTTCATTCCAAGCTTTACTGTGTTTTTCTAATCTCATTATGTGTAATATATAGTGTTTTATGTTATCAAGTGTAAATTTGACATGTCCGTAGAACTACTGCTACAAGAGCTGCCAAAACACACAAATTTAATAGAAAATACGATAATACCTTCTATTCACTTGATTTTAAAAATACTGCTGTTTTTAACTTTTATAAGTCTAGGTAGTTAAATTCTGTGGTGTTTGTACCAAATCTATCAAACTTAAAAAGGCAAATCTTTCGATTTGCCTCATATTAAAATCATTTCGTTTTATACTTACTATAGTGGTTTACGACCTGATATAATGTTGTAAAGAATTACAACGATTGCAATAACTAAGAGTACATGTATTAGTCCTCCTGTTCCAATGCCTTCAACAACACCTAAAAAGCCCAAAAGCCAGACTATGATTAAAATTACGGCTACTAGCCAAAGAATACCTCTCATAATTGATAGTTTTAAAGTTATGATACTAAGATAATAAAGTTTTGATACTATCAGAGTGCGAATATGAATAAATTTTTAACACTATCCGTGAACGGTATATAAACTACGCCTTAACGCTCGATTGCTCTGCCGCAATTTCCAATTCTTTCTTTAAAAATTTGGCAGTGTAGCTCTTTTTGTGTTGGGCCACATGCTCTGGCGTGCCTTCCACAATAATCTGTCCGCCACCTTTACCACCTTCATAACCAACGTCAATGACATGGTCCATGGTTTTAATGACATCCATATTGTGTTCTATAATTAATATGGTGTTGCCTTTATTGACCAATTCATTAAGGACGTCCATCAAAACACGAATATCTTCAAAATGTAATCCTGTCGTAGGTTCATCGAGAATATAAAAGGTGTTTCCGGTATCGCGTTTACTTAACTCCGTCGCTAATTTAATGCGCTGTGCTTCTCCTCCAGACAATGTTGTGCTTTGTTGCCCCAAGGTGATATAGCCTAAACCGACATCTTTTATGGTCTTTAACTTCTTGAATATTTTAGGGATATGCTCAAAGAAATCCACCCCTTCATTAATGGTCATGTCTAAAACATCACTGATCGATTTGCCTTTGTAACGAATTTCTAAGGTTTCCCGATTAAAACGTTTGCCTTGGCAAGTTTCACATTCTACATACACATCAGGGAGAAAATTCATCTCAATCACGCGAAGTCCACCTCCTTGACAGGTTTCGCAACGACCGCCTTTAACGTTAAAACTGAAACGTCCTGGTTTATAGCCGCGAATCATCGCTTCCGGAATTTTCGCAAACAAGCTTCTGATTTCGTCAAAAGTTTTGGTATAGGTTGCTGGATTACTACGTGGTGTACGACCAATGGGCGACTGATTAATGTCAATGACCTTGTCTATATGCTCCAAACCTTTGATGCTCTTGTAAGGCATCGGCTTTTTAACACCATTAAAATAGTAAGCGTTTAAAATAGGGTAGAGGGTTTCATTAATCAAAGTCGATTTACCACTTCCCGATACGCCGGTAACACCAATCATTTTACCCAATGGAAATTTAACCGATACATTTTTAAGGTTGTTACCCGTGCAGCCTTTCAGTTCGATAAACTTGCCATTGCCTTTACGACGCGATGCTGGTACTTCAATTTGTCGGGTGCCGTTAAGATAATCTGCCGTTAGGGTATGGTGGGTTTTCAATTCTTCCGGTGTGCCCACACTGATAATTTCGCCACCGTATTTACCAGCTTTCGGTCCAATGTCAATCACATAATCCGCGCATTCAATCATGTCTTTATCGTGTTCAACCACAATTACCGAGTTGCCAATATCGCGCAGCGCTATTAAAGATTTGATCAATTTTTCATTATCGCGTTGGTGTAAGCCAATACTTGGCTCATCTAAAATATACAGTACGCCCACAAGTTGCGATCCAATTTGGGTGGCTAAACGGATCCGTTGTGCTTCCCCGCCAGAAAGGGATTTTGAGCTTCTGTTCAGTGATAAATATTCCAAACCTACATCCAATAAAAACTGCAAGCGGGTTCTGATTTCTTTGATAATTTCTTCGGATATCTTAAGTTGCTTCTCAGACAATTGCGGCGTCAGTTCTGCAAACCAGCGCGCTAGGTCCACGATATCTTTATTGGCCAATTCGGCAATGTTTAGTCCGTTCACTTTAAAGTAAAGCGATTCTTGGCGCAAACGCGAACCGTGACAAGCATCACATTCCACTTTGTCCATATAATCCTTGGCCCAACGTTTTAGTGATGTTGTTTCTGCTGTGGTGAACTGGTTTTCGATAAAGTTCGCAACGCCTTCAAAATCGATTTTATAATCACGGGTAACCCCTAATGTCTTACTTTCGATTGAAAACTTTTCATTACCCCCGTATAGGATCATTTTTTTTGCCTCGTCCGGAATGTCCTTGTAAGCATCAGTCAATTGAAAATTGAACCGTTGCGCAATGGTTTCAAACTGCTTAAAAATCCAGCTGTTTTTGTAAGGGCCGTGTGGTGCCAAAGCGCCGCCTTTGATAGACAGATTTACATCAGGAATAATTTTCTTTTCATTAACCTGATACAATTTGCCAATGCCGTTACACTTAGGACAAGCACCTTTTGGGGAGTTGAAAGAAAAGTTATTAGGTTCAGGATTTGGATAGGAAATCCCAGAGGTAGGACACATCAAACTTCTACTAAAATAGCGGGTTTCCTCAGTGTCCTGATCGAGGATCATTAACACATCATCACCATGATACATGGCGGTGTTAATAGTCTCTGTAAGACGTTTTTCATTGTCCACCGTGTTGTCAATTTTCAGTCGGTCGATGACAATTTCAATATCATGCATTTTATAGCGATCCAACTTCATGCCCTTCACCAAGTCTTTTACTTCGCCATCAGCGCGGACTTTCACGAAGCCTTGTTTGGCAATTTGCTCAAACAATTCGCGGTAATGACCCTTACGAGACCGAACCACCGGTGCCAAAATGTTGATGCGTTTGCCGTTAAAACTTTCTTGAATCAACTCTTTAATCTGTTCATCCGTATAACTTACCATTTTTTCGCCGGTATTGTAGCTGTAAGCATCACTTGCTCTGGCGTACAATAATCGTAAAAAATCATAAATTTCAGTGATGGTCCCCACAGTAGATCGCGGTGATTTGCTCGTAGTTTTTTGTTCGATAGCAATAACTGGAGAAAGTCCATCAATTTTATCGACATCAGGACGCTCTAAGCCGCCCAGAAACTGACGGGCATAAGCCGAAAAAGTTTCGATATAACGACGCTGTCCTTCAGCATAAATGGTATCAAAAGCTAATGACGATTTACCACTACCAGACAAGCCTGTAATGACTACAAGTTTTTCTCTGGGAATGCTGACGTCTATATTTTTAAGGTTGTGAACGCGTGCGCCTTGAACCTCTATTGTTTCTTCAAATGTACTCATAGTAGTGCAACCTTATCTGATTTACAGACAAGTTTGCAAAGGTACGGATTATGACCTAAAAAATAAAGGCCCGAATATGTAGAGTTTTGTTAAATTATATGATGGTGAGAGGGTTATATCGCATTGGCTAATTTTAGCTCTTATTAGCTACTTCTTGCCAACCACATCCGTGATTTCAATCCCAAAAACCAAAAATTTATGGAATGTGGGTAAATGAGCTCCAGAATCAGTTGTGGTCCAATCGCTCCACGAGGCTTCTAATCCCCCAATTGGCAGAATATCTACCCACATTTGGAAACTATTAGGTTTCCCTGTATCTTCCAAATGCCACAGATAAGAATCGCCTGGGGTCGTGCCGCCAGAATTGTATGTTACCAGCAATGCTTTTGAACCATTATCCAAGGTAACCACCTGGCGCTCTGTACCAGCATCAAAAACTTTATACGGCGCCACTACCCAAAAAGAATCGTTGTTAAAATAGGAAAGGGCCTTATCAATCAGTTCTTGCCCTTCTTTGCCTTCAATTATTTGTTCATTTTGAAAGACTTTGCTATTGGAAGGGGAATTTAAATCTAAAGTCACTTTGTAGTCTTTCCAATAAACTTCGCAAGTATTTTCGGCCTTATTCCATTTAAAGTGATGGCGTTTTTTAAAGGTCCATTCTAAATAATTGGTGTTTTTATAGGCGTCATGATCCAATGCATGGAGCATTTTGGTGGCCAACTGTTCCGCTTGTTGGCCTTTGGTGCCCGTTGGTACATCTTCATTGTATTTGAAATACACAAAACCGAAAAGCAGCAAAGACGGCAACGTAAGGAAGATGATTATCCCCGCAATTATTTTTAGTATTTTTTTTGGTTTGGTCATTACTAGTATAAAAAGGTTAATAAGTTAACTTATCGTAGTGGAGTTTAGTGTAAAGCGTACAACTGATGTAGCATGGCTAATTTTTCGTTAGAGAACGCTCGCAACTCTTCAAAGAAATCGGTAAATTCTTCTTCAAATTCGTCGTAAAACTCCTGAAGTTCGTCAGTGGCGTTGTTCATCCCAGAAATATTGTTGGTACGGTGGTTCATTCCATTTAGTACTTTTTGAATGCCTTCAATATGAGCATAGTTTAACAACCAATTATCAGCAATCATATAGGGCATCATTTTCTGAATGCGTACGGGTAGTATGGTGAAATTTGCTTTTAAATCGTCGTAAAAGTTTTCTATATAAAGATCTAGTGGGATATCGGAATATTGCGACCAATTTTTCGCTAAAAAATGATCGTATAATATATCTACAATTACGCCGCTGTAGTGGCTGTAATTTTTATGAAGTCGTTTGGTGCTCATTCTCACGGTTGGGTGCGCATCTGTAAAGGTGTCAATTTTGCGATGGAGCAAAATACCAATTTGAATAGCATCGGGGTATTTTGCATACCGCTTTCCTTTGATGCCGTCGGCTATAAAATTGCCAATCGTAATGGCCGTGTTGTCTCCAGAAAGATAAATGTGGGCTAAAAAATTCATTGGTCTAATTTACGGAATTGCAATTTACATATCCAAGATTGTAATCGTATATTTGCTTTTCATTTTAAAAAACACATATGACACTCATAAAATCTATTTCTGGAATACGAGGAACCATTGGAGGCAAGGTAGGCGATAATTTAACGCCTATTGACGCGGTAAAATTTGCATCCGCTTACGGCGTATGGTTAAAACAGCAACGCAATAAAGACAACTATCGGGTTGTGGTAGGGCGTGATGCGCGTATTTCTGGAGAAATGATTCAAAATTTAGTGATGAATACTTTGGTGGGGATGGGCATTCATGTCATTGATCTTGGCTTGTCTACCACGCCAACGGTGGAGGTTGCCGTACCTATGGAACATGCAGATGGTGGTATTATTTTGACCGCAAGCCACAATCCGAAACAATGGAACGCGCTAAAACTTTTAAACGCTAAAGGTGAATTTTTAAATGGTGAAGAAGGTGCCAAGATTTTAGAAATAGCTGAATCAGGCGACATGAGTTTTGCAGAGGTGGACGATCTTGGAGAAATCACAAAAAACGAAGCCTATATTGATATACATATTGATGAGGTTTTAAAGATGCCATTGGTGAATAAAAAAGCCGTTGAAGCAGCGCAATTCCGAGTGGTTGTAGATGGTGTGAATTCTACTGGTGGCATCGCCATTCCACTATTATTGGAGCGTTTAGGTGTGCACGCTATTAAATTGTTTTGTGAGCCAAACGGTCAGTTTCCTCACAATCCAGAACCTTTAAAAGAGCATTTATACGATTTGGCTGCTGAGGTAGTTAAAGAAAAAGCCGATTTAGGGATTGTGGTCGATCCAGATGTTGACCGATTAGCCTTTATGGACGAAAATGGAGAAATTTTTGGTGAAGAATATACCTTAGTGGCTTGTGCCGATTATGTGTTGAGCAAAACACCGGGAAACACCGTAAGTAATATGAGCTCCACTAGAGCCTTGAGAGATGTGACTGAAAAGCACGGCGGAACTTACGAAGCGAGCGCTGTAGGTGAGGTAAATGTTGTGGAACTGATGAAGAAAAATAACGCCATCATTGGTGGTGAAGGAAACGGAGGTATCATTTACCCTGAACTTCATTATGGACGTGATGCCCTTGTTGGTGTAGCGCTATTTTTAAGTCTGTTGGCGGAAAAGAAAATGAAAACGAGCGAATTAAGAGCTACCTACCCAAATTATTTTATGGGCAAAAAGAAAATTGAACTGACTCCAGGCATGGATGTGGACGGTATTTTATCTAAAATGGAAGAGCGTTACCAAAATGAAAATTTAACCACAATTGACGGGGTTAAGATTGACTTTAGTAACAGTTGGGTACATTTGCGCAAGAGTAATACCGAACCAATTATCAGAATTTATACGGAAGCCCCTTCGCAGGAAGAAGCAGACGCTTTAGGTAATAAGATCATTGCAGAGATTAAAACCATTGCCAATATTTAGTACGAGAAGGAATGATTCTAGTGAAAGCGTAATGGCATTTCACAATTAATTAATGAAGAAGACCTGTCCTTAAGCAGAAACACATAGCATCGAAAATTGTAACCACATGATTTCAACAGATACATCAGTAGGAAAAATCACCGAACTTGAAGCTTATTTTCAGCAGTTCAGGCAGCACATTATTGGCATTGACCAAGATTTTAAGACGCCTTACGGAAAGCAGAAGATCATTTATACAGATTGGACGGCTTCGGGTCGCTTGTACCGACCTATAGAAGAAAAGTTGATGAATGACTTTGGACCCTATGTAGCCAACACTCATACGGAGACCACGGTGTCCGGAACAGCCATGACCAAGGCGTACCATAAAGCCAAGCACATCATTAAAGATCATGTGAACAGTAATGCAGACGATGTTTTGATTTGCTGTGGCAGTGGGATGACGGAAGCCATCAATAAATTCCAGCGTATTTTAGGTTTGAAGGTTCCTGAAAACTTGCAAAAACATACCACGGTGCCTGATGAAATGCGCCCGGTGGTATTTATCACTCATATGGAACACCATTCTAATCAAACCTCATGGTTGGAAACCATTGCTAAAGTTGAGGTGATTCCTCCAGGTGAAGATGGGTTGTTTTGTATGGATAACTTGAAAGAACTTTTAGATAAACATGAGGCACGGCCAATAAAGATCGCTTCCGTAGTTGGAGGGTCTAATGTGACTGGCATCCAAACGCCCTATCACGACATTGCAAAAGTAATGCATCAAAATGGCGGGGTCTGTTTTGTAGATTTTGCTTGTTCTGCACCTTATGTTGATATTGATATGCATCCAGCAGACGAGGACGAAGCCTTAGACGGTATTTTCCTTTCGCCTCACAAATTTTTGGGAGGTCCTGGCACTTCAGGTGTGTTAATTTTTAATAAGAAATTATACAAAAATATGATTCCGGATAGTCCAGGTGGCGGTACCGTAAGTTGGACCAATCCTTGGGGAGAGCATAAATATATTGACAATATTGAAGATCGGGAAGATGGTGGAACACCAGGGTTTTTACAAACCATAAAGACTGCCTTGGCGATTAAATTGAAAGAACAAATGGGCGTGGCCAAAATGTTGGAGCGTGAGCATGAACTCATCGACTATATTTTTAGTGCTTTGAATCCCATTGAAAATATTAACATTCTTGCAGGTCAACACCAAGACCGTTTGGGGGTGATTTCTTTTTATATAGATGATTTGCATTACAATTTGGGTGTAAAGATCCTCAACGATCGTTTTGGAATTCAAACCCGTGGCGGTTGTAGCTGTGCGGGGACTTACGGACATTTCTTGTTACACGTAGACGTGGAAACCTCAAATGCACTGACTCAGGAAATTTCTTTAGGGGAATTGATGCGGAAGCCAGGCTGGATCCGGATGTCTATTCACCCGACCACCTCTACTGAAGAAGCGATGTATTTCTGCGAAAGCTTAATTGCATTGGCCGAAAACCATAAAACATGGGCCAAGGATTACGATTATATTGCTGCAACGAATGAGTTTGTGCATAAGTCGACCGTAATTGAGGACAAATTTCAACTGCCGGTGGAGGAGTGGTTTGAGTTGTAGAATAGAACGTTTGTGCATAAGGTTAATTGCGTGTTTTAACACTAAAGTCAGTAACTAAAATACTGACCAAGAATATCCATATGGACTTTTGTAAATAAGCTAAAACTAGCAATAAATGACGGGGTGGGGCATAGTTTTTAATTTTCAATCCAACTATAGAATTTAATATTATTCCAACTATAAATTGAAATTGTAACTCCAGAGTTTTCTTCTATGTTTTTTGAAGAATAGTCGTTCAGGATGCTACCCAGATCATTAAATTCTGCGAAATCCGAGTATTTATAGAATTTAGAAGGGTGATTAACCCGATTCCCATCAGTTGTTTCAGGATATGGTATTCTGCCCTCTCCTTCAAATTCAAATTCTTCGAAATCAGGATTTTGTTCTAAAATCGTAAAAAAATCTGAATAAATGTTGGTGTTATTTGTATTAGTTCCACAAACATAAGCGAATGAATTTTCAGGAATCCTAAAAGTTTTGTCGTATAATGAACTTGTAAAATTCTTTTCGATAAGCGTTAAAGAAATTTTTTCTTGATTAATGTCTATTGAATATTTGTCAATTGTATTTCCATTTATAAAAGTTACTTTATTTGTGTTTAGAGGCAAGTCAATATAAGAAATGGCAGGTCCAAATGCGGTTAAACAAATTTCTGGTTCAATTATTCCATCAAACCTTATAATTAGTTCACTGCCCTTTGTAAATTCAGTTGTAGATAAACTAAAGTTTACACAAGAAAAAATTTCAGAACTGATTAATTTCAGTTTCAAGGAGGGCTCTTGTACGTCATTAGTATTAAATATTTCTTCGGGCATGAAATTTATTTCAGTTTCAATTAAGTTTCCCGTAATAAATTCAGAATATTCCGTTTCATTAGCCATCTCATCATCGGTACTACAACTAAATATAATGATTGATAGGATTAATAGTGTAAGTTTTTTCATTTGTGTTCTTTTCAGAATAGATGAATAAATTCCAAATTGGTTGCGTCAAATTATGCCCTACACTTAAAAATCAACAACTTCCATTTTAAAGCGTGTACATTATTGAAATTAATAACGACATTATAATGCTTTATTTAAATTCTTCGGGCACCGCATTTCGATGTTTCCAGCGTCGATGTGTCCATAGGTAATATTGGGGGGCTTCGCGAATTTGTTTCTCTAATTTCTTGGTAAATATATCCGTTATCTCGTAGTTGGGATATTCATTAGGATGCACTGCTAGGGTTTCAAAAGTAGTTTCATAGAATCCCCTTTTTAAACGTTTTACTCTAAAAAACACGACGGACATGTCTAATCTTTTGGCTAGCATTTCAGCGCCTGTATGAATCGGGACTTTAATTCCCATAAATTCATTCCAGTGATATGCTCGCGCAATACGAGGTGTTTGATCAGACACGAATCCATTGATAGTTAATTCGCCTCTTTGTTTCGTTTTGGTGAGCGTAGGGACAGTCTCCTTGGTGGTGATCAGCGTGCTGTCATATTTTGCCCGGATACGCTTCACTAACCGATCGAAATATTTATTACCTAACCTGCTGTAAACCGCGTATCCCTTGTGCGACACGTATTTTTGCATAATAAATATCCATTCCCAACTTCCGTAATGCCCGCACATTAATACGATACTTCTATTTTGCTTTTCCAAGTCATTAATCAGCTCAATATTGGCAAACGTAAAGCGTTCTTTCATTGCTTTTTCAGAAATGGTCAAGGATTTGATCGCCTCTACCATCATATCGCAAAAATGGTGATAGAACTTTTTGGTGATTAAATTTATCTCAGTTTCGGGTTTCTCAGGGAAAACCAATCTTAAATTATCCTGCACCACTTTTTTTCGGTAGCCGAGCAATTTATAGATAATCAAATACAGACCATCAGAAAAGGCGTAAAGCAATCGAAATGGTAATATTGAAATCAACCAAATTAGTGGATAAACCAAGATGTAAAGGAGAAATTGCATTTTTTAATATTAGATTTGCAGGTGCAAAGATATGCTTAAAAATATTTAATACGTTTGGAGTTTATGGGTAATTTAGATTTGGTCACCATTATTATAATCGCGGCAAACGCCATTATTTCTTACAAAGGATTTAATGATTATAGCTTTTTTGAACGCTATAAATTCAATGTTGGCGGCATCGTTAGAGGCGAGAAAATCAGGATGTTCAGTTCAGGGTTTTTACATGTGGATATGATGCACCTCATCTTTAATATGTTTACCCTTTACTTTTTTGCACCAGTTGTAGTCTATCATTTAGGGACGCTGTATTTTCTCATCATTTACATTGCAAGTTTGCTTTTAGGAAATTTATTATCACTATTTTTTCATAAGCATGAACACTTCTATAGCGCTGTTGGTGCTAGTGGCGCCGTAACCGGTGTTTTGTACTCCGCAATTCTCCTAGAACCTTCTATGCAGTTGGGACTATTGTTTATTCCGTTGCCAATTCCGGCCTATATTTTTGGAATCCTATATTTGATGTATTCTATTTATGGGATGAAAAATAAAGTGGGTAATATTGGTCATGATGCCCATTTTGGTGGTGCCATCGGTGGCTACGTGGTTACCCTCATGCTCATGCCTTCACTGTTTCAAACTGATTTGTTGATGGTAGGCTTATTAGCCGTACCAATTATCATCTTATTTGTGATGCATAAAATGGGTAAGCTTTAATAACATTGTGTTTGTGAGTTTCCATAAAACGTTTTAGTAAAAAATCTCAAAGTATGATTTCAAATGACACTATTGTAGCATTGGCAACACCTTCTGGCAGTGGTGCAATTGCGATTATCCGACTTTCAGGACAAGACGCCATCACTATAGGGTCAAAATTCTTTAGATCGGTTTCCAGCAAAACATTAGCTGCACAAAAATCGCATACCGTTCACTTGGGGCATATTGTTGACGAGCCTCGCATAATTGATGAGGTTTTGGTGACTATTTTCAAAAATCCACACTCGTACACAGGCGAAAATGTGATTGAAATTTCCTGCCACGGTAGTTTATACATTCAGCAGGAAATCATCCAACTTTTTCTTAAGAATGGGTGCCGAATGGCAAATGCGGGAGAATTTACTTTGCGAGCGTTTTTGAACGGAAAACTAGATCTAAGCCAGGCTGAAGCAGTTGCCGATTTAATTGCGAGTGATAGCGAAGCCTCCCATAAAATTGCGATGCAACAAATGCGTGGTGGATTTAGTAATGAGATCAAAAATTTACGGGATGAGTTGTTGAATTTTGCCAGTTTGATTGAATTGGAACTCGATTTTGCAGAAGAAGATGTCGAATTTGCCAATCGCGATGAATTCTATAAGCTCATCACCAGAATAATTCACGTGTTAAAACGATTGATCGATTCTTTCGCCGTGGGGAACGTTATCAAAAACGGAATTCCTGTGGCGATTGTAGGAGAACCAAATGTTGGGAAATCGACTTTGTTGAATGCATTACTCAATGAAGAACGCGCTATTGTTTCTGAAATAGCAGGAACAACCCGAGATACTATTGAAGATGAAATCATCATAGGCGGGATGGCATTCCGATTTATCGATACAGCGGGTATTAGAGAAACCGAAGATATTGTAGAAAGCATCGGGATCAAGAAAACTTTTGAAAAAATTGAACAGGCCCAAGTGGTATTACTTTTAGTCAGCAGTATTCAGTTGGCACTAGGCACTGACGCTGTAAAAAGTATTATCTTCGAAATCGAGAAAATCAAGAATAAATTCCCCCAAAAACAACTGATTGTCATCCTCAATAAAATTGATCAGGTTGCAGCTGACGAACTTTCAGATGTCATCAAGCACCTCACACCTCATGCTTCCCAACTTATTCCAATTTCTGCTAAAACGGGGTTTGGGGTAGAGCAACTCACAGATACACTTCTAAATTTAATCAATACAGGAGCCCTTAGAAACAATGAAACCATTGTGACCAACACGCGCCATTATGATGCACTCTTAAAAGCCTTTGAAGAAATTCAGAAGGTAAAATATGGCTTAGATTCTGAGCTATCTGGCGATTTATTAGCCATTGATATCCGACAAGCACTTCTGCATTTTGGTGAAATTACCGGAGAGATTACCAATGATGATTTATTGGGGAATATTTTTGCTAATTTTTGTATTGGGAAGTAGGAGAGGAAATTATTGTTTGTTTAAAGTTTATAACTAAATGGTTTTCAGTTCATTAATGGAATAATATTTTTGTCTATATTAATTTTAGCATTAAATTTGTACTCCATTTTTAAATTAAGGAGTACATATGTATGCCATTCTTCAAACGGGCTAATGAAAAAATTAATGCAAAAGAAATTGTTATGAAAGCTGGTTTTAGAAAAACAACTGATGGTTTTAAACTATGACTAACTAAGTGCCAAAAAAATTCTAAAATCAATTAAACCGCTACTATGCGGTTTTTTTGTTTCTAAGAAGAAAAGTATAGTTTTCTTTCTCTTTTCACTAGCTGAATTCAATCGCATTTCCAATTTCCTTTGGCTTCTTATGTTTGGTTTTCCTACATTTACAGTTAAGCTAAAAATTACCCTAACCAATCTATTACATGGCTAAAAAAGTCCAGACTAAAAGTACTGAGGAAATCCTATGGGATTCTGCAAATAAATTACGCGGTTCTGTAGAACCATCCGAGTATAAACACGTTGTATTAAGTTTAATCTTCTTGAAGTTTGCCGATGATAAATTTCAAAGACGACAACAAGAATTGATTGCTGATGGCAAAGCACAGTTTTTGGATATGCCATCATTTTATCAAGCCGAAAATGTATTCTATTTACCACTTGAAGCCCGATGGTCTTACATCATGGAGCACGCCAAGCAAGAGGATGTGACGCTTAAAGTTGATGCGGCTTTAAAACTGATTGAGCAAAACAATAAAGCCTTAGAAGGCGCTTTACCTGACAACTACTTCTCACGCTTGGGATTAGATCAATCCAAATTTTCTGCGTTATTAGATACTATTAATAATATCGACACCCTCAAAGACGAAAGTCAAGATGTGATTGGGCGTGTATATGAATACTTCCTTAGCAAGTTCGCTATTGCAGAAGGTAAAGGAAAAGGGGAGTTTTATACTCCGAAATCTATTGTGAATCTGATTGCCGAAATGATTGAGCCTTACAAAGGCAAAATCTATGACCCATCCTGTGGCTCTGGAGGGATGTTTGTACAGTCTTTAAAGTTTATAGACAAACACCAAGGCGATAAAAAAGATGTGTCGATATACGGACAAGAATTGACCAATACCACCTATAAACTTGCTAAGATGAATTTGGCGATTCGTGGTATCTCTGGGAATTTAGGCGCAAAAGCAGCCGATACGTTTAACGACGATCAGCACAAGACCTTGAAAGCTGATTATATCATGGCGAATCCACCTTTTAATTTAAAAGATTGGCGTGCCGAAAACGAATTAACCGACGACCCGCGTTGGGCGGGTTATGAAGTGCCACCAAAATCCAATGCCAACTACGCTTGGATTTTAACGATGATTGCGAAGCTATCTGATAATGGTGTTGCAGGTTTTATCTTGGCAAATGGCGCCTTATCTGGCGGAGGCGATGAATACAAAATCAGAAAACAAATCTTAGAAAATGACTTGGTAGAAGCTGTTGCTATTTTGCCACAGGATATGTTTTACTCCACCAACATTTCAGTAACGCTTTGGATCTTAAACAAAAATAAAAAACAAAGAGCGTTTAAAGTCAACGACGGCATTAAAAATTACCGTGATCGTCAGCATGAAGTGCTATTCATCGATTTGCGCCAAAAAGGCGAACCCTTTGAAAAGAAATTCACGCAGTTTTCAGAAACTGAGATCGAAAACATTGCTTTAAATTATCATAATTGGCAACAAGATAGTTGGAAAGAAACCTATCAAGATATTCCTGAATATACATATACTGCTACTTTAGAAGAGATCCGCAAGAAAGATTACTCCTTAGTACCAAGTAAATATATCGAATTTGTAAACCGCGATGAACAGTTGGATTATGGTACGCAAATGCAAACCTTACAATCGGAATTAAAAGGTTTGTTTGAGCAGGAAAAGCAATTGAAAGAAGAGGTTGAAAGTGTGTTTGAAAGTTTAGGATATAAAATTGGTTAGTGATGAAAGAACAACAATTAAATTTATTCGATTTTGAGGATACTTATTCCTTGTTCTCTTTATTAGATAATGAATTTTTACCTAATGAATACTTTGAAGTCGAGTACAAATCTGGTAAAGGAGGTTTTCCTAAAGAACTTTGGAAAACCTATTCTGCTTTTGCAAATACTAATACTGGAATTATTGTAATTGGTATAAAAGAAAATAGAGGAGGTTTTGACATTGAAGGCTTAAGCGATGAACAAATAGAAAATTATAAAAGACAGTTTTGGGATGGATGTAATAATCCAAACACAATTAGTCGTAATATATTATCGAATGATGATGTTCGGGTCGTGGAGCTAAAAGGTCGAAAACTTCTAGGTTTAAGAATTCCATTTGCAAACAGGACTGAGAGGCCTGTATATCTTACTCGAAATCCATTTGGCAATACGTATAAAAGAAATTACGAAGGTGATTATAGATGTACGGAAAATGAGGTTAAGAGAATGTTGGCCGACTCAAGTTCAGAGCTTCAACTTGATGCGTTGATTTTAGAACATTTCACTATTGAAGACTTAGATCCTACAAGTATTCGCCATTTCAGACAGCTATTCGCATCTTCTAGATCTGGACATCCGTGGCATGCCTTAGAAGATGGCGAATTGTTGAGAAAAATTGGCGCCTATAGAGTAGATAGAAAATCAAGAAAGGAAGGAATTACTTTAGCTGGGCTTTTAATGTTCGGTAAAGAGGATAGTATAAAAGATCAGGATGCGCTATCAGATTACTTTCCTGATTATAGAGAGCGATTGACAACCGATGAAAAGATCAGATGGACAGATCGTATTTATCCAGATGGCACTTGGGAGTGTAATTTATTGCAATTTTATCTTAAAGTATGGCCGAAAATCTCCTCGACTTTACCAAAACCTTTTCAGTTAAAAAACGATGAAAGGGTTGATGAAACTCCCACTCATATTGCTCTGCGTGAAGCTTTTGTTAATGCCATTGTACATACAGATTATTCTTTAAGTGGGAATATTATTATTGAGTTAGATACTGAAAAATTTGTTTTTTCTAACCCAGGAACATTATTGATTTCCCTACAACAATACTATGCAGGTGGCATTAGTGAGTGTAGAAACCCTTCCTTGCAGCAAATGTTTATGTTGATTGGTCGAGCGGAAAAGGCAGGAAGTGGTGTGGACAAGATTATGACAGGATGGAGAGATTCTCATTGGAGAAAACCCTTTTTGGAGTTGGAAGGTCAACCAGATCGCGTAAAGCTAACCTTGCCAATGTTTAGCGTTATTCCAGATGCGACTTTACAGGAACTTGAAACCATTTTTGACTCTGTAGGCAACCTAACTCCAGACGAGCTAACTGCTTTATCTTTTTGCTTAATTGAGGGTTCTATTTCTAACCAACGTCTGCAATATGTATTAAATATGCATAGTACAGACATTACCAACTTGTTGAAAAAACTATGCACAGATGGCTATTTAGAATCTGACAAGAATGGCCGATGGACTATTTATAAAGTAAAGACAAAGGTTGACACCTCAAGCCAAAAGGTATCAACCTTAGGCAGAAAGGTTGACACCTCAGTAAAGGTCGCAATCTCCATAGAAGACACTAACAGTAGTGGGTTTACAAATAAAAAGCTTGCAACCTCGGATAGAAAGGTTGACACCTCTGATAGAAAGGTTGACACCTCAAAAAAGATGGCAACGCGATTAAGCAGAGAAGATTTAGAGAAAGAGATTATTACTATCTGTTCACAAGATTATTTGTCAATGGAGGAAGTTGCGAATCAACTCGGCAAGTCAATTGATTATCTAAAGAATAAGATTTTTCCAGACATGATAAAAAATGGCAAATTGAAAAAACGCTATCCATTTACTCATAATCATCCTAATCAAGGTTATAAAGCCAACGATGAGCATTTAGAGGATGAGAACTAATTTGAAAAATGAAGTTTTTAAAAAGTCATTTTTTAAATACCCTCATAAAAACGAAACCATGAACGAAGGTTATAGGAAAATAGGAGATTTAATACAGTTGGTTGATATCCGGAATAAAGACTTATCAATTACTCATTTGGTTGGATTAACTATAAATAAAATGTTCATTCCTTCTGTGGCAAACACTATTGGCACCGATATGACTAAGTATAAAATCATTCGGAAAAATCAGTTTGCGTGTAGCACCATGCAAGTAAGAAGGGATAAGAAAATGCCAGTTGCATTATTAAAGGAATTTGATGAGGCAATAATCTCTCAAGCATATCCAGTATTTGAAGTTAAAAATGAAAACGAAGTACTACCAGATTATTTAATGCTTTGGTTTACACGTTCAGAATTTGATCGTGAAGCTTGTTTTAATGCTGTTGGTGGCGTAAGAGGAAGTTTGGAATGGGAAGATTTTTGTAATATGGAACTTCCAATTCCTTCCATAGAAAAGCAACAAGAACTTGTTGTGCAATACCAATCCATTAGCAATAAAATAAAAGTCAATGAGCTAATTTGTGAAAAGCTAGAAGCTACGGCGCAAACTTTGTATAGACAGTGGTTTGTAGATTTTGAGTTTCCTAATGCAGATGGGGAACCGTATAGCTCCTCGGGTGGTGCGATGGTGTTTGATGAGGATTTGGATAAGGAGATTCCTCAAGCATGGGGAATGAAGAGTTTAGGATCGATAACATCGTTAATCACAGATGGGAAGCATGGGAATTCAAAAGATGAATGGAGGTCGGGTTATTATTTTATCAGTGCTAAAGATATTAATAATGAAGTAATAAACTATTCTAATGCAAGAGAAATATCGAGAACTGACTTTACAGAAACCCACAATAGAACTAATTTAAAAGATGGCGATACATTAATAACAAATAGTGGTACAATTGGTAAGCTCGCGTATATATATCCTAATGATATTAATTCTAGAACAACTTTTCAAAAAAGTGTTGCTATTTTAAAACCTATATCAGAGATTAATTCACTTTTCTTTTTTCAGAGCATTAAATTTTCCGTTAAAGATTTAATTAATTTGGCAGGAGGTTCTACTCAATCAAATTTATTATTAGGGGATATCAAAAATTTCAAAATTCTTAAACCAACTCGAGAAATAGAGAACCTCTATATAGAAAAAACCTCTGGTGCTTGTAAATTGTCTTTTAGTTTAAAAACCCAAAATGTTAACTAGGTCAACTTCAATCCTTGCTATTGTCGCGTTTGGCGACTTTAGGGGGTTAACTAGCCTACTAATTAGAAACTTGAAATATGGAAGAAAAGAAAATTTTCAAAATACTTTCGATAGATGGAGGAGGAATTAAAGGGCTTTATTCAGCCAGAATTCTTGATAAATTTGAAAAAAAATTCAATTGTAAAGTTTCGGATCATTTTGATATGATTTGTGGAACTTCGACTGGTGGTTTAATAGCTTTAGCTCTGTCGAGTAAAATTTCAGCCAAAGATATTTGTCAGTTTTATGAAGCGAAGGGGGAGATTATATTTCCGAAACATAAAGAAATTAAAATACCCTTTATCGGAAAAATAAATAAAGGCTTTTGGAAGCAAATCGCATTTGGGGGTAAATATTCTAATGAAGGTTTAAAAAAATCTTTAGAAGAAATTTTTGGAGAAAGAGAAATCGGGGATTCTAATAACTTACTTTGTATACCAAGCTATTCGATTACAGAAGCTAAACCAAAAGTTTTTAAATATGATCATAAGCAAGGAGATTTGTCAAGAGATAATAAAGCCAAAATGTTAGATATAGCATTGGCGACTTCTGCAGCACCAACTTACTTTCCTATGGCAGAAATACCTTTATACAATAATGAGCAATTTGTAGATGGAGGGGTTTGGGCAAATAATCCAACGTTAGTAGGACTATTAGAGGCTCTAAATTGTTTTGTTGGCAAAGGAAAAGCATATGATAAAATAAGTATTCTGTCACTAAGTAGCCTGAGTATTACCGGTGGAAAACCTACTGGTTTAAAAAATGAAAGATCATTTAAGGATTGGGGCGCTGATTTATTTGAAACATCTATGAATGGGCAAGCGTTTTTTTCTGATTTCTTTATGACTAAAGTAAAAGAGATTGCTGATGTTGAAATTGATTATCTGCGAATTCCCTCTGCTAGTGTTTCCAAAGAACAAGAAAGTTTGATACAACTTGATATTGCAAACGAGAAAGCTTTTCAATTAATGAAAATTAAAGCTGATGACCAAGCATTAATATTTGAAAAAACTAAAGAGATAGAATATTATTTTACAACTCCTAAAACTTATATAATAAATGGCTGATTTACATTCAACTTTTACTGAATTTGATGGAACAATTAGATTACCCTCACAGAAAAAGGATACTTTGAGAGGTTCTAGAAATTCAATTAGAAAAGATATCAAAAAATATTTTGACGAAAAAAGAGATAAACACACTGTTAGTTTTAAAGGACAAGGTTCTTATATGATGAACACGACTATAAAACCTATTTCAAGTGAGTACGATCTTGATGATGGTGTATATATTTTTGGTAAAGAAGAAGACAGGCCGAACGTTCAAACTGCTCATAATTGGATATTTAATGCTGTTAAAAACAGAACAAGTTCAGAATCTTTAGATAAAAACACTTGTGTACGCGTAATTTACAAAAGTGATTACCATGTTGACTTGCCTATTTATTATAAGACGGATAATTCCAATGATGAATATGCATTAGATGATGAAATTCCTGAATTAGCTCATTTATCTAAAGGCTGGATACAAAGTGATCCTTACGCATTTAAAAAGTGGTTTGATGAGCAAGCTAAAAGTAGGTCACAATTAAAAAGAATTGTTAGGTATTTAAAGGCTTGGTCAGATAAAAAACAAAATGATAATTTTAGTTTGCGATTTCCTAGTGGAATGGTATTTACTATTCTAGCTTCTAATTATTTAGTTGAAAATGAAAGAGATGATATTTCTTTATTAGAAACCTTAAAAAGTATACAATCAAATATTGATAACACAAGATTTAACTTTGCGTCTTACGAGTGTTTTAGACCGACTGTCGATAAAAATGAAAATCTTTTAGATAGATATTCTGCCGACACCACAAAATCCAACTTTCTAAATGCTTTAGATTCGTTTATAAAATCTGGAGAACAAGCGATAGAGTTACAATCTAAAAAGGATGCATGTGCTAAATGGCAAAAACATTTAGGAAATCGTTTTCCATGTTTGTCAATAAATGAAGATAAATCGAATTCTTCAGCTAGAGTTTTCTCTAGTCCCGACCAACTAAGTTTTGATAATAAATCAGCATAATGTCAGTCGACGAAGTATATAAAATAGTTTCAAAAACCGAAGATGCTAGAATTGTATCGTTTAAAGATATTGAAGCTAATATATCTTTAAAAAAATACGATCAAGTTATTTCAATAGACACTGAATTATCTTTAAAGGAAGGTTTAACAATGATTCAATTATATATTGCTTTTAAGGAACCACTCTCGGTTAATCTTCCAAAGGTGTATATAGATGAAAAATGTTATGATAAACTTAAATATATACCCCATGTAAATCAAGACTTAAGCATTTGTATTATTGATGAAAGTGAAAATTATTCTTTTAAAATAGATGATTTACCTAGAATTACTCTTGATTTAATTATTAGAGCAAAAGCGATACTCAGAGATAAAGATGATGGAGGTTATTGTGTAGATGAATTTGGAAGAGAGTTTTCTGCTTATTGGGATATTAGTTATAATGAAAAAACAGAGGTACAGGAAATTGGGCTTAGCCTTATAGATTTTGATAATTTTAAGAACATAAAAGCTGTAAAGCTCTTAAATAAGTTCGGGCGTTATCAATATGTAGTTTACAATTTAGACAATGAGTTTAGGCTATTTGAAAACTACTTAAAATTAAAAGGTGTGAATTTTGAAGAAATATCGGTTTTCATTTCAGAATACAGTAATGTTATTCCTCCATTTAGAATAAATTACAAAGAATCATTGTCATATTTAAAAGATATAAATGATTTTAAACTCAAAGTAAACAAATTTTCAAGTAAAGAATTTCTAGTTGTTTTTAAAGGAATTTATAAAGAATTATTTGGATGGACTTATTTAAGTATAGGTCAGAAGATCAAAGGATTTAGACAGATGTCTAATTGGCAATATTTGAATTCCAATATTTCTAGTGTAAAAACGGTAAGTAGAATAAGTTTCTCTAATATATCTCCCAATAGATTAGATGAAAGAACGTCAGGAGAAGTGATAAAGCGAGAACTTTCAGTTGCAATTATAGGACTCGGAAGTGTAGGATCAAATCTATTACATTTTTTAATGAGATATCCTTTTTCTAAATATTTTCTAATTGATCCAGATATATTGAAAGTTGAAAATGTCTTTAGGAACAATTTTGGATTTAATTTTATAGCAGGTTTTAAAACTAAAATTTCTGAATATAACATTTTATCAAAAAATCCATTTACCGAAGTGCAAACTAAAGAAAAGGATATTTGTAATATTTTAAAAATAGACCCTGTAATTCTGGAAAATTATGATTTAAGGTTTATTGTATTGGGAATTGCTAGGATAGAGAAGTATATTCTTCAACATCTAATTTCTATAGGATCAACAAAGCCAATAATATTATTATGGGTGGAACCATATTTAGCAAGCGGTCAATTGGTTTATGTAAAACCTGAAGATTTTCAAAAAGGAATTGAATTGGTAGAGGACTACGCTTATCATGTAATAGAAAGAGGACAAAATCTTTTAAAAAAAGAGGGATCTTGCCAGACAGGCTACATGCCATATTCAGATATGAATTTAACTTTGTTTTTAAGTAGTGTAAATCCTTTTTTGCATGAACTATTAGTGCAAAATATAACAATGAGTTCTAAGGTTTTTTCTTGGATTGGAGATATTAATTATATTGATAGTTTGCAAATACAAGTATCAGATAGCTATTCTAAAAGCGATAGTTTTAAATTGATTGAACATGAAATATAATCACGATGGAATTTATTTTACCCAAATATAACTTGCATTTAAATGAGAATGTGTTACAAATATTCTATAATTATATACAGAAAAAACATGATGCTAAAGAGGCTGGAGGAGTTTTGACAGGTAAAATTTATCATGAATTAATTAAAATTCTGAATTGCTCTGAGCCAACTTGTTTGGATTATCGATCAAAATACAATTTTAACAGGTCACATAATTCTGCACAGATTTTTATTAATAAAATGTTTCATGAATCAAATGGAGAAGAAATTTATCTTGGAGAATGGCATACACATCCCGAAGATATTCCAACACCATCACAGCTTGACATTACGAGTTTTATAAAGACAGTTTCTAAGAATAAATTGAATTCTAATGTACATTATATGATTATAATAGGAAGGACTAAAAGCTATTTGGGAGTTTATACTAATGGAGTTAAAACGCATGAAATTAACTTTGATAATATTAAACTATAAATAAAGCCTCAAATAATATTGATTAATTGAATCGTAAGAGACCACAAAATTAATTTCAAAAACGTTTCTAAAAAACATGAAACCATTGAATTAAATATAACATTGATAGTTTACAAGAGTAATTAAATAATCAGTATAGATTCAGAAAGAAATAATATTAATTTATCATGCCTGAAAACAAATATAGAATACAAACAACAAATGACGCCAGAGTTAGAAAAGGAAGTGGTCTTCTTTCTAAACTATAATGAAGGTGGTGTTGTCTATATGCCGAACAAGACATCGAACATGACACCGAACAAGTTATCAAACAAGGTGAGATAAATAACAATATTCAGCAAATTCATAAAAAATTTGGCTCAATAGCTAACCGACTTTATATTTCTTCAATTGAAAATAAAGAATTTATAGAAAGCAACTATCCTTTGTTCACTCGATTTAGAAGCTATGTTCGGAAAAGCTTCGGGAAAGCTTCGGATAGCAAAATTATTAATCAGGAAATGACTTTAATGCTTATCATTTTAGAATCGAAAATAACAGCAAATGAAATTGCACAAATCTTGGACGTATCTTCTCGGACATCTGAAAAACATATTCAAAAATTAAGGGAAGCTCATTTAATTAAAAGAATAGGTTGTAAAGAAGATGTTTGGCAGATTGTAAAACAGCAAAAAACAACATGAAATACACCGAATCTAAACTAGAACAATCGTTCATAGAGCTACTTCAAGCGGAAGGATATACTTATGTTTCTGGACAAGATATAGCCCGTAAAAACAATCAAGAGGTACTAATTAGTGACGACTTGTCTCGTTTCTTATTACAACAACACCCTGATTTAGAACCCATAGAAATTGAAGCCTTGATCAATGAATTGGCATTTCAGTCGCATTCCAACTTATATGACAGCAACAAATACATTTGTAAGTTGGTGGCTGATGGATTGATCTTCAAACGTCATAATCCTTTAAAGAAAGACATTCACGTACGTTATGTTGATGTGAATCCAGAAACTTGTCAGGATAATAATGTGTATAAGGTTGTCAGCCAGTTTGAAATTTATGGCAATCATTTACGCATTCCTGATTTGATTTTATACATCAATGGTATTCCCTTGGTGGTATTTGAGTTAAAGACCGTTATCGAGGAAGAGATTAAAATCAAAGACGCTTATGACCAATTGACCATTCGTTACCGTAGAGATATTCCAGAGTTATTAAAATACAATGCTTTTTTAGTGATCAGTGATGGCGTAAATACAAAGTCCGGAACTTTATTTTCGCCTTATGAATTCTTTTATGCTTGGAATAAAATTACAGGCTATGAAAAAAAAGCCTTGGATGGTATTCCTTCCATGTTTGCATTGATTCAAGGGATGCTCAATCGTAAGCGCTTGGTAAATATCCTACATCATTTTATTTTATTTCCAGACAACAGTAAACGTGAAACTAAAATATTGGCACGCTATCCACAATATTATGCAGGCCTTAAATTGTATGATAATATTGTATTGCATCAAAAGCCAAAAGGCGATGGAAAAGGAGGAACCTACTTTGGTGCCACAGGTTGTGGAAAGAGTTTTACCATGTTGTTTTTGTCGCGCCTTTTAATGCGTTCTACTAAAATGGCGAGTCCAACAATTATCATTATTTCCGACCGAACCGACCTGGACGATCAGTTGTCGAAGGATTTTACGAATGCCAAATCTTTTATTGGCGATGATCAAATTGTCAATATTGAATCGCGCGTGCATCTTCGAAGGTTATTAAAAGATAGAGAAAGTGGTGGTGTGTTTTTAACTACGGTGCAAAAGTTTTCCGAGGATACTGAAGTATTGACCGCGCGAAATAATGTGATTTGTATTTCTGATGAAGCCCACCGTTCGCAAGTTAATTTAGACTTGAATGTCAAAATTGATGAAAGAGGCGTTCGTAAATCTTACGGTTTTGCCAAGTATTTACACGATTCCTTGCCTAATGCCACCTATGTTGGTTTTACAGGAACACCAATCGATAAAACCTTGGATGTGTTTGGAGATATTGTGGATGCCTATACCATGTTAGAGTCGGTCATTGATGAGATTACAGTACGATTGGTTTATGAAGGACGTGCAGCACGTATCAATTTAGATAGCAATAAAGTTCAAGAAATAGAAGATTATTACGAACAATGTGTGGCAGAAGGCGCTTCAGAATATCACATTGAAGCCAGTCAAAAAGCCATTGCTAAAATGGAAGTAGTTTTGGGCGATTCCGACCGTATTAAAGCCATTGCAAAAGATTTTGTGACCCATTATGAAGGACGAATTGACGAAAAAGCGAGTGTAGCCGGTAAAGCCATGTTTGTTTGTGCTTCTAGAGAAATTGCCTATAAGTTATTTCAGGAAGTGGTTTTCCTCAGACCAGAATGGAACACCCCACAGATGGACGAGAGTTTGTCGGACGAAGAAAAGAAAAAGATCAAACCGATTGAGCGGATCAAAATGGTGATGACGCGCAATCAAGATGATGAACTTGAACAATACAATTTATTAGGTACAAAGGAAGATCGTAAGGAGTTAGACCGTCAGTTTAAGGAACGACATTCTAATTTTAAGATTGCCATCGTTGTAGATATGTGGCTCACAGGATTTGATGTGCCATTTTTGGATACGATTTATATTGATAAGCCTTTACAGACACATAATTTAATTCAAACCATATCACGTGTGAACCGTAAGTATGAAGGAAAGAACAAAGGTTTGGTGGTCGATTATATCGGCATTAAAAAGAATATGAAGCAAGCCTTGGGAATGTATAACCAGTATGCAGAGGATGACTTTGAAGATGTTGACAAAGCCATTATTTTGGTAAAAGATCAAGTGGATTTATTAAGTCGTTTCTTTCATAAATTTGATTCTACAGATTATTTTAATGGCTCAGCTTTAGAACAGCTCCATTGCTTAAACCGAGCCGCCGAGTTGGTGCTGATGAATGAAAAGTCAGAACAATTTTTTGTTGAAGTCACTAAGAAACTAAAATCGGCTTATAATTTATGTTGTAGTGCCAACGCATTCACAACCGATGAAGTTGATGAGATTCACTTCTATTTTGCCATTAAGTCTATAGTTATAAAGTTGACCAAAGGCGAAGCTCCCGATACCGAACAAATGAATTTGAAAGTGGCTAAAATGGTAGAAGAAGCGATTCTGTCGGAAGGCGTGGAGGAAATCTTTAAGTTGGATGATGAAAAGGCAAATGCCATTGATTTGTTTAGTGATCAATTTATTAATCGAATCAATGCATTGGAATTCCCGAATACGAAGATTAAAATTTTGGAACGCTTATTAAAACAAACCATTGAAGATTTCAAGAAAGTCAATAAAATCAAAGCGATAGCGTTTGGTGAACGCTTACAAAGCATCGTTCAACAATACAACGAACGGAGCGAAGTGGACTTATTAGACTATCAGAAAATCACAGAGCAGACTTCGGAGCAAATGTTAGATTTAATTTTTGCTCTGCGTCAAGAAATGGAATCTTTTGAAGGTTTGGGAATCGATTATGAAGAAAAGGCTTTTTATGATATTTTAATTGCGGTAAGAGAGCAATTTCAATTTGAATATACTGATGATAAAACATTAGAATTGGCAAAAGAAATTAAGGCCATTGTAGACGATAAGACGAAGTACACGGATTGGAGTGAACGTGAAGATATCAAAGCTGAATTAAAGATGGATATCATCGTTAAATTGGCTGAGTGTGGATATCCGCCAGTAACTATGGAAGCTGTTTATAAAAATGTGTTGGAACAGGCTGAGAATTTTAAGAGGAATAGGAGGTAGGGAGTAATTAAAACTAAGGTGAAATTCCATTTATCTAGATCTCTTAAAATCAGTTTTTGATTGACCAATTCGTCAAATAATTCACGACTTGAAATATTTAAAATTTTTCAAAGTTTTGTTGTGCTTATTTTATTCATTTTTATTAAATTTTGTAAAAATACATTGTGGAAATAACTCTATTTTACTACAAATCTAATAGTGTTTTAACAAAAGTCAAATTATTTTAGCATTTGATATCTGATAAAACGCATTACATCGATTATTTGATTTGTAATTCTCATATTATGAGCTAACGATGAGTACTAATATTTATTTTTTTTACGGAAAAATTTGATATAAAATCTCTGAAATAATATAATATTAGGATTACATTAAGGTATTAAAAGAGGTCGAAGATCATACCATAGCAATGGCTGAAATGGTACAGGATTTTAAGTTAAATACTTCTAAGAATCTAAAGGTTTAAATATTACTTCTATACAAAACATTTCTCGTCAAATCGTATGATATCATAATTCATTATCAGGGTATAACCTGACGATTTATTCAGATTAGTCAGCCTATAACCTGACAAAACACTTGGCTATGTCAGGTAATAACCTTACTTTTGATGTACGCCTGTCAGGTTAAAACTTTATGTTATGAACAAGAAAAGATTGCAAATAGAACAATTAGACCGAAAACTAAAAGGATTTAGAGAAGCAGTTCAAGTCACACAACCGACTATTGGCTGGCTCAAAACGGTAAGGGTCTCCATAGGAATGTCGCTGCAGCAAGTCGCAGATAAATTAGCAATTACCAAACAAAGTGTTCAGGAAATCGAAATAAGGGAAAAGGAAGGTAGTATTACACTAAACAGTCTAAAAGAAACAGCAAATGCACTGGATATGCAACTCGTATATGGATTGGTGCCCAAGGATGGTACTGTAGACGATTTAATAGAACGAAAAGCGAAAGAACTGGCACTGCGTATTGTTTCTCGAACCTCCAACACCATGAAGTTGGAAGATCAAGAAAACTCTAAAGAACGTATTCAAAAAGCCATCGAAGAACGCAAGGCCATCATTAAAAACGAAATGCCTAAATCTTTATGGGATTAGACTTAGAATATATCGATGGGCAAACCCCAATTGATGAAGAGGAAAAAGAGGGCTTATTAATCGAGACCATTGGTACAAAGGCTGAACTGGATGAATTTGAGCAACTCAACATAGAAGAGGCTTTACAATGGGTGTTCGGAAAAAAATTTAAACCCGAACAAGTGTTTACTGAGAAGTTTATTCGTAACCTACATAAACGTATGTATGGCAATATATGGGCTTGGGCAGGAACTTTTAGAAAATCTGATAAAAATATTGGCGTAGATAAACACCAAATTCCTATGCAACTTAAAGTGCTTTGCGATGATGCTTTGTATTGGATAGAAAACCACACATTTTCTCCTGAAGAAATAGCTATTCGTTTCAAACACCGTTTAGTAAGCATCCATTGTTTTCCTAATGGAAATGGTCGGCATAGCAGGCTAATGGCCGACATAATTATTGAAAAACTGTTTAATAAAGAACTCTTCTCTTGGGGCGCAAGCAATTTTTCTAAAGCTACCGAAACTAGAACAGCATATCTGCAAGCGGTTAAACAGGCCGACCAGAATAAGTATCAACCCCTGCTGGATTTTGCATCTTCCTAATTGTTCGTTTCAGCTATTTAAGTTATTGACAAGATGAGAGTTATAGGTGACATAGGAGAGGAGGAAAGTTAGGTTTTATTTTTTATCGAACGACTAAGACTCCAATCGTCTAAATTCATAAAGGCATATATGGACAAACTTGGCTGACATTAAAGGTAAGGATGGTTTAAGTTGCAGTAAGTCTTCCAATTTTTTAAAGCGTTTTAAGGAGAATTGTCCTTTCCTTCAGAGATTAATTTTTGTTCTGAAAAGAGCTAGTAAATCTGCTCAAATTCATAATTTGATTCTTCCTAAATATTCTTAAATTTAGCGCCATGGACATTCAATCTTTCAATGATATCAAGGAATTGCTCACTGCTCTAAAAAGGGAAGACAGACTTTTTTATGAAATGTTTGGAAAGCGAAAGTCGTTGGAGTTTAAACTTTCTTATGCTCTGGAACTGGTAGATTATGATGAAGCGCGCATAGATTATCTAGTCAAAAAGTCGGTGTTGCGGGAAAACGGAGGGCTGTTGGAGATCGATGGTCTATTTTTGGAGTTTTTTGAGCAAGTCCTTGAAGTGAATGAGGAAATTAATTTGGCCTCCATTGATGAAAATATCAAATCCATTCAGGAAAATATTGTTTACTTTTTAAATGAAAATAGCGAGCATAGAAGGCATGCCTATCTACGAGAGATAAAAAGAACTTTTCGTAAAATAGGCGTTGTAACCATCCGTAGCGTTATTGACCTGAGACGTAAAGTTGACAATACCTTTAAAAATGAGCCGAATTTTAAAAACAAGCAACTCAAATTAAAACATCTTGATGAGAAAAGAGTGATGGTAAAAAAGCTGAGTGGCCAAGCTCTTGATCTTATCAATGAAAACCAGCCCGTCTTTTTTAAAACCTCCCAAGATGAGGAATTGAAACGGATCATTACAGAGTTGAAGCTTCAGCTGAATGAATGTTCCCATAACTTGATCGAAATTGAAAAACAGATTATTGATTATCTGAATCAGATTAAGCACCAAGGCTTGTTTTTGGAGAAGCTTCGTAAATTAAAATATCTAAAGGATCATTTTACCATTGAAGCAGAAACGGATATCAAACAGCACTTAGCAAAAAGCAATTCCTTAATTTTTGAACGAAGATTGGGCGAACCTCTTAATCTTTCATTGGATTTTATTCTCAATGAAGAAAGGGCTTTTGCATCCATTAAGAAAGTTGCTAAAAATTATAAATCCAGAACACACATCGTTCCCGAGCTTGCAGAAACTATTGCAACCGATTTTCTTGAAAATAATGTGGAGCAAGAAATCATGATCAATCTGGAGGAGGTACGAAATCATTTTTTGGCCACAGGCGATAATCTGTTCAACTTTATCGTAAACTACAACTTTAACAAGGAGGTCGGTTTTGAGGAACGGGTTACAGTATATTGTCAACTTGTGTCCATTTATGATCAGGAATTCATGATTACCAATGAATTTGAAAATTTTAATGGTGTGGAATACGCTATGGTTTATCCTAAATAAATAAAGATGAAAACAAAATACACCTCCGAAATTTTTGAAGTGCTTCGCCGTGGTCGGTTTATATGCTCCAATAGTCCCGACGATCGTATAAAAATGCTCTACAACATTCTTGAGGAGGAGGAGACATTTTACGAGTTGCAAAATTATTTCGCCCACATCAATTACAATTTAGAACACGGAAACGAATATTTCTATTTTAGTCGCTTGGAAAGCAATACGGATCTGGATAGGAAACTTAATAAGGCCTTTGGCTGGATTGATTTGCTGGACTTTTTAAAAACATTTGACACTTCTTTTGACGTGGGTTTTAGGTTTTCGCCGGCAGAAATTGTCAATCAACTAAAGAACAATGCCGATTTAAAAAATAAATTGGACAATCTAAAAAGGCTAGGCGCCGATAAAAAGAATTATTCCGAAAGAGTTAAAAAAATAATCGAGCAATTGGTTAAGGACGATTTTGTGGCCTTAGAAAATGAAATGTCCGAAACCTATAAAGTGCTTACCTCATTCAATTATTTAAAAGACTTGGTTACCGCTATTAATATTCCTGAAGAAATAGAGCATGAGATACCTTAATAAAATTATTTTTATAAACAGCGCATCGGTGGCCTATGCTGAGATTGAGCTTGACGGTAACGTGCATTTGATTGGCACCCAGGGTGTCGGAAAAAGCACACTTTTACGTGCCATTTTGTTTTTTTACAATGCCAACAAGGTCAAACTTGGAATTCCACGTGAGAAAAAAAACTACGACGATTATTATTTTCCTTATCAAAACTCCTATGTCATTTATGAAGTGATGAAAGATGGCGTTCCATTTTGTGTGCTTAGTTACAAAGTGAACGGCAAAGTAGCGTTTCGGTTTTTTGACTCTGGGTATGAGCAACAGCTTTTTATTGACCATCAGAATCGGGCATTTGAGAACTGGGAGCAGATTCGTCAGGCTTTTGGCAAATCAATTTATTATACGTCTATCATTTCAAGTTATGATGAATTCCGAAGGATTATTTATGGCGATAATAAATCCCTGAAACCTGAATACAGAAAATATGCGATTATAGAAAGTAGGCAGTATGAAAATATTCCACGTACTATTCAAAATGTGTTTTTAAACTCCAATCTGGAAGCTAAATTCATCAAGGACACCATCATTAATTCCCTTAATGAGGAAGAGTTTACCATCGATCTGGAGAATTATTCCAAAAACCATCTCCGTGAATTTGAGAGTCAAATTAATGATATCACTATTTGGTCCAAAGCAAATAGGAAAGGAGAAGTGCCTATCAGAAAACAGGCGGATAGCATCATTGACCATTACCGTATTCATAATTATTTGAATCGGGAGAAATTGGAATTATTTCGGAATTTGTTGTCGCGAATGGATTATGTAGAAAAACAAAAGCCACTACTTCAGGTCGAGATTTCGGAAGAAAGACAAACAAAGGATCGGTTTTATAAAGAATTTGAAAATCTAATAGATTTACATCAAAAACGGGAACAAAAAATAATTTCTGAAATAGATTATTTCAAGAAACAGATTGCGGAAGCACAGAGGAAACAACAGGAATATCAAAGAATCGAAATTGATATATTAATTTCCAAGGTCGAGGAGAAAGAATCCTTGCAACAGGAAAGTGGCGCATTGGCTGAAGAAAAAAACCTGCTCACTTCAAGATTTGCAGATATCAGGACGAAATATGAAAACTTGATCCGGCAAATCGAAAATGAAAAGCAAGCTTACTTAAACACCAAAACTTCAGAAATCAATCAACTGGAGCAGCAGTTTGGAAATACCAAAATGGAACTTTTTACCAGCTATCAAAAAATAGTTAATGACATTAAAATCAATTCCGAAGTAGAAAAAACAAATGCGGTAGATGAGATCGAAAGACTTAAGAATGAGAAACACAGTCTCGATAATCAAAAATCAGAATTAAAATATCAAATCTTTTTTGAAAGTGAAATAGGAGCGGGCAAACAAAATCAGGAGCAGTTGATTGCCAAGATTTCTGCTGGTAACTCCACGATTACGGATTCAAAGCACCAAATCAAAAATGCTAGAAAAGAATGGGAACTTGAAACTGAAAAAATAGACGCTCGATTTGAAGTTGAAACGGCAAAGGCGAAAGATCAAAGCGCTGAAGCTGAAAACGTGATAAAGGAAATTGAGTCTAAACTATTCCAGAGTGAAGATTCCTTTTATAGCTGGTTAAATAGAAATGTTTCGAACTGGGAAAATACTATTGGGAAAGTCATTGATGAAAATGTTCTTTTTTACTCGGATCTTGAACCAGAACAGTTTGAAAAGGAAACGGAATCCTTATTCGGTGTCCGCGTTAATTTGGAAGTTCTCGAGAATAAAATCAAAAGTGTTCAAGAATATCGGAAGGACATAGAAAGATTGAAAAAACAGCTGGAGCAAATCCAAAAAAATAGTCTTCTGATAGAGGCTGAAAAAGAAACGGAACAAATTAAATTGAAGAGCGGTTTCACCAAAAAAATCAAAAGTTTAAATGATTTAATTGCAAAAGAAGACTATCAGTTAAATCAGAATGAGGAAAAACAGAAGATCAATAGTGTCCAATTGAAAGAATGGGTTGAAAAATCAGAAACTGAAAAGAAAATCAGAGCCACCGAAATTGAAAAGAAGTTAGAAAATAGTTCTTATGAACTTTCAAAAGCAACAAATCAGTTAGTGGCGGTTAAGAAAAATATTTCTAGAAGGATTTCATTAAAGGAAACGGAACGGGATAAAAAGACTGCTGATTTAGAAGCAAGTAAAAACGAAAAAGTGTCAACCTTCCAGTCTTATATTAACAATCACAAGGAGCAATCCGACCTTCGCATTGAAGTACTCCGCAAAAATCAGATGGATGAATTGGAGGATAAAGGTGCAGACAGAAAACGATTGGAAGAAATAGATGGGAAATTGTCTACTATAATAAGTTCCTTGGGATTTATAGCGCAAAATGAAAAAACTGTCATCGAATACCAAAAAGATAAACGAGAGTTATTTGACCTTCTTCCGCAATGGAAAACAGATAAAATTACGCTAGAAAAACAACAACTTCATAGTGCTGACACCCACAAGATTGAACTTTCAAAGTCCCATCAAAAGCTAAGCCATCAAACAGAAAAGATGAAATCGCTTGAGCATAAGTTTTCTATTTTCGAAATTGATATTTCAGAATTTGAAAAATTTAAAAAATCCGTAGCTTTTGCTGGTATGGAAGCCGTTTTGGAGGATTCTTCTGATAAAGAAGAACAGGATAGTTCAAAAAAGGCGTCGCTTCTTATTTCTGAAATCAATGACAAATACTATAAAGGAATTGGTAAGTTTCAAGAACTTCAGCGTTCCATTAATGGCTTTGTTAGCAACTTTAATGAAGCGAATGTGTTTCAATTTAAATTACAATTTGGTACTGATGAAGATCATCTCAATTTCGCCCTAAATCTCAAAGAATTTATCGAGGAAGATAAAATCCAAGAGTATCAGAAACGCGTTAACGAACGCTTTGGAACTATTATTAATCAAATAGGACGGGAGACCACGGAACTGACGTCTAAGGAAGCTGAAATTGAGAAAACAATCAAAAAAATCAATGATGATTTTCTACATAAAAACTTTGTGGAAGCCATAAAGGAAATGGAAATGCGTACGCAGAAAAGTTCCAATCCTATTGTATCCCTTCTTTTGGACATAAAGGATTTTAATGAGGAGCACAGTCTACAATTGGGACAGATAAACCTTTTCAGCACTTCAGAATCGTCCTCAAAAAACCACCGTGCCGTGGAATTGGTCAAACAGTTAATAAAAGAACTGGAACGGGCCAAGACATCCACTTTAACCTTATCTGAATCCTTTGATCTGCAATTCCGTATCGTTGAAAATGACAACGATTCCGGCTGGGTGGAGAAGCTTTCAAACGTGGGTAGTGAAGGAACGGACGTTTTGGTAAAAGCGATGATAAATATTCTACTTCTTAACGTATTTAAGGATAGTGCCTCAAGAAAAATAAAAGACTTTAAATTGCATTGTATGATGGATGAGATCGGGAGATTGCACCCCAATAATGTGAGGGGAATTTTAAAATTCGCCAACGAGCGAAATATCCTGCTCATCAATGGTTCTCCAACAAGTCAAAACGCGACGGATTATAAATACACCTATAAATTGGCTAAGGAACAATCGAAAAGCAATCCAAAAAGATATTTGACCAAGATAAATCGATTGATAAAAGTGACTACAAAAATTTCGAATTAATGAAGTTGACTCCCAAAATAGCACGGATCCTTTTAAGGCTTACTAAAGGTGAAACGATACCTGCCAGTGCTGCCAAAAGCCCGGTGGTTAGCGAATTGATTGCTGAAAACATTCTCCTTCAAAAAGGGAAACACCGAAAAACCCTAACGCTCAGCAATCAAAAAGCGCTTTTCGTATTTCTTTCTAACCAATTGCAAATCCATAATTTGGAGGATTATATTACTGCACTTGACAATGAGGAGTCCAGCCGTGCTGACTTTGTTAAGGTGGCAACCGACTCAAAAACGTCGAAGGAAAGAGCCTTTAAGGGTTTTTTGATCAATGCCTACGACCACATTAATGCCACTTTAAACGCCAAGGAATATCCTATTTCTCCCCATAATGGCAGTTTTGCATTTATCTATGATTATGAAAACTTCCGCATTCCGGAGGATATCACGATTGTAGGTGTGGAAAATGCGCGAAATTTTCGTCACATTCAAGAACAGCGTTATCTCTTTAAAGATATCAACCCGTTATTTATTTCGCGCTATCCACAAAGCCAACACAAGGATGTGATTTCCTGGTTAAAAATAATTCCCAATCGGTATCTGCATTTTGGAGATTTTGATCTGGCGGGAATTGGAATTTATCTCAATGAATATAAGGTTCATCTTCAGGACCGATCCCAGTTTTTTATACCTTCCAATATTCAGGAATTGATACACCAATTCGGCAATCGTCAACGGTATAACAACCAAATCCGAAATTTTGATGTTGAAATTGCAACTGAACCGCTTCTTGACCATTTGCTAAAGATCATTGAAACGGAAAAGAAGGGTTTGGATCAGGAATATTTCATTCAAACATTGAAGAAGTTATGATTTAAAAATATTTGCTCTCTAAGATATCATTGCAAGGGACCCAAAAGACCGTGATTGCGCTGAGCGAAGCCAAAGTGCGAATATTTTAACGACATTACAGTGCGACGAAGTAAACACGGAGTATTCACGATTATAAAAATCGAAATAATAAGGAATGAGGAATCCCATAATCTTTAGAACAAATACTTATAAAAACTTTTAGATAACAAATTGACGGCTCTAGAGGGTGGTTTATGGGCTATATAAACACTTGTTTCAACCGGACTCGTCAATGATGTACAAAACTCTGGAATATTCTGATGGGGAGGGAAAACTGCAGCGAGTAGAATAACTTATTCGAACATCTCTATTCTAGTTCTCAATAGGTTCAAATACTTTTCTTTCATCTCATCTGAAAGGAAAGAAATTTCAAGCAGTTCTTTCCATTTTGGGGTTGCCTTTTTTAGTTGTTGCAGTGTAGTAGCTATCGTTTTTTCGTTGAGCAGGAGTCTTTCTTTGGCATAATAGTCTATAAAGTCAGATGCTTTTAAATTACTTTTTTTCCCTTTCAATGTCAGTGCAATTTCTTCTTCTGGATTTTTAATTGCTATCGTGGTATTTAAGTAATCATATATAGGAGTAAGCGTTACTTTATCATTTTTGGTAATTAGGGAAAAGTTTTTCAAATGCATATCTTCATTTCCAGTAATATAACAAAAAAGAACTCTTTTGAAAAAATCGGCTTTTTCAATAGCGGGAAATGAACAGTATTCGTCAAGTACGGGAATGAGTTTCTCCATTGTAAAACGGTATTTTGTGTCTCTTGAATTTCCTGTTAATTGAGCAAAATCTTCGGTTGCCAATTTCTTTCCTTTTCCGTAGCGATCAAAACGCTTAATGAAATAGGATAAACTTCCGTCTTTCCCATAAAGCATCCCGTGAAATGGCACGTTTAAACCAAATACTTTAGCCATTCGCATCGTGACATCTTCATTTTCTGGTAATTCTGGAAACAAATCATTTTGTGGCTTTATAATGTAGGTGCCAAATTGATCCACAATTTTAAATTCTTGATCAACTATTGAAATAGCCGCGCTAAGCTTTGGTTGTACTCCTTGAATGGAAAGCTTTTTAGCTCTGTTGGCGGCTTCCTGTCGAAGTTCGGCAGCCGTGTATGGTAAATCATTTAAATGAGTAAGCTTAGGAGCTATCACTCGGAGTCCTTTTGCACTATATCTATCGGTACCACATAATTCATAAGTAATAGGACATCTATTCATAGTCAACCAATTTAACCGTTACTGAGCCTACTAAATCATTTCCAGTAGCAATCAGTTGAGAGAAATAATCTTTTTTATCAATTTTCCCTATACGTAATAACCCTTCTAACATTACACCTTCAGGTAATAGACCTTCAAAAAATGGAGGAAAGGATGTATAACTATATTTTTTGTGATTTGTTGGCATGGTCAATGAAACCGCAGCATCTTGATAATTTTCATCATAATCAAAATTATAGTTATTAGCAGATACTTCTGTTAAAATTCCAGCTCTTTTCCCGTGGACATATACGATTGCTTTTCTCATAATTATTTAGTTAAAGGGCTTTTGAATTCTATCTTGATATTTAAAACTTGAAGTACTGCCAATAGATTATTGAAACGAACTGTTTCTTTGTTTTTTTCAATATCAAAAACAGTTGTCTTTCCTATACCCGCTAAGTCGGCTAACTGAAGCTGTGTGAGTCCTGCTTTTTTTCGGTGGTCTTTAATAAAGACGCCTAAATCAAGATCATTCATTATATACTGTTTTAACGGTAAAAATACACAATTTAGTTGTATATGTATGTTGAAATAGTGAAAACATTTAAATGTTACTGTTAAGGCAGTAATTCGATGGGTTTAGTCATCAAAAGTTTACTGTTTTGAGAGTTAAACGCGTAATTACTGTGATGACGGTAAATGTTATACATGTATAAAAGATTTATACTAGTTTTGGATTTGGCATTTAAGAAGGCCATTTCAAAACATACAATAAATATCTAAGTCCAGCTTATAGTTCGCTATCAAATCAATTTACAAAAATCAATTTATAATTTTCTTCTATATCAGCTATTTCAGGAGGTGATAGTTGTTTGAATTCTTTTTCTTTGGCTGGATTTGAGAATACGCCATTATTTTTTTCCAAGAATCTAACCAATAAAGCAACCATATCATCTGGCATTTCGAATACATTATCCAAATACGACTTAAATTCTTCATGTTGAGTTTAATAAAAACAAATTGTACGTGGTTTTCATAATTGCTAATTAGAACGTTGTTGTGGAGTAACAGGTGTTTTTTAGTAAAAACAGGTAAAAAGATGGCATATTCTGTGAAAATAGGTATGAGGTTGGAATAATAGGTATAAAATCATGAAATATCGGAATAATAGGTAGAAATGAATATTGACAATATAAACCACTTGGGAAAAAGTTGACATTTGAAATTTATCATCTTCACAATAAATTCCATATCATGTTATTTTATTATGAATTTATTTTTTTTTATTACCCCTTAGTTTCTCTTTAAAATCCTGTTTTGTGCTACATATGTACTACATAACCTCTGTAAACCCCTATAAACGCTAGGTTCTAAAATACTGCATCGGCAAATAGAATGTGTTTCCCTTAGCAGTATATGTTGTCTTTTTTCTACTTGAATCTCAGTTTATTAGATTTATTTTTTGTTTTTCACTATTGCCTTTTTTGTATATTTGTTTGGAAGAGGATATCAATAAACACTTCAAAATTAAGGAAAATTCAATATAAAGAACATCTTAGAGATCTATTATCTTTGCAATAATACCTCCATATACTCTGAACTAGGGTGATTTATTATCATTTTGTTTAAAAATTTTATTTTATATACTAGAATTTTTCCTTCATATTATGAGAAAACAAGAAATTATTATGAAAAAGGAGGAAATTGTTATTTTCGGTGCTTCCGAACATGCTAAATATACCATTGATATCCTAGAGAAGCAGAACCTTTATAAAATCCTTGGTATCATTGATATTAAACTTCAAAAAGGCACAACATATGCTGGTTATAAAGTTTTATGTAATTTTGACGATTTCCCTCAATTTGTTGAGGAATTCAACGTTAAAAAGGGTATTATTGCTATAGGGGACAATTTTACACGATATAAAAAAGCTGAAAGTATTAAAACGTTAGTTCCAGATTTTTCCTTTGCTACAGCAATTCATCCAAATGCTGTTATCGGCAAAAATGTAGTAATTGGTCAAGGAGTGCTCATAATGGCCGGTGTTATTATTTCTAATGATAGTACCGTAGGAGACCATTGCTTTATAGCATCTAGATCGCTTTTGTCACACGACTCCATAATGAGTGATTGTTCTAGTCTTAGTCCGGGAGTTACAATGGGCGGAAATAATAGTTTAGGCACATGCTCTATAATTGGTATGGGTGCTATCATATTACAAAGAATTCGCATCGGTAATCATTCTGTAATTGGTTCAGGAGCCTTAGTTTTAAAAGATATTCCAGATAATACTGTGGCCTATGGAGCACCTGCTAAAGTGATTAAGACTCGAGAAAACACTGACAAATATTTATAGGTATTACGCTTTACACTACTTTTTATTGACTTATTAAAATAGATTCTGGTTACTCCATAATGTGTTTTTATGAGAATATATAAACTATTTTTAGCACACCGGGTTACAATTTTCTATTACACAACAAAAGAGATCTCCACTCTTTTATTTCTATATCAAAATTCAAGATGACTTCATTTTTATCATCATGAATGCAGTTAAAAATCATAAGTAAAATTACTTAGTTTTGAAACGTACTTAAATGTGTGGCTGTAATTTGAATAAAGTGATATCGAAGCGATGGAACTATTAATTTGGTCGCCGTGCAGTGATTTTTTTCGTTATATTTTTCTGCTATTGGATAACGAAGGGATGCAACCTAGTATAAAAATCATTGTTGTCCGATAAAGAATCAAGACCGCTGCGCTGTTAGAATAAAGAATAAAGACTTGTTTGCAACTAGCTGACAAACAACGATCATTTAAATTAAAATCGCACATTCCCTCTCGGTAGAAACAGTTTCTAAAATGCAAGGTCTCATTTCGGAAATATTCTAATGTCCCTTGCTTTAAATGAGTTTGTTAATTTATTATTTATTTTTATCGGACATTAATGTATAAAAATATATGCTAGGGTTGGACTCCTTAACTGATTATCTAAAACTTATCTGTAACTCTTTTTTATTTCCATTCAAAATCTCCATTTTCTATCGTCCAATCATTCCCAAAAAAGCCCGCATATTTCACTGCATTTGTACCTTGATTTAACAAATTGTTGTCAAACATAATCACATCGGGAAAAGTCGTGCCATTTACCAGATAATGATTGGCATAGGCTGCTTTCATGCCCAGTTCTCCTGTTGCGGTAATGACGCCTATGGTCGCCACATCACTATCGGTTCTAGGTATGGTGTAATATAGTCCCCATTGATTTCCTGATAGTGTTTTATCGCCAATACGCACTTCATTGTTAGTAACCTGAATTGGACTGTCTTTCAACAGAACCTTCCAGGCAGTATTATTGTCTTTATTCCCATAAACGATAACATTTCTATCAGCGTATTTTTCCAGTGAAAAGTCTGTGTCTTTAATCATATCAACATTGCCATTGGCACGATAATAAAAGGTTTCAGCATCAAAAAGTGCTTTATGATAATACCAATCGTTCTCTATGGTAGAACCATTAGTGGCATAAACGAAAACTACATTATTTCTAAAGGCATCTTTGAACCCACCATTTCTATGGGGCCCTTTTTCCTTTAAGGACGGTTTAGAGGTCTTGGCCCAGTTATTTTTATCCTTTTTAAAGAAATTTTTAAGGTTTGAAGACACTTTTAACGTATCGCCGTCAATAGTAATCTCATTTATACTTTCATTTAATTTCGATAAATCAACTTCCAATAAAACCACGTTATTTGTGTTGATATCGAAACCTTTCTCTTTAGAGAAATCAAAAGAACTGACCTCGAAAGGCTTTTCTTGTTGATATATGGTCATAAAATGAGATGTTGCAGAAACTCCTGGTGATCCCGTAAAAAACTCTAATTTTTTGACTGTTGAATCCTTAGGAATAGTTCGCTGTTTAAAAAAGTCGAAAATTGGTTGCCAATCTACACTGTGGTTGCCGTACCAATGTGTACCATCAGGATACTCGTAATACGTGAAGTCATTGTGGAATTTACCAAGACGTTCTCTCATTTCCCTTGCAATAGCAGTCGGAACCACATTATCTTTTTCACCATGCAAAACATAAACTCCACTTTGTAAATAATTGCGTTCCAGTTTTAAGGTTCTACTTGGTGTACCTGCTCGTTCAATAATGTTATGTAGAGGCGTATTAACGGGTTCCCACTTCATACGTTCCACAGTTTTTATTGAAATGCCTCTTTCTTCTAATTGTTCTGATGTCATTTCTAACACTGTTCTAGAAAATCCATCGCGATACGCCAATAAATCAGGGTAACCTGCACAAGGCGCTATTGCAGCAAATCGGTCAGGATACGTGGCTCCCAAGTACCAAGTACCGTGACCTCCCATGGAGTGTCCAGTAAGGTAAATTTTGCTTTCATCAGGTTGATAAATAGTTTTTGCATCTGCCAAAACTTCCAAAGCATCCAATCTACCCCAATCTTCCCAAGCAAATCCGAACGGACGGCGATTGGTGGGTGCAACCAAAGTGCCCCAATCTTTTTGAGCATATGCATTGGCTTGGTTTACCGCCTCAACTGAAGCTCCGTGAACAGATAAAAATAAAGCTTGAGACGCTTCTTTTGTTGTTGACGGCGCCACACTATAATATTGTACACTTCCATCTATAGCACTGACAAACGTCTTTTTATGATGCTTGTATTTTGATTTTACCTCTAAGGGTACTGTTTGATTGTTTATATGCGTTCCTTTGTTGTCTTTTAAGTTTAATTGTAAGTCAACACCTTCTTTTGAGGTATCCACAGCGTTTATATTAAAGGAAAATGGAACTTTTTGGACGGATAACGGTGGAATATTGGCAATTACCGTAGTTGTAATATTATCAGCTATTTTGGCTTCAATTATAGCATCCTTAATCCAATACTCCGTTGCATTTACCACTCTAATTGCACCTTGGTATGGTTTGCTTTCTTCCTGCAGAATATTGGGCATGGTCATATCTCTTGTTGTAAATTGGACACCAGTAGAGGGCGTAATCAATCTTGCTCTAATTCGGGGGAAACGCCCCACTTTTAGTACAAAAATATTCTCTCCCTTTTTTAGTTTTATAGGAATAAGACTGTAACCAAAATCGTAGTGGTCGCCTTCGTGAGGGAATCCATTGACTAAAGCAACAGAATGCCCGGACGCTTCAAAAAGCACAGTCTGCTCTGAATTGGAGGTATAGGTTAGCTGAACATAAGCCGATCTTAAGTAGCGGCCAGAAAAACTGCTCGTACTATCAATTTTTATGGATTGCCACTGTGATGAATTTCCTAAAAAATCAATATCAAAAGTTGATTCTTTGGTGGCTCTGTATTTAGTGTCGTTTAAAAACCGATTAAAAACGGGGTCGTTAGGAAAGGAGGAGGATTCGAAGCTAAGATTCTGCATTTGTAATGCCAAACCAGTTTTAAAAACATGTAACACATTACCTTCACTTACCTCGTTGATTTTTTCCTTACCGAAGTATTCAACGATATTACCAGTTTTCTGAGCATTAATAGTATGCGTAGAAACACCTACGAGGAATAGAATTACACAGAATAATTTTAAATTGTTACACATCGTATCTGAATTTTGAAAGTCATTTATCTCCAATAATAAGCATTACAGTCTGATTTTATTATATTATTAGACCAAGGACAATTCTACGTCGGCTAAGGAAGGAAATTCATTCATACTTGTTAGGTTTAACTGTAAGCATAAAAAAGCTACATTAAACAATGCCCAGATTTCATGAAATCACTTTTTGTTATACTACATTTTCTATCTGTAAGGATTTTGAGTTTCAATTATATTTTCAATGTTTTAAAATTACTAATAATCAGAATATCTGCTTTTGAAACCTCAATAAAGCTAAGTGCAATTAAATTTCATTGTTGATAACCCAAAATAACATCCCAACAGGCTGTTTTCCCATTGTTTTAAAATGTATGATTTAGTGCCATATGATGGCATTGGGAATTAAATAAAATCCCCGTCAAATTATTTATCTTCATTTAGTTTAAATTGTTGGTTAATAGGTTGTTGTGTATAAATTTGATCGATTATTTTTCCTATCAACAGCTTCTTTTTATATTTTTATTTCCATCATTCCATAAGGGAAAACAAAAGCGCTTTTGTTCACATTAATCATTAAAAATTTTAAAGAAGAACACTGTATTATTAATTGAACGATTGGATGGTTTAGAAAAATTGATGGTCGGACAAAAAGAAGTTTTGACCTTTAACGAAGCCTGTGATTATACAGGTATATCCCGAAGCTATCTCTACAAACTGACCTCTTCAGGGAAAATATCACACTCCAAACCCAACTGCAAAATGCTCTTCTTTGAGAGGCGCAAGCTTGTAGAATGGTTACTTCAAAACAAGCGACAATCGCAACACGACATAGAGAGTGAGGCATTAGCCTATTCTTTGAGGAATAAGCGAATATGATCAGAAACTAGTGCTGATTCGCAAGAGTCAACTTATTTTGAATCAAATAAATAGCTAGTTTTTATTCTTGCAACTGAAATAAATAATAACCACCTCCTTTATCATAACTACAGAAAATCAGAAACTTTTCATCTGGAGAAACACCTATTCCTCGTGGTTCAGCTCCTTGGACTTCTGGTAAGTCCAAGGTCCACATTTCCTTATTTTTTTGGTTACGGTAATGAAAGGACGAAGGTGTAATCCCGCTCGATCGCACTGCAGCATAAACGGCTTTATCTAGAACTTGTATCGCACTGGAGCCTCCGTTTAAACTTTTTATATCAACTCCTTTTTTATAAGTTTTGCCATCTTTGCTGTGATACATTTGGATTATCCCACTACCGGGATCTGGAAAGTAGAACGTCCGTCCGTCACCACTCATATCAAAGGTTCGAGATAGGATGCGACCTTCCAATGCTACCGTATTAATAAGGTCAAAACTAGAGCCATTTTGTCTTAATATATAATTAGGATCATCTCCAAATAATGACATTGCAAAAACAGACCCATCGTCAGCGGCTCTTGGGCTTGTAATGGCTCTTTTTCCTTTGGGTACTTCCCATACCGCAATGCCCTGACCAGTATCTGCGTCAATTTTAATGAGGTGCCTGTTGATGCTTACCAATATATTGCCGTCCAGATCCTTTCCAATACCATTTACAGGGTGCAGTGCATAATGCCTTCCTTCAATATCCACAGTGGTAAGCGGTGAGAACTGTGCCGAATCTCCATTGGAATTTTTAATGTGCAACCCAGTAGTATAGTCCGCCAGCCAAATTTTGTGATCATTATCCCATAGCGCGCCATAACCGGCACCGGTGCTGAGTATTTTTTCCTTGAATTTATAATTTGGAGGTGCCACTTCTGCGAAGTCAGTTAATTTTTCGTCAGACTTGAGTAATGTTAATTGTAAACTATCTGAACTTATAATATGACTGCCATCAGTGGCCAACACCCGATGATAAAATGTTTTTGTTTGGCCGATTTTCAAATCTTGAAGCAACTGAAACCATTTCTTTTCTTCAATTTTTAATTTTGAATTACGACCTGTTTTTTCTTGATATACCACTTTTGAAAATGCGTTATCTAGCGCTATTTGATATATGAAGGTTACAAAATCACCGTCTGGATCTGTGGCATTACTCCATTTTACGGAACTTAGTACATTTATGTCCCGGACCCCATAAGTATTCTGCGGTAGGTGAGAGGTAATGAAAGGCTTTTCAGGAGGTTTATTATGTGACGGATAAAGTTGTCCGCGCAAACTATCAATCGTCGTCGTAATGTTAATATGGACAGCTCCAACCGCAAGTAAATCTTCCAGTGTTTCGGTAAGTGGTGTTGTTCCCGAGAAATATGTTTTTCCTTTTTTCATCTTCCCTTTTTTCAACTTTTGTATCAGGGTTCCAGATTCGTGATGTCTTCCTGAAAAAATTCCAATCTCTATAGTTTGATATTTCCGGGATTTCGGAAGCTTAAAATTTCCAGATATTTGTAATTCTTTCTTTTCAATTGTTGCCGTAAATTCGCCGTAATTTGCAAGGTTATCCTCTTCATTGATCGAATGTAGCTTACCTTTTCCTTCTTTAAATTTTTTAAGATCACTACGCAAAATATATCCATTCACTCCAAAAATAATTGAGGGTAATTTTCGAATATCAAGAACCTCCATGTCAGAAGCTTTTTCTTTTTTGATATCATAGGTGGTATAGATGATTTCATTGTTTTCATAAAAAACATCCATGATCGTAATTGTGTTGATGGGTGGCATCTCCTGTGTAAGCCATGAACGTGCCCCAGACCCTGCAGCTCCCGAGTTAAGCAGTTGAAGTTTTCCGCGTTTTCCCGGGTAAAAAGCATGCTGATGCCCACTTAGGTAAGTGTGCACTTTATAGCGTTCCAGAAGTGCTCGTAATTTTTCAGGATGTTCTAGTACATCACCTTTTGAGTCCCGTTCTTGTGCAATGCTATACAAAGGCATATGTCCCACTACAAAACGAAATTTAGCATTCTTTGCTTCAGGATTTTGGAATTGTTGTTCCATCCACTCCAAATTTTCCTCAGTTATAATAGAAGAGGAGGCTTCCCACGAAACAAAAAACAAACCGTCTTTTTTGAACGAATAATAATTAGGAAAATGACTGTCATCTACAAAATCTAGTTTGGGTTTATTGGAATTTTCTTTCCAATAAGCCTTCGTAAAATCATGTTCTACTTTATAATTACGTGGTCCATCATGGTTGCCTAATGTGAAAGCGAATGGAATGCCTAATTTGTGTAGTGGTGTTACAATATGCTTTGAAAATCCATCCCACATCTTTTGCAAATGATCAGTTTCTGAAATTCCCATGCCTGCGACCAAATCACCACCAGATATTACTAAATCTGGATCCCAAATATTAGGAATCCTCTGAATTATACTATCAACCTGCCATTCGTAATTAATAGCACCAAGTCCGGAGTTAAGATCAGAAATCACGGCAATTCGGAAATCTCCTCGTTTAGGAACTTCTGGAATATCCTTGATGGGAACCAATCGAATGGCATCGCTAATAAACTGCTGGCTATTAGTGCTGCGAATCTCTAACGAATCTCCTGATTTCAATTGAAAGTGGCCTAAAACAGTCCATTTACCTAAATTATCGAGACTTGACTGATCAACTCTTATGGTATCAATTATTGCTGAACGGTGCAGAATGTACTTCGTTTCATCGGAATTGTCTGAAGTATTTATACTAAACCAAGCGCCTAATTGATATTCTTGAGGACTAATGTTGTTGAATTTGTGAACGGCACTGTTCATTGAGTTCGATACGGCAACTCGCGAAACCGAATTTCCATAATAATTTGATAACTTGCTGTCTTTCCAAATACCAATTTCATAATACGTTGCCGCTTCCGTATCAAAATGAATCGGTTTTTCTAATCTTGATGGAACATTTTCTGAAATAATGAGAGCCCCGGCATTTCTGCGTAGATTATTGCGATCACCACCCGAAATGTTTACAGGCACATTGACGACTTCATTGGAAGCTATGAGGGTCGATGAACCGCCTCCATCTAAGTTAACCGCTGATGTCGTTCCTAAGTTTTTCATTATTCTGGCTAGTTCTTGAATGGTTACTCCAGAACTAGCTTCCTGTCTGCCATCAACCACCAAAATTATGATTGTATATTCGTTTTTATATCCAATGGCCGACCGTGGGTGACGAATGGTATGGCTATTTGCAAAACCTTCTTCACTGGCGGTCATTTGTAATTGACCATTTAGGAGCAATACAGGACCACCGCCGACGGCTTGCGTAGCTGACCATTTTTCACTAGGATTTTCTTCATCGATAGTATTTAATTTGTATACGAAATTTCCATTTGATGCTGGTTTAGTCCAAGTCACTTCTGGCTTGCCGTTTCTGATTCCAAATGCACCTCGAGGTTTGGTGTGCAAACCTTTTGAAATTACCTCTCCATCTTCAATAATGAGACTTACCGAAGAATTACTGGTAAAATAGCCTCCGTTTATCGCTAAAATTGCGTTGCCTTTTTGATAGGTTTCTGCAGTGTTTTCTCTATAGCTATTACTCCCTATAGATCTGAACTTTAAATTGTTGTCATTGAGATCTATTTCTGCATACATTGCTCTAAGGGGTTCACCATCGGGTAATCTACCATAAGTTTCATAAACTTTGATGGAAGAGGGTAAACCGGAATTGATATCTTTTCGAGGTTTCCATTGAAGATCGATTTCTTGACTTTGCGCTAAACCACCCCAGCAAATAAAAAGTATAAAGACCAAAGGTTTGGAATAATATGAGAAATGTAGAGATGGTTTTATAATACGCATTTTAGAGATTATGTATAATATATTAATAACCAGAACAGTTTAAGGATTTTCAATTATAATTTTCTATAATAAAAAGGACATACTGAACAAACAAAATTGTTCCATTCGACTTATTGCTCAACTGGCTAAATGCTAATCCTGTCCTATCATTTTATTATTAGAAATTTCTTGTGCTCCTCCCGTGGCCTCTGGTAGATTGGATATGATTACCAATTCCACATAAATTGGAAAATGGTCTGATCCAATTTTTGGTAGGCGTTCCAATTTCTTCAAACGAAATTCTTCAGTTACTAAAATGTGATCTAATGGCCATCTCATAAGAAAATTCTCTGCGTTAAAACTGTTGAAGAAGCCTCTACCAACTCTAACATCATAAAGGACGTTTTTTGTTCCAGTTAATTCATCTATATATGACCATACTGCGTCATTTAAATCTCCAGCCACAATGGTCGGGAATTTTCTTCCTTCAATTACCTTTCCTAATTTTTTTAGCGCATTTTCTTGTTGACCTGCATTGTCAGGTAAATTCTTAAAGTGTGTTGGTGGAACTGGATGGACAGTATGGAAACCTATAGTCTTACCTTCGCCAAGGTTAATAGTACTTTCAAAAGAGGGCACGTTCTGATTCGTTAAATAATTGACTTCTACCTTTTCTAAGGGGAACTTACTGTATAAAACCATGCCGTACGTAACGTCATTGATGGTATGTTGAGAATATGGATAGTCATTTTCCAAGACTTTTAGTTCTGTGTCCCACCATGTATCTACTTCCATAGCCAAAATAAAATCTGGGTTTTTAAGTTCTATTAATTTAATTAATGGCGTTACTTTTCTATTTGTCATTTTAACATTTGACAATAATATACTGAATGCTTGGTCAGAAGTTTTCACATCTTTTGCCGTTGATACTTCTACAGCAACAAGACTTGTGTAATTAATTAGAAATGTGCTGTTTATAAATAACCCACTTAAAAGACCTATAATGAGTATATAATTATATAATTTCCATTTCTTTATAAATATAAAAAGACCTATGATGCAGATAATTGATATGATAAAAAATTGGATGCGTGGGAAATCAAGCATTTTCATATATCGAATTTCCGAATTTCTGAATATGGAAAGTATAGAAAAAAGTGCCACACATACTGAAATCACGTAAAAAACGATAGTTAGAACCTTTTTCAAATATTCTTAAATTTTTAAGTGTTTATATTTTATATCATTAGTGTCCGATAAAAATAAATAATAAATTAACAAACTCATTTAAAGCAAGGGACATTATAAGATTTCCGAAATGAGACCTTGCATTTTAGAAACTGTTTCTACCCAGAGGGAATGTGCGATTTTAATTTAAATAATCGTTGTTTGTCAGTTAGTTGCAAACAATTCTTTATTCTAACAGCGCAGCGGTCTTGATTCTTTATCGGACAACAATGATTTTATATAATAAGAACTATCAATTATTTTATGGTGTTCTTCTTGCTTCTGAAAGCCATTTGTCATCAAATCTTTCAATCAGATCGAATTTGCTATACATCCAGGGCATATTCCTTATTAAACATTGTTTTTTTTAACTGCATCAATATTGTGCATAAAGGGAGGGGGAATCACTTGTTTGAGCAGCACTAATAGATGTATAAATGTTTTATTAAATGTACTGAAAATTAAAGGGTGGTCAAAATTCGTAATATATTTTGTTATCATCGGGCAAATCTGATTATTACTATAAGAATGATATAGTCAAAAATTAGTGGGTTCTTACTTCGTTCATATCTTAGTCCTACTTATGTTTATAATACAGTAATATTCTCTTAGAATTTTGCATTAGTAAACTTCTTTCATTACGGAGATTCAATCTTCTTATTTCAATATTATTCTATTAACCCCTTTTCCAATTAAAAAAACACCGCTTATTTACTTAAAAAAGATAGTATTATTGTCGCTCGTTTAAAATAGAAGAGTTGTATTTTTTTTCTTTTCTATACATATAGAGATTTCCATTAGCTGAAACTTGAGTAATTAAAAAAGTTAATTTTTTCTTGTCGTGGTAATTTGCAGTATTTATATTTGCTCACTATTTTTAACTAATCTAAATAAGAATAATGAAATACTGTTTATTGACTGCACTTCTATTAATGTCTTTAAAAACATTTTGCCAGTCTACCCTTAATGGACAAATTACAAGTGAAGCAATGGAACCAATCCCTGGTGCAACTATATATGTCGAAGAATTAAAAAAATGGACTACATCCGATCTTGATGGATTCTACACCTTATCAGACATTCCAGAAGGAACCTGGACAGTAACAATAAGGATGATGGGATACAATACGAAAAAGGAAAAACTAAATTTCTCTGCCGATGGGTTGATAACCTTCAATTCTATTTTAAAGGAGAATTTCGGTAGTTTGGACGAAGTAATCATTTCTGCCAGTAGGCAAACAGAATATCTGTCCGAAATTCCAGCATCTGTAACCGTCGTAAATTCGGTAAAACTTGAAGAATTTGCACAGCTTACATCCAATATTAATGATATCCTCGCATTTACCGTTCCTGGATTGGGCGTGAGCACAGGGACTTTTTCCAATTGGGGACAAACCTTAAGAGGTCGATCTTTATTGGTAATGGTAGACGGAATTCCTCAATCAACTCCCCTGCGAAATGGACAATTGGGAATTAAGAGTATTAACCCGAATGATATAAGTCGGGTTGAAGTAATAAAAGGAGCAACTTCAATATTTGGTAACGGAGGAAATGGTGGCTTTATCAACTATATTACTAAAAACCCGAATACTGCTGAAAAAATAAGCGGAACTACCAATATTTGGGGCACCTCTCAACTCTCTAAAACAGATGAAGCACTGGGTTATGGAGTATATCAATCCCTTACGGGTCAAATAGATAAATTTAATTACTACGTTAGTGGAAGTGTAGAACAAACCGGAAACAAATATGATGCAAAAGGGGTTCCACTTCTTCCAACTTACGGTTTTGATAATACAGATATTTATAGTACTTATGGTAAACTAGAATATGCACTTGCTGAAAATCAAAAATTAACCCTCAATGGCAATTTTTACAAATCACTTCAAGATTCTCCTTTTATCCCTGTATTTGCAGAAGTTTCGGTATTAAATAAAGAAGGAGACTTCCAATTAACTCCCGGATATGGTGTGGCAGGATCCATTCCTGGAGAAGAACCTACAGGTTCCCAATTGATAAACGGAAGGTTAAAATATAATTTAAATTCAATATTTTCTGGAACTACAGATTTTGAGACCGATCTCTATTATTCAAAAGCCAAAAGTATTTTCTTTTATTCTGATAAATTTGAAAATGGAGGTCAATCTGTAATCAATTCAGAAAAATATGGCCTGAGACCAAATTTTAATACCAGATTCAATTTTAACAATGTTATGAATCTTTCATTTATCTACGGTCTTGATTTATTAAAGGACAAAACTAATCAAGGATTATTAGATGGCAGGCTGTGGGTGCCAAACATAGAACTTATGGGCGTGGCTCCTTATTTACAGACGACCTTGAAGGTGCATCAAAAATGGGTTTTTAAAGTAGGAGTACGGTATGACGATTTAAAAATGGATATTGTAGATTACAGCACGTTACCATATTCTCCTAAAGGCGACGGTAAATTTAATCCTTCCATAGCCGTTCAAGGTGGGGCGCTGGCGTTTAATAATATAGCTTTTAATTTAGGGGTCAGGTATATAGAACACCAGGGGTTTATTCCGTACATCAGTTATTCCCAAGGCTTCTCCATTGCCGATTTGGGTTCTATCCTAAGATCTGCGGTAGCTGAAAACATTAACAATATTCAATTGGAACCGGCTGTTACCAATAATTATGAATTTGGGTTTATTTCTAAATTCAATAATCTCCGCCTAGAAGCGGTGGGGTACTATAGCACTTCAAATCTAGGTACCGGTGTTTCATTTAGTGATGAGTTAAATTCCTTTGTACCGTCTGAGCAGCCTCAAAAAATATTTGGTGGGGAATTGTCAATAGAATATAAGTTTCTAAATAATAAATTGATAATAGGGACATCATATTCCTATGTAGAAGGACTAAAGAATTCTAAAGGAGATGAAAATAACTTGAGCTATGTTGGTGGAGATGTTATTTCTGCTCCTAAGTTAACCGCCTATGTTACATGGAAGCCAGCCAGCAAGTTAAGTGCTACTTTGAATGTGATCAACTTAAGTGATCGAAAAAGATTTGATCCATTTCAGGATGCAGCTGGGAATTATGCTTTTAGACATACTGAATTTCCTGTAAATGGCTACACCTTGGTCAATCTCTCGGCGCGCTATGAAATAATGGATAATTTAGATATTTCTTTAGGTGTAAACAATCTGTTTAATGAGTATTATTTGCCAGCGAGATCGCAGTGGGCTGCACCATTAAGATCTTTTACCGCAGTAGGGGAAGGCGCGAATGCCAGAATTGGGATCACATATAATTTTTAAAAAAGATAGGCAGTTTCCTATACCTCATTGTATAAGCAACAACTCCCTAATACAACTAAACTTAACACGTGAAGCTTTTCTCAAAAATAGCCAAGAAAATACATCTTTATTTAGGGTTGTCATGTGGTCTTATAGCATCTATATCAGGACTCACCGGTGCTTTGTACGTATGGCAGCCTGAGATAACGGCCACTTTAAATCCAAAATTACTCCAGGTAGATGCTATCAATACTATTTCGGAAGCATCAATTATAAAAACTTCACTGACACTTTATGAAAACCAAAAGGATTCCGTAGCTAAAATTTTTCTCCCTTATCGGGAACAGCAAACAATTTCCATTGTCTATAATGATGGTAAAACCTTTTATTATCATCCAGAAAATGGAACAGTTTTAGGTCAAAAGTCTGTTTCAATATCCTTTTTCGAAGATTTGTTAAATATCCATCGAACACTAGGCATTCCTGAAGTAGGTAAATATATTGTGGGTGGAAGTGCTCTTTTATTTTTCATTTTCCTTCTCACGTCTGGAATGTTTATGTGGTGGAAAAAATATAAAAAAAATATAAAAAAAGGGATAAAAATTAAATGGAAACGAAATAAGAAACGGTTTAACTATGATCTACATAAGACCTTCGGATTTTTCTTTTTTATGCCTTTGCTCCTCATGGCTTTTTCTGGTGGGTATTTTACTTATAACACTTATTATAAAGAGGGTTTCAAGTTGATGGATGGCTTAGCGGAAAACACTAAATCTGAAAAAAAAATGAAGACTGGCAATATTTTGGATCTGCAATACTTATTGGAGAATCCGGACAAAAACTATGCACTCCGTGCCATCTACGTTCCACAAGATGCAAATGGAACATATCAATTTAGGTATATCAAGGATCGGTTTATTGTTCCCGGATTTAGAAGAACTAAGGAATTAAAAGTAGATCATAATGGTAAAGTCATTAACGCTACCTCTTTTGACAGCGACCCACATAGCGAACAAATTGCAGCACAAATGTATCCTGTCCATACTGGAGAAGTGGCCGGATTGCTGGGGAGAATATTGGTTTTTATTTCAGGATTTGTTCCAGTAATTTTATTTGTAACGGGTTTAAGATTTTACTACTTCAGAACGTGTAAAAAAAATAAAGACCATTGATCATAGTACAATGGTTATAATTATTCATGCTTAGCATTACTTTGACATCTTAATCTAGATGATTTTTTTAATCTGTGAATAGTTCAATTTTCTTAAATCACTCAGCCAATTCCTTCTGAATTCTTAATCTCTAATTATAAAGGAAGTCCGTATGTTTTCCTCCTTCGAGATAATAATCCATTTTCATATTACATGCAGCACATTGCCTCTTCATTTCCCAAAAGCTCCATTTCGGGCATGGCGCTTCCTGAAGGTCTTGGACACATTCCCCAATTTTGGCTGTCCATTTCGTTAACCCTTCTCGCTACTCTGGGTCCGCGCACTTCATTACCGAGCCAAAATCGTGAATAGCGTCCGCTTGATAAGAATTCCATTTTATCATTTGGTACCGCTTCCAATGTTTTTATACTTCAGAAAACCCCTTATTATCAGGCCTGATGATAACGGTGTGACTTTGGAAGCAATTATTATATAATTATTGTAATGCTTTCAAAACGCGTTCCGGATAATCAGTTATAATTCCATCGACATTTAAGAGGATCATCTGGTCTATATCTTTTTCGTTATTGACTGTCCACGGGATAACTTTCATTTGTAGAGATTTAATGGAGTCTATTATTTTTTGAGTTTTGAGCAGTTTGAAGTTTGGACTGTAAATTTGAGGTTTAAAATTTAATAGACCCATATTTTTCTGAATTCCTGCATTTGAAACGAGATATGCAATTTCAATTCGAGGATGCTTTTGATGAACTATATTCAGTAGGAAAGGATCAAACGACTGAATGGTTATCTGATCTTCCAAATGGTGGTCATAGACAATCTGCATAACTAGTGAAACAAAATCTTCAGGTAAGGGTTGATATATGCCATAAACTTTTTTATTTGATTTAAGCTCAATGTTATATTTTACTAGCGGTAACCTCTTTTCCTTAATTTCATTTTCTATGGTATTTAAGACATCACTTAATAACGGCTTAAAGGTTTTTAGATTTTTTTGGTCTGGAAAGTTAATATTTCCTCTACTGCCACTATCAAAAGATTTGATGCTGTCATAGGTCATCTGAAAAAGGTTATAGCTGAGCTCTTCAGTCTTTAAAACAGGATCGCCAGATGGTTTGGACATGTATAAAGAAGACATGTAGGGCTCATGGGATACAACTACTTTGCCATCTTTACTGATAACTACATCAAGTTCGATGACATCTACCCCTTTATGAAGTGCGCTTAAAAATCCTTCGAGAGTATTTTCAGGCACATTTCCGCGATCTCCACGATGGCCTTGGACTTCCGTTTTCTGTGTTTCTAATGGTAATTCTTTATCACTATTTGATTTACAGCCTATGGTGAATATTATGAGTAAGACAATTAGTTTATGAAGTGTTTGCATCTGATAAAATTATTAAGGTGTACTCAACCCGGTTAGAATGAGCACCCCTTGGTTTTTTAATTATGTATTATTGTTTAGGATTTTCCAATCTATAAGAACTGCTGGCTCTATGTTCTTTGCCAAACATGTCCGTGGCTTTAATGTCAATACGGTGTACGCCTACTTCAAGTTTTGTAGGTATAGAACCTCGCCATAAATGCGTGCTGATAATGGGGTTTGAGGAGCGTCTACCAGCCATTAGATTAGGATTGGTATCCCATTCCTTAACTAATGCTGCGTATGAAGGATCATAGTCAAGAACGTAGGTCATAGGTTTCCATTCGCCATTATCAATTCTATACTCTACAACATCTCCTTCTTTACCCATAAAAAAATTGGCATATATGCCTGCTTTTGTGTTTCTGCCTTTAGCTACGACTTGGGGAGCAAAAACCTCTATTTGATATGCTTTAGGTTTTCCAGCAACTTTATATTCAACAGTGTAATTGCTATTCTCAAAATGGATAAATGCATATCCCTTTGGCGTACCATCTCTCATCGTTGAAATAGGAACTCCAAATTCATCTAGTTTTCCAGAATACCAATCACCAGACGTAGTACCTACATTGTATTCATGATGTGGTTTTTCTCTTAACCAACCATCCGATTTGGTAAAAAAGTTCTGCTTTTGAATGTGTGTGTGTGCAGAAAGTGACAAGGTGTTAGGATAGTCTTTTAATAAACGAAAAAGTTGGGCTCTATCTTCATCCCTAAAGGAATCGCCATCTGGTTCACTTAGTGGGATATGAAAGGCCAAAACAATTAAATGATCTTTAGGGACATATTTTAAATCGTTAGCTATAAAATTTAATTGATCTGCGCGAAATCCTCCCCAATAGCCTTTAGAATCTCTAGGGTCAGGGTACAAAACATTGTCGAGAACAATAAAGTGCACCTTACCATAATTGAAAGCATAGTTGGCAGGTCCAAAATGGGCTTCATAGGTTTCATCACTCATTTTGTCTGTTGTAGCATCAAAGTTAAGATCATGGTTTCCTAACACGTTGTACCACGGTATACCAATTCTTTTTACGGCGGTGAGATAGGGCTCAAACAGACTCAGATCATCACCAACCAAATCACCTAAACTAATGCCGAAACGAATATCTTTGATCCCTTCAAGCCCTGAAATAATGCCTTTTTTGAAATACTCTATTTCTTCAAGGGTATAAGCTTGTGGGTCACCAAACACCAGTGCGCTGAAATTAGTAGGTTCTTCAGTTTCGATCAATCCAAAATCTAATGATTTAGGTGGTCTTCCGGTAGGTGAAACCCCTTCAAATTTTGATTTTGGAGAACCATTCGGTTTGTAATTATAGAAAAACTGCGGAAGATTATTTTCATCGGTTGCAAAAGTATATCCTGCCGGTTTTATAACTGAGATGATATTATCGGTACCTAATGGCAATTCATACATTCCATTTTCATTGGTCAATACTACCTGCTCGCCATTGGTAACGGCAACATTTTCAATCCCTTTTTCCCGTCGTTCCTTTTTGCTGTTTTGGTTAAGGTCATGATACACATAACCAGAGATCCTGTTTTGTGCAGAGACAGCTAAGGTTAATAGGGTTGTACTTAGAATTATAAAATATGTTTTCATCATTTTTTTACTTATTTAGTTATCCCACCAAACGGTAGTATTAATATCATCAGGGCCACCTAACATTTCAATAGCTTTTCCATAATTAGAAGCATTGTTGATTTGAACATTGGTAGGGTAGTAGAAACGCGCGGGCATCACTTTGTCGTTTAACATCGCATCTGTAGTAGGTAATTTGGGCAAACCTGTACGTCTATATTCAAACCATTGTTGGTAGTCAACAAAGTAAAGCGCATAATATTTTTGAAGCATGATCTGTGCTAAAGTACCATCATATTTAACTGCTGCGTTATCGAAGTATGTTGACGACACTTCAGTATCATATTGATTTATAGCCGCAGTAATGCCTTTCTTATAGTGTGTTTCTGCTCCCGTTAGATAACCTCGTTGTGCCAATTCTGCTTTTATAAATTCTACTTCGGCATACGTTAAAATGAAAATTTGCATTGGGTTTTCTACTTGATCAATATTTAATGTGGACGCATTAAATTCAAATTGCGATTCTGGGCCATTATAACCGCTTGGGATGCCTTTGTAGCCTATATCAACATTGTCATTATCTTGAGCTTTTGTCGCTATAAAAGGGAGTCTTGGATCTTCAAGTGTTTTTAGGTTCTCGATAAAAAACTCTCCTATTTTTACGCTCAAGCGAAAATCTTGAGGTCTGCCCCATGGCGATACGTTAGGTGTCACTCCTGTAACTTGTAGCATCGCTGATTCTTCATTATTTTCGAAAACAGGATAGACATCAGGGTTGTTAATCATGTTCGTCATTTGCTGAAAAGCGTTGGTTTCTGATCTATTAGATACACGAAGTAATAGTCTCAAATGCAATGAATTTGTGAATTTCTGCCACTTTTTTACGTCATTTTGAAACAGAATATCATCGGCGTAGGACAGATTTTTTGTAGTGTCATATAATGTATTGGCTTTTTCAAGATCGGCCAAGATGGTTTTGTAGATAAATTCTTGTGTATCAAAGGCTGGATAAAAATTACCTTCATCACCCTTGACAGCTTCAGTCATTGGAACGGGCCCAAACATATCCGTTAAATTAGCATATACCATGGCGTTAAGTGTCAAAGCGATGGCTTCGTAATTCTTGTCTTCCGCATTAATGGCTGCTAAGTGCATTTGTTTAATGTTATTAAGCCATTTATAGTAATTGTACCATGATGAATTTCCTATGTTTTGACTAACATCATAGCGATGTAACCCCCCTGATACACTAGGAAACGGTACAGAAACTTGCATTAAATCGAAGGTAATGCTGGCACTTCTGTTGACGTTGTGTGTGGCCAAGCCATAAATGATTGGATTAATCAATGTTCCAGGACTGATTTCGTTAATACGATTGGGGTCTTCATTGGTTTCAGCAAAATTGTTTGTACATGATGTTAGCATGTTAAAACAATATATGGTACAAATTATATATTTTAATGTTGTCATTTTATCTGAATTTATAAGTTTACTTTTAAGTTGATCCCGTACGATGCCGGGGAAGGTAATTGTCCCATTTCGATTCCTGGTAAAATAGTATCACCGTTTAAGGCCGCAGTTTCAGGATCATAAATTGGGAAATCTGAAACAGTCGCCAAGTTCCTTCCGAATAAAGAAATATTTAAACCTGAAATACCAGTGTTCTTTAATGTCCTTGTGGAAAAATTGTATTGAATACTCAATTCTCTCAGTTTTAAGAACGACGCATCAAAAGAATTCGACTCCACGTTAGCACGACGGTAATAGCGGTTATACCAATCTGGAGTGATTACTTCTTTAGTGTTCATGGTGTAGGTGCCATCAGTATTTAAGACGACCCCGTCACCAATTATAACACCCTCTTCTCGGCCCAGATAGGTTGATGTTAGTTTTCCTTGCTGCACACTTTTATGGTGCGTTTGCGAATAAATAATACCACCATATTGCCCATCCAAAAGCACATTAAATGTGACATTCCCGAAACTAAAACTGTTGTTTAATCCAGCTTTCCAATCTGCACTGGCATCACCAATATATTGTATTTCATCAGGGTAGGCAGGAAGTCCAGCAGTGTCATAAACTATTTTACCCTCAGGAGAGCGTTCAAATCCATAACCGTAGATAGCAGTCGTTGTGCCTCCAACTTTGGCTAATAAGGTTGCATTTCCTCCTGATCCGATTTCTTGTTGACCGTCTATACCGTCTGCAAGTTTCATGACCCTATTCCAATTTCGGGCCCAGGTTAGGGTGCTTTTCCATTTGAACGTCTCACCATCGATAATTTTTGCGCCAATTGAGAATTCTACCCCACGATTACGCACTTCCCCAGAATTCAATACACCAGAACTATACCCTGTAGTAATATCTAACGGCACGGAGATAATTTGGTTCTTGGTATTGGTTTCATATACGGTGGCGTCCAAATTGATTTTATTGTCAAATAGGCGCGCTTCTATGCCGGTCTCATAACTGGTTGTGATTTCTGGTTTAAAGTTGGCATTGTATAAATTGGTGGAAACTGAGGCCGAGCTAGGAAATGCATTTTGACTGTAATAATTGCTTGTTTTGTAGGGATCTGTGTCGTTACCCACTTGTGCATATGAAAAACGGTATTTTAAATAGTCCATAGCTTTGGGTAGACTGAAAATTTCAGTCATGATAAAACTCACATTTGCTGACGGATAGAAGAAGGCGTTATTCTGTGCTGGCAACGTGCTCGACCAATCGTTTCTACCAGTAACATCTAAGAAGATTTTATTATCAAAGCCTAACGAAAAGAGGCCGTATAAACTGTTAACCTTTTTGTTTTTATCATAAGTCTGAACTAAAGGATTATTGACGCCATTAGCTAATTTATAAACGTTAGGAACAACCAAACCATCAACAAAAGCATCAGTTCTCCTGTATTTATAATCCATGGAATTACCCCCAACAGATGCCGATAGTGATACTAGAGCACTAAGGTCTGTTTCATAACTTAATAAGAAATCAGTATTGACTTCTTGTTTCCAAATATCTTGAGTTTCATAATAGCCTTGTTTATAACGGTTAATGCTATAAGGTCTTTTCTGCTCCCGTTCTTGATAATACGTGTTTAATGAAGTTCTTAACATTAATTCCAACTGAGATGCCAATTGAATTTTCCCAAAAACATTTCCTGTAATTTGATTACTCGCTAAACTATTGGTGGCTTCATAGGCAATTAAATAAGGGTTGTCAATGTAGGAACTAAAGGGTTGAATTTGTTGAATTTGATGTTGTCCCTGCTGCCAAATATTTCGGTACCAGTCCAAATCAACATTCGGGTTCTGAAAAATCATAAAGTATGAAATAGAACCATTGTTGTATCCTGTACTTGGTAAATTATCACTGCTTCTGTTATTGTAATTGACTACCGAGCCAATTTTTACATGGTCTGAAATTTGATAGTTGGAATTTATGGAAGCTGTTACCCTTTCAAAACCTGTATTTGGCATAATCCATTCGTTTTTTGAATGTCCGACGGAAAGTCGCATAGAACCTTTTTCATTACCACCCTGAATGGATATATTATTTGTGGTTGTAATCCCGGTACGCCAGAAGTCTTTGCGGTTGTCTTTAAAGGGTTGCCATAATTGAGGCTCTAAAGATTGTCCTTCTAAATTCGGGTCGTATTGGTAATAATACTGGTCATTAAATTCTGGGCCCCATGCACTACTGGTTCCACCCGTGCTACTGCCATCTTCTGATGCACCATAAGAATAATAGGGATTCCCTGCTTTATCAAAACTTTTACCCGTTCCTTGACCGTATTTATATTGCCAATCTGGCCATCGTTGAATGATGTCTAGGTTGATACTTGAATTGAAGGTAATTCCCAATCCTTTAGACTTTTTGCCAGATTTTGTGGTAATAATTAAGGCACCATTGGCAGCTCGACTTCCGTAAAGCGCAGTTGCCCCAGGTCCTTTTAAAACGGTTACGTTTTCAATATCATCCAAATTAATATCTGAAATTCCATTTCCGTAATCGATTGGAGAATCTTCACCAATATAGGCGTTGGATGATCCTGATGTCGTCATTTCACTATTTATAGGAACACCGTCTACAACAATGAGAGCATTATTTCCATTGGCATTTAGCGAGTTATTACCTCTAAGGGTTATTTGTTGCGAGTTCATTGGCCCAGAACCAGACGATAGTATGTTTAGACCAGCCACTTTTCCTATTAATCCAGAGGACCAATTGTTAGGACTAGTTTGGGCCAAACTTTCACCATCAACGGTAGATTGGGAGAACCCTAATCTTTTTTCTTCCCGTTTAATCCCCAATGCGGTAACAACTACTTCATTTAAACCATTGATGTCCTCTTGTAGCATAATTTCCAGTACAGTATCGGTATTCGCTAATACCGTCTTAGTTGTGAATCCCATATAAGAAACAGCTATACTGGTGTTTTCTGCTGTCAAGGTTAATTGAAAATTACCGTCGATATCTGTTATAGTGCCATTGATTGTACCTTGTTCAATGACAGTTGCTCCGGCCAAAGGGAAACCAGACGAATCCATTACTTTACCCCTTATAACTATTTTTTGTTTTGATGAAAAACTGTGGAATGGTGGCGCAATCTCCGCGGCTAGTGTTTTGTGTTTAAATTCAGAGCTTTTATTAGAGATAATAGTTGAAGCTGTGGTACTTAGTGTAGATGATAAGCATAATATATAAATTGACTTTTGTAATAATTGACTTTTAAGAAAGAGAATTTTGTTGTTCATTTCAATCGGTTAACATTAGTTGATAGTTTAATACTACTTTTAAATAGTGGTACCATTTTCTTTAGCAGTGAATGGGTTGTTGATAAGTGTTGGTTTTGATTTTTTCTTATAGTGTTATGTTTTTTAGTTGTCATTCTTCAATTGGCGCAAATCAGTTTCTGGCTTAAGTGTCACTCACTTCTCAAGTTGTAGATGAGGTTTCTGAAAATTTTTCTTCATAGGGATATGCTATGTTGAAGGATTCAATAGGTCTTTATGATGTGACAGAAATATTTGTGCATTTGTTAGATAAGTGGATAAAGTGTTCTTCTTATAAAATGATGTCGTTTTATAGCAAGTCGCATTTCTCGAGGTTATCACGTAGTGAAGAAAGTGAGGTTAATGATTTCTTAAAATTGCAACTCTCTACTTTGCATAAAAGAAACATAGTCTTAACCTAGGAAGTTTTTAATTGAGATGTAAAGAGGATTTTAGTTGTTTGATGGCGTCACTGATATGTTTTTCTACAGTACGGATAGAGATATTAAGTTTTATTGCAATTTCATTGTTTGATAAATACTCAAATCTACTCAGTAAAAAAACGTTTTTACATTTTGGGGTGAGTTTGTCAATTTCTGAAAGTAAGTTAGTTTCCAACTCTAAATACTCTATATTTCTTTCAGACGATTCTAATTGAGGTGTTTTTTGATCAGTAATTAATTGGTTGGATATATATTTTAGTCCTCTAATATGTGAAGATATTTTATATTTTATCGCCCTAAAGAGGTAGGCTTCAATGTTTGTTAATTCTACAGTCTCGTATTTTTCCCAGAGACTCATAAATACTTCTTGGACGATATCTTCACAGATTTTTTCCTCATTATACAAACTGTTAGCATAACCATAAAGAGATTTCCAAAAACGTTTATAGATTTCATTAAAAACGTCTTTATCACCTTCGTTTAGCAGTTTTTGAAGGGTTTCGTTTGATAAGTTTATATAGTTGATTTTCATATACAGCTGTTTTCAACAAATGTATATTTTATTGACAGTGGGAAGCGGATAGGGAGATTATGATAAGGTTAAAGTTGATCAGGATTTAGGTTTATTAATCAAATTGATGAGGCCTATAAAGAAATGATAACAGATAGGCCAAGGTCAATATTTCGGTCTTATTTCATTTCAAGATAAAGAAAAGTACAATAATTTGGTAGAAGTAAATATTTCATTAAGTTTGTCCTGTAAACTTTAGGGGTGTTCTAAATATGTAGAACTGAGAAAAACCCTTTGAACCTGATCCGGTTAGTACCAGCGAAGGGAAAAGTAACAAAATCCACAACTTAATGTGTGGACCTACTTTTTATAATTGTACGCCATCTAAGGCTGTACTTTCATTTCAAATTGATCCTTTCTCGAACCTTTAAATTTTACAGCATATTTAAAAATATACTGTACTATGATTAAATTACTGGTTAATGAGAAATCTATAGAAGTCAGCAACGATTTCAACATCCTTCAATTACTTCATCAGATAAAATCTCCACAAGATGGTATAGCTGTCGCAGTTAATAATACCATTATTTCAAAAAATTCTTGGGCGACTAAAATGTTTCATGAAAATGACACTGTTTTGATTATTCAGGCCACTCAAGGAGGGTAATTACTTCATTCAACACTAACATATTTACTTAAAAGCATTGCATTATGAAACCTAAGGACACCGCACCAAAACAAGAGTCAATTACAAGACAGCCTTTTCCAAATTCTAAAAAAATCTACGTATCAGGTAAAATCCACCCGCACATCAATGTTGGGATGCGCGAAATATATTTAAGCGATACAAAAGATTCTTTCACGGGAAAAATGACTACCAACGAGCCGGTAACTGTATATGATACTTCTGGTCCCTATACAGATCCAAACAAAGCTATTGATATTCATAAGGGTATTGAAAGAATTCGCGAGCAATGGATTTTGGACAGAAATAATGTGGAACAATTAGAGGCGTTTTCATCTAGCTATTCCAAGCGGCGCTTGAATGACACCAGCTTAGATCATATGCGTTTCTCACTATTGAGAAAACCTTTGCGCGCAAAAGAGGGAGAAAATGTAACCCAATTACATTATGCAAAAAAGGGAATTATAACGCCAGAAATGGAATACATCGCTATTCGTGAAAATCAACGAATAGATGAAATGACCGAAATTAGAAAGCAGCACAAAGGAGAACACTTTGGTGCCTCTATTCCAGCTAAAATCACTGCGGAATTTGTGCGAGATGAAGTTTCCAGAGGTCGTGCTGTCATTCCATCCAATATCAATCATCCAGAGGCTGAACCCATGATCTTGGGACGAAATTTTTTGGTGAAAATTAACGCTAATATCGGAAATTCTGCTACAACATCCTCCATTGAAGAAGAAGTCGAAAAAGCAGTTTGGGCCTGTCGGTGGGGCGCAGACAATATTATGGACTTGTCCACCGGTCAGAACATCCATGAAACCCGAGAGTGGATTATCCGTAATTCTCCCGTACCAGTAGGAACGGTGCCAATTTACCAGGCCTTGGAAAAAGTAAATGGGGTTGCCGAGGATTTAACCTGGGAAATATTTCGCGATACATTGATTGAGCAAGCAGAACAAGGCGTTGATTATTTTACAATCCATGCCGGCGTACTGTTGCGTTATGTGCCCATGACCGCCAATCGCGTTACAGGAATCGTTTCTAGAGGAGGTTCTATTATGGCAAAATGGTGTTTGGCGCACCATAAGGAAAGTTTTTTATATACTCATTTCGAAGATATTTGTGAAATATTAAAAAAGTACGATGTTGCATTCTCATTAGGTGATGGTTTACGCCCTGGTTCTATTGCTGATGCCAATGATGAAGCCCAGTTTGCCGAATTGGAAACTTTAGGAGAATTAACAAAAATAGCCCGAAAACACGAGGTACAGTGTTTTATTGAAGGACCCGGGCACGTGCCTATGCATATGATCAAGGAAAATATGGAGAAGCAAATTGAAGTTTGTGATGAAGCACCTTTCTATACTTTAGGACCATTGACCACTGATATTGCTCCAGGTTACGACCACATAACTTCCGGTATTGGTGCTGCAATGATTGGTTGGTTTGGCTGTGCCATGTTATGTTACGTTACTCCAAAGGAACATTTAGGATTGCCCAATAAAGAAGATGTACGTGTAGGCGTGATAACCTATAAAATAGCCGCGCACGCTGCTGACTTGGCAAAAGGTCATCCAGGGGCGCAGCATAGGGACAATGCGTTGAGTATGGCACGTTTTGAATTTCGATGGGAAGACCAATTTAATTTAGGTCTCGACCCTGAGCGCGCGCTGGAGTATCACGATGAAACCTTACCTGCAGATGGCGCAAAATTAGCCCACTTTTGTTCTATGTGTGGCCCTAAATTCTGTTCCATGAAAATATCACATGAAGTACGAAATTTTGCCATTAATAATAACATTGTGGACAATGAGGTCATCCAAAAAGGAATGGATGAAAAATCGCAAGAATTTAAAGATAAAGGTTCAGAGGTATATTTGTAATAATTTGGAAGTTCCAACGCTTTAAAAAAAGCGTGGTCGGGCTTTCCGTTTTATCTTTTGCAGAAAATGCAATAGGATGTCACTGCAATCCCTAACTCAGAAACATTATTTCACACAAGTTTTAGCAACTTATTATAAAAAACAATAATCTATTATGATAATTCTAATAGCTCCAGAGAAAGATACCGTTAACGAAATAGAAATTCTACATCAATTATTTGAAGAGGGATTAGAGTGGTACCATCTTAGAAAACCGTTTAAAAATTACGATGAGCATGTGACGTATTTAAATGAAATAGATAAGAAATACCATAACCGAATTGTTGTGCACAATTTTCATGAATTAATAAATACCTTCAATTTAAAGGGCATTCATTTTCAAGAACAAATGAGAAAAGATACTATCGACAATCCCGGACGGTATTTTAAAAACTTGGAAATGTATGGTAAAACTATTAGCTCCTCCTTTCATGAACCGGAAGCTATAGAAGAGTGCTATTTCGAGTTTGATTATCATCTTTTAAGTCCCGTGTTTACATCCCTATCCAAACAAGGTTATAAAGGTCGTGGCTTTGATGTGAATCATATTGATAAAACCATTATCGGAATGGGCGGTGTAAGTTCAGGAAACATCGAATCTTTTAAAACTTTAGGTTATAAAGGTGTGGGTGTTTTAGGAGGGGTCTGGAACAGCGCTCATCCTGTGGAGGCTTTTAAAGACATAAAAAAACTATTTTGAGCAAACACAAATTCATACTAACCATTGCCGGGCATGATCCTAGCGGCGGTGCAGGGATTACTTCAGATATCAAAGCCTTTGAAGCTCATGGGGTTTATGCTTTGTCAGTTTGTACGGCAGTCACCGTTCAAAACGATATTAAATTTAAATCTTGTAGCTGGGTGACTACTGATATTGTTATGGCTCAAATTGACATCCTCTTTGAGCAATTTGAAATCCTAGTAGTCAAAATCGGAATTATCGAATCGTGGCAGTCTTTACTACTTGTTTTAGAAAAACTACATGCCCATAACCCTGAAATAAAAGTCGTTTTAGATCCCATTCTTACAGCAAGTGCGGGATTCGATTTTCATTCCAATGAAGAACAGAGTGTGCTGGATAATATTTGGCAACTTTGCTATATCATAACGCCTAATTATGATGAAATTCAGAATTTATATCCTGAAATGACCATTGAAGAAACACTTAACCACATCAGTAATTTGACAAATGTCTATCTGAAAGGTGGGCACAGGGCGTATAAAAAAGGATGGGATGAACTGTATCACAGTAGTATTGTGGTTGTCAATATACCGCCTAATACAGCTGAGGTTTTTGAAAAACATGGAAGCGGTTGCGTCTTTTCCTCCGCTTTGGCCAGCAATATTGCTTTAGAAATTGAATTGGAGGATGCTTGTAGAAATGCTAAACTTTATACAGAACAATTTTTGAATTCTCACACTTCGCTACTAGGAATACACCATAAAACAGTATTAACATGATATCAAAATTACAGTATATATCACAGGGCGATAGTTTAAAAGAGCATTTGGATAATATTACAAATGCATGTAGATCAGGTGCCGACTGGGTGCAGTTGCGTCTAAAAAATTTGGAGTATGAAACGCTTCTAAAAACAGCAGAAAAAGCTAGGGAAATCACCAATCAGTATCAAGCCCGATTCATCCTTAATGACCATTATAAAATAGCCAAAACGGTAAAAGCGGACGGGGTGCATTTAGGAAAGACAGATGCTTGTCCTATGGTGGTCAGGGAGCATTTATACAGTTGGCAATTCGTTGGGGGCACAGCAAATACCAGTCAAGATTGTAAGGAAATTATAGATAAAAAAGTAGATTATATAGGATTGGGACCTTTCAGATTTACAAAAACGAAAACTAATTTAAGTCCTGTTTTAGGCTTGGATGGCTATATAAACGTACTACAATCTCTTAGAATCGAAATTCCCATGATTGCAATTGGAGGAATAACCCTAAATGATGTTCCTGAAATTATAAAAACCGGTGTTTATGGTATTGCGGTATCTCAAGAAATCACCCAAGATTTCAACCAAATTAAATCATTTCAGAAGCTTCTAGGAATTTCAAAATTTCAAGAAGACCTATGGAATACAAATCAAAATTCAATATGATAGATGTGCTAAAAATAGCCGATAAAACCTTCAATTCCAGATTATTTACTGGGACGGGTAAATTCAGTAGTTCGCAAGTAATGCAAGAGGCTATTGTTGCTTCTGAAAGCGAATTAGTTACGGTGGCCTTAAAAAGAGTAGAATTAGAAAATGAGTCTGATGATATTATGATGCATCTCAAAGCAAAACACCTGAATGTGTTGCCAAATACCTCCGGAGTAAGAACCGCTAAAGAAGCTGTTTTTGCTGCGCAATTGGCCAGGGAAGCTTTAGGAACACATTGGATAAAATTAGAGATTCATCCAGATCCAAAATATTTACTACCAGATCCCATTGAAACTTTAAAAGCCGCTGAAGCGTTAGTAAAATTAGGTTTTGTTGTCATGCCTTATATCCATGCCGATCCGGTTTTATGCAAACGTTTAGAAGATGTAGGAGCACAATGTGTGATGCCATTAGGGGCTCCAATAGGCAGCAACAAAGGAATTATGACTCGAGATTTTTTAGAAATTATTATAGAGCAAAGCAATGTTCCCGTAATCGTGGATGCTGGAATTGGAGCACCCTCGCACGCAGCGTACGCCATGGAATTGGGTGCTGATGCGGTTTTGGTCAATACCGCTATTGCTGTCAGTCAAAACCCCATTCAAATGGCGAAAGCCTTTAAATTAGCTGTACAAGCAGGTAGAATGGCTTACAAAGCAAAACTGGCCTCTAAAAAACAATATGCAGAAGCAAGCAGTCCTTTAACATCCTTTTTGAATGCGTAATTTTAAAAATACTTTCGATTTATACGATTGGGATACCCTAGAACAAGACATTTATAATATTTCTTCAAATGATGTTCAGCGCGTATTAGGAAAAGAGAAGATCACATTGAAAGATTTTAAAGTGTTGATTTCTCCGGCCGCTAAACCCTTTATTGAACAAATGGCACAGCGTAGTCAAGCGCTCACAAAAAAGCGTTTTGGCAATACCATCCAGATGTATCTTCCTATGTATCTTTCTAACGAATGTCAAAATATTTGTACCTACTGTGGATTTAGTATGACAAATAAAATAAGAAGGAAAACTCTTTCTGATAAAGAAATTCTCGAAGAAGTAGCCCACATTAAACGCTTGGGTTATGATCATATTCTTTTAGTTACTGGCGAAGCCAATAGTACGGTTGGTGTTTCCTATTTAAAAAATGCCATCGGTTTAATTAGAGAACATTTCTCAAATATTAGTATTGAAGTGCAACCTTTAGATCAAGAAGACTATGAAACTCTTATTGAAGAAGGTCTGTATGCGGTTTTGGTATATCAAGAAACCTATCATAAAGCAACCTACAAAATACATCACCCAAAAGGTAAGAAATCAAATTTTGATTATAGGATGGACACTCCAGATCGTTTAGGAAAAGCGGGGGTTCATAAAATTGGAATCGGCGCTTTGTTTGGTCTGGAAGACTGGAGAGTCGATAGTTTTTATACCGCATTACATTTAAAATATTTACAGAAGACCTATTGGAAGACAAAATATTCCATCTCATTTCCAAGACTGCGTCCGCACGAAGGCAATGTGCAACCAAAAGTTGAAATGACAGATGCTGATTTGGTGCAATTAATTTGCGCTTACCGCATGTTGGATGAAGATGTAGAATTGTCCATGTCTACACGTGAAAGCGCAAAATTCAGAAATAATATAATCAAGCTCGGAATAACCTCTATAAGTGCCGAGTCTAAAACTAACCCAGGCGGTTATGCCGTTGCTCCAGAATCATTGGAACAGTTTGAGATTTCAGATGAAAGAAGTACCGAAGAAATTAAACAAATGATACAATCTCAAGGGTATGAAGTTGTATGGAAAGATTGGGATGAAACATTTTCAAAATCAGTTTAAAATGAATTTATCCAAAGGGGAACAAGAACAATATAGCAGACATTTACGACTTGATGAGGTCGGAAAAGCTGGCCAATTAAAATTAAAACACGCAAAGGTGTTGGTCATTGGTGCCGGCGGACTGAGTTGTCCTATTTTGCAATATTTGTCAGCAGCAGGGGTGGGGACGATTGGTATTGTAGACGATGACATTGTTGAACAATCAAATCTTCAGCGTCAAATACTTTACACCCATAAAGATCTTGGCAAATGTAAAGCAGTCACTGCTGTTGAACGATTGAAAGGGTTAAATCCATATATTCAATTTAAGACCTATCCAACTAGACTAAAAAAGGACAATGCTCTTGAAATATTAGAGCCCTGGGATATTATAGTTGATGGAACAGATAATTTTCCTACGCGATACTTAATTAATGATGCTGCTGTATTGCTAAATAAACCCATAGTATTTGGATCCATTCATAAATTTGAGGGGCAGGTGTCCGTATTTAATTTTAATAATGGGCCAACCTATAGGTGTTTATATCCAACACCACCAAAACTAAACGAAATTCCAAATTGCTCAGAAATCGGCGTTTTAGGTGTCTTGCCTGGTATTATTGGAAGTTTACAAGCCAATGAAGTTTTAAAAATAATCTTAGGTCTGGGAAATATAATGTCAGGGCAACTTTTAACTTTTGATGCACTGTCCTTAAAGCAAACATTGTTATTTGTTGAAAAGAATATATCGAGTAACATCACAACTTTGGAAGATGATTACCAAGCATTTTGTGGCATTCCAAAAGATATCGAAGAAATTAGTTACCAGGTTTATGAAGAACACCCGACAAGTTTTAATTTACTTGATGTGAGAACCCAAACGGAAAGAGATGCATACTACATTAAGAGCATTCATATTCCTTTGGATGAATTGTCCAAACGGTTCCATGAAATTCCTGATAATAAGAAGTTGTTGGTATGCTGTCAATCTGGAATCCGCAGTAAATTGGCGATTAAAATATTGCAACAAAATAAATTTAGAAGAGAGCTGGTGAATCTAAAGGGCGGTTTAAAGAGTATAATATCAAAAGCTTAGGATGTGTTTTAAACTTTATGTCGGTCATAAACGGTTTTAACTTTAGATTGGGTGTTCAGATTGTTGATATAAAAAACGTTAATTCCGCACTCAATGTGATTACTAATCGAGTTCCAAGAGCTAAAACCTCCATTGACCGTGAAAATTTCTGCAAGCATTATTTAATCTCCTTTATAGTAGGACTTGATGATACACAAATTGGATACGCTCTTCACCTCCTATGTAGAGAAACGTTTTATTAGCGCAGATATTTACTCTCAATGATTTATATGATAGAAACATGCCACAGGCCATGCTTTTTTATAAAATATATTCTTATTCCTGAAAATACCTAATTGTAAAAAGTATATTGATGGACAGGGTGAGCGTAAATTATTTTCCCATCACCCAAGTATATTAATAAGTTTGGCTTTATTAAGTGGTTTTTCTATAAACCCTGAAACTAAATGATTTGCTTTCGCGAAGTTTATGTCACTAAGATTAATGGACGACGAGAGGATATAAATAGTGTATTGCTCCTTTACTGAGGCGTCCAAAAGCTCAAACGCTTCAAGAAATTCCCACCCCGAAAGAGTGGGCATATTGATGTCCAAAAAGAGTATTGTTTTTGTTTTGGTATCGTTTTTTGCTCCTTCAAATTTTAGAAATTCCAATCCGTCTTCTGGTACAATAAAGTCATGAACGCGTATTTCTCCAAATGTTTTTTTCAGGATCATCTTTGTCAGGAAGTTGTTTAGAGGATCATCATCAACTAAGATGAACCTCCTTATTGTTTGTGTCATTTCAATGTAAATCTAAATTTCTAATTCTACCGTAAATTCTGTTCCTTTATTGGGTTCACTTGTGAAAGTTATTTTCCCACCTAGCGCTTCTACCTGTGATTTCACCATGAATAATCCCATGCCTTTTCCTTCAACATGCGAATGGAAGCGATTGTAAAGTCCGAAAATTTTATTGCCTTTTTTGTCCATGTCAATACCCAATCCGTTGTCTTTAAAAGTCAGGAATAGTATTCCATTTTCTTTTTTACTTTTTATTTCGATACGTGGTGGTTCTTCTGGCCTGCCATATTTTATGCTATTGCTAATGAGGTTATGGAAGATACTATAAATGTAAACCTTGAGCGAATAAATTTCGTCTACATCTGAAAAATCGGTTATGATGCGTACACGATGTTTTGCCAAAAGATTGCCTATACTTAACATAATATCATTTACAAGTTTTGAAAAGATAATGATTTCCTTTTTCTCATGATCATCACGTTTACTTTGTAAAATAGTATTGATATCTTTGATGACTGTGTCTAGTCCTACTACAGATGCTGAGAGCCCTTGCAAAAGTTCTTTTTGTTCCTTCGGGTTGATGGTTTCTTCTTGCAAAATTTCTGCAAAACCTATGATGTTTGCTATAGGTGCTCGGAGATTGTGCGAAACGATATATGAAAATTGTTCGAGATCGCCATTACGTTGAACAATATCAGAAATCATTTTAAGACGTTCGCTCTCTGCTTGCTTTTCTTTTGTGAGGTCTCTTAAAATTCCGTGAATGTAAATAGGGTTTTGATGGGAGTCAAACTCAACTTTCCATTCCGATAATGCGTATCCTGTTTCACCATTTGATTTTATGAAACGGAACTGAAATGATGAATTTGTATATAGAGATAGCGCTTCCTTTATCGTATTTACGGCCATAGCCCTGTCATCTGGGTGAATATAAGAAACGAAGACCTCACTAGAGGGTTTTACAGTTTCATTAATTCCTAAAATGCTATAAAATTCATCAGACCAACTGTGCTCCTTGGTCACCATATCAATCTCATAACTACCCACACGAGCTATGTGTTGCGCTACTTTTAGCTTTGCTTCGTTTCTGATGACTTTATCTGCTGCTATTTTACTTTCCGTAATATCTTGGCAAGTACCAGCTGCAATTATAGGAGTGCCCTTTTCATCATTGGTTACCGACCAATTTTCTTCAACCCATTTCTCTATACCTTGTGTGGTAACGATTCTGTGTTCCAGTGTATTTGAACCCCTTTTATTGAGTGAAGACTTAAAGGCCGCATCTACTTTCTCTCTGTCTTCAGGGTGAATAAAATTCATGAATGCTGTATGGGATGCTTCAAAGTTTTCAGGAGTGGATCCGAAAATACGATATGTTTCGGCAGACCATTTTACTTGAAAAGTTTTCAAATCTGTTTCCCAACTGCCAACTTTGGCCACAGTTTGCGCTTTGACGAGACGAGTTCTTTCAATATCTAATTCTGAAGCAATTTTTCGATATTTTTGTTCACTTTCCATTAGTAATTTATCAGCCATCAGCCTCTCTGTAATATCGGAGACCATTAATAATGAACCTCCATAAGCTCCTGTATCATCAAAAATCGGGTTGGAAGATATTTGTGTCCATATCTGTCTTCCATTTTTTGTCATGAAAGAAGCTTTATAAGTTTCGCTTATGCCTTGTTTTCTTCTCTCCAGATTATTAATGGCAATCCGCAAATCAGTTTCATCTTTAAAGAAGAAATATGTTTTACCAATCATTTCTTTAAAGGAATAGCCAATAATCTCGCACATTTTCTGATTGACAAAAGTTGTTTCATTGTTTTCGTCTAACATCCATATACCTTCCTGTGCAGTTTCTACTATTTGTCGGTATTGAAACTCACTTTCCTTTATTTTTATCTCAGCGTTTTTAAGTTTGTCAATATCTTGGAAGCTCCCATGAATCTTTATACAGATACCATTTAAGAATTCTCCTTCTCCTTTTGTACGCACCCATTTATCATTTCCTTTAAAAGTGATGATCTTTAATTCTTCATCCCAAGGCGTACCATTTTCAATACATTCCCTAATCTTTTGGCTGATTATATCTTTATGACCATCCTCAAAATAACTTATTCCAACATCCAAGGTTGGAACAAAATCTTTGTCCACCTCACGTATCTCCTTTGTGATATCTGACCAATAGACTGTTCCTTTAACGACATCAATTTCCCAGCTGCCAACTGCTGCAAGCCTGTTGGATTTTTCTAAAAGTTTTACTAAATGTTTTTTTTCTGTAATATCTGAAACCATTCCCAATGATCCTTTAAAACACCCAAGATCATCAAGAATAGGAGTGGCTGAAACCTTAGTAAGGATATGTTTTCCATGTTTTGATATAAAACCGATTTCCATATTTTCGGCTATTCCTCTTTTTCTTCTCTCTAATGCAGCCGGAGCTTTTTCCTTGCTATCGGCATTCATAAAGAAAGAGTTCTTTTTACCTATTAATTCATCTTCATGGTATTCAAGAAGCTCACATATTTTTTTATTTACAAAGGTTGTCCTGCTGTTCTCATCAATAAGCCAAATACCTTCTTGGGCAGTCTCTACTATCTGACGGTATTGTTTCTCGCTTTTTTCTATATTTTTTCTAGATTGTATGTGTTCTGTGATATCATTCATAAAAAAGAAAACGCCCTCAATCTTTCCTTCACCGTTTCTGTAAGCCTGATAAACGAAGTTTATATAAATATTGGTCATTTCTCCGTTTTCATATTTATCTATTTTAACTAGTTTTTCAGTGCCGGAATAGGTGGTGCCAGTTTGGTAAACATGATCCAAAATACCAATGAATCCTTGAACAATAACTTCTGGAAGCACTTCAGCTACTGTTTTACCTATAATATCAACTTTGCCAATCATTTGTAAATAATTAGGATTGACCATTTCAAATACATGATTATCACCTTTCAACATTCCAATGGCTGAGGGAGCTTTTGAAAACATATCGTAAAACTGATCTCTTTCATTTTTCATGGCTTTTTCCAAACCTTTTTTCTCGGTGACATCTTTCGCAATGCAAAACATCAATTGTAGATTTTCATCCCAGTTAATGGACCAAAGTAGTGGAACTATTTTACCATTTTTGTGCACATAGCTATTTTCAAAGAGTGGAATCTGTTTGCTTATATGAATTTTTTTAGCGGCAATAGAGGTCTTGGCCACATCTTTATCATTCACAAGTTTGATATATTTGGTACCAATTAGTTCTTCCGGTGTGTAGCCCCAAACCTGTTCTGAGGCAGCGCTGACATTTACGAATTCCCCGTCAGCATTGATTGTACAAATAACATCTAATGAGAAATCAAGTATCTTATGATGTTCAGAAAGTGTTTTTTGAAGCGCCTCTTTAGTTTCCTCAAGCCTAATTTCAGCGATCTTTCTTTTGGTAATATTATGATGTGAGATTACAATTTTTGAATCGTCTTCACTAAATTTAGTAACAGACAAATTGAACCATCTTTGCTCAACTAAAGAATGGCATGGATATTCAAGTTCAAAAATTTCTGCTTCCTGATTGAATACTGATTGAATACCCTGTAATACTTGACCCGCTAAAAGATCTCCCGCGGCCATTGATTTTTTGCAAACTTCAAAATAGTTGCAACCAATAGAAACTTCTTTGACTGTGTCAGCACCGTTGGAATTTGCAAAATCATCCCATGCCTTGTTGGTAGTAATTATATTACCTGTTTGATCTATAACGACAATATGCGATGGAAGTGATGCCAATATTTCCCTAGTAAACTGTTCGCGGTTTTTTAGGAGTTGTTCTGCATGTTGTTTTTCACTGATATCCCTGACAATCATTGAGGTCCTCTGTTCGCCATTAGCATCTTTATAAATAACAGAGTTAAGCTCCCCAGGAAATCGCTCTCCATTTCCACGAATTAAGGTCAGTTCTGCTGTCGCTTTACCAGTACGTTGTCTTTCTTCAACAGCTGCAGCTACCCTAGGATCTGTGTTATCCACTAATCCAAATCTGCCTGCATTACAAATTTCTTCCTCACTCATTTTAAACATGGTACATGCTGCAGGATTTGCCGCAAGTATTTTGCCATCAGTTTCTGTAAGCAGGATACCGTCCATACTATTTTTAAAAAGTGAATGGTATTTCTCTTTGCTCTCAATTATTATCTTTTCCGCATTTTTTCTGTCGGTAATGTTATAGGCTATCTTTATCGCTCCAATAATTTTACCATCGCTGTCTTTAAGTGGAGCGATTGTAAGGGAGACATTCACTAGGGTTTTACTTTTGGTAAATCTTTCAGTTTGAAAATGCTTTACAGATTCGCCTCTTTTAATAATAGCCATAAATTCTGACTCTTCTGTGAGCAAATCAGACGGGATAATGGATGAAATGTTTTTGCCAAGGATTTCTTCTTCTGTATAACCAAACAGGTTTGTAGCGCCTAAGTTCCAACTGGTTATTATGCCATCCATTCTATGTCCAATGATGCTATCATTGGAAGCGTTAAGAATTGTAGTTAGATTTGCAGGATCATAAATTAATTGCATTTCTTCTTTTTCAATTCTAGATTTTTCAATTGCGTTTAGTACGACCTGTGGCAAATGGTGCAAGCTATTTTTGAGAATATAATCATCTGCTCCAGCCTTTAGGAATTCAACGGCATATTCTTCAGTATTAGTGGATGCCACAAATATAAAAGGGATTTTTAGTGCTTTTTGTTTAATGATTTCTATGGCTTCCGTTGAATCAAAGGAATCAAGTTTGTCTCCGGAGATGATGATATCTGGTGTGAATTCTTTGAGCGCATTCTCAAAAGCATCTTTATTGTCAACAACCATTTTATCAATTTGAATATTTCCTTTTCTTAATTCTTTCTCCACTAAATTGATATTAGAAAGGGTGTCTTCAAGATGAAGTATTTTAAATTTAGTTTTCAATATAGAATTATTTAAGCTTATTTAGATTTGGGATGGTTTAATCGCAGCTACTATAAATGAAAGGATGAAATTGTCACTCTGCATGGTTATTTTTAATTATAACTATGGGCTGGTTTTTTAACAAATTATCTGTTAACATTTTTAAAATGCCTCTTTTCACCTTTTCAACGCTTCTTCAGCTCCGTTAAAATACAGGAATTTTACAATACATTTTTTATTTTGTCCATTTAGATGAGCAAAGTCATTCGAAGAATTGTAGGTTTTATTAGTTTGATGTATCATTGAATAATAATTCTCTTAATACAACTCCAATTTTTTATGAAGGAAGTCTTAAATTAAATTTATATATGATATGAGGGTGCGCAAAGATATTTATTATAAATTATTTTATTGATATAATAACCATAAATATTCCCCTTTAAAGATAAGTTTGTCTGTTGGAAATCAATGGGGAGGAAGAAAAGTCAATATGACATGAGATCGGTAATAGTTCCAATAATTTCGGAGTGTTTAATTTGCTTTGGTGGAATTGATACCAATGTTTTTAAGTCGGTCTAGTGGTCATTTATCCCTTCTAAAATATGCATGGGTAGCGAATTAAAACTATCGTCTATGTAAGCAGTCCTCGCTGAATATTCCTGAAAACAACAATATTTTGCTGAAATCGCATGATATAAATGGTCTTGGACCCCGAATTCAAAGCTTCATTTTCCGCATCATCTGACTGCTTTTTTGCTGTAAAAGAGTAGGAAATCGATCAAACTTAATCCTATATTTCTAGCTTGAACGTTAAGGCCGCTGAAATTCTACTTCGATAAAATCATCCATTTTCAAAATATCTATAGTAGTACATTGCCATTTAATTCTGCTCAATGCCTTATAATGGACAATGCTCTTTCTTGGCTCCCATGCAAACGATAACAGTGTACCAATTCATTGCAAATCCCATAAAAATATTTACTATAGTTCTAAAACCAACTGCACCTCTAAGTTTGATGCTAAATGTGGATTCAACGCTAATAAATAAGCAAAAACAATTGAGTGAGAAGGAAGTTTAGTTTAAGGATTTATTATTAGTGATTATGATCATTGGGAGGGCGTATTATTGACTATATTTTTTCCTTTTATCCCACCAAATATAAACCCCAAAAATAATAAGACTCCCGACTGAGCCCCATAAAAGTCCATATTTCAGCGAATCGATATTCTTACCCGTTATGGCAATCAATACTATTAAAGGTGCAATTCCTAATGCACTTGAACTAATAAATTTGAAATAATTCATTTTCAGAATTCCGGCAACAAAGCTTATGGCATCGTTAGATAAAAAAGGATTGATTCGGGTTATGACAACCCCCCCCAAATCCGTAATTTTTAACAAACGAAATAACTTTTTTGGTAGTTTTTACACCTAATAATCTATCAATAAATGAGGGGCCCACATAATTTCCAATCATATAACCCACCGACGAAGCAATAATTACTGCGATAAAAATTATAAGGTTTCCCCAGAGAGGACCGTAAGCAAGTATTGCCACTATCATTAATAAAATTGTGGGAATTACAAGTAAAAACATTTGAATGATCATCGCCAAAATGATCACAATGGGACCCAGCCACCCAAACCCATCAATCCATTTTTTTATGCGTGCCTCTTCGTCACTAGTCAGGACATTCCAAGCTTCATCAAAAAAGATTTTTACAGAGGGAATTGTAAAATAACACCCGACTAAAATGGTCAGTAAGAGAAGAGAAAGATAGAGAGGTAATTTGCTTTTTTTTGGGGAGGATTGTTTTTTCATAGGTTATTCTTATGTTCAAATTATAGCATGTGGACCTTTTATTGGTGTCTTCATTGAGAAGCGAATGTCAGATTCAATGTCTGATTTTAGGTACTACTTGCCACACTTTCCATTACGGGTTTTTTCATCCTTAAAAACTGTAAATTTTCAATTGATGTTTTGATAACATTTTTAATGATGACATCTTCTGGGTCAGCCCACTTTCTCATTCGATATTCTAATTGCACCAGGATCCATGCTCTAAAAGTATGTTTTATCAATCTTATATATCTGTCAATTCGCCCCATGATTGAATAGCGTATGAAGACCGACCTTGTCGAGCCCTTAACTAATTTCGTAGGAATGATAAAAAAATTCCCATTGTACCTCACCAATACGGGCAAAATAATTTTTGATCGTGCATTTTAGTATTGCTAAAACCTCCGGCTATACAGAATCATCTTAGGGAGAATACTTAGGGTCATAAAAAGTAGCATAAATAAAATAATTACCATGTTTGACATTGCTGTTTCAAAAATGTGACTTAAATCTGTAATGATTTGGGAAATCTCGTCAGCGAAAAATTGGAATGAAATTTACCGTGAAAATGTGTTGATTTTCTATAAACCATATTTCGAACTATACGTAAATTTTTCATCGAAGCCTTGTTCACAAGAGTGCAATGGTACACGACTTTAACTTTCAGATAATTTGGAGAGTATTTCACCAAAATACACGGTTTAGATGACAGCAGGAGAAGGGAAGAGGACTGTTGAGTTTAGAAAAAATAAATCGGCTTAAGTTCAGCGATTATAAAAGCCATAAATTAAAAAGAACAGGTGCAAACTATGTTGACCTGTTCTTTACTATATTCGATAGCTTATTATTTGCCTATTTCGAAACCACTACGCCTCACAACTTGCACAGTCTTTTTTCTGAGCAAATTTTTGGGCAGCATTCATACTATGTTGGTAGTAGAGCGATTTTAATCCGAGTTTCCAAGCGGTAACGTGAATTTTATTGATTTCTTTAACTGGCATTTGTGGATGTACAATAATATTTACCGATTGGCCTTGATCAATATGATTTTGCCGATTAGCTGCTTGGTATATAAGGTCTAACTGATCAATTTCAGAATAGGTTTTAAATACGTCTCTTTCGTTTTCTGTTAAGAACTCAAGATGCTGTACGGAACCATCATTGTCACGAATATCTCGCCAAACCTCAGGCGTGTTTTTACCTTTTTCATCCAGCAACTGTTCTAGATATGAGTTTTTTATGGTTGTTTTTATCTTGGCAATATCTTTTACATACACATTGGACCAGATTGGTTCTATGCCTTGAGAAACCTGACCTAAAATAAAAGCTGAAGACGTGGTTGGAGCAATTGCATTTAGTGTGGCATTGCGTCTTCCGTACCCTTTAAGAACTGCTGGTTCTCCAAATTTATCAGCCAGCTCTTCTGAAGCTTTATATGATTTTTCTTGAATGACTTTAAATATCTCGCTGTTTAAATCATATGCTTTTTGGCTGTTTAAAGGAAGCATTTTTGATTGCAATAAAGAGTGCCAGCCCAAAACGCCTAAACCTAAAGCACGATTGTCTTTGGCAAAGTTATAAGCGCGTTCCATAAACAGGAAAGTTTGCCTGTCTTCTCGACGATCTGAGTCGCGATATTCTTCCAATTTATCAATAAACTCAGTAATAACAGCATCTAGGAAATAGACCATGGTTTCAACCGCGTCGCTATCTTTCCATTTATCGTAATGCAATAGGTTTACTGACGAGAGAACGCATACAAAGGACCAATCGTCATTTGATGGCAACATAATTTCGGTACATAGGTTACTGGCGTAAATAGGTAAATCTTTATCCTTATAGACATCTGCGGCCCCATTATTGGCATTGTCTTTAAAGAAAATGTATGGGTACCCCATTTCTCCTCTTCGCTGTAGTACTTTTGCCCAAATAGCACGCTTTTTTTCATCGCCGTCTATCATCTCCTGCATCCATTGGTTGGTAACCGTTACACCGTGGGTGAGTTCCTGAATAGGATTTCCTTCCGTACCAATTTCCAAAAATTCCATAATATCTGGATGTTCAACTGGTAAATACGGTGAAAAACGGCCGCGTCTTACTGATCCCTGACTCACAACATCCACCATGGATTCAAACAACTGCATAATATGGACGGCACCTGAAGCTTGCCCGTTGTTTTTTACTTCTGCACCACGATGGCGAATCTTTCCAAAATATCCTGAAGTTCCACCTCCAAGTTTAGACATCATTCCCACTTCTGATTGTGTGTAAAGGATGTTGCCCATATCATCCCCAATATGCGACCCAAAACAACTGATAGGAAGGCCTCTCTCTTTTCCGAAATTTGACCAAACCGGAGATGCCAGTGAGTAATAACCTTCAGACATGTAGTTGTAAAACTTGTCTGCATAGCCCGGGATGCCCAATATGTGTTCGGCTCTATCTGCTATTTCGCGAATGCGTACCTCTGCAGCCACGCCCGGTGATAGATACCCTGATGCTAAAAAGTTTCTACTATGCTCATTAAGCCATTCGAAGCCTTTTGGTTCCTTTTCTTCCGATTGATGAAGCGCCTCTTTACGGGCGTTTACCAAGTTGTCAGTTTCGGAAATTGTTTTTGAAGTCTGTGTGTCGAGAGTTGGATTTTGTTCGTTCATTTAAAATAGGTCATCACTGGTTATACTTTGGGTTCTTTTACTGTAATTGATAGAGCGTTTCACGAAGAAGTCACCGTGCTTGGTGCCAATAATTTCATCGTCAAACCATTCGGTTTGTGCCAAAAGGGTTTCGTCTATCTCAAATATTTTTTCTATTCCTATACTTTCAAGAGAATTGTTGAAGCGGTTTTTAATAAATTCATTAACCACATTTTTAGGTAAAAAGTCAAGCTCTCCTTCCTCAAAAATCCAATCTACAATCCTACTTTCAGATACAAAAGCTTCGCGACATACTTCTTGGATTATGCCATTGTAACTTTCATCAAACCATTCTGGGTTTTCTTGTTTGATGATTTTAATAATATCAATTCCAAAATCGCCATGGATTTGCTCTTCCTTGGATGTGGCTTCTACAACATTTGAAATGCCCTTAAGCATATTTTTATGTTTATTGAAAGCCATAATGATCAAAAATTGAGAGAATAGCGAAACGTGTTCTATAAAAAGGGAAAATAAAAGAATGGATTCTGCATACTCTTTATTGTCTTCACTTTTGGCGTTTTTAAGGGCCGTTTCTAAATACTGCACTCGCATCATAATAGCAGGCTTTTTCTTGAGTTCCTTAAACTCTTCATTAAGTCCTAATATTTCAAGTAAGTGCGAATAGGCATCATGATGGCGAACTTCACTTTCTGCAAATGTGGCACCCACAGAACCAATCTCTGGTTTTGGCATTCTGTGATAGATATCTCCCCAAAATCCCTTTACCGCAACTTCAATTTGTGAGATGGCTAGCATGGTGTTTTTAATGGCGCTACGTTCAACTTCTGAAAGACGGGTTTTGAAATCCTGAATATCACTCGTGAAATTGAATTCGGTATGGATCCAATACGAATGTCGAATTGCAGGAACATACTCGTATAGTGCTGGATATTCGTAAGGCTTTAAATTAATTCGCTTCTCGAAAATGTTCAGCTTTCGTTTTTGGGTCTGTTGATTACGGAAGAGGATATACCCTTTAGCCACATCAAAAAAACCGCTTTCCATTAATTTTGTTTCTACAAAATCCTGAACTTCTTCTACGGTAGGAATATAATTGGCATCCAATTGTTTTCTTTCTAAAAGTGCTTTATGGACGTTCTCAGAAATGCGCTGCGCATCTTCAACTTCACCATGGTTTGCAGCGCTCATGGCCTTTAATATGGCATCTGTAATCTTTTGTAAATGAAAGGGTTTTGTGCTAAAATCTCTTTTTAAAACGCTGATGATTTCCATTGGAATAGGGAGTAATAATTATGAATTGATTTGAAATGTAAAGTTGTAAATAATATCCATGTCTTTTGATTGAGACTATAAATTTTTGTCAAATGGTTATTAACAATTCAGAAAAATCTGGAACGTGTTGAGTAGCTGCAAGTTTATAAAATGAGATGAATTTTTTTTTATTTAGACCTTATTAATCCATTGGAAATTCTCTCTGCTGCAGATTGTTTTACCATCTAATTCACCAATTATTTGTACAATATCGATGCGACGATCAATTCGGTTTTAAGATATGTCGTTGCCAGATACTTAAATTTTCTTGTTAATATATTTATAATAATATGTATAACAGTAATGGAAATGGGAGAGGGGTGTTCATGAAAGTTATCATTAGTGTCCGATAATAATAAATAATAAATTAACAAACTCATTAAAAGCAAGGGACATTAGAAGATTTCCGAAATGAGACCTTGCATTTTAGAAACGAAACTGTTTCTACCGAGAGGGAATGTGCGATTTTAATTTAAATGATCGTTGTTTGTCAGTTAGTTGCAAACAAGTCTTAATTCTTTATTCTAACAGCGCAGCGGTCTTGATTCTTTATCGGACAACAATGGATAGTTATATATTAAAAACTTTCTCTGCACATTTCCACCACTCCTCAAAAAACCCCATTTAAGGCAAAGCGCCGCAATGAAAAATCTTGGATCCAATTTCTTAGTTTCTGACTTCCATGTCACTTGGAGCACTTCACTTCAACTTAACTCAGCGCAGGCATTATCTAGCCAAATTAGACTTCCAAGATTATAGAAAACTATGTAGATAAGGAAAAAATTTTACGCTGTAAGGACTCATACGTAATTTGAAATGTCATTTTATACGATTGATTTAGAAATTATAGAGACCCCTAATAAGTGGTTATAAAAAAGATTTATAGAACCACTTTTGCCACTGTATAACTTAAGAAATTCAAATGGAAAGAGACAGTTTTAAGGGGCATAGTTGTGACACCAAGAATCAATAGCTTTCCTCTAATCTTGAACGCAGACGCGTAAAGAACTTTAATGAAAATTGAAAAATTGGACTCAAGAGTAAGGTATAGATAAAAGTCACCCAAAAAACCGGACCGCCAAGTAGAAATCCAATAGCCAGCACGATGAGTTCAACCATGATTCTTGCTTTTACTACCGATAATCTGAATCGTTCTGACATGGAAAGCATGAATCCGTCTCGTGGCCCAGCACCTACACCTCCTGAGACGTATAAACCACCTCCTAATCCTGTCAGCGAAATCCCCACAAGTAGTAAAAGGTAGTCTGTCCAAGTATTACTGGCATCTGGCAATATACCTGACCAAAGAAATAGATCCATAATGGGACCTATTAGTAAAGCATTTAGAAATGTCCCGATATTGACATATTTCTTGCTTACCAACAACGAGATGCCAATGAGCACAAAACCCACTATAATACTCCACGTGCCAATACTTAAACCAAAATGATCAAATAGTGCTACATTCAAAACATCCCATGGATGTAATCCCAAATACTTCACCTTAACAGAAAAAGCTACTCCAAGTCCGAAACATATCAGACCGATAAAATAAAAGGTGTATCGAATACTCTTAGAGTGTACTGCTTTTACGCTATGAACTTCCATTAAATAACTTTGAAAAAAATTAAGCTTGCAAACTACGAAAAATGAGAGGGATTGAGGAATTCAATTTTATATTTCTGAATAAAAATACGCCACTAAAACATGTTGAATAACACCTTTAAGGCAACCAATGAAGTCATGTAAAATGGTTATTCTTTAAAATTTATAAGTAAAGCTGTATTTTCGGCGGTTCTGCTCATTACAAATCTAATCATTAGTGTCCGATAAAAATAAATAATAAATTAACTAACTTATTTAAAGCAAGGGACATTAGAAGATTTCCGAAATGAGACCTTGCATTTTAGAAACTGTTTCTACCGAGAGGGAATGTGCGATTTTAATTTAAATGATCGTTGTTTGTCAGTTAGTTGCAAACAAGTCTTAATTCTTTATTTTAACAGCGCAGCGGTCTTGATTCTTTTTCGGACAACAATGAAATCTAATATAAAAATCAATTCTAATTTAATAACTCAGTTAGAGCAGAAACTATAAGTTAATAAGTTCTATGGCTTTCACCATCTTTTTCGTTCAGTTCTAAAATTACCCTACGATCATTGGATAGTGAGAATTTTGGTAATACATATACAAACCTAGCCGTTTCATTCTCTTTTATTTTGGAAGGCAGATTGTATTATATAGTGGTTCATGATACAAACGTTGTAACGATTTTCTTTTTCCCTTCTGTTTCGTTTCAACCGAAAGTTTTAAGAAATTCAAATCATAATCCCAAGTAGAATTATTCTTAATCTCAACAACGAAATAAAGTTCTTCCGTATCAAAAACAATGTTTTCGACACTCCCATGGCTCTGGATGCCAAAGAACTCCTGGGAATGGAAGGTATGGACATCCTTACCGACAAGGGATACACCATCGCCAAGCATCTGGAAATCTGCACCAAGAACGGCATCACGCCCTACAGCGCTCCGAAGGACCACTCATCGCTCCATAACGGACGCTATCCAATGGTCTATTTCAAATATGACAGCATACACGACACCTATACTTGTCCAGCAGACCAAGTGTTGACTACCAATGGAAGCATCTACGATAAAGCTGGCCACATGGTCAAGCACTACAAGAACAGAGAGGCCTGCAAGGTATGCCCTGTGAGAGATCTGTGCACCACCAATAAAAACGGACGCTTCATAGAACGCTCCATTTATCAGGAGGCTCTGGACGAAAACCAAAAAAGAGTGGAAGATAAACCGGAATATTACCGGCTCAGGCAAGAGGTCACCGAGCACCAATTTGGTACACTAAAAAGACAAAGGGGATTTACATATACATTGATGAGGGGAAAACAAAATGTACTCTCTGAGGTAAATCTTATGATGATTTGTTACAACTTGACTAGAACTTATGTCCATTCTTGGGCCAGAGGTGTTGAAAAACAGGCTAAAAGGCTTTGCCTCACTATTTGCGACCATATTTGAAGAAGTTTTAGCCTATATGGGCAACTTTTATTTATTTGGAATACGAACCTGTATTTCAAAAGCAACAAAAAATACTGCCGTAACTGCTCTCTAAATGTTAATCCATTCATTAGCTTTAGTCAAAATTGAGTTGATGCACAGACTCACGTTGGCAACAATTTGTAAGTGATGCATATTTGATGTATTTTTACATCAAAAAATAAATTATGTCTAGACAAAGTATATCATTTACTAAGCCAAACGACGAATGGTTAAAAAATCAAGTAGATAATAAAGAATATACAAGTAAAAGTGAACTTGTAAATGACTTGATTAGACAAGCTAGAAAGCAACAAGTCGAAATTGACTGGATTCGTACCAAATTGGATAAAGCTGAAAATAGCGGATTTTCGACTGACAGCAAAAATGAAATTTTAGCGCAATCAAAGTCTTTACTGAATGGCTAAATATAAATTAAGTAACGAGGCTAAAGATGACTTAATTCGGATTCACCATTATGGAGTAAAAAAATTTGGAATACCTCAAGCGGATAAATATTTCGAATCATTTTTTGAATATTTTGACATGATCTCCAATAGACCTTTTTCATTTGAGTCGGTTGATTATATAAAAAAAGACTATAGACGCTGCGTTTGTGGTTTTGACAGCATTTATTTCAAAGTAAATGAAAATGTTGTAGAAATAATGGCAATAATAGGTCGACAAGATTTGACTGAAAAATTGTAACTGGAAATTATAAAAACGTGTTACAATAACTAAGAAGTACTCGGCTCGCCGATTAGTCCCTTCGGTCATGAGTATATTGACTAGAGTAGCATATTGTGTTAACGCATCCGATAGGTTTGCCGTCTATGGGTAAAACGTTTGGTTGAGGGTAGGGGTATTTTGAAGTTGTGCTGTGATTGATTTGGTCAAGTGTGTACATGCGTAGTGGTTACTTATAGGAAAGTGTCTTTTCTCATTTTGTTGGCATTATAAAATAAAAAGTGCTTTGGTTAAATTGTATCCTATCCTTAAAAGTAATATTTTTGATAAGGACATATAATAAATATAGGCGCAATTGGTTGCGTCTATATATTTGTTAGCAAATATTAAAAAAAACCTTCAAACTAAATATAAAAATGAGTTTTTTAAAAAAATTATTCGGAAAAGATACTAATCCTGAAAAAGAGAAATTTAAATATAGCGGAGGAAATAATGACCCTGAAAGGAATAGCAAATTTGAGGCAGACTTAAACAAAATAAAAGCAGGTGAAATTGATAAAATATTCCCAATACTTAAGCCTGGAGATTGGGTTGGGATAAAGGCAGGAGCTTTAAGACAAACCATTATTGGAGATAAAGAGAATCCAAAACTCGTAGTTGGATTTGGCTATGATGCGCCAAACAATTTTGTGTTTCTAAATTACTCTGACTACCAAGAAAGAGAGAAACTTGAAAAAATGGTTGAACAAGCCTATGATAACTTATATAAATATGAAGTTACATTCAACGAAGTTGTTCCTAATAAAGTAATAATTATAGATGGTCAAGATTTTTGCAGTGAAAAAATTCTGGATACAAAATTTATGGAAGCTTTACAGAACAAAATGGGTGGAGAAAAACTGGTAGTTTCAATTCCAAGAAGAAGATGTATGATGGTTACAAACTCATTTGAGGATGAAGCAATATTTGAACAATTTATATCAGTACACAATAGTACTTGGAATAATGATGCTTATGGAAATCCTCAAATTATGAATTCATTGTTTGTAGTTAAAAATGGTGAAATTGAAATGGTGAAAGACTTATAATTAACATTTGCTAACACGGTATATAAAAAATAGCGGGTTTAGTGCTAAATCGAAAGTATGTGCATATTAATAAACATTAGTGATAAACCGAAAATTAATGCATTTTTAGCCGCTACTTTTCATATACCCAACCGTTGGCAATAATATGACTCAACACAACGACAAAACGAACGAATTGAATAAAACTGAAATTCTGACAAATCTATTGTAGACAGCATTCGGAATTATTGGCGGAATAAGTTATTATTCAAAATCGGAATATTGGATTTGCGGAATTATGTTTTTAATCGGAAGTTTTATACGCTTACAAACTGATAAAATCAATAGTGGGAAAATGAAAAAAATACATTTTGGGAATTTAGAAAAAAAAGGACGTTGGATAATAATAGTAATAAGCATTATTGGATTATTACTTATCATAAATGGAGCATTTGAATTTATAGAATTTGAAAACCAAAAAACGAATAAATATTTAAATGCAATCGGATTTCTAATCGTTTTCGCAATTAGTAGCCAAATGTTCTGGTATCAGAATTATGTTCAATGGAACAAAAGAGGAATCTTAATCAGAATAAAATCGTTCTTTGGGAAAAACATAAAATTCAAAGAAATAAAATCATCTGAATTGAATGACAAAAAGTTGATTATAACAGAAACGTATGGAAATAAAATTGAGATTGATTTAAGTCACATAATAGAATCTGACGTTGAAAAATTAATGGATATAATAAACAAAAATACTATTGCCAACAACGTGTATAATTAATGGCTGGTTTTAGCTTGCTTACGAAAATCCTCGCGGATTTTCTATTCGTTTTTTATTTGCTAAATTAGGTGCTTAACCACGCCACTAATCATACACAAACACGTTGTGCGTAAGTTAACCAATGAACTCTAAAAAGATAATTACATACGGAATTGGACTTTTAATCCTTGAAATAACATTTTTAGGATTATGGACTTACCAAATGGAACCTGACCCGAGTGTTTCACTTGGAATTATTATCATTGTCCCTTTTCTATTCGTTTTAAATATAATTATCGGAATTCTTTTCTATATATTTAAAAGCAAACTATCGAGTCTTTTTTTTATAAATTCCATTGTCTGTCCTTTATTATTTTTCGGAATCTGGAATTTGTGGTATATGAATTATCAAGACCGAATATCAGAGCGGTTTGAATTTGTAATCGGAGAAAAAAACTATGAAGTCAGTTTATCGAAAAAGTCAGAATACTTCTCTATTTCGGATATGACAAACCAACAGAATGGTACGACTACTGGACTTTATTTCGGCAAATATGAAAAAAAAGCTGATAGCATAAAATTAACTGATGGAGAAACTAAAATGTATATAGTTAAAAAGAAATTAATCGGATTTCCAGAAAAACCAAATGAAATTAAATTAACCGAATCGGAATAAAAAACCTACGCACAACAATGTGTATAAGCAATGGCTTGGTCAGTCCTCACTTGGAAAATCCTGCGGATTTTCCAAAGCCAGTTTTTATTTGGAGAGGTTCGTACTTTAACACGCCACTGCTCATACACTAAACGTTGTGCATAATGTCCAAAAAACCGCAGAAAATAAATGAAAAACCTGAATGGAACTTGGTTAAAGATTAAAACAGGAGATGACTATTGTCGACCAGAATTTATTGAATTCAATAACGACCAAATCAACCATTTTGACATTGAATTAAAAAGCGGAAATGAATTATCAAAAGTCCGAACTGAATGGAGCGAGAAACTTTCCGAATCAAAATACGAATTCGTAAATGACAATCGAATAAGAATATTCAGAATGGGAAAAACTCACACTGTGTTGAGCGAAACCGAATTTAAAACAGAGGATACTGAATTTGCGACTGACTATGAAAGAATCGAACCGACCAAAACAGATCTGGAATCCGAAAAAATTGAGAAGCTCGCATTTAAAGCTCAATGGCAAAATGAAAAAATCCCATTAGTGTTTAAAAAAGTTTTGGACAGTCAAGTGATACAAGAGCTGAACAAAAGAATGAAAAGAAATGGACGCAAATTAGTTTTGGAAAATTTACAAGGAACTTATTTCGCATCGATTTTCGAAAATGATGAACGAGAAACACTAATTGGCATAAAGGAAATTGATGAGAAAAAAGCAATTCTTTTCGGATTTCCAGAAAAACCATATGAAATTAGGGCTGAATAAAACACTATGCACAACACCGTGTAAAAATAATTGCTTGGTTCTCGCCTACTTGGAAATTCCTGCGGAATTTCCACAGGCTCGTTCAATTTTAGTATTTTAGGTGTTTATCCCACGCAACTATTCTTACACATAAACGTTAGCACACAGTTGACCAGAACGCAGAAAAGCCCAAATCCACCGAAAAAAATTTGGTTTTTAAGAACAAAAAGAATTATTAAAAAGAAAATTCCGAATTGACTAACGTCGTTTAAAAACCAATACTTCTTGAACACTAACTATAAGTCGCCTAAAAAGAAAAACCTTTGATTTACAAATCGTTGGCTTAAAAACAGAACCGACAAATAGAACGCTGAAATCCATTCTGTCAAATTAAAACCTTCCGAACTTAATCGCTTTTTTTTTGCTTTTTAAGTGCAAAATCAAATGTTTGTGTTTCTCGACCGAATCAAATCTGACCAAATAAAATTAAAAAGCATACTCCTGAAAACTTTAACAAAGATTGATCTGAATTGACTACATTAGTCTGATAAACAACATTTCGAACGACTTAAAACTCGGACGAAAAAGTTAAAAACCGTGTGCTAACAGCGTGTATAAGTTATGGCTGGTTCGCGCCTACTTGGAAAATCCTGCGGATTTTCCTCAGCAGTTGACTGTTTGTAATTTTCCGTGATATCACACGCCACAACTCATACACATAAACGTTACCCACAAGTTGAAAAAAACTCTACAAATACTATTTACTCTGATTTTTATTTCTTGTTTAGAGAATAAGAAAGAACTTATTCAAACGGAATTGAAAATAACGAATGAATTTAAAATTGAAATTTTAAATCAAATTTTGTCCGACACTATTGACTTAAAATTGATGCGAAGTAAAGAAATGTATTTATCTAATTACGATGGGATTCCACCTCCTGTTTTACCAATGGACACTAAAAGGTCTGGTTATAGCATTACTCATTCGGAATATATCGCCCAACAACTTGGAGTTAATGATGTAGAATTTATAAAAAAACAAATGGCTGATAACAAACGGTTTGACCTTAATAAACTTTCTGAATACGGATTTAATATTTTAGACGTAAAAGGATATTTAGATAAAGAAATTTACTATAGTAAAATCTTGGAAAAAACCGAAAACCAAAAATATTATGGGTTTTTCACAGTAAGCATACCGATTTTTAACAAAAGTCTTAACAAAGCTTATATAAGGACAATGGATTTTGGAGGAGAAACACTATTGTTAAAAAAAATAAATGACAAATGGTTAATCGACAAAAAGATTGACAGTTGGATTGATTAAAAACCTGTGGGTAACACCGTATAAAATTAATTGCTTGGTTCTAGCCTACTTGGAAATTCCTTCGGAATTTCCTCTGGTTCGTTCCATTTTTGCTAAATTAGTTACTTAACCACGCAACTAACCTTATACATAAACGTTGGCAATAATTCCTCTCTTCTCCCAAAAAAAATAATCACTTTAAGGTAACGTTTTGTATCTTGGATAGTGCTCTTTGCAAGACCGATTTTAAATTGATGCTTATAAGCTCGAGCGTAATTCTGGTTGGAATGTA
>NZ_VORX01000005.1 GCF_007997285.1 Gelidibacter salicanalis
AAGCTTTTTCAGCTTGCGCATTTCTGGGAACAAAAAATACAAAAGTGCATTTTTGCACTTTGGGATTTCATTTGCAGTAGCGGTACTGATCTGGATCAACAAAGTTAATCCATATCACTTAAAACTAAAAATGCCAAGCTTTTTCAGCTTGCGCATTTCTGGGAACAAAAAATACAAAAGTGCATTTTTGCACTTTGGGATTTCATTTGCAGTAGCGGTACTGATCTGGATCAACAAAGTTAATCCATATCACTTAAAACTAAAAATGCCAAGCTTTTTAAGCTTGCGCATTTCTGGGAACAAAAAATACAAAAGTGCATTTTTGCACTTTGGGATTTCATTTGCAGTAGTGGTACTGATCTGGATCAACAAGGTTAATCCATATCACTTAAAACTAAAAATGCCAAGCTTTTTCAGCTTGATCATTTCTGGGAACAAAAAATACAAGAGTGCATTTTTGCACTTTGGGATTTCATTTGCAATAGTGGTACTGATCTGGATCAACAAGGTTAATCCATTTTCGCTTAAAATAAAAAATGCCAAGCTTTTCAGCTTGAGCATTTCTGTAAACAAAAAAGATAAAATAAGCTATTCACACTATTTGTTTACATTTACAGAAGTGAAATTTGTTTGTATCAACAGCTGATATACCAGAAATGAGGAATGCATCACTTTTGTAGTATTAAATTAACCTTTACATTAGAAAATTTCTAAAAAACACATATATGCCAAAGCCAAAGGGTCAGAAAAACGGGAATAATAAAGCAAAGCACACTAAATTGCTGGATAGAAAAATGAACAAGAAGAAAGAAGCACAGGCGGTTCGTAAGGAAAAATTAAAGGCAATTATAAAAAAAGCAAAGGCTGATAAGTGAGCTCATATCCCGCTCAGATATGATATAAATTGCGGTAATACTATTGAAAATTTATTCCTAGTTTATTAAATACTATGTCGGTATAAATTAACCGTTTTTCTATGCTTTCCGGAACTCAATAATGGTATACCTTCAACGTATATAACTTTAAAATCAGCATCCTGTCCCAAATAGGATTTGAATTCATCCACTAACTGGGCTTCTCTTTTAAATCCAGTTGGGCAATTTATTTTAAATTCATAAGATTTCTCATCTACTTGAATCAATTGATATTGTTCTATTTCTAAATAATTCCACATGTTTCTACCAATAAGATATGAGGTGATCAAGTCCCCAGAAGTATCAAAGAGTAAATCTAATTTTCGGCCTTCTACTGTTTTTAAGTAAGTAATTCCATTTGTAATTTCTTTAACTCCCATGTCCCCAGTATCGTATCTTATAAACGGCATCGCATAATTATAAAGATCGGTCAATACAATACGACCGAGAAGACCGTCTTCTAAGAGTTCATCTCTTTCAGGATGGAATATTTCAATTTTATAACTCGCTGTATTGACTAAAAAATAATCAGAATCTTTTTCCTGCTGAGCGATAATCCCATTTTCAATATTACTATATCTCGACACCACTGGGCACTTGAATAATTCTTTCAGTTTAAGCCGAGTTTCCCTAGATAAGCCTTCAGACATCGTAATCACCCCAGAAAAGTGACATGGAAAATTATCAATCTTATTTTTTTTACAATATCTCACAATGTTTTCTAAGGCGGAGACATAGCCCAAAACAGTATGTGTTTGTTGCGCGTATTTTTTACAATCTTCTATTAACTTTTTGATTTCGAGATCTTTTAGATTTTGAACATCAATGGTGGAAATATGCTGTAACTGATAAAGCCAGGGGGCTTGCATCTTTTCCTTTATCCATATTCTGAAATACAGCAGTCTATTTCCTAAATTATAGCCGCCTAATTTTCCAAAATAGAGAGTGTCTGCATAGTTTCTAGCTTTTTTGTTTTTATCCTGATACACAGAAAAAGGAGTGCCTGTGGATCCAGAAGTTGTCATTTTCAGTAGATCTTTAACTTCAAAATTCGTTGCAGTAAATGCCTTAAAGTTTGATTTAATTGTCAACTTATTTATTACCGGAAAATGATCTAGAGACGTACTATCCATATGTTGATAGTAGGGGACATTCGTACTGGCGTGACGAAGTAACTTGCTTAAAGCAGATAAATGTGCTTCTGTCTTTAAGTCATAATGAGTTTTTATGTCTTTATGATGTTTACTGATTTTTAATCCCCCTAAAAAATCCTTGATATGAAATAAAACACCTGTATTATTCATTGCTCTTAGTTGACGATTAACCCACAATATGCGGCATACCGCATCTTTTTTTTTTTCAATAATCAGTAAACAAACAAATCATTTGTAGAGATCCTATTCAAAAAAGTTGCTCTGAATTTCCAGGTTAAACCATATCCTTAAATGTAAAATTATTTTTTTATTTCTTAATTAAAATAAACAAAATTTTTCACCTTTAAATCACAGTATTTTATATTATATGTTATTTTGACACAACACACTGGGTAGGGTGCTCGACAAGCATTAAACAGGGGCTATAACATATCTAAAATCCGCTCTAAGGCCATACCTCTCGAACCTTTAATCAATAGAAATGAATGTTCCACACGAGTGGTGTTCAGATAGAATTTTAATGCCTCAACTGTTTGAAATTTTTGAATCCATTTTGAAGTAACAGTGGTATTATAAAAATTTTCTCCTACCAAATAGACCTGACCTAAATCGTGTTGCTCCAGATAGTCCACGATAAACTGATGTTCATTGGCCGCAGTTTGTCCCAACTCGAACATGTCTCCCAAAAAAAGATGCTTTTTACCTTGTTGCAATTGTTTAAAATTTTCCAAGGCAGCCAGCATGCTTGTAGGATTAGCATTGTAGGCATCCATAATAATGGTATTGTTGCCCTGCTTTAAAATTTGTGACCGATTATTGGTTGGCGTATATTTTTCAATTGCGTTGATTATGGCCTCACGATTTACTTTAAAATAAGAGCCTACCGCAATAGCCACAGCCATGTTATTGAAATTATAAGTGCCAGCAAGTTGACTGTTAACCGTTCTGTTATTGTACGTTAGGCTTACACACGGTTGTGATTTTACGAGTTTTAGACGAGTGTCCGACGATGTGGGCAACCCGAATTTATGCACCTGCTCATATCCTGAAGTTTGTTGTACTTGAATCGGGTCATTCTCGTTAACAAAAATAACCTTATGATGGGCCTTTAGGTAATCGTATAATTCAGATTTTGCTTTAATAACGCCTTCCAAACTGCCAAAACCTTCTAAATGAGCTTTTCCAAAATTGGTGATCAATCCATAATCAGGTTGGGCAATCTGACAGAGCAAGGCAATCTCTTTGGGGTGATTTGCGCCCATTTCAACAATGCCTATGTCTGTATGTTCATTTATCTGTAATAAGGTAAGCGGGACACCTATGTGGTTGTTTAAGTTTCCTTGTGTTGCGGTAGTCACATTGGTTTTGGAAAGGACCGCTTTAATCAGTTCTTTGGTGGTCGTTTTACCGTTGCTACCGGTAAGGGCAAGAATAGGCACATTTAATGTCTTTCTATGATGGGTTGCGAGTTGTTGTAAGGTTTCTAAAACATTGTCTACCACAATGTAGCGCTCGTCTATAGCGACTTCCGCTTCATCAACTACACAGTATTTAGCGCCCGAATCTAATGCTTGGGAGGCGAATTTATTGCCATTATAATGGTCTCCCTTGAGTGCAAAAAAAAGGCAGTCTTTTTCAAGCTTTCGGGTGTCTGTACATGCGGAAGTGCATTCTAAAAAATGGGCATAAAGAGTTTCTATTATCATAAAATAAAAGTAACAAAAAAGTCCTAACACAAGGTCAGGACTTTTAATAGTTAATCACTAAATATTAGTTTCTTGATTTGTTGTTTCTTTGAGATTTAGATCCAACTCTAGACATTGCACATCTAAAACCGATGTAGTCCGTTGCCATGTCCTGTGGGAAATAACGACGTTGTGCAGGATCGAGCCAGTAAGCTCTATCTTTCCAAGATCCACCTTTATAAACTCTTACATTATCATTTACCAAAGACGTTCTGTCATTAGATTTGTCGTAAGATCTGATCAATTGTCCGCTTGAATCTGCTGCTACATTGTGGGTAGGAGAGTTGTACATTTGTTTAGTTCCAATGCCGGCTTCACCTTCATCAAAATTGTCGTTATAGTAACGCGATGACCTCTTGTCGCCATCTCTAAAGTTTCTGTTATCACTAACATCAAAATTTGTTCTTAAGTAAGAATCGTCTGAAGTAATAGGGACTTGTAAAATTTCACCTGGTAAGTTTCTAGGAACTATTTGCCCACTACTCAAGGTGTCATAAACAATATCTTGAGTTGTAAGTACTTTTACAGTACCATCTTCATTAATGGCATTTTTAGTATAAACATTACCACGGTAATAGTTAAAGTCGTTAAATTCATCGTCAACAATTGGTCTGTAGACATCAGCCACCCATTCTGCAACGTTACCTGCCATATCATATATTCCAAAATCGTTAGGAGCATAAGATTTTACAGCATTGGTAATGTCTGCCCCATCATCTGACCAGCCTGCAATTCCGCCGTAATCACCTTTTCCTTGTTTAAAGTTGGCTAATTGATCTCCTCTAGATTTTCTTTTGCCAGAACGTGTGTATTGACCACTCCATGGGTATTTCTTTCTACCACGAATGGTATTGTAGTTTCTTAATTCACTCAAGCCAAGTGCCGCATATTCCCATTCAGCTTCAGAAGGTAAGCGATACTCTGGAGAGACAACCCCTGATTCTCTTTTAGCATAAATATTGATAGGATTACCTTCAGCATCTGTTTGTTGTTTCTTTTTTCCTCCTTCAAGGACTTCGGCGTTGCCACCATAAGTAGCACTAGGGCTATTAATGTAAGTATCTGTATTGAAATTAGCATCTGCACTCACATCATTTAAACGCGCGTCTTTCTTTAAATAACCAGCTTCTTCCAAATAAAGTTCGTTCACTCTGTCTGTTCTCCATTTTGCAAATTCAACAGCTTGAATCCAACTTACACCAACTACAGGATATTCTCCATAACCCGGGTGACGTAAATAGTTTTCTGTCATCATCTCGCTATAGCCAAGACGATTTCTCCATACTAAAGTATCTGGTAAAGCACTGTTATAGATTAAGCGATAGTTCGGGTCCTCTGGAGGGTAGACACGTTTTAGATAATCTAAGTACTCCAAATACATTTTGTTGGTAACTTCAGTTTCATCCATGTAAAACGATTGCACGTGAAGTTGGCTAGGGGAGTTGTTCCAATCGTGCATAGGATCATCTTGCACTTTACCCATCGTAAAAGTTCCACCTTCAACAAAAACGAGGCCTGGGGATGTGGCTTGTTCTTTGAAATTGGTGTTATACTGGAAGCCTCCATTCTTATCATTTATTTTCCAGCCCGTTGCTCTGGACTCGTTTGATGAAGATTTTTTACACCCGACCATTGTTAAAGAAAGCACTAGGGCAAACACTATCCTTATATTAATGATGTTTTTCATTTCCATACTTTTTAAGTAAGCTAATTAAATTTTGTGACGCAATATAGTAATTTAAGAGAAATTATCAACTGTTTTTATGAAATACAAAAAAGAAAGCTGCATTTCATCCCTTTTTTTGTACACAACATCGGATTTTTGATCATTTTATCGATATATTTCGTAGTTCATTAACGTCATCCTAAAACAAATATTGTTGTAATTTTGAATAAAAATTAAGACGGTATGGTAACAATAAGTGCCAAATGTTTTTAAGGATTGCTTTTGTACCATAGCATTTGATAGGAAAAGCGACAAATTATGCTTAGTTTTTGAGAACGAATTCACCTCATAATGAAATTGACCTTTCGCTTTATTTTTGTTTTAATTGTAGGTTTGGGTTATGCGCAAGAGAAGCAATTTAATATCCAATGGCAGGGTGAGCAGGTCTTAGAAACTGCCTATTCTAAAATTTCAGTGCCGTCATTTAATCAGGAACATTTCAGTTTTGAACTGAATTCAGGTCTCACCTACTTTGCACAATGGGCGTCAGAAGGTACCATCAACCCTAATACTGTTACTCTGACAAACGTAACCTATGCGAATATTACTAGGGACGAATTAAACGCTGTTCCATTGGAGTCAATTCCTACGACTCCAAGTCTGGAATTTAAAAATATCACAGCCCGTGGAGAGACTTTCGCATATCTCGAACTGTCTCCTATTATTAAGGATAAGGAAACTTATAAAAAAATCATCTCGTTTACCATAAATTTCACCACCGGTTCTAATAGAGGTAAAGAGCCTCTAGGTAATGACTACACACTTAAAAATTCGGTGTTAAGTTCGGGCAGTTGGTTCCGATTCTATGTGGATAAATCTGGCGTGTTTAAACTCTCCAAAAGTTTTTTAAATAATTTGGGCATACAAACCAATGGTCTAGATCCGCGAACCATAAAAATTTATGGCAACGGTGGCGCCATGTTGCCACTACCCAATTCTGAACCCTATCCGTTTGATTTGACAGAAAATGCTATAAAAATTGTGGGCGAAGAGGACGGCGAATTTCACAACAAGGATTATATCCTGTTTTACGCGGAAGGACCGACGGGTTTTAATGCAGATAGTAATACTCATCATAACGTCTTTACGGATAAGAGTTATTACTATATCACTTTTGGTGGAGGTTTGGGAAAACGGAAGGCATCCATCGCCCAACCCGAGGCAGCGGCGACCTATATTATAGATACATTTCAGGATTACCAATTTCACGAAGTCGATGCCTACAACATTGTCAGGGTTGGACGACGTTGGTTTGGTGACCGGTTTGATGTGGAACACCAAAAGCAATTTAAATTTAGTTTTCCAAATCTTATTCTTTCTGAAGCGGCTTATGTTAAAGTACACGCAGCATCAACCTCAGATGTGCCCACCTCCATGGAAATAAAGATTAATGATGAAGTCGTTTCCAATCTTAATTTTGCCTCCATTGGGATGCCTGTTCTGGCGGACGGCAAGTCTTTTAATGCGAATGTGACTTTAAATTCTCCTGAGGTTAACGTCACGCTAACCTACAATAACTCCGGAAACCCCACAGCTCATGGGTATTTAGATTATATCGCCATTGAGGCGACGCGGGCTTTAACCTTTACAGGCAAGCAGTTTATGTTTAAAAATAAAGTGGTGTCAAACACTCCAGGGATTGTAGCTTATAATTTATCCAATGCTTCCGCCGTATCGGAAGTGTGGGAAATTACGGATAAGTATAACGTAGCTAGCGCTTTAAACACAGATGGAGCTTCGGTTTTTAATTTTAAATCTGAATCTGGTTTGGCCAAAACTTATCTCGCCGTATCGCCTGCTGATTATTACGAGCCATTGCGTGACAGTAAAACTACGGTAGATAACCAAAATTTAAAAGGGCGTATCTTAAAGGATGATCAGGGTCAGTTTAAAGATGTAGATTATCTAATTATTAGTCCGGACAATCTTAGATCCCAGGCTGAGCGTCTTGCCCAGATTAATAGAGATCAAAATAATCTGAATGTAAAGGTGGTCACCTTAAATGAGATTTATACGGAGTTCAGTTCGGGAAATCAAGATGTAGGTGCTATTCGAAACTTGGTCCGTTACGTGTATCACAATGCAAGTGGGTTAGAAAAACGTCTAAAATATGTCTGTCTTTTTGGGGATGCTTCTTTTGATTATAAAGATCGCATCCCCAACAATACGAACATTGTACCCTCGTGGCATTCTTTAAATAGTTTTAGTCTTACCAATGCCTATGTGTCTGATGATTTTTTCGGAATGATGGATGAGAATGAAGGCGATATGAGTACTTCCAATAAATTGGATGTTGCTGTTGGGCGCATTTTGGCAGAAACACCCCAACGCGCCAAGGAAATGGTGGATAAGATAGACTTATATTACAAAGAGATTTCATATGGGCCCTGGAGAAATAACGTCGTCGTCCTGTCTGATGATGTCGATGTGGCCTGGGAAAGCATACTTCAGGAAACTACAGATGCAATTGCTAATAGCATTGCGGTCGAAAAGCCGTTTTTAAATGTGGTTAAGATTCACTCTGACGCTTACCAGCAGGAAGCGTCCGCTAGCGGAGAACGTTATCCCGAGGTAAACAAATCTCTAAAAGATGCGCTTGAAGTAGGCGCTTTGGTGGTGAACTATTTTGGGCATGGCGGTGAAGATGGCTTAGCTTCAGAACGCATTTTTGATAAAAACGATTCGCAAGAAATTAACAATACCTGCAAGTTCCATTGTTTTGTAACGGTAACCTGTGAATACACGCGATTTGACAACCCGTTTCGTCCTACAGCCGGAGAGTATACCTATTGGAATACTAAAGGAGGCGCCATTGGTCTGATCACAACAACACGACAAATTTTTGTAAATGTTGGCGTCGCATTTAATGTAAAATTAGAGGACTATCTCTTTAATACGACCAATCAAACATCAATGGCAGAAGCTTTACGGCTCACTAAAAATGACCCAGCACTGTCTGGAATTCAGCAAAGGCGCTTAGTGTTTTTTATTGGCGATCCGGCAATGAAACTCGCTTTTGCCCAACCTAATATCCAACTGACTAAAATTAATGATAAACTTCTGGGGCAAACAAATGATACTTTAAAGGCTTTGAGCAAAGTAAAATTGTCAGGACAAATTACAGATCCTTCAGGGACTCTGATGTCTGGTTACAATGGGGTATTGACTGCTACTGTTTTTGATAAAGAAATTCAACGTCAAACACTAGGCAATAATAATGTGATTCAAAACGGAAAGCCAATCAAAATGGACTTTACCACTTTAGGCGAAAAGTTGTTCATTGGTCAGGCCACCGTTACCAATGGTATATTTAATTTTGAATTTGTGGTGCCGCGTGACATTGGGGTGCCTGTGGGAAAAGGGAAGGTAAGTTTTTACGCCCAAACTGAAACCCCCTTAAAAGACCAGGCTGGCGCAAATTTTGATATCCTGGTAGGAGGTATCAACAGAAATGCCACCCTAGATAATACTGGGCCAATGGTAAAACTCTACATGAATGATGAAAATTTCGTTTCTGGAGGTATCACCAATGAAGCACCAACACTTTTGGCCAAATTGGAGGACAGCAATGGCATCAATACAGCAAGTGGTATTGGGCATGATATCATCGCAATTATTGATGGTGATGAGACTAATCCATTTGTGCTTAATGATTATTATAAAGCCAATGTTGATGATTATACCACAGGAGAAGTGTCTTATGGCTTCCGCGATCTGAAACCCGGTTTGCATACCTTAACCCTTAAAGCCTGGGATGTCTATAACAATTCGAGTAGTTCTGAAATTCAGTTCGTTGTTCATGATAAAGATCAAGAGTTAAAGATTGAAAACGTATTAAATTATCCTAATCCGTTCATTAATTACACAGAATTTTGGTTTAACCACAATAGTTCACAACCTTTAGACGTTTCTATACAAATATTCACTGTTTCAGGTAAGTTGGTTAAAACCCTGAACAGTCAAACAAATTCCGATGGATGTTGTAATGAAGGGGTTTCCTCTTTATCTCGAGATATAGTTTGGGATGGGCGCGATGATTTTGGAGACAAAATAGGTAAAGGCGTTTATATTTATAAACTTAAAGTGCGCTCTAGTCAATTGAATAAGCAAGTAGAGAAAATTGAAAAACTTGTGATATTATAATAATAATTTATATTTGTTAAATACGCAGGTACGCGAGTGCTTGTTTTGAGACTCAAGATCATATGAAAAAAATCGTACTTTCCCTCATTACTTTGTCTGTTTTTAATTTTGCTTCCGCTCAAGAAACGGTCATATTTGAAAATCAATCGTCAGTAATTACCACGGCGGTCCCCTTTTTATTGATTGCTGCAGATGCAAGAGCTGCCGGTATGGGAGATATTGGAGTGGCTACCTCAGTAGATGCATTTTCTCAGCAGTGGAACCAATCCAAATATGCGTTTTCTGAATCAAAATCAGGAATTGGTGTGAGTTATACACCTTACTTAAGCAAATTGGTAAACGATATTTTCTTGGGGAATGTGACCTATTTTAATCGTATTAATGAACGAAGTGCCTTTGCCGTGAGTTTTAAATATTTTAGCTTAGGTGAAATTGAACTGGTTCAAGACGAATTTTCTGAAGCTCTGATTGCGAAACCAAATGAAATGACCATTGATGCATCCTATGCCTTAAGATTATCCAATAAATACTCCATGGCTGTAGGCTTACGCTATTTGCGATCTGATTTAAAAATTCAGGCTTTAGATAATTCTGCAAATCCCGGCAGTTCAGTCGCTGTGGATATTTCAGGATACTATCAAGGGGAAGAAGAGGCGTATGGCGATTTTAACGGGAGAACCCGCTTAGGGTTTTCCATTCAAAACTTAGGTCCTAAAATTAAATATGATGACGGTGGTCGTGATAATTTCCTGCCAACTAACTTAAGACTTGGTGGAGGTTTCGATTTTATATTTGATCAATACAACACACTGGCCTTGACTGCTGAGGTTACTAAATTATTGGTGCCTACGCCACCACTTTATGGCTATGATGAGACCAATGGAGAACCAGGTCAGCAAGTTGACCAGGAGCCAACCTATATTGTAAAAGGAAAATCCCAAGATGTCGGTTTCTTATCGGGCGTATTCCAGTCCTTTGGAGATGCTCCAAACGGCTTTAGTGAAGAAATGAAAGAATTTACTTGGGCTTTAGGTGCTGAATATAAATATCAGGACTCTTTTGCTTTTAGAACTGGTTATTTTAATGAAAGTGATGATAAAGGGGCGCGTAAGTTTTTTGCTTTGGGCGCTGGTTTTAAATACACTACAATTAATATTGATATGTCTTATTTATTCTCCACTTCCAAGGTTCAAAGTCCTTTGGAAAACACCTTGCGTTTTTCGTTGACCTTCAACTTTGGAGACGGTGCCTATAAAGAATATTAAGACCGACCATTGCCTTGCGATTATATAAAAACTATTGTTATTGAAAGCAATAGTTTTTTTGTCTAAAAAAGTGACGTATTTTTAAGAATAGATATATGCCCTATGAAGGAAATTAAGATTGAATCCCTACTCCATGTTTACGATAGTTTAGATGAGCTTCCAGCAGAAATTAAATCACTGATGAAACACGCCATGGATGCGCGTGATAATTCCTATTCACCCTACTCCAATTTTAGCGTGGGAGCAGCCATTTTACTCGACAATAATGAAATTGTACCGGGAAGTAATCAGGAGAACGCCTCCTATCCATCAGGATTGTGTGCTGAACGCACCGCAATCTTTTATGCGGGTGCCAAATATCCAAAGGCAAAAATGCTCAAAATGGCCATTATTGCTGGGTCAAAAACTAAAGTTACCGATGTACCAATTCCACCGTGTGGCGCCTGTCGTCAATCGATTGCCGAATACGAGGTAAAACAAGAAACGCCCATCGAATTATATTTTATGGGAGAGACCGGCAAGGTTGTAAAATCACATTCCTTAGCAAATCTTTTACCTTTAGTGTTTGATAAATCCTTTCTATAACGTTTTCGTATAAATTTTACGATTTTCAGTTTTTTCATTACTGCTTAAAGTGTTACTTTTGTTAATCGTTTAGTGATGAACAAAATTTAGACGTTTAAGAACGATCTGAAAACTGTGCATTGAATGAATCTCGCATATCGTGGGACTTTCAGATATCTAAACTTAAGAATGTATTTAATTTTTTAGAAATTATTTCGAATGCAAAAAATAACAAAAGAAGTTTACCTTAAATGGTATGAAGACATGTTGTTCTGGAGAAAGTTTGAAGACAAACTTGCTGCAGTGTATATTCAACAAAAAGTAAGAGGTTTTCTTCACTTGTACAACGGACAGGAAGCTATTTTAGCGGGCGCTTTACACGCAATGGACCTGACCAAAGATAAAATGATTACGGCCTACCGCAACCACGTGCAACCAATTGGTATGGGCGTAGATCCTAAGCGGGTAATGGCCGAGTTATTCGGTAAGGCTACGGGAACATCTCAAGGTTTGGGTGGTTCAATGCATATTTTTTCTAAAGAACACCGTTTTTACGGGGGTCATGGGATTGTAGGAGGTCAAATTCCTTTAGGTGCTGGGATAGCTTTTGGCGATAAATATCACGGGATTGATGCGGTTACCCTTTGCTGTTTTGGTGATGGTGCAGCGCGTCAAGGTTCCTTACATGAAGCTTTTAACTTAGCTATGTTATGGAAATTACCAGTGGTCTTCGTTTGTGAAAACAATGGTTACGCCATGGGAACTTCGGTAGCCCGTTCCGCCAACCACACTGATATTTGGAAACTTGGTTTAGGATATGAAATGCCCTGTGGACCAGTAGACGGTATGAATCCTGTAAAAGTTGCAGAAGCTTTTGATGAGGCTATTCAACGCGCAAGACGTGGCGACGGTCCTACATTTTTAGAACTAAAAACGTACCGCTACAGAGGACACTCTATGAGTGATGCCCAACATTACAGAACCAAAGATGAGGTGGCGGAATACCAAAAAATAGATCCAATTACCCAAGTAAAGGAAATTATTCTTGAAGAAGAGTACGCTACGACAGAAGACCTTAAAAAAATTGACAAACGTGTCAAAGAACGCGTTGCAGAATGTGAAAAGTTTGCTGACGAATCTCCTTATCCTGAAAAGAGCGTTATGTACGATGCGGTTTACGAGCAAGAAGATTATCCATTTATACAACACAAAATATAAGCTATGGCAACAGTAATAAATATGCCCCGTTTGAGTGATACCATGGAAGAAGGAACTGTGGCAACGTGGTTAAAGAAAGTGGGAGACAAGATTGAAGAAGGTGATATATTGGCTGAAATAGAAACCGATAAGGCCACCATGGAGTTTGAATCTTTTCACGAAGGGACATTATTATATATTGGCATTAAGGAAGGTGAAACCACAAAAGTTGATGAGCTGCTAGCTATTATTGGCGAAGACGGCGAAGATATTTCAGCCTTAATTGATGGAGGCGCTTCTGATGCAAAAGAATCAGCTACGGAAGATAAAACAACTGACGACGCCGAAACGAGGGATTCAGAGACAGAAGAGGATTCTAACGATGACTCTAAAAAAGAAGATGCTGATGCTTCCGAAACCAAAGCGGCTTCAGGTGAATTACCTGAAGGTGTTACAGTCGTAACCATGCCTCGTTTGAGTGATACCATGGAAGAAGGTACAGTAGCAACTTGGCTTAAAAAAGAAGGTGATACTGTTGAAGAAGGTGATATTCTTGCTGAGATTGAAACAGACAAAGCTACTATGGAGTTTGAATCGTTCCAATCTGGAACTCTACTTTATATAGGCTTACAAGAAGGCGAAACTGCCAAAGTGGATTCTTTATTAGCGATCATTGGCCCAGAAGGAACAGATGGTAAAGCCATTGCTAAAAATTACAGTGCGACAGGATCAGAGAAGAAAGAAGAGGCTCCTAAAAAAGAATCTTCGGAAGCTGAGAAAAAAGAAGCTCCAAAAGCACCAGTAAAGGAAGAAAAGAAAGACGCACCTGTTGCAGCGTCTACGACAACATCAGATTCGAGCCGTGTTTTTGTGTCTCCTCTAGCAAGAAGAATGGCGGAAGAGAAAGGCATCAATTTATCGGAAGTTAAAGGTTCGGGAGAGAATGGTCGTGTGGTTAAGCGCGATATCGAAAATTATTCACCTGGAGCTAGCTCACCTGCAAGTGCTGCCAAGTTTGTGCCAGCGGGTCAGGAAGATTTTGAGGAAAAACCAAATTCGCAAATGCGTAAAATTATTGCGAAGCGTCTGGCTGAGTCTAAATTTACAGCGCCTCATTACTATTTAAATGTAGAGTTTGATATGGCTAATGCCATAGCCTTTAGAGAGCAATTCAACACAATTCCTGACACTAAAATATCTTATAATGATATGATTGTTAAGGCATGTGCCTTAGCACTCAAATTGCATCCACAAGTGAATTCGCAGTGGTTTGCGGATAAAATGCGTTTAAATAATCATGTACACATTGGTGTTGCAGTGGCTGTTGAAGACGGATTGGTAGTGCCAGTGGTTAAATTTGCTAATGAGCAAAGCTTACCTCAAATTGGCGCAGCAGTCAGAGATTTTGCAAAACGCTCAAGAAATAAAAAATTGACGCCCCAAGAAATGGAAGGTAGCACGTTTACCGTGTCTAACTTAGGAATGTTTGGTATTGAAAGTTTTACTTCCATCATCAACCAACCTAATTCAGCCATATTATCTGTAGGCGCAATACTTGAAAAACCGGTCGTAAAGAACGGACAAGTGGTTGCCGGACATACCATGAAACTTTCTTTGGCATGTGACCATAGAACAGTGGATGGTGCGACTGGAGCTGAGTTTCTTCAAACCTTAAAAGGGTTTATTGAAAATCCAGTGACTATGTTGGTATAATTATAAATAAACTCCCAAGGGTAACCATGGGCGTTACAATAATAAAAGTAAAATCCTGTTTCTGTTTAAGAAGCAGGATTTTTTTTATCTTTCAATTCAAAATAAAAATACACCCATGAAAAACAGTCTCCTAATTACCCTTCTTTTAATCAGTGTTTCCTGTAAAAGCAAACTTCAAGAACCTTCTGAATCGGGAGAGAAAGATTTAGCCGTGGTGGAGCAATCCTCTACTTCAGAAACTTTAAGTTTCGTTACCAGCGCAGAACTCAAGGAAACGGTCTATTACTTGGCCTCTGATGACTTACAAGGGCGTGCCACGGGTTCTGAAGGCATTGAGAAAGCGGCGGTGTACATTGAAAATGCTTTTAAATCCTATAATGTGAAACCTTATTTTGAGTCCTATCGAGATGCTTACAAAGCCAAAGGCTTGGACGCTTACAATGTAGTAGGCTATATTGAAGGGAGTGACCCTGTTTTAAAAGATGAGTTGATCATTCTTGGTGCCCATTATGACCATATTGGTATAGGGAAAGTGGTGGACGGCGATTCGATTGCCAATGGTGCCAATGACGATGCTACTGGAGTAGCCGCAGTTTTGGCCATGGCACGTTATTTTGCCACTAAAAAGAATAACAAGCGTAGCATTCTCTTTACTCTGTATTCTGGTGAGGAAATGGGTTTGTTGGGATCGCAGCATTTGGCCGCACGTTTAAAAGAAGCAGATGTTAATTTATATAGCATGATTAATTTTGAAATGATTGGCATCCCCATAGTTGATAAAGATTATCTGGCCTATTTTACTGGATATGATCTTTCTAACATGGCCCCAAAACTGAATGCATATGTCGGTTATAAATTATTAGGATTATTACCTAAAGCTAAAGAGTTTCAATTATTCTACCGCTCGGACAATTATTCATTTTTTAAAGCGTTTAACAAGCCTGCGCATGCCATTTCTACCTTCGATTTCACTAATTTTGACCATTACCATAAAGTAGGCGATGAAGCTGATAAAATGGATTATGAGTTTATGGCCAAGTTGGTAAACAGGTTGATTCCTGCCTTAGAAACCATGAGTAATACAACAACCCCAGAAATTAAAATGAATGAGTAAGCATATCGTTATTACAGGTACAAGTAGAGGTATAGGTTATGAGTTGGTCAAACTTTTTGCCAAGCAAGGCCACCAAGTTTTGGCATTGTCCAGAAATGATGGTCCGGTAAAAGCATTAAAATTAAAAAACGTCACTGCGTTTTGCTTTGATTTGGGCGATGCTGAAGCCTATCTAAGAGTGGAAGAACATATTACTGAACACTGGAAACATGTGGATGTGCTCATCAATAATGCCGGATTAGTGCTAAATAAGCCTTTTGCAAAAACGACGGTAAGCGATTTTGAAGAAGTCTACCGTACTAATGTGTTCGGAATGGCGGAATTGACGCGACTTTTAATCCCCTACATGATTAAAAATAGTCATGTCGTGACCATGAGTTCTATGGGTGGCGTGCAAGGCAGTATGAAGTTCCCTGGACTATCTGCGTATAGCTCTAGTAAAGCTGCTGTAATTACCTTAACTGAACTACTTGCAGAAGAATATAAGGAGTCAGACATCTCATTTAACGTCCTAGCTTTAGGAGCGGTTCAAACTGAAATGTTGGAAGAAGCTTTTCCAGGTTATCAAGCACCGATTACACCGGAAGAAATTGCCGATTACATTGTGGATTTCTCCTTAAAAGGGCAAAAGTTCTTTAACGGAAAATTGTTACAAGTGTCCAATTCTACGCCGTAAGCATGTCTAAATACAAATGTGTTATTTTTGATTGTGATGGGGTATTGGTGGATAGTGAGGCCATTGCCAACCAGGTGATGGTCGAGATGGCCAATATGTTAGGTGCAAAAATTGACTTAGACTATGCGCTCAAAAATTTCAAGGGCGCCTCAATACAACGCTGTCAAGAACAAATCGCCGAATTGGTTGCAGAGCGCCTGCCGGACAATTTTATACCTAATTTTAGAGTGCGCAGTTTTGAAGCGTTTAAAAACAACATCAAACCGGTAGATGGCATTACTAAGGTTTTAGAACAGTTACAGCTTCCTTTTTGCGTAGCCTCCAGTGGCCCTGAGAATAAAATCCGGCTCAACTTAGAATTGACAGGTTTGCTACCGCATTTTGATAATAACATCTTTAGTTGCTTTACCATTAAACGATGGAAACCAGATCCGGGAGTATTTCTTTGGGCCGCTGACACTATGGGATTTCAACCGGAAGACTGTTTAATCATTGAAGATAGCTTAATCGGTGTGACTGCTGCGATTAATGGCGGTTTTGATGTCTTTGGATATACGGCGCTTGATGTTCATAATGAATTGGAAGGCCGAGCGACAGCCACTTTTAATGACATGTCCCAACTTTTAAATATGATTAACTAGTACTTACTTTAATGCCCTTTTTGAATAAAAGCTATAGTGAAATTGTTTTCATCACAAATTCAGTGATGCGGTCACATTTGCTATTTCCAAATTCAAAGATTTCGGTAGCATTGGATAATTCAAACAGTTTGTCCTTTAACATGTTTTTAGAACGGTGTAAACGCACTTTTACATTCGCCAAGGTCAAATCTAAAACCGTTGCAATCTCTTGCAGACTTAGCCCCTCTATTTCGCGCATGATATAGACCACTTTGTATTTGGTCTCTAACTGGTCAATCGCATTTTCCAACAGTTGTTTAGCTTCATAATGTATCATTTTTTGCAGTGGATTCAATTGTTTGTAATCTGGCAGTTCTAAAATGCTGTTCTTATGCAATGACTCATTAATGTCATTTATATGATACACTTTCCCTTTTTCCTTTAACCGTGCTAATGCTTCATTTATGCCGATGCGAATCAGCCAGGTAGAGAAGGTCGCTTCCAATTTAAATTGATACAATTTTGTGAACGCTTTAAGGTAGCTGTTCTGCATAAGATCGGCAATTTCCGCTTCATCTTTTAGATAGCTCCTAATCACCCTAAACAACTTTTGATTATTCCGTCTCACCAAGATTTCGTAAAGTTCTTTTTCACCGGCAAGAATTCGCTTGATAATCTCAACTTCAGTGAGTTGAATACGGGTGTTAGTGGCGTTGTGTAGCGCTTCCATAGAGTCGTCATTTTGTTTTAGATTGCTAAATCATTTAAAAGTTACAAATTTTTGTATCCTTTTTAACGAATTGGCATCAAAAGATTATAGAAATCTTAAAACAACACTATCATGGAATCAAATGTACAGTTCGTCAAAAATCTTTTAAAATACACTTTTGGACTCGTGCCTATAGTGGCAGGAATGGATAAATTCACCAATATATTGACTAATTGGTCGCAATATCTTTCAGAAAACCTTACAGCAATGCTGCCGTTTGAGCCGTCTGTCTTTATGATGATTGTGGGTGCTATTGAAGTTGTAGCAGGAATCTTAGTGTTTACTAAAACACATTTTGGTGCCTATCTCGTGTCTGTGTGGTTAGTGCTAATCGCGATAACCTTAGTGCTAAGTGGCGATTATTTGGATGTTGCAGTAAGGGATATTGTGATGGCTATAGGTGCCTTCTCTCTAGCTAAACTCACCGAGAAAAAGTCCTAGATATCATCTTGTAAAATGTTTTGACTATGCTTCTTTTACCACTAACTTGAAGTTAATTTCGATCTCTTCTGAAACTACGATAAGACCCAGCATTTTTTTAGGGGCAACCAGACTAAAGTCTTTGATGTTCAGTTTTAGTAAGCCAGAAATATGCCACCCATTATCCTGATGGTATTTTGTTTCCATGTGATAAAGGTGTTTTTGTCCCGCTATTTCAATCTCTATAGAGGCATCAGCAGTATTTGACTTATGAGGATTGAGTTTAACCTGTTTTAAACTGAGTTTAATTTCTGGATACGTATCTGATTTTAGGAGCCCGTGAAAATCTCTATTGATGCCTTTTCCACCGCAGTCAAAACCACTATTTTCTAAAACAAGTACTGATTTTTCAAATTTGATCACATCCGCACCGCTTTCATAATGGATCCGAATGGGTTCGTTGAGGTTTTTAATATTGTAAAGACAGGTAAAGTCAGTTACATTGCTCGTGCCTTTTATGTGCAATGTACTTTGAGGTGTGATGCGTACATTGGTGCTTTTCTTTACTGTATCTAACTTAGTAAAGGAAGCCAATAGCAGTAGGGGTAACAAATAAAGTAATCTTTTCATGGTTCTCGAATTTTGCGTTGGCAATATATTTATAAAAAAACAAACCTCAATGATTTAGTGGACTACTAAAAAATTGAGGTTTGTCAATTGTAATTATGCTCGTGAAATTAGAAACTAATTACAGCCTCAGCCATTAGTCCGTTGAATTTGCCATCGGCAAAGTTGCTGTTAGCTTTGTAACCATCATACTTTTGGTTAACATATTCAACTTTCATTAGAATGTTTTTTGTCATAAACCATCCTCCAGCAATTTGGAATCTTGAAATCTCTACATCACTTCCACTTAAGTCTTCAGAATCTACTTTGTTATAGCGACTTCCGATGTAAAAGTTTTCGTCATTACCAAATCTGTAAACAAGCTCTCCAGAAAATTGGTTTGCCTTTCTGTCTTCCAACTCAACATTGCTTTTACCGCTAGTTGTTTCAATTGTTCCGAAGAACTCCAATCCTTTATATTTTACAAATGGATTGATCATGAAAGCAGTAATTTGGTTTTTAAATCCTGGGTCATAGCGTCCTGATCTAAAGTTGTCAGCTGCTGCTGTTGCAGGAATCATGACACCATAATAGCGTGAACCAGCTCTGTCAGCAGAATAGAGGTATGAATTTTGCACATATCCAGTGTTGTAAAGAGATCCAGTTAAACGGAATCTTAAATCAGAATTAATCTGTTTGTCATATCCAAGTTTTGCTAATAATGAAGCGCCACCTGTACTACCATCACCTGTTTTGTTGATCGATTGATTCAGTTTACCATTGGCCATTCCGACCATTCCGATAAATCCATTTTTTCTGACCAATAATTCAGCTCCAACTTCTGTAGTGAAAGCATCCATGATAAGGTTTCCTACGAATGGGTTGTAGATTGCTTGCGCATTATCACTTCTTCTGAAGTGGGCATCACCATAGTTGTTTTCCATATGCCCAATTTTAATTGTAGTATATTTCATGACATCTTCTAAGAATCCTGGTTTGATGAATTCTAATTTGTCAATTTGAAAATAGCCACCTTTAACATAAGGCTCTGGATGGTGACGAGATGATAAATAGGTACGCAAGTGCATTCTAACACCATCGTATAACGCGACGTCTAAATCTAAATTGGCGGTTGCTAGGTTAAAGTTAGAACCAATTTCCTTCAGTTGATAAGGGTTTGACGTTACACCATCTACAGTAATGGACGGGTTTAAATTGCTGTGATCCAAAGCTTGAAACTGTATGGTTGACGAACCTCCAATTCTTACTCTGACATTTTCAAAAGTAGTTAAGGTGTCTTTAGGCGCTTCAAATACATTGATGCCTCTTTTGTCTGGCTCTCTAAAATTGTCGATACTTCTATTGTCTTTTTGAGCATATGTAGTAACTCCTGCAAGAAGTACTAATGCAATTGCTGAGTTTTTAAGTAGTGTTCTCATATTAAATGGTCTATTAAGTGTTTTGGTTGTTTATTTGTTTAAAATGCTATGGAAAGTAATGGTTACTTCATCTCCGGTAGTAATCGTTCCTAAAAGTGCTTTGGGAGGATCGATTCCAAAATCACTCATTTTGAAGGCTTTTTTACCTTTTAAGGTTACTTTATTACCGGCTACTTGCACATCCATACTAATGGTTTGTTTTTTTGTTACGCCAGCAATGGTAAGGTTGCCCACCACATCCACTTTATAGTTGTCAGATCCTGAAGCCGTCATTTTTTTAACTTCAGTAAGCTGGAAATTGATAGATTTATGTTTTTTAGTATCTAAAGCTTTATAGGTGTTTTTATCCATTGCGCCTTTGCCACTTGTAAGGCTTTCTGCCGTCACTTGTAATGTCAGTTTTTCAATGGTCATTTCGTCAGTACTGTTGAGTATAATTTGGCCTTTTTGTTGTTCGGCATCAAGATCCCAATCATGTAAACTAGAAGTTCCAGAAACGGTTAATTTTGATGCTCCGTTATCAAGATTATATGTTTGAGCATTAATTTGAGGGATTGCCAAAAGGAGTAAAATGAATAGGCTCCATAATGGTTTTAGGATAGATTTTGTAGTAGTCATAACAGTATGTTTTAATATTATACTGCAAAGTTCAGCAATAACTAAAGGTTAAATAATGATAAATATCATATCCTATAATTTCCTTTCATTCATTAATTTGAAATGATAAAATGCAAATAACTTTAATAGAAATTTAATTCAATTGATAGACTGCGAGTTGGGTAGGAGCGGAGAGGTGGAAATCAGTAATGTGGAAATTTTTAACCTATGAAATAGAGTAGAAGTATTTAAAAAATTGATGCAGAGGAATTGGTTAAGAAGAATATGAGGACGATTTATTTGTCCACCATATCACCTAATTGTATAAACTATTGAGCTACTAAATGGATAGAAGCTTGTATATTTAGTAGTACAGAAAACTAGTAAAGTATGTGGTATTAATTAGTCTTCAAAAATCCGTAATCTATTTTTAGTTATCCTAAGTTCTTCCTGCAATTGGGTGATTTTATCCAGTAGATTCAACACTGTATCGATGCCCTCAAAGTTAATGTGTAAGTCTTGGTGCAATCGTACGATAGCATCAAGGTTTTTAATTTGATCATGATGGATGCAGGGTGCTTGTTCAATGGTAATGATTTCAATAAGACCATTATCATTCAATCCTTTAAAAAACGACCTTTCTACTTTATAAAGCGTGCATAAAGTATGTAATGGAATATAGGGTGCTGTTCTCATGATTTCAAATTTTTAAGTTCTGTAAACAGTTCTTTTTCTTTGACAGAGAGAGCTGTAGGCATGGCAATCTCGTAGGTGATAAAGAGATCACCAAATTGATCGGCCTTTTTATAAACAGGGAAGCCTTTTCCTTTTAGTTTTACTTTGGTGCCACTTTGCGTTTCTGGTTTTACTTTTAATTTCACCTTGCCATCAAACGTATCTACGGTTACCTCGCCTCCTAAGATAGCGGTGTAGAGATCAATGGTTTCCGTAGCATATAAATGCGAGCCGTCTCTCTTGAATTTTGTATTGTTAACAATGTTAAACTGAATAAGTAAATCGCCGTGAGGCCCACCATTACTTCCTGGCCCGCCTTTACCGCTGATTTTTATGACCTGCCCATTTTCAACCCCGGCCGGAATGGTCAACCGGATATTTTTTCCATTTACGGTAAGCACTCTTTTATGGGTTTCATACACATCTTTTAAATCGAGCTGCAATTCGGCATTAAAATCCTGTCCTCTAAAACCGGCAGATCTTCCGCTAGCTCGGCCAGCAGCGCCGCCAAACATCGACTCAAAGAAATCAGAGAAATCTCCGCCACCAAAATCGCCACCACCAAAGTTGCCTGAACCTTGTTGTTGGTACTGGCGCTGCGACTGGTATTGACGCTGGGCTTGCTCTTGGGCCTCACCATGTTGCCAATCTTTACCGTATTTATCGTATTTTTCGCGTTTCTCCTTATCACTTAATACTTCATTCGCCTCATTGATTTCCTTAAACTTCTTTTCGGCAGCTTTGTCATTCGGATTGACATCCGGATGGTGTTTACGGGCCAATTTTCGGTAGGCCTTCTTAATCTCGGCTGTGGTGGCCGACTTGTCAATACCGAGTATTTTGTAATAATCTATAAATGCCATGTAAAATCAGTTGTTATTATATGATATGAATTATGCAAACCAAATGTAGTGCATCTTCTTCGACCGTATTTAAGCAATTTAGAGATGAAGACCACAGCTTTTATTGCAGGTCAGACTTTTGCCATCTAAAATTACAAAAATCTTTACACATTCAGCCTAAATCCCTTATTTTTGCCACTATGCATAATACGCTTCAAGAATATATTCCGCATCAGGCGATTCCTGCTGTTATAGAGCTTTTAAGGCATGATAATTTGGTGGTAAAAATTAAAAGTGAACGTAAAACCAGACACGGCGATTATAGAAAATTACCCAATAATAAGCATGTAATTACCATCAATTCAAATTTGAATCACTATCGGTTTTTGATTACACTCATTCATGAAATTGCTCATTTTGAAGCATTTAATTCTTACGGGCGTTATATAAAACCACATGGGAAAGAATGGAAGCATACCTTTCAAAAATTAATGTTGCCGTTTTTAAATCCGAATGTGTTTCCAACGGAATTGCTGCCGCTATTGGCACGGCATTTTAAAAACCCGAAGGCCAGCAGTGATAGCGATGTTAAATTGGCCTTGGCTTTGAAACAATTTGATCCACCTAACGATAAAACCTATATTTTTGAGGTTCCTTTAGGCCATGAATTTAGATTGTATAACGGAAGGGTATTTAAAAAAGGCGTAAAAAGAAGAACGCGATATGAAGGCGTTGAAGTAACGTCAGGAAAGTTGTATCTTTTCAACCCGAATGCGGAGGTAGAATTGCTGAAAGTTTTACAAGAGGACTAAGCAGTGGACTAGATGATTGAATTTGGTTGACATCACATTTCAATCTATTGGGGAATCAAAATATAAGAATAACATAAAGTTCCGAAAGGAATAAAAATCATATAGAATGAATAGTAATTATTACGCCATTTTGATGGCAGGCGGAGTAGGATCACGATTTTGGCCGATGAGCACACAGGATTTTCCAAAACAGTTCCACGATATGTTGGGCACGGGAGATACCCTGATACAAAAAACCTTTCAGCGACTTTCCAAGTTAATTCCTAAAGAAAATATTTTTATCCTCACCAATGCGCAATACAGAGATTTGGTGTTTCAGCAATTGCCAGGTGTTACAGAACGTCAGGTGTTGTTGGAACCTGCAATGCGTAATACCGCACCATGTATTTTATATGCTTCATTGAAGATCCAAAAGGAAAATCCGGATGCGGTGATGATTGTGGCCCCTAGCGACCATTGGATTGAAGATGAATCTAAGTTTACCGAGAATGTGCAGCAGGCGTTTGAGTTCTGCGAAAAAAATGATGCGTTAATGACCTTGGGGATTCAACCAACCTTCCCAAATACTGGTTACGGTTATATTGAATACGATAAATCGGCTACAAACGATATCAAACAGGTGCGTCAATTCAGGGAGAAACCAGATTATGATACAGCTAAAAGCTTTATCAGTCAAGGGAATTTCTTATGGAATGCAGGGATTTTCATGTGGAGCGCTACTAGTGTGATCAAAGCTTTCCAATTTCATCAACCGGAATTATTTCAGTTGTTTGAAAAAGGAATCAATATATATAATACGGAAGACGAAGCATTGTTTATCGCGGAAAACTATGATAAATCTGAAAACATTTCGGTGGATTACGCTATTATGGAATCGTCCGTAAACGTCTATGTCTTACCTGCGGAGTTTGATTGGAATGATTTAGGGACTTGGGGCAGTTTATACGACAAGCTCGATAAAGACACCAATAAGAATGCGGTGGTTAATGCCAGAACCTTAACTGAAGATGCTTCAGGAAATATGATCAGAACGAAAGCCGATAAGATTGTTGTTGTTGATGGGTTAAAAGATTATATCATTGTTGACAAAGATGAAGTTTTGCTTATATTTCCTAAATCGAAAGAACAGGATATCAAACAGGTGCTTCAAAAAGTAAAGGATGCCTACGGCGAAAATTACGGATAATAGGCATTCAACAAGTCGAGATTTATTAAGCGTAACCTAAAACTATGGTGTATTCTTGATAGGTGCGAAAAGAACCCAATAATTGGATTAATGGAAGAAAATAAGTTCAACTTTTCCGAGGAAGAAAAATCTAAAGAACAGGATAACGCAGTTGAAACAACTAAAGAAGCTGTGAAAAAGGACGCTCAAGGCCTGTGGGTCAGCCTCAAAAAGTTTTTTAGTGAACTGCTAGATTTTCGTGAGGATACAGATCGAGATGCGACCTTGGCGGCCATTAAAGGGGATATCCCTTTTAAAGGCGCTACCGCATGGATTTTAATCTGTTCTATTTTTGTGGCTTCCATTGGGTTGAATGCCAATTCATCAGCGGTTGTAATTGGTGCCATGTTAATTTCTCCTTTAATGGGCCCAATTTTAGGAGTGGGACTCTCCATCGCCATCAATGATATTGATACTTTAAAGCGGTCTTTAGTCAATTTGGTCATCATGATTGTGCTGAGTTTGACCACGGCATTTCTGTTCTTCAAATTTTTTCCTCTAAGTGAAGATACCTCCGAATTATTAGGGCGTGTAAAACCTGATATTCGAGATGTGATGATTGCCTTTTTCGGTGGTTTGGCCTTGATTATTGCCCGAACCAAGAAAGGGACTATTGCCTCGGTTATTTTTGGTGTGGCTATTGCTACAGCTTTAATGCCGCCCCTATGTACGGCGGGTTACGGCTTGGCCAAAGGGAATTTCCCTTACTTTTTTGGTGCAATGTACCTTTTTACCATAAATACTATTTTTATAGCCCTAGCCACCTTTATTGTGGTTAAAATTTTAGGGTTCCCCATGCTGAAATACGCCAACTCTGCTAAGCGAAAACGAACTTCTAGAATTGCCACTATTGTTGCTATTATCGTGATGATTCCAGCCATGATAACTTTTATTGATGTGTGGCGTCAAAGCAAATTTGAAAATGAGGCGCGCGCGTTTATCCATAAAGAATTAGAAGGATTGCCGCATGCCGATTTTATAAAATCGAACGCGGTTTACAAATATTTGGGTGTTAAAGGAAAACAATCTGAATTGGAGTTTAACAGTTTCGGATTGGACCAAATCCCTGAAAGTACGATCTCTTTACTTAGAAGTCGTTTAAAAGAATATCCGTCACTTGTCAATACAAAGCTCGAGTTTAATCAAAACCGATCCAAAAATGTAGACAACTTAAGATACATGTCCCAATTGCGTTTCCGTGATTCATTGGATTTATTGTCACAAAAGGAAAAGATTATATTTTTGGAAGACAAAGTTCGTAAATTATCGAAGTATGAAGCGCTTCAAATTCCTTTTGAAGAATTGACCAAAGAGGTGAAAATCAATTACGAAAATATTGATCAGCTTTCCTATTCTAGTGTGATTTCTTCCAATTTCAAAAAATTGGATACCATTTCAGAGTTTACTGTAAGATGGGGTAAGAATGTTAAGGAAGAGGTTATTGCGAAGGAGCAGGAGAAATTGAAGCGTTGGTTAAAGCAAAAGTATAAAATGGATTCTTTGGTAGTGAGACGCCAGAGTTAGCGGCGTTACTATGGTAAATGAAGGTGATCAGGTTGATAAAGACCGGTGTTGTTCGTGTTTATAAATCTTCCTCTAAATACATTTTTTGAACTCTTTTGAATAAATCAGATGAATATACAAAGCCAGTTACGGCCTCGTTATCTGTTTTAAAAATGTTTTTATTGGAGCCTTCCCATTCTTTAAGACCATCTTTTAAAAACACAATTTTCTCTCCAATTTCCATGACAGAATTCATATCATGTGTATTGATGATGGTCGTAATATCATATTCTTGAGTAATTTCCTGGATCAGGTTATCAATGACCGTCGCTGTTCTCGGATCCAATCCGGAATTGGGTTCATCACAAAATAAATATTTGGGCTTGTTCACAATTGCTCTGGCAATGGCCACACGCTTTTGCATCCCTCCGGAAGCTTCACTAGGCAGTTTTTTATGGTCATCATCCAGATTGACCCTTTTTAAAACCAAGTTGACGCGATCTTCCATCTCGCTTTTGCTCTGTTTTGTAAACATGCGTAGCGGAAACTTTACGTTTTCCGCAATGGTCATCGAGTCAAAAAGCGCACTGCCCTGAAAAACCATGCCCATTTCTGCACGTAATTCGCTCTTTTCATCAGTTGATAAATCAGAATACTTTCTACCATCGTAGGAAATTGAGCCTTGTTCAGGTATGAATAAACCGAGTAAGGTTTTCAAAAAGACTGTTTTACCTGAACCACTTTGCCCAATGACAAGATTGGTTTTACCTTTCTCAAAGGTGGTGCTAATTCCTTTCAATATTTCTGAATCACCAAAAGATTTGTGGATATCGTTGACTTCAATCATTAGCTTAACATCATTTGGGTTAAAATATAGTTGAGAAGGATAATTGCCACACTGGTCCACACAAAAGAGGTGGTGCTGGCTTTACCAACTTCAAGAGCGCCTCCGGTCATGTAAAAACCATGGTAGGAAGGAATAGTTGCCAATAAGAATGCAAATACAAAAGTTTTAATGAAAGCGTATAGCATATGAAACGGAATGAAATCCATTTGAATCCCCGCGATGTAATCATCCAAAGAAGCGAACCCTCCAAACACACACGCAGCCATCCCACCTAATATTCCTAAAAACATAGCAATAGAGATTAAGAACGGATACAACATCAACGCCACAAATTTTGGAAACACCAAATAATTGATGGCATTGATTCCCATCACTTCCAAAGCATCAATCTGTTCCGTAACCCGCATTGTTCCTATACTAGAGGTGATAAAAGAGCCCACCTTTCCTGCCATAATGATAGAAATAAAAGTAGGTGCAAACTCTAAAATTACGGACTGTCGCGTGGCGAAACCCACCAAGGTTTTTGGAATAAGTGGATTGGTCATGTTCAGAGCGGTTTGAATGGTCACCACCCCTCCAACAAAGAAGGCGATAAACGAAACAATACCTATCGAATTGATGATCAAATCATCAATATCCTTAAAAACAAGTCGTCGCATAACAGACCATTTGGTCGGTTTGCGAAATATCTCCTTTATCATTAAAAAATATTGACCAATACTATGTAGGTAGCTCATATTAAATTTTATTACTGCTAAAGTAAAAAAAACTGTGTTGTATTTAACCTTAAATTAGATTTTTGATGTTTTAAAAAGCTGTATTTTTGATATTCTAACGCAACCTAATTACAATGAAAACTATTTTTTCCAGCATTATCCTCACTTTATTCTTGGTGTCAACGTTTCACGCCCAACAAGATATTTCTAAAAATAAGCCCAACAAAGGTAATACTTATAACGCGCAACCAAAATTAATTGTGGGCATTGTTGTAGACCAAATGCGCTACGATTACCTGACCCGTTTCTACACTAAATATGGCGATGGTGGCTTTAAACGCATGATGAATGAAGGTTTTAACTGTAAAAACAATCACTTTAATTATGTGCCAACTTACACAGGCCCAGGACATGCCTCCGTGTACACAGGAACAACTCCAAAATACCATGGCATTATTGGGAATAATTGGTATGATAAAGACCTCAAAAAAACAGTGTATTGTGCAGGAGATGATACAGTCGCTTCTATTGGCACAACTGACGCCGCAGGTAAAATGTCGCCACGCAGAATGAAAACTACCACATTTGGTGATGAAAATAGATTGTTTACCCAAATGCAAGGTAAAACTATAGGTATTGCACTTAAAGATAGAGGTGCAATTTTGCCTGCCGGACACACGGCTAACGCTGCGTATTGGTTCCATGGTGCTAATGAGGGCCGTTGGATTACCAGTACTTATTATATGACAGAAATGCCGCAGTGGGTGCAAAAGTTCAACGTATCCAATCAAGCACAATCTTATATAAAAGAATGGAACACCTTATACGATATCGCTACCTATACCGAAAGTGGTCCTGATGCCAATGTCTTTGAAGGCGGATTTAATGGGAAGGATGGCGCTACGTTTCCTTATGATTTAAAAGCGATAAAGGATAAAAATGGAGGTTTCGATATTATAAAAGCGACGCCTTACGGAAACAGTATCACCACTGATTTTGCATTAGCCGCAATTGATGGCGAAGCTTTAGGAACAGATGAGTTTACCGATGTTTTGGCCATTAGTTATTCGAGCCCAGATTATGTAGGCCACAATTTTGGAGTCAATTCTAAAGAAGTCCAAGATACGTATTTACGACTTGATAAAGATTTGGAACGCTTATTTAATGGCTTAGATGCGAAAGTTGGGAAAGGTAATTATACCGTATTCCTGACGGCAGATCACGCAGCGATTGAGGTGCCCGCATATTTGCAAAGTGTAAATATTCCTGCTGGCTATTTTAATGGAAGAACTTTTAAGGATCAGTTAAATGCATTTATGAAAACGAAGTATGATGCTGAGGATTTGATTGAAAACGTGAGTAACAATCAAATATTTTTAAACCGTACCAAGCTTTCAGAAATGGATCTAGACTTGGATGCTGTGCAAAAGGCTATCGTAAATGAAATTATAGCGTATGAGCATATTGATAAAGCATACGCAGGTATGAGCATGTCTCAAACCTCATTTACCACGGGAATTGAACAATTGATACAGAACGGCTACAATCAAAAACGTTCGGGAGATGTGATCTATATTTTAGATCCTGCGGTAATTTCTTATAGCCTGACTGGCTCAACCCACGGCTCATCCTTTAATTATGATACCCATGTGCCACTGCTGTTTTTCGGTAATGGTATTAGTCAGGGGAGCACTTATAAACGAACTAACATTACAGATATCGCACCTACCATGTCGGCGATTTTAGGAATCAGTTTTCCTAATGCCTCTTCAGGTCAACCTCTAGATTTTGTCTTGGAATAGTTTTGAAAAAAAGAAAATTTTATGGAATTTTCGCTATCCTTCTCGTATTTGGAGTGTATGGCTATGAGTATTACATAAATGAACAAGACCTTGCTGAAAACGTTCAGGAAGGTGCTCGGGTAAAGTCGGAAGGCAGAATATTTTATTTGCCCACTAGCACAACGGGTCAAGTCATCCATCACAATGGGTATTCCTTATCCTATAGTGAGCCGCACGAACAAGCGGAATGGGTGGCTTATGAGCTTAAGAAATCGCATTTATCTCGCTCAACATTCGAACGTCCGTATTTTGAAGTAGATCAAGCGGTAAAAACAGGAGCGGCAAGCTGGAGGAATTACAAAAACTCTGGGTATGACCGTGGCCATTTGTGTCCTGCTGGCGACAAAAATTACAGTAAGGAGGCTCACGATGAAACCTTTCTAACCAGCAACATTACGCCTCAAAATCACGACTTTAATTCAGGAATTTGGAACACTTTAGAACAGAAGACGCGTTCTTGGGCGCGTAAATACGACGGTGTATTTGTAGTGACTGGTGGTGTTTTAAAGGGAAATATGAAAACAATTGGAAACGAAAGAGTCGCCGTACCCAACCAATTCTATAAAGTAATATACGATGCCAAGCATGAAAAAATGATCGGATTTTTAATGCCCCACAAAAATTCCAATGCGCCGTTAGCTAATTTTGTAGTACCTATAGATGCTATTGAGGTTTTGACGGGTATTGATTTCTTTCCTGAATTGGAAGATGCACTCGAGGACAGATTGGAAGCGTCCAACAGCCCAACGGGTTGGCATTTTTAAAGGTCTATTTATAGATGTCCAAAAATCGCTGGTCAGCGTTTTGCTGATAAAGGTCAAGTAGTTTTTTCTTCCCATTAGCACCCAATTCTTTGCGTAAGGCTTCATTCTCTATCAGTTGTTTGACAGCTTCCTTAAACTCCGCTTTAGTATCATATAACAACCCTGAATTAGAATCTTCAATGAGTTGCTGCTGTGCTTTACATTTGGTGGCCAAGATGGGAATTTCGCCGTACATGTACTGAAAGAGTTTATTGGCTACGCCTGAATCGTGTTGCGCATTTACTTGAAAAGGCGCCAAACCAATCGTGATTTTCTTTAAGTAAGTAGGAAGGTATTTGACATCAGCCCAAGGAATATAAGTGATGTAGTTTTTCAGAAGAGGATGTTCTATAAAGTTTTGAAACGTGGTCTTATCCGCTTTGTCAGTGGGCCCGATAATGAGGGTATGAAAAGAATGACCTTCTTCTAAAAGTTCAATAAGCCAAGGTAAAACATCGATGATTCCGCGTCGTTTGGCAACCACTCCAAAATAAAAAAGCGTTGGCAAATCTGATGAAAAGTCTACAGAATAATCGGTATTCTCAAAAGCTTGATAACTTTCAGAATCTGGCATGTTTGGATGGACATAGATAAGATCCGGATTCAAAAACGGGAAGCGTTTTGTAAGATCCTGTTTAAAAGAATCGCTCAACACAATTATTTGATCCGCAAGTTTTAAGTACGCAGCCTCCTTTTGAAACCATTTTTGAGGTTGTACCACATGTTTGCGCCAGCCCTTAATGGCCCATTCGTAAGAGTTAATGGCGGCGGGGTAGTTTTCATGTAGATCTAAAATAAGAGGAATGTTGTGTTTTGACTTTTTAATGCCTGTTTTACCCGCCTTGGCCATATACAAGTCGTGTACGTGTAGCGCATCAACATTATACTTCCTGATGAATTTAGTGATGGCCTGTTGCCACAAGAACTCATAAAAACTGAAATTTGTACTTAAAAGCACCAACAAATCGCGGAATTTTTTAGGAATCTTTACCCTATCAACCGTTAAATCAGCGTAGGACTTGTAAGTGTTATGAAAGTCAAAACAGAGTACAAAAACCGTGTGGCCTTCCTGTTGTAATAACCGTATTTCCTTTTGAACACGATGATCATGATCAAATTCATTATCTACAACAACGCCAATTTTCATTTTAATATTGATAAACTATGGTATTGATGTGCATACCACCGCCAACACTGGCAAACATGATAATGTCGCCTTTATTAAGCTTTTGGTTTTCCAATTTGTTATTTCTGACCAAGTCGAAAAGCGTAGGAATAGTTGCAACGGAACTGTTGCCTAATTCTTGGATGGTCATAGGCATAATACTCTCTGGAATTTCAGCATTATAAAGTTTATAAAAACGCTTTAAAATGGCTTCGTCCATCTTCTCGTTGGCCTGATGTATAAATATTTTTTTAACATCCGTAATATCTAAATTGGCTTTCTCCAAACAGGTTTTCATGGCTAAAGGCACGTGCTTCAGGGCAAATTCATAAATTTTACGGCCATCCATTTTTAGATAGCGCGTATCAGCACAGAGTTCTTTATTGTTAGAGTTTCCAAAAAATAAGTAATAAGCCTCGTCATAAGTGTAACTTCCGGTTTCATGGGCTAAAATGCCACCTTCATCGTCAGTAGCTTCAATAACTGTAGCGCCTGCACCATCACTATAAATCATAGAATCACGATCATGCTTATCCACCACACGGGATAAGGTTTCAGAGCCAATAACCAAACATTTTTTAGCTATTCCAGCCTTAATAAAAGCATTGGCTTGAATGACGCCTTCTATCCAACCAGGACATCCAAATAGAATATCGTAGGCCACACATTTAGGGTTTTTAATGCGTAAACTGTGTTTTACTCTCGAGGCTAAACACGGCAACACATCACTTTGGATGGTGTTGTGTTTCACATCTCCAAAATTATGGGCCATGATGATATAATCCAATTCTTCAGGATCGATATTGGCACTTGCGATGGCTTTTTCTGCTGCAAAAAACGCTAAATCGGAAGATGTTAAATGGTCAAAAGCATAACGGCGCTCATTAATTCCTGTAATGGCCTTAAACTTCTCAATGATTACAGAATTGGGATGGGTTAAGGTTGAGCCGTCAACATTTAAAAATTGATGGTGATGAAAATCTTCGTTTTTTTCAATACTCTCAGGGATATAGCTCCCTGTGCCCGTGATCTTTATTGCCATTGTTTTATAAATTTGTTCAATTTACTAATGTACTTAATAATCGTTTTGGAAGTCGGTAATCGTTAGATTTTTTGGTGATTTTTGCCAAATTATAAAAAAATTTCATTTTTCAAATATAAATCAACAACAAAGCGCTCATTTAATAAATTAAAGAGCGCTCTACCGTTGTGTGAAATACAGGGTTAAGCCTCCATATAATCTTCTATAGGCGCACAGGTACAAATTAAGTTCCTATCACCATAAGCATCGTCAACCCGTCTAACGGTTGGCCAAAACTTGTTGTCTTGAATGTAGTCTAACGGGTATGCCGCCGTTTCTCTTGAGTATGGAAAATCCCATTGATCAGCGGTAAGCATAGCCAATGTGTGCGGTGCATTTTTAAGCACATTCTGCTCATCGTCTTTAGACGCGTTATCAATTTCTTTTTTAATGGAAATCATGGCATCGCAAAAACGATCCATTTCTTCTTTGCTTTCACTCTCCGTAGGTTCAATCATCAAGGTTCCAGCAACTGGAAATGACACCGTTGGGGCGTGGAAGCCGTAATCCATCAAACGTTTTGCAATATCCGTTACTTCAATACCATTCTCTTTAAACGGACGACAGTCTACAATCATCTCGTGCGCCGCACGGCCGCGTTCCCCAGAATATAACGTATCAAACTGACCTTGTAAACGCTGCTTGATATAATTTGCATTTAAAATGGCTGTTGTGGTCGCTTTGGTCAAGCCTTCAGCACCTAACATTTTGATATATCCGTAAGAGATTAAACAAACTAAAGAAGATCCAAATGGCGCCCCAGAAATAGCCGTAATAGCTTTTTCTCCACCTGTTTTAATAATTGGATTACCCGGTAAAAATGGAACCAATTGTTCTGCTACACAGATTGGGCCAACTCCTGGTCCGCCTCCACCATGAGGTATGGCAAAGGTTTTATGTAAATTAAGATGGCATACATCTGCCCCAATATTACCTGGATTGGTTAAACCAACCTGAGCGTTCATGTTAGCGCCGTCCATATAGACTTGGCCACCATTGTCATGAATAATTTGGGTAATTTCTTTAATGGCAGATTCGTAAACACCATGCGTTGATGGGTAGGTCACCATCAAACAGGATAAGTTATCTTTATGTTTAAGTGCTTTTTCGCGCAAATCATCAACGTCAATATTTCCTTCTTCCGTAGATTTTGTCACCACTACTTTCATGCCAGCCATTACTGCAGTTGCAGGGTTGGTACCGTGGGCAGACGACGGAATTAAACAAATGTTACGATGGCCTTCGTTGCGCGATTCGTGATATGCTTTAATCACCATCAATCCGGCAAACTCACCTTGCGCACCAGAATTTGGTTGTAAGGATGTACCAGCAAATCCTGTGATTTCTGTCAATTGCTTTTCTAACGCCTTTAATACTATTTGATAGCCTTCAGCTTGTTCAATTGGGCAAAATGGGTGAATACTCCCCCAGTTTGGCCAGCTTAACGGTAACATTTCTGCGGCAGCGTTTAGTTTCATTGTACAAGAACCCAAAGCAATCATCGAGTGGTTTAAAGATAAATCTTTACGCTCCAACATTTTGATATAACGCATCAATTCAGTTTCTGAATGGTGCTTGTTAAACACATCCAAAGTCATGAATTCAGACTGACGTTGTAAATCTTCAGTGATGCTGTTAGCCTCTTCAATGGCGTTTAAAGTGATGGTGTCTTTCTGGCGGTTTTCTGCAAAAATAGCAATGATCTGATTGGCATCTTTTAACGATGTGGTCTCATTGATTGAAATGGTTACAGTGTCCGCATTTGGATAGAAGAAATTCACTTCATTGCGTTCTGCAATCGTTTTGATAGCTTCCGCATTAGCTTCAATTTTGATGGTGTCAAAAAATGCAGCATTCTTTTGCTTGTAGCCTAATTGGGTAAGCGCTTTAGCGACACTTGTAGCAGTATTGTGAATTTTGTTAGCGATAAACGTCAAACCTTTTGGTCCGTGGTATACGGCGTACATACTTGCCATTACTGCTAAAAGCACTTGTGCCGTACAAATATTTGAGGTCGCGCGGTCACGTTTAATGTGTTGCTCGCGTGTTTGTAAAGCCATACGCAACGCTCGGTTACCATTCATGTCTTTTGTAACGCCAATAATACGCCCTGGTAAATCGCGTTTATAAGCATCTTTTGTGGCAAAATAAGCGGCATGAGGCCCACCGTAACCCATAGGGATTCCGAAACGTTGCGTGGTTCCCACAACAACGTCAGCGCCAAATTTACCTGGGGCTTCTAATTTTATCAAACTTAAAATATCAGCAGCAACAGCTACTTTAATCTGATTGTCGTTTGCTTTTTCAATGAACGATTTGATGTCACTTACTAAGCCGTCTTTTCCAGGATATTGTAAGATAGCCCCAAAAAATTCTGACGAATAACTAAACTCCTCTTCACTGCCCACAACCAATTCAACACCAATAGGTTCTGAACGGGTTTGTAATAGGGATAATGTTTGTGGTAAAATGGCGTCAGAAACGAAAAATTTGTTAACCTCATTTTTTTTCTGGTCGCGCTCACGAACGGCAAACAATAAACTCATCGCTTCAGCAGCGGCAGTACTTTCATCAAGTAAGGACGCGTTTGCAATTTCCATCCCGGTCAAATCAGTAATGACGGTTTGAAAATTTAACAAGGCTTCCAAGCGGCCTTGGGCAATTTCAGCTTGGTAAGGAGTGTAAGCCGTATACCATCCCGGATTTTCGAGTACGTTACGCTGTATCACAGCGGGTACTATCGTAGGGTGGTAGCCTAAACCGATATATGATTTAAAGATTTTGTTCTTTTTTGAAAGTTCAAGAACGTGGTTTAAATACTCATATTCCGTCATTGGTTCATCAAGATTTAACCCGTTTTTCAAACGGATATCGTCAGGAATGGTTTCAGAGATAAGTTGATCTAAACTGTCAACTCCAATGGTTTTGAGCATCTGATTTTGGTCGTTGTCATCAGGACCAATATGTCGAAGAGCAAAAGCGTTTGTGTTCATTAAAATATAGTTGTGTTTTGAAGCGCAAATTTACGCAATTAAAGACCATTTTTAGTTAAGTAAAACTAAAGTTTTTAACCAATTGAAACTCTTATTAACACAATGCTTATTTTTGCAATATGAAGCATTTAAGGCTGTTGCTTAATTTCTATATCCATAGCAGTATGCATGTGGCTTTAGCCGTGCTCGCCATGACCTATGTCACCCTTTTGGAACTCCATTTGGGGCCGGATTGGAACTTGCTTTACTTTGTCTTTTTCTCAACAATTACCGGGTATAATTTTGTAAAATATTTTGGACTGGCGCGATTTCACCACCGCAGCTTGGCAAACTGGCTAAAAATTATTCAGGTTTTTTCTTTGTTTTGTTTCCTTTTGATGCTTTGGTTTGCTTTTAAATTGACGTTTGAAACCCTTCTGTGGATTGGCGTATTTGCGCTGGTGACTTTCCTTTATGCGGTGCCCTTTTTACCCCGACATTTATTTATGGATCACGAACGGAATCTCAGAAATATTGGCGGCATCAAAGTGTATGTTATTGGCGTTGTATGGGCTGGCGTAACCGTATTATTGCCAGTCTTGAATGATGGCGCAGCTTTTAGTATGGATGTGTGGCTTACGGCGTTTCAACGTTTTTTATTGGTGATGCTGTTGATGTTGCCTTTTGAAATTAGAGACCTCCAGTATGATAGTTTGAGATTGGCTACAATTCCGCAGAAAATAGGAATTAAAAACACTAAAATTATTGGAGTCGTGCTGGCAGTGGTTTTTTTGATGCTGGAGTTTTTGAAAGAAGAATTGACCACTAAACTGATTATTCTGACCTTAGCCATAACCCTTATTACGGTGCTTTTTATTCTGTTTTCTAACAAAAAAAGAACTGATTATTACAGTTCTTTTTGGGTGGAAAGCGTGCCAATCCTTTGGCTATTATTGCACTTTGTTTTTTAGTTGTTTATTCAATTGGGCCTCCAAATGTTGCCGCTCATGTTTCTGCAAACAGTCGAGCTTAGAGGTTTTTATAACCTTAGTCAATTTGGTGTTGCGGCTTACATAATGACGGGTAGAACGGCAATAGATGCAGCGACACATTAATTTTACCTTTTCCCATAAGGTGGATTCCTTGTATTGTGATTTGTCACAAATGTGGAAGGCGTCTTCTTTTGAAATAAAAAATGATTTAGACATGCTCAAATTATAACCAGTTTTTTTCCATGCAGGCTGCCATTGCAGTTCGCGCACGGTGTATGATAACCCATAAGTTAGACGGAGTGATTTTTAATTCATTACAGATCGCCTCGGTTTCATAATTTAAGATGGTCTTCATCTTAAACACCGTAGCTTGCTTTTCTGGTAATTTGTCCAGGCATTCATAAATGGCGTCTCCAAGTTCTGTGTTTTCAAGAGTTTCCTGAGCGTTCAAATACCCTTCATCTTCCACACGTTCTTCCAACCAGTCGCCTTCATTGTCTTCAGAGTTGCTGTAGCTCATCCGGACTTCGGCCTGACCTTTATTAGAGTTTATTTTGCGATAATAATCAATAATTTTCCGCTTTAAAATAGAGATGAGCCAAGTGCGTTCGCTAGCTTCACCCTTGAAATTTTTCATCGACTTCAAGCCTGCAAAAAAGGTGTCCTGGATCAGATCTTTGGCAATTTCCCGATCATTAACTCTCGTTATAGTGTAGTTAAAGAGGTAATCCGAGTAAAGATCAATCCACTTATTAGGGTTAATTTGATGGTTTTGCATCTATTTTTATAGCAGTTTGTATCAAAAGTAGGTAAATATTTCCTAATTATTGATCAAAACCCTCTTGGCATTTCAGGAGGTAAAAAATTAAGTGTCGTGAGTTTAACGAAATATTTTGACCATAGTTGCTGGCTTATTTTTCAAGCAGCCCAGCGCGTCTTAACAAGGCTTCTGGCTGTGGTTCTTTTCCTCTAAAGCGTTTATAAAGTACCATTGGATCTTCAATGCCGCCTTGTGAAAGGACATGGTCTTTAAACTTGGTAGCGACTTCCTGATTAAAAATCCCTTTTTCTTTAAAGAATTCGAACGCATCGGCATCCAAAACTTCTGCCCATTTATAACTGTAATACCCTGAGGAATAACCGCCTTGAAAAATATGCGAAAAGGACGTGCTCATGCAATTCTCTTTAACGTCTGGGAATAATTGAGTGCCCTCAAAAGCTTCTAATTCGTGCATCTTAACATCTGAAATTAGAGTCGGGTCAGTCCCGTGCCAACTCATGTCCAAAAGTCCAAAGCTTAATTGACGCAAGGTTTGCATCCCTTCATGAAATGCTGAGGAATCTTTAATTTTTTGTACCAAATCCATCGGGATCAGTTCTCCTGTTTGATAGTGGATCGCAAATAATTCCAACGCTTCTTTTTCGTAACACCAATTTTCAAATACTTGACTTGGCAATTCAACAAAATCCCAAAAAACACTGGTACCTGATAAACTTGGATAGGTGGTGTTGGCCAACATCCCGTGTAATGCATGTCCAAATTCATGAAATAAGGTGGTTACTTCATTAAATGTTAACAGTGAAGGTTTGGTTTTGGTGGGCTTAGTAAAGTTGCAGACGATAGAAATGTGTGGGCGCTCATTAGTGTTGCCTTTAACAAATTGAGACTTATATACCGTCATCCAGGCGCCATTGCGTTTGCCCGGTCTTGGGAAAAAATCAGCGTAATAAATCGCTACCAATTCGCCGTTGGCATCTATTACTTTATAGGTAAGTACATCTTCGTGATATTTGTCAATAGTGTGAATTTCTTCAAATTCTAACCCGAATAGTTTTTGGGCAACTTTAAAGGCACCGTCAATGACATTTTCCAGTTTAAAATAAGGTTTCAATTTTTCGTCATCCAAATCAAAACGCTTTTGCTTTAATTTCTCAGCGTAATACGCCGAATCCCATTTTTGCAATCCGTCGATGCCATCTAATTCCTGTGCAAATTCTTGAAGTTCATTAAATTCTGCTATAGCAGCTGGTTTCGCCTTAACCGCTAATTCTTCTAAAAATGCTTCCACCTTTTGAGGCGTTTTTGCCATGCGCTCTTCCAACACAAAATGGGCGTGGGTTTTATAACCTAACAACTTTGCGCGTTCAAAACGTAATTTGGCAATCTGTAGCACGTTTTTTTGATTGTCCAATGCATCGCCTTTAAAAGCTTTTCTGCCAGAGGCAATGGCGAGCTTTTTCCGAAGTTCTCTATGGTCAGCATAGGTCATAAACGGAATGTAACTCGGGTAGTCCAAAGTAAACATCCAGCCTTCTATTTCCTTACTTTCTGCTAATTGCTTTGCGGCTTCCAAAACACCTTCTGGCAATCCTGAAAGGTCCTCTTCATTGGTGATGAGCATCTCAAAGTTATTGGTCTCCGCCAATACATTTTCGCCAAATTTTAATTGCAGTTGGCTCAATTCTTTGTCAATAGCTCTTAAGCGTTGTTTCTTAGCTTCGGGAAGATTGGCCCCATTTCGTGAAAAACTCTTGTATTGTTTATCTAATAAAGTTTGCTGTTCTACCGTGAGGTCTAAAGTATCTTTGGTATCATAGACTGATTTGACTCTTTTAAACAATGCCTCATTCAGAGTGATGTCGTTGCTAAACTCAGACAATAATGGCGATACTTCTTGAGCGATTTTCTGTATAGCATCACTCGTTTCAGCTGAATTTAAATTGAAAAAAATACTTGAAATCCGATCCAATTGTTGCCCTGAAAATTCTAAAGCTTCCACTGTGTTTTCAAAAGTGGGGTCAGCGTCCGTAGCGATGATGGCATCAATTTCTGCTCGGGCATCTTCAATAGCAATTTGGAAGGCTGGTAAAAAATGAGCGTCCTTTATCTGAGAAAAGGGTGCAGTCGTATATGGGGTGGTAAAAGGAGTATTAAGAATATTCATAACGCCGTATGGATTGTATGGTATGTGATTTTTAAATGTATCAAAATGTTGGTAATCTGATAATTAGATCTTCTTTTTGATTTTTAACTAGAAAATCGGTTATCTTTGCCGTTCAGTTTTAAAGAAGTTTTATAAGTAAAGCCTCCAAGAATTGATTAATAGCAAGAGAACCCTGACAGTGTCGGGGTTTTCTATTTTAAATCTTTAGCAGATTCTAAAACTTTGGCTTTTAAATCTTCTTTGTAAGCAATAATTCTCTCTTGCACTTGAGCATCAGTACTTCCGATGATTTGTGCCGCTAAAATACCTGCATTTTTAGCGCCGTTTAAAGCTACCGTAGCTACAGGTACACCGCCGGGCATTTGTAGAATTGAGAGTACAGAATCCCAACCATCAATTGAGTTGCTGCTTTTAACAGGAACGCCAATAACAGGCAAAGGTGACAGTGAAGCAATCATGCCTGGTAAATGGGCGGCACCTCCCGCACCTGCAATAATTACTGAAAATCCGCGGGTGTGTGCATGTTTTCCATAATCGAATAATTTTTCAGGTGTTCGGTGGGCGGATACAATATCGACCTCTACCTCAATGTTGAATTCTTTTAAAATATCAATAGCGTCCTGCATGACTGGCAAGTCGCTTTTGCTGCCCATAATAATTCCTATTTTGCTCATATAATGTATAAATGTAAAGTCCGAAATCGGAGTTTAAATATCTTTAGTTACCGCTACTGACTGATTACCTTAATTAAATTCTTCACGTCTTCAGCGATTTTTCGTGCCGTATTCAAGTCTTCATTAACAATAGTCACGTGACCCATTTTACGGAACGGTCGTGTTTGTTTTTTACCATAAATATGTGGCGTTACGCCTTCCATGGCCATGATGTCTTCAATATGTTCATAGTGTACGTCTCCAGAATAACCTTCAGCACCTACCAAATTGACCATAACGCCAGCAACTTTATAATCTGTTTTACCTAGTGGTAAATTTAAAATGGCTCTTAAATGTTGTTCAAATTGTGATGTGTATCCAGATTCAATGGTATGATGACCGGAATTGTGTGGTCTTGGGGCCACTTCGTTCACCAAAATCTCATCGTTTTCTGTTTGAAACATTTCAACCGCCAACAATCCAACATGATTAAATGCTTCTGAAACTTTTAATGCCGTTTCGCGCGCTTTATTAGCAACTTTAAATGGGATTCTTGCCGGACAGATCACATATTCCACCTGGTTGGCTTCGGGATGAAATTCCATTTCTACGACTGGGTAGGTCTTTACCTCTCCCTTAGCATTCCGGCTTACAATAACCGCTAGTTCGTTTTTAAAAGGAATCATGGTTTCCGCAATACATTCGCCATCCTGCAAATCTTTTAAGTCGGCTTTGCTACGTACCACCTTTACACCGTTTCCATCATAACCAAATTGAGCAGCCTTCCACACAAATGGTAATTGAATGCCACCATTATCTATCGCATCTTCAATTTCTGAAACATAGGCGAAACGGACAAAATCAGCCGTAGGAATGTTATGATCTATATAAAATAGTTTTTGAGTCGCTTTATTTTGAATAGTTCTTAAAGTATCAGAAGATGGAAAAACCTTTACACCTTCTTTCTCTAAAGCCTCTAAAGCATTTACGTTTACATTCTCAATTTCTATGGTCAGGACGTCCACTTCTTTTCCAAATTTGAATACCGTGTCATAATCCATTAAATCGCCTTTGGTAAATTCATTACAGGCAATTTTTGATGGCGCTTCGTCGCTTGGGTCTAAAACACAGGTGTAAATATCAAATTTCCGAGTTTCTGTAAGCAGCATTTTGCCCAATTGGCCTCCACCAAGAATACCAAGTTTAAATTGAGAAGAAAAATAATTCATGTTTAAGGTTCTTACAGAGAAAAATCAGTTAAATTTAGGTCGTTAATAACGCAAAAGTACGTTTAAACTCTGAAAACCGTAAATCAAATCACAAAATTTCGGCCGCAAATTTTAATTCAAAAAGCGTATCTTTGCATCTTTTAAAAACCTAAACCATTGATCAAACTTCACGATTTACACTTTAAGCCCTTTATTTCCGAAAAGGAAATTGACGCTACAATACAGAGAATGGTTGATGAGGTTGCAGCACAATTAAAAGACGAAATTCCCGTATTTGTTGGGGTTCTGAATGGATCGTTCATGTTTGTAAGCGATTTTGTAAAGAAATACCCTAAACCTTGCGAGGTGACGTTCATAAAATTGGCGTCTTATGAAGGCGTAAAATCTACTGAAGATATTGAGCGGCTGATTGGTTTAACGCAAGATTTGACAGGAAGGACGGTCGTGATTCTTGAAGACATTATTGATTCTGGAAATACCTTGGCGGAAATCCATCGCATTTTTGAAAATGAAAATGTAAAAGAATTACTGATTGCTACGCTCTTCCATAAGCCTGAAGCGTACAAAAAAGACTTTAAACTACATTATATTGGTATTGATATTCCCAATAAATTCATCGTGGGTTACGGATTGGACTACGACGGACTGGGAAGGGATTTGCCTGAAGTATATCAACTAAAAACCACGCAACACATGACTAATTTTGTCCTCTTTGGACCTCCAGGGGCTGGAAAAGGTACCCAGGCAAATTTTTTAAAGGAGACCTATAATCTCGTACATATTTCCACTGGTGATGTGTTTAGATCAAATATTAAAAATAAATCCGCATTAGGAATGCTTGCTAAGTCTTTTATGGACAAAGGTGAGTTGGTTCCGGATCAGGTAACGATTGATATGCTGAATGCTGAAGTAGAAAAAAATGCAGGGGCGAATGGGTTTATCTTTGATGGTTTCCCAAGAACAAATGCGCAAGCAAAAGCATTAGATCAATTGATGGACGAAAAAGATTCACAAATTGATGCTATGATTGCACTTGAAGTAGATGATGAGGTGTTGGTGCAGCGATTATTGGGCCGCGGAAAAACAAGTGGCAGACCGGATGATGCTGATGAACGGATTATCAGAAATAGAATTACCGAATACTACAAAAAGACGGCTGTTTTAAAAGAGTATTATATGGCTCAAGATAAATACTGTGGGGTTGACGGCGTTGGTAATATCTCAGAAATTACCGAACGTTTAATCAAGGTGATTGATAAACTATAGTAAGCTCCTGAACTGGTCACCCTTGTATTTGGAATTATAATCTTTTGTTGAATAGTGACTTGTCCTATCGTCGTTAATAGCGGTACAAGACATTAAATAAAAATGCCACAATAGTGGGAAGTGAACATGACTGAAGGAAATTTTGTTGATTACGTAAAAATGAACGTGCAATCCGGAAACGGAGGTAAAGGCTCTATGCACTTGCACAGAGAGAAATTTATAACCAAAGGTGGTCCTGATGGTGGAGATGGTGGTCGTGGTGGCCATGTGATTCTCAGAGGTAATGAAAACCAATGGACTTTATACCATTTGAAATTCAAAAAACACGTCAGAGCAGGGCATGGTGGCCATGGTAGTTCTTCTAGAAGCTCTGGTGCTGACGGAGAGGATGTTTATGTAGATGTGCCATTGGGAACTGTCGTACGCGATTTTGAAACAAATGAAGTCATTTTTGAGATCACTGAACACGGACAAGAGCGCATAATTGTTGAAGGTGGGAAAGGTGGCCTAGGCAACTGGCATTTTAAAACCTCTACAAACCAAACGCCGCGCTATTCGCAACCGGGAATTCCGTTAAGCGAACGAGACATCTTGTTGGAGCTAAAACTTTTGGCTGATGTAGGTTTGGTAGGTTTTCCTAATGCAGGAAAATCGACGCTATTGTCGGTAATTACCTCTGCAAAACCAAAAATTGCCGATTATGAATTTACCACCCTCAAACCTAATTTAGGAATTGTTGAGTACCGTGATTTTCAGTCGTTTGTGATGGCGGATATTCCTGGAATTATTGAAGGTGCAGCTGAAGGAAAAGGTCTTGGCCATTATTTTCTAAGACATATAGAGCGCAATTCCATTTTGTTATTTCTTGTGCCTGCAGATGCTCCGGACATTCATAAACAATACGAGATTTTATTGGACGAACTGCGACGTTACAATCCAGAAATGCTAGACAAAGAACGTTTTGTAGTCATTTCTAAAAGTGATATGCTCGATGCCGAATTGGAAGCTGAACTTAAAGAAGAACTCGATAAAACCTTACCAATCGACTATATGTTTATTTCGTCTGTAGCCCAAAAAGGCATTGTAGATTTGAAAGACAAACTATGGAAGATGCTAAATGATTAAGTGCCGCAGGCTTGTGATCAATTTGTATCAGCACTTTGAGTAATTAAAATTTTTTTCTGTCATTGCTTAGTTTTTAAATAAGAAACCACACCATAAAAGTAACCTTAAAACATGTTATTGACAACACGGAAAATAGAACAGATGGTATTGTTTTTCTAAAGATACAGGCCTTAATATTAGTCTCCGTCGTGAGACCTTTTCAATGGAAACCTTACCTTGAACTAGAGCACGTGCAATTCTTCTTAAAATAGAGCTGTTTAGCGTGCTTATCTTTACCCTTGAATGTTTTACCCGGATTTATATTTTCGAGTGGAAGCTGAATATTGGTCTTCAGCTTTTTTGGGATTATTGACTTTTTGGCCATTCTTCCCTTTTATCTGATTATTGGGATCGACTTACGTTCGTTAAGAGCGCTGCGTTTTTTACGTTTGTTCCGGATTTTGAAATTGCTCTACAATCGGGCGATGAACCAATTTTCTAGAGCGATTAAGAGTGCTAAAGAGCAAATTTTCCTGTTTCTTTTTCATCACCCTTATTTTGATTTATTTTGCTGCAGTGGGCATTTTTTACTTCGAAAATGCCGCCCAACCCGAGCATTTTTCTTCTATTTTTGATAGCTTGTGGTGGGCCATAATAACCTTGACTACTGTGGGTTATGTAGATGTCTATCCTATTACGGTAGGTGGTAAAGTGTTTACCTTCTTCATTTTAATGATTGGCTTGGGGATTGTGGCCATTCCTACAGGCATCGTTTCTTCTGCCTTGACCAATTCTGTTGATAATTCCAGCAAGGAGGAGGAATAATCTTTTATTTTCAACAAAGTTTAGTACAATTTTAGGAATTCAAAGCTAGCCTTCATTTTTAGGTTTCGTAACTTTGGGTAAAACGAAACATCATGAAAGATTTAAAAAATAAAGTGGCCTTAATTACAGGCGGGAGTAAAGGAATTGGATATGGCGTCGCCTTAAGTTTGATGAAACAGGGCGTGAATGTAGCAATTACCAGTAGAGATGAAGCACGTGCTAAGGAAGCGGCAAAAGACCTTGAGAAGGCCGCCAAATCCTCTGCGAAAGCCTTAGGAGTGAAGGCCGATGTGCGTAAGTACGACAGTCAGCAGGCTGCAGTTAAGCAAGTGTTATCAGAATTTGGGCAATTAGACATTGTGGTGGCTAATGCTGGGTTGGGGCATTTTGGCTCTATTGAAGAGCTGACGCCAGAACAGTGGCAAGAAACTATCGATACCAATTTATCTGGAGTGTTCTACACCATCAAATCAAGTTTAGAGGCTTTAAAAAAATCGGAAGGGTATTTTATCAGTATTTCCAGTTTGGCGGGCACCAACTTTTTTGCGGGTGGGTCTGCTTACAATGCCAGTAAATTTGGGGTAACAGGGTTTACGCAAGCGGTAATGTTGGACTTAAGAGCGCACAATATTAAAGTGAGTACCATTATGCCAGGATCCGTATCTACAAATTTTAATGGTAATGAACCTGACAGCAGTGATGCTTGGAAGATTCAAATTGAAGATATTGGCGAATTGGTGGTAGATCTTGTAAAGATGAACGAACGCACCTTACCAAGTAAGATTGAAGTGAGGCCGACCATGCCACCTAGCAAGTAATAATGCGGAGGGCTATAATGCGATTAGCAACATTTTACTGGATCACTTTTAGTATCTTTAAAATAAAATATATGAAAAAAGGACTCCTTATAGTGCTTTCAATATTCATTTTTTCCTGTGCGAGTGTGCAGGTTAATTATGATTATGAAAGAGGCACAGATTTTAGTGCCTATAAAACTTACAATTATTATGAACCCATGACTATAGGTTTAAGTGAATTGGATGCCAAACGTTTTCTAGATGCTTTGGATGCCGGTTTACAAGCCAAAGGCATGCATTTATCTGATACGCCAGATTTTCTTATCAATATTAAGAGCAATCAGTTTCAAGAGCATCAAAGAAGTAATGTCGGTGTAGGTGTTGGCGGCAGTGGCAGGAGCGTAGGCGGAGGGATTTCTATAGGAATTCCAATGGGTCAGGCGTCCATGAATCGCGAACTGATTGTCGAATTTATAGATGATCGTAAAACAGGATTGTTTTGGCAAGCGGTGAGTGCTAGCAAATATCAACCTAACGCAAAACCAGAAGCTAGGGCCACTAAGTTTGAAGCGATCGTGGCCAAAATATTATCTGAATATCCTCCGGCGTCAAAAAATAAAAAGGAGATGAATTAAGGTGATTATTAAGGTTTTAGAGGTTGTATAGAAGTGCATTTTAAAGTATTCACTGACTTAAAATAAGAAAGAATTGGCTAGTGAGATGTTACGAATTCAGATGGTATCGGAAAAAATGTTTAGGTTTCTTTAATTTCCATCAATTAGATTATTTTTTTAAAAATTTAAAAGTTGAATTATATTTCGTAGCATTAGTGTCCGGTAAAAATAAATAATAAATTAACAAACTCATTTAAAGCAAGGGACATTAAAAGATTTCCGAAATGAGACCTTGCATTTTAGAAACTGTTTCTACCGAGAGGGAATGTGCGATTTTAATTTAAATGATCGATGTTTGTCAGTGAGTTGCAAACAAGTCTTAATTCCTTATTCTAACAGCGCAGCGGTCTTGATTCTTTATCGGATAACAATGATTTCGAAGCATTAATCAAGATTTCTGTGGATCAGATGAAGACTAAAGTAAGGCGTAATACTAGAGGGGGACAAAAGAGTCGCGTTTAAGTTACATCAAACTAAATTGCGGAATAATTACCTGATGAATTAGGGAGGTCTGGTGTGTTTTGGGGCCTTGGGGCTATTCATAAATTCGCTAGGGAGGCGTCTATAAAAAATGCTTAGGTCGCTTCACTTGGATTTTAATATACTGGAAGGTGAAAATTTAAAGGTATTTGAGGTCCTTGCGTTAAGCAGCAATGCACTTCTTTTGGAATTCGATTCAGGTTTTATAAGCTTACCGCTAAACGTACAAAGCGATGTTGATCATCTTTCGCTGGGCACCCTTGCTAGTTGCATAAATAATTTGGTAAAAGTAAATGAGTTTATTATTTCTAAAGCCGCATTTGATCATGAATTGATTTCAAATTGCGTTTAATCTCTCTAAATTGATCACATTATTGATCGAAAACGATAATTTTAAAGCCATTTTTGCAGAGTAGGTTATCACATTTCCTAATAACGTAACTAATAATTGCGACAACACGAGTTTAAGGGACCTGCTTTTAGTCTGAGCAGTAGAAGATTAGCCAGGTAACTATAATCTCCTGAACTCCTATTCGTTTGATTAGAATGATTTTTATGAAAAAAAGTTTTTAAATTCGAAAAAAGCTCATATATTTGCAGTCCTAAAATGATACAGTCGGCATTATGAACCGAAAGTTAAAAGCTAAGCGCATCATTTTTTGATTACACATCGCGGGATAGAGCAGTAGGTAGCTCGTCGGGCTCATAACCCGAAGGTCACTGGTTCGAGTCCAGTTCCCGCTACTAGCAAAGACAAGGCTTCACAGAAATGTGGAGCCTTTCTTGTTTCTAATGGGTACAGAATAGGTACAGAATAATTAGATTTTCAAATGGTAATTTTGGATCAGGAACAATTGGGATCAAGAACAATTGTTGTGTTTATGCATAAATTGTGATTAATCTATAGAGGAAGAATTCTACATTTTTGACACCTCTAAACTGTGCCCTAAATGCTTTTATTTTTGCATTGAATGATTCTGCTGACGCATTAGTACTTCTGTTTGTAAAATAGTTTAGGATCGATCTGTAATTGAGTGTTATGGTGTTTGCTATGGTGTTGAACGCTCTAAAACCAGTGTTTTCTGCATTTTTGTACCATTGTGCCAGTCTGGTATATGCTACCTCTATTGTTTTGGCCGTGTTGAATATATTTCTGAGTCCTTGCGTCAGATCAAATGCAATCTTTAAATCTGGATATTGATCGAATAATATTTTGCTTCTGCTGTATTGATTCTCCGTCCAATTCGAGGGGTCCTTGTAGAGCAGGTATCTACTTCTTGCCAATAGTTGTTTTCTTGAGTCACCGTTGCTGAATTCTTGGGGAACGTATGTTTTATTTCCTGATCTTGCTTGTTTTATCTGTTCATTCTCTAAATCTATGGCGTCCCATCTGTGCTTGATCCTGATGTCCTGAAGAGCTTCCAACGCAAGTTTTTGTACATGGAACCTGTCAGTTACTTGTATTGCTTTTGGGAAGCATTTTTTGGCAATGGTTTTCATGGAATTAGCCATATCTAGAGTGATTTCCCTGACCTTAGCTCTTTTCTTGGCCGATATCTTAAGTAGTTGTTCTACAATAGGCTCCACTTTGGTTCCTGAAAATATGGCCACTAGAGCTCCTTTCTTCCCTTTTGCCTTCTTGTTTGTTATTATAGTATAGAGTTCTCCCTTGGATAATGCTGTTTCGTCAATGGATAAATAGGATCCAATATTCTGAGGAAAAACAAGCCATTGTTTAGCATGTTTCTTTTGCTCCCAGCTTTTGAAATCGCTTAGGTAGTCTTTATATTGGCGTTGTAGTCTTTTGCCATTGACACCATAAAAAGCTCCTATGGTATGGCAATCGGAAGCCTTAGTATCGACTAATCTCTTTTAAAAAAGCAGCGAACTCGGTGGTCATCCGTGTTCCCTGTGCTACCAAGTTCCAATCTCTCTGGACAACTTCCTTCGAAGTTCTGTCCAACCACCTGCGCCGTTTTACGTGAAGATAGACCGTATTTCCTCGCAACGGAAAATCTTGGATAGTTACTTCCTTATGAAAACCGTGGGCTATTAATATTCGTGTGGTTTCTTCCTTTGGAGGTGTATTTTGCTCTTCAAAATAAAGATGCATTACTTCGCCATTCCTGGTGTTTTTTACTAACTCGAAATGGTTGATTAAAAATTCAGGAAGGATGAGTTTCAGTAGGTCCAGATAATTTTCCAAGGTCGGTATTTTTTTTGCAAAAATCAGAATTCTATTTCAATTCACACACAACTTTTGAGATTGATCCGTTTTTCTGGTTTCTGAACCTATGTATTTTTGAATCACTTTGAGCGATTGAAATTTTTAAAAGGATGTGTTTACATTTTTAACCGTAAATATTACACCCAAAATTAGAAAAGTAAGGAATACGGCATAGAGCGCATAAAATGTGGAGTGAATTGACCTTAGCGCCAATCCTAAAGCCAAAAACATATGCAAGCAAGCTATGACCACAATCCCTAACGTTCCGATACTGTAAAATGGATGAAACTTTTTCATTTCAAAAAATATGAAGTGTTACTGTTATTCGTGCCTGTTCATCGACTAAAGGTCTATACTATATTTGTTTATAGAATGAGAAGATGTTGGTAAACGTGTCTAATTTAACAAATTTAAATGACATTGACACTCTGCACTAATTTTATTTAGCATTTTTTAAATTATGAAAACACCTTCAATACGAAACATCCTTTAATGAATTTTGGAAGGTCATTGGCTAACACACTGCATGAGTTTTTAGTGTTTGCTAGGTTCTTTATAGAGATGCTTGCACATGATGCCATACTGAAATGAAGGCACTGATCTTAACACTTAAATAAAATTTTAATTGGGTTCGGAATTCTATTGTAAGTTCCTGACAAGGCAATCATCCATCTCTAAAAGAGTATTAGTATTTTTCGCTAAAATCACAACCACCATCTATCACAATGGTTGTACTGAAGGGTTTATAGTTTAATAAGCGCTCCTTGTATTCCATTTGGCCCCGGTGATCAATCAGATACTTTTCTCGAAAAATTCCGTTGGGCAAATGGCTTTCTTTTTTCCATTCTTCATAGGCTATCGAAAATTCGAACACAGGTAAATGGAACTCAGTGTCATTCTCGATAATTAAGTAAAGTGTTGCTATATGCCTTTTTTTAATCCTATTTGGTCTTAATAGGGACTCTAATTTATAGGTCTTTAAAGACGCCCCATGGATAACAGTATCCGGCAATTTAAAAAAACTGTAATTCTTCGTTTTATATTTAAACCGATTTTCATATACCCTGACCGATTCGCACCCAATCCTGATGGATTCCGCTTTATAAAAATCTGATTTCATCATGGTAACATTAGAATAGAAACCCTTTTCGTCCTTGAAAATCATTTTGTAGGTTGAACTATCTACTTCCGTTATGACTGCCGTGTAACTGTTTTTCAGAGAATTTGTCAGATAGTACTTCTTTGTAATACTATCTTTTTCTCTACATGGGCAGTGTTTAGTTTTCATACTGTCTTTATACCACGTCTTTTCATATTCTAACATGTAATCAAATTCATAGCGTTTCTGCGAAAAAGAAGACGTGTTAATTAAAACCATTGCAAAAAGCGAAAGTTTCATGATATTTTTAATCAGCAACTTGTGTAGAATTGGTGTGTCTATAAACATAGTATTAAGTTAGCACACATCAGAAAAAGGTTCCTTAAAATCAGGAACATTATATGCTATTATTACAGCATCACTAATGGAATGTGTCGTGATTCGTTCTTATTTCTTGTATCCAATACATCAAATATTAGTTTACAAGGAGTGTCATGTGTTTAAACCGCATCTTTTTCGTTTAATTTTCCATTGGAAGGCTTAACGTTACCTTTTGAGATGGTCAAGATTGTTAATATTTAACTCCTTTTCGGGGATACGAGTCCATCTGCTACTGTAGCTGGTTTGACCTCAGGAATGCGATGGATCTTGGTGGATATTTATATTATACATAAAAGTGATTTATCCTTTAATTAATTTCTTGATAATATAGGAGTTGTCTTTTAAATTAATTTTAACAAAATAGAGCCCTTTATTAAGTGCTGAAACATTTATTCTATCGTTGTATCCGCGATAAATCAGTGCAGATTTGGTATCAAAAATTTCGATGGAGGTAAATTCAATACCATCAATAAAAAACACGTCTTTAACCGGATTTGGATAAAATCCAACGAAGTTAACGTCAGGTTCTATAATTGACAAGGCCTCATCATTTGTTGAAAATGACACTAATTTTCCCTTTACGGAGATGGGTCCAATCTTAAAAGATTCAGAGGTCATAAAATACCTGTTAGCATCAATATGCGTTATAGCTTCCGCTTGTTCAAAGCCTAAACTGGTAAGTAATGTTTGCGTGTTAGTACCTGAATAAACATCATTTTCTGTAAAATTTTCACTAACCCAAATAAATGGTTGTAAAACCGAAGTATATCCTATAGAATATATCTTTCCTGTTGAAGGATTGTAGGTGGCCCCAGTAATCAACCCTCCGCTGTTTAAAGTTTGTGGTAAGGGGGAGACGGTATATGTGCCGGTGCTTTTAGGGATGGTGTAAGCTTTGGTTATGCCATTAATCCAGTTTTTAGTAAATAAAATTAAATTTTCAGAGTCGTATGAAATTAAAGCTTCCGCATCCCATTCGGTATTATTGAGATGAGCTGTAAAATCTTCTTGATCGGAATAGCTAAAATTAATGATTTCTGCTGTTACCTCGGTGGCGTTTAAATAGTCACTCTTTTTTATTGTATAGATTTTTAAATCGGTTCTAGCTCCACTGTTATTGCCTATATCGCCAATAAAGATGGATTGGTCATCTTGTGCTATATCTTCCCAATCTACATTGGTGGCGTTCGTAACCGTGACTGTTCTTGTGACTGTTCCGGAAATTGTATCTAATTCATAAAGTTTATTTTCATTACCCGAGTCATTATGTATAATGAGTTTGTCATTAAAAAATAGAGCTCCGGATGATTCATTCAATACTAATGGGAGATCAAACTTTTTTTCAACGTTCACTATTTGGGCGACGCCATGGAATGTACATAATATAAATGCAGTGATTATAATTAGCTTTTTCATTCAGGTTTATAATTAAGATAGATTTGGTTTGTAAATAGGCTGGAAGCAATATAATAGGTTTATTTGAGTTGGATTATCTCTATCTCAATTTTTTTGAGATAGTACCGATTAATTATCCTGAATTGTGGCTAGGGTTAAAACTATATTTTCCCAAGTAATTTACCCGTCTGTAACGCCGTTCAATTTACCTGTATAATTTTTGTCCTTTTTGACGGTCATTTTGCAGGTTCTTAACAGATAGAAACTGATCCAGATAAAATTCGATTTTTTAGAATTTATGTTGCCTGCTGGAGAGTAGACTTTGCAAACACACACACACACACAAGTTTTTGTGCTTTTAATCAACTTTTAATTCTATTTATACACCCAGAGCATTGCAATTCGTGAGATACAGGGTCATTTTTTCCGGCTTTATCATCTGATTGTTTTTTGCTTGTCCAAGTACACTCCGCTCCCAATAATTATCACGATTCCAGGTAGGCGAGCATAAGCGATCGCTTATTTATTTTGTTGTACACAGTGTTTTTTTGTTCTATTTATTAGTTTAGATTCACAATTATAAAATTCAAGAGTTCAAATGCTCTGATTCCAATTAACCTCCAGTAAGTGTTTTGCTTTTAGTCCGCTTGAACATTCTGTTTTTCAATTGTATCCCCGATTTTGATTATTTCGGTTCTGTTTCACGTTCAACAAATTGTTTGTATTGAGATTTAAGGATATATATTCAGAATTCAGTTTTAGTTTGTGTCTCATACCAGAGATAGAGAACTTTTTAGAAACAATTTTTCCATTTAATAGAACATTTTTAAATCAAAACACGGATTTTAAAAACTCAATTTTATGATTTGCAGTATTAAATTCAGCGTATTTCAATTCGGTATAGTTATATGCATGTTTATATATAAGGATAGTTGGCTGGTTACCTAACTAACTTAGTGAAAATGAGTCCAACCTGAGGTAAATCCGCAGGATTTTCCAAGTAGTCTAGAACAAAGTCATTACTTTAACATGTTCTTGAATGCAATTTTATTCAACTGTTAATTTTTTGATACTTTAGAGCACACCCTTCAATGCATGCTGACCAGAAAATTATTAAATCAGAATTTTCAATACGAAAGCCATATTCCGAATTGTTATTGAGTTCACATTCTTCATTTGATTCTAAACTATTGTCCTTTAATAAGATTTTAGGGGAATAATTAATTGTACCCGTAATATTTTGTCCGGTCGTTGTAGATAAACCACATAATGGTCTATTTAAAGTGAAAGAACCATTATGAAAAAACTCAATGGTTTTAGTACTAATTATACTTTCATAGACACCGTTTACATACCCAGGATCTTGCAATATTTCTACAAGCTTCCATTTGCCAATTAATTCGGGGTCTACTCTTACGTATTATCATTCTCCTTCGAACATGATAATATAATTCCCGACAAGACTATTGCAACAAGCATTGTTTTCATAAGAAGATAATTTGGTTATTTTTTATGGCCTTTAATTATATACTAAGGTTTCTTCAATGGCAATAAACTTTAAATTCAAGAGCTGTGGCGTAGAACTTTACGGACAATTGCAACCAGATTCTTCCCTTTAGAACATCCGTTCCTTAGACTAATGCGATAATGTGTGTGCGAGAAGATACCATTACTTATATCCATAGTTCCTGTTGCACAACTCTGTTGATAAAGTTAAAAGAATATTGCGATATCAGTTAATAATTTTATAATTTGTTGATATGTAAGGCAAAAAGAAATATCAAGAAAAGTTGAGTTGAGATAACTATTTTACGAATAGGGCATAGTTAAGAACTGTTGGACTATTAATTTTAAGATTCATAAATCAATAAGCATTAAAGTTATGAGTACAACACCTGACCATAAAAATGATAAGCGCAATCAGCCTCAGCAAAATTCTGAACGCGACTCAAAAGATTCCAGCGCCAATGTATCTCAAAAAGGACAGCGGACTGAAGGGGCCAATGACGACCAATCCTTAAACTTCAACCATGCATCTCTGCGCGATGTTGAACTGCGATGGCAAGAAATAGAAAGTAGCTATAGAAACTATTACCCGAATCTGACGGATGAAGACCTAGAGTACCATGAAGGGACGTTTGATACGGTTATGGCCCGCATTGCCAAGCGCACCAATAAAAGTGTACAAGAAGTCAACGACGAAATTTGGGAGTGGGATTCGGATTATTTCGACCCTAATGAGGCCTCAAATCGCTCATAAACTCACCTCAATTAATGAGAATTATATGAAAAAATCCCAAAAAATTTCAACCTAACTTTTTATTAGTCTGCTGTTAAGCTGTGGCAATGAAAAGAAAACAAATTCGGCTTACCTTGATGAAGCTCCCGCAAGCGCTCCCATTACTAAGACTATCCCTATGCCAAAGACAGTGTGGATAACACTGGCAATGTGGTAGATGCTGTAGACAATGACCTGCGTACGAGCAAAATGTTCGCAAATCTCAATTATACTGATGAGCAAATTGATCAATATAGAATCATTGCCCGTGAGAAACGAGAAAATTGGAAGGCCACTAATGCCAACGCCAAAATGTATGCCCAAGAATGGTTGCGCCAAGAGGCCAAAAACATGAAATCACTTCTCAAACCAGCACAATTCGAATTGTATCAGCAATGGCGGAAAGATAATCCATTATAGGACTAAAACTTTAGGAAAGCATATGATTTCTTAAAACCGTAAATTACTCAATAACTAACCCTATCCTATTGATGGGGTTTCTTTATAAGGCAGATACTCCGTAAGGTTTTTGATAGTGTCAGTCCATCTGAATAGTTCCATTTTTCTCATTCCTAAAGCTATCGAGTGTTGATGCACAACAACAGAATATGATTGTCGGATATCAAATTTTTAGGTGAACTAGATATTGTGTTATTATTTTTTTATAACTTACTTACATGGAATTAAAAATTCAGCGTAAACAATTAAAATTTGTTCCCGATTCTAAACGCGTGGTGACACGGTTCTTTAACAATGGCGATGACCGGACACGGCAATTAATACTAAGGATTCAAGAGTTTTCAGACGCTAAAGTTGCTGATGAGCTTGCCAAAACCTTAAAGGAATTTAAGGGACGACATCGCAACTTAAAAAAAATATTTAAGACACATTGCGGGCATTTTGAAGGCTTAATCAACAACATGGGGATTGCTTTTGAGGAACTTTCTGAAGACCGTAAAATGCTCATCGGTTCTTACTGCACCATGGAATATTCAGTAGAATCGACTGCGCTTTTTAATCCGTCAATGATTGAAGATTTTAACCAATCGTTCTTAAAGAAGGGAGAAAAGCGGGTCATCATTTCCTTTCGAGCTACCGGAGAAGGTCATCTTTCCTCCATCGTATTTAGAAAAGCTATTTTAGATAAAGACAATAATCTATACGTGATTAAGGTTAGAAATCATATAGACCTACCGGAAATTGGCTACAAGATGTCTTATGATAAAGAACGATTTGTCAATAAGATGCAGGAAATTCATATTCCTGAGCACTATATTGCTGAGATTATGGATCCGCTGCCCGATCGGTTTGAATATTATGATCTCAAAGATGCTGTGAATAAGCTTTTGAAAGATAACCATATGGAGGCTTCCAAAACCCTGGCCCTGCAAGAAATGACTTGGTTGGTGGACTCCTATTATGATTTAAAGTTTCACGAACAAAGTGATATTAGTGAACGCGTGATATTTCCTAACTCTCCCTCTGAGAGTAGGGGTATAGAAGATGCACGATTTGTAAGGTTTCAAGAGGATACTGGTGAGGAAACCATTTATGCCACTTATACGGCCTATAATGGCCATACCATTATTCCCAAATTACTCAGTACCCACGATTTTTTAAACTTTCGCATTATGCCAATTCATGGGAATGCCGCGCAGAACAAAAATTTCGCCTTGTTCCCACGTAAAATTAATGGGAAATACGCCATGCTTGCGCGTATAGACGGGTATAACAATTATATCATGTTTTCTGACCGCATCACCTTGTGGAATGATCCCATAAAATTACAGGAGCCAAAATTTGCTTGGGATTTGACCCAGATAGGGAATTGCGGATCTCCAATTTATACAGACGAGGGTTGGCTTATTTTAACCCACGGCGTAGGTCCAATGCGACGGTATTGTATTGGTGCCTCACTTTTAGATTTGAACGATCCTACCCGAGTAATTGGACGGTTAAGGGAGCCCTTGATTTCGCCTAGCGAAGAAGAGCGCGAAGGTTACGTGCCCAACGTGGTCTATTCCTGCGGCGGGCTCATCCATAATGACCATTTAATCATTCCATATGCGGTTTCTGACTATTCATCTTCCTATGCTACCGTAAAATTGTCCGAGTTGTTAGAAGCCCTAAAAACTTCGCTAGATTAATTGGTTTTCGGTAGTTTTTTCAAAAGCTTGTCGTGCCATTAAATAGCTTATGGTCGATTCTGCGCCTTGGTTGAGGTTGACGTTATTAAGTTCTAACCCATCAAAACATCCTGTGGTGCACGGATTGTAAATGATTCGCTTAAGATGGTTATTTCCCAAAAACCAGCTAAACGCTAATTCCATTTTCTCCTCATAGCCTTCATTAGAAAATATTTGGTGAAAGTTTTTCAGGGCGAGAATGGTGTAGGCTACATCAATAGGTTGTTGCCCTCCGTAAGAAGCGTTTTTCAGGGAATCGCCTCGTAAAAACCAGGTTTGATTAGAGATCACTCTAAATTCCCCGTTTATGAATAAATGTTCCAACAAAAAATTGAAGGATTCGTAGGCCACGATTTTAAATTCTTCAATTTCCGTCAATTTATAGATTTCAAATATGGCTTCTGGTAAAACACTGTTGCCATAGGTGAGATACGGTTCAAACCATTTCCAATCTTTTCGCGATTCGTGCTTATACATTTTGATGAGTTTAACGCCCAATTCATATACAGTTTCTGCATATACAGTATCAGTGGTGGCTAAATTGGATGCTGCCAAACCTTTAATTATAAAGGCCATCGCTCTTGGCGAATTGAAGCGTCGCACGTTTGGCAAAAACTCATCCAAACACTCTTTTGCTCTATTAATGATATAGGCATAGGACGGAGGGATTAAGGTGGCTATCTGTAAGAGGTGTCCCAACGCCCAAATGCCTCTTCCATTGGAATCTTCTAGGTTTACAGTATCATTTTGGGCTGTAAATGCGGCATTTATATTTACGTAATTATAAAACCGCCCATTATAGCGTTGGCAATTGATAATGAAACTCAAATAGTTGATCAGTGGTGGCAACAAGGCTTCATCTTGCGTTAATTTATACTGTTCGCACATCACAATTAATGCTCTTGCATTATCATCTAAAGTATAGCCAGATTCGAGATCGGGCTGATTTAATTGTGCAAATTGGATGACGCCCATATCAGTGGTCATTCTAAAAAGATGATCAAATTGTAAATCAGGTTTTTTATAGCCCAAAATCAAGTCTTTAGCATAAGTTTTAAATAACTGACCGTGGCTCAAAGCTGAATTCTGCCACGAAGTAGAGGCAGAGGCATGTAAACCGTTTAGCCCTAAATTTTTTCGATACTGCTTATCGTTTAACAGCGTTCGTAAATGCTTGGCCAGCATGGCGCTGTTTTCAAAATCGAACAACAAACCTTTGTTCTCTGACAAAAACTCTTTGGCATGAGGAATAGGGGTAGAAAGTATGGGACACCCACAACTCATGGCGTAGGAGAAAGTGCCACTCACCGCCTGATTGGGGTCTTTAGAGGTAAAGAGGTAAATATCTGTTAGTTGTAAATATTCCAATAAGGTGTCCAAAGGAAGGAATTCGTTTACAAAAATAACCTGTTTGCTCAAGTTAAGCTGCTGTATTTTATCCTGCAGAAATTCGCGGTATACTTCGCCTTCATTTTTGATTAAGGTGGGATGCGTTTTACCTAATACTAAAAATCGAACGTTTGGAAAATCAGCAACAATCTCTGGGAGCGCTTCCAAGGTGGTTTCTATACTTTTTCCGGGACCTAAAAGCCCGAAGGTGGATAGCACTGTTTTGCCCTGCAAACCATATTTAGATTTTAGTTTGGATTTGTTTTTATGCCGGATCAAATGAGTGCCGTGGGGAATGACCTCAATTTTTGAGGGCTGAATGCCGTAACTGTCGATTAAAATCTGTTTGGATGTGGCGGTCATCACGGTCAAACCAGTGGCGGCAGATGAAATGGCCGAAACATGTGTTTTAAATTCTGGGGCAGGATTGGGAATTACGGTATGGAACGCAACGAGTATCGGTTTTTTAATAGCTTCTAAAAACGCTATGAAGACGTCGGAACAGCCATTATAGAGCCCGAATTCATGCTGAATATACACCAATTTTATAGCGGATTCTGAATTGATTTGTGCCGCTAAGCTCTGATAACTCTCAGGATTGTCAGTATTTAAACTGAAATTGAAGTGATCAGCACCTTTTAAAGGGTGTTTTTCATTGTAAAGTGCGCAAATCTCGAGCGCGCAGCTGCTGCCAAAAACACCTTCAACACTCTTTTTTAAATCTTGTGAATAGGTGGCAATCCCGCATTCGCGTGGGGGAAAGGTAGTGAGCATTAAAACCGAACCGTTCTTTTTTAAAACGTCTGAATGTTCATATGGTTTATGTTGCGACATAAGTGCTGCCTTTCTCTGAAAAGAACTCGATTTTTTGAGGGTTAAATCGCGCATAATTTCGATTTTTAGGTATTAATTTTTATAAAATTACCCTTAAATCAGCCCCAAAAAGCGCTCTAAAAGTTCCATTACGAGCCTTAAAAGGATTGTATCACATTAAAATGCTATTCAGCACATTGCTGCGGAGTTCTAATTATTTTTTCAGTCGATATTTAGTTATTCTCAATCATTAGTGTCCGATAAAAATAAATAATAAATTAACAAACTCAATTAAAGCAAGGGACATTAGAAGATTTCTGTAATGAGACCTTTCATTTTAGAAACTGTTTCTACCGAGAGGGAATGTGCGATTTTAATTTAAATGATCGTTGTTTGTCAGTTAGTTGCAAACAAGTCTTAATTCTTTATTCTAACAGCGCAGCGGTCTTGATTCTTTATCGGACAACAATGATTCTCAATATATGTTAAGGTAATTGTTAATTAACAGAACCTTATAAAAAACGATTTTCTTTGCCAGAGATAATATGTATGTCGTGGGGTCACGCTAAAAACTACGAATATGATATTGAAATTTGACTACAAAAAAGTCTATGCTCCGTATATCAATTGAGATTATTTACAAACTGATAACCAAAAAACTATAAAAATCCATTAACCCTTATCCTAATGAGGTGTTAGCTGAAATACGCTTGACGAGTCCGGCAAACATTCAAACTGCTTTGGAAAGTGCAGAAAAAGCTCAAAATAAGTGGACAGTCACTACAGCGAAGGAGCGGGAAGCTATTCTCCTAAAAGCAGTAGAAATTGCAGAAAGACGCCGTCCGGAATTGGCCAAAGCATTGATTGATGAGGGTGGGAATGTTTTTGGTAAAGCCATATTTGAAGTTGATTATTTGGTGAGTGCCTTAAGAATTGCCGCGGGCCAAACACGACAAATTGGAGGCGATACCATGCCAGTAGAAGACGCAAATCGGATTTCGTTGACTTACAGACTGCCTTTAGGAGTGGTTGTAGGGATTGGACCATTTATTGTGCTAAAGATTATGATGTCGCGATTACCTTATCCAATGATACTTATTACGGCCTGTCGTCCGCAATTATAACCAATGATTCACAGAAGGCATTTGACTTCTCTTTAAGAGTTGAAGCCGGATCTGTACATATCAATGATAATGCTTTTGATGATGATCCTAATGCACCATTTGGTGGCTTTAAAGGCAGTGGTCATGGAAAAGAAAACGGTCAATATTCTATTGAAGATATGACCCAGTTAAAATGGGTGACCGTTCAATTAGGGGAGCGTCCATTGCTGTTTTAACTGACTGGCTATAATTACGACATGTACAAAATTTCGTTTTATTGTTAAAGTGAAAGAGCCCTTAAGATAGGGCTTTTTTGTATGCAGAATTGGCGCTTATTCTAAAGTTTGCTCTCCACCGCCGTTGACAAAAAGAGTTTGTCCGCTTACCCATTCAGAAATTGGTGCGGCAAAATAAAGCATGGCCCCAGCAATATCCTCGGCAGTGCCCAATCTTTTAATTGGCGTGTGTTTTAACATGCTGCGTTCAATTTCAGGTGTTAAAACACTTTCCAGCGCTGCGGTACGTGTTGCTCCGGGGCCCACGGCATTAATGCGGACTTCAGGACCAAAATCGTGCGCGAGGTTTGCAACCGTATGGTTTACCGCGGCTTTCGATCCTCCGTAACCGCTTATATTCGGGCTTTTATTGATACTAGACATGGAGGTAGTGAAAACAATCGACCCATAGCCTGCTTTTTTCATATACGGCACGGCGAGTTGACATAAACGCCAGCCGCTAAAAACATTCAGCTCATAATCTCTCTTAATGTCTTTGACGGAAATTTTAAACGGATGTTCACGTCCGCCACCACCACCGCCTGCGTTGTTGATGAGAATGTGAATGCCTCCCAGTTCTGAAACAGTGGTTTCTACTAAGTTCACCAAGTCGTCATCTTTTAAAACATCACACCGCACGGCTATGGCCTTCACGCCTAAAGCTTCAATATTCTTTACGGTAGCTTGGGCATCCTCTAAATTGAAATCGCCTATAGCGATTGTTGCCCCGTGTTTTGCTAATAAGAGCGCGGTTGCTTTGCCAATACCATTTGCACCTCCCGTAACAATGGCAATTTTCCCAGTTAAATCAAAAAGTTTATCTCTTTCCATGAGTAGTTTTATGTCGTACTATTTTCATTTTTAAGGTACGTATAAAATATTTAAAATGATTATGTTATAGGTGGCTTTTGTTTAGATCATCCATTAAAACTAGGAGTGATATGGACTTACTCTTGGGGTCCTAATTTTAATCTCCAGTGTTTTTATCCTTGGGATTCAAAAACACATATCAACAGGCAAATTTCATCAACCTAAGGATTGTTTAGAGCACTTCTTAACCGCTATTTGTAAATTTGTATCCTTTATTTAGTCTTGCACTTTTAACAAGATGTCGTTTGCTTCTTCAGTGCTAAGATGCTTTAGTTTTAAATTTTTAATGGAACCGGAAAAGCCGTTTTTAGCATCGCCCACCTGCTCTAGAGGGAACATCAGCGTTTGTTGGTAGTTGAAACCGTTCGGCAAGCCTTCTGTTTTTTTATAGGCTGTCAGGTGTTCTATTTCTTTGCCATTCACGAACAGCATCACACCTTTATAGTCGGCCACTAATCTGATGGTTTGCCAATTTTTATGTTCGGGGCTAAAATTAAACGTATAGGTATAGCCGTCGCGCGAAAATCCTAATTTCCCTGTACCCTCGGTGTTTAAGGTGATTTTTCCGTAGGCACTTTGAAAAAGAATAGCATTTGCTCGGTTGTTCGTGCTCAAATTGAGATCAAAAGACACATCATAATTATACCCAAAATTGGTCCCGCCTAAATTGAGCGCTTTCTTGCCTTTAAAACGGATGGCTTTTCCACCCACTTTTGATGTCATGGCGTTCAATTCGGCCTCCGTATACCTACCACTCATATTAAGATTTGGGCCGTCAGAAGAGAGGTTGGCCAGAGTTTGGTAGTCTTCAAATGTTTTGATTGGGGCCACTTTCCAATTTTTGGTGCCCAGTACTTTTAGAGCGGGGATGGTGCGGTAGTGCACATCCATTTGCGAAATTCCGTTCCCGGATACGTCGTTCCATACGGCGAAGGTAGCACCCAAAAGTCCCTTTTGGAAGTCAGGCAAGGTGACCGCTGTGTTTACTTTTTCAGGTCGGTAATTTGAATAGAGCCAAGAAATGTCCAAAAAGTCTCTGTAATAACCGGCGGCGGGCACAATATAAAGCCAGGTATCAGGGGTAGAGATGATGTCAAACCCATCGTCCAGCATTTTTTCGGCATTCACCCAATCTTTACTCCAAGCGTTCATAACTGCATTGCCCACAGGTTTTACGTCGGTTAAAGGATCATCTTTCAACCACTCTAAACCGCCCCAAAGTCGTGGCGTTTTGCCCGAATCTGCAATATAATTTAAGTAATGATTGGTAAATTCCCTAAATCGCTTGGCTTGGGCATTATCTACATCTCTGCCTTTACCTTCCTTAATGTATTCATCAGTGCCTATATGTACATCAGGGCCAATGAATACCGGGTTGTCGCCTTTAATGTATTCATCAAACAGCTTATCGAAAAAATCGTAAATAATTGGAAGTTTATCATCTTCAAGAATGGCTAAGTGATCGTCAGCATAAGGTGCTGATGCCATCAATTCAGGATTGTAGCGCGTAAAAGCCAAGGAGTGCGCAGGGATATCAATCTCAGGAATGACGTTTACGCCATACTGCATGCCTAAGCGTTGCAAGTCGCGGAATTCGTCTTTGGTATAATGGCCATCTTCAGCAGCCAATCCAGGGTAAGTGTCACTTTCCAGTCGGAAAGCTGCATAGGTTTTTGACCAATCATTATTATAATGACTACTAAAGGCATTGTCATTTAAATGCACATGAAATTCGTTCATTTTGTAATACGATAAAATTTTCACGTAGGCTCTCAAATAATCAATTGTAAAAAACTTTCGTCCCACATCGAGCATAAATCCTCTATTTGGATAATCAGGATGATCTGTAATAACGCCAGAAGGAATTGTCTTGTGGTGGTTTTCTGAGAGTTGTAACAGCGTGCGCGTAGCCCAAAAGACGCCTTGTTTCGACGCGCCAGAGATGGTAATACCTGCATTGCTGTCTAAGTCTAAATTATACGCTTCTTTGTTTTGTAGTGAAGTATTGCTGTAGGTTAAGAGGATTTCATTCGATGAGGTTGCTGTATGGCTTGAGGTCGCCGAGATGCTGGCCTTAACTTGGAACATACTCTGCAATTCTTCCTTGAGCTGTGTGGCAATGGACATCAAACTGTCATTTTGAGTAGTGTTGACTTTAATTAGAATAGTATTTGGCAATGTATAAGTCCCATCTTTTGAGTCGAACTGTTGTACTTCCGGAATCACTTTTAAAGCGGTTACTTGTGAATATATGTGAGTTGTTGAAACAGATAAGAACAGTACGCATAAACTGATTTTAATAAAGTCATTTAGTTTTTTCATGATAAGGGGTGGTTGTAAAGTGATTTGTTTGATACTTCTGTTAGGCATCATCCTCAATGAAACAAAGTATTAATTAAGGTGTTTATAAAGAATGCTGATAAACCAATCTGGTGTCCTTTAAATTGTTTTTAAAACTATGACATAATTCTCTTTTAAAAGGAGGTGTATTTATGCATTCTAGTGGTTTATTTCAGATTTGGGATCTTTATGAGCCAATAAGCTATGTGTTTAATGATGCAATTAAAGTAAAGTCATTTTTTTTCCAATAGTTCAATAAAGCGATGGAACGTTTTTTTAGTAATACTCCAATCTGGTGGTTTAATATCGCCCCAAGCTTTTGGCGTATCTGACATGTTAAAATAATTCACCCCGATAATTTGGTTGTCTTTACGGATAACTTTTGCGGCATCTTCCAGCCATTTTGTTTGAAAATCCTCTGGGCCTTTGACTCCAAATTCAGTAATAAATAGTGGTTTGTTAATAAAACGCATGCGCCATTTTTTACGATTGTATATAGTCGCAAAAGATTCTTGTTTATTGGGGTCCGTAATGTTTTTATCGGGTAGACCGTAAATGGCAATACTTATATAATCAACCACATCGTTTCCAGGCCACCATTCTATAGAACCACGGTCTCCTGCCGGGCCCCAAACTCTTTTAATCTGAGACGGAAGTGGCTTTTGAAAAGTCATAAAATAACGAAAAGATTTTATGTAGTCCACCGGGTTTTGACTTTGCCATGGGTAGCGCGAAATAGGGATTTCCATTTCATGAGCGTACCGTAGATAAATTTTGCTGGATGAGTTCAGAAGGATGTTGTAAAACTGCCGGATTTCATTATCGTAGTTTCCATTAGTTATATGTTGAAGTACATTTAGGTCAGTGCTTTCATCAACGTTTCGGAAGGGTTCAAATGAAACGATGACATCATGTCCACGACGTTCTACTTCTTTAAAACTCTTCTGAAAAGAACCATTGTTGAGGTTGCTGAAATCCACGAACAGATGCTCTACAGTTACTGCGTTTTCATCATTCAATAGGGATTGAGGGTCATAGACACCAATTTCAATAGGACTTTGTGCGCGAGATTCAGTTTCGAAATTGAATCTTTTAAAATTTTCATTCGAATATATGATGTCTCGATGCGCATCAATATGCTTAGATAAGTTATTGAGCATCTGATGGTCTACAGAATCATTGGCGTTTTGCTTAGATCCCAACACAATAATCGGCTTGTCCTGAAAGCGTAAACGATGAATCCGTCTCATTAAGTCGTAGGAGATTGCGTAATTTTTGGGGTACACATTTAAGAAGCTTTCTGAATCATTTTTTAGGGTAACTGAAGCAGCATCAACATAAGAATCACCAGGAAAATATTCCATGGCGCCTGGGTATCCTGCTGGTGCCCATACAATTTTTGCCTTAGGTGCATACTGTTTACACAATTTGGAGAAATGTTGAAAAGCATCAATATACCAGCCTGCTAATTGCCAAGGATAGAGTTTGACGGGCACTTCCATTTCAGGATTAAAACGCAGATAAACATTGGTACGGTCTCCAATAAAATCAGTACACATTTTTTTAAAAATGTCGTCATATGCGCCATCAACAACATCCCTTAACGGCTTGCTGTTGTAGGACATGAAGCTTCGGGACCATGTTTCAACCGTAATCAGTACGGGAGTGTTTTTAGGAATGTTGGCCAGTAGTTTCTTGTCAATATCCCAGTTGTTTTTATCGAAAAGCTTTAAAGTGAAGTGTGGAAATGTATCAAAATTTTCAATCGGCGCAGATGAGCTAAATGAAACTTGGCCTAATACGGGCGTGTTCACATTCATCTCTATCGAATTGCTCTTAAATGTGGCGGCTATTTTATTAATGGCATTATATTGATATGCCATGTAACTAATAAACAGGAGGAATACGCCAATAAGAATTATATAGAGGTAAGCTTTTTTCATTACAGCGTGTTTCAATATTAGATTTTTTTAATTGAGTATGGCGAATACTTGACCAGGTTAATGCATTTAGTTTTTAAGAGACTCTTTTATGTATTTACCTTGATACTGCACCCATGCCGCAATTTTAGTTCTGGCGTTTAAAAGCTCTGCCTCCATTTGAGGGTTATAAAGATCCATCAGCTCTTTAGGGTCGGTTCTTAAATTGTATACCTCTACAGTATTTTCTGATTCATTAAAAATATACTTCATGTCTCCAGTGCGATAACCAAAGAGATAATCTGACCACGGTGCAAAGTAATAGGCTTCATCTGAACGCGTAGTTAATAAATTTTGACCTTGCCAAACCTTATGAGGTTGCACGTTTATAATGGGAAGAATAGTTGTAGCCAAATCTTTCATACTGGCAATACCTGGTACACGTTGACCATTAAATAATACGGGATTAATTAAGTAGAGAGGTACTTTTAAATTTTCTTCATAAATGCCAGTACCATGACCATATTGTGAATGCTGTCCAAAGGCTTCACCATGATCTCCAGTCACAACCACAAGTGTACTAGAAGCTAAATTTCTATCTTCTAACATCTGCATTACTAAGCCTATCAGTTCATCGTTGCGTTTTAAGCAATTGAGGTATCTGTTAAAACTTAAATTTGAAACATTAAAATCATGCTCTTTGTCTTCAAAGAAGTAAGGATAATGTCCTTGTACAGTCCAAAGCATTGAAAAGAAATTTTGTTCCGGATCTTGATCCAACCACGTTGACAGCCGGTCCGCTAAGCATAAATCATTAATGCCATTTCCTTCTTTATAATTTTCATCGGCCAGTTGAAATTGATCAGTGCAGGTGATCTTTGAAAAATCCTCTACCAAATCAAAGTTTCGATGCGCTAAATAGGTGTCGCAATTTTGGAACCGAAGGTCAGATGAGGTGAAAAATGAAGTTCGGTAGCCATTAGTTTTGAGTTCTGAAGAGATGGTTGGATGATTAATATCTGGATTTTCTTGAGTGATACTTTTAAAGGAAAGGTCAGGATACATGGATGCGAGAATGGAAACCATTGAAAAATTTGTAGCAGGACTGTGCGCATACATCTGATCAAAAATCAGCGATTGCTGAGCATACTTGTTCAAATTCGGGCTTAAATTAAAGTTTCCACCATAAGCGTCAAAATAGGTTGACCCAGCCGATTCAAGTACTATGACCAAAACATTCTTCACGTGATGGTCCTCTGGCAATAAAATGGGGTTTTCCAATGGTGAGCTTTTTGCAGGATCAAATGGGACTTTAACAGAATTATTATCATAAGCGAAAAAGGACGATTTAGAATTGGCAATTATCGCAGATTGCAAAAAAGCAGTGATGGCATTTTCCGATTGACCTTTAGACCAGGTTACTTCAGTTCTATTGGAGAAATAGAAAAGTACGAATAGGGATATGCTCAAAAGAGCGAGGGTCATATACTTTAACGTTTTACGCTCGTTTAAATATTGATAAACGTTGTATAACATATAGGCTAAAAGAAGTAAGGAAACGGAATATGCCATTAAATTGAAAAGAATGGTATTGGACATGTTTTCTTGTAGAGCCGTCTTTGCATCTTCACTACCCAAAAAATCAGAATAATACAGCCATTGGTAGGTAAATGGTTTTCCTAGCAAAAGCACTGTCTGAATATTTATGAAGGCGATAATTGTTGAAAACAAGGCAAACACTATAAATAGTACTGTAAGCGTTTTTTTAAAGGTGATGTTCTTGATTATAAATACACCACAACTGAATACAATAGTCATAATTGCAGTAATGTTTAAATCTTGAAAACTTGCTCTGGTAACCTTAAGGATGAGTTTAGGATTTTTAATCAAATTTGAAAAATTTAATTGCAAAACCTCTATCCGCGCCAGTGCTTGAAGAAGTATTACACTGATGCCCACAAAAACGATAATATGGACGTAAGAGACGGGTGTATTAAAGAGACTTTTCTTGCCTCTTTTAGCTAGCAAAAACCCGGTTAAAATAATAGCCAGTAGAAGTAATAAGACCCAGCCTTTTGATAGTAATTTTGATTCTGTTTTTGATTTGGAGATTGAATAGGTTGCGGTCTTTTGTATAGGGTTTTCATCAGAGATTAAGACCGTGCCTCCAGATTGCAAATCCCAATAATCACTGTAATGTCCTTGTTTGTTTTTTGTAATCCAGAAATTGTAATTGAGATTGGAGTTTTTTGGAAGATTTAAAGCGAGTTTAAACGTGTCTCCAACGGCAGACATTGGCGTATAAAATAGCCCATTACTAAATTCAGTATGTTCATTTAAGCTGACAAGTTCTTCTTGCGATGCATCTTCAGTGCTCCAAACGAGATACACCTCACTGGAGAGCGGAGCAATATAGGAAAATTCTTTGGCCAGAAAAGAATGATTAGGAACTTGGGGAGCCATGACATTGACGGCGTTCTCTCTTGTGTTGGAAACCGAACTAAACACAACAAAATGAAGTAAAAAACACGAAAAAAAGGTGACAAATAATTGCTGGTGTTTTGAAATCATATCTTATAGCGTAAACCTTAAGGAACAAAAAGTAACGGTTCTAAATAAGATTGGTTACATCATTGAGGCTTCTAATTTAAGGAATTAATTCAAAAAAGAAAATTATGAAGTGTTTTCAAGAGCACATTCGTATACTTTATCAACACGTTTTGAACCTATGTACTCCAATTTTCAATTGTAACTTTGCAACCATATCCAACTTATAATTTTATGAAGGACCAACAACTCAGACTAAAAATTCCATGGCCTACCAAAGATGTCATGCAACAGGTGTATGAGAGGGGTCTTTGGGGTAGGAATACATCTGAATTTTACTCAGGTGAAGGATCTCATGACCCAGAGTTGGTGATGCCTTATGTTGAGGTTGTCTCTTCATTTTTAAACTCGTTTGAGACACCTTTGAAGGTGTGCGATTTGGGGTGTGGCGATTTTAATATCGGCAAGGACTTGGTAAAGTTCACAGGGTCTTATATAGCGATAGATATTGTAGAAGATCTTATCCTCTTTAATAAAAAGCACTTTAACGCTGATCATCTGGAGTTTGGCTGTTTGGATATTGCGGTGGATGAATTGCCGGCGGGTGATTGTGTCATATTAAGACAGGTGCTTCAGCATCTCTCCAATGTTGAAATTACCCAGATTTTGGCAAAATTGTCAGACTTTAAATATGTTATCCTCACGGAGCATATTCCAAGTGGATCCTTCATTCCAAATAAGGATCTAATTTCCGGCCAGGGCATCCGACTCAAGAAGCAAAGTGGTGTCAATGTGTTGGCACCTCCATTCTCTTTTCAAGTAAAGGACCATCAAACCTTAGTGTCAGTGGTTCCTAAAGATGGAAAAGGAATTGTAGTGACCACACTTTATACGGTTTTTTAGCCTGATGTCTTTTTGAGGACTTGTCACTGCTTTTAAAGTGCTATCTAAATTAATAATCTTATTTTTGTAGCTCTAAATTAATCTTCCACCAAATAATAGTTATATGCCGTACCAAGAAGTTTTTGAGCAGTTCTGGATTCAAGTAAAGGAAAGTGTCCAAGATGGAAATTTTGCTAAACTGACTATGGCAAAAACCATCGGGAAACAGAATCTGAAGAACATTTTTGTCCGACCGCAAGCTCTAGAAGAAGGCACTAAACTTCTTATAAAAACCCATTACCGATCTAAAGAAACGGAGGATGACTTACAGGAACTTAACTTAGAGGAGCTCTACGCCATTGTAAAATCGCATCTTAAAACACCGTTTTATTCAGTGCTGCTTTTTACCACATCCAAAGATGTGATGTTTAAAATAAACAAAAAAGATGCCGGGCGCATTACTGAAAACAACCCTACCTTTCGGGACGTCACTGGGGCGAAATCAGACCTCGACTAAACTGCCTTTTTAAATTGCGGTCTGAGGATATATCGTGCGCTGCGGACTTTCAATATTATGGAGGCATCGTTATTTATATCTATTCTAAATTGTTATCTTTGCAATTCGAAAAAGATATTATGAAAAAAATACTAGTAGCGTTAACAGCGTTTTCCTTAGTGGTTGCTTGTGGAAACGACACTAATAAGAAGGACTCCACTTCTGAACAAAAAGCAGCCAAAGAACAAGTTGTCAACGTGTACACCCATCGTCATTACGAGCCGGACCAAAACATCTTTAAAATGTTTGAAGATAAAACCGGCATCAAAGTAAAGGTTATCAACGCCAGTGCTGACGAACTGATTCAAAAAATGAAAATGGAAGGCAAGCAATCGCCTGCTGATGTTTTGATCACTGTAGATGCAGGCCGCTTAAGTCGTGCAAAAGATGAAGGATTATTACAAGCTATTGATTCTGAAATTTTGGAAAACGCCATTCCTGCACATTTACAAGATGTCGACAACCAATGGTTTGGGTTGACGAAAAGAGCTCGGATTATTGCCTATGCCAAAGACCGCGTCAAACCTGAAGACCTATCGTCTTATGAAGACTTGGTAAATAAAAAATGGAAAGGTAAAATTTTGGTCAGATCGTCCTCAAACATCTACAACCAATCCTTACTCGCTTCAATTATCGCCAATAACGGTGAGGCTGCAGCTAAAACTTGGGCTGAAGGTGTGGTTAACAATTTAGCACGTTCTCCGAAAGGATCTGATAGAGATCAAGTAAAAGCTGTAGTGGCTGGCGAAGGTGATATTGCGATTGTAAATTCGTACTATATTGGTAAAATGTTGAATTCTCCAGACGCTGAAGAAGTGAAAACGGCTCAGCAAATTGGCTTGTTTTTTCCTAATCAAGACGGGAGAGGTACCCACATGAACGTGAGTGGTGCTGGGGTAGCAAAATACGCGCCAAATAAAGAAAACGCCATTTTATTTATTGAGTTTTTAATTAGCCAAGAAGCTCAGCAAGTGTTTACTGAGGCCAATTATGAATATCCTGTTTTAGAAAGTGTGGCACCCGTAAAGGATATTAAAGATTGGGGCGCTTTTAAAGAAGATACTTTAGGTTTAAATAAATTAGGAGAATATAACAAGCAAGCAGTTTTGATTTTTGATGCAGCAGGGTGGAAATAGAAACGATGCATTCTCCTTAAAAACGAGAATCAAAAGGCTTAAACGAGATAGTAACAAGTGGTCAGTATTTACACTGGCCATTGTTTTTTTCTTGGCTTTGCCTATCATATTCATTGGGGTGGAATTGTTTTCTGGTCCTGGTGAAACATGGGGTCATATTGTTGAATACCTTTTGCCAGATTATATATTAAACTCGCTATATCTCGTTTTCTTTTGTAGTATTCTTGTCTTGGTTTTTGGCGTGTCATCGGCGTGGTTTGTATCGCGCTTTGATTTTATGTTCCGAAAACAAATGGAATGGCTTTTAATCTTACCCTTAGCCATTCCTTCTTATATTGTAGGCTATGCGTATGCTGGTATTTTTGACTACGGTGGCAGTATGGCTTTGATTTTTAGACAACTCGGCCTAGAGTTTATTCGTATTGACATTATGAATAGGGCCGGACTTGCCTTCGTGCTGAGCATCTCACTTTTTCCGTATGTCTATGTGAGCGCTCGTGCCTTTTTCCTCAACCAAGCTAACAACTTATTAGAAGCCTCAAAAATGTTGGGGGTGAGTGAGCTAAAGACATTTTTTAAATTGATGTTGCCTCTCGCGCGTCCTGCCATTGTTGCCGGCCTGGTCTTAGTGCTGATGGAAGTATTGAATGACTACGGTGCAGCTAAATATTATGGCGTAAATACCTTTACCACTGGAATCTTCAGATCGTGGTTTTCACTTGAAGAACCTCAAACGGCGGTGTATTTATCAGCGTTGTTGATTATTTTTATTTTTGCACTTATTCTGTTCGAAAAATGGCAAGTCCGGAAAATAAAATTCACATCTTCAAAAACAAACAACACCCAAATTCAGAGAAAAGAACCTAGAGGTGGTTTACAATGGCTTATATTTTCTATAGTCTTTTTACCTATTCTCTTAGGTTTTTTACTGCCGGTAGCGCAACTATTGTATTGGGCAGTTATTACGGCGTCAACCGTTTTTGATATGGAATTTATCATTATTTCCCTTCAAAGTTTCGCCATTGCCATCGCCTCATCCCTCATTACCGTCTTTTTTGCCTTATTACTGATCTATTTTTCAAAATGGAGCACGTTAAGTAGTATCAAAAATATCTCCAGAATTGGGGTGTTAGGTTACGCCATACCTGGGGCGGTGATTGCTATTGGGATTATGATTCCCACCCTGGCTTTGGACAAGTGGCTGATTACCATGTTAGGAAAATTCGGTATCGATTCAGGCTTGATCATTAACGGCACGTTACTTGCGCTCTTATATGCTTACGCCGTGCGCTTTTTGGCGGTGGCTTATAATCCTATAGATTCTACGGCCTTAAAGGTGGATAATTCTATTCCTGATTCCTCAAAGGTGTTAGGCGTGGGGAATTTAAAGACCTTCTTTAAAATTGAATTTCCGTTGATTAAAACTGGGGTGTTTAGCGCCGTTATTTTGGTCTTTATCGATGTGATGAAAGAATTGCCACTGACACTCATTCTAAAACCTTACCATATTGACACCTTAGCCGTAAAAGCTTTTGAATATGCCAGTGATGAGATGGTGATGGAGGCGTCTATCCCTTCGCTTTTCATTATCTTTACCGCAATGATACCTGTGATATTTTTAAATAAATTATTGATTAAGAAATAACCATGTTAACAATTAACTCGCTTTCCAAAAGTTTTGATAAAGGCAGAAATTATGCCATAGAAAATGTCTCTTTCACTTTGAAAGCAGGACAAGTATGCGCTATAGTTGGAGAGAGTGGGAGTGGAAAAACAACCTTGGTACGCCTCATTGCAGGTCTTGAACGGCCTGACCACGGGAGTATTGCCATGGGTGATAAAATCATTGCATCACTAGATAAGTTTGTCCAACCTGAGAAACGGAAAATTGGTTTGGTATTTCAAGAATATGCCTTATTTCCGCATTTGACCATTTTTGAAAATGTACTGTACGGACTTTCAAAAATGAAAGATAAAAAAAGTAGAGCTCAGGAAATGTTGGATTTGGTAGGATTGAGCGAGATGGGACAACGCTATCCGCACCAACTTTCGGGAGGACAACAACAACGAGTTGCCCTAGCTAGAGCTTTGGCGCCAGAACCATCATTATTGATATTGGACGAGCCTTTTAGCAACTTAGATACCATGTTGCGTACGCAATTGCGTAATGAAGTGTTTGATATTATTAAAAAAACCGGGGTCACAGTTTTGTTTGTAACGCATGATACCCAAGATGCCCTTTCTGTGGCCGATGAGATTTTAATCTTACAGAACGGAAAAGTCATTCAAAAAGATGTGGCGACAAATTTATATGTGAAACCGAACACCTTATACGTGGCGTCTTTGTTTGGCAGTACCGTGCATATCAATAAGAATTTGCAGAATGCCTTCCGCTGTCCGTTAAAGGAAACCTGTTGCCATGCCATTAGGAACGACAAAATTATTGTGAGTCCGTCGTCTGCGGAAGCGGATTGTGAATATTTGACCACCGCCCAAGTCATTAAAAAAATTCAACTAGGCGATTCTATACAGCTCGTGTTGAAATTGGAGTCTGGAGAGCAACTTACCGTGATGACTCAAGATAAAAATATTGCAGATACTATTTATATTGGCTTCAATTCCAAAGACATTTTGGAATTTGAACAAGAGTAAGTTGATATCACTATAAAATTTTTAAAAATTGATTTTTATGTAATGTAAGATGTTTAAAAAAAAGGGATGAATAATATCCTTGCTTTTCTGTGATTCCATGTTTATTTAAGACAATTCCCAAACTTCAAATTTCTTTGAAGCGTATTGCGTTTTGCTAATCGCCCCTAATCAGGAGTTTACTTCGCCTCGTTTTCTATTATAGCAGTGTAACTCTTAAGCAGTTCTGCCAGTTTTTCAGGATTGTCGTGTGCTACATTGCGGCTTTGGGAGAGGTCGTTTTTTAAATTATAAAGTTGGTAGTATTTACTATTGCCCAATTCAATATTTACGTTAGCATTAATGGCAGGACCATTATAGGGTGGAATCAACAGCCAATCTCCTTTTCTATAGGCAGTTTTTGTAGCAGCTTCCAGAATCAGATCGGTGCGCCCTTGCTTGGCTTGTCCCATTAGGACATCGAGTAAATCTTCACTATCCTGACCTTTACTAGTGCTGCCTACTAGTGTTGCCAAAGAAGCCAATACATCCACTTGAGAAATAAGGGCATCAGAAACCTGAGGTCGAATTTTACCTTTCCAATAGGTAATAAATGGAACTCTCGTCCCTGCTTCAAATAAGCTGTATTTACCACCTCTTAATCCGCCATTGGGATTGTGAGATCCGTTTTTTTCAACAGCATCATCAGCATAGCCATCGTTTAACACGGGGCCATTGTCACTGGTAAAGATAATCAACGTATTCTCTAACAAACCTTCTTGCTCGAGTGTAGCCATAAATTCGCCAATGCACCAATCGGCCTCCGCAATAACATCACCTCTTGGGCCTAATCGCGTTTTACCTACAAAGCGAGGATGTGGGGTACGTGGTACATGAGGCTGTTGCATGGCGTAATACAAAAAAAAGGGTTGGTGTTTGTGTTGCTTCACGTACGCTTTGGCCATTTCTAAAAACTCGTCAGCCATATCCACATCGCTCCATTTGGCAGATGCGCCGCCTTTCATAAAACCAATTCTTGGGATACCGTTAACCACACTATTATTATGCCCGTGATCCCACATCATCGTGACTAATTCAGGATTTTCGAGCGCTGTTGGCTCGCCTTTAAAATTGTTCTGATAATCGACTTTAATGGGGTCTTTAGGGTCTAAATTGACCACGTGTCCATTTTCAATATAAACCGTGGGAACCCGGTCTTGCGTTGCTGCCATGATATAGGAATAGTCGAAGCCTACTTCATTTGGACCCGGGGTAATCTTAACATTCCAATTGGTTTGGCCTGAACCTAATCCTAAGTGCCATTTGCCAACGACTCCTGTATGGTAGCCCTGTTCTTTGAGCATCTTTGGGAGTGTTACTTGGGCAGTATCAATGAGCAATGGCGCTGTACCCGAAAGTATTTGTGCGTCTTTGTTTCGCCATGGGTACACTCCAGTAAGTAAGGCATATCTGCTAGGAGAGCAGGTTGCCGAGCTGGAATGTCCATCGGTAAATTTTATACCACCGTTGGCAAGTTTGTCCATATTTGGAGTATGAATATTTTTGGCGCCGTAGGCACTGACATCACCGTAACCTAAGTCGTCCATATAGATAAAGACGATGTTGGGCTTCGGGGAAATTTCTTTTGGAAACTGTTGTTGACCACCCTTGCATGAGGTGAAAATATTACCCACAATAATGGCGATAAAAAATAACTGAAAAGATTGTTGTCTAAAAAAAAATTTGGTGCTAAACATTTCAATATGGTTTAAGAAACAGCTTTTACTCACGGGTTTTATCCTCCTTTAACATTTTTCGAACACTGCCCCAGAAACTTAATAAAGATCCTGACGACCTATCCGAAAGTTCGGAAAGTAGCACTAAATTGTCAATGTATTGTTGCAAATTTTTCTCTTCGGGGCGGAAGTAAGCCATATTCCATTCCGGAAAAAAGCGTTGGTCAACATTATTTTCCCAGAGCAAGGTTACCGTATTGTGGCGGTCATCAACCTTAATCTTTTCATAAATAGCCTGAACATTATTTTTTTCACCTTCGAGAACCTGAACAAAACTCCCTTTGTGGTAAATGAGGCATCCGGTAACGTCTTTGGCTAAATTAACCGCAACTGCAGTGATGAGAATGGCGTCTAAATCCTCTAATTGTAATCCTGGTCTGGCTTGAGATCTGTAGTTTAATTGGTACATATCATTGGTTTTAGTCATGGAGTGCTGACGCTCATTTGCACGATAGTTCACATTTCTCATAGCACTAAAATAATAAAAACATCCGACATAAATCAGTGGAGACTTTATAACACGCTGAAGAGGTGATGATACCGCATTTTGATAAAAAATGAAATTAAATGCTTTGAGTTTGTCAGTACTTAAATTAAACAGGAGCCTCAGTATTAATTCATCGCTATCTGTGTTTTCTTTTAATCTTGTATTTTTTTACATTAGTGTCCGATAAAAATAAATAATAAACTAACAAACTCATTTAAAGCAAGAGACATTAGAAGATTTCCGAAATGAGACCTTGCATTTTAGAAAATGTTTCTACCGGGAGGGAATGTGCGATTTTAATTTAAATGATCGTTGTTTGTCAGTTAGTTGCAAACAAGTCTTTATTCTTTATTCTAACAGCGCAGCGGTCTTGATTCTTTATCGGACAACAATGATTTTTTTATCGACTGATATATAAAAAAAAGCGAATTGTTTAAAACAATCCGCTTTGGTAGCTCTGACGCATTCCCATTACTATGAACGAGATCAAATACTGTTTAGGTCTTTATTAATTACTGAAAACGGTTTTACCATCTTTAGTTAATAAGTAACTGTCACCTTTGCCCCGCAGTTCAAAGTGTTCATTGCTGTACCAAATGCCTGAAGCTGCCTTTTTTTGGGTTAAATCAATTTGATCGCCACCATTCAAATAGGCTTGTACAGTTCCTTCCGTATTGTTAAAAGTCATATTAAGAACATCGCCTTGAGTGTTTTTTGTTTCAATAAAAACCTTTTGGTCTTCATGTTCAAAAATTACGCTGCCATCTTTTGTTAATTGCAGATCATTGCCTTTGCCTCGCAATTCATACTGGTCATTTTTGTACCAAAATCCGGATGCCGCTTTTTCTGCTGTTAAATCAATTTGCTCTCCACCATTTAAGTACGCCTTAACCGTACCCGCTGTTGTATTAAAGCTGAGGTTCAAAACATCGCCATTTTCATTCTTAGATTCGACAGCAATCATCACATCTTCATGTTCAAAAACAACTTTCCCGTTTTTGCTTAAAGTGACGTCGTTCCCTTTGCCTCTTAATTCATAAACGTCATTCTTGTACCAAATTCCTGATGCTGGTTTCTGACCAGCCAGCTCTGCCGTTTCACCATTGAATGTAATGGTGGCGATGTCTTTTGAATTGTCAAAAGTCATCTCCAAGGTGTTATCATCATTATCGGTTTTTGAAATCGTCACAGGGCTATCAGTAGCCATAGTTGTTGGTTCTGTAGTAGTTGCATCGACGTTGTTTTGCTTGGCATTATCTTTACAACTGGTGATCATAAGTGTTGCTAACATTGCAACAATTAAAAAATTTCTTTTCATTCTTTTTATATTAAATATTTTGGTTTTGCATAATTATGCAGTGGACTGCAAGCAACGAGACTGCAAATTTGCAAGCAAAGTATTGGAAATCTTGGCTCGTTTAATTAAAATAATGTTGCATTAAGGCCTGATCTTTTTCCTTATAAGCAGCAAATGGCTCACTTTGCTTTAAGAGATACCATTTGATGTGTTTTTTTAAAATTGAAGCCGCTGCTTTTTTTAATGGAGACACTTTTTTTGCTTCCATTTTAAAGTAATCCTCGATCGTATCCCTTCGGAAATGGAGGATGTTTTCCAGGATATCACCATCGGCATAATAGCCACAATGAAAGTTTTTATCCGCAAAACTATGGGCGGGGAAATCGAGATTACCTAGTCCGAAAACCTGAAATGAACGCTGTAAAAAATTGCTATAACTCATACGGCAATTTTCGCCACCACCCAAGTTGAAAATTTGTTTTGACAGTTGCGTTTGGTTTTCAATGGCATTCACAAAAGCACGCGCGGTATCTCTTGGCGTTGCAATTTCTAAAGACGTGTCTAAAGGTTGGTGGAACATCAATTTAGATATTTTATGATCGCCCATAATGGCCGCCAATCTAAGAATGGTCCAATCTAAATTACTATTTTGCAATAGGGTCTCCGCTTCAATTTTAGTTTGTCCGTAACGGTCACCTTCGCTAGGAACCAATGGATCACCTACATTTATATAGGGATTTTTAAGTCGGTCGCCATATACTGAAATGGAGGAACTGTAAATAAAAAATGCCTTGGGCGACTGTATTTCCAGTGAAGTAATCAGGAGTTGTGTACCCGTGACATTCACGTTATGTGCTAAGGTAGGATTGTCATCAGCCAATGGCGGGATTATTGCGGCCAGATGTATGACGACATCTTGATTTGCAGTTGCACGAAGCACATCCGCCTTGTTGGTAATATCACCGTAAATAATGGTAATTTTGTCTTTAAATGGCGTAAACTTTTTAGTTGCGGATGCGCTTTCAAGATCAAAAACCGTGATGCGATACTTATCTTTTAAAACGAGTTGTTTTAGGGTTTCATAACCGACGGTTCCTGAAGCGCCCGTTAATAAAATTCTGATGTTTTTCATACGTGCATTGTACATTTCAAAGAGTATACCATTTTTGGTCAAAACTGTATTAAAATCCGCACCAGATTGGTTTATAGGATTATGAAATTTAAAATATATTTACACTGGTGTCTTTTGTCCTAAGAACTCCAACCTCTGAGCAAATCTTCTATAATCAGAAATTCTTGTCAGCCTTAAAATAGGATAATACGTCTTTAATTGAACTAAAAAGATTCTACGTAAATCATAGTGTAATTAAACGTTATCCGCCTTGCTGTTCTTATAAGATATGTCCTATTAAAATTAATTTCGATATATATCTTATTGATTGAAACTACGATAATCCCCCTTAAACTTAGGATTTTATACTGGTCAGCAATTTTTATGTGGGCAAGAACAGAGTCGGCCATTTTAGAAGTTTTATGCGGTATTGAGATGTAATAAATGAGAAAGATGAGTGTCCTATTGAGGATTTCATCTGAACTAAAAAAAAAGCTCCTTACGTGTTTAGTAAAGAGCTTTTTAAGTATATAGTGAACATAGCATTCACAACTAGTGCTTGGCAGGGTAAGCTGTGGAATTATGTCCCAGAAAGATCAACGCCTTTATCAAACATACCCATTCTAATTTTTGGAATCTTTTTTCTATTTTTATTATTCTTGAAACTACATGGTCATAGGTACTTCCATCAAAAGGATTTCAGTATCGCTGTCCGCTTTAATGTCTAAAGTTTCCGTATCCCAAATTCCCAGGCCGTCTCTTTCATGAAGTGCTTGTCCGTTTATGGTAACGTCACCTTTTAAAATGAAAGCGTACACACCATTTATTTGAGGGTCGTTAACCGTATAGTTTACTGATTGGTCTGTATCGAGATTGGTCATGTTGAACCAAGCATTTTGATGGATCCACACACCAGCATCATCTTCATTTGGCGATAATATTTGCTGTAATTTGTTCTTACGATCAGATTTTTGCAAGGTGATTTGATCGTAGCGCGGTTTTACATTTTGTTTGTTTGGAACGACCCAAATTTGTAAAAATTTGACCGGTTTGTCAGGATTGTTATTGTATTCAGAATGCATGACACCAGTTCCGGCGCTCATCACTTGAATATCGCCCTCTTTGATTACGGTCTCATTACCCATATTGTCTTGGTGTTTAAGATCGCCCTCTAATGGAATGGAAATTATTTCCATATCTCTATGTGGATGCGTTCCGAAGCCTTGATTTTCTGATACCATATCGTCATTTAAGACTCTTAATGCCCCAAAATTCATGCGCTCAGCATCATGGTAATTTGCAAAACTAAATGTATGTCTCGATTTTAGCCAACCGTGATTGGCATTTCCTCTAGTGTCTGCTTTGTGAAGTATTGTTTTCATAATTGTTGTTTCTGTTGTGATGGCCTACTTTTTAAGGCCAATGACTACATGTGATTTTGTTAATAGTTTCAGCATAAAATAATTTAGCATTCAAGGCTAAGGTTGCACTTTCGAATTCTGTGTAAAGGCTGGGCGCAAATCCCCTAAGGGATGCATTTTCAGCTTTCCACAAGATGGCAATTTGCCCATAGGAATTAACTTAGTTTTCCATAAACTAATCCTTTATTGTTTTTTCAATTCTCTTGTCAGGAATGATCCACATTAAAGCGACTCCCAAATAAATAACCTGACTGACTATTGGAAAAAAGAACGACATGACCACGCCTAAAAAATAGAATAGGAGGGAGAGATTCATGCGTTTATCGGTGCTGTACACCTTTCCAACGTTAGATTCTTTACCTTCATTCTGAATGACACAATGCACTAAAATCTTAAATGCGATGGCGGCCATTAATAAAACCATCCCATAAATGGCGGTTGGGTTGTCTTCAAAATGATTCTTTCCTAACCAATCTGTGGCAAATGGAAAAAGAGAAAGCCAAAACAATAAGTTCAGGTTCGCCCACAAGATACTTCCGTTCACTTTGTTGACCGCTTGAAATAAATGGTGATGATTGTTCCAATAAATTCCAACATATATAAAACTCAAGATATAGGTAAGAAATACTGGCAGTATGGGTTCTAAAGCCTCGAAGTTATAGCCTTCTGGCGCACTCATTCCCAACACCATAATAGTTATGATAATGGCTAAAACGCCATCGCTAAAGGCCTCGAGTCTGCCAGTTTTCATAAGCGACGTGGTTTTGGCAACGGCACGTATTCGTGTTCATCTCCCACTACTTTCGGAAAAGCCTCCTCATTTTGAGCCTCCCAATCTTTTTTAGCTTATTCTATAACCGCCTTGTCAGAATTGACAAAGTTCCAATGGATGTAGCGCTCCTCATCAAACGGAATGCCCCCAAAAATATACACCGTCGTATCCGGCTCCATTTCAAAAGAACACAGCGTACTATCTTTAGCGACCAAAATTTGTTTAGGTCCGTAGTTATAACCGTCTGCATTTATGCTGCCATTTAGGATGTATAGGGCACTTTCGCCGTACAAATCTTCGCCAATGGTTATCTGCTGTTTGTCTGTACTTTTTATTTCAATAAAATACAATTCACTGTGTACCGGAACTGGCGATGTTTTGTCGAAGGCTTTTCCGGCAATTAATTTAAACTGTGCGCCTTGCTCAGTCCATTGCGGAATCTCTTGTTCTTCAATGTGAAAAAAAGTGGGCTCAGAGTGCTCTAAGTGTTTAGGCAATGCTACCCAAATTTGGAGGCCGTGCAAGGTCTTTTCAGAATCCCGTAAATATTCAGGAGTTCTTTCAGAATGGACCACGCCCTTACCGGCAGTCATCCAATTGACCGCGCCTGGTTTAATTTCGACATCAGACCCCAAGCTATCTTTATGCTGAATGGAGCCTTCAAAAAGATAGGTCAGTGTAGAAAGTCCAATATGTGGGTGGGGTGGGACATCAAGATGTTCATCTTTACTCATTTTAGCAGGCCCCATATGGTCGATAAAAGTAAATGGCCCTACCGCGCGTTTTTGACGGAATGGTAATAAACGGCCTACCATAAAGTTCCCGATATCGGCAGCGCGTTCTTCTATAATTATTTCAGTATTAGACATGTGTTGTAGTATGGTTTTAAGTTAGGATTAAGCTAAGACGTCTCTAATGCTTTCATCTTTGTCAAATCTTGCTTTGGCATAAGGACAGAGTGGAATGATTTTAGAAGCGTTGTCCCGCGCATATTCTACCCCTGCCATGACCAATTGTCTGGCGTAACCTTTGCCTTCAAACTTATCGTTTACTTCAGTATGGTCAATTATGAATTTCTCTGTTCCGGCCCAAGTAAAGGTCATTTCGCCAGCTTCTTCATCATTAGCATAAATAACGAACCGTCCTTTTTTACCGTTGTCTTCTCGTTCTATACGTGTCATTGTTATGTGTAATTTAGTGTGTTTATAAAATGATTCACAATAGCTGTGAACCGCTATATTTTCTCTAGCTTAAATTTAAATTTCTCGATATCCCAATCGGCAAGTTTGGCCGCGTGGTCATAACTGTTGCGTAAAAATTCTAATAAGGTTTCAGAAGGGTTTTCGGATTTTTGAACATCTTCATAGGTCAAAATAAATTCCCCAAGGTCGTCATGAAAATAAGCTGAGCTTGGTTTAACCGCCGCCGCCTTAAATCCATCGGGGGCAGGATAGATATAACTATAAAATGCTGCAAAAGGTACGGCTTCATTACCTGGCCAAAAGCCGCAGCTCATCACTTCATGGCTGTAGGCTTCTTGAGTTACCCAGTCTGGCAAATTTGGAATGCCCCCAGGATGTAAGGGTGCTTTCCGTCCTGAAAATCGCGAAATCGCCAAATCAAAACTACCCCAGAAAAACTGCACATCGCTACTTTTTCCTCTAAATTCAGATCGGTATTGGGTGAAAACCTTATTTACTTTGAGCATGGCTTTGTGAAACTTAATGGCAGCCTCAGTATCATAAGTGCCTTCATGGTTGTCATGAAACGGAATAGCGCCTTCAATTTCATTAGGAATGGCGTTTATTTTTATGGCTATCCCAATTTCTTCCAGGTAGGCTAATACGTTTTTGTAACAACTGGACACTTTCAGGGTCTCGAGATCGAAAGTTTTCTTTTCATCGTCGCTTGAAATGATTTCCAAACGGTGCTCTAAAAAGTTAAGTACAATTTCGAGTTGCTTGTCCTCAGCGAAAATCGGACCACTGGTCAAACCGTTAGTGGTTACCTTTAAAGTGGCGTGCCATGAATGATTGATCCACGGATTTAAGGCTAATTTGATTTTACCGATAATTTGGGTCCATAGATGTACCGTTTCGTAAGTGTCCTTTGAGGCTTCAAAAGACAATTTTGGCCATGTCGTATCTTCCATAGTTGATAGATTTAAATTGTGTTATTCAAGTTGAATTGTGATAATAAGTCTAAAAGTTAATCAATTTACTGCTGAAATAATCACTTTTCATAAAGCTTTTAACCTTTGTAGAGGTATACGCAACATATTGAAGTAGCACTTTAAATTGATGTTTTACAAACGTTTAAATGATGATCACTATTGGTTAATTGTTATGACCAAGAGATTTCCAAAGTATAGATTCTGTTCCCATAAGGTTTCAATGATTTTAATATCGCTTTTGCCTATTGAATATTCAAATTTCCATCCTTAGCAAGTTGGAACATTTCAACAAAAATTTTCTTGTGAAAGATTCTGTTCCGAAAGGCTGCTAATACCGAATAGTAAGACGTCAATTGCTGAACTTCTTAATCTTCTAAATATCCAAACTTCCCGATGTTATAATCGTTAAAGGCTTCAATTAATTCAGCTCTTGTATTCATCACAAAAGGGCCTTGGGCTGCAATAGGTTCGTTAATTGGTTCACCGCTTAAAACGAGTACCAAGGCATCTTCAGAAGCTTCAATCTTAAAATTCTCCCCATCATTGGCCATTAATGCTAAATGATTGGTCAGGGTTTTTTCTTTCTCGTTCACCACAATTGATCCCTCTAAGACGAGGAGTACAGTATTGTAATTTTTAGGAAACTGAAAATCTGCTGTGCCTCCTTTAGTCAGCCTTGCGTTAAACATATGTACTGGGGTAAATGTAGATGCTGCACCTTTGGTGTCCTTATATTTTCCAGCAATGACCTCTATGTTTCCGGCGCCTTCGGGCAGTTGATATACAGGAACATCTTTATGTTTAATGGCCTGATATTTGGGATCGCTCTTTTTGTCTTTGGCAGGTAAATTGACCCAAAGTTGCACCATTTGAAAGTCGCCTCCCGTTTTACTCCATTCTTCTTCGTGATACTCTTTATGCAAAACTCCTTTTGCGGCAGTCATCCACTGAATGTCACCTTCGCCAATAACGCCACCGCCGCCACTGCTGTCGTGGTGAGCCACCCGGCCTTTATAGGCTATGGTTACCGTTTCAAAACCTTTATGCGGGTGTACACCAACGCCTTTTGGTTTATCTGAAGGCGGGAATGTGTAGGTGGAGTTATAATCCAACATCAAAAAAGGACTCATCCGTTGCATGTCCAAGCGAAACCCACTAGGAATAAAATTATGGACGCGAAAACCATCGCCTACAAAATGTGGCGCTCTTGGGCTTGCAATTAATTCGACTGTTTTTGTTGTCATAATCATGTGTTTCAAATTAAAAAATAAAGGTCGGCAGTAGGTTTCAGATCGAATTTTCGATGTTTGAAGCACGCCACTACCAACCTTTTATAAGAACTAAAATGTGCTTATTATTGTTTGATAAATTGAAGGTTTGCAATCAATTTTACCTTGTCACTTACTACAATGTTACCTGCTTCTGTAACAGCGCTCCAGCTAAGGTTATAATCTTTACGGTTGATTGTTCCTGTAGCTTCAAAACCTGATTTAGTTTGGCCGTAAGGATCTTCAGCAATACCGTTAAAATCAACATCAAGAGTAATTTCTTTTGTGGTATTTCTGATGGTCAAATCGCCAACCATTTTCTCTCCGTCAAAAGATTTTGATTTAAAAGTCAATTGTGGATATTTCTCAGCGTTGAAAAAATCGTCCGACTTTAAATGAGTGTCTCTATCGTTATTTTTTGTACTGATAGAGTCAATTTTTGCATTGAAAGCGAATTGTGCATCTTTAAAAGTATCATCTCCTGCTTCAACAGTAGCGTCAAAATCACTGAAGCTTCCAGTTACTGTAGAAATCATCATGTGTTTTACTTTAAATTCGATTTCAGAATGTGTCGGGTCTAATTTCCAAGTTGTTTTCATGTGTATGTGTTTTTATGTGTTTTATAATTTGATACAAACTTACGGCATAACATGATCCTGTGCATTGATCTATGATAAGAAATGACTTATTTGAGGATCAGAAGGTTGAAAATAGAATTTAAGATTTTTGTCACTTTATTTTGTGCTAACACTGATCAGGAGCAAGAAATTTAGACGAAGTTAGAAAGCGTATTTAAAAGGATATTTTAAACGTTTATTTTCTAAAATTCTTTTGGGCCAATTCCTTACGGACGCGGCTTAAGCTTTCTGGCGTAATGCCTAAATAGGAAGCCACCATGGTTTGAGGGACACGTAAAAGGATGTCTGGATACATTTTTACAAATTCGAGATAGCGTTCTTCTGCGTTAGAGCTCAATAACATATGGATGCGGTTTTGTAAATGCCGAATATGATTGTGGAGCAGTTTATTGTTGAATTCCGTAAACCTTGGCAGTTTCTCTGACAGCAAGTTGATAAAAGCTTGATCTATCATCACGATCTCGCTGACCTCTATGGCTTGAATAAAGTAGGCAGATGACGAATTGAAATAGACACTTTCCCGATCAGAGACAAACCAATTTTCCGGAGCAAAGGAAATGGTGTGTTCTTTGCCTTTACTGTCTATAGAATACTGCCTTAACAGGCCTTTTTCTATAAAAAAGGTGTGCTTGCTGAATTCATTTGCTCTTAATAAGAACTCGTCCCGCTTCACTTTTTTAATAGGATATTCAGCGATGAGCACTAAAAGTTCAGCCTCATCAATGCCAAGGTTTGAACTGAGGTATTTGATTAGTTTTGGACTGTTCATAAAGCTCGCAGTGGTTAGTTAAATTAAAGGCTGAATATTCAATTACCCAAAAATACACGAATAAGGATACCTATCGAAAAATTTTATGTGTTTTGAAATTTTATTTTTTAAATACCATAAGTCTAATGCGCCTAGAGATGACTACGGTCATAGGATATGTAGAAGAAGTCTTATATCTTTATTTCACTATAAAAAATCAGTACTCCTATGACAGAAATTCAGATTGCGCAGAGCGTTACCCCAAAACATATCCGAGAAATTGCCGATACACTGAGGATTCCGGAGGAGAAACTGGAATATTACGGGAATGACAAAGCAAAACTTCCGTTAGATCTTATAGATGACCAGCAGATAAAACTAAGTAAACTCATTTTAGTTACCGCCATCACGCCGACGCCTCCGGGAGAAGGTAAAACGACCACCTCCATTGGTTTAGCGGATGCACTGAATTTACTGGATCAAAAAGCGACGGTAGTCATTAGAGAGCCTAGCTTGGGACCTGTATTTGGAATTAAAGGTGGTGCAGCCGGAGGAGGCTGGAGTCAGGTCATTCCAATGGTTGACATCAATCTGCATTTTACGGGCGATTTCCACGCTATTGAAAAAGCCAACAATCTGCTATCCGCCCTTATTGAAAATAACATTCAAAGTAAAACGCGAAATTTAGGCATCGACCCTAGGACAGTCATTTGGAAACGCTGTATGGATATGAACGACCGCGGTTTACGGACCATCATTGCCGCACTTGGCGGTAAGGCTGGAGGTGTACCTAGAGAAACTGGTTTTAATATTACGGCAGCTTCGGAGATTATGGCCATATTATGCATGGCATCTGATTTAGAAGATTTGAAGCAGCGTTGCAGTAACATTTATATAGGGGACACTTGGGAAGGGACTCCTGTATTTGCCAAAGACCTCAACGCGGAAGGGGCAATGGCCGTATTGTTGAAGGATGCCATGAAGCCCAACTTAGTTCAAACCTTAGAAGGAAATCCTGCCATCATCCACGGAGGTCCATTTGCCAATATTGCTCAGGGTACTAACTCTATTGTCGCCACAAAAATGGGCATGTCCTTAAGCGATTATACCGTTACGGAAGCCGGTTTCGGATCGGATTTGGGTGCGGAAAAATTTCTAAATATCAAATGTCGCGCTGCGAGAATTTCGCCCAAAGCCGTGGTTGTAGTGGCTACTATCCGGGCGCTAAAATACCACGGTGGTAAATCGTTAAAGGAAATCACCCAAGAAGATGTGCACGCACTTATACAAGGTCTCCCTAATTTAGATGGCCATATTGCCAGCTTGAGAAGTTTTGGAATTCCAATTGTAATGTCAATCAACGTATTTAATACGGATACGGATACGGAAATTCAAATTATAAGAGAGCATTGCGAGGCTTTGAACATTCCTGTTGCTTTAAGTTATGGCTGGGAAAAAGGAGGGGCAGGCTGTGTGGATTTGGCGCAAAAAGTGATGGTGGCAGCAGCATCCTGTACAGAATCATTCCTGCCTACCTATAATTTAGAAGATACGGTAAGTGTTAAATTAAATAAGATTTGTCAAATCATTTATGGTGGCGATGCCGTCGTCTTGAGTGATTTGGCTAAAGCCCAATTACGTAAGTATGAAGCTATGGGTTACGGGTTTTTGCCGGTGTGTATGGCGAAAACCGAAAAAAGCTTTAGCGATGATCAAAAAAGATTGGGAAGACCAAAGCATTTTAATATTCACATTAGGGAATTTGAAATTGCTGCGGGTGCTGGCTTTATTATTCCAATTGCGGGTAACATGCTGCGAATGCCCGGATTGGCTGCCACACCAGCCGCTGAAAGAATTACCATTGATAAAGACGGTGTTATTGAAGGTCTATTTTAAGCTTCAATTAGGCTTTTAAAATCCTATGACCAGAATCTATTTCTGGTTGATAGGATTTTTTTATTACAAACAGAAAATTACACTCTGTTTGGAGCATCTTTTAGCCTCCTAAGCGTAAGGTAAAGGTCAATAATTGACCTAAAAATGTAAACTGATATGCTGATTATAATGAGGAAGTCAGATTATTATTGTCTCATATTCCTTATGACATTTTAAACGGGAAAAAGCAGTGGCATTTACATCATCTTTTTGATGTTTTGCAGGACGCCGCCATCTACCAATATATCAGTACTGTTGATAAATCGCGCTGCGTCACTCACCAAAAAGTGAACGACATCGGCAACTTCTTCGGGCTGACCATTTCGTTGCAAGGGCGTTGCTTGTTTGATCATTTTCATGCGTTCAGGATGTTCTTCTGAAGCTTTTAAAGCCATGGGAGTTTCAATAACCCCAGGAGAAACCGTCACAATTCTTGCACCTTTTTCGCCCCATTTCTCTGCATTTTTATGCATGAGCAACTGCACACCTCTTTTGACAAAATTATACATGGTGTCTGCATTGTTATTGACCTGATGACTCACGGTCTCGAAAGAATCTGCCGCTTGAGGATTGGCAAGCGCATTATCATAGGCCTCGTTTGCCGGTACCGTATGGGCCATCATGGACGACAGGAGAACGGCTACGGAACCTTTGGTGGCCAGCTCATAAAAGGCATCGATTAAAAGTTCAGTGGCAACAAGATCAATGGTATATACTTTACGAAGGTCCTTTGCGCTGCCACTAACTCCAGCAGTGTGAACAAGCGCTTTTAGGCTGCCCGCTTTAGACACGAAAGCCGTTAGTTTCTTGATGTCTTCTTTATTGGTGATGTCGCAGCCAATGCCTGAAACATTAAAGCCTTCTTCTGCCAGTGTGGCAACCGTTTTGTCAACACTATCCTGGGAATAATCTGTGATTATTATAGGTTGATCTTTAAACGTTCTAGCGCAAGCTTGACCGATACCCCCGGCGCCTCCTGTGATTACTATTATGTTATTAGTTGTGTTCATGAGGTTTCATTTTAAATTATAGATTTAATTCCATAATAGGTTTTATTTTTGATTGATGACCTGAAAATCCTGATTCGTAAACGGCGAGATTTCCGGAATGGTCACCACATTAAATTCCATTTCTACGGCTTGGTGACATGTATTGCAAGCTTGGGTTAATGAAGTGTAACTTGTCTTAAAGAGTGCGGCATTCTTTTGCTGAATCGCTGCGCTGATGCTATCCAACGGCGGAATAATCATCGATAGCAAGGCAGTTTCCGTCCGATCACTCTGAAATTTTTGAATGTCTTGAATGGTTTCCATCAGCTCGTGCACTTCAAAGTCGGCCAGTTTCCAGTTTTCATATTGACCGGCAAACCATAGTTTTGAGTGATGCGTTTGAAGGATGCCCATAAAATCACCAAAACCAGGTTTGTAGGTTTCGGCAAGCTTAGTTTCCAAACTATCAATACGGGTTTGCAATGCTTTTGTGTTAGTGTTCTGTTGATGGCAAGAAAAAAACAGAAGGGGTAATAGGCTTAAATAAAGCTGTCTCATGGTACTATCTTTTAGTTGTCGAATTTTTGCACGCATATCGTATCCATAGTTTGGCAAGACGTGCTAAAACACTGAAGTTAACAAATTAAAACTAATTTTGAAACCGGAATGCGATATTGTACTAATAACAGTGCTAAAACAGATCGCTCTTAATCTATTTTGAAATACTAAAGGCTTCAGTTTATCATTTCCAATTGGTACAAGTCGAAATTTTTTGCCCAATATTCCTTTTCAACATAGACCAATTCAAACCCAAATTTCTCGTAAAACTTGTAAGCAAGTTGCGATGTTCTGACACTAATCAGTTGAATGTTAGGTTGGCGATTAATATGCTTGATTCGGTGGTGCAATAATGCTTTCCCGATACCCTTACCCTGCGTTTCAGGTGCGACCATATCCCAAGAAATTCTGGCTTCATGGTCTCCTAAAATGTAATTGATGCCTCCCGCACCAAGAATTTTGGAGTGTTCTTCATATACAAAATAGTCCTCCACTTTGGTGTCCAAATAATCTGATAAATCCTGTTCCTCAGCAGGATCAAAATATTCTGGCGTATTCTGAATTAGTAGAGCAATAATTTTTGATTTGTCTTCAGTGCTGTAGTTTCTAATCATACTATGAGCGTCCAATTTTAAACACTTATACTAAGCGCGCGTTCCATTATTTGTTTTAAAACCGAGTTATTGTTGTTTCTGTTTTTCCAACTGGATAACATTCGCTTTAATTTGCTGATAACATATGTCTTTTGCCTCCGCATAGGAAATGATGTAAGTTCTGGAAACGTTGTTAACCTCATTAGGAAATTGAGCCAAAATATGATCGTAATAGCTGTCCAACTGCTCCTTAGTTGGTACTTCGTAATACAATTTAAGTTGAAATCTTCTCAATAAAGCGGTATCGATAATTTCCACATGGTTGGTGGCACAAATTAGTAACGATGTGTCTGGCAGATTGTCAATTTGCTGAATGAGAATATTCACCAATCGCTGCATTTCTCCAGAATCTTTAGCATCGTAATCTCTTATTTTTCCTATAAAATCGAATTCGTCGATAAATAAGACTGCATTCCCAAAGGAAGCTTTTTTGAAAATTTCAGCAATATTTTTTCCTGTTTCACCCAATCTTGAAGATACAAAACCACCCAAATTAAGTGTGATCACTTCTTTCTTTAAGGCTTTTCCAATGGCATGGGCTGTTGCTGTTTTTCCACAACCAGTTTTGCCGTGCAACAGAATTTTATTGTCAACAGGGATGTTCAGTTTGTTTAGGGCTTCAATAAATGAGAATTCCTCAATGAGCTGGTTTAATTTTGTCCTTATTTCCGAGCTCAGATGCAATTCATCTAATGATAAAATCTTATTTTTGGAAGATAAGGTGCTGTGATGCGTAGCCATAGGTGCAGTTTCTAAAAACAAAGATATATATTTAGAGCATTACAAATGGTTTTCCTAATAATTGTTTGGTTGAGGCGAGAATCAAGGTCCTTTCGCGATTAAACAAATAGATTACATGCTATTGCAACCGGCTCAGAACATCATAATTGAGCACCTTAGGACACTCGTCAGGAATTAATAGTCCTTTAATAGTGCACTTCCAACGTTACTACTAAGGGGCGATGATCTGATATTATTGGTGCCTCCAACAGCTGAATCTGTTTTGATTTAAATTTTACTTGCTCAGAATTTCTGTATAAAAGATGATCAATTTCAGAGGCACCCTCACCTTGAAAGCTTAAATGATCAGCTCCTTTTTCTACAAATACAAATCCTTGCTCCGCAAAATACTGCATGGTGGGCGAATCTGGAGTGCAATTGAAATCGCCAGTTATAATGGCTGCTTTATCTAAGCTGTCTATATAGTCGACTAGGGTTTTGGCCTGCTGCAGTCGGCTGCCTATGCCCTCGCTACTTTCAATCCAATCAAAATGTACGTTTGCAAATACAATATTGCAGTCTTTAGCAATATCAACTTCATGAACAATGGCGGCACGTGGTTCCTGTAAGCCATCCGGTAATTTTAGGATTTTGGTCGATGTAAATGGTTTAGCGGACAGGGTAGCCATACCGTATTCGCCATTCTGAAAGGACATAAATTTCCCAAATTTACCTTCCATTTGGGTGTGTTCGGCTAAATATTGGGTTTGGTTAACGTTATCTGAACGTGTGGTCAACTGATCAATTTCCTGCAAGCCACATAAATCTGGCGCCTGATTTTTGATGAGTGCTGCTGCTCGCGACAAATCCAATATAGTGTCCAAGCCTTTTCCGTGGCGAATATTATAAGACATGATTTTCAGATCAATCTTGCGCTGCGCTTCGACTTTATAGAAGCTAAGAGCACTAAAGCAGATTAGGAGTAATAGAAGTCTCTTCATTGTGAGAGGATTATTAGGGGTTGTTATAAGTCTAAAAATAAAGGAAACGTCGCAGTCATGCAAGAAAAAGCGTTTTATAACCGGACGGTTTATTAATGTCCAACCATTATGGAGTTATTGTCATCGTAGAGCCAAATGCACTCATGTTCATAAAGGTTTAATCATCGGATGTTATTAAACTAAAAAGATTTTTAAAAGCCCTACCGTTTCCAATGTAACTTAGGTTACTGATCGCGCGTTGTGAATGCCTTATCTTTGGAGATGCCTAAGTCAGCGCACATAGAACATTAATACTTAATTTTAAAACAAAACTATGAGACTATTTTTAATGATCCTTGTTGTCGTAGGATCCGCAGTATTTACACCGACAAATGCACAAACATCAAGTGTTATTGAAAGCGAAAATTCGGTAAAAAAGGATGGAAAATATGCCTTATTGGTGTCTAATGCACGTTATTTTCAAGCTGCAGTGAGAACGGGGGAAAGTCTTAAAGCCAATGCTCCTGAGATGGATTTTGAGGTGGTTTTAGTGGGCCAAGTCGTCAAAGATATAGTCACTGATGTAAGTTTGACTAAAACTATAGAACTGAGTAAAAAATTAGGCATTCGATTGGTGGTTTGTGAAGCAGCAATGAATCATATGCAATTGAAAAAATCCGATTATCATAGTGCCATCGAATTTACCCCGGATGGGTTTATCTATATATTTGGATTGCAAGAGAGCGGCTATAAAACTATTACTTTATAAGCTAAAATATTCTTTTTGAACGCAGTATTGTTCGTAGTAATAAGAACCCCATCACCCAGGAATTTAAAGTTTTAATTTCTGGGTTTCTTTTTTATACCATCTAGTTGGCCTTTCCTGTTTAGCAATATAAGTTCCCCATTGTAGCTATCTAATTCCTTATGACCCCGTACTTAAATAAGAGGACTACTCAGCATGAGATTAACTTTAATTCCGTTAAACATCTGTTAAGGATGGTTTCAGTGCTACCAATGATCTTTAACTTAAATAAAAAATCTAGAACGATGACACGATTATCCTTGCTTTTTGCTTTTTCCCTATTACTCAATTCTTGCAATGATGACCCTCCTAAACTAAATGAGGAGAACGCTGTTGAGCCACCAAATGTTAGTGGTGTCGTTTATTATAAAACGGACTCAAAATTAGATGTGGCCTACGCCAATTTAAAGGCGGCTCTTACTAAGAACGAAAACATTGGGATTGTCCAGGAAATTGATCATGCTAAAAATGCTGTATCGGTTCAAATGGAATTGCCACCAACTAAAGTGATTTTATTTGGAAATCCTAAGTTGGGCACACCCCTCATGCAGAAAAATCAATTAGCAGGATTAGATTTACCGCTAAAAGTACTGTTTTACGAAGATCGGGGCAGTGTTTTTGCATTGTATAATAGTACGCCATACTTGGCGTCACGTTACGATATAGGCAAGGTTGAAAGTCTTTCTCAAATCTCTGACGCTCTTCAGAATTTAGTGGGCACGGCAATGGATGCACATCCAGTACAAAGCTCTGATCAGGATGTCGGGTTGCACAAAGGGGTGGTCAGTGTTAAAAGTTCCAATGATTTTGAAACCACCTACACTAAATTAAAATCGAGCCTTGAAGCGAATGGGAATTTAAGCATAATGGCTGAGTTGGATCATCAAAAGAACGCGCAAAGCGTTAGTATGAAACTGCGGCCAACTAAAGTTATTATGTTTGGAAATCCTAAATTGGGGACGCCTCTAATGCAGTCTTCTAGAGGGATTGCTTTAGATTTGCCTCAAAAGATGTTGGTTTGGCAAGGTGCGGACGGAACGGTTTTTATTTCCTATAATAATCCGGCGTTTTTAAAAGCGAGATATCAATTAGAAGGCAATGCCGAACAATTCGAACAAATTACCAAAGCATTAGAAACACTTTCAAACGGCGCAGCCGATGCTAATTAAGAAGATGTGGCAATTAATAAGGCGCAATTGATTCTGTAGCTATAATTTCTGCTACCGCTTTCCTGTATTTTACCGGATTTGCCGCTTTCTTAATGGCCTTTAAGGTTTTTTGCGGATTAGAAGTCGATTGTGAAAAATATTCCCAAAACCCTAACATCTTCATTTTGATAGGCGTAGGGCCAGACAAATAGGCATCATATTGTTGATAAATAGTGTCGTGAAATTCTGAGAAAATTTCCCATCGGTTTTGAGGATATGATGTGGTGTTGTTCTTAATCATATTGGGTAAAAACGGATCGGCAATTAAACCACGCCCAATCATATAATGATCAATGCTCGGAAAACGGGTTTCAATGGATTTAAAAGCGGCAACACTTGTAATGTCACCATTATAATATAACTTATGCTTAGTGCTCGAGATGCACTTTTCAAAAGCGTCTAAGTTTACGGGACCTTTGTAAAGTTGTTTGCCAATTCTGGCATGAATGGCAATATTCTTAAGTGGGTAACGATCTAGGATTGGAAAAGCATCGAGAATTTCTTCAGCATGTTCATAGCCCATGCGCATTTTCATGGAGACCAAAATATCAGTTTCGTTGTGGGCCCTGTGTAATATCTCATCAATTTTGTTAGGATTACAAATCAATCCAGAGCCCATTCCCGATTTGGTAACCATCGGGTAGGGGCAACCAAGATTCCAATTCAATTCTTTATACCCTAAACTTTGCACGTATTTCGCAACAAATAAAAATTCTTCGGCATCATTCGTAATGACTTGCGGAATTACTTCAAGTGTGCTGTTGTTTTCCGGTAATAAATCATTCTCGTAAGACTGTTTAATTTTCAGCTTGCCATTCAGCCGAATGTATGGCGCATAATAGGTATCAATGCCGCCAAAGTATTGTTGAAATGCGTTCCGAAATCTGAAATCTGTAAATCCTTGTAAAGGTGATGAAAGTAAAACCATCGTATATTTTAGTTGCGCAAAGATAGAATAAATGCGCGATGGATTTTGAACTGGGTTTTTTAATTCCGTCTGGAAATTTTGAGTTATTGAACGTTATGAGCATCGAAGGATTTGATAGCTATCTGAATTAGGAAGCTGCTAGGTCATCAGGATCAGGGTGTGACGTTTGAAGTAGGGCAGCACTGACGATTTTAATGAGTTCTTTAACTGACGTCCTGTTGGTATCTATAGCTTGGTTGCTGCCGCCATAAGGTCCGTAAACCTCCTGCTTAGTTACATTAAACAATCCGAGAGTTGTTGTGTTTGTTGCCGTCGCTAAATGCATCATCCCACTATCGGCTCCTATAAACACTGCTGAATTTTCGATGACGGCCGCAATCTCTCGGAGATCTTTGCTGTAAAAATGCGTGCTTTTAAAATCTATTTGTGATACATTTTCAATGGGCAACATTTCTAGAATATTATAATCTTTAAATTCAGTTTTTAAAAGTTGGTAACATTCAGACCACCACGCTTTTGAATGGCATTTGGCGCCAGTAGCGAAGGTAAATATGCAGATCGTTTTTTTGTCGTTAGCAAATAGACGTTTAAGAATTTGCTGGCCATTTTCAATTTCTTCGTTGGACAGGTTAAGCGCTAACTTGGAATACTCATAGCGGCTTAAATCTTGGCTTGGATTTAAAAATGTTTTGAAATTGTATACTGGGTATTTGGCGATGTATGTTGGTTTGTCTGAACTCTGTGTGCTGGAATCATAAATTTTAAACCGTGCTCGCGATAATTTGACATAAATTTTGCTGGAATTCGAGGCTTCGCACCCCGCAATAGCAATATCGTAACGGTTAAAAAGTAATCTAGCCGACTGTTTCAGGTAATCGGAAACATGTTTAAAAGGTTTTTTTGGCAAATTAAATACCGTCTCCACATAAGTAAAGTTGGAAAAAAGTACGGAAGATAGAGTTCCGTTGAGCACCAAATCAATTGTGCTATTGGGAAATTGTTGCTTGATTTCCTGAATTAAAGGCGTTAAGAGCAATTGATTGCCTAACCGGTGGTTGGGTCGGGTGATTAAAACCCTAATTTTCGCATCTTTAGGAAGTTTGTTCAATTGTCCACTATAGCTAGAGTTTTTAAAAGAACGTGTAAAGAATTTAAAGATGCTTCTTTTTTTATTATTGTATTTAGATACTGGCATGATATGGGAGAATTTTCCAATAGTCGGATTTTATTTCACGGTGTTTTGGGGTAATTAAATGTAATCAATTTTAGGAGAATCAAATATTAATAAAAAATATAATTCGCTCAAAAATTTATTTCAAAAAAAATGCTTAAATGATAATTCATTTTGTGGCATAAGTTTCTAAATTTTCTCTAAAAACCGTCCATAAGTTGTAGTGGTAGCATAACCGGTTACAAATTGATCTGCTTCAACAATGGTTTTTCCGCCAACCATCACCCGAGAAACAGTGCCGGGATTTCTGTTGACCAATCTTTCGTAATTATTAAACTCTGTAATCTGATCCATTTCTACAGTCTCCGTAATGGCGTCAAATTTAGTGGGATCGATAATGACCAAATCAGCAATTTTGCCTTCGGTCAAATGTCCGCAGTCTAAGCCAAACCAATCGGTCTGCTCTTTGGTCAATCGCCAAATGCATTTTTCCATGCTCATGATGGGCTGCCCTTTATCAATAGATTCTTGAACAACTTTTATCATTTTTAGTGGAAAATTGTAAAATGCCATATTATTTAAATGCGCTCCTGCATCTGAAAAACTGATCAAATTGTAGGGATGGTTATAAATGTGATCATATTTTTCTACACGGTCATTGGCTATGGTAGTCGTCCATCTAATTTTTTTGTCATAATCAATAATGGCGTCTAAGAAATAGTCTACCGGATGTACGTTCTTCTCTTCGGCGAGCTCGTAAAAATTTCTGCCTATCATGCTTTCGTCTGGCGATTCTAAAATAATCGCTTTACTCAAATCTTTATGCCAAACTTTAGGGGCAAATTTATTAGTGATTTCCTTTTTGAAAGAAATGCGGAAATCAGGATCCTTAATCATGTCATTGCGCTCATCCAATTTTTTGGCCAAATGTCTCATAGCTTCGCCACTCGGAAATTCTTCAAACATCACTGAGTCTACGCCATCATAATATACTGTAAATGGCACAGGAGGAGATTGCATTCTAAAATTGGCGTTGGCAATTTTGTTTATAGCGGTACTTGCAGTAGAAATTAATGGTAAAATATAACGGTCACCAATAAGGTCCATCATGGCAATCATGGTAGTTTTAAGTGGCTTTCTAAATACACCTGAACTCGCTAACATATAATTAAGAGCATTCACTCGGGTAACCAGATTTGGTGCGCCTTGTAAAATGGCATCCCTCTCCCGCAGTAATTCTATGAGGTCTTTACGTTCTTTCCATGATGAATAAAATGATGGAGTTTTGTGGGACCAATACCTGTCACCATCCATTTTATCCCACGGATTGTCCATGGTCGATAAGCCGATAAAACCGGCATCTAAAGCTTCATTCAGCATCTTGTTCATGGCCTCCTGCTCTTTTTTAGTGGCTATTTCATTATCTTTTAATGAACGTGCAATGCCCATAGCTTTCATGCGTAAATCTGAATGGCCTACAAAGGACGCTACATTGATGCCCAACGGTAAACTTTTAATATACGCTTTCCATTCTGTAGCGGTATTCCAAGTTTTTACACGTTCAAGCAAGGGGAGCATAATGTCTCGCGGAATGGCCTCCACCCGTGTAAATGAATCAGAAACATCTTCGGGAGAATTATAAATAGCACTCACAGAACAGCTGCCCAGAATTATGGAGGTAACACCATGCCGTGCCGATTCTTTGAGTCCCGGAGAGGCAATGACTTCAGCATCATAATGGGTGTGCGAATCAATAAAACCAGGAACAATCCATTTGCCTGTTGCGTCAATTATCTTAGCATCAGCATTGGCTTCAATGCTGCCAATTTTCCCTATCCGACCATTTTCGAGAATTAAAATATCTGTTATGATGGCGCTTTCATCTTTGTCTCCTGAAAAAAATAAACCATTTTTAATAAGAGTTTGTCTTTTGGTAGTCATAAAAAAAGGATAATGGATTGTGTATGGAGTTAAAAATACACAACTTTTTTTATTCTATGATCGCCCCATCATTCTTAATCTGAAATTTTTACAGCGAAGCTCCAACATATGCTAATTGCGTTGGGAATCACGAATCCGCAGTATATTTTAAACAGCGACCTCTGGGTTCATCTGCTTTATGTAGGACAATATCAGAATGCAAAAATTGTGCGGCGGCGGCTGAATCTTTAACTTTTGAAGCACTACGTGCTAACATTTCAGACTCAAATTGTGTTATGATACTTTTTCGTAGGCCTTGTGTTTGCCATTCTGAAAAGGGCCTGCATTCTTTTGATATATTTCGTGCTAAAGCCAAGGCGTCTAATAAAGCCTGATTGGCACCTTGGCCTTTAAACGGACTCATGGGGTGTGCGGCATCGCCAATAAGTGTTATGGAGCCTTTATTTTTCAATAGTTCTGGCTTTAATAATTCGCGATCATATACAGGATAACCAGAAATATGAGATTCTGGTGTGGCCGCTACAATTTGAGGAATCGGATCGTGCCAGTGGGTTCTTTTTATGGCTTCAGCTTTGAGGGCCTTGACACCTGTGTCACTTAATATTTTCGCCTCCTGTTCATGCATGGGATAACTCAATTGCCACATTACGGTGTTGGCGGTGTATGGCATCATGTAAATACGTTCATGACCATTGGCGGTTTGAAAAACTGTTGCAGAATCCAGAAGATCGTGTTCAAAACCGTTGAGCGTTTCCAGAGAGCATATTCCTAAGATGACGATACAGTTTAGGTACCGCAACGGCATATCAACATTACCAATCAACAATCGCCGTACCGCACTTCGTATCCCATCAGCTCCCACGACAAGGTCTGCTTTGGTAGTTTTGATGTCCCCATCCACTTGAAAGGTCATCTGGACACCGTTCCCAGTGCTATTCTCCAAGGCGACTAAATCATGTCCCCAGCGCACCAAATTAGAGCCACCAAGTTGCTCCAGCAGCGCTAAGCGTAATTCTTGCCGGGCGATGTGCACATTGGTGTGTTTTGGTGCTTTCTTCGTGTCAGCCGCTGTCCATTTACGCATGCCCCATTCGCCTACAATAGTGCCATCCGTTGTATGGACGACATGTCTTGTGGAAATCACACCTTTATTTAGCGACGAAATGCCCAAACCGCTCATGGCTTTATTAGCTTGTTGTAAAGTAAGTCCGTAACCTTGAGATCGGGCGTCAAAGCCGCCATCACGCTCAAAGAGCGTAAAGGGGATGCTGCGGTGTAAACAGGCTACTGCTAATGCAACGCCACCAATGCCACCGCCAATAATGGCAACGTGTGGGTAGGTTTTGTGGTCAGGAAGCGGAGGGAGAGCAGCAGCGATCAGGCCAGAGCCGTCACATGTTGTGCACTTTACTTGAGAAGCTTTCGGACGTTTTGGTGCGGGGCCGGAGCTACCGTTCTTTTCATAATGATCGAGCGCTATTTGATAGCGACGCTTGGCATCTTTTTTTAATCTTTTGCTCTTTTTGCCCTGTCCATAGCAATCAGAACATAACTTCCAACTTGTCTTTTCATTTTTATTCTCTTTCATTATCTATGTCTTAAATCTGATGATGGTTGTTTTTCATAACACGAATTTTACCTTATTGAAATCGTCTTATCGGACTAAACAATATGCCCGATAATTGAAGTTTAGGGTGCGATGCTCATGATTAGGTAGCAAATTTAAAACATACCAAACAGTTTTGTGTAATAAATATCAGTGATGTCTCTAGGATTGAAAAAGATGGTCTTATAGATGTATCAGTTGTAATTGCACAACTGATTTATTAACTGGACTCAGATTAAGAGCACTAAAAATAAAAAATGCTAGCAAATATTTATCCAACCTAAGAAGATAATATGTGCTAGCATTTATGTCAATCCGATGTGAGCTAAAGCAGCTAATCTAATTTATCGAGTTGCTTCTCTAAGTCTTTAACTTCTTTTTTATTTTTCTCAACAAGGTCTTTCATCTTTTTAATTTTGTCTTCTGCTTGCTTGATTTTCTCCATTTTTTCCTTTTCAATCTTAGCAGAGATCTGCCCGTCTTTGCGTTGCTTTTCAACTCTTTCTTTAGCAACTTTTAGGCGTTCTTCATTATCGCGAATTTTAGCTACATGTCCTTTAATTATTTGGTCGGCATACATCTTTCGTGCTTGGGCGGTGCGTTTTGCATCATACGCACGCTGTTGTCCAAACTCTTTTCCTTCTAAACCTTCTTTATTTTTACCATAAGCATGACCCTGAGCACCATTATGAGATTGCTCTGAGTTTTTATGCGCATTAGATTTTGCGTTTTCACCTTTGTGTTTTCCTTGATTCTGAACCTTTTCAAATTTTTCCTTTTGATGTCCTTTGCCTTGTCCTTGTGCAATACTGTAGGTATTAAAAATAAATAAGGATAAGCCGACTAAGAATGCTTTTTTCATGACGACAATATTATAGGTTATCTAATAATGAATCTATTTCTTTTTGAGTCTGTTCTATTTCTAGTTCTGACGACTCTATAGCGGCATCAAGATTATCTATAGATGCTTCTAACGCCTCAGTTTGTTCATAATTGACTTCAACTGGGGCATTAGATTGCTTTTTTTCGCCTGTACAGGACATCAGCAGGCCTATTAGGGGAAGTAGATAAAGTGTTTTTTTCATGTGATAAAAATTTATTAAACCCGTTTTTTAAGTGGTTTCTGGTCTCCACCAAGCCATAGCAATTCTCAAAACCGTTTTTCCATCGCCGATTTGCGGCGTGTTGACCCGTAGAGCACTAAGGTGATGTTAAGTTACGATTTTCTTCGTTGGTTTTTAATAGTCTTTTTATGTACTTGTTTTCTAATAAGATATGATGTTATGTGATTGGGTGTAGAAAGCAATTGCAATCTTTTTATGCTACCGAAACAGGTAAACGCAGTCATGAAATAAACTAAAACGGCATAAATACTAAACTGAAGGACGTTTACTCAATGATAAACTTGCGTTTCATAAGGAATAGACCATTTAGAAATACGCCCAACCGCTGGTGTTGCAGTGGCAAAAATCTCTAATTGACGTGTCAAGTAAATACCTTTTTGGGATAGTGAGCCTAATTTCAACACCATGGGAGTTACAATGGCAATTTGAAGTTCGCAAGCCTTAAACATGACTTTAGTTTGCCCTAAAAAATCATCTCTTCTGTCCAGTGAGGATTGAATAGAAATGACATAACTCTCGTCCCAATTTGAAATGATTAACGGCGGATCAATTTTGCCATGAATATCATACACAAAGAGATGAAGGCAATATTCAACATTTCCTTTGATATCCATTTCATGAAAATCAATTGTAGTCAGAACAGTGATATCTGTATTGTTCAAACCAACAGTGATTTTATCTGGAATCTCGAGTAATTCTACTGATATAATTTTGGCCATGATGTATGTTTTAAGATGGAAGGATGGCTAGTGTAAGTGAATCCACAATCTGAACAATTTCACTAGGGACACAAATCCTATTTATACGAACCTTAGTGAATAGAAAGATTCCAAAATAATAATAAACGCTTTTAAGTGCTGTATTTTGGATTGGTAAATTACAATTATGGCATCAGGAAATGATACAATAAAGGTCCTATTCCATTATAACTGGATTGGATTTTCTGTGATACTTAAAGATACAGAATTTATGAGGGAATAATTAAATGTTAACGCGTTTATTTATAATTCAAGTAAATTCTATGTGTTGGTGGTTAGTGGTGTAAAAGTAAAGAATTAACTATTACTTTTGCCGCTGTTTTACTGCCTTCTAATGAGGGGTGAAACCCATCCGGACCATAATATTGGAAATTTTTAGTGCTGTAAAAATGGGCCTTCCAAACTTGACCTACAGGAAGTAGTATCGCATTGTTAATGGCAGCAGCGTCTTGGTGATTTTTAATAACCCCGTCAAAGGTGTGGTAGTTCTTTAAGGACGGCCAAACCATAAAATAGCAAAGTTTCGACTGGTTGCTTTGGCTGATACTGTCCAACTTGTTGCCATAATTAATAAGCATTTCGCGTCCGTCGGGTTGAGAAGATGGGCCTTGCTGTAAAATTATAAAATCGAACGTTGTATGTGCTATGAGTTTTTGAATTTCGCCGTCATTCCAATGGTCTTCTAGCGCATAATTTGGAAACGTAACCATTTGATAGCTAAGGTTGACACCTTCCTGCTTGGCGTATTTCATAACCAGTTTGGGCAAATTATTGGTGTAGGTTAGACTGTTACCAACGAATAATATACTTAGTTGGTTTAGGATCTTGATCGTGTTGACTGTAGGTCTCTGAAGCTGAAAAAATACAAAAGCATAAAATGAGGAAAAGTGTATTCATTTTCGTGAATTAACGACAGTGTATGGTGAGTTAATTTTGATCATCAATTTAGGGCGTTGCTACAGATTTAAAATACTCATTAAAAAACAGCAGTTGGTATTTTATCGAATTCGCCCAATAGTCCCAATTATGATTTCCTGGGCGTTCAATATAGTCATGAGGAATGTTTCGTTCCAATAACTTTTCATGCAATCGCTTGTTGGCATCGTAAAAGAAATCACTAATGCCGCAATCAAAAATGAGTTTTAAACTGTCTATTTTCAATTTGTAAACCATATTAATCACGGAATTCTCCTCCCAGTTTTCCTTATGGTCAGCATAATCTCCCAATCGTTTATTGAGATCCCAGTTATTCGGAAACGGACGGAGATCCAACCCGCCACTCATACTGCCCGCAGCGCCCCAAATGTCTTGATGTTTAAACGCTAAATAAAATGCACCATGGCCGCCCATACTTAAACCCGTAATGGCTCTTCCAGATTTGTTTGCGATGGTTCTGTATGTAGAGTCTACAGCAGGCACTAGTTCTTTAGAAATATAGGTTTCATACGTCATGCTGTCATCTACCGGGCTATCAAAATACCAACTTGTACCTCCGCCGTCTGGGCACACAATAATTAGGTTATAGGTGTCCGCATATGTTTTCAACTCCGGAACTCTTGTTATCCAATTGGCATACGTGCCGCCAGCGCCATGCAGTACATACACTACAGGGAAACTTTTGTTTTCGGAGGAATAAGCATCCGGGGTTATAACCACAGTGGGAATCATTTTATTCATGGACGTACTCACCACCATTACGGTATCAACTTTTGCCGCTTGAGCAATGAACGTGGTAAGTGTAAAAAGAAGGAATAGTAATTTTAGTTTCATGTGCTATGATGGGTTATTATAAGTACGATTTGATAAAAATGCTAAATGTAGTAATTACAAACGCATTTGATAAATCTACGAGAATTTTCATAAATCAGTAATTAATGGTCCTATATTAGGAAATCAGTATGTATGAAGCATTCGGTTTGTAGTGGTTTCTCAATCATCCGGATTGTTGTCAGTTAATTCTGTTTCTGTGTTAAAGTTTAAAAATATAGGAGCAGTAATAATTCGCGGATTGCTATTTTAACTACCTTTAAGTCAGGTAATTAAAATTGTATTTAACATGGTAAATCTGCTTAAATTACCAATAGCTGTACTAAGTTTATAGTATTGGTTTCATGTACAACTAATACACCCAATTTGCCCCAATCGCCTGTAGTTTCCGGCGGTAATCCCAGGTGTAAAAAATGACGGTAACACATTACATGTGTATTATGGATTTTTAGACGGTGATGTTGATTCTGATACTTATATTGATATGTCAATAGAAAGTTTTCCTTCAAACTTAATAATTGGTAGATGGAGAATCGTAAAATTAGGCATAGATGCAAAAAATGATGGCACAATAAAATATCATAATTATCAAGATTTCGAACATAATAGTTGTGGCTTCAGCTTTTTACAGTTTAATAATGACGGTGTTGTTTTCGAGAATAGTTATTTTAAATATGATGGCAAGTGTACGTTGTTTTCAGAAATGGCTAAATGGGAATTGATTGAAGAAAATCGATTCAAAATCTATGTTTACGATAATATCTATCTCATAAATGTAACTGCAACAGAATTAGTTTTAAAATACGATTGGGATTTTATAAACTCACTCTACGGCCCAACACAAGTGTTTTACTATTATGAAAGGGTTCTAGACTCTAATTAATTAAAAATTTCTTCATTTTAACAACAGTGACATTTTATCCAGTGAAGCTGATTGAAACTTGCCCGCTTTGGTCATGTAAATCTATTTATTGCAGTTTTCTATGCACAAGCAACTGTCCTTCTTCGATTTTATGAGTATTTAAAGTTTTAAACAATAGATATCTGCTTTCCTACATTGAATACTTCCCCAAGGATATATTTCTCCAATCAAAATCAGTCGATTAAATTAAAATGCTTGCACTCTAGTCATTCATTTAATCGAATTTATTAATTCTTAAAATTTAATATTATGAAAACACATTTCAAACTATTCAGAAAGTGTTTAATAGTTGTACTTCTCTTTGGTGTATTTGCATGTAGCCAAAATGAAGATGCACTTTCTAATGATGTCGTTGCAAATGAAAAAGCAAACGACTATCTCGCTAATAGGAGCTCTAATGTTATTAATGTCTTTAAAGGACCAGAAGTTCAGTATGGAAGCGGTAAAGCCCGTTCATGGATTAGCGTCAACAGTGCCGGTTTTCCTGAGGAAATAGGAATTGAGCTCACCTCTAAAGTTTTTAACGATTTAACGCTTTTGCATGAAGGTCATGAGATGACCGTCGTATTACCATTGCATAAAAAAGCGAAAGAACTCACGCCATTTGAACATTTGGGACTAAACTTCCAACCCGAAGGTCACGGTCCCGTATTTTGGGATGAACATTTCGATTTTCATTTTTACACCATTACAAATGAACAACGGTTGCTTATACCAGATTATGATGGTAGCAATCAGGATATCGTAGATGCATTCAATTATTTTCCTGATATGGATAAAATGCCTACTGATTATTTTAAATTCCCTGGACAAGGAGGTGTTTATGGAAAGATGGGAAAACATTGGGTTCCTGCAGATTGGCGAACTGGATATAGTCCATTTACCCATGTTATGATTTTGGGCACGTATGCCCAAATGAATAATTTTATTGAACCGATGGCGACCGTAGCATATTTATTGTCAGGCGATTCCTTTAGTGGTGCTTACTCACAACCGCAAAAATTCGAAGAACCTGGAAATAATTACCCAACGAAATATAACATTTTCCACGACGAAAAAACAGGGAATATTTATATCACTTTAAGCGATTTTGTGACACGTTAAGAGAATTTATCACTAACAATGAAAGGAAGTACCGTTAAGAAATACGCTGCTTCCTTTTTAATTTTCTGTCAGGTAAAATTAAGGTTTAGAAAACTATAGCACCGAATGAAATAAAACGCAGTTTTATTAAAACAATCCATATTGATTAGGGGAATCTTTAGCAATTACCTGCCCTAAATCCCATAATTCTACAATTTTGTCTCCATTAAATCTGATGATATGGACTACCGCAATTTCCATGTCCTCTTTGGTGACGAGCGCATGTGTAATGACGGTATCCTGATCTCTATAACTGTATTTAATGGTGATGGACTTATTAGGACTCGTTTGGTGTGCATCCGTCATGGCGTTTTGTAAAGCGTCCCTAGTGCCTTCAAAATATTGATTATGATGAGTAAAATCAACGGCAACATGCTTATCAAACGCTTCAGTAACCTTCCCGGTGCCGGCCAACATTAGAAAGGATTTGGCGATTTCTTGTTTTGTCATAAGAATAGTTCGTATTTAAATATATGTTGCTCAATGAGTTAATCTATAGGCAGAAAGAACTCCACTTTGCCACAATTTTTACAATGGTACACATCGAAGGCTTCTCTGTTTTGAAAGAGCTCAAAGATGCTGCCATAAAACCCTATGCGATCGCCTTCATGAAATTTGAAACGTCCTGAATCTTCCATAGGCGTTTCGCATCTTAAACACTGAATATCTCGGGTAAGGGTGGTTTTGGTGAGTTCTTCTGTGGTCATGACACGTTGTTCTATAAAACTGTAATTACAGTTCCAGCACAGTTCAAAATGAGCGTCTACGTCTGATTTACAATTAGGGCAAGTCTTCATAAATAGTATGGCTTAATTCAGCTTAGTTGTTAAGCCTGTTGATTGATTAAGACATCTAATTTAACATAAATGCAATGATTTAGATGTGCCTAGTAATATTTTTATCTTGAGTAATTGTCCATAATGGAGAGCAACTAGGGCACGGGCAATATTCAAATCGATTTTTGCCAAATCAAAACTGTCGATACCCAATTATGGAGATATTATATAAGTTTTAGGGGTGATAGTGTTGAATCGTCAATAAATCAGGTGTTTAGGTATTAAAGTTTGCATTTGGAATCTTCGTGGAATTTCAAAAAACACGCGGATTGGCTTGGGAGAGCCTCCAATTATTGTTACTATTGTGATAATCCGTATATATATCTAAAACTTTTAAATTATTTGATGATAAAATCTAGGCTATTTGCCCTTGTGGCACTGTTGTTCTTTACTTTTTCTAATTCTAGTGCGCAAAACGGGTCGTCCAACGGCATGTCGGTTACTATAGCGTTGCACAATCCGTCCTCGGAAATTAATGACGGGGTAGCAAAAGTTGCGGTGACCGGTGGGGTTGCACCTTATCAATACAAATGGAGTAATATCAATACGCCTTTAGATGATGCCGAATCTGTTGGGTTAATTGAAGGCATGGCACATACCGTGACAGTCAGTGACGCTAACGGAACTAAAGTCTCCAAAACCTTTAAAATTCCCGCGGAATCCATCACGGAAATATTTAATAGTAAAGTGCAGCCTGCCGTAGATGTTCTAGGTGCTGTACTCTTTTGGGATGTTTTTGCAACGGTCGGACTCTATGATCCTGTTGTATATGCCTCACATCGTAATTTGCCCTTATTGGCCAAAGACGTCACTTCTGATCAGAAATATAATTTTAAGAAATGGTTGGTTTCCGATGGAAGTCGCGTAAAGGTAGGCGATAAAATTGCCATATTGGAAAGCCAGGCCAACAAAGAAATTTCAATTTATGCCACTGCAGATGGTGCATTGGAGCATGTCGCTACCGAAGGAGATATGGTATCTAGAAAACCGGAAACAGGTTCTTTTAAATCGCCTCTTGTTGCGAAAATTAATTTTGATACGCCGCAACCTTTATTACATCCTAATGGCGTTGTGAAGACGAAAAACATTCCTTTTATTGTCATCTGGCTTATTTTAGGAAGTATCTTCTTTACGCTGCGATTGAAATTTGTCAATATCCGCGGTTTTAAACATTCGCTAGATTTGGCACGAGGGAAGTATGACGATCCTAACGCGCCAGGAACCATAACACATTTTCAAGCTATGGCTACTGCTGTATCGGCTACCGTTGGTTTAGGAAATATTGCAGGTGTTGCCGTTGCGATTTCTCTAGGTGGTGCAGGAGCAACCTTTTGGATGTTTCTCGCTGGATTTTTCGGAATGTCACTAAAATTTGCCGAGTGTACCTTAGGTGTGAAATACCGTATTATTGATGAGGACGGTAGGATTTTCGGTGGACCGATGAACTATCTGCGCTATGGTCTCGAAAAAAGAAATCTTAAGAAATTAGGAAAATTCTTAGCTATATTTTTTGCTGTACTTGGTGTAGGCGCATCGTTTGGAGGCGGCAATATGCTACAATCCAATCAGGCGTTTAAAATTGTTTCTGAAGAGCTTCCATTTTTACAAGGCCACGGATTTTGGTTCGGTGTCGGATTTGCATTATTAGTAGGCGCTGTGATTATTGGCGGCATCAAAAGTATTGCTAAAGTAACTGCCAAAGTAGTTCCCGTAATGGCCATTTTTTATGTGGTGGGATGTTTGGTGGTCATTGGGTATCACTTCGAGTTTATTGGTGGTGCTTTTATGGCGATTGTTGATGGTGCTTTTTCTGCGGAAGCCTTAAAAGGAGGCTTTATTGGCGTGTTGATTATAGGCTTGCAGCGAGCGGCATTTTCTAGTGAAGCGGGCGTTGGTTCAGCGGCTATTGCCCACAGTGCAGCCAAAACAAATCATCCTGTTGCTGACGGATTTACCTCTTTAGTGGAACCATTTATTGATACCATGTTGGTGTGTACCATGACCGCTTTGGTACTTATTTTTACCGGAATGCACGAAACCAGCAGCGGTCTGGGAGGCGTAGAGCTTACGGCCGATGCTTTTGGTAGTGTGGTGTCTTGGTTCCCTTCCGTATTGGCCGTCGCCGTTTTCTTATTTGCATTTTCTACCATGGTATCTTGGTCCTATTACGGGATGCGTTCTTGGAGCTACCTTTTTGGAAGAAGTAAAAAACTGGAATTGGTGTATAAAGTTTTGTATTTGTTGTTTGTCGTATTAGGGGCGTCCGTGAGTTTGGGTGCCGTGTTGAGTTTTGCCGATATGATGATTCTCGCCATGTCCTTTCCAAATATTATAGGCTTGTATATTATGGCGCCTGAAATTAACGCTGATATGAAGGTATACTGGAAAAAATTAAAAGAAGGAAAACTTTATGTCAATCCGAAATTTATCAAAACAGACGATTGATGACCCACGCTCATTATAGTGCTGGTTGATTATAACTAAAAAACCCGACGCCAACATTTGAGATGTTTCTGTCGGGTTTTTATTTGATTTATGATGATTGCGTAACGTCCTTAAAGATTATAATATTAATGATGTTATCGCTTACTTACGGTCTCAATCACACTTCCGCAGGTCATCATTTGGTCGCCATAATATGGATTTCTAACCCCTTCTTCTTTGCTCAACCAAACGGCACCTTTATCGTTATTGGCCATTGGGCATTTTTGAACATAAAGTGCTGCGTCCAACATTTTGACGTTGATCGCTATGGGCACTAAATTTTCATTCAAGATGACGAAATGTTCTCGTTGATTATCCAAATTTTCATTCTTAGAAATGACCTCAACCATTTCAATACTCTTAATCATATGGGCTTTTTCCATCTGTCCTAAATCTTCTATATTTAAAGCTTTAAGCGCTTTCAACGTCGTTTTAGCGTGGGCTGAGACCTGTTTGGCATCACTCGCTACAAAAGCATCTTTCATTTGAAGATAGGGATTGATAATGTTCATAAATTCTTTTTGGAATTTTTCTGACAACTCAATTTTCATCTCCGAAAGCGGCACCTGAGCGTGTTTTTCCTTCCCTTTATTCATCATCGAATTTTTGCCTTGCAATTGTGCTGCAGAATCTACGGTAAACGTTCCGTTGGTCACAATTTCATCGCCGTTGTTCAAACCTTTTGTAATGGTATATTGGGTGCCATTTCGAGTGCCAATAGTCACCTCACGCATTTCAAAAACCGGTGCATTCGGGTCGGTCTTCACATAGACCAATGAGCGCTCACCAGTCCACATGACCGCACTTGCAGGAATGGTTAACATCTCGCTGCTCATTGTGGATGCACCTTTAATTTTTCCTGTAACAAACATTCCAGGTTTAAACAAGTCGTCCGAGTTTTTGAGCGTTGCTCTAACCGTAACCGTACGTGTCGCATTACTCAACATAGGGTCAATAAAAGACACGGTAGCATCAAATTCTTTATTAGGATACGCGTTGGCAACCACCTTAATTTTTTGACCTTCCTTTAAATTTGAAATCTGGCTTTCATAGGCATCAAATTGTGCCCACACGGAGTTTAAATTACTCACTTTAAGAATGGGCTGTCCTTGCTTCACAAAATCACCTTCTCTAGCCATAACTTCTGAAACGGTACCAGAAACAGTGGCATAGATTGGAAAATTCTCCAACACTTTACCAGATGTTTCAATCGCGTCGATTTGTTTTTCGGTCAATTTCCAATTTTTTAATTTATTCCGAACAGCGTTGTATAACGCAGGTTGTGACGCTTTTAATGACGCCGTGGTAATCAATTCCTGTTGTGCGGCAACCAAGTTAGGTGCATAAATGGTCGCTAGTAATTGCCCTCTATTTATTTGTTGCCCTTCATAACTCACATTCAAACGTTCAATACGCCCATCAAAATAGCTAGATTGCACGGACTTGTTTTCTTCGTTAATCGCAATTTTTCCGGATAGTGAAATCATGCCGTCGGTAGCATCTTCAGCAACTGCACTCCCGATAACTGTTGTTTGAATATTTGCCAAGGCCATTGCATTTTCGGACATTTTAATCTCGTTCAGGGCAAGACCATCAGCGCCAGATTCGGCAGGTATAAGATCCATGCCACATAACGGGCAATCGCCAGGTGCTGGCTGCATAATTTGCGGGTGCATGGAGCAGGTCCATAGTTGAGCTGCAGTTTCACCAACGTGATCATGTTGGTCAGCGGCATTTTTGGATGCTGCGTTGTTATTGCCAAAAATGAGCCAGCCAACTAAAATGCCTCCAGCTACTGCGAGTAGTATATATGCGATATTTTTATTCATAATTTCTAAATGTCAATAAATTTAACACCCTGCGCTAGGGATGGTAGTGGAAATCCTTTTTGTGAGGTACGAGCAAAAAGATTGTAGCGAACAGCCCGCCTGAGCGCCCAAATTAAAATTATTTTGTTTCTAATCTTTTTATCATTTGTTTCATCTCTTCAATTTCTTTTCTCTGAGCTTTGATGATATCCTCAGCCAATTGTTTGACTTCAGGATCTTTAATGTCAGCCCGTTCACTAGTCAGAATGGCAATGGAATGATGCGGAATCATCGCTTTCATCCATAACACGTCCCCAATAATTGGTGCTTGTGCGCGCACCAAACTTAAGGCGCCAATAAATAGGGCGATGCTCCCAAATATGATAGCCATATTCTTCTTCTTATTTTGATACATATTTCGCATGGCAACGAACATAATGATAGCCATGGCAGAAATACCCAAACACGACATATAAAAACGGGTTAAGCTAAAATAAACATGGTCAAAAGCGTAAGTGTTTAAATACATCGTGATGTACATCGCTAAAAACGAGGCTACTAGCATGCCTACAAATTTGGTGTATTGATTTTTCTTCATGTTTTGGTCCTCCATTTTGTTTTGATTTTCCATTTCCTTAAGGTTTTAGTGATTAATTAATTGATTTTGAGCGTAGTCTCAGTGCGTTTCCGATGACGGACACAGAACTAAAACTCATAGCCAATGCCGCAATCATTGGCGATAATAGTATTCCAAAAAACGGGAATAAAACGCCGGCGGCTACTGGAACCCCCAGGGTATTGTAAATCAAAGCAAAAAACAGGTTTTGCTTGATGTTTCGCATCACGGCGTGACTTAAATTCCGTGCCTTAACGATGCCGTGTAAATCACCTTTAACCAAGGTAATCATCGCACTTTCTATAGCCACATCGGTACCTGTGCCCATCGCAATACCCACATCGCTTTTTGCAAGGGCAGGCGCATCATTTATACCGTCGCCGGCCATGGCTACTACTTTGCCTTGTTGCTGCAGTTTGGTAACTTCCTTCAACTTGTCTTCTGGTAGCATGCCTGCCATAAAATTGGTGAGATTCAATTCCGTTGCTACCGCTTGTGCCGTGTCATGGTTATCGCCCGTAAGCATAATTACCGCAATGCCTTTGTCTTGTAGTTCTTTAATGGCTTTCGCGCTGGTTGGTTTAATTTTATCGCTAATCACTACATAGCCAGAAACCTTGCCGTCTATCGCCAAGTACGAGACGGTTTTTCCTTGTTTTTGGAACGCTTGTGCTTCTGCTTCCATTTTTGGAGCGATTGTCGCATTGGCGTGGGCCATCATTTTGGCATTTCCTAAATCTAATTTTTCACCATTTACTGTGCCTTCTACACCTTTTCCGGTGACCGCGCTAAACTTGTCAGTTTTTGAAATGCTTACCTTTTGTTCTTTAGCGTATTTAACGGTAGCTTCCGCAAGCGGATGCTCGCTAGAGCTATTCAAGGATGCGATACGATGCGCAACATCCATTTCGGACAGTCCAGCACCAAATGAGCCCATCTTTTCTACGGTAGGTTTGCCTTCTGTAATCGTACCGGTTTTATCAACGATTAAGGTGTCCACCTTGTCCATTTTTTCTAGAGCTTCGGCATTTTTTATCAGCACACCATTTTGCGCACCTTTACCAACACCTACCATAACGGACATTGGTGTGGCCAATCCTAAAGCACATGGGCAGGCAATAATTAATACCGCTATGGCATTAACCAAACCGTACACATAGGCTGGCTCTGGCCCCCAGAGTACCCACACAAAAAACGTAATAATAGAGATGATCACAACCACCGGCACAAAATATCCGGAAACGGTATCGGCTAATTTCTGAATTGGTGCGCGACTGCGACTCGCATCGTTAACCATATGTATTATTTGGGAAAGCAAGGTCTCGCTCCCCACTTTTTCGGCTTTCATTAAAAATGACTGATTGCCATTTATGGTGCCACTACTCACCTTATCATCTATGGCTTTATTTACCGGAATCGGTTCGCCGGAAATCATCGATTCATCTACCGTAGTTTCTCCTTCAGTAACCACGCCATCTACAGGGATTTTATCACCGGGTTTAACGCGTAAAATATCGCCTTTTTCAATCTGATCAATGGAGACTTCTTCTTCAACACCATCAACAACACGCACTGCCTTATTTGGGGCGAGTTTTAATAATTCCTTGACCGCAGAATTTGTTTTACTATGCGCACGAGCTTCCAAAACTTGACCCATTAACACCAAGGTGAGAATCACAGTGGCGGCTTCAAAATAAACGTGTACCGCACCAAATTCTGTTTTAAACTGTTCAGGGAAGAAATCAGGAACTAACATTCCAAACACACTAAAAAGCCACGCCACACCGGCACCAATGCCAATGAGGGTAAACATGTTGAGGTTCCAGGTTTTGATACTGCGATAGGCACGTTCAAAGAACATCCATGTAGCATAAAATACCACCGGAATCGATAATCCGAATTGTACCCAATTCCACATTTTTTGATCCATCACCTCATACAGCGGATTGTTTGGAATCATTTCGCTCATGGCGATAAAGAAAATGGGTAGCGTGAATGCCACGGCTATCCAAAACTTCTTCAATAATTTTTTATAGGTCTTTTCTTCAGAAGACAAATCGGGTTCCATGGGCACGAGATCCATACCACAAATAGGGCAGGCGCCAGCTTCATCCTTAATAACTTCAGGGTGCATTGGGCAAGTCCATTGTTGGGTAGTCACTGCAGTAAGATTTTGCTCTTCCACTAAATCCATTCCACATACGGGGCAATCGCCAGGTTTGTCGTAGGTTTTATCACCTTCACAATGCATCGGACAGTAAAAGGTGCCGTTGCCATTTATTGGGGCTTTGGTAGCAGACTTTTCAGTCGGTTTTGTGCCTAGAGGGTGAATGCTATAACTGTCACCATCATCCTTTAATGCTTTTTGAAAGGTTTTTAACGGGATATGAGCCGTCATGGTAATGGTGGCTTCCGCTTTTTCTAAATCGACAACAGCATTGGAAACCCCGTCCACTTTTGATAATATTTGCTCTACATGGCTACGGCATCCGTTGCAGGTCATGCCTTGAATTTGATAGGTGGTGACCATATCTCCCTTATCATCAACCTTTGGCATATGAATACTATAATTACCACCATCGTCTTGGAGTGCCTTTTGAAACGTTTCTAGAGAAATATGCGAGGCCATATCAATAGTAGCTTCTGCTTTTTCTAAATCTACAGCAGCTTTCGTAACCCCGTCTACTTTGGAAAGTGTTTGTTCAACATGATTTCTACAACCATTGCAGGTCATTCCTTGAATCTGGTAGGTATGGGTCATTGTATTTTTCTCACTATGCTTTGGCATATGAATACTGTAATTACCACCATCATCTTCGAGCGCTTGTTGTAATTTTTCTAGTGGAATGTGAGAAACCATTTCAACGGTAGCTTCCGCTTTATCTAAATCTACTACAGCATTCGTAACGCCATCCACTTTAGAAAGTGTTTGTTCAACATGACTTCTACAGCCATTGCAGGTCATTCCTTGTATGTGATATGTGTGTTTCATTTTTTCTAATTAGAGTTGTGAACTAAGCGTTTCAAAAAACCATAATGGGTTTCTATTAGTAATCAATATACTCGACCTCCAAAGTGTTTGATTGGTGACCTTTTTTCTAATATTTCTAAATCACTAATAAAGGTCTGCTTAAATGAGAGAAAGGGCATTAAAAGCTATTTGTTGCCGCTTTCTCTCTATTAAAAGCTTATTGTAAGCTATCCTTCAAATGATTCATGAAATTGATGATGATATTAGCATCCTCTTGAGACAGTATGGCATCCCTATGAAGATACGTGTAGCTTTTTAAAGGCATTTCATCATTTTCAATTTGTTTGATTATTGAGCGTAGCTTACTTTTTTTTCTTCTGTCAGAATAGGTGTCCCATTCATTAAAATTAAGTTCAGCCTTGCCTTCTTTAACATGGTCTTCCAAAAACCAAGCAATGGGCTGAACTTTATTGTACCAAGGGTATGCTGTAAGGTTACTATGACAATCATAACAGGACGCTTTCAATTTCTTCTGAATGTCAGTTGGCACGGTATTCACCAACATAAAATCAGATGAAAGTACAGTATAGCTCTCATTTCTATCTGTAGGGAAAAATTGAATCGCTACCAATAGAAAGAGAGCTATCCCTGCTATGATTTTAATAACCTTCATTTAGTTAATTGTACGCTGAACTGAACCACATTTTAACATTGCGCTCCCATGGTAAGGATTTCTAATTTCTTCCTTAGTGCTTAACCATGCAGACCCACGATCGTACATAGGGCAAAACTGCTCATATAAAGTCATTTTTGTACCTGTAATAGCCACCATATCCGTGATGTCTTTGCTTAAGGTTTTGAAATGCTCACGTTGGTGTTTAATATCACTTTCTGCAATATGTTCTGCGTGTTCAGTGGCATCCTCAATAATGTCTTTTAGTTCAGATTGCTCGTCAGCCGAATAATTTGAAACCTCAAAAGCTTTTAACGAATTTGTCAAAGTAGCTCCAAATTCTTTCGCTTTTTCACCATCATCACCTACCAATGCATCCTTTAAGTTAAAATAATCCTTTAAAATAACCTCGGCTTTGGCATCTTGTTTATCAGACGTTGTTACCGATTCTTGTGATGCTACGGTGTTTTCAGTAGTAGGTTCACTAGTTGTAGTGGCTTCAGTTTTGCTTGCATCTTTACATGATACGGTTAACATGAATGTTGCGGCAAGAGCTACGGATCCAATACTTCTTTTAATTGTTTTCATTTGTTAATTGTTTAAGGGTTGTTTTAATTTATAATTGATTACTAGTTGATATTCTTATAATTTAGCAATAATAGCTTCAAGCAGTGCTGTTATTTGGGAAGCAATTTCATGAAGTTCTTCATTTTCTACTGCTTGCATAGAGGCCATCGGATTTACAGCCGCAACCTCCATTACACCTGGCTCTATTTCTTGAACAATGACATTGCACGGTAACATCGTCCCAATCTTATCTTCTGCCACCAAAGCTTTATGAGCAAATGGAGGGTTGCATGCACCTAAGATTTTATAGTTTTTAAAATCTACATCGAGTTTTTTCTTGAGGGTTTCCTTTATATCTATTTCCGTGAGAATGCCAAAACCTTCTTCCTTTAAGCCTTTTGTGACTTTGTCGATAACTTCTTCAAAAGTTCCTTTGACGGTTTTACTAAAATAATAATTCATAGGGTTAAAATTTAATGGTGAATAATTCTATTTAATTTTCATCAAAACCTGATAGATAGTCCACCACCAGCGCCAAAACGGTTATCATAACTGGCAGTAAGTGAAAAATCTCGCGATAGGTAATATTCTATGCCGGCATTCCAAGTGACTTCATTGTCGAAATTTTCACCTGTTGGCAATTGGTCTACCCAACCAAAATCTGCTTGATATTCATAATTTCCAAAAATGGCAGTTCTTGGGAATAGTAATAGTTCTCGGCTCAAACTGATTTGTGGTCTAAGTTTGCTGTCCATTCGCACATCCAAGTTGAATAAGTATGGAGTTAAAAATCGGATCCCTGCAATAGCCGTGGTATTGATTTCTTCCAAACTGTCCTCTAATTCATTTTCAACATTGACCCCAACAAAAACTCGGAAATAATCATGTAAATAACGCTCATAGGTTACTTCGGCTTCTAAATTTTCATTCCAACCATATTCCGCTGACACGTTAAATTGATTACGGAGGTTTGAAGTCACAAAATTTAATTCGGACATATGTGTAGCCACATCTAGAAGGGACCAGGTATAATATTGATCCGCCTCATTAATTAAATGTGTTACTGGGTGTTGTTCCATCCTTGGGTCGCGAGATGTATCATAACTCACAATACGCGCCATACCGCTCATCATATGGTAAAGGATATGACAGTGAAAAAACCAATCGCCGTTTTCATCACCATCATTGCCACTAAATTCGATGGTTACTTCTTCCATTGGCGGCACATTGACCGTATGCTTTAGAGGTGAATAGTCGCCATTTTTATTGATAACCCTGAAAAAATGACCGTGAAGATGCATGGGATGATGCATCATGGTCAGGTTATTGAAAGTGATGCGGGTGACCTCATTACTATTTATCTTTATATTATCGGCCTCGCTTAACGGGACCCCGTTCATACTCCAAATATAGCGTTGCATATTCCCGGTCAGATTTAACAAAATTTCTTTTACGGGAAGGTTGGCATCATAGGTGGTTTTTTCAGCCGATTTCAAATAGTCGTAAGTGTATTGAGGCGCCTTGTCCATACCGTCCATAGCTATTCTGAAATGATTTTCTTTAGGTTGGGCATGGTCCATATTCTTGGTGGTGGCAGAATCTTTAGGCATCTCCATGTTGTCGTGGTTCATTTTAGAATGATCCATTTTTTTGGCGCTTGATGAGTCCTTCGACTTTATCATTGTGTCGTGAGCCATTTTTGAATGGTCCATTGGTGCTGTCTTTTTATCAACTTTTGGCATTGCCATGCTGCCATGATCCATTGTCATCCCGTATTCTTCTTTCATTTCATGACGCTCATCTTTTTTAGGTTGGAATTTTATAGCATGGGCGCCCATCTTCATATCCATCTTTGCCATGTCTTGCATCATTCTTATTTTATTTGGTGGACTCAAAGTTTCCGCGGGAAGCAGTTTGCCCGCTCCAAAATATGCTGTTGTTGTGCCAGAACCATCTTGTGCCATGGCCTTAAATTCAACCTTACCATTTTCAGGAATGGTGATGATAAAATCGTAAGTCTCTGCCGTTGCAATGAACGATTTAGACCGTGCCACAGGAACCACATCCAAACCATCCGCAGACACTAATAGTGGCGCTTCGCCACCAAAAGTCATCCAAAATTGAGATGAGGCAGAGCCATTTATGATTCGTAAACGCACCTTTTCTCCCGGCTTAAAATCTGGATACTCCATAGAAGTTTCACCATTGATTAAAAATGCGGGGTAATACACATCTGCTATATCAGCACCTTCCATACGCTGTTTCCAAAAGTTGAGTTGCGCTCCAAAGGCACCGCGAGCAATTACCTGATTTAAGGGTGTAGCGGTGCCTTTTTTCATTTGGTACCATTCATTGCCGCGTTTTAAATTACGCATCACATCTTTAGGTTGCTCATTAGTCCAATCAGAAAGCATCACGACTAAATCAGTAGTATAGTCTAATGTTTTTTCCTTTGGATGAATTAATAGAGATCCGAACACACCGCTTTGCTCCTGTAACATAGTATGCGAATGGTACCAATAGGTGCCGGACTGTCGCAATGGAAACTCATATTTAAAGGTGGTTCCTGGCTTAATGGGTGGCGTGGTTAAATAAGGCACGCCGTCCATAAAATTGGGTAACAGTAAGCCGTGCCAATGAATGGACGTTTCTACACTCATCTCATTTGTTACGTAAATCACTGCATATTCACCTTCAGTAAATTCAAGGGTTGGCCCTGGAATAGTTCCGTTAACCGTCATTGCTTTAACTACTTTACCAGTTTTAGAAACCATAGCTTCCCTAATGGTCAGCCTGTGTTCTTGTACTGGCAAATTATCAACATTACCTTCAAGCTGTTGCGCAACTGTGCTATTCAGCCCCAAAAGCGTGAGAATAAATACTAGATTTAATGTTCTCATAAGATTAATTTTTTCAAAATTACTATTGATACTCAATATTTTGTGTTATAATCTTGGTTGATTGTTATACAATTTGGTCTAACGATGTTCTGTCGTTTTTTTGTGACGATTTATACTCTGATAAACTCATGCCTGTTTCTCTCTTAAATTGTCTGCTCAGATGATTGATGTTGCTATAATTGAGCAGTTGGCTGATTTCTGTAAAATTCAATGCTTGATTTTGAATCAGCTCTTTAACTTTTTCTATTTTTAATTTGATAAAATATTTTTCTATGGTAACACTTTCGTTAGTAGAGAAAAGCTTACTCATTTTAAAATAATCCTTGTGGAGCTTTAATTCTAAATAAGTGGATAGCTTTTGCTCGATTTGTAATGGTAAATGTTTCAACAATTGTATGAGTTCAATTTTTATTTGCTCCACAAGATGTAGTTCAGGATTGTTAATTAATGAAAATCCATTTTTATCTAATATGGACCCCAAAATTTCTGTAGGGTCTGAGTCTTTTACATTCAAGGTGATTCGCCCTAATTCAATGTTAAGGAGTTCGATATTGTGAGCATTCAGTTCATCTCGTAAGACCTTAATGCAGCGATCGCAAACCATGTTTTTGATGTAAAAGTCTTTTATCATAATTAGTGAACTAAATAGTTGATGAGGGCCGATTGTACATAATATATGTTGATCGCTTCAATTTGATTCATTTGAAATTTTAATTGCAATTCCTGAATGTCTAAAACATCATTAAAATCGATAGTGCCTGTTTCGTAATTCTTGATGAGGATGCCTTCTGCATCTTCAGCCTGCTTTAAGTTTTTTTGCTGACTGTTGAATTTTATACGAGATTGATTACGCTGCGAAATGGCCTTGGATAAATCGGCCGTCAACATGTTTAAACGCTCATCTTTTTGCGATTGTATTTCTTGCTGTTGAAGCGCATTCTGTCGCGTTCTGGATTTATAGGTGTTATTAAAAATTGGGATGGATAACGACACCATTGGCATAACCATATCTTGGTAAGAACTCATGCTCATCGGGCTCTTTTCCTGATTGATATATTCTACACCAAGTCCGATCATTGGAACACTTTCCTTTTGGTTCATCAATTCTGACTGTTCAACAGATTGGTACAGTTTATCATATTTGAGTAATTCAGGGTTAACCGCCAAACTATCATAACTAAAAATGCTATCGTTTTCTGGAATTTCCAATGCTTCTGACACCTCAACTGTTGCATCATAAGACTTATTCAATACGCTGTTCATTGCAGCCTGTATGCCTTTGTTCTGCTGATCTAAAACGTCAATTTCCTGTTGTAATTCGTTTTGTCTAATTTGTAATTTCAATACATCAACGGCAGATGCTTTATTGACTTCCAAAGAGGTCAAGGCAAGTCGCTCATACGTTTCTAATAGCGCAATGTTTTTCTGAAGCACGGCTTGTTTTGCTCTAATTTCATAAAGCGTATAGTACAGTTGGGAAACTGAAAGTGCCAATTTCCGTTTCGCGATGGTGACCTCCACATATTGTGCATCTGCCATTGCTGTTGCATAATTTTCTCTTGAGGTAATGGTGCCAAACCAAGGCAACATTTGCATCACAGAAACTCTAAAACGTTCCATGGGCATCTCTACTTCTGGCGCTATGGCCATCACACCAAAATTTAACTCGGTGTTAGGTAAACTATTGACTTCCTTGATTTTTTCAGTAGCAATTTTGTATTGCAAATCCACTTTTTGAATTTCAGGGTTATTGGCAATTGCTTCTTCAATGTACGATTGCAAATCTTGGCCATGACTGTTGAATGACGAAAGGCCAAATGCAAAGCAGATAAAGAGGACGATATAACTATTCTTGTTGCTCATTATTCAGTAATTAGTGTTTTTGATTCCCTTTTAAGTTGTCTTTTTGCTTCACGTTCTTTTTTCCAACTGTAGAGTACAGGAACCAAGAAGTAAGACGTCGTGTCTATCAACATCCCGCCAAAAATAGGAATGGCCATCGGGATCATGATATCGCTTCCTTTTCCTGTTGAGGTTAATACCGGTAATAAAGCCAGTACCGTGGTCACTGTGGTCATTAAACACGGACGAATTCTATTACCTGCCGCTTCTAAAGTGGCACGTCTAATGCCTTTTTTATCGGTTGGTTGCTCTCTTTCAAACGTTTGGGTGAGATACGTGGCCATGACCACACCATCATCGGTAGCAATACCAAATAGCGCAATAAATCCGACCCACACGGCGACACTCAGGTTGATGGTTTTCATATTGAATAGATCGCGCATGTTTTCTCCAAAAATGCTGAAATTGAAGAACCAATCCTGACCATACAACCAGATCATAATAAATCCGCCAGCAAAAGCTACCGTAATTCCGGTAAACACCATTAGCGACGTAGTCACTGAGCGGAATTGGAAATAGAGAATTACAAAAATAATTAATAACGCTAAGGGGACGACCACGGATAATGTCTTTTCGGCGCGAAGTTGGTTTTCATAAGTTCCCGTAAATCGGTAAGTGATACCATGCGGCACTACCAAGTCGCCATTATCAATGTGTTTTTGAATGAGGGCTTGTGCATTTTCTACCACATCAACTTCTGCAAATCCGTCCAATTTGTCAAATAGTACGTACCCGATTAAGAACGTGTCTTCACTTTTAATCACCATAGGACCTTTTTCATATCTGATATCTACCAACTCGCCTAATGGTACTGGGCTTCCTTTTTCAACAGGAACATGGATGTTTTTAATGTCCTCCGGATTAGAACGCAATTCACGAGGATAACGCACACGTACGCCGTAGCGCTCACGACCTTCTACCGTTTGTGTAAGCGGCATGCCGCCCACCGCAATCTGTAGTATTTCCTGAACCTCCATAATGGTGATGCCATAACGTGCCAATTGCTCCCTTTTGATATCGATAAGCAAATACGGTTTTCCAACAATACGGTCAGCAAAGACAGCTTGTTCCTTAACGCCTTCGGCTTGTTTCAAAATGCTTTCCAATTCTAGTCCAAAGGCTTCAATTTGTTCTAAATTCTGACCTTTTACTTTGATGCCCATTGGTGCACGCATTCCCGTTTGTAACATCACCAATCGGGTTTCAATCGGCTGTAACTTCGGCGCCGAGGTCACACCAGGAATTTTGGTCACGTTTACAATTTCGTTCCAAATATCATTCGGACTATTGATTTCTGGTCGCCAATTTCTAAAATACTCGCCATCTTCATCCTGTATAAGATCTTTATCTGCTACCGTTATTGCTGTGGAAAGTATGCCTTTGTTACGAGCATTTTCCAGAGCTACATCACTCACATCGCTATTGGTATTGTGAAATAAGCTTTTGTTTTTCAATACATATAATCCGTCGTCATTAACTTGATAGCGCTGTCTGTCGCCATCAGCATTTCGCATGTACTCTGACTTGTAATTGATCACATTTTCGTACATGGAAAGTGGTGCAGGATCAAGTGCGGATTCTGTTCTTCCCGCCTTTCCGACCACAGTTTCAATTTCTGGGATGCTCGCCACGGCCATATCGAGCTGTTGTAAAACACGCTTATTTTCTTCCACACCAGCGTGAGGTAGGGAGGTAGGCATTAATAAAAACGACCCTTCATTAAGTGCTGGCATAAATTCCTTTCCGGTATTGCGCATAATCACGACACCTAAAACCAAAACTGTTGTTGGAATAATTAAAAACAATAAACGATTTTGAAGTGCCCAGCTTAAAATGGCGTGGTAATATCTCTGGAAAAGAGAGAACACACCAAGCAATCCGAAGCAAATAATACTAACGAAAATCAAGTTCATGATGATGCTGCGATCAAATCCGAGTGGTCGCCAATATTCTGCTAGTAAAACGACAATTGTGATTACGGAGATGATGATTTTAATCAGATTGGCACGTTTGTCAGTAACGACATGGCGTGTATTTAAAATCCCTACTGTTCCAAAGCCTATCAAAATGATGCCTAGCCAGAAACCATATACCATAGCAGCTATCCCGAGTATGATAAGAATGCTATTCATAATGTATTTGGAGCGCTCCATGATGTTGCTCTTTCTGAATAAAAATGCTGCAAATGGCGGAATTAAAAACAGAGCCACAACTAAGGACGCGGATATCGCCATCGTTTTGGTAAATGCTAACGGGCGGAACAACTTACCTTCAGCACCGATCATTGTAAACACAGGAACAAAACTGATAATTGTGGTTAAAACCGCAGTTAATATAGCTCCAGAAACTTCAGTGGTGGCATTGTAAATGATTTCGTTGGTGGTGTATTCGGTACCATCTTCGCGGAGGCGTAATTTTTCACTTTCCATGTGCCGGATCATGTTTTCGGCGAGAATCACCCCAACATCTACCATAGTTCCAATGGCAATCGCAATACCTGAAAGGGCTACAATGTTGGCATCCACGTTAAACAGTTTCATCGTAATGAATACCATCAAAACGGCCACGGGTAATAATCCCGAAATAAGAATCGAAGCCCGTAAGTTGAAGACCATAACGATAATCACCAAAATGGTGATCAGGATTTCGAGAATAAGTGCTTCGTTAAGCGTGTATAGGGTTTCCTGAATCAGTTCAGAACGATCGTAGAATGGAACAATAGTTATTTGTGAAGTGCGTCCATCCGATAACGTTTTACTAGGTAGTCCGGAAGATAATTCCGCAATCTGATCTTTTACATTATTAATGACTTCCAATGGATTCGCACCGTAACGCGCAACCACAACGCCACCTACAACTTCAGCGCCTTCTTTGTCTAGAATGCCGCGTCTGGCTTGTGGCCCGAGGTTGACATTGGCAATGTCCTTGATTCTGATAGAGGTGAAATTCTCGGAAGTTACCACCGCATTTTCAATATCTGCCACAGATTTTACGTAACCCAGACCACGCACTAGATATTCTGCTTGATTAATTTCCAAGGTCTGCGCTCCAATATCTTGATTGCTTTCCTTGACCGCTTTTACGATAGCGCTCAAGCCGATATTATACTGACGCATCTTTTCAGGATCCACATCAATTTGATATTCCTGAACATACCCACCAATAGAAGCTACTTCAGAAACTCCACTTGCAGAAGATAAACCGTATTTCACGTAGTAATCTTGAATACTGCGCAGCTCATGAAGATCCCAACCGCCGGTAACGTAGCCCTCTTTATCACGACCTTCTAAAGTATACCAAAATACCTGACCTAAGCCTGTTGCATCCGGTCCTAACGCAGGATTCACATCATCAGGTAAAAGATTGGCAGAGAGCGAATTTAACTTTTCAAGGATTCGGCTGCGGGACCAATAAAATTCAACATCTTCTTCAAAAATGATATAAATGCTCGAAAAACCGAACATTGAAGAACTACGAATGGTTTTTACGCCTGAAATTCCTAACAACGAGGTTGTCAAAGGGTAGGTAATTTGGTCTTCAATATCTTGTGGAGATCGCCCGTCCCATTTTGTAAAGACAATTTGTTGGTTTTCTCCAATATCGGGAATGGCATCAACGGAAACTGGGTCAGATGGTAAGAAACCAGTATTTATATCGAAAGGCGCGTTTACTAATCCCCAACCAACGAATAACGTTAAAAGGAGTACAGCGACTAATTTATTTTCTATAAGAAATTTGATGCTTTTATTGAGCATGGGTGGTATGTATTAGACAGTTAAACAAAGCGTTTGGGTTAAGCTCTATAGATATAGAACTAACAAAACGTGCCCAAAACGTAATAACGTCGGGCTTGTTCTCCTGATGATTATCAGGACTGACTAATAAATCAAATTAAATAGGTCTGGTGCAGCACTTGCACATCCCGTTCAATAAAAGGGGGCGCATAATCTACAAAAGGAATACTGTTAGATTCAGTTCCTTCAAACAGATTAATATAAGAATAAGTAAATGACGCAACAAAAAGGTATTGCTCGAGGGTTAAGGTGTCGAAAGATACTTTGAGATCATCTTGACCTTCCTTAACAATTTGTTTGTCTGTACAGCATGATTTTACAGCAAGATCTGGATTTTCACAACTTGTACTTACTGGTGCTTTTTCCATGCCACAAGTTTCGACTTGCTGCATAAATGAAAAATCGACCAAGGTGTCTCCACAATAATGCACATCAACAGCAAATGACGACGTCGTCATGAGGACGACAGATGCCATAAAAAAAGCCATTGATTTATGTAAAAATTGTTTCATACGTTGCAAAATTACTGAATTTTTGAACACACTCGTGATTTTTTAACGAATTGTTAAAGTTTTACAAATGAATAGGTGGCAGATTTTAATTTGTAAACATGTTTCGTGTTAGATAATTGTAATGGTTTATTACCAACTTAAGGAATTTTAAATATGCTCTAACTTTAACCATTGTTGACAGTTGAAATCAGGATGTTAAATAATCTATAAACTCATCCTGAATGGAGGATAGCGCCTGTTTTCTTTCGTTCTAATTAGTATATTCGCATTCCTATCATTAAATTTTTAATTATGAAGTATTTAAAAAATAGCATGTTCCTCATGTTATTCGCTTTTTCCTTGTCTGTAGTTGCTCAAGAAGCAGTGACTAATAATCAGCATTTATTTGACAATGTGTCTTATCGTCAAGGCAGTACCTATCGTACGGCATCAGGCAAACCTGGTCCGGAATATTGGCAAAATTCAGCCGATTATAATTTGGAAGTGGCCTTAGACGATAAAAATCATACCGTTTCAGGTACTGTTACCATTGATTATACCAATAACAGCCCAGAAACCTTAGAGTTTATTTGGTTGTATTTGGAGCAAAACCGCTTTACAGAAACTTCTCGAGGCACCTTAACGACTTCGGTTTTAGGAAGCCGTTATGCTGGTGATGTTGAAGGCGGATTTGAATTGAACAATGTAACCGCAAAAACAGAATCAGGAGTTTCTTCAAAATATTTGGTGACCGATACCCGCATGCAACTTTTTCTTGACAAACCGTTGGCTGCTAATGGCGGCAAAGTGACCATAGGTATGGATTTTAAATTTAAAGTTCCTGTAGAAGGCATGGACCGTATGGGCCGATTAGAAACTGAAGCTGGAACCATTTATGCATTGGCACAATGGTATCCACGTGTAGCTGTTTTTGATGATGTTACGGGCTGGAATACAGAACCATATTTAGGAGCAGGTGAGTTTTATTGCGAATATGGAACTTTTAATGTGAAAATTACGGCTCCGGCAAATCATACGGTAGTGTGCTCAGGGATTTTACAAAATCCGAAAGAGGTGCTTACAAAAACTCAACAAGATCGTTTTGCAAAAGCTGAGAAAAGTGATGAAACCGTATATATTATCAAGCCTGATGAGGTAGGCAAACCTGCGTCGCAAGCAAAACCAAACGGCACGCTGACCTGGCATTATAAAATGGAAAACACACGTGATGTGGCATGGGCGTCATCAAAAGCATTCATTTGGGATGCAGCACGTATGAATCTTGGTAACGGCAAAACAGGGATGGCGCAATCTGTATATCCTAAAGAAAGTGCAGGTAAAGCAGCTTGGACGCGCTCAACAGAATTTACAAAAGCGTCGGTAGAATTTTATTCAACAACTTACTTTCCTTATCCATATTACAATGCCATTAACGTAGCGGCAAGTGTGGGTGGAATGGAATATCCTGGAGTTAGTTTTTGTCATTATCAAAGTGTCGGCTCAGATTTATGGGGCGTTACAGATCATGAGTTTGGACACAATTGGTTCCCGATGATTGTGGGAAGTAACGAGCGTCTTTACCCTTGGATGGATGAAGGTTTTAACACCTTTATCAACCATTACAGCACCGCAGCATTCAACAAAGGCGAATTTTCTACGTCAATAGATAAGCCACGTAATTTGGTGAATTATTTAACTTTCGAAAAACGTGAAGGAATTGATACCGCTCCAGATGTTGCCAATGCTAGAAACTTGGCTTATACTGCTTATTACAAACCGGCATCGGGCTTGTTTATGCTTCGCGAATATATTCTAGGACCTGAGCGTTTTGACAATGCTTTTAAGAGCTATATCCAACATTGGGCCTATAAACACCCACAGCCTAATGATTTCTTTAACCATATGGAAAATGTAGCCGGAGAGAACTTGTCCTATTTCTGGAAAGGATGGTTTTATGGGAATGGCAATATTGATATGGGCATTGCTTCCGTGAAGGAATATCAAGGCAACTACTTGATTACCGTTGAAAATCATGGAGAAATCCCGATGCCTGTTGAGATGCAAGTGGTTTATACAGATAATACTACCGAAAACGTGAGACTACCTGTTGAAATCTGGCAGCGTGGAAATACTTGGAGTCATCTATTGAAAACGACTAAACAAGTTCAACGCGTCGTTCTAGATCCAAACAAAATGGTGGCAGATGTCAATATGTTAAATGACACTTGGAATAAATTGTAAGGTTTAATTCTTAAATCATTTGTTGTCCGATAAAGAATTAAGACCCTGCCTCGCCGGCAGGCAGGCGCTGCGCTTCTAGAATTAAGAATAAAGATATGCTTGCATCTAACTGACAAACAACGATAATTTAAATTGCAATCACCCAATCAATTTGGTAAGAAATATTTTCTAAAAAGCAAAGTCAGATTCAGAAAGTGTTAAAATGTCTTTTTCTTTAAATGGGTTTGTTACATTATCATTTGTTTTTACTGGACACTAAATGATTATTAATAATAAAATGTCTCTATGATCTTTTGAACGTAGAGGTGTTTTTTTGTTTTTAAATTTTTAGGTGATTGAAGTATCCATGTGAAACTTGTAATTTCATTTTTTAAAACCTGCAATTTAGGGATGCAACTGAGATTTAATTCTAAATAACTTTTGCCATGTTCAATAAACAGAATATCTTTATAAGTTAAGTCAATGTTAGCTGGCTTTATGACCTCCTTGTGTTGTAAGAAATTATAAAAAATTTTTAGGAATGTTAGGTGAAAACAAGGATATAATTCCCAATTTTATTGGCTGTTGATTTGGTATGGAATCGTGAATTGATTCTTTGCTTTACCATAGCATGTGAATCTATAATGGATTTTAATATTAATGACAAGTGTTTCTTAATCAGTTCTCAGCAAGTCTATGTTCTTTGTTCTATAAGCGCAGCGGTCTTAGATCTGATAAAAAATCATAAATGAAAACTAATACCTATACGATGAGTAATTCAAACAACAGAAGAAATTTTTTAAAACTAACTGGATTAGCAGGACTTGGTGTCGCAACCGGCGGATTTGTAAGTTGCAGTTCTACTTCAGGAATTATAGCGCCACCAAATATGGGGACTTCTCGTTTTAACATGTCAGGCTACGCAGCGCCGAAAATTGAAACCGTAAAGATTGGCTTCATCGGATTGGGAATGCGAGGTCCATCGGCGGTTAAAAGAATGAGTTATATAGACGGTGTTGAAATAAAGGCTTTGTGTGATTCTAGAACTAAACAAGCGGAAAGTTCCAAAAAACTATTGGACGGTACAAAGCATAACCCAAAAGTGTATAGTGGCAGTGAAGACGCTTGGAAGCAAATGATAGACACTGAAGATCTTGACTTGATTTATATTGCTACGCCGTGGGATTTGCACGTGCCGATGGCTGTATATGGGATGAATGCAGGGCGCCATGTAGCGGTTGAGGTGCCCGCAGCAAAAACAATTGATGAATGCTGGGAATTGGTAGAAACTTCGGAACGTACCAAGATGCACTGTATGATGCTTGAAAATTGTTGTTATGACTTTTTCGAATTATTAACGCTTAATATGGCGCGCCAAGGCTATTTTGGCGACATTGTACATGGTGAAGGTGCCTATATCCATGATTTGGTGGATTTAAATTTTGATAAAAACGCTTACGAAAATATGTGGCGTTTAAAAGAAAACATTGGTCGTGACGGGAATCTGTATGCCACGCACGGATTAGGGCCTATCTGTCAGATTATGAATGTGAACAGAGGGGATCAAATGGATTATCTGTCTTCACTTTCTAGTGCAGATTTTTCGATGCATAAACGAGCAACCAAATTGGCTGGGGAAGATCCGTTTTTCAACGAATTTAAAAACAAAAAATTTAGAGGCAATATGAACACGACCATGATTAAAACTAAGAATGGTAGAAGTATGATGATCCAGCATGACGTGAGTTCGCCAAGACCTTATTCACGAATTCATATGGTAAGTGGTTCTGAAGGTTTTGCGCAAAAATATCCAGAACCAGGAAAAATTTCAAAAGGACACTCGTGGTTAAACGAGCAAGACTATAGAGCTGTAGAAGAAAAGTATACCCCAGAAATTGTGAAAAAAGTAGGCGATCTCGCTAAACGTGTTGGAGGCCATGGCGGCATGGACTTTATTATGGACTGGCGATTAATTGACTGTTTGCGCAACGGACTGCCGTTAGATCAAGACGTGTACGACGCGGCGCTTTGGAGTGCAGTAACACCTTTAAGCGAACAATCTGTGGCCAACCGTTCTAATTCTATAGATGTGCCTGACTTTACACGCGGGCATTGGAAAACGAATGCGCCTGTAGATATCAGTTTAACGGGTGGAGGGACAACTAATGTTCTTCTAGCGGACTAGGTTTTAATAAGCTTACACTTGATATAAAGCATCCTTCTCCATAATACTATTGGGGAGGGATGCTTTATTTATCTACTGAAATAAATAGTCTTCTAAAAAGCTGAAGTTCTTATTCTTCTGTTTTATGACTATCAATGGCGCTACTGCTAATATTAAGATCACCTTCCAACACCTTTTCCTGCATGGCCATTTCTTCGCGGGCTTGAAAGATGTATTCTTTTCTATTGGATGAGGTCTTGGCCAGGCGTTCAAAACTTTCCATATCCAATTTAATAAACTTTTGCGCTTGCTCTTCAGTGGCTTTTTTGTCGAAACCCATATTGTAAAGCAAATCACTGGCCAGTTTAACGGATGTTTCAAAAGATTCTCTATAAATATGCTTTACGCCCATATTATAAAATTCATAGGCGTCAAATCGGTTTTTTGCCCTGACCATCAATTGTAAATTAGGGTATTTGGTTTTCAATTTTTTCATTAAACTCATACTGACATCCGGATCATCTATGGCCGAGATCAAAAAATCAGCATCGGCTATGCCCGCAGATTCCAACAAATCAATCCTGGAAACATCACCGTAAAACACGTCAAAGCCCATTTCCCTAAGGTAATCCACCCGATTAGAATTAGAATCGATTACCGTAGACTCAATGCCGTGGGCACGTAAAAATCGGCCAATGGTGCTGCCAAAATGCCCAAAACCTAGAAGAATGATCTTATGGTGTTTTTCAATGTGGTCCATGGATTTATCAATTTCCTTAGTTCCAATCCGTGGTAAAACCAAGCGTTCATTCATGATCCATAAAATAGGAGTGAGGGTCATGGTCAGTGCTGTAACAACTAAGAGAATATCGTGTTCTTCTTGCGAAAAGATATTCAACTGAAATGCAAAAGATAAAAGGACAAAAGCAAATTCACCAATTTGTGCCAGACCAACAACGAGTAACAAACGTTGGTCTATTTTTAATTTGAAAATCCAACCCACCATAAAAAGGACTAGGGCTTTAACGACAATCACCCCAAAAACCAGACCCGCAATTAAAAAAGGCTGCTCTGCGATGACTAAGAAATTGATAGAGGCGCCCACGGCCATAAAGAACAAGCCTAACAATAGTCCTTTAAAAGGATCCAGTGAACTTTCAAGTTCATGCTTAAATTCACTCGTTGCCAAAACCACACCGCCTAAGAAAGCTCCTAAGGCCGGACTCAAGCCAGCTAATTCCATTAAAAAGGATATGGAAAACACGATTAGCAGGGCGGACGCCACTAATAGTTCCCTCACGCCAGTTCGAGACACCAATCGCAGCATGGGTACAATTAGGTAACGACCCGAGACGATAATGAGAACAATTGGAACAAAAATAGCCAAGGCATGGAGTGCGATGGGAAGACTATCCAAAAGATTTGCGGAAGATGCCGCCACGCCTTCTTCAGTTTTTGTTGCTTCAGGGACTACGGAAAGTAATGGAAGCGCAGCAATCATGAAAATGACAATAATATCTTGGAATAATAAGATGGAAAAGGAGGACGCGCCGTAAGTGGTTTTCATCAAACCTTTTTCCTTATTGGTCTGGAGGGTGATGGCGGTTGAAGATAAAGACACGGCCATCGCTGCGGTCAACGCCATTTTCCATTCCAATCCTATAAAGTAACAGATGATAAAAGTGAGTGCCATGGTCGCAAACACCTGAAGCGCACCAAGGCCTAAAATGGACTTGCGCATTTTCCAAAAACTTTTAGGATCGATTTCGAGTCCAATTAAAAACAGCATCATAACCACTCCAAAATCTGCAAAGGCCAAAATGTCCTCACCTTCGTGTCTCATAAATCCCAGGATAAATGGCCCAATAACCATCCCAGCCAATAAGTAGCCAATAACGGAGCTCAACCCTATTTTTTTGGCAATGGAAACACATATCACACCACCGGCAAGAAAAACAATAGCTTCTAAAAGAATATTTCCACTCATCTGAAATTTTTTGTAAAATTAAACTTTTAAAAAAGATAGGGAACGAACGCTCTGCTTTTTGACTAAAATCTCCTAATTGAATTTTTTTAGAGACCCTAATTTGATAGCAAGTAGTGGACGTTGAACGTGCTAAAATTCCCTTTTCCCGATGCATAATTGTCATTTTCATCGAAAAAAGAATGCATTTTAACGGAAATAGGGACGAAATTTCGTGCATTTCGTCGAAAAAACTGACAATTTTTTTTTTGATAATTATCTTAACGTCTTCACATATAGATTGTTAGTTCTAAAAATTATTATGAAACTGGCGTTCTTTATGTTTTATTTAACATAAAGCTTGTATAGATATAAAATTCAGTATATTTTTGATACGTAATCTTTGAAGATGATCCTATTGGATTTTGACTTGGGGTTTACTCAAATTTAGTGCATTCAATAAAAATTATAATAAGAACATTTCTCACTATGAAAAAACTATTACTACTACTTACTTTTCTAACAGGTAACTTTATTTTCGCGCAAGTCGGTATTGGTACGGATGTACCCAATGCTTCCTCACAATTAGAAATTAAATCTTCTAACAGAGGGGTTTTGATACCACAAATAGCATTAAAAGGGACTACAGATCAAGAGACTATTACAGCAGGTAACGTCGAAAGTTTACTGTTGTATAACACGACTAGCACTAACGGAATGACTCCAGGTTATTATTATTGGAGTCAAGACAGCTGGAAAAAATTATCAACTGGTATTGATGTGCCAGATAACATTGTGTATTATGATGTTGTAAATAATCAATTTACACGTATTGATCAAGATGGAGATGTTATCATCATTGGAGATCCAAATCTTCAAACACTGACATTCTTACGTCTTAATGCCGACGGGTTTACTTTAGAGTATTCTGATGAAGATGAAAATCTATCAAAAATAGATTTAAAAGCTGTTGTTCAGAATTTCCAAAGTATCACGTCGCTTGTCGCTAATACCGATGGGACTGTTACATTTACTAATGAGAATAAGGAGACGGTAACTATCGATTTACCTAAAGGTTTACAAGGACCCCAAGGTATTCCAGGCGTTGCAGGTCCAAAAGGAGATAAAGGTGACCAAGGTGTTGCAGGTCCAGTAGGTCCATTAGGTCCAATTGGAGCTACGGGAACTTCAGGTCCAAAAGGAGATAAAGGTGACCAAGGTGTTGCAGGTCCAGTAGGTCCTGTAGGTCCTCAGGGTATTCAAGGTCCAGTAGGTCCTAAAGGAGCTGACGGTGCTAGTACTGGTATTGCCGGTCCTAAAGGTGACAAGGGAGATCCAGGTGTTGCAGGTCCAGCAGGTGCTACAGGTCCAGCTGGAGTCCAAGGTCCTGTCGGTCCAATGGGTCCTGTAGGTCCTAAAGGCGCAGATGGCTCTAGCACTGGAATTGCCGGTCCTAAAGGAGACAAGGGAGATCCAGGTGTTGCAGGCCCAGCAGGTCCTTCTGGTATTCAAGGTCCAAAAGGAGATATAGGTGCTATAGGTCCAGAAGGTCCATCTGGTATTCAAGGTCCAAAAGGAGATATAGGGGCTTTAGGTCCAGTAGGTCCATCTGGTATTCAAGGGCCAACAGGAGAACAAGGTTTAGAAGGAGTTCCAGGTGTTGCGGGTGCAGTAGGTCCAGCCGGTCCAGCGGGTCCAAAAGGTGATACCGGTTTAACCGGTCCTGAAGGTATTGAAGGTCGTCAGGGTCCACAAGGTGCGACAGGTCCAATTGGTCCAACAGGTCCGGATGGAGCAAGAGGTGAAAAAGGTGAACGTGGTTTAAAAGGTGATGAAGGTGCTAAAGGTGATACAGGTTTAACAGGTCCAGCTGGTGCAGTTGGTCAACCAGGTAAACAAGGTCCAATAGGTTCAGTGGGACCTCAAGGTCCAAAAGGTGATCAAGGTGTACCAGGTCCAATAGGTCCAGTGGGACCTCAGGGTGTAAAAGGTGATCAAGGTGTACCAGGTCCAATAGGTCCCGTGGGACCTCAAGGTGTAAAAGGTGATACAGGCGTTGCAGGTCCACAAGGTCCAGTAGGTCCAGCAGGTCCTAAAGGAGATAAAGGTGACAAGGGAGATACAGGGTTTTCTGCTCCAGCATATTTATATTTGCCACCAGTTACTGTGTATACTGATCAAAGCCAGGTGCCATCAGGGCAAACGCTTGGTTCTGTAGATGTTTACGCTATCTACCAAAAGCAAGGTGCTCCAATGGTTAAAAATCCGGGTTCTACTACTACAATTCCTGTAGTTCCGAGCAACCAATTAGATTATTTCATTACATGGTATGATACAGCTAAATTTTCAAACGTTAGTATTAGCAATAGTGGTATTTTAACCTATACTGTTATTGGTAATGGAGGTAATCTATCGTCTTATATGACTGTAGTCGTTGCTAAAAAATAGTATTTATTTACTGGGAATTTGACGCTTGCGTCGTCAACATGATACAAGCGTCATATTTCCAAATTACCTAACGAAGCGAGGGTTCTTAAAAACCTTAGAGCAAATTCTTATGAAGTTTTAAATGGGAAAGTTTTAATGGATTTCCATTCAGAGGTTACAAGTAAACACCATGCTAATAAAAATATTATAGCTTAATGAAAAAATCTTTACTCCAATTAAGTGCCTTTTTACTGTTTACCGGGGGTATGATGGCACAGACCACCAATGCAGGGATGCTTTACGTAAGTGAAGGCACCCAATTATCTACATTGGAACGTTTTAATAACCTCACATCCGGTACATTTTATAATGACGGAGATGTATTGATCTATAGCCACTTTCAAAATGATGGTACTGTAGATTTTTACAAAAATTCGGGTCTTACCCGTTTTATCGGAACTGCCAGTCAAGAAATCAGTGGATCTAAAACCAGTTTTCTTTACAATGCATTTTTTGACAACAGAAGTAACCGTGTTCCTTTTAATATTTCCGGTAATTTAGATATTAGTGGACAAGCCAATTTATTTTCTGGAATCCTCGACAATGATAATTTTGGAGGAGAAATCACTTTCAATACCAACGGTACGCATATCAATACTTCTAACGACAGCCACGTAGATGGTGCCGTTAATAAAGTAGGCAATACAGCTTTCACATTTCCTATTGGAGATGGCGGATTTTATCGGTTAAGCGGTATTTCAGCACCGGCAAATGCTTCGGCTATTTTTGAAAGTAAGTACTATTTTGAAAACAGCAATAACCTATTTTCCCACGATTTAAAAGCTGGGGTGATCTTAGAAATTGATAACCAAGAATATTGGACCATCACTAAGCAATCTGCAGCTGATGAGGATATGATGATTACCCTGTCATGGAATGCGGCTACTACGCCCCAATCGCTTTTGGATGCTGCAGCTGAAAAAGCACTTACAATTGTGCGTTGGGATGAAGCAAACAACATGTGGGTAGATGAAGGAGGCGCTATAGATCTTAACAACAATACGGTAACTACTGCTGTAAATGGCTTTGGTGTAGTAACATTAGGCCGTGTGGAATCTGACTTAATATTGCCATGTGGTCTTGTGATCTATAATTCTGTCACTCCTAATGGTGATGGTCTTAACGACTTCTTCTTAATTGATCAATCCAATAATGATAACTGTGCTAAGAATATTAAAGTGCAAGTTTTCAATAGATGGGGGGTTAAGGTTTTTGAAACCAATGATTATGGTATGAATGGAAATGTCTTCAGTGGTTATTCTTCAGGACGTTTAACGCTAAAGGATTCTGAATATTTACCATCTGGAACTTACTTCTATATTATTGAATATCAATATGGACCTGATGCAGAGAATAATTTTCACAAACAAGCTGGATATTTATATTTAAGTGCCAACTAAAATGAATCGACTTCTAATGACTTATAAAACTACAAATTTATTATTACTTGCACTCTTTGTGAGTTTGTTCTTTAGTGGCTTTACCACCCAAGCGCAGCAAGACTCGCAATACACGCAATACATGTACAATACGGTATCTGTTAACCCCGCTTATGCTGGCTCGAGAGGCTCGCTTAGTATGATGGGTATTTACAGAAACCAATGGGCTGGTTTAGACGGTGCTCCAGAAACGCTTAATTTTACACTGCATTCTCCTATTGGGGTTAGAGGTGTCGGATTGGGACTCGGGTTTGTCAGTGACAAAATCGGACCTTCTGATGAAAGCATGGTAACTGCCGATTTTTCGTACACGCTTAATTTGGCGCAAGATGTCAAACTTTCTTTTGGTTTAAAAGGTGGTGTATCCATCTGGAATCTCAATCCTGACAAGTTGAATATCTTTAATCCTAACGATTATAATCTGCGTCGGGAAAACAACACGTCTCCTGTAATAGGCACTGGAATGTATCTGTATACTCAAAAATGGTACGTAGGTCTTTCTTCTCCTAATATTTTACAAACGGAGCATTATGATGACGTTCAAGTATCTACTGCAACTGAAAAGACCCATATTTATTTAATGGGTGGGTACGTTTTTGATATCAATCCTAACCTAAAACTGAAACCTGCTTTTATGGCAAAAGCGGTGGTTGGTGCGCCGTTAGCTATTGATGTTTCTGCTAATGCCTTAATGTACGATACCGTAACCTTTGGGTTAGGATATAGAGTGGATGCCGCTGTGAGTGCAATGGCAGGATTCCAAATTTCAGAACAAATTATGATGGGGTATGCCTATGATTATGATACCACTGAATTTGGTAACTACAACAACGGTTCTCATGAAATATTTTTGCGCTTTGAATTGGGAACACGATTAAGAGCAAAAGTTAATCCGAGATTCTTTTAACTATCTTAAAAAAGATTTGATGAAAAATAAAATTACTACCTATAGTTTCTTTTTGCTTTTATTTTGTTTTTCCAATATTGCATTGCTCCATGGGCAAGAACGCAAGATGGAAAAAGCGGCAGAAAGTTATGAGCAATTGAATTATGTCAATGCTCAAAAAATATATTTGGATGTAGCTGCAAAAGGCTATGAGTCTGAAGAGCTTTTTACTAAGTTGGCCAACAGCTATTACTTTAATGCCCAATATGACCAAGCGGTAAAATGGTATGAGCGTTTATTTAAGTTAAACGCAACTCCAGAAGAGGATATAATTTATTTACGCTACTCTCAGTCCTTAAAAGCGACTGGACAAGTAGATAAAGCAGGTACTTATTACGATACCTACATTGTAAAAAACGGTTCTAAAATGTACTTGCGCAATTCGGCCGATTATTTAAAATTGATTGAAGCAAATTCAGGACGTTACCAAATGGAAACTCTTGAACGTCTTTATGATGAAGGTAAAATCACTTTCGGTCAGTATAAACTTGGCAATACCCTGTATTTTGCATCTACGGATGATACCAATACCTTTTATAACCGTAGAAGTGCTTGGGATGGTCTTAGCTTTTTATCCTTGTACACCATTACTTTAGATTCTTTAAATAAAGCCACCAATGGTCCTAAGAGATTAACTACTAATTTGGACAGTAAATACCATGAGTCTTCTCCAGTTATGACTGCTGACGGTAATACTATTTACTTTACCAGAAGTAATACTACAAACCGAACTGAAAAAGATGATCGCAAATTAAAAATCTATAAGGCTGTTAAAAAAGACGGAGTCTGGCAAGATGGCGAAGAGTTAGCTATTAATGATGATTATTTTTCATCGGCGCATCCCGCATTAAGCGCAGATGGGACAAAGTTATACTTCTCATCAGATCGTCCTGGAGGATTTGGAGAATCTGATCTTTATGTGTCAGATATTAATGCTGATGGTAGCTTAGGGACACCAGTAAATTTAGGTCACAGAATAAACACACGAGGAAAGGAAACTTTTCCTTTTGTATCTACAGACAACGAATTATATTTTTCTTCAGATGGCCATTTTGGTTTAGGAGGATTAGATGTCTTTTATGTAAAAATTTACGATTATGGCTATGGGAATTTAATTAACGTAGGGAAACCTGTAAATTCATATGCGGACGATTTTTCATTCGGGATTGATTTTCATTCCAAAAGAGGATTTATCAGTTCTAATCGCTCGGAGAACGTAGGAGAATTTGTTCATGATAACATTTATTCGTTTCTTGAAACCGCTCCTATTGTAGATGTTTATGCAGGACAAATTGAAGGTACCGTGACAGATAAACAGTCCGGTTTACCATTGTCAGGCGCTGAGGTTACTTTAACTGATTCTAATAATATGTTATTTAGAAAAGTTACTACGGATAGTGTTGGTCATTATTTGGCTGAAACAAATAAATTCGATTCGTATTTGGTAAGAGTGACTAAAGATACCTATGATGCTGATGAAGTCATGTCAAAACCAAATCTAGAACATCAGACAATTGATTTTCAATTACAACCTAATGAAGTTGCTCTAGAAACGGGAATAGACTTATCTAAAGTGCTGAACATCCCAATGATTTATTTCGATTTTGACAAGGCAACCATTAGACAAGATGCTAAAGTTGAATTAGAAAAAGTATTGGCAGCATTAAACCAATATCCACAATTAAATTTAGAAATCCGTGCACATACAGACAGTAGAGGAAATGATGCCTATAACCAAGCATTATCTCAACGTCGTGCTACGGCCACTTTAAAATATTTGGTAGATAATGGTGTGTCTGAAACACGTTTAAGTGCCATTGGGATGGGAGAGACCAACCCGGTTAATAAGTGTACTAACGGTGTAAGTTGTTCTAGAGATGAACATCAGAAAAACAGACGTTCTGAATTTATAATAAAAGACTAGAGAGTTTTGCTTTAGTAACAACTTTTAAATAGTATGGGAAGCCGAAGATTCATCTTCGGCTTTTTTGTGTTTTATAGGTAGTGCAAATGGGCTCGCTTGGGTTGAGGCGTATAATCCTGTATGCCTTATGTGAACTGTGTAAATGTGTGTATACGCCCCAGTGAATGTGTGTAAATACTATACAGTTTTTTTCTGTTTTGGATCCTTTTAGGGCATTAACCTACTGTTGGGACATTGGCATAAGTGTTGCTTATTAGAGGTAACATCATAATTCATTAATAAACGCATCGCAACGTAACTTGCAAAAATTCTATGACTACTGAAACACTTACATCAACAGCTTCCAAAGACTTGAAAACGTCTACTAATACTAACATAAATACAAATCTTAACTCTGTGGATCAACATAAAGAACCTCATAAAGGCTCGTTTTTTAATAGCATCGCTACCAAAAACGCCATTAACCCTTGGGGTGTAGTGGTCTTGCTCAGCACCTTTTTACTGATGATTGGCTCGGCATTTTTAGTGTTCGATCTTCAGAACGATTTCCAAGACTTTAGAGCGGAACGGATCAATTCGACTTTTGGACTTATCTTTTTAGTTGTGGCCACTGGACTTTTTATTTTTAAAGCTGGATTTTTTATCTACAACCTTTTTCTTTATTACAAATACAAAGCTGTCGCTTCAGTTTCTGATAGTGAATTGCCAACCTGTACAGTGATTGTGCCGGCTTATAACGAAGGGAAACAGGTTTGGGACACGCTGATGAGTTTAGCGGATAGTGATTACCCTGAGGGTAAACTAGAGCTTTTAGCCATTGATGATGGTAGTAAGGATGATACTTGGTACTGGATGCAAGAGGCTAAAAAGAGATTGGGCGACCGATTATCTATTTATAAGCAACCTAAAAATAAAGGGAAACGTCATGCATTATACCGTGGTTTTAACTTGGGTATGGGTGATGTGTTCGTCACTGTAGATAGTGATTCTGTAGTAAAAAGTGATACCTTAAGAAATTTAGTGAGCCCCTTCGTAACTAACGAGAATTGTGGCGCTGTCGCTGGGAATATTCGCGTGTTGAATAATGAAAAAGCGTTGTTGCCTAAAATGTTAAACGTAAGTTTCGTATTGAGTTTTGAGTTTGTACGTTCCGCTGAGAGTGCTTTAAACTCTGTATTGTGTACGCCAGGTGCTCTAGCCGCTTACCGTAGAACAGCAGTATTTGCATGTTTGGAAGATTGGATCAATCAAACCTTTATGGGGCAACCTTCAGATATTGGTGAAGATCGCGCCATGACCAACATGATCTTGAAGCAAGGTAAACATGTATTGTTCCAGAAAAACGCATACTGTTACACGAATGTTCCTGAGCAATACAAAGGATTGTACAAAATGTTTATCAGATGGGGCAGAAGTAATGTTCGTGAGAATATTCAAATGTCAAAATATGTATTTACAGACTTTAGAGAAGGTTCTAAATTAGGAACGCGATTGTTATTTATCAGCCAGTCGTCTAAAATTATTATGAGTTATCCATTTTTGGTGTTCATGTTATTTTTCATCGTGATGCATCCTATCTTGTTTATCAGCTCTACCATTTTTAGTATTTTGATTTTATCGAGTTTTCCCGTATTGTTTTACGCGAAAAACTATAAATTATCAGAATCCTTTTGGGCGTATTCATACAGTATCCTATATACATTCGGGTTGTTTTGGATAACCCCTTACGCTATTGCAACTGCAAGTAGAAGAGGATGGTTAACCAGAGAGATAACGGAGAAAAAATAAAGTCTGTTCTTAAGAATGAGTATTTAAAATTTAAGGGATTGCGGCTTCAGATGAAGTCGTGATCCCTTTTTTTTATACCTCCTTTTAATCTTTGAGCATTGCGACGGTTGTCATAGTTCTAAAGCCCACATGGTCAGAGGCAGAGTCTATGCTGGTACTCATTCGTGCAGATATTCTATAACTGGCGCAATACGACTCGTGACACAAAAACGAACCGCCTTTAATGACGTGTTCCTTTTGATAAGGGTTATTGGGAGAGTGTGCAGTTTCGGCGCCTGTAGGATTAATGAGTGGTTTAGAGCTGTCAATTTGCTTGTAATAGCTTTCATTATACCAATCTTGAGTCAATTCCCAAACATTTCCGAGCATATCGTAAATTCCGATACTATTCGGCGGGAAAGATTTTACGGGTGACACTAATTTAAACCCATCCACACTTTGGTTTTCTACAGGAAAAGTTCCTTGCCAAGTGTTTGCTGAGGCGTTTAATTGCTCCGGATCACTACCCCACGTATAAATACTGTTGTCATTTGTGCCTTGTGCTGCGGATTCCCATTCAGCCTCTGTAGGTAATCGTCTATTGGCCCATTCACAATACGCGAGTGCGTCATCATAGGCAATATGCACCACAGGAAAATTATCCTTGCCTTCAATTGTGCTTCCCGGACCCATTGGATGTTTCCAGTTGGCCCCAATTTTCCAGGTCCACCATTGTTGATAGTTGTGCATATTAGCCACAGCATTTACATCTTTATTAAATATTAAACTCCCCGGTTGTAAGATGCTATCCGCCGGTTTTGGAGTGCCTTCCGGAAGATCATTTTTCATGACCTCCCAATCAATGGGACGTTCAGCAATGGTGACATAGCCTGTGGCGTCTATAAATTTTTTAAACTGTGCGTTCGTGACTTCTGTAACGTCTATAAAAAATCCATCTACGGTCACTTCATGTGCTGGTTGCTCTCTGGGCATTACGTAAGCATCGCCTGGTTTTGCACCTTGAGTAAACGTTTTGCCCTCTACCCAAACCATGCCCTCTGGAGTTTGAATGTCATAGGGTTTTTCTTTTAATAATACGTGAGAAGGAGTAGTTTTGGCGACGTCTTCTGATTTAGGGGATGGATTTTTACAGCTGACAAAAATCAGCGAAGTGAGGGTGAAAAATAAGGTGTGTTTTAGAAGGGCGTAGCGCATAGCAGGGATTTGGTAAATTTAGAAGGCTAAATTTACTCAAATAATAATCAATTTTACGTGCTTGTAATAACTAGCCTAATGAAGTAGAAAAGTCTGGGTGTCGTTATAAAACAAATGTTTTAAAGAGATGTTCCAATTCTGCCTCGGGATCCATACATAAACCAGAGTGCGTTTTTGAACTTTGAATAATGGTGCTCCTACAGGCCGCTAACCATCTGAATCGGTCCGAGACTTCAAATTGACCAATAGCACCACTATCTTCAGCACCTTCACATATATTTTGCCACGCTGCTAAATGGTCTTTTAGCATTTGCAGATCTATCTCGTCGGAAAAAGCTTCCAACTTTTTTTTGTCAATTTTAAATTTAACCCCTAAATAATTTTTGCGTTTGGAAAATAGCAACACCCCGACGTTAAAGAATTCTTCCCGTTCAACTTTAGGAACCACCCTAATGATGGCATATTCATAAGTAACTTTATCTTGCATCTTGAGCTTCTTTTGCTAATACTTCAATCATAGAGAGCTTAGTGGTTAAAAAACGCTTGTAAGCAATTCTGATAGCGTCAGGAGACATTGTGTCCACGTCGCTTAGCAACCAATCTTCCGGAATGCTTTCAATAATGGAATTGATGATGGCGTCGTCCAAGGTCAACTCAATACTTTTAGCCGCCGCAGGTAATTGCGTGGCTTGGGCTAATAACACATGATCTTTGATTAATGGGAAGGTCCTGATCAAATGGTTTTCCCAGGTGGGCCAATTGTGGTGAAAGTAAAAACTAGCACCATTATCAATGATCCACAATTCCTTATTCCAAAAAAGTAAGTTCGGATTTTTTGGGGTGCGGTCGATGTTGCTGATCAGACTGTCCAATAATACCACTTTGGAGGCAATAAGGCCGTCAATTTTTGTGACCAACGGATCGATGGTTATCGCTCCTGAAAGAAAGTGCAGTCCCAGATTAAGACCCACACTAAATTTTAATAAATCCTGAATTTCTTCATCCGGTTCCGTTTTGCTAAAGGAATCGTCCAGATTCATAAACACCACTTCCGGAACTTTTAAGCCTATGGCACGTGCCAATTCGCCACCGATAAATTCGGCAATTAATGCTTTTTTGCCTTGTCCGGCACCTCTAAATTTTAAGACATATAAAAAGCCATCGTTGGCTTTCACAATGGCGGGCATGGAGCCGCCTTCACGCAATGGCGTCACATATTGCACAACATCTACGGTGCGAATATCAAGTGCATTCATAAGGACGAAGGTACTAAAAAAGGAAATTGCTCAGGCACCGAAAGGGACAATATTAAGATCAGTAGTTTTTCCGTGCCCAAAGCAATCATCTTATAGGGGTCTTAGCAACAGCCCGTATAAGGTTCGCAAGATGAGCCTGTTGAAAGTTCAGAAAAATTCAATTTAGGTTTGTCGGCTGTGGAGCCTTGTTTTTCCGCATAAACCGTAATGCTAAAAATACCGGTAGCTGCAGTATTAAAGGTGTTGACCTCTGCTTCAGAAAGATATTTAATTAAGATATCATCTGGAATGGTGATAGGTTTTTCCTTTTGGATGGTGACGTTTTGAAACCCCTGATCTGTAATCATTTGCAGGTACTCTGATTTTTGAATCGCGCCAGCTACACAACCTGCATACATTTCAGCATCATTTTTTAAGGCCTCAGGAAGATCTCCGACCAAAACGATATCTGAAATACTAAAGTGTCCTCCTGGTTTTAGAACGCGGTATATTTCTTTAATTACCTGTTCCTTGTCCGGCACAAGGTTCAAGACGCAATTACTAACAATAACGTCAGCAACCGCATCATTCACGGGCATCGCGTCAATATCACCTTCTCTGAATTCCACATTATTGTAGCCCAGTTTTTCAGCGTTGTTTCGCGCTTTTTCAATCATAATGGGCGTAAAATCGATACCAATCACTTTCCCTTCTACACCTGTTTCATGACGTGCTACAAAGCAATCATTTCCGGCGCCTGAACCTAAGTCGATCACGGTGTCTCCTTTTTTTATTTTTGCAAATTGTGTTGGAAGTCCGCATCCCAATCCCAAGTCTGCAGCTTCATTATAGCCTTGGGTTTCAGAATAATCATCCATCATGATGTTATAAATTTTATTGGACGGCGTTGTAGCTCCACAACAGGATGCTGCATTTTCAGCCTTACCTTGCTCCGCAATTTTAGCGTAACGTTGTTTGACGATGTCTTTTAATTCCTGTGATTTATTCATTTTAATATGTTTTTTAAGGATTAAGCAATCTTTTTAATTAACAGCATTCGGTGCTAATCGCAACGTCTTGATTTAAGAACTCCAACAATAGTTGTTTCATTTTACTCCAATTGTTATGATCTATACAATAACACACACGGGTGCCTTCAATAGTTCCTTTAATCAATCCCAAATGCTTTAGTTCCTTTAAATGTTGGCTAATAGTAGGTTGTGCTAACCCAATTTCGTTCACCAAATCTCCACAAACACAGGTGTCAATTTTGAACAAATGTTGTAAAATCGCCACTCTGGCGGGGTGACCAAAAACTTTGGCGAATACCGAAATTTCGTTCTGTTGGTCTGTAAAGATTTCGGTTTTAGAAAGTCCCATAAGTTGTTTGATTGCTTCATTGCAATATTACGATGAATATGAAAAACAGCAAAATTATCTTGGGATTATTTTTTTGTACGCTTGCATTATATGTGAAGACTTTTCGAATTCCAAATGAACCGATTTTATTAGCGTACTTAAGAATCTTTCTTGTAAAACCGAGGTTTGACCTTCTTTTTGGAGAGAATGGACGTTTTGGTTTGTCGGCGATATCGTCTTTTTATAGTGATTAATTTTAGCCGAAAGTCATCAAAGAATAGGCTGATGATCAGTATGAAAGCCCCTAGTAAAAGCGTATTCATTTTCAAATTAAACGAGGTATACAGCAATCCTCCAATAATACCACCCATAAAAAAGAAGCAAATGATGAAAAGGCGGAGTTTAATATTAGCCTTTAAATGTTTTCTGTTGGGATGGGATTTGGGAAAGAAAAGTTGTGATAATTCGATGCCTAAATCGGTGAACAAGCCGGTTAAATGCGTTGTTCTTACAACAGCATCGGAGATTTTTGTAACGAGCGAATTCTGTAATCCCATTGCGAATAACAATAAACATACGGTGAGGTGCGGGGTGACGGTGTGATTGAAATTGCTAAACACAGCAATCCCAATAAGTATGGCGGATTCCAAGAGAGTTGGCAGTACAAAAACGTTCAATTTCCTATTTTCTTTATAGTTCTCTATCAGCACACTTGAAACAAAGGATCCAAAAAGGAATGCAAAAATATAGAGAAAATAGATGGTGCCCTGCCACCATTTAAAGTCGGCAACATCTCTAATAAATAACGCAAAGTGGCCAGTAACATGTGTGGTCAATTCTTGGTAGGCCAGAAATCCTGTGACATTTACAATGCCCGCAACGAAGGACAGGATGGTAGCAATGCGCAAATTGTGTTTTAGGGTCCTGCTTTTTCCTTGATGTTTGAACATGTTATAATGTGATTAAGAATCAGCTGATAACTTAAGTTTTTATTTTCGATTAAATGTTGTAATCTCCAGTTTTATATTTGTTTTTATGAGGTCAGATTATAGAACGGAATGTTTCATTTTAAAGGCCAAAGCGACGTAGTTATTTTGATTAAACTCAAAAGTATCGATAACCTCCCAACCTAATTTTTGAGTATGTGCGCGTTCAGAAACAACATTTACGGCATTTATAAACGTAATGGATAGGGGATAATTTTTTGAGAATTCAATGCGCATCACCTCAAAAAGTCTTTGCAACAGACCTGTTCCCCGATAAGATTCTTCAATACAAATGGGACCGTATTGAAAACTATTATAGGTTGTAATAGTTTTGGCTCTAAAGTTCAGTTGAGGGAAACGAGAGATCATCACATTAAAGATTTCCCACTGTTTAAAGTAGGTCCAACTCCCAGCAAAAGCGTAGCCAATAATGACTTTCTTTTCATTCTCAGCTATAAGAAGACCATTTTGTTTGAGAATGTCCTCAATTTGATTGGAAGTGAAAGGGGTGGTGACAAATCCTTTTTGCCGCTGCACTTCATTCAAATTTCTGAATAAATAGCGCTCCTGTAAAGCAAGTACGCCTGGAATATCCTTGTCGGTTCCACTTCTGGTAGTGATCATTGGCGAATGCGTTTAGGAAGTCATAAAGAATTTATTGAAAGTATTTAGCACCCCTAATTTAATACTTTTTTGATCAGTGTAGATTGCAGTTCTGAATGTAAAATCTGGTGGTGACTAGTCGGGCTTTATTTGAAGGTGTATCATCCTTTTTCCGACCAAAAGCTTTTCTCCAATAGGTTTGAATCCGAGTTTCAAATACAGGCGTTTTGCGTTGGGATTATCGGCATCTACTAAAAGTCCCACAGTTTGTTTCTGTTGGTGCACATAGGTGTCTATAACGTATTGAAGCAGTTTGGTTCCAATCCCTTGGCCTTGATGTTCAGGACTGACCCCAAAGGAATCGATATAATATTCGCCAGCCTGTGTTTCATCTTCAGGATTAAATGGTTGTTTAAGTTCCGTTTTAATATAATTTGCAATGGGAGCTCGTAGCTGTTCCAGATGGGCCCCATCATAAATATTGAGCGCTGCGATCACCTGGAGGTCTTCTTCCGCTACAAAACAGTTTTGATAAGAATATTGGTTGTTTATATTTTGAACAAAATGCAACAAAAATGCTTGAGCACTTTTAGGATTATGTTCTCCGATAAATTCAAAGAGTATATCCTCCATGGCCAATTGTAAATAGTTGGTTATGGCGCTAGCGTCTGATGCTACGGCTTTTCTGATGATCATAACTGATAGTATTTCTTCCTTATTTTGGCAAAATAGGTCTTAGAGGCTGTTGATTCTTTTCAGGATAGAGTGCTTTTTTATCTTCTAATTCCTTTGACAACAAAGCCATCATCATCTTGAGTTGTTCGGGGTGGGTATTGGCAACATTTGTGGTTTCAAAGGGATCACTATTTAAATTGAAAAGTTCATATTTGGGAGTGCCATCCGATTGATAATGATATATGATTTTCCAATCAGAATTTACCAAGCTTGTAAAATAGCTGCTGCGATGCTCATGCGGAAAATGATTTAGAAACATCTCATCGCGTTCCAAATTTTGGCTGCCCGTAAGTTGTTGATGAAGTTGAAAGCCATCTATAGGGTGATTTTCAGGAGTTTTAGCGCCACTGAGTCTAATTAGGGTGGGGAAGATATCTAGAATAGAACCAAGTTGCGTTTGCACTGCATTCTGGTTGATAGGCAACGATTGTTGTGCCAATTGATGCTGGTCTGGGGAGACCCAAGAGGCAATAAAGGGTACGCGCATACCACCTTCCCAATGGTTGCCTTTCTTTCCTTTTAATGGAGAAGCGCTGCTATAATTGTCAATGATTTGCAATGGCGCGTCAGAACCATTATCTCCCAAAAATAAAATTAAAGTGTTATTGCCTAAACCTAAATTTTTAACATGTTGCACAATATCACCTAATGATTTGTCTATACCTTCCACTAAGGTAGCGTAAGCTTGAGCGTTTTCGGATTTTCCTGAGTGACTATAGTGCTCTTTGAATCGGGCGTCAGAATAAAATGGTGCATGTACAGCATAATGCCACATATTCAGATAAAATGGTTTACCTGCTTCTTTTGCCTGAGAAATGGCCTTATTGGCTTCTAAGGTTAAAGCTTCAGTTAAGAATACATCTTTACCGTGATAGTTTTCCAAACCGGGTACTGCCCGGTGTTTATCTCCTCCTGTAAGGCCGTAAGCCTCCGTGCCCAAATAACTTCCAGGTTGGCCAATGGCGCTGCCACCAATATTAACATCAAATCCGATGTTGGAAGGATCTTCACCATCACTGTTTAAAGGACCAAAATGTGCTTTGCCAACATGTATGGTGGTATAGCCTTGAGCCTGTAATAAACGTGGGAAGGTAACTGATGATTTATCGAGCCCTTTCCAATTCCAGCCGGGCGGCCCTAGAGGTGTCTTATTATTACTTTCTGGATGTACCCAGTTAGTGACGCCATGTCGTGCAGAATTTTGTCCCGTGAGTATTGAAGTTCGGGAAGGTGAGCACACGGAATGCGCATAAAAATTAGTGAAGCGCATGCCCTGTGCTGCCAATTTTTCCATATGCGGCGTTCGGTAATACTCATTTAATGGATATTTTATTAATGAACCATCAGAATCCGTCAAAAATGGAACGGATGAGTCCATTATTCCCATATCGTCCACTAAAAAGACAATGATGTTGGGCGGTTTATGGTCAATTGTCTGAGCACCTACACTACTTATATTAGCGATAATAAGAAATGCTGAAATTAAAATTTTAAGTGTATTTTTAAATTTTGATAATGTATCTAAAGATTTTAATGTCATAATGAATTGAATATAGTTTTAAGCCTAGGACCTACTTAAATAACAATTATAAAAATAGCCAATTTAAGGAAAGCGACTGTTCATACTGCATTTAAATACTTACGCCCTTTAAAGGTAATGAAGATTAATAATTTTTTGCGCCGTGGCATTTCCTACATGTACTGCGCCATCCATATAACCTGGGAATTTAGACGCTACTTCAGCACTGGATATGAATAGACGCTCATCGTAATAGGGTGGTCTAAAGATCTCATGACCATTGTGTTGATGGGGAAGCAGAGGCGGGTCTGAAGTTTCAAAAGTATGCACTTCGTTACTCCAAATACATTCCTTATAATCCAAAAATTGAGCTGCTTGAGTTCCAAAAACGGCTTTTAATTGCGCCACAATTTGCGATTTCCGATCCTCAACACTTAAATTTTTATAGGCTGGATTGATGAATCCACAAAGCGCAAACTCAGATACATCCTGATTGCAATGGTCATAAAACTCCGTGATAGGCCCAGCATTACTGAATAATGCTCCAGCAAAGTCTTGGTGTCGCCAAAAGGGTTTGGGGTAGGTGAGTGCTACTTTTATCGCATCTTCCATCCAAGTATGGGTTTCCTCAGCGATGCAGGTAAGTGGCTTGGGTAGGGGCGGACTAAAAATTATTTTTTTAGACCATAATTTGGGCGGCAATGCTAATACGACTCGGCTGGCCGTAAAAACCTCAGCAGCTTGAACTTTGAGGGTGTTGTTTTGATAACTAATGTTTGTTACTTCCTGATTGCACAAGACGTCCGCAGGATCCAATTTTTGGGATAAAATAGTTATCAAGTGCGACGTGCCACCAGAAATTCTGTAGCTTGGAGGCTGACTTGGCAGTTGTATTTCTTGCGCAGGAGCGTTGGCTAGAGGTTGATAAAAAACCGTGCCTTGCATGTATTGCTCGTAATAGTTCAGATCTAATTCCTTTAGTAAGACCATGAGGTTAGTGTGGGAATCACCAAACCAAGTGGCACCCATTTCAACCGGCGTGTTTTGCGCGCTTTCCACAGTGTGTATTCGGCCCCCAATACGCGCTCGCGCTTCCAATACTTTAAACGGTATTCCCGCAGATTTTAAGCGGTATGCGGTTAAAAGTCCTGAAAGTCCTGCTCCAATTATGATGATCATCTTCTTATGAAAAAGGAAGCTTCACTGTAAAAACAATGGCACTTCTGTAGGTTAATAAACTATTAAATTATAAAGAATCAAAGGTAATCTGTCTGTTAGAAATAGTCTGAATTATTCCATCATGTTTTATTTTTTAGTTGATATGAACGTTATTATCTTAATGATTATAAGGTTTCATTATGTTCACAAGATGTATTAATTTCACAAGTTAAAGTAATTGTTTTATATGAAACGCCAAAAGAACAATCGTTGGATCATCATTTACGGAATAATCGTTGCCTTGTTGGTAACGCTTCATTATGTCATAGATTTAGCTTTTTTTGACCGATGGGAGGCCTATGTGCCGATAGTGAAAAAATTGAGTTTGAGCCTGTTCCTAATCGCTTTAATATTTTTAATTAGCCGCATCATTGCTAAATTTGTGAGTAATCATGATTATCTCGAAGGCGACCGCTATAACCTGCTACGGATTATCAGGTTTCTTTCTATTGTCTTCAGTTTAATTGTAGTCACCTCATTTGTGTTTCAAAACTTACTCGCGGCAGCGGTGAGTTTTGGTTTGATTTCTTTGGTAATAGGTTTCGCGTTACAGGCACCCATTGCCTCATTTATTGCTTGGATTTATTTGATCTTGAGACGTTCGTATTTGGTAGGCGATCGGATTCAAATAAAGGATTTTAGGGGTGATGTCGTTGAAATTAGTTATTTAGACACCTCCATTTTAGAGTGTAGTGGCGATTATTTGGGCAATGATAGGATGAGCGGCCGCGTGATCCGATTTCCGAACAGTATGATTTTGAGGGAAGAAGTGATTAATTATTCAGGGCCTCAAATTCCTTTTATATGGAATGAAACCGCCATACAGGTTGCTTATACTTCTAATTTACATTATTTGGAAACCTGTCTGTTGAAAGCCGCAAAAGAAGACTTCAACAAGCGTTATCCTCAAATTGCAGAACATAATTATGAGCATTGGCATCCTGCCGTATATTTCAGAAACAATCAATATGCCTGGATGGAAGCTGTGATTTCATATCCTGTAGAACCAAAAGATACTACAGAAAGGCGCAATCGGATTTTAAGATTGGCATTGCCTATGCTCAATGCAGACCCTGAGAAAGTGCAGTTTCCTGAAGGTGTCAGACGTTAGCTTTACAAAGTACAAGAGTAGCCATTTAACTATTTAAAGTTTTTCTCCAATTTCCAGAATGAAATTTCAGGTGGACCATTTAAGAAGTTCCTAGAATCGGCAATGAATTGTTGCAAATGATCTGTCTGCATATGTTCCGTCTGGTAATAGTTTGCATCGTCCCATTCTTCATACAGGAGAATGTTTGCAGAGTCTTTTGCATTGACATGAAGTCTTATAGAGATAAAATGGGGTTCGTTTTTTACACGTTCGACTAATTTGGTTAACTCGTTATAAGTCTGAGCTTCCTTATTTGGCTGTGATTTATAGGATACTAAAACGACCATATGATCTTCGTTTCCCGAATCTGTCGGCTTAGTGTTTGCATTGCATCCCATGAGCAAAACAACAGAGCTTAGGAGCATTAATTTAACGGATAATACGAATCGTGCCTTCATAAAAATCAAATTTAATAGAGACCTATTAAATTTAGTGATTTCTTTGATGCTCTAAGTGTTAAAATCTTAAGTGAAAGTTGATTATTTTATGAGTTAGATCGTTCGATAGAATTTTAGATTATTAAATGCGAAAACTTTCCTTATAAATAATATAACGGTTGCTCAATTACTCCTTCAAGAACATCACAAGAGGCTTTATAAATTGATCAAACACTTCAATATGCGGTAAATGTCCCACGTCTTTTAATTCCACTAATTGAGAGCCAGATATGCTTTTTTGCGTTTCTTTTCCTAATTTATCATAGAGCCCCATGGTTTTACTAACGTCATCAGTTACTAATGGTTTTCCCAGTGCTGTTCTGTCTCGCGTGCCAATAATTAATAAAGTTGGTGTTGTGATGTTTTTAAATTCATAAAAAACAGGTTGCGTAAATATCATATCATAGGTGAGCGCAGCGTTCCAAGCGATGGTTTTATAATCAGAATTTAAGGTCCATCCGGCCAATAAATTGACCCATTGGTCATATTCAGACTTCCATTTATTGTCATAATAGTTGACGAGTTGATATTTTTTAATGCCTTCATAACTTGATTTTAGTTCATTTTCATACCACCATTCCACAGGTTTGTACGGCACCTTTAGTTTCCAGTCTTCCAATCCTATAGGGTTTTCTAAGATGAGTTTTTCAGTGGTGTTAGGATACATTAAGGCAAACCGTGTTGCTAACATACCGCCCATTGAATGTCCTAATACGGCCGTTTTAGAAATGTTTAAAGTATCCAAAAGCATTTTAGTGTTTTGAGCAAGTTGCTGAAATGTATAGTGAAAATGGTCTGGTTTTGAAGACTTACCAAATCCTATTTGATCTGGCGCGATAACACGAAATCCTTCTTTAGCTAATGCTTCAATAGTTGTTTTCCAATAGGCACCGTTAAAGTTTTTACCGTGTAAAAGCACAATATTTTTTCCATTATAATGTTCTGGTTTGACGTCCATATACGCCATTATTAATTCTTGATTTTGATTCTTCAAATTTAAAGTTGACACTTTATAGGGGTATTGGTAATTCGCCAATTCAAGATCAAGCCATTGTAAATTACCATCTTGAGCAATTGAGTTGCAAACGGTAAATAAAACTGTTAGTATAGTGAAAATGTTTTTCATGATGTTGTATCGAGATTAATTATAGTTTCTTTGTCCATCCATGCGAACTTTAAAGCTATTTAATGCGTAAAATAGTTTCCATTTTACGTCTTTTTGCTAATTCGTCCACTAATTTATCTAAGTATCGCACTTGTTGGGTTAACGGCGTTTCAATAGCTTCTATCCGATATCCACAAATGACGCCCTTAATGAGGTGCGCATTCGGATGTAGGGTTGCTTGTTGAAAAAAGCTCTTAAACGTTGCTTTTTCCTCAATAAACTGCTGCAGCTTCAATTCATTAAAACCAGTTAGCCAGGAAATTACTTCGTGTAACTCTTCTTTGGTGCCACCTTTCTTTTCAACTTTTGCCACATATTGAGAATATACAGAAGCAAAGGTCATTTTCGCTATGCGCTCGTCATGTTCAGGTGTGGTGGTCATAATTTTGGAGTTGGCTGTTCAAACTTAAAAAGTAAATCTGTTTTTTAGGAATCAGACCTAAACAAAGATAACTTTTTAGACGTTTTTGAAGAATTATTTGGATGTTTTGGTAAAAAATCGCCCTGTTATCGAAGTCTAAACCTTACTTTTTAGAGTTATAGTTCTGGAAAATAACTTTAATCTTCTAATTAGGAGTTGCTATTTATAAAAGCATAATCTTACAATGCATATCTTTGCAGCATGCATTCAAAAATTCTTTTTATTACCCCTCCATTTACGCAGTTAAACACTGCTTATCCGGCATCTGCTTATCTCAAAGGGTTTTTGGAAGAACATCAGATTGCAGTGGCACAGTGCGATTTAAGTATTGAGCTGTTTACCTCCATTTTTACCAGCGATTTTTTGCGTGTCATTTTTGCAGAAGCAAAGGCATTAAAGAATTTACATTATCCCGAGGTGAGTAAGATGAAAACCTTGTACATCTCTAGAGTTGATGTGGTCATTGGTTTTCTACAGAAAGAGAATCTTCAAGCCGCACATCAAATTTTGGAGACTGGGTTTTTGCCAATAGGTCATCGGTTAAAAAAGGTTAATACAGACATAGTTTGGGCAGAGGGCGACTTGGGAATTATTGATAAAGCCAAGCATTATGCCACACTTTTTGTTGAAGAAATAGGCGATTTTATTCAAGCAAATGTCGATGAGTTTTTTGCGTTCACAAAATATGCAGAACAAATTGCAACTTCGGCCAGTAGTTTTGATCAACTCGATGATTTTTTGAGTTACCAGCCCACGATCATAGAAGAACGTATGTTGGATATTTTAGTGCAACGTATTGAAGAACAGGAACCTCATTTGGTGTGTTTCACCATTCCGTTTCCGGGAAATCTTTTTGCAGCCTTGCGCTGTTCGCAATTTGTAAAACAACTCTTTCCTGACCTTTCGGTAGCCTTTGGAGGTGGCTATTGCAATACTGAATTGCGTTCACTTAAAGATCCAAGAATTTTCGAATTTGTCGATTTTATTTCTTTGGATGATGGCGAAGGTCCTTTGTTGAACATCGTACGCTATTTGGAAGGCAAGGTAGGGCTAGATCAATTGGAACGGACCTATGTGTTGGAAGCGGATCAAGTTGTATATAAAAACAAACTGCCAAATACCATTTACCATCACAGAAATCTCCCGGCGCCCAATTATTCTGGTTTGCCATATGATAAATTTGTGTCCTTCTTGGATGTGGTCAACCCCATGCATAGGATGTGGACCGATGCCCGCTGGAATAAGATGACCATTTCTCATGGCTGTTATTGGAAACAGTGTTCGTTTTGCGATGTGAATCTCGATTATATCAGCAATTACCAAAACACTACGGCAGTAGATTTGGTCAATAAAATTGAGAAAATAATGGCAGATACGGGCATTACAGGTTTTCATTTTGTTGACGAAGCCGCGCCTCCAAAAATGCTCAGAGCTTTGTCTAACGAATTAATTGCAAGAAATCTAACTATAACCTGGTGGACCAACATTCGGTTTGAAAAAACATTTGATGCAGCTCTGTGTCAGTTGATGGCAACATCGGGATGTATTGCGGTAACTGGCGGATTAGAGGTGGCTTCTGATCGCTTGTTAGGGAAAATGAAAAAAGGGGTGGATATTGCCCAAGTGACTAGGGTGACTCACAATTTTTCAGAAGCGAAAATTATGGTGCATGCCTATTTAATGTATGGATTTCCAACTCAAAACGAGCAAGAAACTATTGACTCCTTAGAAGTGGTGAAGCAGCTTTTTGAAAAGAACTGCATTCAATCCGCTTATTGGCATCAATTCACCACCACCATTCACAGTCCGATAGGGCAGAATCCGGAAGATTTCGGAATTGAGATTACCGGTCCAGAATTTGAAGGATTTGCTCAAAATGATTTATACCATATCGATCCTTCAGGCGCTGATCATCCAAAATATACGACAGGTTTAAATACCGCTTTGCATAATTATTTAAATAACGCAGGGTATGATAAAGAGTTGCAGTATTGGTTCGATTTTCCAGTTCCAGCTCCCACCCATCCCAGGAATTTAATTGAAAGTTTTTTAGTTCCTAAACCGATACTTAGCGAATGATGCTTTCTAGTTGGAAACTTTAAATCTCCAAAATTTATTATCTGGCATTGGAGCTTCAAAGGCTTGTTGAAGATTATTCGAATCGGGAAGTTGAAAGCTGATGGTATACGAGTGTAAACCCACAGATAATGGTAAATATGCTTCATCTGACCCATATTTTTCGTCACCAATAATTGGACATCCAATATAGGCCAATTGGGCTCTAATTTGATGAAATCTGCCCGTTTTTGGCTGCACTTCCAGTAAATAGCCAAATTCATTTTCGCCAATCACTTCATAAGTCAGACTACACTCTTGAGCTTCCTTGGATTTTGTTTCTACGATATCAGCACGCTTTTCAAGCCTGTTCTTAACCAGAAAATGATTTAGCGTTGCCTTAGCTTGTGCAGGTTTATTTTTGACAATTGCTAAATAGGTTTTCTGAATTTGACGGTCACTGAATAAATTATTAAACGCCACAAGTATACTTTTCTTTTTCGCGAAAATTAAAACGCCACTGGTCACACGGTCCAAACGATGAATAACCCCAATATAAGGTTTTGGTTTCGTCTTTAATAAGTGACTAAGTACCTGAGTTTCAACAGTGCATTCTTCATATGAGCTTTTTTCGCTTATGAGTCCCGCGGCTTTATTCACAACTATATAATCATTGTTTTCATGTACTATGTTCAGATTTTGCATTTAATATATTTTTAAGGGCTTTTTAATTGGCAGTTCTGTTCCATGATTTTTCAGGAAGGTTGCTTCCGTTAGCGTTTGAGTCTGAAAAATGGAGTGGGCAAAAATATTACTTTTTATCCGAGTGGTAGCTATAATCAGACAAACGATTTTGCTTTCAAATTTAGATGGTATCAAGTGTTTTGGGACATGTGATGATGAAGACAGCTACTGTTTGACCTCTTGAGTGTTCCATCCCTGTAATCGATCCAAATGCAAATAGGATTCCACGAATTTCCGATGCGTCGCGCGTCACAATGGCAAGAATTAAAATCGAGACGAGCAAATTGCCTAATTTTTATCCTTTTTACGTAATGAGGTTAACCAAGTTATTTTTCAAAGATGGCAATGATACGCGTTTATGCAGAGACTGTATTTCCTCGGAACTTATTTAATAATTAAAGTAAAAGAATTAAAAAACACGCTCTAAAAGTGCTTTAATACTTTCCTGATTGGCGCGGATCAGTTCATTTTTAGCCCGTTCAATATCTTTTGGTGTTTTATCCTGTGACAGTTTGAATTTCCCTTCCCAAGTTGCAATGTCAATTTCAAAACCCTGTACATAATTAATAAACTGGTGCATTCGAGGGTTGTCAGATTCTAAGGTATACCGGTGATCGGGGGCTTCCAAAAAAGAGGTCATAGCAATCATGGATTGCATAATGATTTCAGGATCTGTAATTTCTTTGACATTTCCTGTGGTATGAACCATAATATAATTCCATGTAGGTAGTTGTGTGGTCGTATAAATGCTTGGAGAAATATAACCTTGCGGCCCAGAAAACAGCACGGTAACTTCCTGATTGTTCCTTAGCAGTTCTGCCTGAGGATTGTTTTTGTCCAAATGCCCGATTAACTTTCCTTCAGCATATATCAGTGGCAAATGTGAAATTAGAGGCTTGTTTTCGTCTACAGAAATAACTGTGGCTAAAGGGTAAGCTTTTATGACCGCAATCATATGGTCGTGATCGTTATCTTGATGGTGTTGTGGTGGGTAGACTGTCATGGTTTTATTGCACGCAAAAACGAAATGGATTATAAAATATAGAAATGAAAATAATAATAAAAAATGCGTTGACAGATGAGGTGTTCTGGCATTAAACTTCTATACTCCAAACTGCCTTAAATGATGATCTAAGTGCTTAAATTGCATCTTGCCCCATTGGTCGGTGCTGAATTTACCAAAATAGGGATGATGAGGCCAATGTATATTGTACGCTTTATTGTGAAAATCATTTACGGTGGCGATCAGTTGGGCTCTTTCATTTTCAAAATCGAAAGTGCCAATTACCAAAAAATCCTTGGAGGTGGTCACGCTTTCCGGCCATGGTTTATCATTGTACATAATAGGTTTATAAAGTTTAAGCACCAGTTTTTTTAACACACCCACATTTTCGGTTAACTCCATTTTTCCTGTAGCTACCAATAATGGCATCTGACAATGTTTGACCATTTGTGATACGTTCATTTTTCCCCATTTTGGGGTAGCATCTTCTGTGAGTTGTTCTAAACGTCTCAATATCTCCTGATGTGCTTTTTGGTCAAATAAAGTCTGCATGGCGTTTCCAGTATGTAATGGGTTCTGAAATTTACAATTTTTATCTTTTTATTTGGTGAATAGTACATCTTTTTCTGATTGAAAAATGACCAATATATGCAATTATCATTAACTTTATAAGTACTTAAATTTCACTATGGTGGCTATGTCAGAAAAAAACCCTTCTTTTTCCATTAAAAACTGGTCACAACACGACCAACCTCGAGAAAAACTAAGAGACAAAGGCAAGGCCGCATTAAGTGACGCCGAATTAATGGCCATTTTGTTAGGCTCAGGAAGCAGAAATGAAAGCGCTGTAGAACTTAGTAAACGTATTTTGGCCAGCACTGACAACAATTTAAGCGCTTTAGGAAAGTTATCCCTTAAACAGCTTATGCATTTTAAAGGTATTGGAGAAGCCAAGGCGTTAACGATTGTGGCTGCATTAGAACTGGGAAGACGTCGTAGAGGTGAAGAAGCCCTTCAGCATTATAAAATTGAATCGAGCCAATCTGTTTTTGAACTCATGCAACCTCTAATTGGCGAATTGCCGCACGAAGAGTTTTGGATCATCTATTTGAATAATTCCAATAAGGTCATTCAAAAAATACAATTGAGCAAAGGGGGTATTACCGGCACGTTGGTCGATGTGCGTTTGGTGCTCAAAACAGCTATTGAGGTTGGTGCAGTAGGCATAATATTGGCGCATAATCATCCTTCGGGGACGCTTAAGCCCAGTGAAGCGGATAAACAGATTACCCAGAAATTGAAAACCGCGGCACAAAGTCTGGATATAAAAATTTTAGATCATCTCATCATTACTGAAAATGCTTTTTATAGCTTTGCAGACGAGGGCATCCTGTAATCTGAACTTCAAAAATTTAAACCTAATAGCAGTTACTTTGACCCGATATGATCAAAACCTGAATGAAAACTTACGGGTCACATGATTCTTCGATTATATTCCAAAGAATATCAAACCTAGGAATTTAAAATTTTTAACTTTGGACTTTACAAAATCGAATGCTACTAGTTTATACTCCTAAAATTACACCGCGTTTAACCTATGCTTTTAAGCATATCAGTTTGCGTATTCTTAATGTTCCTGTGAGTTTTACCACCACTGTGGAGGAGTTTATTGCCCATGACAGCATGAAAATCTCCTACGCTAAGCAGCCCTTGAGCAGTGAGTTGTTTGTACGCAGTCATGAACTATTGTTTGAACAAGGCATTTCTGATTTAGATATCAATGTGCAAGATTGGGGCAATACCAAATGTTTTTTTTCAACCTCTGATAAAAGTAGTCTGCCGTTCGATATTTTTGCCGCGACCTTTTATTTGTTAAGCAGATATGAAGAATATCTCCCCCACGTAAAAGATGACTATGGCCGATTTTTGGCCACAGAGAGTTTGGCTTTTAATAAGGGATTTTTGCATCAGCCCGTCGTCGATATTTGGGCCTATAAATTTAAAGACATGTTGCAGGCCCAATTTCCTGACTTCGATTTTCCGGAAAGAACTTACAATATTCAGCCAATAATTGATGTGCCGGTAGCTTACTATTTTAAAGACAAAGGATTGTTGCGTACTTTAGGGGGCACCGTAAGTGATATTGCCAGCTTAAAATTCAAACAACTTTACCAGCGTTACCAATCTTTAATGGGATTTAAGAGAGATCCGTACGACACGTTTAAGTGGATTGTTACCAAGCAAAAAAAGACTAAAGTCAAATTTATCGTATTTTTTCTGATTGGCGAATATTCCACCTTTGATAAGAACATCAACATTAATAAAAAACGATTTGTATCGCTTATAAAATATGTTGGGGATTATTGCAAAATTGGTTTGAAAGTATCGTTTTTGGCTTTGGATGATTTTGCCATGTTGAAAAAGGAAAAATTAAAGATGGAGTCCACCACCAATAATCCTTTAGAAGCGTCTAGGCATTCATTTTCAAAATTGAACCTGCCTGAAACGTACCGTAACCTCATAGAATTAGAAATTAAACAGGATTTTACCATGGGTTATATCAACCATATGGGCTTTAGGGCGGGTACCTGTACACCTTTTCAATTTTATGATTTAGATTATGAAGTACAAACCCCACTGCAAATCAATCCGTTTCATTGTGTTGATTATGCGTTATTAAAGCGGCAGTCCTATTTAGATAAAAAAGAAGATTTACTGCGCTTAATGGACACTGTAAAAAGCGTCAATGGCACGTTTACTCCAGTGTTCCATAATTACGCATTTAGTAATTTGGACCGTTGGAAAGGGTTTAGAGATTTATTCCGTATAGTATTAGAGTCCGTAGATGAAAAGTAGAGACATAAAACACGTTTTTTTCGATTTAGATCATACCCTTTGGGATTTTGATAAAAATTCCGCATTGACATTCGATAAAATTTTTAAACAGCACCAAGTTGAGCTTCGTTTAGAAACGTTTTTAGACGTGTATGAACCGGTCAATTTGCAGTACTGGAAACGGTATCGCGATGATGAAATTGATAAATTAGAATTGCGCTACGGCCGATTACGGGACACGTTTGATGCCGTCAATTTCACCATTGAAGACAGATTGATTGAACAACTCTCCCACGCCTATATTGAACATTTATCCAGTTTCAGCCATCTTTTTGAAGGGACAATGGACGTCTTAAATTATTTGCAACCTAAATATCAATTGCATATTATAACCAACGGTTTTGAGGAAGCGCAATTACGAAAGATGAATTCGTCCGCCATAACGCCTTATTTCAAAACCATTACAAATGCTGAAATAGCTGGAGTAAAGAAACCGAACCCGATCATTTTTGAATATGCCCTTAACCTCGCCAAGGCCCAACCTCATGAAAGCATTATGATTGGCGATAATTACGAAGCGGATGTCTTAGGGGCCTTAAATGTAGGATACGATGCCATCTTTTTCAATTATAGAAATGACCCATCTGAACCTCATGTCAAACAAATCAATCATTTGTCACAGCTAAAAACTTTTATTTAATGCGGCCAATTTGGGCATCAATATGACCGATTCTAATGCTGTTTTCGTACTTTGTCGTATCTTTAAAAAATTAATTTATTCAAAAAAGTTTATGAAATCTATCGTTACTATATTGGCCTTTATCATGTTGTTCAGCAGTAAAGGCTTCGCTCAAGAAAATTTAAATGCTTACAAATATGTTGTTGTCCCAAATTCTTATGGTTTTTTAAATGGGCCTGACCAATATAAAGTCAACTCTCTAACTAAGTTTTTATTTGAAAAATATGGTTTTACAACGCTTATGGCTGATGATGATTACCCAAATGATCTAACCAACAATCGCTGTTTGGGTCTTTTTGCTGATGTAGAAAAATTGAGCGCATTTTTTAATACAAAATTGCAAGTGCATTTAAAGGATTGCAATAATAAGGTGGTCTATTCTTCGGCAGTAGGAGAATCAAGAGAAAAAGATTACGATAAGGTCTATCATCTTGCTTTACGTGATGCATTCAACAGTTTTCAATCGCTAAATTACACGTATCAGCCCAGTGAGAAAGTAGTTTCAGCTCCGTTGCAGGCGCCGGCAAAGGTGGCAGATACTTCAGAAGCACAAGAAGAAATTTTGCGTTTGCAAAGAGAAGTGGAGGCGTTAAAAGTGAGCCGGACCAATGAGGAACGGGACTTGAGAGAAGCGGCAAAATCTAAACAACTTCAAGACGTACAACCAGAAGTAAAGGCACAAGTTAAAAAAGTGATTATTGCTGATGCGGGATCGGTCGAAAAAATCCAAGGTTTATTTGCCAATCCGGTGGAAAACGGATACACCATTACCGATGCCTCTTCTAAAGTGTTGTATCATTTGGTGTTTTCAGGTAAAGAAGATGTCTATATTGTAAAAGGCCAGGACGCTATTCTCTATAAAATGAACACTACGTGGATTATTGCCACGGCGACTGATGCAGGTGTCTCAATGAAAACACTTAACGTGACATTTAATTAAATCAATACCCGTATTTCGATTTCCAGCGCTGTTTTAAAAACTCACGTTGCGACTGTTCTCTGGCGTTATTGCCGGGGTTATAAAGTTTGGTGTTTTTAATTTCGTCGGGCAGAAACTCTTGAGGTGCAAAGTTGTTTTCATAGTTATGGGCGTACTGATAGTTGTCGCCATAGCCTAATTCCTTCATTAATTTGGTGGGCGCATTTCTTACAGATAGCGGCACTGATAAATCGCCGGTTTCCCTGACCAATTGCTGCGCTCTCCCTATAGCTTCATATGCCGAATTACTTTTGGCCGATGTCGCTAAATACGTGGCGCATTGGCTTAAGATAATACGAGATTCAGGATGTCCAATTACGGAGACTGCCTGAAAAGTAGTATTCGCTATTACTAAGGCTGTTGGGTTGGCGTTGCCAATATCCTCACTGGCTGAGATTAACATACGTCGGGCAATAAATTTAACATCTTCACCACCTTCAATCATACGCGCTAGCCAATATACAGCCCCATTAGGATCACTCCCACGAATCGATTTTATAAATGCGGAGATGATATCATAATGTTGCTCGCCCGTTTTGTCGTAGCGTGCCGTATTGCTTTGCACTTTCTTCAGCACCGCTTCATTGGTAATTACAATCTTCTCAGATTCGTCGTAGGAAGAAATAATCAGTTCAAAAATATTTAAAAGCTTGCGGGCGTCACCTCCTGAAAGTCGCAATAAGGCTTCAGTCTCTTTAAGGGTGATGTCCCGTTGAGATAACAAGTCATCTTCGGTAATTGCCCGTTGTAATAAGGCTTCCAAATCTTTCTTATCAAATGATTTTAAAACATATACTTGTGCACGGGAGAGTAGGGCAGGAATGACTTCAAAACTGGGGTTTTCAGTAGTGGCGCCAATTAAGGTTACCCAACCTTTTTCTACAGCTTCCAATAAAGAATCTTGTTGCGATTTGCTAAAACGATGAATCTCATCAATAAACAATAACGGATTTTTAGCCGTAAACAGGCCGCCACTATGTTTGGCTTTATCAATGACTTCTCGGATATCTTTGACACCAGAATTGATGGCACTCAGCTTGTAAAACGGCCGGTTAGATTCGTTGGCAATGATATTGGCCAAGGTTGTTTTTCCTGTGCCAGGAGGTCCCCAAAATATCATTGACGGAATTACCCCTTGTTTAATGTGCTGCGTCAAAACCCCTTGATCTCCAATTAAGTGGGATTGACTTAAATAATCCTTCAAGTACTTTGGCCGTAATCGTTCTGCTAATGGTGCGTTCATTATGCAAAATTACATCAAATCCTTTACAAAGCGGAAACTCCATCTACAATTTTGGGCATGCCATTTTTGTGAAGAACAAAAATGTCGTGCTCTCGCGGCTCAATCTTTTTGTTGAAAAAACAAAAAGGATTTCACACAAACCGCTCCATCACTCATGCACCTACGTGACAATAGTTCATATCTTCAACAATTGGCTAGTAATTTGATGAGAAACCTTTAAATTTAACCATGAGTAATCCGCAGCATTTCAGATATTCAACAGGCGTTGTGGGCTACCCCATCTTTTTTTTGATGTTAATCTGGGTCGTCTTCTGGTTGCAGGTCCGATTTTTCCCCGTCATCAAAACCTGGGGAATAGTACCAGAAACTTTAGTAGGATTACGGGGGGTGGTTTTAAGTCCGTTCATTCACGCCAACATTGAGCATATTTATCACAATAGTATTCCGTTAGTAGTCCTATCAATGGCCTTGTTTTATTTCTACAGGCCCATTGCTTGGAAAGTGTTGGTTTATGGTATATTACTTTCCGGAATGATCACGTGGTTTATCGGGAGACCTTCCAATCATATTGGCGCTAGTGGCCTTATTTATGTCCTAGTCAGTTTTATTTTTTTTAAGGGCATATTTGCCAAACATTTTCGGTTAGTAGCTCTTTCGCTATTGATTATTTTTCTTTACGGAAGTATGATTTGGTATGTGTTCCCGATCAAGGATGGGGTGTCGTGGGAAGGGCATTTAGGGGGACTTATTACTGGGTTTGTCTTTGCCGTAATTTTTAGAAAGGCCATTGCCAAACCTGATCGTTACGTGTGGCAGGAACAAGCATACAACGAAGATGATGATCCGTTTTTGAGACATTTTGATGAAAACGGGAATTTTATAGAAAATTTAGAACCGGAAATTGAACTTGAATTTGAACTTGAAAATGAAGTTGAAGTTGAAAGTGAAAGTGAAATTGAATTTGAAAGTGAAATTGAAGATGAAAGTGAAATTGTAGATGAAAATGAAATAAAGGCGAAAGATACCACTGAAACCCCAATTGCAAATCGGTCGAACTTAAATCCATCGAAGATCCACTATATTAATAAGGAAACTCCTAAGTCATGATGATTTTGTCACACTGAGCGCAGTCGAAGTGCTTTTTAAAATCAAATAGGTGAGGGGCTAGGTTCTAGTTAGCAGTGTGCAGTCTTCAGTTGGCAGTCTGAATGTTGGCAATCTACAGTCTTCAGTTGGCAGTCTTCAGTTTTCAGGCTTCAGTTGGCAGTCTTCAGTTTTCAGCTGACAGTCCTCAGTCCTCAGTTTTCAGCTGGCAGTCTGCAGTCATCAATCTACATTCGTCAATTCACAATTTCATTTTTAGAATCTCGAATCCTCCCGTATCGAGAAGTGATGTATGGGTGGGTCAACAATCAACAATCAACAATCAACAATCCGCAATCCGCAATCCGCAATCTCCAATCTTCAACTTGCCCGTACCGAAAAGACACGTTCGGGCGGGTCAACAATCTTCAATCCACAATCTCCAATCTTCAACCCGCCCGTACCGAAAAGGTACGTTCGGGCGGGTCTCCAATCTAAAGTCGTTGTCGCACTACTTCGTATAGGAACGCACCACATGCTACTGAAACATTTAACGATTCAATATCTCCTAAGATTGGAAGTTTTGCCTTTTCATCTACAACTTTTAGGATGGAGGGATTGATGCCTTTTCCTTCTGAGCCCATAATGATGGCACAAGGTTCAATAAAGGAAACATCATAAAGGTTTTTGTCAGTTTTCTCTGTAGCAGCAATAACTTTTATTCCAGAAGCCTGCATGTAAAATACCGCATCCTTAATATGGTCTACTTTACATATTGGAATTTTAAAAATGGCACCGGCGCTCGTTTTAATGGTATCACCATTAACTGGGGCACCACCCTTTTTCTGAATAATAATTCCAGAAACTCCAGTACATTCTGCAGTTCTTATAATTGCGCCAAAATTACGCACATCACTCAATTGGTCTAGGAGCAGGAATAGGGGTGTTTTGCCAGATTCGAGGACATTGGCTACCAATTCTTCAATAGGGTAGAAACTAATGGGGGCAATTTGCGCCACAACGCCTTGATGGTTCTTATTGGTTAGACGATTCAGTTTTTCAACTGGCACGTAAGAAGAATTCAAACGCTCTTTATGTAGCAATTGTTCAAGTTCTGTAAAAAGTTCCCCGCGAAGACCTTTTTGCAAAAATATCTTATCGATGTTTTCGCCAGATTTGATTGCTTCAATCACTGCTCTGATTCCAAAAATTGTAGTTTCGTGTTCCATGCCGCAAAGGTATAAAATAAACGTTCGTATTTTGAGAAGGTTTATAAAAATTGATGTGGATATTTCGTACAGAAATTTTTGAATTGATTGCATAAAAAAACCTCTTAAGTATTAGACTTAAGAGGTTTTAGAATTTTAAAAACTATTTAATTAGTTAACATCCCAGAACAACTTGGTAGTTTGTTCGTCACCACCAATTGCTGCTGATGCCGCTGACCAATTAACCTCATTAAGATTTTGCTCATTAACAGGGTATGTGTAGCGGGTTGGAACGGGAAGTCCAGATTCTGCTGGTAAATTAAGCGTAGGTACATCATAAGTTCTCCATGCAGTCCATGCCTCATAACCTCTGTTATACATTGCTAACCAGAATTGTTTTCCAATTTTTTCTTTCCAAGTACCAGGAGCAGTAGTGTATTTTACTGCCGGTTTAGCTAAGTAAGCTTCAACACCAGGAGCGCCCCATTCATTAAATGATGCTCTGATTCCTTCGTTGTAAAATTCTGCAGCCATTGCTGGAGTTCCAGATAAGGATCGTTCCGCAGCATCAGCCAGATAGAAAGATACTTCAGAATAATCAAGTATGGATGCAGGGTTTGTTGGGTCTAACATTCTATCACCAAGATGAGTGTAAAGACTGTAACTGTTGTTGTCTCCATAAGGTCCGCCTTTGTATATACCAGCACCTAAATTCTGATCAAAGTAAAAAGGTCTTCTTGGATCTTCTAAGGCATTCATGATGTCAACTAAAGTATTAGCAGCAATAAAATCAGAACGACCAGATTGCACTAAATCAACCCACACTGGATTTGTATTTGGTGTTGTACCTGAATACACTAAAGATGCATTATCGTCATTAGAAGTAAATACGCCACCACTTACAGCAGTAGTTACAGCTGCTTGAGATAGAGTTGAAAATCCTGGAGCGTCAGCAATTCTGATTCCCATTCTTAAAAGTAATGAGTTTCCAAATTTTTGCCATTTCGCCGAATCACCACCGTAAATAGGATCTGCTGCACCAAAACCTGAATCAGTAATGTTAGGAATGGCTGCAGTTAAACGCGCTAGCAAGTCAGTGTATATTGTTGCAGCGTCATCATAAGCGGGTAATACAAACTCATTTGGGCTTAAGGCTTGAGTATAAGGAATATCTCCGTAAGTCTCTACTAAGTGTGCCCAAGTGTATACCATAAGTATTTCTATTTGCGCATTTCTTGTATCCTTTTCAACTTGAGTTAATACAGCGTCGTTATTGGTGTTTTCACGCGCAGTTGTTAAATCTAAAAGAACATCTCTGTACAACTCTGACCAATGGTTTTGAGTGATATTTCGTCCGTTCAAGTCAAAATTCGCTTCATCGGTATACGTAGTTTCAGTCCAGTGTTGCCCTAACATTCTGAAAACGTTAGTATTCACATTGGTGCTCGTCATCTGATCATACAAACTTTTGGTAGCAGCGGTAAATAAAAAGGCTGCTTCTACTTGAGTAGGATTTTTAGGATCTCTATTTAAATCTTCGTAAGCCTCATCTGTCTGACAAGAAACTAGTGCTACGAAGGTAAAAACGGTTAATATTATTTTTTTCATAATTTTTTTTATTTAAAACTGTAGTTTAAGACTTGCACCTATTTCTCTAATAGAAGGGTAAGAACCTGATTGGTAACCTTGAACGTTACCAGAACTTAAACCTGCTTCAGGATCAGCATAAGGTGTGTTTTTATCAATGATCCATAAGTTTCTTCCTATAAGTGAGATGGAAACTCCTGTAAATGCCATTTGCTCTAATACTTTAGGGCTAAGGTTGTAAGATAAACTTGCCTCACGTAACTTTACATAACCTGCATCATAAACGTGTGCAGCATTTGGTGTTCTCACGTAACCCCAAGGATTTCCGTAAGTAGTTGCGCTAGCTCTCACATTGTTTGTTGATCCGTCAGCTTGTACACCAGCTAAAACAACACCACCACTTGTAGCATCATAATTTCCAGGAGTACCAACTACTGGGTTTCTTACTGGGTTTCCAAGATCGTTATTAGCAGCAGTAAAGTCATAAAGACCTGTAGCATACCCATACCATGTGTCTAATGAGAATACATCACCACCTTTTTGGATGTCAATTAAGAAATTGAAGTTGAAGTTTTTGTATTTAAAGTTGTTAAATACACCACCTTTCCAATCAGGATTGACATCTCCAATAACATTATTGTTAGTGCCAGTTGCTTGGTAATAGCCGTTAGTTCTAACTGTTCTTTCACCGTTGGTATATACAAAGTCAGTTCCTCTGATAGTTCCGTAAGGTTCACCTGGAGTTGCGTTGATGGAAATACCACCTTGTAGGGCAGCTAATTGTAAGTTGTCGATCCCGTTCAACAATTCAACCACTAAACTTTCGTTTTTCGACCAGTTAGCTGTGATATCCCACTGGAAATCTTCACTTTTAATTGGCGTTAAGTTCAATTGAACCTCTACACCCTTATTTTCAATTGTACCTGCATTTAATACTGCTGAGGTATAACCAGTAGCCGTAGATAATGGAATGGCTGTAATTTGGTTAATGTTTTCAGTATTATAGTAAGAAACATCAAACCCAACACGTCTATCAGCAAATTGCATTTCTAAACCAAACTCATAACTGTTTTGTCTTTCTGGTAATAAGTTCAAGTTAGCTTGAGCGCCTGGATTAGAAGCGATTCCATTACCGTTAAAAGGGGTTCCAATACCAAAAGTATTAAATACTCTGTATGGGTTAGTGTCATTACCTACTTCAGCGTAATTAGCTCTTACTTTACCAAACGATAACCATCTAGCATCAATTAATTGAGAGAATACTAAACTTCCAGAAACTGAGAAATACTCATATCTGTTGTTGTCTTTTGGAAGAGTTGAAGATCGATCAGATCTAAAAGATCCTTCTAAATATGCGAAATTGTCATAACCTAAACTTGCACGAACAAATTGACCGTCTACCATGCTAGTTGCATCGTATTCAGCAGGAGCGTTGATAGGACTTACACTGTTAGACAATGCATAAAGCCCTGCCAAGTTTAAACCACCGTTGGTTGCAGCAAAAATACTATTTTGTTTGTTTTGTCTAATGTTAGCTCCTATGTTACCTTCTAAGTTTAATTTATCAGATAAATCTTTGTTGAACGTGAACATTAAATCGTAGTTATACTCAGCAACGTTATTGTTGTATCGTGTATATTCAGATACATCAGCACTACCTACGTTAGTTCTTTCTTCTTGTAACTCACTGTAGCTATCATAAGAAAATCTTGTCATAACACTTAACCAATCCGTTATTTCATAGTCTAAGGCAAAGTTACCAAAGTATCTAGAACGGGTATCAGTCTCATAGTTTTCATAAAATGTCCAGTATGGGTTGTCTGAATAAATAGGACTCAAGTTATCTGGACCGTTTGGATTCCATGTAATGTTATCCCCAGTCGCAAAATAGGCATCTCCTTGTTCTTTGAAATCGACGTTAGTTTGGAACCATTGTCTAAACTGTTGCATCACGTTTTTTGAACTATATCCAGTTCCGTAACGACCTTTACCATCAGTTTTGATGAAGTTAAAAGTAGTTGACGCAGTCAATTTATCACTTAAATCGTGAGATCCAGAGAAGTTGATTGTGTTTCTCTTAATTTTACTATTCGGTAAGTTACCTTCTTGTAATAAGTTGGTGAAACCTAATCTAAAAGAGCTAGTCTCATTTCCACCATCCAATGATACAGAGTTTACAGCTGTAATAGATGCTTTGTAGATCGAGTTAGGATCATTTTTACCTGCTAACCATGGAGAAGCTTGTTGGTATGTGTTTTCCAATTGTGGATAGATTGAGTTCCATTGGTAAACCATCAAACTTGGGTCAAATGCCCCACCGTAAGATGCATCTTCCGTAAATGGAGTGATAAGATCATCAACACCATCACCGTCAACATCAAATAATTCAAAATATCCATCCTCAGAAGAATAATATGGTCCGTAACCTGCACCGTATTTCTTTTGGTAAGTTGGTAGCGTTGAAGAATCAGCAGTACCCATCGTTAAACTAGAGCTGATTGTTACACCCACACCTTTTTTAGAAGTACCTTTTTTAGTTGTGATCATGACCACACCGTTAGAAGCACGAGAACCGTAAAGCGCTGTAGCAGCGGCACCTTTCAAAACGTTGATAGACTCAATGTCATCAGGGTTAATGTCTGATGCAGCATTCCCGTAATCATACCCACCTCTACCTGATTTTTGACCAGAAGAGTTAGAGTTGCTGTTATCAACAGGTACACCATCAATAACAAATAAAGCCTGGTTGTTACCAGCAATAGAGTTGTTACCTCTAATAACCACGTTGGTAGAACCACCTAAAGTACCAGATGTTTTAATATCTAGACCAGCAACCTTACCGGATAACGAGTTAACGAAGTTTGAACTTTTCACGTTAGATACAGCCTCCCCTTTAACTTCTTGGGTAGCATAACCTAAACTTTTCTTCTCTCTTTTAATACCTAGCGCTGTCACAACAACTTCGTCTAATACAGACGCGTCTTCTTGCATTGTTACATTAATAGTATTAGAAGCACCCACGGTAACTTCTTGGGCTTTCAACCCTACATATGTAAATGATAACACATCTCCTGACTTAGCGGTGATGGTATAATTACCATCAAAATCCGTTTGCGTGCCAGTGGCAGTGCCTTTTACAATGATATTAACCCCAGGAAGTGGCAGACCAGATTTATCTGATACCATCCCTGAAATTGATTTTTCTTGTGCAAACGATATCTGCACAAATAACGCTAGTAATAGCGTTAGAATTCCACTAAACTTTGTTTTCATATTTAAATTAATTTGAATTAGCCTACCGTAAAAATGCTAATAATAAGTTAAATAAGCAATTAAATCAATGTGGATTTTGTCCGTGTCATGCAAAATGCCACTAGCAACAGTGACGTAATTTATTTATATGTACAATATAAATGTTTGTAATACAGTTGATTATTCTAAAAACAGTCAAGGAAATCCTGAATATTTCTTTTTTAGTTTTGTTGGGTTATTTTATGAGTTTCCGTGAATAAAACGTTAAATCGTCTTAAAATCTATTGCACATGATAACTATCAGTTTTTAGTTTTACAGAATTTCTTATCAAAATATGATCTTTAATTGTGCTATTTAAAATGAGGCTGATATACTCAGATGCACTTTTGAATCAGATAATTTTATGGACTGTTGTCTTGAGCTTCCGTTGCTGTAATTTAGTTTAAAAAGTCCTGCTTGGGTAAGCATGCCAAATCCAAACCCTAACCCTAAGAGATTATCTTTGGTTACATTGTTTTGATTCTCGTAGTAAGCAACATCAATGATGGAATGTACATATAGGGTGTTGGATACATTATACCGGTATTCGGTATTTAAGACAGTATATAAATTGGCCATCAAACTTTGCTCTTCAAAACCTCTGATGGAATTGATGCCGCCAAACCTAAACAATTCGTTGTTTAAAAATTGCTCTGAATTTAAGAGCGCTCCATTCAGATGGGCATAGACGCTATTGCGCGCATTCAATGTAAATATATTAAAAGTTGTAAGTTCGATTTTGGTTTGTGTGGTTTCAGAATTTTCAAGGGTTCTTTGACCTAATCCACCAGATATTTCAAACAGAAATTGTATTGGGAATAGGTTGTCTTGCAATCGTGGCCTGCTATGGACATAGCTGAGGTTATAAAAATGAGATCTAAAATCAGTGGTGTTTACAATGGGAACCTCTAAAAGTGTTGCAGAGTTTACAGCATTGATGCCTACGGTCACAGCGTTTCTAGGATTTATGTAGTAGTCAATTTTCGCAAATTGTGATGTGCTAATATATGAAGAGTCCTTTTTGAAAATATGCAATCCAAATTGCGTGCCTATAGGCGACCCAAACAAAAAGGGGAGCTTTGCTGTGACATCGAAAGTTTTCTGATCATTTTCATCGCTTTTGTAGAGCACTCTAAAAGATTCCCCATAATGTAACGTATTGATCAGTTTTAGATTTAAATACCCATCAAATTCAAGTTTGTTTGTTTCAGCGTTAGTTCCGAAACCTATAAAACCGTCAAACGTGTTGCTCTTTTGTTTGTCAACATATATATAGAGTAGGGTAGAGTCTTTTGTAAACAAAACTTCAGGAGCTTTTATTTGTGTAGCAAACCTTAGGTTTTCTAACGCTTCCGTTTTTAAAGTAATGGCCTTTAAATTAAAAACCTGCTTTGGTTTTAATTTCAAATACTGTTTGATAAAAGATTTGGGGAATTTTTCATAACCCTTCACTATAATAGCATCAATTTTTCTAGTTTTATTTCGGTCAACTTGCAATTGTGCAGTAAGCATCCCATCTTCCGTTTTGATATTGGTAAGGTGAAGCGTAGAGAATGGGGCGCCTTGTGCTATAATTTCAGAATTGAGTCGTTGTAAAGTTGATTCGAGTGTAGAAACATCCACCTCAAAATACGTTTTAGTAATTGCAGTACTGACTAATTTTAAATGTGACGTGTTAAAATCTGCATCAAAATTAATACGGGCGGTTGTGTATAACCTGCCTAAATTATAAGATGCCAAAAAATTATTCTCTGGATGTTTCTGGATGGCTACAATAGCGCTTTCTAGATACCCAATGGTGTGCAATGTTTTTTGAAGGTTTTGTAACTCATTTTGGAGCTCTTTATAATTTTTAAAAGAAGATTGATAATTAAGATTGGCAATAATTTTTGTTTCTGCTGTCGAGGTGCCTTCCGCTTTTAAGTACACGGTTTGGGCCAATAGGATTGGAGATGAGACCCATCCGCAAACAAACAAAAGGAAGAATAGTTTTAAAGACATGTAGAACTTTAAGGAATTCAAAGTTAAAGGAAAATGAGAACTGAATACGTGTACAATGTTAAATAATTCAGCAAAGATTTGAAAATTAATCATTTTACTTTTGAATAAGCGAATTTATTTTCTACCTTTGCAGCCCTCAAAAGCGAGGAGTAAAACAAATTTATATAGAAATATATGCCAACAATTTCACAATTAGTACGAAAAGGAAGAACCAAAATAGCCAAGAAGAGTAAATCGGTTGCCCTTGATTCGTGTCCACAAAGACGTGGTGTGTGTACTCGTGTTTATACGACGACACCTAAGAAACCTAACTCAGCAATGCGTAAGGTAGCAAGGGTTCGTTTAACAAACGGAAACGAAGTTAACGCATACATCGGAGGTGAAGGTCACAATCTACAGGAACACTCGATAGTATTGGTTAGAGGTGGAAGGGTAAAAGATTTGCCAGGAGTTAGATATCACATTGTACGTGGTGCCTTAGATACCGCAGGTGTTACAGGTAGAACGCAACGTAGATCTAAATACGGAACAAAACGCCCTAAAAAGTAGAGATGTAACATGTTACATCTGATTAGTGACGCAAATTAGTGCGACATTAATTTTAATGATTTAAAATTAACAAAGAAGACATGAGAAAAAGAGCAGCAAAAAAGAGACCGCTTTTGCCAGATCCACGTTTTAACGACCAGTTAGTAACTCGTTTCGTTAATATGATGATGTGGGATGGTAAGAAGTCCGTAGCTTTTAAAGTATTTTATGATGCTATTGACATTGTAGAAGCAAAAAAAACTGACGAAGAAAAAACAGCCTTGGAAACATGGAAAGATGCTTTATCTAACGTAATGCCTCACGTAGAAGTACGTAGTCGTCGTGTAGGTGGTGCAACATTTCAAATCCCAATGCAAATTCGTCCAGACCGTAAAGTATCTACAGCTATGAAATGGTTGATTAGCTACTCACGTAAAAGAAATGAGAAATCTATGCCAGCAAAACTTGCTGCTGAAATTTTAGCTGCGGCCAAAGAAGAAGGTGCAGCAGTTAAAAAGCGTTTAGATACTCATAAAATGGCAGAAGCTAATAAAGCATTCTCACACTTTAGATTCTAATATATGGCAAGAGATTTATTACTTACAAGAAATATAGGAATTGCAGCACATATTGATGCTGGGAAAACAACAACTACAGAACGTATCTTATTTTATACTGGTGTAAACCATAAAATTGGTGAGACTCACGAAGGCGCATCAACTATGGACTGGATGGAGCAAGAAGCTGAAAGAGGTATTACTATTACTTCTGCAGCAACTACTTGTGATTGGACGTTTCCAAAAGAAAATGGTGAGCCTACTGAAGATGCACAATCTTACCATTTCAATATTATCGATACTCCAGGTCACGTTGACTTTACGGTAGAGGTAAACCGTTCATTACGTGTTTTAGATGGTTTAGTATTCTTGTTTAGTGCAGTTGATGGTGTTGAGCCACAATCTGAAACTAACTGGAGACTTGCTGATAATTATAAAGTTCCTAGAATTGGTTTTGTTAACAAAATGGACCGTCAAGGTGCTAACTTTTTAGAAGTTAACAAACAAGTTAAGGAAATGCTAGGTTCTAATGCGGTGCCAATTGTATTGCCAATCGGAGACGAGGCAGACTTTAAAGGTATTGTTGATTTAGTTAGAAATAGAGCCGTAGTTTGGCATGATGATAATTTTGGTGCTACTTATGATATTGTAGCAATACCAGAAGACATGAAAGACGAAGTTCGTGAATACAGAGCTGCATTAATTGAAGAGGTTGCTAGTTATGACGAAAATCTTCTAGAGAAATTCATGGAAGATGAAGAGTCAATTACAGAAGAAGAAGTGCACGCTGCACTTAGAGCTGCTGTAATGGATATGGCTATCATTCCTATGGTATGTGGTTCTTCATTTAAAAATAAAGGAGTTCAATTCTTATTGGATGCCGTTTGTCGCTACTTACCTTCTCCAATGGATAGAGAAAGTGTGATTGGGGTGAATCCTGATACTGATAAAGAAGAAAGACGTAAACCAAGTGTTCACGAACCATTTTCTGCTTTAGCATTTAAAATTGCTACGGATCCTTTTGTTGGTCGTTTAGCATTTTTTAGAGCTTATTCTGGTCGTTTAGATGCAGGTTCTTATATCTTGAACAACCGTTCAGGTAAGAAGGAGCGTATTTCTCGTATTTACCAAATGCACGCTAACAAACAAATTGCTTTAGATTTTATTGAAGCAGGAGATATTGGAGCGGCAGTTGGATTTAAAGATATTAAGACTGGTGATACCATGTCTGATGAGAAACATCCAATTGTTTTAGAATCAATGAACTTCCCTGATCCAGTAATTGGTATCGCGGTAGAACCTAAAACGAAAGCTGATGTTGACAAATTAGGTATGGCGCTTTCAAAATTAGCTGAAGAAGATCCTACTTTTACAGCACGTACAGATGAAAATTCAGGACAGACTATTATTTCTGGAATGGGTGAGCTTCACTTAGATATTATCGTAGACCGTTTACGTCGCGAATTTAAAGTGGAAGTGAATCAAGGTGCACCACAAGTAGAATACAAAGAAGCAATTACTAGAGCGGCACAACACAGAGAAGTTTACAAAAAACAATCTGGTGGTCGTGGTAAATTTGCGGATATCCAATTTACATTGGAGCCAGCTGAAGAAGGTAAAACAGGTTTAGAGTTTGTTTCTGCTATTAAAGGTGGTAACGTTCCTAAAGAATTTATCCCTTCAATTGAAAAAGGATTCAAAATGGCTATGGTCAATGGTCCTTTGGCAGGTTACGAAGTAGATGCAATGAAAGTAACTTTAACGGATGGATCTTACCACGATGTGGATTCTGATCAATTATCGTTTGAGTTGGCTGCAAAAATTGGATTCAAAAATGCTGCGAAAGCTGCAAAAGCCGTTATCATGGAACCAATCATGAAGATTGAGGTGATTACACCTGAAGAAAACATGGGTGATATTGTTGGCGATTTGAACCGAAGAAGAGGTCAAATGACTGATATGGGTGATAGAGCTGGTGCAAAAACTGTAAAAGCAACTGTACCATTATCTGAAATGTTTGGATATGTAACCACATTAAGAACATTATCTTCAGGTCGTGCGACATCAACAATGGAATTTTCACATTATGCTGAAACGCCTTCAAACATATCTGAAGAAGTGATTAAAGCAGCAAAAGGCATCGAAGCTTAAATTTTAAGAAAATGAGTCAAAAAATCAGAATAAAACTAAAATCTTACGATCACATGTTGGTGGACAAGTCTGCTGATAAGATTGTTAAAACGGTAAAAAGTACGGGTGCAGTTGTAACTGGTCCAATTCCTTTGCCAACAAATAAGAAAATCTTTACGGTTTTACGTTCTCCACACGTTAACAAGAAAGCTAGAGAGCAGTTCCAATTAAGTTCTTACAAAAGACTTTTGGACATCTATAGTTCTTCATCAAAAACAATTGATGCTCTAATGAAATTGGAGTTGCCAAGTGGTGTAGAAGTAGAAATCAAGGTATAGATCAAAAGATATGTGGTAGAGACGCATAATCATGCGTCTCCACAAATGGCATTGATGCAAAATTTTGCGTCTCCACAAATGGCATTGATGCAAAATTTTGCGTCTCCACAAATCGCATAGACGCAAAATTTTACGTCTGTACAAACAATCAGAAACACATAATTATGTGTCTCAACATGTCCCGAGCTGCGTGCGAGGGAAAAACGGTAAAAATACATTCAGGGCTGAAGTATTTTCGGCCCTGAATATTTTAAAAAATATAGGTAACTCACGGATTATCTATCTAAAAAACAAAGCGGACAACGTCGTGAAGTGTCCATAACAAACAAATTAATATTTATGTCTGGGTTAATTGGAAAAAAAATCGGTATGACCAGTATCTACGACGAGAACGGAAAAAATATTCCGTGTACCGTTATTGAAGCAGGTCCATGTATCGTTACCCAAGTCAGAACCGAAGAGGTTGACGGGTATAGTGCTCTTCAACTTGGTTTCGATGACAAGACAGAGAAAAGCGCCACTAAAGCTGAAGCAGGTCATGCTAAGAAAGCCGGTACTTCTGTTAAAAGAAAAGTCGTTGAATTCCAAGGGTTTGGAGAAGATTACAAATTGGGTGATGCTATTACAGTAGAACATTTCATTGAAGGTGAATTTGTTGATATTGCTGGTACATCTAAAGGAAAAGGATTCCAAGGGGTTGTAAAACGTCATGGTTTTGGTGGAGTTGGTCAAGCTACGCATGGTCAGCATAACCGTTTAAGAGCTCCTGGTTCTATTGGTGCGGCTTCATATCCTGCAAGAGTATTTAAAGGAATGAAGATGGCCGGAAGAATGGGTGGCGAAAGAGTTAATGTTGAAAATTTAAGAATTTACAAAATAGTTCCTGAAAAGAACTTATTGGTGGTAAAAGGATGTGTTCCTGGTCATAAAAATTCTTATGTAATTATTCAGAAATAATGAAAGTAGCAGTTGTAGATATAAACGGAAAAAGCACAGGTAGAGAGGTTGAACTTTCTGCAGATGTGTTTGCTATTGAGCCTAATAATCATGCAGTATACTTAGACGTTAAGCAATATCTTGCTAACCAACGTCAAGGAACGCATAAGGCTAAAGAAAGAGCAGAAATCTCTGGAAGTACACGTAAGATCAAGAAACAAAAAGGTACCGGTACAGCACGTGCAGGTTCTATCAAGTCTGGTGTATTTAAAGGTGGTGGACGTATGTTTGGTCCTAGACCAAGAAACTATAGCTTCAAATTGAACAAAGGTCTTAAGCGTTTAGCGCGTAAATCAGCCTTATCAATGAAAGCTAATGACGATGCGATTGTGGTTTTAGAAGATATCACTTTTGATTCTCCAAAGACCAAAAACTTCACTAACCTATTGAAAGCGTTGGGTGTTGAGAATAAAAAATCTTTGTTTGTGTTGGGTGCCTCAAATAATAATGTATATTTGTCGTCACGTAATTTAAAAGGCTCTGATGTTGTAATGAACTCAGAATTAAGCACTTACAAAATTTTAAATGCAAATAAACTAGTTCTTCTAGAGAGTGCTTTAGAAGGAATTGAAACGAATTTAAGTAAATAAGGAAACATGAGCATCTTAATTAAACCTATAATCACTGAAAAAGCGACAGCTAATAGCGAGTTAAATAACTGCTATAGCTTCCAAGTGAATACGAAGGCGAACAAGGTTGAAATAAAAAAAGCGGTGGAAGCTGCTTATGGCGTTTCCGTTGAAAAAGTTCGCACTATAAATGTCCGTCCAGATAGAAGAACCCGTCACACAAAGACAGGTATTCAGAATGGTAAAACAAATGCTGTTAAAAAAGCAATTGTACAACTGGCGGAAGGTGAATCAATTGATTTATACACTAACATGTAATTAAAGACAAATGTCAGTAAGAAAATTAAAACCGATCACAGCAGGTCAGCGATTTAGAGTAGTTAATGGATTTGACGCCATTACTACTGATAAGCCGGAAAAGAGTTTACTCGTTCCGAACAAAAGATCTGGTGGTAGAAACAGTCAAGGAAAAATGACCATGCGCTATATTGGTGGTGGTCATAAAAGAAAGTATCGTGTAATCGATTTCAAACGTAACAAAACTGGAATTCCAGCTGAAGTTGCAACAATCGAGTACGATCCAAACAGAACAGCATTTATCGCTTTATTGAACTATCAAGATGGTGAAAAACGCTACATGATTGCTCAAAATGGTTTACAAGTTGGGCAAACAGTAGTTTCAGGTGCTGAAGGGATTGCTCCAGAAATTGGAAATGCAATGCTTTTAAAACACGTTCCATTAGGAACTATTATTTCTTGTATTGAGTTGCGTCCTGGACAAGGAGCAATTATGGCAAGAAGTGCTGGTTCATTCGCACAGTTAATGGCGAGAGATGGAAAATTTGCATCTATTAAATTACCTTCTGGTGAAACACGTTTGGTACTTGTAGAGTGTATGGCAACAATTGGAGCGGTATCTAACTCTGATCATCAATTGACCGTATCTGGTAAAGCAGGTAGATCAAGATGGTTAGGTAGACGTCCACGTACAAGACCAGTAGTTATGAACCCTGTCGATCACCCAATGGGTGGTGGTGAAGGTAAGTCTTCAGGTGGTCATCCACGTTCTAGAAATGGTATACCTGCTAAAGGTTATAGAACCCGTTCTAAAACAAAAGCGAGTAATAAATATATTGTAGAACGTAGAAAGAAATAATTGAGATAATATGGCACGTTCATTAAAAAAAGGACCTTACATCCATTATAAATTGAGTAAAAAAGTTGAAGACAATGTAGCTTCAAACAAAAAGACGGTTATCAAAACGTGGTCAAGAGCCTCTATGATTTCACCTGATTTTGTTGGACAAACAATTGCTGTTCACAATGGTCGTCAATTTGTACCAGTTTTTGTAACTGAGAACATGGTAGGTCACAAATTAGGAGAATTTTCACCAACACGATCTTTTAGAGGTCACGCTGGTGCTAAAAATAAAGGTAAAAAATAAGTAGAGCTATGGGAAGTCGTAAAAAACAAATGGCAGACGCTATTAAGGAAGAAAAAAAGCACATCGCTTTTGCTAAGCTTAATAACTGTCCTACATCACCGAGAAAAATGCGCTTAGTTGCGGATTTGGTAAGAGGACAAAAAGCTGAAATGGCTCTAAATATCTTAAGATTTAGCCCAAAAGAAGCATCTCGTCGTTTAGAGAAGTTGGTGCTTTCAGCAATTGCCAATTGGCAAGCAAAAAATGAAGATGCAAGCATTGAAGATGCTGACTTGTTCGTTAAAGAGATCAGAGTAGACGGTGGCGCAATGTTGAAGAGACTACGCCCTGCACCTCAAGGTCGTGCACACAGAATTAGAAAACGTTCTAACCACGTTACCGTGGTTATTGGAGCAAACAATAACACACAAGCTTAAATAGAGATATGGGACAAAAGACAAATCCAATCGGAAATCGTTTAGGAATTATCAGAGGATGGGAATCTAACTGGTACGGTGGCAATGATTATGGAGATAAACTTGCTGAAGACGATAAGATTAGAAAATATGTTCACGCTCGTTTATCTAAAGCAAGTGTGTCAAGAGTAATTATTGAGCGTACGCTTAAACTTGTAACCGTTACTATCACAACTGCAAGACCTGGTATCATTATCGGTAAAGGTGGTCAAGAGGTAGACAAGTTAAAAGAAGAGCTTAAGAAAATTACAGATAAGGAAGTTCAATTGAACATCTTCGAGATTAAGAGACCAGAATTGGATGCATTTTTAGTTGCATCTAGCGTTGCTCGTCAAATCGAGAATCGTATTTCTTACAGACGTGCCATCAAAATGGCAATTGCTGCAACAATGCGTATGAATGCTGAAGGGATCAAGATTCAAATTAGTGGTCGTTTAAACGGAGCTGAAATGGCACGTTCTGAACACTACAAAGAAGGAAGAATTCCATTATCAACGTTTAGAGCCGATATTGACTATGCTTTAGTTGAGGCACATACTACTTATGGTAGACTGGGTGTTAAAGTGTGGATTATGAAAGGTGAAGTTTATGGTAAAAGAGATCTTTCCCCGCTTGTTGGTTTATCCAAAAAGCAAGGTGGCAAAGGAGGGTCTGAAGCACCAAGACGTGGTGGGAACGCTAATAAGTCCCGTCGTAGAAAGTAATTTTTAAAGTTAAAGAAAAATGTTACAACCTAGAAAGACAAAATTCCGTAAGCAGCAAAAAGGCCGCATGAAAGGAAATGCTGGTAGAGGTACAGAACTTTCCAACGGAATGTTTGGTATTAAATCAGTACACGAAACGGGAATGTTTTTAACATCTCGTCAAATAGAGGCAGCTCGTATTGCAGCTACACGTTTTATGAAAAGAGAAGGGCAACTTTGGATCAAAATATTTCCGGACAAGCCTATTACCAAAAAGCCTCTTGAAGTACGTATGGGTAAAGGTAAAGGTGCTGTAGAATATTGGGTAGCTGTAGTGAAACCAGGTAGAATTATGTTTGAAGTAGGTGGCGTGCCATTAGACGTTGCTAAAGAAGCATTACGTTTGGCAGCACAAAAATTACCTGTAAAAACAAAATTCTTAATCGCTAGAGATTACGAAGCTTAATACATAAGATATTATGAAGCAATCAGAAATTAAACAGCTTTCTACAGCTGAATTACAAGATAAGTTAGGTGAAACTAAAAAGAGTTATGCTGACCTGAATATGGCACATGCTATCTCGCCTTTAGAAAATCCGATTCAATTACGCAACGTGAGACGTTCTGTAGCAAGAATTGCAACCGAATTAACTAAAAGAGAAGTACAATAATTTGTATTCCGCTGAAAGATGGAAAAAAGAAATTTAAGAAAAGAACGTATAGGGATTGTTACCAGTAACAAAATGATGAAATCAATTGTGGTTTCTGAAGTTAAGAAAGTAAAACACCCTATGTATGGTAAATTCGTGTTGAAAACGAAAAAATACGTTGCACACGATGAGACAAATGACTGTAACATTGGAGATACAGTAAAGATCATGGAAACACGACCTTTAAGTAAATCTAAAAGTTGGAGATTAGTAGAAATAATTGAAAGAGCGAAGTAATTATGTTACAACAAGAATCAAGATTAAAAGTAGCTGATAACACTGGAGCGAAGGAAGTTTTGACTATCCGCGTTTTAGGTGGTACTAAAAGAAGATATGCTTCTGTAGGCGACAAGATAGTTGTTTCTGTAAAAGATGCAACACCTAATGGTAACATCAAGAAAGGTGCTGTTTCTACAGCCGTTGTTGTACGTACCAAAAAGGAGGTAAGACGTCCTGACGGATCTTATATCAGATTTGATGACAATGCTTGTGTACTTTTAAATCCGCAAGGAGAAATGAGAGGCACACGTGTTTTTGGACCTGTTGCAAGAGAACTTCGTGACAAGCAATTCATGAAAATTGTATCATTAGCACCTGAAGTGCTTTAATGACTAATAAGATGACAAAGTTTAAAATAAAATCGGGAGATACAGTACAAGTAATAGCTGGAGACCATAAAGGTACAGAAGGTAAAGTTGTAAAGATCTTAAAAGATAAGAACAAAGCGATCGTTGAAGGCGTGAACATGGTTAAGAAACATACTAAACCAAGTGCACAAAGCCCACAAGGTGGCATTGTAGAGAAAGAAGCGCCTATTCATATTTCCAATTTATCACTTTTAAGTGGTAAAGGTGAAACCACCCGTGTTGGTTATAGAATGGAAGGCGATAAAAAAGTGAGATTTTCTAAAAAATCAAATGAAGTAATTTAGTTATGGCTTATATTCCAAGATTAAAACAAGAGTACAAGGACAAAGTAGTTTCTGCTCTTACAGAAGAATTCGGATATAAAAACGTAATGCAAGTTCCTAAACTTCAAAAGATAGTAATATCTAAAGGAGTTGGTGCTGCAGTTGCCGATAAAAAATTAGTAGACCACGCTGTGGATGAATTGACCAAAATTTCTGGTCAAAAAGCTGTAGCAACATTGTCTAAGAAAGATATCGCAACGTTCAAATTACGTAAAGGTATGCCAATTGGTGCAAGAGTAACATTACGCGGTGAGCAAATGTATGAGTTCTTAGACCGTTTGGTAACTTCAGCGTTACCTCGTGTAAGAGACTTTAACGGTATTAAAGCTACTGGCTTTGACGGAAGAGGAAACTACAACTTAGGTATTGTTGAGCAAATTATCTTTCCAGAAATAGATATTGATAAAGTTAACAATATTTCAGGAATGGATATTACCTTTGTCACGACGGCTCCTACAGATAAAGAAGCAAAATCGCTATTAACAGAATTGGGTTTACCTTTTCAAAAGAACTAAGATATGGCTAAAGAATCAATGAAAGCCCGTGAGGTGAAGAGACAAAAAATGGTAGATAAGTATGCTGACAAACGCAAAGCTTTAAAAGAAGCTGGCGATTACGAAGCACTACAAAAATTACCAAGAAATGCTTCACCAGTACGTTTGCACAACCGTTGTAAATTGACCGGAAGACCAAGAGGATACGTGCGTATCTTTGGAATCTCTCGTGTAATGTTGCGCGAAATGGCAAACCAAGGTTTGATCCCAGGAGTTAGAAAAGCATCCTGGTAGAAACGCAATACCTTGTGTTTCTGATATAACGCGATTGATCGCGTTGTAAAGATGCGACATTTCGCATCTATGTAGATGTTTAAGATTTTATGTTTGCATCTCAATTAAAAGTATGAACTGGATGTAGGTTTGGGGAGAACCAAAAACCACGTCCGCAATTTAATATAAATGAATACAGATCCAATCGCAGATTATCTAACACGCGTTAGAAATGCAGTAATGGCCAACCATAGAGTTGTCGAGATTCCTGCATCAAATCTGAAAAAAGAAATCACTAAAATATTATTCGACCAAGGATATATTTTAAGTTACAAGTTTGATGACTCTTCAGTACAAGGCACTATCAAGATAGCGCTTAAATACAACAAAGAGACTAAAGAGCCTGTCATCAGAAAAATTCAAAGATTAAGTAAACCAGGTTTACGTAAATATGCAAGCTCTAGCGAGATGCCAAGAATCCTTAACGGACTTGGAATTGCAATCGTATCAACTTCTCACGGAGTAATGACAGGAAAGCAAGCGCATAAAGAGAATGTTGGTGGTGAATTATTGTGCTACGTTTACTAAAAAAGGAGAGATATGTCAAGAATAGGAAATAATCCAGTAGCAATCCCTGAAGGGGTTACAATAGACGTCAAAGACAACGTAATTACTGTAAAAGGTAAATTGGGTGAGTTGAGTCAGAAATTCGAAAGTGTTGAAATTACTGTAAAAGATGGTGAAGTGTCAGTGGCACGTCCATCAGATAGTAAAGAAGCAAGAACTAACCATGGTCTTTACAGATCATTGGTAAAGAATATGGTTGAAGGAGTATCTCAAGGCTGGACCAAGCAATTAGAATTGGTTGGTGTTGGTTATAGAGCTTCAAACCAAGGACAAAAATTAGATTTAGCCTTAGGGTTTTCTCATAATATTGTATTAGAAGTTGCTCCAGAAGTTACAGTGGAGACTATTTCTGAAAAAGGAAAGAATCCAATCGTAAAATTAACTTCACATGACAAACAATTGGTTGGTCAAGTGGCAGCTAAGATTCGCGGCTATAGAAAACCTGAACCTTACAAAGGAAAAGGTATCAAGTTTGTTGGAGAAGTATTAAGAAGAAAAGCAGGTAAATCAGCATAATCGTATAGTTATGGCATTGACAAAAAATCAAAGTAGATTAAGAATTAAAAGCAGGATACGTAAGGTTGTTTCTGGAACAGAAGCAAGACCTCGTTTAGCTGTATTTAGAAGCAATAAAGAAATTTATGCTCAAATAATTGATGATGTAACTGGTAATACTATTAGTGCTGCATCTTCAAGAGATAAAGACATTAGTTCTGCTAAAGGGACCAAATTAGAAATAGCTGCCTTAGTTGGTAAAGCTGTTGGCGAAAGAGCTTTGAAAGCAGGTGTTGAGACTATTGCTTTTGATAGAGGTGGTTATCAATATCACGGAAGAGTAAAATCATTAGCAGATGGTGCTAGAGAAGCAGGACTAAAATTTTAAGACATTATGTATCAAAAATATAAAAACGCAGAATTAGTAAAACCTAGTGGATTAGACCTTAAAGATCATCTTATAGGTGTACAAAGAGTTACTAAAGTTACTAAAGGTGGTAGAGCATTCGGTTTTTCTGCTATTGTAGTAGTTGGAGATGAAGCAGGTGTTGTAGGACATGGTTTAGGGAAATCTAAAGATGTGGCTACTGCAATTGCAAAAGGCATTGAAGACGCTAAGAAAAATTTGGTAAGAATTCCTATCCAAAATAAAACATTACCTCACGAACAAAAAGGGAAGTATGGTGGTGCAAGAGTAAATATCATTCCAGCATCTGAAGGTACTGGTGTTATTGCTGGTGGAGCTGTAAGAACGGTTTTAGAGGCTGTTGGTGTACATGATGTACTATCAAAATCTCAAGGATCTTCTAATCCTCATAACGTAGTTAAAGCAACTTTTGATGCTTTATTGCAGTTGAGAAATGCAGGTTCTATCGCTAAAGAAAGAGGTATTTCACTTTCAAAAGTATTTAACGGATAAATAAGTATGGAGTACGACGTATTAAGTACAAAGTAACAAGTGATTTTTAATGCACTTTGAGCTAGATTCTTAATACCTAATACTAACTACTTAATACTATAAAAACAATGGCAAAAATTAAAGTAAAAAAAGTAAAAAGTGCTATCAACCGCACGCTAACCCAAAAGAGAATTTTAGAGTCTTTAGGGTTGCACAAAATGAACCAGGTTGTTGAGCATGATGACACGCCAAGTATCCTTGGAATGATTAATAAAGTTCAACATTTAGTTTCTGTAGAGGGAACAAAATAATACAGCAGAATAATGGATTTAAGTAATTTAAAACCGGCTGAAGGGTCAGTTAAAAATCAAGGCAAGAGAATAGGTAGAGGACAAGGTTCTGGTAAAGGTGGTACGGCAACTCGTGGTCACAAAGGAGCAAAGTCTCGTTCTGGTTACTCTAAAAAATTAGGATTTGAAGGTGGGCAAATGCCTCTTCAAAGACGTGTGCCTAAGTTTGGATTTACAAATATCAACCGCGTAGAGTATCAAGGTGTAAATCTTGATAAATTACAAGCATTGGTAGATGATCAAATCATTAAAGACACTGTAGATTTCGTAACGTTATTAGAACTAGGTCTTGTTGACAAGAATGATCTTGTTAAGATCTTAGGTCGTGGCGAATTGAAATCGAAATTAAAAGTTACTGCTCATAAATTTACCGCTTCAGCAAAAGCTGCTATTGAAGCTGCCGGAGGAGAAGCTGTAACTTTATAAGACCTTTTAGAGAATGAAATTTATAGAGACTTTAAAAAATGTTTGGAAAATAACAGAACTAAAAGATAGAATCATGCTTACGCTTGGTCTACTTTTAGTTTACCGTTTTGGTGCGCAGGTAGTTTTACCTGGTATTGATGCAAGTCAGTTAGGTGCTTTGGCCAGTAACACGGATCAGGGTATTTTAGGACTTCTTAATGCCTTTACAGGTGGAGCTTTTGCAAATGCTTCGGTATTTGCTCTGGGTATTATGCCTTACATTTCGGCTTCAATTGTCGTTCAATTAATGGGTATCGCTATTCCTTATCTTCAGAAATTACAGAAGGACGGGGAGAGCGGACGTAAAAAGATCAATCAAATTACACGTTGGTTAACCATCGCTATCTGTTTGGTGCAAGCACCAGGTTATTTGGCAAGTTTACCAGCTTTAGGTATTCCTTCATCAGCATTCTTATTGGGTACAGGAACAATGTTCTACGTGTCTTCAGTAATTATCTTGGTAACTGGTACTGTATTTGCAATGTGGTTAGGTGAGAAAATCACTGATAAAGGTATCGGTAACGGTATTTCTTTATTAATTATGGTTGGTATCATCGCAAACATGCCAGCGTCTTTCCTATTAAACTACGCTTCTAGATTAGAAGGTGGTGGTAACGGTGGATTGATGATGGTACTTATTGAATTGGTCATCTGGTTCGTCATCATTCTTCTATCAATTATGTTGGTCATGGGTGTTCGCAAGATTGCTGTCCAATACGCGCGTCGTACTGCTTCTGGTGGTTATGAAAAGAATGTATTTGGATCAAGACAGTTCTTACCTTTAAAATTGAATGCTTCTGGTGTAATGCCAATCATCTTTGCTCAGGCAATTATGTTTGTGCCTACATTAATAGGTAAAGGTTTAGGTGAGGGTGCTGTTGGCGTGTGGCTACAAACAAATTTCTCTGACATTTTTGGTCTTTGGTATAATGTTGTGTTTGCATTGTTGATTATCGTGTTTACATATTTCTACACGGCAATTACGGTTCCTACCAACAAAATGGCTGACGATTTAAAACGTAGTGGTGGCTTCATTCCAGGTATTAGACCAGGAACTGAAACCTCAGAATACTTAGACAAAATTATGTCTCAAATAACCTTACCGGGGTCTATCTTCTTAGCTATGATTGCTGTTTTTCCAGCGGTTGTTGTAAAATTGATGGGTGTTCAGCAAGGTTGGGCATTGTTCTTTGGAGGGACTTCGTTATTAATTATGGTTGGTGTTGCGATTGATACAATGCAACAAATCAATTCATATTTATTGAACAAGCACTACGATGGCTTAATGAAAACCGGGAAAAATAGAAAAGCAGTAGCTTAATATTATTATGGCAAAACAAGCATCAATAGAACAAGACGGATCCATAATTGAAGCATTATCCAATGCTATGTTCCGTGTTGAATTAGAAAATGGACATATAGTCACCGCGCATATTTCTGGTAAAATGCGTATGCACTACATTAAATTGTTACCAGGAGACAAGGTCAAATTAGAAATGAGCCCTTATGACTTGTCTAAGGCTCGAATAACTTATAGATATTAATAAATAGAACAGATGAAAGTAAGAGCATCAGTTAAAAAAAGAAGTGCTGACTGTAAGTTGGTACGTCGCAAAGGAAGACTTTACGTCATTAACAAAAAGAATCCTAGATTCAAACAAAGACAAGGTTAATTATGGCAAGAATCGCAGGTGTAGATATACCAAAACAGAAAAGAGGAGTGATCTCTTTAACTTACATCTATGGAATAGGTGCAAGCAGAGCAAAAGAAATTTTAGCACAAGCTAAAGTTGACGAAAACACAAAAGTTCAGGACTGGACAGATGACGAAATTAGTAATATTCGTGAAGCTGTAGGTGCCTTAACTATTGAAGGTGAGTTGCGTTCTGAAATTCAATTAAACATCAAACGTTTAATGGATATCGGATGTTACAGAGGTATTCGTCATAGAGCTGGACTTCCATTAAGAGGTCAACGTACTAAAAACAACTCTAGAACGAGAAAAGGTAGAAGAAAAACTGTTGCTAACAAGAAAAAAGCAACCAAATAAAAAATAGTCTTTAGTCTATTAGACGTTGGAAAGAATCTGTTTGAAATTTAACGGTTTAGGATTCTAGCGACTATATACTAATACTAAAAACTAAATACATATGGCAAAGTCAAGTACAAAAGTTAAAAAACGTAAGGTTATTGTTGAAGCTAACGGAGAGGCACACATTGCAGCTTCATTCAACAACATCATTATCTCTTTGACAAATAAAAAAGGTGATGTCGTTTCTTGGTCATCAGCAGGTAAGATGGGCTTTAGAGGTTCTAAAAAGAACACTCCTTATGCTGCCCAAATGGCCGCTGAAGACTGTGCTGCAGTAGCAAGAGAAGCTGGACTGAAAAAAGTAAAAGTTTATGTTAAAGGACCAGGTAACGGTAGAGAATCTGCTATCCGTTCTATCCACAATGCAGGTATTGAAGTAACAGAAATTATTGATGTTACGCCATTACCACATAATGGATGTCGCCCTCCAAAACGTAGACGTGTATAATTTATAACGTAAGTAGAACTAATATCAACTGTTTTAAATGGTTGATATTAGTTTTTTTATATGTAAATTTGCAGACTCAAAAAAAAATAATAATCAAGTATTAACGAGAGATCACTGTTTATCGAAGGATGAGATTAAGACCTTAATTCATAGACGCTCTCATAATTAAATTTAAGAAATGGCAAGATATACTGGTCCTAAAACTAAAATAGCCCGAAAATTCGGTGAAGCTATTTTTGGAGATGATAAAGCTTTCGAGAAAAGAAACTATCCTCCAGGTCAACACGGTGCTAACAAGCGTCGTGGAAAGAAATCTGAATACTCACTCCAGTTAATGGAAAAGCAAAAAGCTAAATATACTTACGGTATTTTAGAAAAGCAATTCAGAAACATGTTTAAAAAAGCAACAGCTGCACGTGGTATTACCGGTGAAATTTTGCTTCAATTATGTGAATCTCGTTTAGATAACGTTGTTTTCAGATTAGGCTTATCACCTTCACGTAGTGGAGCGCGTCAATTGGTTTCTCACAGACATATTACTGTTAATGGAGAAATCGTAAATATCCCATCTTATCAATTAAGAGCTGGAGACGTTATTGCGGTAAGAGAGAAATCTAAATCTCTTGATATCATTCAAAATTCTTTATCTAACTCTAGCACAGTTTATGAATGGATGACATGGAATAACGAAACTAAACAAGGAACGTTTGTTTCTATTCCTGAAAGAGTTCAAATTCCAGAAAATATCAACGAACAATTTATCGTTGAATTGTACTCTAAATAATAATTAATCATATTGGGAGTTAGCCAAAGGGTTTATTCGTCTTCTTCATACTTATAATCCGCGCAACTAATTAACAATTAAAAAGAAGAATAGTATGGCAATATTAAATTTTCAGAAGCCTGATAAAGTAATCATGATTGATTCAACACCTTTTGAAGGGAAGTTTGAATTTAGACCTTTGGAACCTGGCTACGGATTAACAGTAGGGAATGCTTTAAGAAGAGTATTATTATCTTCTTTAGAAGGATTTGCTATTACATCTGTCAGAATTGAAGGTGTAGATCATGAGTTTTCTACAATTGCAGGTGTAGTTGAAGATGTTACTGAAATTATTTTGAACTTAAAGCAAGTTAACTTTAAGCGTCAAATTGATGAAATTGATAACGAAACTGTTACCATTTCTATCTCAGGACAAGATCAAATTACTGCTGGCGATTTTCAAAAGTTCATATCAGGATTTCAAGTGCTTAACAAAGATTTGGTCATCTGTAATTTAGATTCCAAAGTGAGCATCAATATGGAATTGACTATTGAAAAAGGTAGAGGTTATGTTCCTGCTGAAGAAAATAAAAAAGCTTCTGCACCAATTGGAACCATCTTTACAGATTCAATTTACACGCCAATAAAAAATGTGAAATACGGGATTGAAAACTTCCGTGTTGAGCAAAAGACGGATTACGAGAAATTGGTTTTTGAAATCCAAACAGATGGATCAATCAATCCTAAGGATGCGTTAACTGAAGCGGCTAAAATCTTAATTCATCACTTTATGCTATTCTCTGATGAGCGTATCACATTAGAAGCTGATGAAATTGCGCAGACGGAGACTTATGATGAAGAATCCCTTCACATGAGACAACTATTGAAAACCAAATTGGTTGATATGGATCTTTCTGTACGTGCATTAAACTGTTTAAAAGCTGCAGAAGTTGATACTTTAGGTGACTTAGTATCTTTCAATAAAAATGATTTAATGAAATTCAGAAACTTCGGTAAAAAATCATTAACTGAACTAGAAGAACTAGTAAATGTTAAAGGTTTGAACTTCGGAATGGACTTAAGTAAATACAAATTAGATAAAGACTAGTTAATTTACGATTGTAGATTTTTGATTTGCGATTGATGATTATTCTAATTTTTTCAAAATAAATAATTACTAACGACTCATAATTTGCTCTCCGAAGGGATATGGCAGCAAGATGATGTCAAATTTAAAATGTCATGAGACACGGAAAAAAAATAAACCATTTAGGTCGTAAAACCGCACACAGAAAATCAATGTTGGCAAACATGGCTTGTTCTTTAATTGAGCACAAGCGAATCAACACTACAGTTGCAAAAGCAAAAGCTTTAAAGCAATTTGTTGAGCCATTGATTACAAAGTCTAAAGAAGATACTACACACAACAGACGTATTGTGTATAGCAGAATCAGACAAAAAGAAGCGGTAGCTGAATTGTTTAGAGATGTTGCACCAAAAGTTGGCGATCGTCCAGGAGGATACACACGTATCATCAAATTAGGAAATCGTTTAGGTGATAACGCTGATATGGCAATGATCGAATTAGTGGATTTCAACGAAATTTACAATGTTGATAAGCAACCTAAAAAGAAAACTACTCGTAGAGGTCGTTCTAAAAAGTCTGACGCTGATGTTGCCCCTGTTGCAGCGCCAGTTGCTGATAAGAAAGCCAAAAACGAAGAGGAAGAATAAATGGGTTTACATTTATAATATAAAAGGGGATAAACAGTTTGTTTATCCTTTTTTTGTATATTAACTTCTCAAAATATGTAATCTGCTCCGATATGAAAACCCTATTTTTTATAATTTTATTAGCGTGCAGTGTTTGTACGCAGGCACAAACAAATATTAGTTACAGTCCTTCATCTGGAACTAGTGGTGTAGCCACTATGAATGCGACCTTGTCTGGTGAGAATACTATTGGTGGAAGTGTTTATCTGTTTAAAGAATGGGACCAACCTGCCAAAGTCTTTACCGCTGACAACAAGGTGATCAATGTACCAAACATTAACTACAATGCTAAAAATTCATTTTTTGCTTCTAAGATGACCAATGATTCTATATTTATTTTTCACGGAATAAATAAAGTTGAAGCGCAAGGCAAACGGTTTGATAAAATTGGAGATAAATTTTATGAAGTCTTGTATACTTTTGATGATGACAAGATGTTTTTAAAAGAACACATTGTAGTAGAAAAGCCGGAGTTACATCATATAACTAGTACAGTTATTGGACCTGGGAAATATGTTTTTGAAGAGAAGTATTATCTTTTCACTAATGATGAACTCCTGAGCTTCTGGCCAAGTAAGAAAAATATCCTTGATGCTGTAGATTCTGAAAAATCTGCTGTCAATAAACAAGTAAAAACTCAAAAATGGTCCTTTTCAAAAGAGGAAGACATTATTAAAATTTTTAAGTACTATGACACTTTATAAACAAACACCTTAAAAAAAGGATAAACATTTTAGTTTATCCTTTTTTTTATGCAATTTTGCCAAACTCTTTTCGAATTATGAAATATAATAAGCGTCAAAAAGCCATCATTTTACTTTCAGATGGTACAATATTCCACGGTAAATCAGTAGGTAGAGAAGGTTCTGCCTTTGGAGAAGTTTGTTTTAACACGGGAACTACTGGTTATCAGGAGATTTTTACAGATCCTTCCTATTATGGTCAACTAATGGTTGCCACCAACGCCCATATTGGTAATTATGGCACCCATGCTGACGAAGTAGAATCAGATGATATTAAGATCTCTGGACTCATTTGTAAAAATTTTAGTTATAACTATTCAAGAGCTTCGGCGGAAGGTTCTTTAGAGGATTTTTTCAATAAAAATAACCTATTGGCGATTTCAGATGTTGATACGCGTGCTTTAGTGACCTATATCAGAGAAAATGGGGCTATGAACGCGGTCATTTCAACAGAAGTGGACAATGTTGAAGGGTTGAAAAAACAATTGGCAGAAGTGCCTGAAATGGACGGTTTGGAACTTGCTTCTAAAGTGAGTACGACTGAACCTTATTTTGTGGGCGATGAAAACGCAACCTACCGCATTGCCGCTTTAGATTTAGGAATAAAGAAGAATATTCTCAGAAATTTCGCCAAACGCGATGCGTACATTAAAGTGTTTCCATACAATGCCACTTTTGAGGATATGAAGGCATTTAATCCAGATGGTTATTTTCTTTCTAATGGTCCTGGAGATCCTGAACCTTTAGAGAATGCTATTGCTTTGGCTAAAGAAATAATCGATCATAATTTGCCGCTTTTCGGAATTTGTCTCGGTCACCAAGTAATCGGGTTGGCAAACGGCATTTCAACTTACAAGATGCACAATGGTCATAGAGGGATTAATCATCCGGTTAAGAATTTAGTGACTGGTAAAGGAGAGATTACCTCTCAAAATCATGGATTCGCCATTAACAAGGAAGAAACAGAACAGCATCCTGATTTTGAAATAACGCACATTCATTTAAATGACCACACGGTTGCTGGGATGCGTATGAAATCTAAAAATTGCTTTTCGGTACAATACCATCCTGAAGCAAGTCCGGGTCCGCAAGACGCCTCGTATTTGTTTGATCAGTTTATCGAGAATATAAAAAATAAATAGTGTAAAAACCTCAAAGATCCGCAGTGTTCTTTGAGGTTTCTTCATAGCGCAAACAATATCGCTCTTTTTAAATGTAAATCTGAAAACTGAGTGGGCAATTAGAGTAACAATTTCGTAAATTAGCAAAGCTCGGCATTACCGGAAACGACAGAAGAATCTAATGCTGACTATAAAAATTATAAACAACAGCACTAAAAAATTATAACAATGAGTATCATCATCAACATTCATGCAAGACAAATTTTTGATTCACGTGGCAATCCTACTATTGAGGTAGACGTTGTTACAGAGAACGGAATCATGGGACGCGCTGCGGTACCTTCAGGTGCTTCGACGGGAGAACATGAGGCTGTAGAACTTAGAGATGGTGGGAAAGCTTACATGGGCAAAGGCGTGCTGAAAGCAGTTGAAAATGTCAACACTATAATAGCTCAGGAACTTCTAGGAACATCAGTGTTTGAGCAAAACAAAATTGACCAAATGATGATCGATTTGGACGGGACCAAAAATAAATCAACATTAGGTGCTAACGCTATTTTGGGTGTTTCTTTAGCAGTTGCTAAAGCAGCAGCAGGAGAGTTGGGCATGCCGTTATACAGATACGTAGGCGGTGTTTCAGCCAATACGCTTCCTGTACCAATGATGAATATCATTAATGGAGGCTCACATTCTGATGCGCCTATCGCGTTTCAAGAATTTATGATCATCCCAGTAAAAGCGAAAAGTTTTACCCATGCCATGCAAATGGGATCTGAAATTTTTCATAATCTAAAAAGTGTATTGCACGATAGAGGTTTAAGTACTGCTGTTGGCGATGAAGGCGGTTTTGCGCCAAACTTAGCTGGAGGTACTGAAGATGCTTTGGATACCATCAAAAAAGCGGTTGATAAAGCAGGGTATACTTTAGGTGATGATGTGATGATCGCTTTAGATTGTGCAGCTGCAGAATTTTATGTGGATGGCAAATATGATTATACCAAATTTGAAGGCGAAACTGGAAAAATAAGAACCAGTACAGAGCAAGCCGATTATTTGGCAGAATTAGCATCTAAATACCCAATTATTTCTATTGAAGATGGCATGGATGAAAATGACTGGGATGGGTGGAAATACCTCACTGAGAAAATTGGAGATACCGTGCAACTGGTGGGTGACGATTTGTTCGTGACCAATGTAGAGCGCTTGTCTAAAGGCATTGAAAATGGTATTGCCAATTCAATCCTAATTAAAGTGAACCAAATTGGAACGTTGACCGAAACGATTGCCGCAGTTAATATGGCGCATAATGCAGGTTATACTTCAGTAATGTCGCACCGTTCAGGAGAGACTGAAGACAATACTATTGCTGATTTAGCTGTTGCTTTAAACTGTGGACAAATTAAGACAGGTTCAGCATCACGTAGTGACCGTATGGCCAAATACAACCAATTGTTACGCATTGAGGAAGAATTGGAGAATGTGGCTTATTTTCCACAAAACAAAGCCTTTAAACTGAAATAAACCTCAAGTTTTAAAACGTATATAAAAGCCCATTCGTTAATTCGTACTGGGCTTTTGGTATGGTAACCACTGGGTAGGCGTCAAAATTGTAAGTAAACGTCGTTTTAAAGGACAGGTTTTCCCAAATTTTGAGCAGAATGCTGGTGGTGCTGGATAGTCGGTAGTCATTAAACGCATCCAAGCGTGGTTGGTAATAACTCGTGCTTATAATTCCTAAGGTTTCTGTAGGGTAGAGGCTAATGAGATATAAGTGCTCGCCCGCAGATTTTCGTTGACGTTGTTCGCTTCAATTTTTGAAGCTTTCTCATATTCGTACATGATGAGCGTTCCTAAATAAAATCTATAATCATCATTGCTAGACAGTTTGAATCGAGGACCAATTCCTAATAAGCCTCTAAAATCAATTTCGGAAATCGCATCGTACTGTGCCTGGGCAAAGGCTTCCATCTTTACCGTCTCCGTCAGTCGGTGGTTGTACCGCAAATGCTGAGTGCCTTTGTTTACAAAAGATTCGCCTGCTGCTTTTTCAAATTTTAAATCATTGACAAATAACCATAATTCTTTGGAGTTGTTATATTGAATATGGGCTTTATTGGCAATTTTAAAAATGCTGTTTTTGTTTTTTATAAAGCTCGCATCCAAACTTAATGATCCGATCCATTTAGCTGAATCCGTCTTCTTGCGCATGGTTTCTATATTAATCACCTGTGACTGCGCCACACTGCCAAAAAGCACTAAAAGTATCAAAATTAAAAATCGCATAGTATCCTGTAATTTGTTTAATATGATATAATTATCTTTTTTGGATAAAGAGCTTACTGCCGTACAATACGTTAGCAGATGCCAAAATTAACAAAATCCGAAAGAACACCCACGGGATATGCCACGTTATACATAGATTTTATTAATATTAAGATTGCTAAAATGCTCGTGCGTTGCTTTCAAAATAGTGATATATTTCGTAAATTCGTGACATCACTTTACAATTACAAACTCAAAATAAACTTATAGATACATATGTCAGACAAAGCTACGTTAGAAATAGACGGTAAAAAATACGAATTCCCACTAATTGTAGGTACTGAAAAAGAAGTTGCCATTGATGTCAGCACTTTAAGAAGTACTACAGATAGTGTTATCACCCTCGATCCAGGCTATAAAAACACAGGATCCTGCCAAAGTGCCATAACATTTTTAGATGGTGAAAAGGGCGTGTTAAGATACCGCGGTTATTCCATAGAGGAATTGGCTGAAAAAGCAGACTTTCTTGAAGTAGCGTTCTTGCTTATTTTTGGTGAATTGCCAACTAAAGAACAATTGGACAAATTCCACTCAGATATTAAAGCACAATCAGTTGTTGATGAGGATATTCGAAAAATAGTAGATGCATTTCCTAAGTCAGCGCATCCAATGGGCGTTATTGCATCGCTTACAAGTGCATTAACAGCCTTTAATCCATCTTCTGTCAATGTCGATTCTGAAGAAGATATGTATAAGGCTATTGTTAAGATTTTGGGTAAGTTCCCAGTTTTGGTGGCATGGACCTTCCGTAAAAAGAATGGTTTGCCATTAGATTATGGTGACAAAAACTTAGGCTATGTAGAGAACATTTTGAAAATGATGTTCAAGCAGCCTAACGAAGATTATAAAATGAATCCCATTGTTTTAAATGCTTTGGATAAATTATTAATTCTTCATGCTGATCATGAACAAAACTGTTCTACATCAACGGTAAGAATTGCAGGATCATCCCATGTTGGATTATTTGCATCGCTTTCTACAGGTATTTCTGCATTGTGGGGACCACTTCACGGTGGCGCTAATCAAGCGGTTTTAGAAATGTTGGAAGGCATTAATGCTGATGGTGGTGATACTGATAAATATATGGCAAAAGCCAAAGACCGCGAAGATCCATTCCGTTTGATGGGCTTCGGTCACCGCGTGTACAAAAACTTCGATCCAAGAGCTAAAATCATTAAAAAAGCTGCCGATGAAGTGTTGAACGACTTAGGTGTTGAAGATAAAATTTTAGAGATTGCAAAAGCTTTAGAACAAGAAGCGTTAAAAGATCCTTATTTTGTAGAGCGTAAACTGTATCCTAACGTTGATTTCTATTCAGGAATCATTTACAGAGCTATGGGCATCCCAACAGATATGTTTACGGTAATGTTTGCTTTAGGACGTTTACCAGGTTGGATTGCACAATGGCGTGAAATGAGATTGAATAAGGAGCCAATAGGCAGACCGAGACAAATCTATATTGGAGAAACTTTAAGGTCTTTCAAATCGATCGATAAGCGTTAATACGATATTAATAATGCAGAAAGCTTCATTTTTTTTAGATGAAGCTTTTTTTATACTTTAGATTATGCTGAAATTGAATATTAAAAATGAAACCTCCCGTTTAAGGGCCGTGGTTTTAGGAACAGCGGTGAGCAATGGACCCACGCCGGGAATTGATGAGGCCTACGATCCTAAATCGTTGGAACATATAAAAGCGGGTACCTATCCAATAGAAGCTGACATGGTAAAAGAAATGGAAGCTGTTGCTAAGGTTTTGGAGAAGTATGACGTAAAAGTGTACCGTCCAGATCAAATTGAAGACTACAATCAGATTTTTGCCAGAGACATTGCTTTTGTGATTGATGATCTTTTTATCAAAGCCAATATTCTTCCCGATAGGGAGAAAGAATTGGATGCGATTCAGTACGTAATCGATCAAATTGATTCACAAAAAGTTGTTCGTCCACCTGAAGAAGTACACGTGGAAGGGGGAGACGTGATGCTCTGGAACAATCATATATTTATTGGCACCTACAAAGGGAGCGATTATAAAGATTACATCACCGCCCGTACCAATATGGAAGGTGTCAATTATATAAAGCAATTATTTCCTAACAAAATTGTTAAAGAATTCGATTTGGTAAAATCGAGAATAGAACCAAGAGATAACGCGTTGCATTTGGATTGTTGTTTTCAACCCGTAGGAAAAAATAAAGGAATTATTTATAAGAGTGGTTTTAGGGAAGAAAGCGACTATATGTATTTGGTCAATTTGTTCGGCAAAAACAATCTCTTCCATATTACTCGAGAGGAAATGTACCACATGAACAGTAATATCTTTTCAATTTCTGAGGATGTGGTCATTTCCGAACAGAAATTCACCCGTTTAAATAAGTGGTTGCGCCAGCAGGGATTTACTGTTGAAGAAGTCCCTTATGCCGAAATCGCTAAGCAGGAAGGCTTGTTGCGCTGCAGTACGATGCCGCTGATCAGAGATTAATAACTATAGTTATAACTTTAAAAACTGGAATAGAAAGACATCTTTTTGCTCCGGTTTTTTTGTGGGTACTGATGCCGTTTTATATTGCGAATTTAGCAGAGGTTAAAACGAGCACACAGCAGCATAAGATCACATTATATCTCGATTTTTCAGTCCAATAAAAATAGAATAGGAATCCGAGATTGATGAGAGCGTAAATGCCAAGCGTAGTATGGACAAAACCAGACTCCTCTTGAAAAAACACTGAGGCGGTAAGCGTAATAATATTGCTGGTAACAAAATAGGAAAGCGCTGCCAAAATATGTTTCTTTTTTGATGTGTTATCAAATGCATCACCTAAGAATAACTTCACAGGAAAAAAATAAATACTGCTGATGACAGCTATTACTAAATACGCAACTACCGGCACCACATTCTTAACGGTTAAGAAGTAGAGTACACTGATCAGGAGAACTAACACATAATCCCTTTTTATAAAGGTTTTATAATCCATATGGCATTTAGTAGAATTAATGAGCTAGCCGCAGGTTAAACTGGGAGCTGGGCATCTAAGATATATAAAAACACAGGAGTTATGCTACAGAAAAATCTGATAATAAAATAAGAGATTATTTTCCGTACAGGAAATAATTGTTCACCAAATCGATATAAATGCGTTTGGCTTCAGCTTCAGATACACTCTTAATTTGGAAGAGCGCATTAGTCTTAAAGGCGTTGATGATAGGCTTCTTGCTTCGCGGACCGGAATAGTCGTTTGTAGCCTTTTTATAATAGGCGTACAGACGAAGTAGTAAATCAGCAGGGAATGCACCTGTATAACTATTAATGCGTTCTACAGCCTCTCTAAATTCAATATCTAAGTTGTCAGAAGTCATTTTGTTTCAGCAATCACACTAATCCCGCCTTTTACTTTTTGGTTGAGTTCTACTTTTATATCGGCATCAAGAGGTAAAAAGAGATCGACCCGCGATCCGAATTTTATAAATCCAGAATCAGCCCCTTGGGTAGCCATCGCATCTACTTTAGCGTAATTGACAATCCGTTTGGCCAAAGCTCCGGCAATCTGACGGTAAAGTACCTGACCAAAGGTCTGGTTTTCTACAACTACTGTAGTACGTTCATTGTCTTCACTAGCCTTTGGATGCCAAGCGACAAGATATTTGCCCGGGTGATACTTGCTATACACTACTTTACCACCAATAGGATACCGGGTAACGTGTACATTAATAGGCGACATAAATACAGACACCTGAATGCGCTTATCTTTAAAAAATTCCTTCTCAAAAACTTCCTCAATTACCACAACTTTCCCATCGACAGGAGAAAGGACATGGTTATCATGAAGCGTTCCTAAACGTTTTGGGTTTCTGAAAAACTGTAGTATTATGAGAAAAAACGCTATAACTAAAAGCATTAAGGTAGTCCTTAACCAGGATAACGTAACAAAATAATCAATGCTCATAATGGCTATAACAACTAGTGCAATAGAAATCATGACTATTTTATGGCCTTCTTTATGAAACATATGGGAATAATCTTAAAAATAAATATAAAAATGGTGCTGCAAAAATAATACTATCTAACCGATCTAACAAGCCGCCATGGCCAGGCATGATCACGCCACTGTCCTTTACGCCCGCTTGTCGTTTAAATTTAGACTCTATCAAATCGCCTAAGGTACCAAATACACTTGTAATGATAGCCAATATCAACCAATTGGTAAAATCTAACTTGCCCGTAAGCATGGCAATAAAATAACTGGCTATACAAGCAAAAAATAAGCCACCTAAAAATCCTTCAAAGGTCTTTTTAGGAGACACACTAGGGAACAGCTTTTGTTTTCCAAAATTTTTGCCTATTATGTAAGCTCCAGTGTCATTAACCCAAATCAATACAAAACACCCCAACAATAACATTGGTGTAAATTCTTTGCCATTGTTAGCAATCATAATTAAAAATATAAACGCACTTGTTAAATAGAATGTTGTGAGGATAAACCGTTTTGATTCGAACAGCGGAATCGTTTTTTCTGAAAACAAATCCTTAATTAAGAACAACTGCACGAAAATGGTAATGGTCTGTAAAATTTGAATCGCTTCCTTAAAGCCTGCATCGGTTTCCGGAATGAGCGCCCAGATGCTAAACCCGAGATACATTGTCGTAAATACGATGTATGGGGCTTTACTTTCAAGTTGTATAAGTTTCTTGAATTCAGCCATGCAAATAAGTCCAAAGATAAAAAAGAGAACCACCAATACATACTGCCAATATATGGATAGTATGAGTAATGATATATAGATAGCGCCAGAAATGGCTCTTGTACTAAATTCCTTCATTTGTGATTTTTAAATAAATTTAATGACAAATGATACATTTTTATATAGACTTCTGGACATAAAATAAAGTAAAAAATTTCATTATAAATCTTCGAGAAGTAGCAAATATAGGTTTTTTGAGCTACTTCCATAAGTAAGAAAGTCTTTATCTTCTAAAGTCTTAAAATGCTTGATGGTGGTGATATTGGTAGGAATGCGATCTTTATTCTTGTTTTTGATGCCTCTTAAGCCTTCTCCAATGTTTTCAACAAATTGACTGGTTGTGGCGTAGATAATGAAATTGGCAGGAAGATCTCTTAATTTTTTTTCAGCAATTTGATTGGAGGAAATGAGTAAGGATCCGTCATCTGCAATTAAATATTCGCAGGTAGATAGAAAATATTCGCTTTCTGATGCTTTCTTTGTATCTCTAAGGTGAAAGTCCTTGAACAAATCTTTGAGTCGTGAATCAAGTAAAAAGACATTCTTGTCTTCCCAATTATTTTCTTGAAGAATGTTTTTTAAGGTCTTGTAGATTTCTTCCATATTTTCACAATACAGAAACTTTCCACCGTTGGCCTTAAAATTTATAGTAAATTTCTCGTCTATAGGCAGCTTGATTTCAGGCATATATTTGCCTCTCTCTTCGCTTTTTATGTTATCTTCTGGCGTACTTTTTAAGCCGAAAATTTTACGAAATAGACTCATGTAGGGGGTGCTATTAACCTAGGTTTTACCCTAGTTTCAATAATGAATTCCTCAAATATAAAAAAACTTAAATTAACATTAGATTAATTTAAGTTTTTTATATGAATTTGAATTAAAGGTGTTATTAAATTGGGTCGGTGTTTTTAATGTCTTCTACCGCAATCTCAATTTCTTCCGCAATAGGTTTGGACTCATTTTGAAGTCTTTCGTGTTCCAAGACATCTTTTTCAAATGGACGACGTCCAAAAATACGTTCTAAATTGTCCTTAAAGATGACCTCTTTTTCAAGAAGCTCTTCAGCCAATTCTGTCAACTTATCTTTATTCTCTTCAAGAATTCTGATGGCGCGCGCATATTGTTCCTCAATGATCACAGAAATTTCTTGATCAATCAATTCGGCAGTTTGCTCACTATAAGGTTTTGTAAATCCGTATTCAGATTGTCCTGAAGAATCGTAATAGGTTAAATTTCCTACTTTTTCACTCAACCCATAAACTGTAACCATGGCACGAGCTTGTTTGGTTACTTTTTCCAAATCGCTCAAAGCACCGGTAGATATCTTATCAAAAATAACTTTTTCAGCAGCACGACCTCCTAGGGCAGCACACATCTCATCAAGCATCTGCTCTGTCCTTACAATCAGGCGTTCTTCAGGAAGGTACCAAGCAGCTCCTAAAGAGCGGCCACGTGGTACAATTGTTACTTTTACCAAAGGTGCTGCATGTTCCAGCATCCAGCTGATTGTCGCGTGTCCTGCTTCGTGAAAAGCCACGGCACGTTTTTCATCAACCGTGATAATTTTATTCTTTTTCTCCAGACCACCAATGATTCTATCTACAGCGTCTAAGAAATCTTGTTTATTAACCGCCTTTTTTCCTTTACGCGCAGCAATTAATGCCGCTTCGTTACAGACGTTGGCGATGTCCGCTCCAGAGAATCCAGGAGTTTGTCTTGCAAGGAAATCAATATCTAAATCCTCAGCTTTTTTAATCGGTCTTAAATGCACTTCAAAAATTTCTTTACGCTCCACAATATCCGGAAGGTCCACAAAAATTTGACGGTCAAAACGACCAGCACGCATCAGTGCTTTATCTAAAATGTCGGCTCTATTGGTTGCAGCTATAACAATGACGTTTGTATTGGTTCCAAAACCATCCATTTCAGTTAAAAGTTGATTCAGGGTGTTTTCACGCTCGTCATTAGAACCGGACATCGCATTTTTACCTCTCGCACGACCAATAGCATCAATCTCATCAATAAAAATAATTGAAGGCGACTTTTCTTTGGCTTGTTTAAATAAATCTCTAACTCGAGATGCGCCTACACCGACAAACATCTCAACAAAGTCTGAACCGGATAGTGAAAAGAACGGTACTTTTGCTTCACCAGCAACTGCTTTTGCCAATAAAGTTTTACCAGTTCCTGGAGGGCCAACCAAGAGGGCGCCTTTAGGTATTTTACCACCTAAAGAGGTATATTTTTCAGGTGTTTTAAGGAAATCTACAATTTCTTGAACTTCTTCCTTAGCACCTTCTAATCCGGCAACGTCTTTAAATGAAGTCTTCACATCAGTGTTTTCATCAAATAATTTTGCTTTCGATTTCCCGATGTTAAAGAGTTGTCCGCCTGCGCCGCCACCGCCGCCAGAAGACATACGTCTCATAATAAAAATCCAAACACCAATAATTAATACAAATGGCAACAGTCCTAATAGAAAATCTCCCCAAACATTATGTTCCGTCTCAAAAGTGACTTCAGTGCTGTTTAAGTTATTTTCATTTATAATGGATCTGACCTCTTCCTGAAACAATGCTAAATCACCAAATTCAAACCTATAGTTTGGACTAGGCGTCACTGAAGGAAGAATATTGTTTGGTTTTGTGCCTTTATGAGTGTCTGTACTAAGAGCCTCATCGGTCAAATACACTTTAGCTTCTCTATTATTTACGATTTCTACTTTGGCTACATCGCCTTTTCGTAAATACTCAAAAAATTGAGAAGGTGTCGTGGTTTTAGCATCTTGCCCACCAAAGCCACCAGAGAATATTTGCACCGCAAAGAAAGCAGCAATCACCAAACCATAAATCCAGTATGGACTTAACTTTGGTTTTTTGTTTAAATTTTTATTTTCTTTTGACATTAATCTTTTTTTAGTAACTAGTTTCTATAACGGTTGTTTTAGCGTCCCCCCAAAGGCTTTCAATATCATAATACTGTCTGAGGTGTTTTTGGAACACATGTACGACAACGTGAACATAATCAATTAAAACCCATTCAGCATTTTCACTTCCTTCCACATGCCAAGGATGGTCTTTAAGTGTTTTGCTGACTTTCTTTTGAACTGCATTAACAATGGCGTTAACTTGTGTGTTTGAGTTTCCTTCACAAATAATGAAATAGTCACAAACCGTGTTTTCGATCTCCCGTAGATCAAGTATTTTTATCTCTTTTCCTTTGACGTCTTCAATACCAGCTATTATAGTGGTAATCAGTTCATCTGAGTTGTTATTTTCTTTCGCCATTAATTTAAATTAAATTTGTGCAAAGTTATTATAATTTTAGTTGTTTTAAGCCTTAAAATCTCATAAGAAAATTATAAAATCTCAAAAGCTTGCACATGCGTATTATCAAACTTGATGCCATTGATTCCACCAACACTTACTTAAAAAAGCTTAGTGTAGCAGGCCATGCCGAAGATGGACTTGCCCTAGTAGCTAAATTGCAAACCCAAGGCCGCGGACAAATGGGTACGATATGGGAAGCCCAGGAAGCCAAGAACCTTACCTTTAGTGTATTTAAGGACGTTTCGTTTTTAGAGGTAAGCCAGCATTTTTATATCAGTATGGCCGTGTCTTTGGCGGTTTTTGAAGCACTAAATAGTCTCGGTTTAAAGGATGTAAAGGTGAAGTGGCCTAACGACATTTTGTCAGATAATAAAAAGATTGCTGGAATCTTGATTGAAAATGTCATCAAAATGAACGTAATATCAGGATCCGTCATAGGAATCGGACTCAATGTAAACCAGACTGACTTTTCGGCTTTGCCCTCGGCGTCTTCTTTATTATTACTCTCTGGGCAGGTTCATAACCTAGATGAAGTTTTGGATGTGATCTTGAAACAGATTGAAATTCATTTTAATTACTTGAAACAGGAAGCATTTAGTTTTTTAAAAGCTTCCTATGAATCACAATTGTTTAGAAAAGACAAACCTTCAACATTTACAAATGCTGAAGGCTCGCTGTTTTCTGGATATATTGTTGGAATCTCAAATCACGGACAACTCTTAATTAAAGTAGAAGACGAGATTATAAAAAGATTCGATTTTAAAGAAGTTGCACTGCTATATTAGTTGATTGCTTTTGGCATATTGCTCACCAAAGTCTCAATAAATTTAGAGATTGGCCCTTTAATCATCATGCCCATCATCGCGTTAAAATCGCCTTCAAAGGTCAATTTTACCTCGCTCTGATCAGTGCCGGTTTCTTGGATATCGCCAGTTAAGGAAAAGTCTAATTTTCCACCAGCAGCGCCTAAAACAATTTTGTGTGGGGCTACGGCCTCTTTTTTCTTTAAAACAATTTCTGGCATTCCTTTTAAGGCAAAAAGAAACTTATCCTCTCCCAATACCTCAAATTTACTAATGTTATCAGGCATTAATTGTTCGAAGTTTTTGACGTCTGATAAGAATTCAAATACTTCTTGCGGGTTTTTCTCAACGGTTACTGTTGGTGATTGTAAATTCATTATCGTATGTTGTATTTATACTAATTAGATTTCAGAAGGTTCTTTGGTGTGTAAACCAACTAATTTGAGTTGATATTCACTCAAAAAGCATTCCATTCACTAGGATTTGCATTCCAAGCGGCCAAAACTTCTTGTTCCTTTGTTGTAATGTACTTGGTGTCTAAAGCCTGTTCTAAAAGGCATTCGTAATTACTTAAAGTGTGTAAGGTAACGTCAGCTGCCTTAAAGTTGTTAATCGCCACTTCAAATCCGTAGGAGAAAATGGCAATCATCCCTTTAACGTTAACACCAGCATCTTCCAATGCTTTTACGGCATTGAGACTGCTTTTTCCGGTACTAATTAAATCTTCAACCACAACTACATGCTGTCCTTTTTCAATGTGTCCTTCAATCTGGTTTTGACGACCATGACCTTTGGCTTCCGGTCTTACGTAAACAAAAGGAAGACCTAAATATTCAGCAACTAAAACCCCTATGCCAATGGCGCCTGTAGCCACACCTGCAATTACATCTGGTTTGCCATAGTGTTGCTCAATATGTTTTGCCATAGTTTCGCGCACGTAATTGCGAATTGGCGGGTAGGAGAGCACAATGCGGTTATCACAGTAAATTGGGGATTTCCAGCCAGAAGCCCAAGTAAAAGGTTTATTCGGCTGAAGTTTTATCGCGTGAATCTGCAATAGCAGTTCAGCGGTTTTTTTAGCGGTTTGTTTATTAAAAATCATGACACAAAATTAAACAATTTTATAGATTTTAAATTCAAAATATTAATGAAAAATTTTTTTCAAAAAGACTGCTGTGAATCAAAATATTATATTTTTACAAATTCAATATTTTCATAATAGAAAAGATGTATAAAGTTTTTGTAAACGACAAGCCTATTATTCTCACCACCAAAGTTAAGAAAGAAAAAGATTTCAAAAACTATCTGTTGAGTACTGTAAATATTGGAAAAGTGATCAAGGAACTCAATTCTACTGACCTTGAGGGCGCCCGGTTAATTGGTAAAAGTGAAGAAAAATTGTTGAAATCTTTCCTTAAACTACTGCCTAATGTCATTGCCGGTGGTGGGAAAGTATATAATGAAAAAGGCGAAGTGCTTTTTATATACAGAAATGATAAGTGGGATTTGCCAAAAGGGAAGATTGAAGGCAAAGAAAGTATTGAAGAAACTGCCCTACGTGAAGTTGAAGAGGAAACTAAGGTTAACGGTTTAAAAATAATCGCACCATTAGAAACGACTTATCATATATTTAAGCGTAACGGAAGGCACCAACTCAAAATTACCTATTGGTTTGAAATGCAAACCAATTATAACGGATGTCTAGAGCCGCAAGAGGACGAGGGTATTACAAAAGTGGCATGGCTCAATCCGCAGCAAATTAAAAACGCTATGGAAAACTCTTACGCCAACATTAAAATTTTAGTCTAGTAGCATCACATAACTCGATACACCGGATACTGTAGGTGCGCTTTTTCGTAATATCTACTCTGCTTATGCAACCATTCTAATTGTGTATACCAACTTTTTGTGAACTCAGGATCAGATTTCTTTTTAGTTTCAAACGCCAATCTTAAAATTGGATTAGTTTTCAATAAGTCAGCAGCTACATCTTCCCAGGCGTAAGGTGAAAAGCCTTCCTTTTGCTGAAGGATCATATCAAAGAAATTCCAATTAAAAAAGGAGTCTGGTGCTTCTGGTTCTAATGTTTCCATCAGGTATCGAAATGCGTTCTGATGTGTAGGCACATAGTAATCGCCTTTTCTAAATGTGATGTCCGTTTGTAATGTGTTGACTTTGGTATTGTAATGCTGGTAGTGTCCTTCATAAGCTTGGTTTCGGGTTTGGAAGCGGTCAATGGTATAGCTTTCTACTGCAACTGTAGTGTCCTTATCTAGTATTCTCATTTCTACATGATTCAATTTCATTAAATCGATCACGTTCCACCATCCTTGTGGAATGATATAAGCGGTTGGGATCACCACTTCCTGTGTAGGTATAAATTGATTTTGGTAGGCGACTGCTTTGGTAAATGGCTTGTTCCGGTCGTAATACAAGCGGTTGCTTCCGGTGATGCTGCTCGGAATCATTTGGCCGTCATAGCCTTTAAACTGTAATGTGGTCGATTTAGTGGTGTCAACCGTCCAAGCCAAAGCATAGGTTTTGGACGCTTGTAATTGTGTTAATGCTTGAGCTCGTAAGACTTTAATTTTTTCATGATCGCGTTCTAAAATATCCAGCATACTTTTCATCAACTCATAGGTACCTTCTACCCGAGGTTTGTAAGGTTTGAGCATGTGGGTTTCTACCATCATGCCCAAAGTGTTGAACAGCGCAGTATAACCGGTGGAGTAACGTGGCGAATCATAAAACTGACTAAAGCCAGCTTCTGGAACTTTATTAAAAACATTGACATATGGTGTGATGTCCCAATTTTTTGCAGCTAATCGGTGTTCTAGACTTGGCATCATTTCTGTATGAAGATACTGGCCTAAATCTCCACCCAATTTATTGTGTTGTGTAAATAAATGGGTGAGCGTGTATTGATAGTCTGCACCATTGCTTACATGATTATCAATAAAAACCGCTGGCTGTACCAAATGGTAAATTTGGGTAAAGGTGCGGGCGTTTTTAGTGTCTGCTTTTATAAAATCCCTGTTCAAATCATAGTTTCTGGCGTTGCCTCTAAAACCATATGCTTTCGGACCGTCTTGATTGGTTCGTGTAGTAGAGGTTCTATTTAAACTGCCCCCAACATTGTAGATAGGAATTGTGACTACTACCGTATGCTTCGGACTTACGATTTTGCCTTGTGCCAAATCTCTAAATAATAGCATGGTGGCGTCAATCCCATCCGGTTCTCCTGGATGAATACCATTATTGATCAGCATAATTTGTTTAGAGACTCTTATCTTGTCAAAGTTAAAATTCGCATCAGGGTTGTAGGTAACCATATGTAGTGGTTTGCCGGAATCAGTCTCCCCAATACTATCCAATTTAATCTCAGGATAAGTTATGGCTAAAAGCCGATAATAATTAATAACCTCCTGATATGTCCCTGTTTCAAGTCCGTTACTATTTTCAAAGACCGTCAAAAAATCTAAGGTTGTATTTTTATTTTGTGCAACGGTAGTTAGGCCGATAATGAAGAAGAGCAAAAAGGTTTTCATGGAGAATTTTTTTCGATTAAAATCAGAGTGCGATGTGCACGTCACACTTAAAATCTTAAGGCTGAATTAAAAGCACTTAAGCTTCCAAAATTAATGAAATTAAACTAGTTTTACAGCCATAAAATGTACTTCAATATGCAACAAACCACAAATACAATTTTAATGATTCGTCCTGTGAATTTTAGGAAGAATGAACAAACGGCCGTCAATAATTATTTTCAGGAAGACTTAGAACTTAAAAACTCTGAAATCAATAAAAAAGCACAAGCTGAGTTTGATGCCTTTGTGGATAGATTGCGTGCTGTGGGCGTTAATGTGATTGTTGAAGAAGATGACAAATTAAATGATACTCCAGATTCTATCTTCCCTAATAACTGGGTGAGTTTTCATGAAAATGGCGATCTTGCTTTGTATCCAATGTTTGCTGAAAACCGAAGAAAAGAACGTCGTGAGGAGTTGTTTACCCGTTTGGAAGCGGAAGGTTTTGAAATTGAAAATATTATTGATTATACCAGTGCTGAAGAAGATCATTTCTTTTTGGAAGGGACAGGAAGTATTGTTTTAGACCGGGTTAACGGGAAGGCCTATTGTGCCTTATCTGCAAGAGCAGACGAAGACTTATTTATTGAATTTTGTGAAGATTTTGATTATCATCCTATTGTGTTTACCGCATATCAAACTGTAGATGACCAACGTTTACCAATTTACCATACTAATGTGATGATGTGTGTAGGCGATACTTTTGCAGTTATTTGTGCTGATAGTATTGACGATAAAAAGGAACGCAAACATGTGCTGAAACATCTTAAAGAAGATGGGAAGGAAATTGTGGCCATTACCGAAAAGCAAATGCATCATTTTGCGGGCAATATGTTACAGGTCAGTGGCGCTGATGGTAAATGCTATTTGGTGATGAGCCAAGCGGCACACGAGAGTCTAACGCCGCATCAAATTGAAAAACTGACTGCACATTGTGACATTCTTTCTAGCAATTTAGAAACTATAGAAACCTGCGGAGGTGGAAGTGCTCGCTGTATGATGGCGGAAGTCTTTTTACCAAAAGCATAATAATAATAATAATAATAATAATCCTATAAAGAATCAAGATCGCTGCGCTGTTAGTCCCGATTGCTATCGGGACAAGAATAAAGACTTGCTTGCAACTAACTAACTGACTAACAACGATCATTTAAATTCAAATCATCAAATCACTCTTGGTAGAAAAGGATATTAAAAATTAAGGTATCATATTAAAAAACTCGTAATGTCTGTTGATCTAAAGGAGTTTGTCAACTTATATGTTTGCCGAACACTAATGAATAACAATAAAAGCTTGATGTTGTATGCGACACGTCAAGCTTTTTTCTTTTAACTCTCCGTTTTTACTTTTGGAAGCTCTACATAGAATTTCGTTCCTGCGTTAGGAGTGCTTTCTACCCAAATGCGGCCTTGATTAAGTTCCACTAATTCTCTACAAATGGTCAAGCCTAATCCAGTACCTTTTTCATTTTGGGTGCCAACGGTGGTAAAGTTGTTGTTTTGAAACAGTTTTCCTAAATTTTCTTTGGCAATGCCTACACCAGTATCTTCTACACAAATCAAAGATTTTCCGCCAACATCGCGGTTAGAAACCGTAACAATGTCGCCAACTCGACTAAATTTTACAGCATTAGTAATGAGATTTTGAATAATGATTTCTACCATGCTTTTATCGGCATAAATAAATTCGCGTTGCGATTCATCTATTACGACAATGCGTTTTTGTTCTATTTTCTGATCGACTAAATTAAGTTTACTATGAAAAATGTCTTGAATGTTGAACAGTTCTGGCTTTGGTTCAAGATTTTGCATTTGAGATTTGGACCAATTTAACAGATTGAATAGCAATAAAGAAGCATTATTTGCATTCTCACTGAGTTCCGGTATCAATTCATTAAATTCTTCTCTGCTGATACTGTCCTCTTTTAAGAGATCTAAGAAGCCTTTTATTGAGGAAATCGAATCTTTTAAATCATGCGAAACAATAGAAAATAAACGGTCTTTTACTTTATTCGTTTCTTCCAGATGATGGGACTGTTCCAATATCGCATCGTTTTGCAGTTGAATTTGTTTATTCTTTTCCTCAAGTTCTTGAGTGTAGGTAATCGTGTTTTTACGTTTCAAATAAATCAAAAGTAAAACCGTCAACACACCAAGGAAACCAACAATAAGTACATAAGATAATAGTTGTAAGTTTTTGACCTGTTTGGTGCTGCTCGGCGATTCGTCATCGGTTGGCGCACTAAGTAAATCCTTATCAGTAGTGGCAAAAGACGCTTCAGTAGACTCTATATTGTCAGAAAGTTGAGGTTGGTTCTCAAATTCCAATTGTTGTTTCAAATTGAAATATTCGCGCTGCCAACGGTAGGCATTTTGATATCTACCTTTGGTAGAATCCAAAGTCATCAATAGTTGGTAATTTTTTAAAAGCTCCTGGTTGTTGCCAGCGGTTTTGGCTAGTTCGTGAGCTTCATAAATTAGGGTTTCGGCGTTTCGAGTTCTATTTTGCTCAAGATTTAAAGCACCCATAGAATTGAGTGCTCGTAAAATGCCTTCTTTATTATTGATATCACGATTGTATTTTAGACCCTCAACCAAATAGTCATTAGCCTTATCGTAAGCTTTAAATTTTAAATATTCTTCTCCAATCCTAGGCAATACTTCACCTCTTAAATCTTGGTCGGTTTCAGGATTGAGCATGGCCAAAACAGCTTCGTAATATTCAATAGCCTTTCGGTGTTCCTTTCGTCTGGAATATAATTGAGCAATATTTTTAGTAGATTGTTTTATTCCTGCACTGTCTTGTAAACGCTCCCTAATCCTTCGGGTTTTTAAATTAAACTCCAATGCTTTGTCAAATTGATTAGTGTTGTAATAGGCTTCAGCCAAATTGTTATACGCGAAACTGAGCTCATCATTTAAATTGAGTTCCTCAAAGATGCGTATGGCGGACAAGCTATTAGCCAATCCAATACTATAATTACCTCTTTTAATCTCGACCAGCCCTATACTATTGCTCACTTTAGCAACACCTAAAGTGTCTTTAAGTTCTTGGTAAATTTTTCTCGATTTATTGAAATGATCAAGGGCATTGAAATAATCATTCCTATGGGTATAAATAAGAGCTTTGTAGTAATTGGCCTCGGCCACGCCTTTCGGGTAATTGATGGATTGCGAAAGCTGTTCGGTTTCTGAAATATACATCAACGCTTTTGTGTATGCTTCAGTTTTGTACAGCGCTTTAATGAGGTGGATGGAGGTAACTACTTTAGAGGAATCCTGTTTTTGATAAGCTAATTGTACAGCAAGGCTATCTATCTCTATGGTTTGGGAATGACCAAAGACGACAGCAAAAAAGGCAGCTAACAGGAGTAACTGTTTCATTTTTTGATGCAATGAGTTATAAATTGTAATGCTGATGCGATAGAGCTTGCCTTGAGGGAGAGGTGAGGCACGTTCACAATATACAATAACAATAATGTTAAGGATTCTATATGGTTTATCAACGTAATTGGAACCTTGATTTAATAGCTTGACCAAAAATGGATAAAAGGGTTTGCAAATGCTAATTTTTAGGTCTTAATGCCAAAAAATTAGTTAAAGTGACTCCTGATCTTTTTTGCAAAAATAACTTCCTCGTTGAATGGTAAAATTCTAGGAATAACGGCACAAACGCCCGTAAAATGCATCTGCGCGAAATACTAATCCGTATTTTTATTAGCGGGTTAAAAATCAATTATTTAGATAGAATGGTTATTCAATTTAAATGGCAATACGCTCAGAAATAAACATTTAAAAATGAGACAGTATTGGTCACCTTATAAGCCAAGTTATCGAAAGTGTCCTTTCTTCCAATTGGCTGCGTTATGAGACCTTGTGTTGTGCACATTAATCCATCTCAGCATCAATAAATTTTAATTAAAACCCTATCTTTGCACACTTAAATTTAACATGAGATGAATCTTCAGGAAACCATATCACATCAGGTAAAGAATGCGGTTAATGCTATTTTTGCCGCCAATTTAGAGTCGGTAGAATTACAAACTACCCGCAAAGAATTTGTTGGCGATGTCACGGTAGTCATATTCCCAATGCTGCGTGTGGTTAAAGGGAATCCGGTTCAAATTGGCGAGCAAATTGGCCAATATCTCATGGAGAAGCTTCAAGTGATCAAATCGTTTAATGTGGTGAAGGGCTTTTTGAACATTGAAATTGAACCTGCACATTATCTAGAAGTTTTCGAAACGATAAAGGATAATGATAGCTTCGGTTTTGTAACCCCTCAAGCAGATGACAAAGCGGTCATGGTGGAATATTCTTCACCAAATACCAATAAACCGTTACACTTAGGACACATTCGCAACAATTTATTAGGATATAGTGTTTCCGAAATTTTGAAAGCTTCAGGGAAAAAAGTTTATAAAACTCAGATCATTAACGATAGAGGCATCCATATTTGTAAAAGTATGTTGGCCTGGAAACGTTATGGTGATGGTGAAACTCCAGAATCGTCAGGTTTAAAAGGCGATAAGTTGGTGGGGAATTATTACGTGAAATTTGATCAGGAATATAAAAAAGAAATTCAAGAACTAATCACTCAAGGAAAAACTGAAGACGACGCTAAAAAGGAAGCACCGATTCTTACTGAAGCACAAGAAATGCTCCAAAAATGGGAAGCAGGCGATGTGGAAACAGTTTCACTTTGGGAAACCATGAACGCCTGGGTGTATACAGGTTTTGATGAAACATACAAAAATTTAGGAGTCGATTTTGATAATCTCTATTACGAAAGTCAAACCTATCTTTTAGGTAAGGAATTTGTAGCGGAAGGTTTAAAATCGGGCGTATTCTTTCAGAAGGAAGATGGTTCCGTCTGGTGTGATTTGACCGAAGACGGCTTGGACGAAAAAATTGTTTTAAGGTCAGACGGTACTGCCGTGTACATGACCCAAGATATTGGTACAGCCATTCAGCGGGTAAAAGATTTTCCTGATGTAGGTGGCATGGTTTACACCGTAGGTAATGAGCAAGAATACCATTTTCAGGTTTTGTTTTTAATTATCAAGAAACTCGGCTTTGATTGGGCTAAGAATTTATTCCATTTAAGTTATGGGATGGTCGATTTGCCTTCAGGAAAAATGAAGAGTAGGGAAGGGACGGTTGTTGATGCGGACGATTTAATCGTGGAAATGGCACAAACCGCTGAGGAAATTTCGGAAGAATTAGGCAAATTGGAAGGTTATTCTGCTGAAGAAAAAGAAGAACTTTATAAATCCATCGGACTTGGCGCCTTAAAGTATTACATCTTAAAAGTAGATCCTAAAAAGCGTATCTTATTTGATCCTAAGGAATCTATCGATTTTCAAGGTAATACGGGGCCATTTATACAATATACTTACGCTCGAATTCAGTCCATTCTAAGAAAAGCAGATGCCAAAGCTACGTTCGATGCAACAACAATTGAACTGCATCAAAAGGAAAAAGAACTGATTAAGCAGCTTTTATTGTTCCCAGAAGTGGTGCAAAATGCGGCAGAGCAGCATAGTCCGGCGCTGATTGCTAATTACACTTATGATTTGGTAAAGGAATTCAATTCATTTTATCAGAATGTGTCTATTTTAGGTGCTGAAAATGAAAATGAAAAAACCTTTAGAGTGGCGTTGTCTCGAAAAGTTGCCGTGACCATTAAAAGTGCTTTTGGTTTATTAGGTATTGACGTTCCTGAACGCATGTAATTTTTTAATTAAACTTATAGAATAACAGAGAAGCGCCCTAAGTAATGTCAGTTAAGCGCAACCCGGTTTTTAGCGGGATCTGAATTTAAATGGCTGATAAGGATGGCATGATGATATTAATTCAGCCTTTTGGTTTTATAAATAGACATCAAATATGTAAATTTGCAACTCAAAATTTAATTTTTTGTGGTTTTATAACTGCAAACTGAACACTGAAACCCTATGTTTAATAATTTAAGTGAAAAGTTAGATAAAGCTCTACACGTCCTCAAAGGACACGGGAGCATTACTGAAGTCAATGTTGCTGAAACCTTAAAAGAGGTTCGTAGAGCATTGCTAGATGCCGATGTTAACTTTAAAATTGCTAAAGAATTTACCAACACGGTAAAAGAAAAAGCGTTGGGTCAAGACGTATTAACAACGTTACAGCCAGGACAATTAATGGTGAAGTTGGTTAAAGACGAGCTGACCGAACTGATGGGTGGTGATGCTGAAGGGCTTAATCTTTCAGGAAACCCGAGTGTAATTTTGATGTCTGGTTTGCAAGGGTCAGGTAAAACGACCTTCTCTGGTAAATTAGCCAACTACCTTAAAAATAAGAAAACTAAAAAACCTTTATTGGTAGCCTGTGACGTGTATCGTCCTGCTGCTGTAGATCAATTACATGTTGTAGGAGATCAAATTAAGGTAGATGTCTATAGCGACAAGGGTAATACAGATCCTGTTGCAATTGCCAAAGCGGGTATTGCACACGCAAAAGCCAACGGACATAATGTGGTTATTATAGATACCGCGGGCCGTTTGGCGATTGATGAGGCAATGATGAAAGAAATTTCTAACATTCATGCCGCCATCCAACCTCAAGAAACACTATTCGTAGTAGATGCCATGACTGGTCAAGATGCGGTAAACACTGCAAAAGCCTTTAATGATGTCTTAAATTTTGACGGGGTTATTCTTACAAAATTAGATGGTGATACGCGAGGTGGAGCCGCCATTTCTATTAAATCTGTGGTCAACAAACCAATCAAGTTTATTGGTACAGGTGAGAAAATGGAAGCTATTGATGTGTTCTATCCATCACGTATGGCTGACCGTATTTTGGGGATGGGAGATGTAATCTCTTTGGTTGAACGTGCTCAAGAGCAGTTTGATGAAGAGGAAGCACGCAAGCTTCAAAAGAAAATCGCTAAAAATCAATTTGGTTTTGACGATTTCTTGACCCAGATTCAGCAAATTAAGAAGATGGGGAACATGAAGGACCTTATGGGAATGATTCCGGGTGCGGGTAAAATGATGAAGGATATTGATATTGATGACGATGCCTTTAAAGGCATTGAAGCCATTATCCATTCTATGACACCATTAGAACGCACGAATCCTTCAGTGATTAATGCCAATAGAAAGAAACGCATTGGGAAGGGATCTGGGACTTCAGTTCAGGAAGTTAATCAGCTCCTCAAACAATTTGACCAAATGAGTAAGATGATGAAGATGATGCAAGGTGGAAAAGGGAAAGCCATGATGCAAGCAATGAAAAACATGAAATAGTTCTTAGTGGACAGTTCTCTAAACAAATAAATAAATTTTCGCCTCTGAGGCTTTCCGAATATTAATTTGAGGAGTTGCAGATAATTAAATACTAAAATAATGGTTCTACTCGACGGGAAAAAAGTAAGCAATGACATCAAAAATGAAATTGCTGAGGAAGTAAAGAAAATGAAGGCCAATGGCGAAAAAGTGCCTCATCTTGCTGCCGTAATTGTAGGAAATGATGGGGCGAGTTTAACCTATGTTGCCAGTAAAGTACGTGCGTGTGAACGTGTTGGATTTGACTCTACTATGGTCCGCTTATCAAATACTACCAGTCAAGTAGAATTATTGGATAAAATTTATGAATTGAATGAAAATCCTGATATCGATGGGTTTATTATTCAATTGCCTTTGCCAAAACAAATTGACACGCAAAAGGTACTTTTAGCCGTCAACCCTGATAAAGATGTGGACGGGTTTCATCCGATGAACTTTGGCAGAATGGCCTTAGACATGTCTACCTTTATTCCTGCAACGCCTTTTGGAATCTTGGAATTGTTAGACCGTTATGGTGTGGATACCCAAGGAAAACATACCGTGGTGATTGGCCGTAGTCATATTGTGGGACGCCCGATGAGTATTTTGATGGGTAGAAAAGGATTTCCAGGAAACTCAACGGTGACTTTAACACACAGTCACACCAAAAATATTACCCAAATCACTTCTCAAGCAGATATCATTATTTCTGCATTGGGCGTTCCAAACTTCTTAAAAGCTGAAATGGTAAAAGATGATGTGGTCATTATTGATGTGGGAATTACACGTGTACCTGATGATACTACCGAGAAAGGCTACCGCATTACGGGGGATGTTGATTTTGAAAACGTCAGCAAAAAAGCGAGTTTTATTACCCCTGTACCGGGAGGAGTAGGACCAATGACCATTGCCATGTTGCTTAAAAATACACTTCTGGCGCGGGAACGTCAACTAAAATAAACCGCTTTAGCGAATGATAACAGTTCAGCTTTCTATCGTGCCCTTGGTTCTTGAACGGGTGGTTTTAGGAAGTGCTGAGCACTGGATACCTGTTCTTATCGGACTTATCTTTGGGGCTGGTATAATAGTGTTCGCCAATCAAAAACTGAATAAAAGTCAGCAGCATCTTTTAATCCACGTGCTTGCCGTTGTAGTCTCACTAATTGTGATCAGTTTTCATCTCTATAAATTCAGTTTATGCACTTATGATATTCAAAAAGATTTGCCATTGTATTTGTGCAGTCTTTTAGCCATTATAATGCCCATCTTTACGCATTACCGGAAGTATTGGATGTATGAAATTCTAGTCTTTTGGATCATCGCTGGCACACTTCAAGCCATTCTCACCCCGGATATTGCAACCGGTTTCCCTACGTTTGATTATCTCAGATATTGGGCGGTACATTTAGGATTACTAATGGTTATTTTTTATGCCACTTTTGTGTTCAAAATGGCCCCTAAATTTAAAAGCATATTTAAATCCATCTTGGCACTTCAAATATATGTGTTGATGATGGTGGCGATCAATTACCTATTAAACGCCAATTACTTTTATCTCAACCAAAAACCAAAATCCGCATCCTTATTGGATTATTTTGGAGAATGGCCTTTGTATATCATTGTTGTGCAGCTGATATTGGTGCCGTACTTTCTGCTTATTTATCTGCCATTTTATTTGGCAAATAGTCGCACTAAGTTAGATAAATTGCCGAATTGAATACGATGCTAGGTTTGTATGGTAGACTATTTAGCAAACAATAGGCTCATATCCTTAAACGCTTTAAATTCTAATGCATTACCCGCAGGGTCTTTAAAAAACATCGTGGCCTGTTCGCCTACTTGACCTTCAAAACGGATATAAGGTTCAATAATGAAGTCCACCCCTTTATTTGAAAGCTGTTTTGCGAAATCTTGAAACGTGTTCCAAGGCAAAACCACACCATAATGTGGTACTGGGACACTTTTTCCATCCACACTGTTGGTATGGGTGTCTTCTGTAGATTGTGCTTTATAATGGATGACTAATTGGTGGCCGAAGAAATTAAAGTCCACCCAGTGGTCTGAACTTCTCCCTTCTTCACAATTTAAAACATCCCTGTAAAAAGTCCTACATTCCTCAAGGTTATGGACAGGAATGGCAAGGTGAAAAGGAGAGAGTTCAGATGTTGTCATGTTATGAAACTGGTTCGTCTTTTCTGTATTTTAGCATGGACACGCCAGCAATAAAGAAAACGCCTCCTAAAATGGTAAGCGCCCATGGATCTAATTGGGTAAAGTTATTTCCAAATATTCCCAATACGCCTAGTACTAAGGCAATCATGCCTCCAATGGTCAAGATTAATGCTAAGATTTTAATCATAATTTATAGTTTAAGATTTTATGGTTTAAAAGTACTATAATTCCAGTTTTCAATTATAATGAGACAAAATATATTTTGCTTCTAATGCCCCAATCTATACCTTATTTGCTTTTTCGTCTCGTTTTAGGTGGTGTTTCGGCAAAGTCTTTATCAGAATCTGATAAAAGGAGATTCAAATCCTTAAATTCTGTTTCAGTGAGTTCGCGATATTCGCCAACTGGCATATTTAGCTTGATATTCATAATGCGAATACGTTGTAAGGCCTCTACTTCGTAATCTAAATATTCACACATTCTTCTAATCTGTCTGTTCAAACCTTGGGTCAAAATAATACTGAATTCGTAAGTGCTCAATTTTTTAACTTCGCACTTCTTGCTAACCGTGTCTAAAATAGGCACACCATTAGACATGCGCTCAATGAAGGTTTGCGAGATGGGCTTGTCTACCTTTACAATATATTCCTTTTCGTGGTTATTACTAGCGCGTAAAATTTTATTTACAATATCGCCATCGTCAGTTAAAAGAATCAAACCTTCACTAGGTTTATCCAATCGCCCAATAGGGAAGATGCGCTTTGGGTAGTTGATATAATCAATAATATTATCCTTTTCTACTCTGGTATCTGTTGTACAAACAATACCAATTGGTTTGTTAAAGGCGAGGTACACAAAACCTTCTTTAGTGTCTTTTATAGGTTGGCCATCTACATGTACAACATCCGTGTCAGAAATTTTGGTGCCCATTTCCGGTACTTTTCCGTTGATGGTTACACGTCCAGCTTCAATAAGTTTGTCCGCTGCACGCCGTGAACAGTAACCAACTTCACTTAAATATTTATTTATACGTTTCAAATTTTCTTCCATGGCACAAATATAGTGGATTTAAACTCCAATAAAATTGTAAATGTGTTGGGCAACGGTCGCGTCGTTTAAGGAATGGCCGAGCCCTTTTGTAGTAATCAGTTGGCTATTTTTAAAACTGTTTTTTAGGAGTAAGGCATCATTATAAGGAATGATCCGGTCATCCTGATCGTGGATGATCAAACCTTCCGACTCAATGGTTTCTAAGAATTTTGCAGTCGAGAAGCTGTCCGCAGGTCTTCCAAACCGATCGTTAATGGTATGATTAAGCTGCGACACGATGCGGTGGTTGTAGCCAAGCATGTCTGTATAGCGTTTCATGACATCTTGAAATTCAGATGGTGCTCCTAAAAGAACGATTTTTTTTAGGTTGGGAAATTGATATTTATGTTGAAATAATGCGCATGCCATCCCGCCTACAGAATGACCCACCATAATATCAGGAGAGAATTTTTTGGCCACAACATTAATAAATTCAGCATAAATGATGGCATTAAAAATTTCGCTACCTGATTTGCCATGACCTGGTGCGTCCAGAGCAATCACATTAAAACTTTTTTTCCTCAGTTCTAAGATGAGCCGTTTCCAGCGTGCGGAATTGCTTTCCCAACCATGGGTTAAGATGATCGTTTTTCCTGTGCCGGGCCACCTGTAGGTCATGATAGGAAACGTCTCAAATTTCAACTCTTCTTGAAAGGCGGTATTTAAAAAATCGGACTGCTCTTCATTCAGTTTCCCAGAGCGGGGCTTCATAAATAAATACAATGCTTTGTCTGCCGCATAGGGTTTTGAAACATAACTCAGTGCATTGTAATAGTTTCCGATTATTTTAATAAGAATTTCCTTCTTCATGGTTGGCTATTGATTATACCTCTCTGTTTACTAAGTCTATAGAAAACGCAGGAAGACAAACAGCCAAGTAATGACAAGGCTCAGTATACGGGTTGGAATACTGAACTCGGGTATTTTTATTTATTTTGATGGATTCGCCCGCCGACAAAATAACCGTGTCGTCCTCAATAATGAATTGTTTTTTACCACTGATAATAAAGGTGTACTCGTCAAATTCAGGTGTTTGAAAAGGTTCACTCCACCCGGCAGGAGCCGTCATATGGGCGATGCTCAGCTGAGTATTACCATCAGAAGCCCGTCCAAAATGTTCTTTTATAATTTTGCCATCGGTGGTAGGAACCACAAATGGAGACGTTTGAATGGTATAAGGTTTAGTTGACATACGGTATTGGTGTTATTAAATTCAGTTTTCAGTTTTCAGTCTTCAGTTTTCAGTTTTCACTTTTCACTTTTCACTTTTCACTCTTCACTTTTCACTTTTCAGTCTTCAGTTGGCATTTAGGATGTGTAAATCCATTGCGTCATGCTTCCCTCAGTAAAATTATTTCATCGGTTTTCTTTTAATCATCCCACCTTTAATATCCTTTACAAGACCCATAATAATAAACGCATTCGCATCAATCTTGTCTATTTCAGTATGTAGTTTGGCCAATTCGAGCCTGGTCACTACGGTGTAGATAATGTCTTTGTTATAAGCTTCTTCTTGTCGGCCATAACCTCCTTTGCCAACATAAATGGTGCACGCTCGTCTCAATTCTTCTACAATCATCTTGCGAAGTGCTTCATGCTGATTTGAAATAATGGTGACCCCAACGTACTCTTCTACACCATCCACTACGAAATCTACGGTTTTTGCTGCAGAAAGATAGGTTAGAATTGCGTAAAGTGCAATCTCTACAGATAACACATAGGCTCCAAATGAAAAGATAATAATATTTATTAAAAGAAGCACATCTCCAATAGTAATGGATAATTTCTTGCTGAGCCAGATGGCGAGCACCTCAGTGCCGTCAATAACACTGCCGCCCCGCATGGCCAAGCCAATCCCCAAACCTAAAAAGAAACCTCCAAAAACCGCAATCAGCAGTGGGTCTTCGGTAATGGTAGGATAGTTAATGTAATGGACTACCAAGGCAAGGATGGCAATGGAAATAATACTTCTCAGCGCAAACTTTACGTTGAAGGTTTTGGCCGCCAATATTAAAAATGGAATGTTGACAAGGATTAATAAATAACTCAAGTTAATATGGGTGATATTTTCTAAAAGCAACGAAATACCAGTGGCGCCCCCGTCTATAAACCGGTTGGGCAACAAAAAGCCCTTTAAACCGAACCCAGCTGAAAACACTCCAATCAGGACATAAATATAATCCTTGATGCCGTGGGCGATTTCAATTTTAATCCGCCGTGCTAACGGTAGGACTTGCTTATTACTGACTGTGGTGGATGAATTTTTTGACTCAAGTTTTCTTCGAGCAATGGTAATTAATAATTTAGAGAAAAATGAACTCATCTGCGTGTGTTAGTGGGTTAATTCCAATGGATGAAAAAGTATTTTACTTTCGCATTGTCCGGAATTTGTGAGGCTTCGATATTTAGGTTTCTGTCGAATCGTAAATTAGAAGGCAATTCTTTTTTGTCAATGGTAAAGGCAGCATTAATTTCGTCTACACTTACTACAATAGAATTGATGAGGTTGTCAATTTTTGAAATTTCATAAGCGTCTAGGATATCTTTAAAAGTACTTGCTGTTGAAATCCCTTTTTCAGTTTTAAATCTCGGATCTAAAATACGTACGCTGCTAAAAACAGCCGTTGAATCCGCTCTCTTGTTTGGAGACATACTGAGTAGGGCGGCTCCTTCTGTGTCATAAATATCAATGGTATTGATGTTTCTGGTAAATTCATCACTCCCAATATAATTGACAATCGAATCATTTTCAAAAACGAGTTTTAAATCTTTTACTTGGGTGGAATCAGTAACCTTACCGATGTTTTGTTTTTGGATTAAAAATGGATCCTGATCTTTGTCACAGCTGGTTAATACTAGTGACAATAGAGCAATACCAATAAGTGATTTGTGCATGTTTTAATATTTTTTAGGGGCTCTGCAAATGCAGAATTTTAAATAAAATGAATGTAATTAACGTTTGTTTTTCATGACTTTGGAGATGATGCCAAAAACACTTCTGATAAAGGTAGCACTGGTCAGTACCTTAACCACAGGATTCATGGCAGAGCTGCGACGCGTGGTTGTGGTGCGTTGCTTGGACTGCGCCTTCTTCAAATCTTCCAGCTCCTGTTTTGCCTTTTCTTTGGCGTCATCAGCTTCAGCCATCTCAATTTTCCGATTGAGCATTTCATAAGCGCTATCCCGATCAATGGTCTCATTGTACTTCCGCACTAATTTTGACTTAGACAAGAGTGAGGACAACTCACTGTCGTTTAAAATGTCCATACGGCTCATTGGAGCTCGCATCATGGTTGCAGCCAATGGGGTGGGGCGTCCTTTCTCATCTAAAGCGCTCACCAAAGCTTCGCCGGTGCCCAAAGAGGTCAACACGGTGGCGGTATCGTAATATTCCGTATCCGGATAGTTTTGTGCGGTCAATTTAATGGCTTTACGATCTTTTGCCGTAAATGCTCTTAGCGCATGCTGCACCTTTAATCCTAATTGACTTAAAACTGCCTCCGGCACATCTGTTGGGTTTTGGGTGACAAAATAGATACCAACACCTTTACTTCTGATTAGTTTGACTATACTTTCAATCTGATTTAAAAGTGCTTTGGATGCTTCGTTAAAAATTAAATGCGCCTCATCAATAAATAAGATGAGTTCTGGGCGTCCAGAATCGCCTTGTTCAGGGAACGTGGAATAGATTTCTGCCAATAAACTCAACATAAATGTTGAAAATAATTTAGGACGGTCTTGAATATCCGTCAAGCGTATAATGTTGATATAACCCCGACCATTATCGTCTATTCTTAATAAGTCGTCCACTTCAAAAGAGGTTTCACCAAAAAACAAATCGGCACCTTGCTGTTCCAATTCGATAATTTTTCTGAGAATGGCTCCAGTGGATGCTGTTGAAATTCGTCCGTAAGAATCTTCAAACTCCGCTTTGCCTTCTTGGGTGGCATATTGTAGAATCTTTTTAAAATCCTTAAGATCTAAAAGCGGCATCTTATGATCATCGCAGTATTTAAAAATTACCGCAACGATACCGGACTGTGTATCTGATAAATCGAGAATTCGCGATAGTAATACTGGTCCAAATTCACTGACCGTAGCTCTTAGCCGCACGCCGTCTTGCTCTGATAAGGTTAAAATTTCCACAGGAAATGCTTTCGGCTCAAATGGGAGTCCAATTTTAGCCTGACGTTCATCAATTTTAGCGTGTCCCGGACTTGGCTCAGCCAAACCGCTCAAATCGCCTTTAATGTCCATCAACAATACGGGAATGCCTTTGTCAGATAGGTTTTCGGCCAAAACCTGTAAAGTTTTTGTCTTTCCTGTACCTGTGGCACCCGCAATAAGTCCGTGTCTATTTAATGTCTTTAAAGGCACGTTAACAAATGCGTTAGTAATGGTTGCACCATCCAACATGGCAGAACCCAACGTAATGAACTCACCTTTATTGGTGTTTCCTTCCTGAATATGTTTTAAAAATTCGTCTTTTTTGCCCATTAATCTGAAATTTTGCATAAAAATAGTGTAATTTTATTCAAGTATAAAAGATAAAAAATGAAACTTAAAGCGCTTCTCCTTATTGTTTTTGTGATGCTATTTTCATTTGGTTGTAACAGATCTGTACATAAAGTCGTTTTTCATCCCTCACACGAATTTCAAAAACAAGAGTCACCATTTAGTGATGTCGTTGAGTATAATGGACTGTTATTTTTAAGCGGACAAATAGGATTAGACCATGACACGCGAACATTAGTTGAAGGCGGAGTTGAGGCAGAAACAAAACAAAGCATTGAAAATATTAAGGCGGTTTTGGAACATCACAAATCGTCTTTAGATAAAGTTATTAAATGTACAGTTATTTTAAGGGATATTGACGATTTTGCGACGTTTAATGCGGTTTATAAAACGTATTTCCCCAACAAACCGGCACGAACAACATTCGCTGCTAGCGGACTGGCGCTTAAGGCGAACGTAGAAATTGAGGTTGTAGCGGCCAAATAAAAAACTTCTTTTCCTTGGCTTCAATCTTCAAAGATTATGAAGTATCTTTGCACGCTATGACGAAAAGTGAAAAACAAGAATTGATTGCCCAAGGTCTCTTACTGCCATTGATGGAGGAGTTTTACACCATTCAAGGAGAGGGATTCCATAAAGGTACCGCTGCCTATTTCATAAGATTAGGTGGTTGTGATGTAGGCTGTCATTGGTGTGATGTGAAAGAGAGCTGGGTTGCAGAATTGCACCCGCCAACAATGGCAGACGCTATTGTTGAAAATGCTGCAAAATATAGTAACACTATTGTAATTACTGGTGGAGAGCCTTTAATGTGGAACATGAAGCCGTTAACTTCTAAATTGAAGGAGAAAGGATTGCAAGTGCATATTGAGACCTCCGGAGCTTATGAGCTTACCGGTACTTGGGATTGGATTTGTCTGTCGCCTAAAAAATTAAAATTACCTACTGAATTGGTTTATGAAAAGGCCAATGAGTTAAAAGTGATTGTCTATAACAAAGACGATTTTAAATTTGCTGAAGAACAAGCAGCGAAGGTTAATAAGGACTGTATTTTGTATTTGCAACCGGAATGGAGCAAACGCGATAAAGTAGTCCCACAAATTGTAGATTACGTAATGGCCAATCCGAAATGGAAAGTGTCGCTACAGACCCATAAATATTTAAATATTCCATAAAAAAAGAGACTAGATTTTTCTAGACTCTTATTTATTACAGTACGTATTTGTTGGCTTAGAATGTAAATGGCACTTTTACTCTAAAGCTGCCCCAACCCATGTGCATAATCGCACCAGCTGCTGATTCTTCAAAAACAATTGAAAATGCCTCTAAGATATCTTTACTTGTGGAAACTGGAACTTTAAGACGTACGACATCTTGGTCTTGTTTGTAGGTGTAAGCACCCCACACGTTAATATCTGAACTTAAGATGACCGTCCATTCCTTTTCGCCAGGAATTGTAAATAAGGTATAGGTGCCCGGTTTTACTTTGGTGTCTCCAAAGGTTACAGGCTTATAAAAGGTGATTTCCGCAGCTTCATTAGCACCTGTTCTCCAAACTTCGTCATTAGGAACTAATTTTGCGACATCACGACCGTTTAATTGCGGACGGCTATACACCACTTTTATATCTTTTTTAGAAATTTTATAACTTCCAGGATACGTGGCGGCATCCATAGGGCTCTTGTCTAAATCAGGGAATTTCTGTGCTTGGACAGAATATGAGAATGCAAGGGCCAAGGTTAATACTACTGTTTTCATTATGGTTTTCATAGAATTTTTATTTTTTAAAGGTTAAATTTAATATTAAAAATATTAAAAAGGATGATTAATCGGGGTTTGAAGGTTTAAACTTTTCGATTTGTCAAAATAAGTACGTTTTACAACCGTATGCTTTTAGTATTGCCTAGATTGTGTTTATATGATTCCAAATTGTAATCAATACTTATGTATTTGTTTTATTATTGATATGTTAATTTGATATTTGCCTTAGTATTATAATAAAACCAACATTAAATAAAGATAGAATCATGTGTGGAATTGTATGTGCCTTCGATTTAAAAGAAAAAGCTGAGGATTTAAGACCTCAATTATTAGAAATGGCGAAAATTATCCGTCATCGCGGACCGGATTGGAGTGGTATCTATAATAATGAGAAAGCAATTATGGCGCATGAGCGATTAGCGATTGTTGATCCAGCTTCTGGGAAGCAACCTTTGGTGAGTGAGGACCAACGTTTTATTTTAGCCGCCAACGGCGAAATTTATAACCATCGGGAATTAAGAAAGCAATTTCCTGACTACACTTTTAAAACTGAAAGTGATTGTGAGGTGATTTTAGCCTTATACCAAAAAAAAGGCGTTGATTTTATTGACGAAATGAACGGGATTTTTGGTTTTGCCATCTATGATGTAGAAAAAGATGAGTATTTCATTGCGCGTGATCATATGGGCATCATTCCACTTTATATTGGTTGGGATCAAAACGGAACATTTTATGTGGCGTCTGAATTGAAAGCTTTGGAAGGTTACTGTACAAAAATTGAACTGTTTCCTCCAGGGCATTATTTAAGCAGCAAGGATGGTAAGTTTGTACAATGGTACAAACGTGAATGGACGGACTATGAGGCTGTAAAGGATAACGAAACCAGTATTAAAGCCATCAAAGAAGCTTTAGAAGCAGCAGTTCACCGTCAACTGATGAGTGATGTGCCATACGGAGTACTACTTTCTGGTGGTTTAGATTCGTCAGTGACTTCAGCCATTGCAAAAAAATATGCTGAAAAGCGCATTGAATCTGGCGATACTCAAGCAGCGTGGTATCCGCAATTGCACAGTTTTTCAGTGGGCTTGGAAGGGTCTCCTGACTTAGCAGCGGCTAGAAAGGTTGCTGATCATATTGGGACAGTGCATCATGAAATTAAATTCACCATTCAAGAAGGCTTAGATGCCCTAAAAGATGTCGTTTACAACCTTGAAACCTATGATGTCACCACGATTCGTGCCAGTACGCCCATGTATTTAATGGCGCGCGTCATCAAATCAATGGGCATTAAAATGGTATTGTCTGGAGAGGGTGCTGACGAATTGTTTGGAGGCTACCTCTATTTTCACAAAGCGCCAAACGCAAAGGAATTCCACGAGGAAACCGTAAGAAAACTGAGCAAACTTCATATGTACGATTGCCTACGTGCCAACAAAAGCCTTGCCGCTTGGGGTATTGAGGGTCGAGTGCCATTTTTAGACAAAGAGTTTATGGATGTTGCCATGCGCATCAACCCACAAGATAAAATGATTAACGGAGAGCGGATGGAGAAATGGGTGGTGCGTAAAGCTTTTGAAGACATGCTTCCTGAGAGTGTAGCCTGGAGACAAAAAGAACAATTTAGCGATGGCGTTGGATACAGCTGGATTGACACTCTAAAATTGATGGTTGACCATGAAGTAACTGACGAGCAATTGGCCAACGCTAAATACAAGTTTCCATTACAAACGCCAACCAGCAAAGAAGAGTTTTTCTACAGATCTATTTTTGCAGAGCATTTTCCGAGCGATGCCGCTGCGCTGTGTGTGCCCCAAGAGGCATCAGTAGCCTGTAGCACCAAAATCGCTTTAGAGTGGGATGAGAGTTTTAAAAATATGAATGACCCTAGTGGAAGAGCCGTAGCAAAAGTGCATTCAGATGCCTATGTAAAAGCGTAATATTCAAAATTTAATCAAATTGAAAACCTCTAAATACCGCGTCTGAGCGATTTGGAGGTTTTTTGCGTTTTATGAAGATGTTAAAATAGTTCAAAATTTAAATTGAGGTGCTTTAAAGCCGATTTAAGGCACTTTTTAGTAATTAACAAATGTTGATAATTATAAGAGTTATTGCATGAAATACTTTCAAATGGCGTCACTTTTCGTTATCTTTGTAGGTATCCAAAAATGATGCGCAAGTATCATTTTTTTTGTGATTTATAGTGAGCTTATCTTCTGGTAAGGAGACGTATTTCTACACTGAAATTCACAATTAAAAAAGGATCACAACATATGATTTTAATATAAATAATAGACAATTATATATGAAAGAAGAGTTTAATAAGGATAATTATTCAGCAGATAGCATTCAGGCCCTTGAGGGCATGGAGCACGTGCGGATGCGTCCTTCAATGTATATTGGGGATACAGGCACAAGAGGTTTGCACCATTTGGTGTATGAGGTGGTCGATAACTCTATTGACGAAGCTTTAGCAGGACATTGTAACAACATTAGTGTGACCATTAATGAGGACAATTCCATTACTACAGAAGATGATGGTCGTGGTATTCCTGTTGACATGCATAAAAAGGAAGGCGTTTCAGCACTTGAGGTGGTGATGACCAAAATTGGAGCTGGAGGTAAATTCGACAAAGATTCTTACAAAGTTTCTGGTGGATTGCACGGTGTAGGGGTGAGTTGTGTGAATGCTTTGTCTGAGCATCTAACAGCAACCGTTTACAGAAAAGGTGAAATCTGGGAACAGGAATACGAAAAAGGGAAACCAATGTATCCGGTGAAGAAAGTTGGTGAAACTGAAAAAAGAGGAACGGTTGTAACATTTAAACCAGACCCAACCATCTTTACTCACGTGTTAGAGTATAGTTATGATACTTTGGCGAGCAGAATGCGTGAGTTGGCTTACCTTAATAAAGGTATTACCATCCATTTAATAGACAAACGTGCGACTAAAGAAGATGGTTCTTTTGAAGGTGAAACATTCCATTCAGAAGAAGGTCTTAGAGAATTCATCAAGTTTTTAGATGGTAACCGCGAGCCTTTAATTAAGGAAGTCATTGCATTTGAAGGTGAAAAGAATGGCGTGCCTGTTGAGGTGGCGATGGTGTACAACACCAGCTATGCTGAAAACTTGCATTCTTATGTAAATAATATTAATACCCACGAAGGTGGAACGCATTTATCCGGTTTTAGACGTGGTTTGACCCATACTCTTAAAAAGTATGCGGACGAATCAGGAATGTTGGATAAATTAAAATTTGAAATTGCTGGTGATGATTTCCGTGAAGGATTAACCGCCATTATTTCAGTAAAAGTTCAGGAACCACAATTTGAAGGGCAGACTAAAACAAAATTAGGAAACAGAGAAGTTTCGGCATCTGTTAGTCAGGCCGTTTCTGAAATGTTAACGGATTATTTAGAAGAGCATCCAGACGACGCTAAGATCATTGTTCAAAAAGTGATTCTTGCGGCCCAAGCACGTCACGCAGCCCAAAAAGCTCGTGAAATGGTGCAGCGTAAAACCGTCATGAGTATTGGAGGCTTGCCTGGGAAATTAAGTGACTGTTCAGAACAAGATCCTGCATTATGTGAAGTGTTTTTAGTTGAGGGCGATTCGGCAGGTGGAACTGCAAAGCAAGGTCGTGATAGAGCTTTTCAGGCTATTTTGCCATTACGTGGTAAGATTTTAAATGTGGAAAAAGCAATGTCACATCGTGTTTTTGAAAACGAAGAGATCAAAAATATTTATACCGCATTAGGGGTAACTATTGGAACAGAAGAAGATAGTAAAGCCTTAAACCTTTCAAAATTACGTTACCATAAAGTAGTAATTATGTGTGATGCGGATATTGATGGTAGCCACATTGCAACTTTAATTTTGACCTTCTTCTTCAGATATATGAAGGAACTGATTGAAAATGGTCATATCTACATTGCGACACCACCCTTGTATTTAGTCAAAAAAGGACAGAAAAAAGAATACGCTTGGAGTGATAAGGAGCGTGATGCTTTAGCTGAACAGTTTGGTGGAAGTGTGGGCATCCAGCGTTATAAAGGTCTTGGAGAGATGAACGCGGAACAACTTTGGGATACCACAATGAATCCTGAATTCCGTACGTTGCGCCAAGTGCAAATTGATAATGGAGGTGAAGCAGATCGTATATTTTCCATGTTGATGGGTGATGAAGTGCCACCACGTAGAGAATTTATTGAGAAGAACGCCATCTATGCAAATATTGATGCGTAAATTTTTCGGGTTCTGAAGAATCAGAATTCAACATAACAAATTTATATCAGATCAAACCTCTTTAAGTTTTAAGGAGGTTTTTTTCATTATAATCAGGAGCACACAAACTAAGCTGAAAACTGACATGGGTGTTAGGAGTGTTAGAACACTAAATATTTTTTTCCTTTTAAGACAATCTTAAATATATTATAGTTTAAAAATGTTAAATTTGTGGAACATTTAATCTTAATATTTTAAACTTAAACACATGAAAGTTACAGTAGTTGGAGCAGGAGCCGTCGGGGCAAGCTGCGCAGAATATATCGCAATTAAAAATTTTGCAAGTGAAGTTGTTTTATTGGACATTAAAGAAGGTTTTGCCGAAGGTAAAGCAATGGATTTGATGCAAACCGCTTCTTTAAACGGTTTTGATACCAAAATAACAGGAGTCACTAACGATTATTCTAAAACTGCAGAGAGTGATATTTGTGTGATTACTTCTGGAATTCCTCGTAAACCAGGTATGACTCGTGAAGAGTTAATCGGGATTAATGCCGGAATTGTTAAGGATGTGTCTTCTAACTTGATTAAAAATTCTCCAAATACAATCATCATTGTGGTGAGTAATCCTATGGATACTATGGCTTATTTAGTTCATAAATCTACTGATTTGCCTAAACACAGAATTATCGGAATGGGTGGAGCTTTAGATTCTGCACGTTTTAAATACAGATTGGCAGAAGCATTGGAAGCACCAATTAGTGATGTAGACGGTATGGTAATCGGCGGACACAGTGATACGGGAATGGTGCCTTTAACACGTTTGGCAACTCGTAACAGTGTGCCAGTTACTGAGTTTTTATCGGAAGAAAGATTAGGCCAAGTTATGGAAGACACCAAAGTTGGTGGTGCTACCTTGACCAAGTTATTAGGAACGTCAGCATGGTATGCTCCAGGTGCAGCAGTAAGCGCATTGGTGCAAGCTATTGCTTGCGATCAGAAAAAAATGTTCCCATGTTCAGTATTGTTGGAAGGCGAATACGGATTGAATGATATCTGTATTGGTGCTCCAGTAATTTTAGGACGTAACGGAATTGAAAAAATTGTAGAAATTGAATTGAACGATGCTGAAAAAGCGCACATGCAAGAAAGTGCTGAAGGCGTTCGTAAAACCAATGACCTTTTATAACTAGTACATATTACTTATTAAAATAAGTGCCTAAGTGATGCGCTGGAGAATATCGTTTCTGCGAAATTCATCAGTAAAAAGACTTAGGCACTTTAAGTTTTATACCATATCTAAATAAATAATTGGATAAATATATATCTTGCCAAATCAAATAAACACAAAAAAAACTATGAAAAAATTACTTTTAATACTAACGCTAAGCTTGAGTGTCTCCATCTTTGCTCAAGAAAAAATCACTGAAGGTATTGTTACTTCAAAGCAGTCTATGTCTAGTGATAATGAGCAAATGAATGCGCAATTATCGATGCTAGGCGATATGATAACCACGACTTATTTTAAGGGTGATAAAACGCGTTCAGAAACCAGTAACCCAATGACGGGCACGACAGTTTTTATTGGCGATAACGCTACCAAAAAAGCGCTAATGTTACTAGACAATGCCATGATGGGTAAGAAATATATGGAAACCGATATGACTCCTTCAGCAGCTGACCTCGAAAACGTGAGCATCGAAAAAACAAATGAGACAAAAACAATTCTTGGTTACGAATGCGTTAAGTACAATGTGACGATGAAAAAAGACGGAGCCGATGTGAAAGGTTCCATTTATGCTACTGATAAATTGCATGCTATTTCTCAACAGACCACGGCGTTTGGAGATGCTTTTAAAGGTTTTCCAATGCACATGACCTTAGTTTTGGAGCAACAAGGCTTTAAAATGAATATGGTTACTGAAGTCACTGAAGTGAAATCAGAAAAAATAGCGGACGACAAATTCAACATGACCCCACCTGAAGGCTTAACAAAAACGGATAATCTTATGGGAATGTAAGTCATTGTCATTAAAACTATAAAACCTTAAAACTGTAAAAATAAATCCCGATAGCTATCGGGATTTTTTTTCATATATTTGCCGCTTGAAAGTCCACGGCAAAATTCAGATATGTAATCTTCAAAGGGACATTAATTCAATCTGTTGAAACGTATTCATACTATAGACATACAACCCAAATGGTATCTTAGTGCAGCACTGATTTTTATCGCTGTATTAGGTGGCATCTTTGGGCAACAGCAACCTACGTTACCCAATCAGGAAATTGTACTGCAATTTACTGACGCTGACATCAATTCCTCCGAAGCACAACGCACCATTGCCATCGTCGAGCAACAGCTAGAGCAGATTGGCGTAGGCTATATTCAAGTCACTGAACAGGAAGATGGCACAATGGTTATCAGCTATTACAGCAATGCCAATGTGGCAAGTATTAAAGCCATACTTTCTAAGCAAAAGGAACTTGCTTTAGGCTTTATCGCCAATAAAAAATCCAAACTACCTCTTCAGCTGCCATCTCAAAAGGATGGGATCAACTACAATCTTGATGTTTATGAAATTCAGGATGGTCACAACGCCGTATCTGATTTAAACGGTAAAAGTGCTTTGGAATTAAAAGCAGGGCAATACCGATTTGTAAATCCTAATTTTTACATTCCAACGGAAATTACATTTGTTGATACCAATGCGCCCGTTCTTAAATTAAAAGTTGCTATTCAGCAATATATTGCCATTACTAAAGATCATGATCTACACAAATTCCCTGAAGTCAGGGCAGGACCCATGGCATAAGGGCTAGAAGTAACAACGTACGCTTCATCACTTCTTTGCTACATTTTTTTCTGAGTGTTTTTTCAAAGATCAATGCCAGTTCTTTAGGCTTATATCTATGACACTCCACAATCCGTACATATTCTTAAAAAACAATTGTCAAATGGACGGTAAATTCTATATTTGCGCGTTAAAAAATTTGACTTAAAAAAAATAAAGTAATGCAAAACAAAGGATTAGTAAAGCTGTTTGCTGTGTTATTTGGATTGGTGAGTATTTACCAATTATCATTTACATTCAAAGCTAACCAAATTGAAAATCGCGCCGAAGAAATCGCTGCGCTTAAATCTGACGACCCGTCTCTAAGGGCTCAAGCAGAAACAAGATATCTAGACTCCTTATCCAATCAGGAGGTTTTTGATTTGGGTATCGCAAGTTTTACCTACAATGAGGTAAAAGATAAAGCCATGAACTTAGGTCTTGACCTTAAAGGTGGGATCAATGTTATTCTTGAAATCTCTGTAAAAGACATTTTAAAAGGACTTTCAAACAATAGTAAAGACCCTGTTTTTAATAAGGCTTTAGATGATGCTTCTGAACTTCAGAAAAACAGTCAAAATTCTTATGTTGAAGACTTTTTCCTCGCTTTTGATAAAATTAAAGGCAATCAAAAATTAGCATCACCAGATATTTTTGCCAATAGAACTTTAAGTGAGGATATCACTTTTGATATGACGGACAAAGATGTTCAGCCAATCATTGAGCAAAAAGTTGATGAGTCGATTATTTCTGCTTTTGAAGTATTGCGCAAACGTATCGATAAATTTGGGGTAACATCTCCAAACATTCAAAGATTAGGCAACACAGGCCGTATTCTTGTTGAACTTCCAGGTGCTAAAGATATTGAGCGAGTTAAAAATCTTTTACAGAGTACAGCTCAATTGGAATTCTGGGATGTATATAGAGGAGAAGAGTTTCTTCCATTCTTGGCACAAGCTAATGAGGCTTTAAAACCTTTAGTGAATAAAAATGCACAGAGCGAAATTGCAGAATCTGAAGTAGTAACCGACACGATTGATGATGCCGATAGTAAAATTGCAGAATTAACCGGAGTTACCTCTACGGATTCTACTACCGTAGGCGAAAATCCAATTTTAGATTTGTTAAGAGGTTACGGTTCAGGTGGTCCAGTTGTGGCAACATTTGAAGCCAAAGACAAAGAGAAAATCATGTCTTACCTTAACAAACCTGAAGTTCGTTCTTTATTGCCAGCAGACCAACGCTACGTTAAGTTTGCTTGGGGTATTCAAGCTAAAAACAGCGAATTTGTAGATTTATATGCAATAAAAGGGAACAGAGAGAACACGCCAGAATTAAGTGGTGCAGTGATCACGGATGCGCGTCAAGCTTACAACCAAAGAAATCAACCTTCGGTAAGTATGACCATGAACAGTAAAGGAGCTAAGATCTGGGAAGAAATGACCGGAAAGGCTTATGCACAACAGAGTCAGATTGCTATTGTGCTTGATGATATTGTGTATTCTGCGCCAGGAGTAACTACAGGTCCTATTTCTGGAGGTAACTCAGAGATTTCAGGTTCGTTTGAACTTAATGAGGCTATTGACTTAGCTAACGTTTTAAGAGCAGGTAAACTTCCTGCAAAGGCTGCTATCGTGCAAGCTGATGAGGTAGGTGCATCTTTAGGTCAAGAAGCTATTGAAAGTGGGACAACCTCATTTTTAATTGCATTATCATTGGTCTTAGTATGGATGATCATGTACTACGGTAAAGGCGGCCTATTTGCCGATATAGCTTTATTATTAAATATCTTATTGATTTTTGGAGTATTATCCGGGTTAGGAGCTGTACTGACACTTCCTGGTTTAGCGGGTATTGTACTGACGATTGGTATGTCAGTCGATGCTAACGTACTTATATTTGAACGTATTAAGGAAGAATTAGCCAAAGGCAAAAGCCAAGCAGAAGCGATTAAGGACGGTTTTAGTAACGCATTGTCTTCTATATTAGATGCGAATATTACGACCTTATTGACGGCCATTATCTTATTTGTATTTGGAACGGGACCTATTAAAGGTTTCGCAACAACCTTAATTATTGGTATCGTAACGTCATTGTTTACTGCTATTTTCATCACCAGATTATTGGTAGATTGGTATGTTGCTAAAGGTAAGGGCTTAACGTTTTCAACTTCAGTTACTAAAGGCTTATTCCAAAACATGCACATCGACTTTATCAATAAGCGAAAAATGGCTTACATCATTTCAGCCATTGCGATTGTGTTGAGTTTATTCTCATTGTTTACTAAAGGTTTAGATGAAGGTATTGATTTTGTTGGAGGTAGAACTTATCAAGTCCGTTTTGCTCAAGAAGTAAATCCTGAAGAAGTTAAGGCAGATGTCTTAGAAGCTTTTGGTAGTGCTGAGGTTAAAACGATTGGTAGCTCACACCAGTTGAAAATTTCTACAAAGTATTTAGTAGATGAAAACACTGCAGAGGCAGACGAGAGAGTACAGTCTGAGCTTTTTGAAACGTTAAGACCTTATTTTCCAAACGGCCTTACTTATGACGAATTTAAAGTAGGTTCTGATGAGAAGAAAATTGGTAAAATGTTCTCTAGTAAAGTAAGCCCAACAATTGCTGATGATATCAAAAGAGAGTCTTTATGGGCTGTTCTAGGATCGTTGGTAGTGGTGTTCCTTTATATTTTATTGCGTTTCAAAAGATGGCAATTCTCATTGGGTGCTGTTACAGCAGTTTTCCATGATGTGATTATCGTATTGGGAATCTTCTCTATGACCTATTCATTTATGCCATTCTCAATGGAGATAGATCAAGCATTTATTGCAGCAATCTTGACCGTAATTGGATACTCGTTGAATGATACGGTAATTATCTTTGATAGAATTAGAGAGACGATATTAGAGCGTGGTGGATTTAAAGGTGGTAAGAATATCAACTTTGCAATCAACAGTACGATCAGTAGAACCTTAAATACATCTTTAACAACCTTAGTTGTATTGTTGGCGATGTTTTTATTGGGTGCCGATTCATTAAGAGGCTTGTTGTTTGCGATTATTGTTGGTATCGTAGTTGGTACCTATTCTTCAATATTCATTGCAACTCCTGTAATGTATGACACCTTAAAAGATAAAGGTGAAACCCTAAACGAAGATTCTGTAATCTAATTGATAACAAAATAGTTTCATAGAAAAAGCCACTCCTCGAGTGGCTTTTTTTTATTCTTATGAATTAGAATCTTAGCTGACTAATAATTTGAACTGTACAATCTACTGCTCGAGTTTAAGACATCTCGTTTAGTTAGATGCTAGAATCAGTATTCACCTTAAAAGAATTTAAGATATAAGCTTAACTAAAGTGTATAGGTAGTGCGTTCTACCATTTCTGAAATACAGAATTAGAATCATTGTTGTCCGATAAAGAATCAAGACCGCTGCGCTGTTAGAATAAAGAATTAAGACTTGTTTGCAACTAACTGACAAACATCGATCATTTAAATTAAAATCGCACATTCCCTCTCGGTAGAAACAGTTTCTAAAATGCAAGGTCTCATTTCGGAAATCTTCTAATGTCCCTTGCTTTAAATGAGTTTGTTAATTTATTATTTATTTTTATCGGACACTAATGAATTAGAATATAAAAGTTTAAAAAAAAAAGGATTTAAAATTCAGATGGACAAAAGGTGTAATTATTGTTATAAAGTTTCAAATTCAAATTCAAATTCAATTTCGACTTCAACTTCAATTTTAAATCAATCAACCCGCGTATACTCTATTTTATCACCAACTTCTAATTGCCATGCGTCTGCTAGACCCGCGTTGATTTCCAATACGTATTTAGCAGGGGCATTAGATGGGAGTGAAGCCTCACTAAATGGTTGTGCGTTCTTCTGAAAACTGACAATAGTTTTATCAGCATTAATATAAATAATATCCAAGGCAATCTTGGTATTCTTCATATAGAAGGATTTGTATTCCTCCTCGGGGAAAATAAAAAGCATGCCATGATCGGCATCCATTTGATCACGATACATGAGCCCAGTTTGGGTTTGGTAGTCATTATCCGCTATTTCAATAGCAATGGTTTTCAGGATGCTGTCATTCGCTTTTTTGATTATCAATTCGCCTTCTTTCTTAAACTCAATTGTGACAGGCTGGATAGTTTTTTGTTCGTCTTTACAGCTATGAAGTGGGATGACGCACACGCCTAGAGTCAGCATTGCTACTATCTTGAAAGCAGGGAGTTTCATTAGGCGAGCGGTTTTTTAGATTTATACATAAACATAAAATACAATCCTATCAGAATAAAAGGTATACTCAACATCTGACCAGTGTTGAGGGCAGAAGTAGCAATATATTCGTGCTCACTTTGTGGTTCTTTCATGAATTCTACAAAGAAACGGATGGCCCAAAGCAAAACTAAAAATAGTCCAAAAAGAAAGCCTTGCTGTTCGCTCTTTTTAGTTTTCCAATAAAAATACCATAGTGCAATAAACACGAAAATATAACAGAATGCTTCATACAATTGCGCAGGATGTCTTGGAAACGCTTCACCATTTTGAGCGAAAACCACTCCAAAATCAGTGCCAGTCGGTTTGCCAACAATTTCAGAATTGATAAAATTTCCTAAGCGTACAAATACAGCGCCAGCGGCAACAGGAACTACCACCCGATCTAAAATCCACAGCACAGATTTGTGCAAGACTTTTTTATTGTATAAGTACATGGATATAATCATCCCAATAGCTGCACCATGACTTGCTAAACCTTGAAATCCGGTAAACTCAAAGCCGCCTTTAAATTTAACCGGTAAAAATATGCTGAAAAAATCTTCACTGAACAGTTCACGCTGGTAGAAGATAACATGCCCTAATCGCGCGCCAAGCATAATCCCGATCACGGAATAGATAAATAGAGAATCTAAGGATTCTTCAGATTGATTTTCTTGCTTGTAAATGCGCTTCATAATAAAGAAACCCAATATAAAAGCGATGATCCACATCATACTATAAAAGTGTAATGTAAAACCAAGAATATCGATGCCTTTTGTAGGATCCCAGACGATTTTAAGTGCGTGCATGCTGTATCATTTGATTAGAAGGGTAAATATAATATTTTGAAGAGTAATAAGCGTGAATGCTTATAAAATTTACAAAAGCTTTAGTAAAGGCGCGCTGTTTATAAATAAGAAGATGTGACACTTTGCTAGATTAATTGGCCGAACAGATGGTGCCAAAAATAAATATTAATGCTTGTGATCGTCCGGAACAGGATCATACCCGCTACCACCCCAAGGATTGCAGCTAAAAATGCGCTTTGTAGCCAACCAACCACCTTTAAAAAGACCGTGTCGTTCTAAAGCCACTTTTGTATACTGCGAACACGTGGGTTGATACCGACAGCTTGCAGGGGTAAAAGGAGAGATAAAGTTTTGGTACACTTTAATCACCAATAAAAACGGGTATGTCAAGATTTTCTTCAAGCTGTGCTATTGCGTTAGCGGTTTTGTTTTATGCCGATCATGTCGTAAAAGATATATGGGTGTTCCCCAAGAGCATCCTAAATAATTAATTGGTCGTAAAGGTGGTGCCTTCTTTCCCGTCATTAAGTTGAATACCTGCCGCCGCCAGTTCATCGCGAATTTTATCTGACATGGCAAAATCTTTATTAGCTCGCGCTTCTTGACGGAGTTGAATTAACAATTCTACAGCACCTGAAAGTTTTTCTGTGCCTTTTTCAGCCTCATTGACATTCACCAATCCTAAAACATCAAAAGCGAAAGTATGAACGGTCGATTTTAGCACGTCTAAATCCTCTTGGGTAATGCTAGCAGTGCCCTCCTTAATTTGATTGATATACTTAACAGCTTCAAATAAGTTGGCAATAAGAATAGGTGAATTAAAATCGTCATTCATCGCGTCATAGCATTTCTGTTGCCAATCTTTGATGTCAAATGTTGAGGTTGTACCCGATTTTAAATCTTCTAAAGCAGTCACGGCATCCATTAATCGGAAGAATCCTTTTTCGCTCGCCAAAAGGCCGTTGTTGGTGAAATCTAAAATACTTCTATAATGGGCTTGAAGCATAAAGAACCGAGCAACACTTGGTGTAAATGACTTGGTGATATGAGGATTGTTTCCAGAAAAAATTTCGGTAGGCAGAATAAAATTACCGGTTGATTTTGCCATTTTCTTGCCGTTCATGATAAGCATATTGGCATGCATCCAATAATTTACTGGAGGCTTTCCGTTACTAGCTTCGGCCTGGGCAATTTCGCACTCATGATGAGGGAATTTTAAATCCATTCCACCGCCGTGAATATCGAACTGCTCGCCCAAATACTTGGTGCTCATCGCGGTGCATTCTAAATGCCAACCTGGGAATCCATCACTCCATGGTGAAGGCCAGCGCATAATGTGCTGTGGTTCTGCTTTTTTCCAAAGGGCAAAATCCTGAGGGTTTTTCTTGTCAGATTGGCCATCAAGTTCGCGCGAATTGTGCAATAGATCTTCAACATTACGCTTGCTTAAAATGCCATAAGGTTTAGTTTCATTGTATTTTAAAACATCAAAATAAACCGAGCCATTAACTTCATAGGCCAATCCCTTATCTAAAATCGTCTTAATGATTTCAATCTGCTCAATAATATGCCCTGTGGCCGTAGGCTCAATGCTCGGCGGTAGAAAATTAAATTTATTTAAGATGTTATGAAAATCAACCGTATAGCGTTGTACGACTTCCATGGGTTCAATTTCTTCTAATCGGGCTTTTTTAGCAATACGGTCTTCACCCACATCAGCGTCATTTTCTAAGTGCCCTGCATCGGTAATGTTTCTTACAAACCGCACTTTATACCCTAAATGTTTAAGATATCTGAAAATGACATCAAAAGACATAAATGTTCTTACGTTTCCTAAATGGACATTGCTGTATACCGTAGGTCCGCAGACATACATGCCAACATAGCCTTCACTTATAGGGGTGAAAATCTCTTTCTCTCCTGATAAGGAATTGTAAATTTTAATTTGCTGTTTGTCGTAAAGATGCATTGTAACGATTTATGTTGATTTCAAAATTTCAGAAGGTACTGTTCAGGGCAACAATTAAAAGTGGGTGTCCAATTTAATATAATCTAAGAATTCGCGACGCGTATCTTGATTTTTAAAAGCACCACCAAACTCTGAAGTGACCGTGCTACTTTCAACATCTCTAATACCGCGGGAATTGACGCATAAATGTTTGGCGTCAATAACGCACGCCACGTCATCAGTGCCTAACACGCGTTGTAATTCTTGAACAATTTGCATCGTTAAACGTTCCTGAACTTGAGGGCGTTTTGCATAATAATCTACAATACGATTCATTTTAGATAGACCGACAACGGTGCCTTTGCTAATGTAAGCCACATGAGCTTTACCAACTATAGGCAATAAATGATGCTCGCAAGTAGAGTAGAGGGTAATGTTTTTCTCTACCAGCATTTCTCCGTACTTGTATTTGTTTTCGAAGGTAGAAGCATTGGGTTTTCTATCCGGACTTAAGCCTCCAAAAATTTCTTTTACAAACATTTTTGCAACCCGCATTGGAGTGCCCTTAAGACTGTCGTCAGTAAGATCTAATCCTAAGGTTTCCATAATATGTCTTACATCATCTTTAATGAGGTCAATCTTTTCTTCGGGAGAGAGTACAAAGGCGTCACTTCGCATAGGTGTGTCCGCAGAGGTGCCTACGTGATCTTCACCTAGAGCATCGATATTTTGTATATTATTATCTGTATTCATAGTCGTTTTGTAAAACCATCAACCGTCTCAAAAGTGTCGACGGTGTAATTTAATTGAAATTGGTTGCAAAGATAAACAAATATAAAATCATAGCATTAGCTCATTAATTTTATTGCTGCATCCTGTGAAAAACTTGAAAGCAATGCAAAAATGAGTGCTACATTGCTTTCGAGCGTAGTATTCCTGAATTCGATTTAGGTAGCGAATGTAACGTGCCAACTCATCTTTAAACAACAAAAAGCATCCGAAAACGAATGCTCTTTCAATATTATATGTATTCACTAAATTAAAGGCTGAATCCTAAAGTGAGCGTTACATTATCTATGGTCGTATCGAGCATTGCTGCATCGGTCAATCCTACTGAGTACAACTGTTGATTATAGTCTCTTTGAGAATGGTCATACGCCAAATCGAGGCTTAAGTTTCCAAAATTATATCCTAACCCAACGGAGTACCCGTTTAAATCGCCATAGAACGAATCATTTTTATAAGGACTTTCCTCTAATCTATAACCGCCTCTTAAACTTAACTGTTTCATTCGATATTCACCCCCTAATCTATAGGTCGAAGCACTTTTCAGAACATCGCTCATAATGCCATTCTGCTCAGAAAAATAGGTGTCTGAAGTAGGTTTGAATTTGGTGCTTCCATAATCTTTTCGAGCATAATCAAAACTGATCAAACCTATTTCTCCAAATACGTAAGCCAAACTTCCTGTAATTTTTGCTGGGGTTTGAAGTTTATAGTCAGGATAGATATTGACCACAAAAGGATCAATTATTTGAGAAACATTTGAGCCTGCCTCGTTTCTCACCGTACCGAGATATTGGGTGGTTTCTTCAGAAATTGTGTACCAAGTTGGAGAATTATAGGATAAACCTACGCGTAAACCCTCATTTATTTTCGCAATGGCACCTACTTGAAATGAGAATCCACTACCAATAGTGGAAAGTCCGTTTTGAAACCTTACACTTTGAATTAAGGAACCCGCATTCCTATTGGCTTCGTACAGATCAGTAAACTTCTCATAATTGATAAAATGAGAGTTTAAATTAAGTCCGAAATAAAAGTTTTCACCGTATTGCGTTGAGGCATTAAAACTAAATTTACCATTGTAGCCCGTAGTTGCATAGGTATATTCCTGATCAAAATTAGTGCCTGTAATATTGGAAGTATACCCTGTATTGGCGTCATCATTAGAATTTGGTTCTAAGATATAGGATTCATAACCTAAAAATCCCTGTTGATTTCCAAATCCGTAAACTTTATTGATGTCAGAATAGGCAGCCGACAAACTCTCATTATCCAACGCGGAAATTTGATCGAGTCTCAAACCTTGTGCATAGCCTAAAAAATAATCACCTATGGACTGCGAGTTGGTATTAACACCTCTTACATTCCAAAAATTATCAAAGTTAGAAACCTTATCATAAGCTACACCAATGGCAAATTTTTTCCATGGGGAGTCGGCATTCATATTATTAAATACAAAGGTCGCTCCAGTTTGATTCAAATCGAATTTATTATCCGAAGATGAACTGACGCCGTTAAAATAATTGATGTCATTTTTAGTGCTCAAATTGGAGATGGAGATGGAGGCATGACTCTTTGAGAAAATGGAGGAACCGGCCGGGTTAATGCTCAGAGCGGACATATCACCGCCGAGAGCACCAAACGCACCGCCCATACCTTTAAAACGAGCAGTTCCCTGAACTTCGTCTTGCGAATACCTGACGGCATCAGAGATGTCCTGTGCGTTCATATAAGACATGGATAAGGCCGTTATGAACAGTAAACTTAACTTTTTCATATACTTAATTTTTTTTTAAAAATTCTGGATTTCTATCTGCCACCACGTCTTGAAGAGCTCGTTGGAACGCTTGCCGGCGCTGATCTGGTTGGAGCACTATTGGAGCTCCTAGCAGCAGGTGATGGGCTAGAACTTGATCTTGACGGTGTATAATTAGAATTACTAGTTGGTCTTGCTGGCGCAGACACATTGTTCCCGCGACTTCTGGTAGAACCACTACTTCTCGTACCTGAACTATTGCTTCTCGTTCTTGTAGAAGGCTGTACTCTGTTCTCTGTTCTTGTTCTTGTAGCGGGTTGCACTGTTCTGCCTGATGAATTACTTCTTCTATAGGTGTTATTAGTGTTCGTAGTAGGACGGGTTGTGCTACTTCTTCTATACGTATTGTTTGTTGAATTAACACCGGTTCTAGATGGAGTAGAACTTGTTGAACTACGTCGTCCCACGTTAGAATTTGTTCTATTTATTGTAGAATTCGATCTGTTTAACGTTGAAGAACGTCTGTTAATGGTAGTACTTGAATTTCTGCTCAATGTCGATTGAGAGCCATAAGGATTGACTGAGGTACTGCCCCGTCTGCTGTTGCTGTACGAGTAGTTATTTCTATAATATGAATTGTTGTGATTGTAGCCGTAATATGGACTGTGTCCGTAGCCGTAATTATATCCGTAACCATACCCATAATTATAACCATACCCGTAACCACGATAAGGATAGTAACCGCCGTAATAACCGTAAGAATAGAAAGGATCGTAGAACCCTGAATACCCCCAGCCACCATAACCCCATGCGCGGTAAGGGCTATAATATCCGTATCTGTAAGGCGACCAATTATTCATGTTATAGTTGATGGTAATATCAATGTCTTGACTGTCTTGACCCCATCCGGCATAGCCTTCTTCGTAAACAATATCACCATTCTCATCACCATAATTACCTTGATAAGAATCGATATCAGTGAATATTATATTCTCATTTTGGGAAATCTGACCGAACTCTTGGGATTTCTCTCCAAAATAATCTTTATAAAAACTGTTATTATTAGCTCTAACATCATTATAATACCCTTGAGGAGCTTCCTCATAGTGCTGTCCCTGAGGAACTTCAGATCTATAGATGCCATCATTGTCATAGCCAGCGTACTGATATGAACCACAAGAAGCTAAAATGAAAATCGAGCTTAGTGCAACAAAAAATGGCAATTTTTTATATAAGTAAGTTTTAAATTGCATATCTATTTGTTTTTATTGTTGAACATTACAAAAATAGTTAGTTTTGTCGAACTAATTATTTATTTAACATAAGCGCAATATTTGTGCCAAAAGACTGACGATGAGCAAAAATCTTACAAGCAGAGCGGATGATTATTCCAAATGGTACAATGAACTGGTAGTTAAGGCGGATTTAGCTGAGAATTCGGCAGTTAGGGGGTGTATGGTGATCAAACCCTATGGCTATGCAATTTGGGAGAAAATGCAAGCTGAATTGGATCGGATGTTTAAGGAGACGGGCCATCAAAACGCTTATTTTCCACTTTTCGTTCCTAAAAGTCTGTTTGAAGCAGAAGAGAAAAATGCTGAAGGCTTTGCAAAAGAATGTGCTGTGGTTACCCACTACAGATTGCAAAATGATCCGGACAATCCAGGAAAATTACGTGTAGATCCGGAAGCAAAATTAGAAGAAGAGCTTGTAGTTAGACCCACGAGTGAAGCCATTATTTGGAGCACCTATAAGGGATGGATTCAAAGTTATAGAGATTTACCTATATTAATAAACCAATGGGCCAACGTGGTACGCTGGGAAATGCGAACCCGCTTGTTTTTAAGAACCGCCGAGTTTCTATGGCAAGAAGGGCATACTGCACACGAAACGCGTCAGGAAGCGCTAGCTGAGGCACAACTGATGAATCAGGTCTATGCGGATTTTGCTGAAAATTTTATGGCTATACCGGTCATCCAAGGTGTAAAAACCGAAAGTGAGCGATTTGCAGGTGCGGAAGAAACCTATTGTATTGAAGCTTTAATGCAAGATGGGAAGGCACTCCAAGCTGGAACGTCACACTTTTTGGGACAAAACTTTGCTAAGGCCTTTGATGTGAAATTTACGAATAATGAAGGGAAACTAGATTTTGTATGGGCAACCTCTTGGGGTGTGTCTACACGTTTAGTGGGCGCACTGATCATGACCCACAGTGATGATAAAGGATTGGTATTGCCGCCAAATTTAGCACCAATACAAGTAGTGATCGTTCCTATACATAAAACGGATGAGCAACTAGAACACATAGGAGAGGTGGTTAAAAACTTGATGAGTGATTTGAGATCAAAAGCGATCAGTTGCAAGTATGATGATCGCACAACCCAACGTCCAGGAGCAAAATTTGCCCAATATGAACTTCAGGGCGTACCGTTAAGAATTGCAATCGGACCAAAAGATTTGGAGAATAAAACGGTTGAATTGGCGCGTAGGGATACCTTATCTAAAGAAAATACAGCACTCGAAGGTTTAGCCGACAAAATTGATGTTTTGCTGAAGGAAATTCAGGAGACCTTGTTCAAAAAAGCTTTAGACTTTAGGAATTCGCACATTACGAAAGTAGATAATTTTGAAGAATTTAAATCCGTTTTGAACACTAAAACAGGTTTTATATCAGCACATTGGGATGGTTCAGCTGAAACGGAGGACAAGATTAAGGAACTGACAAAAGCAACGATCAGATGTGTGCCTCTAGACCAAGAAAAAGAGGCGGGAACCTGTGTGTTTACTGGGAAACCGTCTTCTGGAAGAGTGCTATTTGCGAAGGCATATTAAAAATTTTTAAAAAAAGTTTGTTTAGGTGTTGCAACATTTAAAAATAGTTGTATTTTTGCACCCGCTGAAAGACATTAATACAGCATTAATGTTGGACAGGTTCACAAATAATTTTGTGAGTTCATTTGAAAAGGTTGCATATTGATAAAAAATGTTATTAATTTGCACTTTAAATAAAACAAATGGCCCGTTCGTCTATCGGTTAGGACGCCAGGTTTTCATCCTGGTAAGAGGGGTTCGATTCCCCTACGGGCTACAATTTTTTAATAAGAAGGAAAGAAAATGGCAAATCATAAGTCAGCATTAAAAAGAATCAGAAGTAGTGAATCTAAGCGTTTAACCAACAGGTATAAACATAGAACAACTCGTAATGCTATCAAAAAATTACGCGAATTAGAAGATGCAAAAGAAGCTCAAGAAATGCTTCCTGCAGTTTCTGCTATGATTGATAAATTAGCTAAGAAGAATATTATTCATTCTAATAAAGCAGCTAATTTAAAATCAGGTTTAGCGTTGCATATTGCTTCCTTAGCTTAAGGAAAAAAATCCTATTTAATATAAAGAATCCATTCTGTTTGAATGGATTTTTTTATGCGGTATAGTGAACAACATTTTGTGAAGATGAGCAGCGTATTTTAAAAGGTGAAGAGCTCCACTTTTAATGCCAAGATTGGGTTACCCTAGATGAAGAAATAAAAAATGATTTATTGTTCATAACGATTGCGCGTCATCGCTCCGTTTAATTTTTGTACAGTGACATCACCTTTTAAATAAGGATCCTCTACATCTCTATACCTAATAAAGCGCGCCGGAGATCCGTGTACTATCGATTTATCCAAGACATTCTTTATTACTAAAGAACCAGCTCCAATTAGGCTATGTTCACCAATAGTGATGTTCTCAATGATGTTTGATCCTAACGAAATGGCGGAAAATTTCCCTAACAATAAATTACCTCCTGTACATACTCCCGAGGAAATACTTGAGAAATCTCTCATTTTTCCGTCATGTCCTAATGAAGAGTTGGTATTGAGAATACAGAAATCACCAATGTTAGCATTAGAATTAATAATGGTGCCAGGCATAATTATAGTGCCTTTCCCGATTTGAGCAGACTTGCTGATTATGGAACTTGGATGAATAATCGATACAAAATTTAATTGAGGCGCAACCACCTTCAATTTATCCACCATCGCGCCTCTAGTCCAATTATTACCTATGGCTATTATGGCGCCATCTAAATTGTGTTCTTTCATTAGATTAGGCAACTCTTGCTCATTTCCTAAAATTTCATAACCATTAAACATTGAGCCTTTGGTCTTATAGGAATCTAAAAATCCAAGAACTGAGAATTTGTTCTCAGTCTGTATACAATCTAATATCATGCCACCATGACCAGAGGCACCAATGATAACAATTGTTTTTCTTCTTGCAAGAGTGTCCATAAATAGTTTTAATTTTAAAAACCGAATTGTTTAATTTAAAACATAATTAGATATCCTGTTGAGCCTCGAGATGTTATATAAAATTATACATTTTGAAGTTTTGCATATTTAATATTAGGTGCCAGCACAAAAAATGTCTAGTTTATAAAATTAAACAATCTAGAGCATTTCTTAGGATATAATGAACTCTAAAAATTAAAAAAAGTTCATTTTCTTTATTTTCTCAATCTTTTTCAATTTGTCGATTAAAAACTTGAGCAAGGATTCTTTCACCCCTAAGGAAGTCGAAAAACAAAAACATATTCCCTTAATTTTTGAATCATTGTCACTTTAATAATAATGCATTTTAAAAATGTTTATGAAAGTGGCATTTTACATTAGTTTTTTATGGATACATAATAAATGTTCAGTGCCTTACATAGTCTTAATTTCGATTGAGTTGCAAGATCCTACTAAAAGTATGATTAATGCTGGTATGAATTTTAGAAATAGGATTAAAAAATATAGGTGGACTACTGAAATTATTAAAATGCTTAATCTTTTCAATACTGCTTATCTGAATTTTTAAAAAAAAAATACAACAAAAATTTCAGAAAATTATAAGTAAATGCAGATTCTGCAGTGTAAAATATCTTACTGTCCTAAAACACCATTGGTCTAAAATGAAATATACGGCTTATTGTATAATTCTATTTCTCTGTAGGGACGCTATTTTTTAATTTCATGCTTAAAGCAGTACTTATTATTCTGCAACAAGAATTTACTTTTTCTTCAATTTTATAGCGCTTAAAAATTAGTATTTGGTCGGTAAACATCTCGTTTTTAACGAATAAGTGGAGGTATTTTCCTATTAAATATTTATTACTCTATATTTATTGACCTAATGGCTGAATTTTTAATCAAATCATTATACCGTCTTAATCAGTAAATTATGAAAATAACATTACTCCCAATGATGAAACGTTCTGAAATTTTAATTTTTAATTTTTCCTTAATCATTAAAAATAGTTTTCTGAACCTTCCTATTCCAAAGTCATTAAAAACTGGCTTATCTTCTTTCGTGTTTTCAATTCTACTAATAGGTGTCACCCATGCACAACTTCCCAAAGATAAGGAGAACAAATTTCAGCAAGTAGATCTACTTACGGGATTAAGGAATTCTACAACGATGAAATTTGCACCTGATGGACGAATATTTATACTTGATAGATATGGTGAAATCTTAATATATAACACAGAATCTCAATCATCAATTACCGCTGGATCCATACGTGTTTTTCACGAATTGGAAGACGGTTTATTAGGAATTGCCTTCGATCCTAATTTTCTGTCAAATAATTTTATATATATCACTTACTCTCCGATTGATTTTAATGTTAACCGTGTTTCTCGATTTAAAATGGATGGTGATGACTTGAATTTACAATCGGAAATAGTGTTACTCGAATGGCCAACTTCACGTACGGCTAAATTTCATTCTGGAGGGGGCATGGACTTTGATTCTAAAGGCAATCTTTATATAGCAACCGGAGACAATACTGGCTACGATAATTTTTATGCGGCATGGAATGAAAAAAATGCTGACTACAGTGCTGAAAAATCCTCATCAAATACCAATGATTTGAGAGGTAAAATTTTGCGTATTAAGCCTCAGCTTAATGGTACATATACTATTCCGACAGGTAACTTATTTCCTGAAGAAACACCCTTTTATAGACCAGAAATTTATGTTATGGGTGCAAGAAATCCATACCGGATTTTTGTGGATAGAACCAATACCGATTGGCTTTTCTGGGGCGATGTAGGTCCCGATGCGGATGCATCTAGCGTGCTTGGACCCACAGGTTTAGATGAGATTAATTTGACCAAAAAAGCCGGAAATTATGGGTGGCCATATTTTATTGGAGTAGACAATGGAGCGTATCAGATTCCTTATAAAACGCCAAAACCATTTTATAATGTTACTGAAAGCCCAGAAAACACTTCTAAATGGAATACTGGTGCTACCAATTTACCTCCAGCTCAACCGGCATGGATTGAGTATGATCATGCGAGTTTTTTTTCCGGGCCGCGTTATTATTATGATCATAGCTTATCGAACCAACAACGGCTTCCTATTGAGTTTGACGAGGCCTATTTTTATTATGATTTCAACACGAGTAAAATTTGGGCAGTTAAAATGGATGCTCAAGGCAAGATTATTCCTAATTCTAAACAACGATTTGCGCCAGGTGTGTTTCCTGGCAGTTCAAAAGAATTCAATGGGTATATAGATATGGCCATAGGCCCAGACGGTAAAATGTATATTTTGGCGTATGGAACGGGGTGTTGTCCGCAAAACGTGGGCACTGGTAGATTAATTAGAGTCGATTATACCGGAATAACTACAAATGCACCTCCAAATGTTAAAATTGCAGCTGATATTGACAATGGCTCCTTACCACTCACGGTAAAATTTTCGAGTGATGGTACAACAGATCCAAATGGCGATTCTCCTTTATCATATGAATGGGATGTTAATGAAGATGGTAAAGTTGATTATACGGTAGCAAATCCTACCCATACCTATACAGCCACGGGTACTTATAAAGTCAAACTGATTGTCAGGGATGGGAAAGGCGGTGTTGGCGTCAATAATATAACTATTAATGCTGGAAATAATGCGGCGCAATTCAATTTTGTTTACCCTCCCGATGGCGGTTTGATGAATTGGCAAGATGATGTGGAAATTAAACTCACTGTCACAGATATTGAAGATGGCTCGATTGATTGTGATAAGGTCAATATAGTTCCTTCATTAGGGCATTTAAACCATTTTCATGATGACAACACCTTAACAGGTTGTCCTACGACAGTAACCTTAGACGCTGACAATACGCATGGGGCAGATGGTGAACAGGATATTTTTTATGTTTTAAATGCAAATTATAAGGACACTAATGGATTGTTAGCTTTTGACCAAATTCAATTACATCCAAAAAGAAAGGAAGCAGAATTTTTTGATATTCAAGAGGGAACCTCCATTATTCCAAACTCGGACCCATTAGAAGGGGGCTCAAAGGCTATTCAAGTGAAAAATAAAAGCTATATATCTTATTCAGGTCGAAATCTTTTTAATATTACCGCAGTCAAATATAAAGTTGCAGCAACCCTTGGTGGCGGCATCATTGAACTCAGATTGGGCAGTATTACAGGACCACTTATTGCCACAACAAGTGTTCCGTCAACAGGAAGTAAAGATTCTTGGGTTGCCATTGAATCAAAAATTTCCGATCCAGGTGGAAAGAACGATCTATTTTTTGTGTTTAGACATCCTTCCCAAACTGATAATATTTTCCATTTAAATTATGTGGAGTTTATGGGAGCTGGAGTTTCTATAGATAATTCTCCTCCTTTAGTAGGAGACGTTACACCAATTGGAAATTCTCAAATCAAAGTTATATTTACAGAATATGTTACCAAAGTAACTGCGGAACAAATCTCAAATTACGTATTAAATCATGGCGTCAGTATTACTTCAGCCATCCTTCAGCCTGATGGAAGAACCGTTATGCTTGCCGTGTCTCCGTTAACTTCAGATGTGATTTATAATCTTCAAATACGTAATGTTAAAAATAATTCCGGAAAAGCGGTTGTTACCGATAGTTATGCGTTTTCGACCATAAGTTCTATCCGAATAAATACTGGGGGGCCTACCGTAAAGGTTGATTCTGGACTCTTTGAAGCAGATAATTATGTAACGGGAGGAAAGGACGGTTTCCAAACTACTTCTCCAATTAATGGCACTTACAATGACGAACTATATCAAACAGAACGTTATGGTAAAAGTTTTTCCTATACCATTCCTCTTCCAATTGCAGGAGAGTATGACATACGCTTACATTTTGCCGAATTACATTTTGGAATAGGAAATAGACCAGGCGGATCTGGCAAAAGAGTATTCAATGTAAGTATTGAGGGCGTTCAGGTACTTACTGATTTCGATATCTTAGACGAGACTAAGCCCTTAACGGCCCTTATTAAAGAATTCAATAATATATCGGTAACTGATGGATTTGCGAATATTCAGTTTCAAGGAGTGACGGAAAATGCGAAAGTATCCGCAATTGAAATACTTTCTCCAGACACCTTTAATTTGGAGCCAAAGATTACTATTGTATCGCCCCAAACTGGTTGGAATGTGGATGAAAATTTTCAGATCAGCTTTTCAGTTGAAAATTGGTCCATCTCAAAAGAGGGTACTCACATGCATTATTTTATTAACGATGATATGTTTCCGCATTATAATTACGGACCTATCAATGTCAATAATCTTAATCAAGGTAGTCATACAATTCGCTTAGAACTTTATAATGACAATCATTCTCCAACAGGCATATATGATGAAATTATGGTGGCCGTAACAGACCAACGCATATGTAATACCACGATTTTTCCGGAATCATGGGTAGTTCATCAGCTAGAAGCCAATCCTTATACAGCTGTTTATACACTTCCCAATTATGATTTAGATGGTGACGGTCTTAAAGACATTGTTACTGGAGGATGGTGGTACAAAAATCCAGGTTCCGCATCAGGGAATTGGGTAAAGAGCACCATAGGTGGGGGCTTCGGAAATGTAGTACACGTTTACGATTTTGATGGAGATGGTTATCAAGATCTTTTGGGAACCCAAATCGGACCATCTGGAAAAGAGTACCAAAGTGAAAGGTTATTATGGGCTAAGAATGATGGTAAAGGTAATTTCAAGGTATTTGACAATATACCGATGGTCAATTCAGGTTACTTCGAACCATTTCTAGCGGGGATTGCTGGTGGCAATTTTAGATTGGGAAGTCCTTATCAAATGGCAATCAATTGGAATGGCGCGGAAACTTCAACTGGATCACCAGTGCAGTTACTTACACCTTCTGCAGACCCTACTAAGGGCACATGGACTTTAGAAGACATCAGTAACGATTCTTCTGGGGAGGATATCAAAGCAGGTGATATTGATGGCGATGGAGATTTGGATCTTTTCCAAGGAGTTAATTGGTTAAGAAACGAAGGGAACGGGACGTGGACCACCTTTTCTACAGGAATCACGTATGCCACAACACTAGATAGAGTGCAATTGGCAGATTTCAATGGAGATGGGAGAATGGATGGTGTTGTAGGCCAGTTAGGTTTAGGTAGTAAGGCTGGGAAATCAGAATTTGCCTGGTTTGAATCCCCTGAAAATCCGACGCTACCCTGGATAAAACATGTGTTGAGCACTGATATTAAAGGGAGTCTGAGTGTGTCTGCAATTGACCTCGATTTTGATGGAGATATGGATATTGTGGTGGGAGAATGGTTGGGCAGTAAAAGACTTATTGCCTTTGAAAACGACTTATGTAATTCTGGAGAATGGCAAATGCGTATTCTTAATGATGGCTCTTTGAACCTTGAACATCATGATGGTGCAATGGTTACAGATATCGATAACGACGGAGATTTGGATGTCATCTCCAATGGATGGCTTAAAAATAAGATGCCACGTATTTACGAGAACACATCACTTGCTACAAATAATCAAGAACCTCTTACAGATGCAGGGGAAGATCAAACACTATCCTTGCCTACAAACACTATTATTTTGAGTGGATCAGGTAGCGATCCAGCAGGAGGGGCGGTGTCCTTTATTTGGACCCAAGTTGATGGGGCTAGTACTGCAACATTGTCTGGAAATGACACTTCAGAATTAAGTGTGAACAATCTTGTAGTGGGAGATTATAAATTTAAATTAACAGTTACTAATGATAAAGGAGTCCAGAAATCTGATGAAGTTAATGTAAAAGTATTGGCAGCAGCATCGGCAATTAGAATTAATTCTGGAGGTCCAGACTATATTTACAATAATTTACAATGGCAAAAAGATCAATATTTTAATGGTGGCAGTGTCCTCAAAAAATCTATTGATATAGCTAATACAGCAAATGATAAATTATATCAAACCGAGAGGTATCATTCAACTGGAAATTTGGTCTATAATATTCCCGTTCAATCTGGTACTTATGATTTGAATTTACATTTTGCAGAAATATATTTTGGGGTAGCTGGAGAGGGATCCTCTGGTGGAGTTGGGTCAAGAGTATTTAATGTAAATATTGAAAACGGTCAAGAACAATTATTGAATTATGATATTATAGTTGCTGCAGGAGGAAGTGCAACCGCTGTAATAGAGCATTTTACAGGTATTTTGGTGGATGATGGCAACTTAACCATAACTTTTACTGCTATTCAGGATTTTCCAAAGGTATCAGGAATTGAAATTTTACCCAGTAAAGGAGATTCATTAAAACCTATTGTTGATGCCGGTGGGGATAGACAAATCACATTACCTACAACTACCGCTACGCTAGATGGATCAGCCTATGATCCGGATGGAGGCTTTATAAACAGCTATAAATGGACGCAAGTAAATGGTCCAAATGAAGTAACGATGATCAATTCTAATACAGATAATTTGTCAGTTGCTAATCTCATGGAGGGTTCTTACACTTTCCGTTTAACCGTGATTGATGACGAAAATGACTCCGCTTCGGACGATATGGTTTTAAAGGTGTCAAAGACGCCCGTAGCTTTACGTATCAATTCAGGAGGTCCCGATTTTGAATTCAATGGAGAAATTTGGAATGCCGATCAATATTATTTAGGAGGCACTGTAGGTCAAAATCCGTCTGCAGTTATTGACAAGACGGAGAACGATCAACTGTATCAAACAGAGCGATTTAGTTCAAATAAAGAAGGTTTAATTTATGAAATTCCCGTGTCAAATGGATTGCATAATTTAAAGTTACATTTCGCTGAAATATATTTTGCTGTTTCAGAACCTGCATCTGCTGCTGGCGTCGGTTCAAGAGTATTTACCATAGATATAGAGAATGGGACCCATCGTATTGAAAACTATGATATTATTATAGATGCTGGAGGTGCCGCGACTGCTGTGGTTAAAAACTTTGCAAATATCCTTGTAACTGACGGATATCTCACTGTGAAATTATTGCCAGTTAAACAATTCCCGAAAATTTCAGGATTGGAAATTATTGAATCCCGACTTCCGAATGTTAGTGCCGGTGCAGACCAAACTATAACTTTACCGACAAATACAATAACTCAACATGGGGTGGGTAGCGATCCTGATGGTGGCTCAGTCAGTTATTTATGGACACAGGTAAGCGGTCCAGCTGCCGCTACATTAGTTGGTGCAGATACTCCGGATTTAGTGGCCAATAACTTGACTGCCGGCATCTATACCTTTAACTTAACTGTTACAGATGATGAAAACGACATTGGTAGTGATCAAGTTACAATTACGGTGATTTCTGATGCAGCAAATACGCCTCCAAAGGTCACTAATCCAGGAACACAAAATAGTGCTGAAGGCAATGCAATTACTTTGCAAATCACGGCTTCCGATGCGGATGGAAATAATCTCAACTATGGCATTACTGGACTTCCTAGTGGTTTAACTATCAATACGTCCACGGGAGTCATCAGTGGTACTATTGCTGCCGGTATATCGGCTAACAGTCCGTACACAGTTGAGGTGACGGTCACAGATGATGGTACGCCATCAGCTTCGACCAAGATCACCTTTATATGGAACGTTACGACGGCTGCTGCGGAAAATCAAGCCCCTGTGGTCACCAATCCAGGAACCCAAAATAGTGCTGAAGGCAATGCAATTACTTTGCAAATCACGGCTTCTGATGCGGATGGAAATAATCTCAGCTATGGCATTACCGGTCTTCCGAGTGGTTTAACTATAAATACGAGCACGGGAGTCATCAGTGGCACCATTGCTGCCGGTGCATCGGCTAACAGTCCATACACCGTTGAGGTGACCGTCACAGATGATGGTGCGCCATCAAAATCGACTAAAATTACATTTTCTTGGATCATTGGTTCTGCTGTAATTAATCAAGCACCAATAGCAGTCATAGTTGCAGATAAGATTGTAGGGGATGCGCCATTAAAAATATTCTTTTCAGGAAGTAAATCAACTGACGATAAGGAAATTGTAAGTTACATGTGGGACTTCAAAGATGGGATGACTAGTGATGATATGAATCCAATACATGTATTTGAACAACCCGGAACCTATGAAGTTGAGCTTACGGTGTCAGATGGTGTTCTTACGAATACTGCTACAATAATAATTACTATTATTGATTCAAAAGAAAGTATTAAAGTGGCCATCAAACCAAATCCTGCCTCTGTCTTTGCCAAACTCTACCTGCTAAATGCAACAAGTGACAACCGTGTAAATAGTATTAGATTGCATGATGCTGCTGGTAAATTTATAAACAGCATTACCAATCCTCTTGTTGTTGATGGTTATTACAAGATTCCGATTTTAGGATTGGAAGAGGGCATATATTACATGACAGTTCATATAGAAGGAAGTACTAAAAAAGTAGTAGGCTTTGTTGTGAAAAATTAATTTGTTAGAAAATCCCATTTAAAAGGAGTTGCAATCCCGTTGTTAACTCCTTTTTTTTTTGCTTCGGTTTTAGTCCATTTAAATGTCCGCCTAGTGGTCTATCATATTCCAATAAGATGATGTGTAATATCGAGAGTCTAGTTATGGTAACTTTTTCTAACTATTTTAAATTACTTGAATTCTTTTATAGCTACAGTATAAAATACCCAAGAGACAGGTCGTAGGTATTATAACGAATATATCGGTTTGTAATCGACTAAAAATCAATACACTATTAAACTTAAATATAATTAATGTATTTTTATTCATAATGATTCCCTCCCCTTAAAATACGTTTTCTTTTGATTTCTGAATTCGGTTATATCATAGGATTAATAGCATTGATCTCTAAACCGTCCTAGTTATGAAAATTAAAATTAAATTTCGCCACAAGCTTTTGTGTGCACCAAAGTTCAATGTTTTTCAATGCTTTAGATGTAAAATACCCAATTGGATATATTCATTACTCTTTTTTACTTTATTCTTGTCCCAAGGCGTAGCGCAACTTCCCACTGAATTTCAAAAGGTTGAATTATTAACAGGATTAGCCAACGCCACAACGATGAAATTTGCACCAGATGGACGCATATTTATCGTCGATCGCTATGGCGAGTTGCTGATCTACAAACCCAATACTCAAACAACAGTCTCTGCCGGTGTTTTACCAGTATTCCATGGGTTTGAAGACGGGTTTTTGGGTCTTGCTTTTGACCCTTATTTTACATCAAATCAGAAAGTCTATATTTATTATTCGGTCTTGCCTAACTCGGCAAATACGAATAGGATTTCACAGTTTAGTATGGATGGTGATGTGTTGGATTTATCATCTGAAATTCCCATGTTAGAGTGGTCAGTTCAGCGTACTAATTCCTTTCATGCTGGGGGTGACATGACCTTTGATTCCCAAGGGAATCTTTATATTGCGGTTGGAGACAATTCCAATCATGGTCTCTATGGTGCTATAGATGAGAAAAATTCCAATAACAGCGTAGAGAAAAGTTCTTCACATACTAATGATTATAGAGGAAAGATTCTTAGGATCAAGCCTAATGCCGATACAGGAGGATATTCCATTCCTCCTGGAAACTTATTTCCGGAAGGCACACCTTTAACTTTACCAGAAATATATGTGATGGGTGCACGTAATCCGTACAGAATTTTTGTGGATCAGACTAATGAAGATTGGCTGTTTTGGTGTGATGTTGGACCAGATGCAAACTCCCCAGGTGTTTTAGGCCCTGAAGGTCTAGATGAAATCAATTTAACTAAAGCTGCAGGAAATTATGGATGGCCCTATTTTTCAGGGGTGGACAATGATCCCTATCAAGTCCCTTATAAATTGCCGTCACCTTTTTACAACAATCCAGGCGCCCCTGAAAACACTTCCGTTTTCAACAAATCTCCAAACAATGTGGGCGCTACTATTTTGCCTCCCTCAAAAAAGGCATGGTTGGAGCTCTTTCATAAAAGTTATTTTGCCGGTCCCAGGTATTATTATGATGCATCCTCTACAAATCAACAGCGGTTGCCAGTTGAGTTCGATGGCATTTTCTTTTATTATGATTTTAATACGAGTAAAATTTGGGCCATCAAGATGGATGCATCAGGAAACATTGTGAGTAATGAGCAAATGGCTCCATCTGTTTTCCCTTCCTCCAAAAAAGGATTTATTGATATGAAAATAGGTCCTGACGGGCACATGTATATCCTAGAGTACGGAACTGGATGTTGCCCCCAAAATGCGGGAACAGGTAAATTAGTGAGAGTTGATTATATTGGAATAAGTACTAATGCTCCCCCAAATGTAGTTCTAAATGCTGATGTTACTAGTGGTTCAGTACCACTAACAGTCTCTTTTAATAGTCATGGCACCTCAGACCCCAACGGTGACACTTCCTTTACCTATGGATGGGACTTTCAATCAGACGGTATTATAGACTCAATTACCGCGGAAACGAATTATACCTTTACTATTCCAGGCACATATAACGTTAAATTATCGGTCAGCGATGGAAATGGAGGTGTGGGTGTTCAAAATATTACCATCCATGCAGGAAATAATCCTGCCACCTTTAATTTTAATTCACCCCCAGATGGAGGTTTTGTGGGTTGGGGTGATGATATCACTCTTGACCTGGTTGTTAATGATCAAGAAGATGGCAATACAACATTGGGCATTAACTGTGCCGATGTATTTATAGTACCATCGTTAGGACATTTAAATCATTTTCATGATGGTGCAACGGTTGATGGTTGCAGGAAAATAATAACATTGCAATACGAAGGACACGATATTGATGGCGGAGCAGATATTTTTTATGTTCTTGGAACAAATTATACAGATCAAGGAGGTCTAAAATCATTTGATCAGATACAATTGCATCCTAAACGAAAGGAAGCCGAATATTATGATACACAAAGCGGTGTGGTTACCGTCCCAAACACAGATGCCTTGCTTGGAGGTGAAGGATCGATTAGGGTTGCTAACAATAGTTATATATCATTTGAAGGTCGCAATCTTTTAAATATTCATTCGGTAAGATACAGGGTGGCGTCAGAGTTGCAAGGAGGTAGTATTGAAATGAGAATTGGTAGTCCTAATGGTTCTATTCTTTCTACTACGACAGTTCCCTCTACAGGAAGTCTAAATAATTGGATAAATCTTGAGAGTAATTTTGTAAACCCAAGTGGAAAGAACGATTTGTATTTTGTTTTTAAGAACGCTTCAGCCAACCAGAATATTTTTGATGTTAATTTTGTCGAATTTATGGGTACCGGTGTTTCTACGGACCGTTCACCTCCCCTAATCAATCATGTGGAAGCTTTAAGCGAAACCGTGATAAGTGTAGAGTTTTCTGAATATATGGACCTAGTTTCTGCTGAAACTTTAAGCAATTATAGTGTTGATAACGGTGCTTCTATTTTAGGAGCTACCCTGTTGTTGGATGAACGTACCGTGTTGCTTTCAATATCTCCTATGAATTCAAATAATTCCTATACGCTAACGGTTAAAAATTCCCAAAATAGAGCTGGTTTAGCAGTGGCTACAACCAATTTTTCATTATCTATAATTAATGTTATTCGTATTAACGCAGGTGGACCGCAAATAACCTACAATGGTGGAACTTTTAATTCTGACCAATTTGTTACAGGGGGTAAACTTTATAATGCAACAATTGCCATAGATGGGACGAGCAACGATGAATTGTATCAAACAGAAAGATATGGTGTTTTTACTTATGACATTCCTGTTGATGCACCTGGTGAATACGATTTTAAATTGCATTTTGCGGAATTGTATTTTGGCGTTGGTCGCGCTGGAAGTTCGGGGTCGCGGGTATTTAATGTGACTATAGAAGGCGTGCCGGTTCTTACTAATTTTGATATCTTGGCGGAGACCAATCCCGCGGCCGCCCTTATTAAGGAATTTGAAAAGATTTCAGTAACTGATGGTTTCGCAACCATACATTTTTCAAAGGTAATCGAAAATCCAAAAATATCAGGAATTGAGATCTTTTCCTCCACTTCATCTCATCCGGTGTCCGACGTACAAATTACGTCACCTAGTAATGGCTCCATTGTCAATCAACCATTTGAGGTCAGTTTTACAGTAGATAATTGGACGATTGAAGAAGGAGGAACGCACCTCCATTATGCCGTTGATGGTGAGGTGGTAGGGCCACACTATAATTATCAGCCCATTACAATTGAAAATCTGGGTGTCGGTAACCATACGATCCGCTTGGATCTCTATGATTTGGGACACACTCCAATTGGGGTTTATGACGAGGTTAATTTTACTGTGACAGGACAAGAGGTGTGCAATTCTACACCATTTCCAGAATCGTGGATGGTGCATCAATTAGAAGCAAACCCTTATACTGCGGTTTACACCATTCCTGACTTCGATTTGGATGGGGATGGTCTCAAGGATATTGTTACAGGAGGTTGGTGGTATAAAAACCCTGGCTCCGCATCTGGTAATTGGATCAAAAAATCTATTGGCGGTAATTTTGGTAATGTTGTACATGTATACGATTTTGATGGCGATGGTCATTTAGATCTGTTGGGCACTCAAATAGGGGCAGCCGGTAAAGAATATCAAAGTGAACGTTTATTATGGGCTAAGAATGATGGGAATGCCAATTTTACAATATATAATAACATCCCAACATTTACATCAGGTTATTATGAACCTTTCTTAGCCGGAATTGCAGGTGGCGATTTTGGTGAAACTAAATATCAAATGGCGATTAATTGGAATGGTTCCGAATCCGTAAAATCACCAGTGCAAATGTTGACACCTTCAGCTAATCCTACTACAGGAACCTGGACCTTGACAGATATTAGTACGGACTCTTCAGGGGAAGATATTAAAGCGGGTGATATTGACGGTGATGGAGATTTAGACCTTTTTCAGGGAATAAATTGGCTACGAAATGATGGTAACGGCCAATGGACTACTTTTTCGACAGGCCTTAATTATGTCACAACCTCAGATAGAGTTCAGTTGGAAGATTTTAATGGTAATGGAAGATTGGATGGCGTTGTAGGTCAACTGGGGCTCGGTTCCAATGCAAATCGATACGAATTTGCCTGGCTTGAATCTCCTGCAGACCCAACGCAGCCTTGGATAAAGCATGTTTTGAGTTCATCTATTGCAGGCAGTTTAAGTGTGTCCGCTGTTGATATTGATTTTGATGGCGATATGGATATTGTTGTAGGTGAATGGCGAGGTGCTAGACGTCTAATTTCTTTTGAAAACGACCTCTGTAATTCTGGAGCATGGATCACTCATATTCTTGATAGTGGAGATTTGAATTTAGAACATCATGATGGGGCTTTGGTTACCGATATAGATGATGATGGAGATTTGGATATTATATCTAATGGGTGGCTTAACCATAAAGTGCCGCGTATTTATGAAAACATCATGATCACTTTAGAAAAGCAGGATCCATTGGCAAACGCTGGTCAAGATCAAACGCTTATATTGCCCGCTAATACTACGGTTTTAAACGGAACAGGCAGTGATCCTGACGGAGGAGTTGTAACCTTTTTGTGGTCCCAGGCCAGCGGTCCTAATGGCGCTACTCTAACCGGAAGCGATACCTCCCAGCTTGTTATTGGTAATCTGATTGAAGGTGATTATATTTTTAAATTATTGATTACTGATGATGAGAACCAAACAGCATTTGATGAGCTTAAAGTTAGTGTGCTTCCGCCAGCAACAGAGGGCTTTACGCTTCGGATAAATACTGGTGGATCAGAGACCACTTATGGTGGGGTTACATTTGGCGCCGATCAATATTTTGATACAGGTAAAGTTTTGGATAGGTCAGAAACTGGACTGCCACAACCTTACCGTTCTATTCGCTATGGATCAACCGGTCTCATGTGGTATGATATTCCTGTACCAAATGGTCAATATACAATCAAGTTGCATTTTGCTGAGATTTGGTTTGGGGCAACTGGAGGAGGTTCGGGAGGCGTTGGAAGTCGCGTTTTTGAAGTTCGAATTGAAAATCAAATGGTAGAGTCCCATCTCGATGTTTTTGCTGAAGCAGGAGGTGCCCAAATCATGATGCTAAAATCTTATTTGGTAAACGTTGTGGACGGAATGCTGAATTTAGATTTTTCGTCACTTGGGACAGGTGGATCAAGACATCCTATCATCAATGCGATCGAAATATTAGGAACGAGTAATACCAATGGTGCTCCCATAGCAAACGCGGGTCCTGACCAAATGATATCCTTACCAACCAATAATGCTCTATTTAACGGGGTAGGGACAGATCCGGATGGGGGTGTTATTATTGCCTATAAATGGACACAACTTAGCGGCCCGAATACGGCGAATCTTAACGGACAGGATACTTCTGACCTCAATGCAACAGGTTTAATTGCCGGTAATTATGTGTTTAGGCTAGAAGTAACTGATGATCAAAACGAAAAAGGTATAGATGATGTAAACATCATGGTGAATGCCGCGTCAGGAGCTGTGCCAATTGTAAGTGCGGGTATCGATCAGACGATTACGTTACCTAATTCTAGTAGTGTTCTAATTGGAACGGGTAGTGATCCTGACGGCGGAACTATAGATTATCTATGGACAAAGGAAACTGGTCCTAGTGTTACCTTAAATGGGATCACCACCAGTACGTTAACGATTAGTAATCTGGTCGAAGGTATTTACGTGTTTAGATTAACGGTCACCGACCAAGAAGATAAAAGTTCATATGATGAGGTAGAAGTTGTAGTTCTTCCAATGGCTACCGGAGGATTTGCCCTTAGAATCAATGCTGGAGGTGCAGAAACAACTTATAATGGTAACACATTTGAAGCGGATCAATATTTTAATTTAGGAAGAACACTGGACAGATCTCAAACAGGCTTAACGCAACCATTTCGCAGTTTGCGTTATGGCTCATCTGGTATAATGGGGTACAATATACCGCTTCCCAATGGCCAATATACGGTGCAATTGCATTTTGCAGAAACATGGTTTGGTGCCACAGGTGGTGGTTCAGGAGGTATTGGTAGTCGTGTGTTTAATGTTCTGTTGGAGAATGAGCTCAGAGAAAGCCATCTTGATGTATTTGCCCAAGCCCCGGGAGCGGAGAAGCTTTTAACCAGGACTTATGTTGTGAATGTAACGGATCGTATATTAAATATTGATTTTACGTCACTGGAATCTGGTGGCGTGCGTCATCCAATTATCAACGCCATCGAGGTGCTCGGTACAGCAAATTCAAATGTTTTGCCTATTGCAGATGCCGGACCAGACCAATCCGTAAACTTGCCAATTAATAGCGTGTCCTTTAATGGCTCAGGCACAGATGCTGATGGAGGGTTCATAACCGCATATAATTGGAGTCAGATTGTGGGCCCAAATACAGCAATTTTAAATGGAGATAGTACCTCGACCCTAATGGTCAGTGATTTAATCTCAGGTAATTACACGTTTAGGCTAACTGTTACCGACGATGATAATGATACAGCATATGACGATGTCGTGTTAACTGTATTTGCTGAGGTGACGGGCGATTACACCTTAAGAATTAATTCAGGCGGTCCGAAAACCACCTATAACGGTAACGTTTTTGAAGCTGATCAATATTTTGATGCCGGCAGAATTTTAGACCGATCTCAAACAGGTCTGTCTCAACCTCACCGCACAATTCGCTACGGTTCATCTGGTGTCATGGGGTATAACATACCAGTTCCTAATGGCCAGTATGCTGTACAGCTGCATTTTGCAGAAGTTTGGTTTGGAGCATCCGGTGGTGGTTCCGGCGGAGTAGGAAGTCGTGTGTTTGATGTAAGCATGGAGGGGCTATTAGTAGAAGATAATTTAGATGTTTTTTCTCAGGCAGGAGGTGCTCAAACTATTTTGATTAAATCCTATTTGGTGAATGTCAATGACGCAGAATTAAATATTGACTTCTCGTCTCTTGGATTTGGAGGGGAGCGGCATCCAATAATAAATGCGATTGAAATAATTGGAGTATCCGCCAATAAAGTTGGCAAATCCGAAGATAATTTCAATGAAGCTGTAGCTCTAAGCAACGATTCACCTATAGTTTCACCTAAATTCGATCAAAGGATCAGGGTGGTTCCAAATCCGGCAAAATATGATGTGCAAATCCTATTAGCGGATAGATCATTAAAAATCATACAATGTCATATCTACGACGTTGAAGGTAGGTTGGTAATGGGGTTAAATCCTAGTGAATCTGAGCGCTCAACTGGAAATTATATCTTTAGTGTTACTAACTTGGAAAATGCAGTATATGTAATGGATATTAAAACGAATGATGGCTTCAATTCCAGACATAAAATAATAGTCAATAGATAGAAATTTAGAGTTTAGTCTTCCAATTTAAATCTAATCATGTAGAATATGTTGCTAAAAAAAGCCCCAAATCATCAAATTTGGGGCTTTTTAAATATACTAAAAGTCTTGATTATCCATTCATGGACAATAGGAACTCTTCGTTGTTTCTGGTCTTTTTGAATCGGTCGTTGATGAATTCCATAGCTTCAACAGGATTCATATCGGCAAGATACTTACGCATCACCCACATTCTTTGTATCGTATTTTCATCCAACAATAAATCATCTCTACGGGTACTTGATGAGGTCAAATCGATTGCAGGGAAGATACGACGGTTAGAAATTTTTCTATCCAATTGTAATTCCATATTCCCAGTTCCTTTAAATTCTTCAAAGATTACCTCGTCCATTTTAGATCCAGTTTCAGTTAAAGCAGTAGCGATAATTGTTAAGGAACCTCCATTTTCAATATTACGGGCCGCACCAAAGAAACGTTTTGGTTTGTGCAAGGCATTAGCATCAACACCACCACTTAAGATCTTTCCAGAGGCAGGTTGTACGGTATTATAAGCTCTAGCCAATCGGGTAATAGAATCTAATAAAATAACGACGTCATGACCACATTCTACCAGACGCTTAGCTTTTTCTAAAACAATATTAGCAATCTTAACGTGTTCATGTGCTTCTTTATCAAAGGTTGAGGCAATAACTTCACCACGCACATTACGTTGCATGTCCGTAACCTCTTCAGGACGTTCATCAATTAATAAAATCATTTGATAAACTTCAGGATGGTTGGCTGCAATGGCATTTGCAACATCCTTTAGTAACATGGTCTTACCAGTTTTTGGTTGTGACACAATCATTCCACGTTGACCTTTTCCAATAGGTGAGAACAAATCCATGATTCTAGTAGAAATTGTACTTTGTCTTTCGGCTAGATTGAATTTTTCTTGAGGAAATAAAGGTGTTAAATGTTCAAAAGACACACGGTCTCTGACCACTTCGGGCTTTTGTCCATTAATTTTACTCACTTTTATAAGTGGAAAATATTTTTCACCTTCTTTAGGAGGTCTTACATGACCTAATACAGTATCTCCAGTTTTTAAACCGAATAATCTGATTTGTGATTGTGATACATAAATATCGTCGGGAGAAGAAAGGTAATTGTAATCTGATGAGCGTAAAAATCCGTAGCCATCTTGCATAATGTCTAGAACACCTTCACTTTCGATGATAGCATCGAATTCAAAGTCGGGTTCTCGGTAACGGTTCCGAGTATCTTTATTGCCATTATTTACTTTTGAAGACGCATGATTGCTATTGTCACGATTATTGTTGTCTCTAGGGCTTGATTTATTTCCGTTAGTATCACTGGAACGCTCTTGTCTATTATCTTTTCTTTGAGGTTTATTAGGAGTGTCCTTTTCTTTCGGAGGATGCTGCTTTTTCTCTCTGTGCTCCACTTTTTTAGCTGCTGGAGGATCTTTCCTTACTGGTTTAGAAGGCTCCGGCGTTGCTGTTGGCTCAGGTTCAGCGGCTTTTGGCGCTTCCTTTTTTTCTTCAACTTTAATATCAGGCAATTCCATTTGTTGTTGGGATTGTTCTGAAGCTGGTTTTTTCTCCACACGCTCTCTTTTTTTCTTTGGAGGTGTTTTTGATGTTTTTGGCGTTTCAGCAGTAACCTCAGGAGAAGTGACAATATCAGCTTTCACTACATCTGGATTGGCTGCTTGAACATCAAGGATTTGATATACTAAGTCTAATTTTTTGAGCGTACGGTATTTGGGTACATTTAATTTTTGAGCTATTTCCTGTAAGTCAGAAAGCTTCTTTTCTTTTAATTGCGAAATTTCAAACATGTATGTTTATGGATATTATTATAAAATTGAAATTGGATTAGTTCCGAACCTTAGATTAGAATTAAGAAGAGGAAAAATCGAATGTAATTTTTTGAAGATTTAACATCCTATCACTCTGTGAGTAACGTAATGTTAATGCAATAATACAATTTTATTTTAAAAATTACAGTATGATTTAAAAAGAAACTGTTAATTTTGAGCTTTAAATTTTTAGAATAACTCATGATACAGCGCATCCAAACCGTATACTTACTCATAGCAGCCATCTTTTCGTGTGGCTTGATATTTGTATTTCATTTATGGGCCAATACTGAAGATGTCTTGGTCTATGCTAAAGATGAAATATTGTATTTGGCTATGTTTTTCGGATCGGCTGCCTTATCTTTGATTTCTATATTCAATTATCAAAATAGAAAGTTCCAATTTGTTTTGGGACGTCTCAATATCATATTAAACTTTATTTTATTAGGGTTATTTGTGTATCAATTGCTAATGGCGCCTGGAGAAAGTCAAATTTCAGAGAAAGGCGTTGGGATTTTTATTCCTATTTTAACTATCGTGTTTTTGGTGTTAGCCAATAAGGCCATAAAAAAGGATGAAGATCTTGTAAAATCTGTCGATAGATTGCGATAAACCTTATATCTTAATTTTGTTAGTGCGTAAACCCGAGGTGAAGATCTCGGGTTTTTTTAGTGAAACCCATAACCCAAAAGCCGAAGGCGCATTGGGTTATGTTGGTTGAACTAATCCCGCTGAAAAGCGGGATCTCTAAAGTAGTTTTTAAATATCAAAAGCCGAAGGCGCATTGGGTTATGTTGGTTGAACTATCCCGCTGCAAAGCGGGATCTCTTCATTAGTAACATGATTTCCAAAGCCGAAGGCGCATTGGGTTATGTTGGTTGAACTAATCCCGCTGAAAAGCGGGATCTCTAAAGTAGTTTTTAAATATCAAAAGCCGAAGGCGCATTGGGTTATGCCGGTTGAACCTGTCTGCCGACAGGCAGGCTAATCCCGCTGCATAGCGGGATCTCAATAGGGTTTACATGATTCCAAATACCAAAGGCACATTGAGATATTCTATTTGAACCTTTCTGCCGATAGGCAGGCAAAACCACTGCAAAGCGGGATCTTATTAAAGCTTAACGATTACTAAAATAGCAATTAATTCATAAGGTCAAAAAAGGGTTATAAAACACATCCTACTTTTTAAACTCAATCACTTCCAAATTATCAATCTTACTTCCGTCGATAGTAAATCGTAACATCGTCCTCACATTATGAAAACCGTGTTTACCCACCGCTCCCGGATTCATGTGCAATAAATTCAATTTTTTATCTGGCATGACTTTAAGAATATGGGAGTGACCGCAAATGAAAAGTTTTGGTGGGTCTTGATATAGTAATTCCCGTACCCGTTGATTATACTTCTCAGGATAGCCTCCAATATGGGTGATAAGGACATCTACGCCTTCGCACATAAATCTATTGTTTTCCGGAAATTCCATGCGTGCCTCGGTACTGTCGATATTGCCATAAACGGCTCTTAGCGGTTTAAGTTTTTTTAAGGTATCTGTCACTTCTAAATTTCCGATATCTCCAGCGTGCCATACTTCGTCTGCTTGCTTTACATGCTTTAATATAGCGTCATCGATGTAGCTGTGGGTATCTGAAAGGAGCAATATTTTTTTCAAGGTGTAGTGTTTTTGATTTATTTAAAGTGAATCCCATCAGGTTTATAAGCCCTGTGGACTTTTAAAACGGAAATCTAGTTATCTTTGCAAATCACAAAAATAGCGATAAAGTCATTAATGAAAATTTGATTTCTGATCAGAACAGGAGGGTGTTTTTATTTTTGCTTTTTAATTCTTAAAATCTACTACAGTCACATTGAGATATTTTATTGAATTGTCATATAACGGAAAAGCCTATCACGGGTGGCAAAACCAACCCAATGCTATTTCTGTGCAACAGGTTTTAGAGCATGCCTTAACCACTTTACTACGAACCCCTATAAAGATTATGGGCGCAGGACGTACGGATGCGGGCGTTCATGCCTCGCAAATGTATGCTCATTTTGATATTGATGAGCCATTTGATCGTGACACTTTAATTTTTAAAATCAATTGGTTTTTACCCCATGATATCGCCATACACCGTATTTTTAGGGTTAGGGATAAAGCCCATGCCAGATTTCATGCGCTGAGTAGAACCTACAATTACCGGATATCGAACACTAAAAATGTATTTACCCATGATTTCGCCTATAAAATTCATTTGCCATTAGACATTGAAAAAATGAATAACGCTTGCGCTATTTTATTGCAGTATAAAGATTTTCAATGCTTTTCTAAAAGTAATACTGACGTAAAAACATATTTTTGTGATATAAAAAGTGTTTATTGGGAAGTTAAGGATACGGAATTAACCTTTACCATTACTGCCGATCGGTTTTTACGCAATATGGTTCGAGCTATTGTAGGTACCATGGTCAATATTGGATTGGGCAAACTTGAAGTACAGCAATTACACGCGATTATTGAATCAAAAAGCAGGGGCGAAGCTGGGTTTTCAGTGCCCGCACAAGGTTTGTATTTGACGGATATTCAGTATCCTGACACCATTTATAACGCAGAATAACTATGAGTGCCAAAAAGAAAACTAAAGTTTATGACGTGAATCTTTTTAAGCGTTTGATGCAATACATCAAACCTTATAAGTTCGTGTTTACGCTTACCTTGTTATTCGTTACAGGATTGGCTGTTTTTGGCGCATTACGCCCGTATGTGCTGCAGCAAGCCATTGATAAGCATATTGAACTTCAACAGTATGATGGGTTTTTGTTCTACATCATCATCATGATTGTGCTTTTAGTGCTAGAGGTGGTGTGTCAATTGTTATTCATTTACAATTCTAGTTGGCTTGGACAATCTGTGGTGCGAGATGTTAGGGTGAAATTGTTTAAGCATATTATGAGTTTCAAAATGAAATATTTTGACAACTCTTCTGTAGGCGTTTTGATTACCCGAACCGTTACGGATATGGAACGTATCTCGGACATCTTTGGCGAAGGTCTTTTTATGATTTTTAGTGATATTCTCAAAATGTTAGTCGTTGGTGGGGTCATGTTATGGATGAATTGGAAACTTGGGCTCATGGTGTTTACAACGCTGCCAATAGTGCTTTTCGCGACCAAAATCTTTCAGCGCTATATGAAAATTGCATTTGAAGATGTGCGTAATGAGGTGTCCAATCTGAACTCCTTTGTTCAGGAGCGGGTTACAGGAATGAAGATTCTGCAATTGTTTACTCGTGAAGAAACTGAATATAGAAAGTTTAAGGAAATTAATGCCCGCCATAAAAAAGGCTGGTTAAAAACCGTATGGTATAACTCTGTATTCTTTCCTATTGCCGAATTTTTATCCTCATTAACTTTAGGATTGGTGGTGTGGTATGGGGGCTTAAATATTATTTCTGACGATTTAGCATCTCAAGGTGATTTGTTTGCATTTATTATGATGATCCCGATGCTCTTCAGGCCCTTGAACCAAATAGCCAACAGATTCAACACCTTACAAATGGGAATTGTTGCTGCCAACCGTGTGTTTGCTGTGCTGGATACCACTTCACAAATCGACGATTTAGGCACCATTGAAGCGGCACAATTTGAAGGAAATATCAGATTTGATAAGGTTCATTTTTCTTATATTGATGACGAAGAGGTATTAAAAGGCATTTCTTTTGATGTTCAATCAGGACAAACCATAGCTATCGTTGGAGCAACTGGGGCTGGAAAGTCGACCATTATCAATTTGCTCAACCGATTTTATGATATACAAAAGGGTACTATTTATGTCGATGAGGTCAATATAAAAGATATGACCTTACATTCCTTACGCGCACAAATTGCGGTCGTCTTACAAGATGTATTCCTGTTTGCGGATACCATTATGAATAATATCACCCTCAACAATCCAGACATTACTGAGGCTCGGGTTAAGCAGGCTGCCAAGGATATTGGTATTGACGAGTTTATTATGAGTCTGCCCCAAGGCTATAATTATAACGTGAAAGAACGGGGCGTCATGTTGTCTTCTGGCCAGCGCCAATTGATTTCATTTTTAAGAGCCTATGTTACCAATCCTAGTGTTTTAATTTTGGATGAAGCAACGTCATCTGTTGACTCGTATTCAGAACATTTGATGCAAGTGGCTACCGAGAAAATCACGAAAGGAAGAACTTCTATTGTGATTGCACACCGATTGGCGACCATTCAGAAAGCGGATAGTATAATCGTTATGGATGCGGGACGCATTGTAGAACAAGGCACCCACCAAGAATTACTTAAAAATAAAGATGGGTATTATCGCAATCTTTATGAAGTGCAGTTTTCTAAAGCGGAGAGTGCGTAGTTGAAAATCTGTACTTAAGCCAAATCTTTATTGATCATTTCAATAAGCTCTTCATTATCTTTAAACATGACAAATTCGCCATTTTTAATGTAGCTAATTTGTCCTGTTTCTTCACTGACTGCAATTGCCAAAGCATCCGTTTTTTCAGTAATTCCCACGGCTGCCCTATGACGTAAGCCAAATCGCAGCGGAATGTTGCGCTCATTGCTAACCGGCAAAATCACCCGTGTGGCTTTTACCGTATTGTTGGCAATGACAATGGCACCATCGTGTAGCGGACTGTTTTTAAAGAAGATACTCTCAATGATGGGTTGGGTGACTCCAATATTCATTTCATCACCTGAGCTGGTCAAAAAATCGAGGTTATTACTGCGTTCTAACACTATCAAAGCACCTGTTCTGGTGGAAGCCATTTTTTGGCAGGCAGAAATGATCACTTTCACGTTGGTCTGAACCTGTTCTTCGGTTTTTAAAAAGTTTAAGTGCCTAAGAAACTTACGTTTATTCCCAAAGTTGGTAGACCCAACCATCAGTAAGAACTTGCGAATTTCAGGCTGGAACACCACAATCAGTGCAATAATTCCCACATCCATAAAGCCACTAAAAATAGTACTCAAAAGTCCCATTTTTAGGAACGTGGTCAGTTTCCAAACAAAATAAATGATGATGATCCCAATAAAGATGTTAATGGCGACCGTTCCCTTTATAAGTTTGTAAACGTAATACAGAAGTATGGCAACAAGGAATACATCGATAAAATCTATGATGCCGAAATCCCAAAATTTAAGTTGATCCAATACTGAGGTGTTTTTATAAAATTAAAAAATTATGTTTAATAAATAAACTCGTTAACGTTGAGGGTCATTACAGACGGCTCTATTTTTGATAAAATCGATTTAAATGAAATATAATCCTGAAAGGTCAATTTCTCGCTCATGTTCAAGATCATTTCATAAGTTCCAACTTTTGGCAGACTTTCTACATCCGCTTTAAGCGTCTGCAATGTAGATTTTTTGAGAATAGAATCTTTTAAAATCGTTACTAATTTAATATCTGAAGGATTTTTAAAGTCCAAAATAATTTTATGCGTGCTGAGATTGTCATAATCTGGGCTGACATTAGGAGCGATTGAATTGAGCTTATAAATAACATCTGTGAATTCCAAAAAACCTAAATTTTTAATGCTAGTATCATTGCAGGTGTAATAATTTCTGGCATTGTCATTTTTATGAACTTCGGCATTGCGTTTCTTATCCTGAAGCGTGATGATTTTCGGGATGGCTTGCTTTAAAGTGAGTCGTTTATCAACATTTACTAACCAATTTGTGGTGGTTATAAGATTACCACGGTTCAATTCAATACTGTCCGGTTTGGTAGCATCATAAAACAGATAGGCAGGAGAGATATCAGTGACTTCCGTGATTTTAGCATGGGTAATTTCTGGCAGTAAAACTGATTTATCATTGCCGCAAGAAAAGGTTAACACAGCTAATAATAGTAAGACATATTTCATGATTCTGGGTTGAGTTGTTGGGTGAGTGCTATGCATTCCATAGCTTCTTTAACATCGTGTACACGTAGGATGGCGACACCCTGCTGCAAACCAAGGGTGTTTAATACGGTAGTCCCATTCAAAGCTTCAGACGCTGAAGTGTTCAGGGGTTTATAAATCATCGATTTTCTAGAAATACCCACTAATATTGGTTTATCCAACATTTTAAAGCTATCTAAATGCTTCAGCAATTCATAATTTTGAGCGGTAGTTTTTGAAAATCCAAAGCCAGGATCGACAATGATATCGATTATTCCTGAGGCTTTTGCTGCAGCAATCCGTTCAGAAAAATAGAAGAGCATCTCATTTATCAGGTTTTCGTAAGTGGCATGTTGCTGCATGTCCTGTGGCGTTCCCTTCATGTGCATCATCACATAAGGCACGTGGAGTTTGGCTACAGTGTCCAACATCTGGTGGTCCATGTTTCCGGCTGAAATGTCATTAATCATACAAGCGCCTGCTTCAATAGACTTCTTCGCCACTTCACTTCTAAACGTATCAATGGAGATGAGGATGTCGGGAAATGTTGCCGTTAATAGGTTTAATACAGGGAGCAAGCGCTGTAACTCTTCTGCCTCGCTTATGTGTTTTGCTTTGGGTCTCGAACTATAGGCGCCCACGTCTATAAAAGTAGCACCGTCTGTCAGCATTTTTTCTACATGCTTTAAAATAATGCTGTCATTTGAATGGACTCCACCATCATAAAAGGAATCTGGAGTGAGATTTAAAATGCCCATGACCTTCGGAATGGTCAAATCAATAAGTTTTCCTTTGCAATTAATGGTCATCTGTGTGTTTGTTTCTGCAAATTTATCAATGTTTTAAACGATACACTACTCACATCTAAACCTTATCTTTACCTTTTGAAAGATGTAATATCAAACATTGGTCTATTCGTGGCTATTAGTTTTGAACTTTGAACAATTTAAGCGAAATTTACGCAAAATTACCAGTTTCTATGCAAGATACCTCAAAACAATACGATGCCGTTATTGAAAAATGTCGAAATCTTTTTGTACAAAAAATGTCCGATTATGGTAGTGCATGGCGTATTTTAAGATTGCCTTCATTAACCGATCAAATTTTTATAAAAGCACAACGCATAAGAGGTTTGCAACAAAACGCTGAACGTAAGGTTAATGAAGGGGAAGAGAGCGAATTTATTGGCATCATTAATTATTGTACCATGGCGCTGATCCAGTTGGAGAAAGGCGTGGTTGAAAAACCAGACCTGACTGTGGATGAGGCGACCAAGCTTTATGATGAAAAAATAGTACTGTCAAAAGAACTGATGATGAATAAAAATCATGATTATGGTGAAGCTTGGCGAGATATGAGAGTAAGTAGTTTAACCGATCTTATTTTACAAAAACTATTACGCGTTAAGCAAATAGAAAATAACGCGGGTAAAACCTTGGTCAGTGAAGGGATTGACGCTAATTATCAAGACATGATTAATTATGCTGTTTTTGCATTAATTTTGCTCAATCAGGAGTGAAACCCTTGTGAAACTAAAACAAAATGGCAGCAATTAATGAGAATCTTGAACAACGCACTTTAAAATTTGCCACGGCGTGTAAAATTTTAACAAAACAGTTAAACGGGTCGATTTCCAATGTTGAAGATTGTAGACAATTGGTCAGAACTTCAAATGCACTCGCTGAAAACTATTGCGAAGCCTTCGTTCAGGGCGAGAAAAAAGAGGTTTTGTTGAGATTGAAAATCGCCCATAAAATGGCCAAAGAAAGTGATTATTGGCTGCGGGTTTTAGAGCCTTTCAATCAAGACCATGCGCCAGAGATTGAAGCATTAATCATCGCATCAGAAGAAATAAAATATAATATATCAGAAGTTATTAATACCCTGCAATAGTTTTTAGTCTGTATTGTAGGCATTGAAATTAAAATTTATATGAAGTATCTAGTAGCCTTTAGTAGAATTATAGTGGGCCTTCTTTTTGTCATTTCCGGCTTTGTAAAGCTCAATGACCCATTAGGTTTTGCTTATAAATTACAGGAATATTTTAGTACAGCGGTCTTAAATATTCCCTTTTTAGAACCTTATGCTTTGGGCATTGCCATAATTGTGGTCGTTTTTGAAGTTGTTTTGGGCATTTTTCTATTGATGGGTTACAAGCCGAAATTTACAGTGTGGAGTTTGTTGTTGATGATTGTATTTTTCACATTCCTGACGTTCTATTCCGCTTACTATGATAAGGTAAAAGATTGTGGCTGTTTTGGAGACGCCATGCCTTTGACGCCTTGGCAAAGTTTTACCAAGGACATTATTTTATTATTTTTTATCCTCATCCTTTTTATAGGCGTAAGACACATCAAGCCAATTTTTAGCAAATTAGGAACTACAGTCGTAGCTCTTTTAAGCTTTTTGGCCTCACTTTCCTTTGCCTATTACGTATTGATGCATTTACCGGCCATCGATTTTAGAGCCTATAAAATTGGCGATAATATTCAACAAAACATGCAGCTTGGGCCAGACGCAAAACGAGCAATTATCGATTATGTATGGACCTATACCTTAAATGGTGAAGAGAAAGTTCTGACGGATCGTGGACAAGGACCAGCAGAATATGATGAAATAATTTCTGTAGACACCAAGGAAATCCAGGCGGCTGATCTTCCGAAAATTCAAGATTTTTCTATTGAAACTGAAGATGAAGATTTGACGGCGCACTTTCTTGAAATAGATAAATTAGTGATGATTGTTACTTACAATCTGAACTCTTCAGAAAAGGAAGGAATGGAAAAATTAAAGGCTTTTTCAGACGAGGCGATTAAGAACGGCTATACGGTGATTGGGATGACCACCTCCAATGAAGCCACAAAGCAACAGATCAAATCGACCTATAACCTGGATTTTGATTTTTATTTGTGTGATGAAAAAGTGTTAAAAACGATTGTGCGCTCAAACCCTGGCGTGGTTATCTTAAACAATGGGACCGTGATGCAGAAAAAGCACTGGAACGATATTGAAGATTTAAAATTATAAATGGAATACTAACTAAATACAGAAATCCGTTCTTTTAAAATGGATTTACATTAGGATATGAGAAAAAATATAGTTGCAGGAAACTGGAAAATGAACAATGATTTATCGGAAACCGAAACATTGATCAGAGAATTGAAATTACAGAACAACCCATCAGATGTGGAGGTCATGGTAGCCCCGTCCTTTACCAATCTGTGGCAAGCGTTCAACACCTTAAAAGACCACTCTATTGAAGTAATTGCACAAAATATGCACTTTGCGGACTCAGGGGCTTATACAGGAGAAGTGAGTGCGCCAATGCTTAAAAGTTTAGGGATAAAAACAGTGATTTTGGGTCATAGTGAGCGTCGTGCTTACTTTAATGAAACGGATGATATTTTAGCTAAAAAGGTAGATACAGCTCTAAAAAATGAGTTGCGGGTCATTTTCTGCTTTGGTGAAGAATTAAAAGATAGAAAAGCTGAAAACCACGAAACTGTTGTGGGGAATCAAATTAAAAATGCGTTATTTCATCTGGATGCGTCGGCTTTAAACAATATTGTCTTGGCTTATGAGCCGGTATGGGCAATTGGTACGGGAGAAACAGCAAGCCCTGAACAAGCACAAGATATGCACGCGTTTATCAGAAAAACCTTAGCGTCAAAATACGGCGACGATTTCGCAAATGAAGTCTCTATTTTATACGGCGGGAGCGTTAAGCCAAGCAATGCTAAAGAGATTTTCTCTAAACCAGATGTGGACGGTGGATTGATTGGAGGAGCAGCGTTAAATGCTGAGGACTTTTTTGCCATTGCCAACGCCTTTTAAATTTAAAATTATCTGTTGACGGGTTGTCAATTTCAACTCGGTAATTAATTATCAAATTGTATATATTACATGTCAAATACCGTTTACATAGGGTATCAGTTTAAGGTGGCGCCTTTGCAGCCAGGGACTGAAATTTTAATTGCCGAATTAGGTTACGCTGGCTTTGAAAGTTTTGTGGAAACTGAAGAAGGGGTCACGGCTTACATCCAAAAGGACGAGTGGAATGCTGCTATTCTTGAAGATATTCAGATTTTAGATTCTGACGAATTTGAAATTTCTTTTACTTTTGAAGATATAGAGCAAACCAATTGGAACGAAGAATGGGAAAAGAATTTCAACCCTATTATAGTGGATGATGTGTGTTCGGTACGCGCTCCTTTCCATGAGAAACCAGACACGAAGTATGATATTATCATTGAACCTAAAATGAGTTTTGGAACGGGACATCATGAAACTACACACATGATGATTCAGCATATTCTCAAGAATGATTTTGAAGGCAAATCAGTGTTAGACATGGGTTCTGGAACAGGTGTTTTGGCAATTCTGGCGGAGATGAAGGGTGCAAAACCCATTGATGCGATTGATTATGACAACTGGTGCTATGTCAATAGTTTGGAAAATGTAGAACGCAATAGCTGTGAACACATCACTGTTTTAGAAGGCGATGCCAGCCTGTTGATAGACCAAAAATATGATATTATTATTGCCAACATCAACAGAAACATTCTTTTGAATGATTTGGGTGTTTATGTAAAATGTATGAATCCTAATGGGTCGATGTTCTTGAGCGGCTTTTACGTAGAGGATATTCCTGCCATTGAAGAAGAGTGCAATAAACACGGGTTGACTTTCGTTGAAAGATTAGAAAAAAACAAATGGGTTGCGCTAAAATTCGTAAATTAGTAAGACCAAAAGAATATTAATATGAACTACAGATGGGAATCTGTACAATGAAGACTAGAAAAAAATGAGTACTAAAGAGAAAATTCAAGAAGACCTTCTCGTTGATACCCAAGAAGACAAATTAAACGAGATTGTGCTTTACAATGATGAGGTTAACACGTTTGACTACGTTATTGACACTTTAATCTATGCCTGTGATCATACTCCTGAGCAAGCGGAGCAATGTTCCATTTTAGTGCATTATAAAGGACAATGTACTGTTAAAACAGGATCATATGATGATTTGGAGCCACGATGCTCAAAGCTTCTCCAAGCAGGGTTGAGTGCAGAAATTGTATAGTGCTTAAATCAGAACGAAAAAAGGCCTCACAAGTAATATATCTGTGAGGCCTTTTTTTATATAATTTGAATACGTCTACAACGTAGAAGGACATACAAATTCAGTAACTGGTAAGTCCGTGGTCTTAATAGCAGCAAATCCTCCAGCCACATCTACTAACTTATCAAAGCCGCGTGCTTTTAAAATGGACGCTGCAATGACAGAACGATAGCCTCCTGCGCAATGGATATGGTAGGTTTTTTTAGGATCGATGTGATTCATGTTGTCATTGATGACATCGAGAGCAAAATGTTGCGCATCTTCTAAATGCGACGCTTGGTATTCACCATCTTTTCTAACATCTAAAATATTTATAGCATCTGAAGTTGCTTTCTGAGCAAATGTCTCTGCCGAAATTGAATCTAGGGTCCCAACCTCTTTACCAGCAGCTTTCCAAGCGGCAATGCCGCCTTCTAAATACCCAAGCGTGTTATCATAACCTACACGCGACAATCGTGTCACAGCCTCTTCGCTTTTGCCTTCTGGCACGATCAATAGCAACGGTTGCTTTAAATCAGTAATCAAAGCACCAACCCATGGGGCAAATTGTCCATTTAATCCAATAAAAATCGAATTAGGGACATGACCCGCACTAAAATCATCTTGAGTTCTGACATCTAAAACTAAAGCATCTTCATGGTTGGCAATAGCTTCAAAATCTTCTGGGGTTAAAGGAACATTTCCAGTTTCTAAAACCAGATCAAAAGCATCGTAGCCCGTTTTGTTCATCAGTGCATTTTTTGCAAAATACTGCGGTGGAGGCGGCATTCCGTCTAACACTTCGGTGATGAATTCCTCTCTAGTCATCTCAGTACGAAGCGCATAATTGGTGAGCTTCTGATCTCCAATGGTGCCGACAGTTTCCTTGCTTAAATTTTTTCCACAAGCTGAACCTGCACCATGTGCTGGATACACAATGACATCATCCGCTAAAGTCATGATTTTAGTACGAAGCGAATCGAACAGCATACCCGCCAAATCTTCCTTGGTCAAATCCGATTTAATCGCCAAATCAGGACGGCCTACATCACCTAAAAACAATGTATCGCCAGAAAAAATAGCGTGATCATTTCCATTTTCATCGATTAATAAAAAGGTAGTTGATTCTAATGTGTGGCCAGGTGTGTGCAAGGCTTTAATCTTAATTTTTCCCACCTTAAATTCTTCGCCATCCGTAGCCGAATGAATGTCGTAACTGGTTTCAGCGCCAGGACCATATACGATAGTAGCTCCGGTTTTGTTTGCCAAGTCAACGTGTCCCGAAACAAAATCGGCGTGAAAATGCGTTTCAAACACATATTTTACGGTAGCGTTTTCGGCATCGGCTTTATCGATGTAAGGTTGAATTTCGCGCAGTGGGTCAATGATGGCAACTTCGCCCTCAGATTCTATGTAATAAGCACCTTGTGCCAAACACCCCGTATATATTTGTTCTATTTTCATCTTATTCTCTATTTAAAAAGTCCATTAAAGGACTTTTGTTTGACTTCTAAAAGCAGCTTGAAAAAGCTATGCCAAAGATACAAAAGTTACACCACTGCCAGTGTAACTTAGGTTACGCTGACTAGGTTAATTCCATGTACATTATATAGCATGCCATAATTAAAGTGAAAATGCCGAAACCTCTTTTTAAACCTTCATTGGAAACATGTTTAGAGGCGTAACCACCAATAATTATCCCAATGATGGTTAAGCCTGAAAATGACAGTAGGAATCGCCAATCTACATCAATGTTTTGGATATCGCCCGTAAATCCGATAAGCGAATTTAAAGTGATGATCACCAATGATGTGCCTACCGCTTTTTTCATTGGAAGGTTGGCCCAAAGCACCAAGGCTGGTACGTATAAAAATCCACCTCCCGCACCAATCAGTCCTGTAATCGTACCAATAACCAAGCCTTGAATAAAAGTGATGTAATACGGATTGTTTTTATGCGGCCCTTCAATCTCCTTTTTCTTTCTAATCATGGAGATGGATGACAACAACATGATAATCGCAAAAAATAGCATAATGGCTACTTCTTTGGTCAAGGTGAAATCATTCACGTGAAAAAAGGTATCCGGTAAGTTTGGCACTAAATAACGTCGGGTTAAGTAGACGGCAATAAACGATGGAAAGGAAAAGATTAATCCCGTTTTGAAATCGACCAGTTTTTTTCTGTGCTTTTGAAATGTTCCAACCAAGGAGGAGGAACCCACAATAAACAAGGAATACGCAGTAGCGATAATAGGGTTAAAGCCCATGAGATACACTAAAATTGGCACGGTTAATATGGAACCACCTCCGCCAATAAGCCCTAAGACAACCCCAACGAATAACGCTCCAACAAAACCAATTATGTATAGTGTATCCATGATTAATGTGGCAATTTAGTTCTTAACACCCCATAAACATAGGTGCCTAACATTGCGGCAAGGATCACGATGATTATGGAAAAGACACCGGTGCCCACCAAAATATACATTGGTCCTGGACAAGCGCCTGATAGTGCCCAGCCCAGCCCGAAGAGTGTGCCGCCAACAATGTAACGCGTTAAGCCTTTATCTTTATCAGGTACGCTCATAAAGCCACCTTCAATATTTTTAAACTTGAATTTTTTTGTGATGAGCATCAACAGCACGCCGGTCACAACAGCAGAGCCGATAATCCCGTACATATGGAAGGACTCAAAACGGAACATTTCATAAATGCGATACCAGGATACGGCTTCTGATTTTACCAGTACAATTCCGAAAACGATTCCAACGAGTAAGAATTTAATAAATTTCATTTGTATGTGTTTAATAGTGTACATAAAATCAGTTGCATGAGTCCCGTCAAAGGTTTATAAATGACGAACATTTGCAACATGACATATTAGATTAACCGAAAATTATTGGGAATAATAAGTGGATCATAATCAATCCGCCTAGAAAAAATCCGATAACCGCAATTAATGACGGCAGTTGTAAATTGCTCAACCCAGTAATCGCATGGCCGGAGGTACATCCGCCAGCGTATCGTGTCCCGAATCCAACTAAAAAACCTCCAATAATTAATATTGACAATCCTTTTAAGCTTAAGACGGCATCCCAGCTATACAGTTCAGCAGGCAAGAGCGATTTTCCAACATTTTCGAATCCATAATTCGACAAACTTTCCACGGTGGCAGGATTTAAATCGATGTCAGTAGGAACAGAGAGTAAAAAATGAGCTATAAATCCGCCTAGGATAGCTCCTACGACCACAACAAGGTTCCATTTTTGGGCTTTCCAATCGAAATCGAAGAATTTAGTTTTTTTGCCCGCACCAGCAATGGTACAAAAGGTTCTTAAGTTGGATGACATCCCAAAGGTTTTCCCAAAATAAATGAGGGTAAACATGATGAGGGCCATCATTGGGCCAGCCACGTACCAAGGCCAAGGTTGTAAAATGTAGTCCATAGTAATTAATTTTATGCAAATGTAAGGGTCGCAACTGAGTTGCTCTGTAATAATTGTTACTTAAAAGGCAATGACTTCTATTTTATTGCGACTCAAAACGATTTTACCTTCATTTTCCAATTGTTTTAGTAGTCTGGAAACTACCACTCTAGAGGTGTTTAAGTCTTCAGCAATCTCCTGATGGGTTTTAGAAATCGTTTCAGAAGCATTTATTTTGACGTGATCTGTCAAATATTTAAACAGTCGCTCGTCCATTTTCATGAAAGCTAGCGTGTCAATAGTCTCCAGCATCTCGTTAAATCGAATTTGATAACTCTGCAAAATAAAGTTACGCCAGCTGGCATTGTTATGGAACCATTCCGTCATTTGATCATTAGGAATCATGATCACACTTGAATCTTTATCCGCAACAGCCCTAATTTTACTGCTGGACTTCGCCATGCAGCAGGTCAATGACATGGAGCAGGTGTCTCCAGACTCTAAAACATATAGCAGCAGCTCGCTTCCGTTAAGGTCTTCTCGCAACACCTTGATGTTGCCTTTTAATAATAGCGGTACATGAGTTAAGTTCTGGCCAATATCCATGATGATATCGTCTTTTCTAAAATGTTTTATACTACCATATTGGGATATGCTTTTGATGATAGCGTTATCAAATTGATAGGCGAACGGGGTTAAATCCTCTTGGTTTATCATAGTTCAAAAATAAACAATTTGAATTTTCTAAAAATAATTTGGTACTAAATTAATAAAATTACTATATTTGCAGCCACTTAAAAAGGCCTCGTGGCGCAACTGAATAGCGCACTTGATTACGGCTCAAGAGGTTACTGGTTTGAATCCAGTCGAGGTCACGAATACATCATTAAATAAGAAAAAACGCCAAGTTTACTTGAGCGTTTTTTTGTTTTAATGATTTTCAAAGCGGAGCTTTGCTGGAAGCGCGGAGCGAATCCAGTCGAGGTCACTAGGGATCAAGAACAATTGTTGTGTTTATGTAAAAATTGTTGTTAATCTATAAAGGAAGAATTCTACATTTTTGACCCCTCTAAATTGCGCTCTAAAGGCTTTTATTTTGGCATTAAAAGATTCTGCTGA
>NZ_VORX01000006.1 GCF_007997285.1 Gelidibacter salicanalis
CGAAATGGTTGATTAAAAATTCAGGAAGAATGAGTTTCAGTAGGTCCAAATAATTTTCCAAAGTCAGGTTTTTTTTGCAAAAATCAAAATTCTATTTCAATTCACACACAACTTTTAGGAATGATCCTCGAAGTAAGCCCTAGTAGGCCAACAAGAATTGAAATCCCGATTTAGAAATAAGTCGGGATTTTTTGTTTGACAGCTCTATCTACTAGGGCGAGAAGTTTATGCTGAGCGAAGACGAAGTGAGCCCTAGTAGGCCAACAAGAATTGAAATCCCGATATAGCAATATGTCGGGATTTTTTGTTTTTTGGATTTTCTTTAAATAGAACATAGAAAATAGAATAGAGAGAAGAGAGAAGAGAGAAGACTGTTCGATTACTAAATTATCCCAAATTTGATTATTAAGGCTGACTCAAGTCTAACAGCGCTGCGGTCTTGATTCTTGGTTCTAGCAGCGTAGCGATCTTTTTTACAAGAATAGAGAGAATAGAGAAGAGATGATGGGGAGCTAGAATCAAGTTCTGACTTTTTATTCCAATTGTGTAAATTAGGCTTTATCCAGATTCCAAAAATCCAAATCTCAAAATAAAGCCCACTCCAATCTAACAGCGCAGCGGTCTCTATTCTCTATTCTAATAGCGAAGCGGTTTATTTCAACAGCGAAGCGGTCTATTTTAAAAGAACTGAGAGAATAGAAAAAAGAGAAGAGATGATGGGGAGCTAGAATCAAGTTCTGACTTTTTATTCCATCCAATTGTGTAAATTTGGCTTTATCCAGATTCCAAAAATCCAAATCTCAAAATAAAGCCCACTCCAATCTAACAGCGCAGCGGTCTTGATTCTTTATTCTAATAGCGAAGCGATCTATTTCAACAGCGAAGCGGTCTATTTTAAAAGAACTGAGAGAATAGAAAAAAGAGAAGAGATGATGGGGAGCTAGAATCAAGTTCTGACTTTTTATTCCATCCAATTGTGTAAATTTGACTTTATCCAGATTCCAAAAATCCAAATCTCAAAATAAAGCCCACTCAAATCTAACAGCGAAGCGGTCTCAATTCTCTATTCTAATAGCGAAGCGGTCTATTTCAACAGCGAAGCGGTCTATTTTACAAGAATAGAGAGAATAGAAAAAAGAGAAGAGACGCCTGGGAGCTAGAATAAAGTTCTGAGTTTTTATTCCAATTGTCTAATTTAGACTTTATCCATATTCCAAAAATCCAAATTTTATTATCAAAGCCGAGTCAAATCTAACAGCGCAGCGGTCTTGATTCTTTGTTCTAACAGCGCAGCGGTCTATTTCACAACAGCGCAGCGGTCTCTATTCTCTATTCTAATTGCGCAGCGGTCTAAATTCCTATATTTTAAAAGTAATCACTGGGCGTTTCGCATGATTCACCAGGTCTTCACTAATGCTGCCATTAAAGAAATGCGCAATCCCCTGTCGGCCATGGGTGCTGATGCCAATTAAATCGGCATCAATCTCTTTTGAAAAGTTCAAAATGCCCATTTCAACACTCTCATCATTGTAAATGTGTGTGGTATAGTCTTTAAAATCAGAACCTTTTATGAAATCCTGGATCCGGCTGTTGGCTATTGCCGTAGGTGTAAAACTATTGGCGGTATTGACCATGACCAAATACATTTTGGCGCCAAACAATTTTGCGATGTCGGTGGCTTGTTTGTAGGTCTCTCGATTATCTTTGTTAAAATCTGAAGCAAATACAAATCGATCTACACTAAATTCGGCGTGCTCATTCTTGATAACCATCACCGGAATATCTGAGGTGCGGACCACTTTTTCAGTATTAGAGCCAATAAACATTTCTTTCAGTCCTGAAGCTCCGTGAGATCCCATGACAATCAAATCGACATTATGTTCGTGGCAGGTATCAATAATGCTGCTGAATGAGGGATAGTTTTTTACAATATCGTGCACCACAATACCTTTCAGATAATCTCGAGACAAAAGGTCTTCAAATTTTTGTTGGGCTAGTTTCACAAAAAACATGGCTTCTGGTAAAGGGCTGGCCGTGTTCATCATATCAACTTCTTGCATGGGCAGCTCGAGCATGTGCAAGATAAAGATTTCAGAACCATGTTTTTTAGCCAACTGAGCGGCTACTTTTAGGGCGTTTTCGGCCTGTTCTGAGAAGTCGGTGGGTACAAGAATTTTTTTCATGAGGTGGAAGATATGTAGTTAATCCTAAATTTAATAATAAAAATCGACTTTATATCCTTTGGATAAATCAATAAAAAAATTGTATATTTGCACCGCTGAATGGTAAAAGAAAACACGAGGGGACAAGAAAGTCCCCTCTTTTTATACTAATTATATGCTGAGTGAGAAGACAGTTAAAGACTTAATTAATAACGGATTAGAAGAAAGGCCAGATCTTTTTCTAATCGATTTGAAGATAAATTCTGATCATAAAATCAGCGTGGTTATTGACGGCGATAACGGTGTGACTGTAGAAGATTGCGTGTTTGTAAGTCGGGCCATTGAGAACGATTTAGACCGAGAAGAAGTCGATTTTTCTTTGGATGTGGCCTCAGCGGGTGCCACATCACCTTTGATTAATGAGCGTCAGTATAAGAAAAACATCGGCAGAACTTTGGAAGTGAAAGCAAAACCTGATTTGAAAATTGAGGGTGAATTAACGGAAGTTGATGAGGCTGGAGTGACTTTAGAGTGGACAACAAAAGAACCGAAACCAGTAGGTAAAGGTAAAATAGTGGTAAATAAGCAGGCTAAAATTATGTATGATGATATTTTAGAAGCTAAAGTGATAATAAAATTTTAATTCGATAAGTTATGGAGAATATTGCGTTAATTGATTCTTTTTCAGAATTTAAGGACGATAAATTAATCGATCGTGTCACCTTAATGGCGATTTTAGAAGATGTTTTGAGAAATGCATTGAAGAAGAAGTATGGAGATGACGATAACTTTGATATCATTATAAATCCTGATAAAGGAGATTTAGAAATCTGGAGAAACAGAATTGTTGTCGCTGATGGTGAGGTAGAAGAGCCTAACCAAGAGATTGAATTATCTGAAGCACGCAAAATTGAACCGGATTTTGAAGTAGGGGAAGATGTTGCAGAAGCCGTAAAACTTATCGATTTAGGAAGACGTTCTATTTTGGCATTGCGTCAGAATTTGATTTCTAAAATTCATGAGCATGACAATACGAATATCTACAAGCACTTTAAGGATTTAGTAGGTGAAATTTATACGGCGGAAGTACACCATATCCGTCACAGAGCTATTATTTTATTGGATGATGAAGGCAACGAGATCATCCTTCCAAAGGAAAAACAAATCCCTTCTGATTTCTTCCGTAAAGGAGAAAATGTGAAAGGTATTATAGAAAGTGTTGAACTTAAAGGTAATAAGCCAACCATCATCATGTCTAGAACCGCTCCGGTATTTTTGGAGAAACTGTTCGAGCAGGAAATTCCAGAAGTTTTTGACGGTTTAATTACGGTTAAGAAAGTAGTACGTATGCCAGGTGAGAAAGCGAAAGTTGCGGTAGATTCTTACGATGATAGAATTGACCCTGTGGGCGCTTGTGTAGGGATGAAAGGATCTCGAATTCACGGTATCGTTAGAGAGTTGGGCAATGAAAATATTGACGTCATTAACTACACCAGTAATATCCAGTTGTTCATCACCAGGGCTTTGAGTCCAGCAAGGGTGACCTCTGTAAAACTTAACGAAGAAACCAAACGCGCTGAAGTGCTTCTTAAACCAGAAGAAGTGAGTAAAGCAATTGGTAGAGGCGGTCACAATATTCGATTGGCTGGACAGTTGACAGGATATGAAATTGATGTCTTTAGAGAAGGTGCTGAAGAGGATGTTGAATTATCAGAATTTACTGATGAAATTGAAGGTTGGATCATTGCAGAATTCAGCAAAGCAGGTTTAGATACTGCTAAGAGTATATTAGAACAAGATGTTCAGGATCTGGTTAAGAGAACCGATCTAGAAGAAGAAACCATTTTAGATGTTATCAGAATTCTTAAGGAAGAATTTGAAGAATAACACATATTAAGTTATATTAGAAGCAATTTATGGCTGATACAATTAGATTAAATAAAGTATTAAGAGAACTCAATATTTCCATTGATCGTGCAGTTGATTTTTTAGAATCAAAGGGCGTGACGGTGGAGAAGAGTCCCAATACGAAAATATCAGAGGATGTTCACTCCATTCTTTCCAATGAATTTCAAACTGATGCCAATAAGAAAATGGCCTCCCAGGAGGTTAGTGAGGCAAAGTTGAAAGAAAAGGAAGAATTGCGTGAGCAACGTGAAAGAGAGATTGAGGAGAAACTGAAGAAGGAAGAGGCCAGCAAACAAGTTGTTAAAGCAAGAGCGTCTTTAAGTGGGCCAAAACAAGTAGGTAAAATTGATCTGGATCCTAAGAAGCCGGAAGCAGTTGAAAAACCTAAACCTGAAGCGCCAAAGGTTGAAGAGAAACCTAAGACTGAAGAGCCTAAGGTGGACAAGCCTGTTGAAGAACCAAAGCAGCCTAAGCCTTTGGAGCAACCTGCACCCGTTGAAAAAGCTGCACCTGTAGCTAGGGAAACGCCAAGGGTGGAAGCTAAGGAAGAGCCTAAAAAGGTAGAGACACCTAAAGAAGAGATTAAAAAAGAAGCTCCAGTTGTAAAAACTGAAACGCCAAAAACTACGGAGGCCCCTAAAGGTCCTGAAGTGGCGCAAACACCAAAAACTCCTGAATTTGGTGATGAGCAAATCAAAACACAATATCAAAAATTAACCGGACCTAAAATTGCCGGTGAAAAGATAGATCTTTCTCAGTTTAATAAACCGAAGAAGAAAAAAGAAGAGAAAAAGCCTGCTATTAGTGACGCTAACAAGAAAAAGAGACGTCGTATTAGCAAAGGGCCTGCAGCTCCTGGCGATAAGCCGGCTTTTGGTGCTAATAGAGGTGCAAGTCCAAATTACAAAGGGAAACCTGGTAATAGAACCAGTACTGTAAAAGAAGAACCAAGCGAAGCTGATGTACAAAAGCAAGTTCGTGAGACACTTGAAAAACTTCAAGGGAAAACGAATAAAGGCAAAGGTGCTAAATATAGAAGAGACAAGAGAGATCAACACCGTACACAAACGGAAAAGGATATCGAGCAGCAAGCAGCGGAAAGCAAAGTGTTGAAAGTAACTGAATTTGTTACGGCAAGCGAGGTGGCTACGATGATGGATGTGCCAGTGACGCAAATCATCTCAGCATGTATGTCGTTAGGGATGATGGTGACCATGAACCAACGTTTGGATGCTGAAACTTTATCAGTAGTTGCTGATGAGTTTGGGTATGATGTGGAGTTTGTAACCTCTGATCTTGAAGACAGCATAGTTGTTATTGAAGACAAACCTGAAGAGTTGATTGAACGTGCGCCGATTGTTACCGTAATGGGACACGTCGATCACGGAAAAACGTCACTTTTGGATTACATTCGTAAGGAGAACGTTATTGCTGGAGAATCTGGTGGTATTACACAGCATATTGGTGCTTACGGCGTACAGTTAGAAGGCGGTCAGAAGATGGCATTCTTAGATACACCGGGTCACGAGGCCTTTACAGCCATGCGTGCTCGTGGAGCTCAAGTAACCGATTTGGCGATTATTGTAATTGCTGCGGATGATGCGATCATGCCACAAACTAAAGAAGCTATTGCCCATGCGCAAGCAGCGGGTGTGCCAATCGTTTTTGCGATTAATAAAATAGATAAACCTAGTGCAAATCCTGAAAAAGTAAAAGAAGGCTTGGCACAAATGAACTTGTTGGTTGAAGACTGGGGTGGAAAAATCCAATCGCATGATATCTCCGCTAAAACAGGGGAAGGGGTTAAAGAATTATTGGAGAAAGTATTGCTAGAAGCCGAATTGTTAGAGCTTAAAGCAAATCCAAATAAAAATGCCGTTGGTACGGTAGTAGAAGCCTTTTTAGATAAGGGTAGAGGATATGTATCTACCATCTTAGTACAAGCTGGGACATTAAAAGTTGGAGATTATGTACTTGCTGGTAAAAACAGTGGTAAAGTAAGAGCAATGCATGATGAACGTGGAAATGACGTGAGAAGTGCAGGACCTTCTACACCAGTCTCCATCTTAGGATTGGACGGGGCGCCACAGGCAGGTGATAAGTTTAACGTCTTTGCTGATGAGCGCGAAGCGAAACAAATTGCAGCAAAACGTACACAGTTACAACGTGAGCAATCTGTAAGAACACAACGTCACATCACGCTTGATGAAATCGGTCGTCGTATCGCCCTTGGAGATTTCCAAGAGTTGAACATTATTCTTAAAGGTGATGTGGATGGATCAGTGGAAGCTTTGACCGACTCGTTCCAGAAATTGTCAACTGAAGAAATTCAGGTGAACATTATCCATAAAGGAGTAGGGGCCATTACTGAAAGTGATGTGTTGCTAGCTACTGCGTCTGATGCCATTATTATCGGATTTAACGTACGCCCAATGGGGAATGCACGTCAAATTGCAGACAAGGAAGAAATTGATATCAGAATGTACTCTATTATCTATGACGCGATCAATGATCTTAAAGATGCGATGGAGGGCATGTTGTCTCCTGAGCTGAAAGAAGAAATTACGGGTACCGCTGAGATCAGAGAAATCTTTAAAGTTTCTAAAATTGGAACGATTGCCGGATGTATGGTGACTACAGGTAAGATCTTCAGAAATTCAAGCATCCGCTTGATTAGAGAAGGTGTGGTTGTTTACACAGGAGAACTGTCCTCATTGAAACGATTTAAGGATGATGTTAGAGAAGTTTCTAAAGGTTATGATTGTGGTATGCAAATTAAAAACTATAACGACATTAAAGAAAATGATGTTATCGAAGCGTTCCATGAGGTAGAAGTGAAAAAGAAATTGAAATAATTTAACACTATAGAATTAAAAAAGCGACTCCGAGAGTCGCTTTTTTTATGTCTTATAGTTTGGGATGTGAAATGTTCTTAAAGTCTCTTACGCCGTCTAAAAGGTGTTCAGTTTTATTTGAAAATTGAGTCCTCTATTGATCCCTAGAAACCTTTCATAAGAATTTTGATCTTACGTAGTCTCGGCAACGATGACATGGGTTCAAACTGACTGTTTTTATTTGATTTTAGGCAACAGGATAAACGCATTAGCATAGCTTTTCTTAACCGTCATGAGGGCGCGGTCAGCTTCTAATCGTGTTCTAAAATTTCCCACCCAAATCTTGTAATTTGGTTGTTCGTATTCAATGGAATTACTCCATTCTGGGAACAAACTGGTGGCTTGGCTTTTTGCAGACTCTGCGCCACTTCTGGAGCCATTATACACCTGAATTCTAAAAGCCTCCATACTGCGCAAGTCTTTTTTAAACTCTAACAGTTTTTCAATATCTTTTGGTTGTTCAACGGAAACCGTGCCTTGTTGGGCCACGACCACATGAGTGCTAGAAAAAAGAGTAAGGGCAATAAAGGCTAATTTTACAATAGGTTTTATCATGGTGTTTTATGCTTTTTAATTATATATTCCTTGTTTGATGTTGTAATTGATTTATACTTAACCATTCACAATTTGCAAAAATATCAAATTTAATTTGCAATCCGCTCATGTCATTTTAATTAACTAGAATAAGGGTTGGTTTATTATTTAGAATGTTTATAAATTATCAATTAACAGAACTGTAACATTTCCATAATCGACTTTAAGTATTACTTTTGCGAGAGATTTTATAACTGTATTTTTTTCTTTTTAAATGAAAAAATCATACCAAAGTTTGGAAGATAATTCAACTAATAATATGAAACAGGTGATACACCGTAAATTGGCCGCTAATCTACTACAATTAGGGTTCCTTATTTTACTTACGTTTTCAACATCGCTTCACGCTCAAGATGGTGATCCTGCCAAGGGAAAAACATTATACAACTCCAATTGTGCCGCATGTCATAAGTTAGACGGGCCAAGTACGGGTCCAGCGCTTCGCAATATTGAGCAACGGTTGGCTGATGAGCAAGGTCTTGATAGAGCTTGGTTGACAGCGTGGATACACAATAGTGCCGGTCTTATTAAGTCTGGTGACCCTTACGCGAATCAAATTTACAACGAGTACAATAAAATGCCAATGAGCCCTTTCCCTCAGTTGTCAGATCAGGATATCAGTGATATCTTGGCCTACACTGGTGAAGAAAAAGCAGCTCCTCCAGCTCCAGTAGCTGGTGCTGAGCCTAATGCTGGTTCAGGCGGCGACTCTGGAACTTCAAATACATTAATTCTTGGAGCCCTTGCCGTTTTATTTGCCTTGTTGGCCATGGCGCTAATTTTGGTAAGACGCACATTAAACCGCTTTGCTGAAGCTAAAGGTGTGATGGTTGAAGATCAAAAAGGAGTTTCTATTTGGAAAGCATTTGTTCAGAATCAATTCTTAGTCATTGTAGCCGTTATTATGTTGTTATTAACTAGTGGCTACTTTGTATACGGTTACTTTATGCAAGTGGGTGTTGATCAAGGTTACGCACCAGTGCAACCAATTCACTATTCCCATAGAATCCACGCGGGCGATAATGCTATCGATTGTAAATACTGTCACTCCTCAGCGAGAGTTAGTAAGCAATCTGGTATCCCTTCCTTAAATGTGTGTATGAACTGTCATAAATCTATTTCTGAAGTGTCTCCAGAGACGCTCGCTGAAGGACAGGAATATGGTGTAGATTACAACAAGGAAATTGAAAAACTTTATGCTGCTACAGGGTGGAGTGTTGCTGATCAGAAATACATAGGAGAGCCACAGCCGGTAAAATGGATCCGTATTCACAACTTACCTGACTTTGCTTACTTTAACCACTCCCAGCACGTTACAGTTGGTGGTATTGAATGTCAAACGTGTCACGGTCCTGTTGAAACTATGGAAATCATGTCGCAACATGCACCATTAACTATGGGCTGGTGTATCAATTGCCATAGAGAGACCGATGTGAAGGTAGAGGATAACGCGTATTACACTAAAATTCACGAGCAGTTATCTAAAAAATATGGTGTTGAAAAACTTACCGTTGCACAAATGGGTGGTTTGGAATGTGGTAAATGCCATTACTAAATACTAACAAGGAGCACAAGTTCTTTTACAGACGCTCTTTTGAACAAACAAAAAAAGGTATAATATCTTAGAATTACGATTGAAGAATTACGATTGCCAAAACTAGTGACAATCTGTAAATTAGAATCGTAGATCGGAAATCAAAAATCGTAAATATAAATTATGTCATCAAACAAGAAATACTGGAAAAGTGTTGAGGAGCTAAATACAGACAGCTCTATTGTTGAGGCACTTAGACAAAATGAATTTGTTACAGAAATTCCAACTGACGAATTTTTAGGTAATAAATCCAATTTAGAAAAGTCTTCAACAACACGTCGTGATTTCTTAAAATATGTTGGTTTTAGTACAGCAGCAGCTTCTTTAGCAGCTTGTGAAGGTCCGGTGGTCAAATCGATTCCTTACGTTGTACAACCAGAAGAGATCATACCTGGTGTGGCTAATTACTACGCTACAACAATTGCTGATGGTTTTGATTTTGCTAGTGTTTTAGTGAAAACTCGCGAAGGTCGTCCAATTAAAATCGAAAGTAATGATCTAGAAGCTGCCAAAGGCGGTGTTAACGCTAGGGTTCACGCTTCTGTTTTAGGATTATACGACAACTTAAGAGTAACAGGCCCTCAGAAACAAGGTAAGAACATTTCGTGGTCAACTTTCGATTCTGAAACCAATCAGAAATTGACGGATGTGATGAATGGCGGAAAAGAGATTGTGTTATTGACCCAAACTTTTGCAAGTCCCTCTACCAGCAAGTTGATTTCAAAATTTAAGGAAAAGTATGGTTCTGTACGTCACGTAGTATACGATGCCGTATCTGAATCTGCGGCATTAGACGCCTTTCAAGCAAAATACGGCGTACGCGCTTTTGCAAGTTACGATTTTTCGAAAGCAGCGGTAATCGTTTCTGTTGGAGCTGATTTCCTTGGCGATTGGCAAGGTGGCGGATTCGAAGTTGGTTATGCTCAAGGACGTGTCCCTAAAGACGGGAAAATGTCCAGACATATTCAAGTAGAATCTAACATGTCTTTAACCGGAGCCAATGCGGATAAACGTATTCCGGCGACGCCATCACAACAAAAACAGATATTAGCTAAACTATTCGGTTATATCACTGGTCAATCTGTAGCTACAGATTTGCCTTCACACATTGATGAAAGCATCCAAAAGGTAGCTTCTGAATTGAAAAGAGCAGGAAGTAATGCTGTTCTTGTGACAGGTATTGATGATGTGAATGCACAAACGGTGGCATTAGAAATCAATGCGGCTTTAGGTAGTAAAGCTTTTGATGCTGCAACGCCAGTTAAAACCAGACAAGGTAGTAATAAAGAGGTAATGACTTTAGTGGCTGATATGAAAGCCGGGAAAGTAGGTGCCCTTATCATGAGTGGTGTGAATCCACTATATACCTTGCCAAATGCAAAGGAATTTTCTGAAGGATTAAAGCAAACAGAATTGTCTATCGCATTCTCTATGAAAGCTGATGAGACTGCTTCTGAATCACAATATATTGCTGCATCGCCTCACTATTTAGAATCTTGGGGAGATGTAGAACTTAAAAAAGGTCATTTTGGGTTAACCCAGCCAACCATTCGTCCACTTTTTGACACACGTCAATTTCAAGATGCGTTGTTAAAATGGACAGGAAGTGATCTTTCGTATTACGATTTCATCAAAGAAAATTGGGATACTGGTGTACTCGGTGGTGCTTCATTTAATCAAGCATTACACGATGGGATGTTCGTATCTACTGGGTTGACCAGTGTATTGGCATCAGGGCCTGAATCAGCACCGGAAGGTGATGTTGCTGCCCAATCCATGACGGCCTCTTCTGGAGGAGAAGCTGCTAGAACATTAGCTAGCGCTGCCAAAGGTAAAGGCATGGAGTTACAACTCTATACCAAAACTGGTATGGGCGATGGACAACAAGCTAATAACCCTTGGTTACAGGAGTTTCCTGATCCAATTACCAGAACGTCTTGGGACAACTATGTAACGGTTTCTAGTGCAGATGCAAAAGAATTAGGCATCAAAAACTGGCATGTTGCTGATGGTGGTCTTAACGGTAGCGTGGTTGAAATAACGGTTAATGGTGTTGCCATGACGGTACCTGCAATCATCCAACCAGGACAAGCAGTGGGCTCTTTAGGAATGTCATTTGGTTACGGACGTACCAAAGGTCTTAAAGAAGAAATGCAAACTGGAGTAAACGCTTATAAGTTATATACCAACTTCAATAACGTTCAAGATGTTTCAGTGAAGGTTGTTGCGGGAGAGCACGAGTTTGCGTGTATCCAATTGCACAACACCTTAATGGGACGTGGGGACATCATCAAAGAAACCACACTTGAAATTTTCAATACAAAGGATAAGGATTATTACAATGCCGTACCAAAAGTTTCTTTAAATCACGTCGAAACTTCAATAAGATCTTCTGATGTTGATCTTTGGGATGAATTTGATCGCTCTATTGGACATCACTTTAACTTGTCTATTGATTTGAATTCGTGTACAGGCTGTGGCGCTTGTGTTATTGCATGTCACGCTGAAAACAACGTTCCGGTAGTAGGGAAAGCTGAAGTAAGAAAAAGTAGAGATATGCACTGGTTGCGTATTGATAGATACTATTCTTCTGAAGACACCTTTACTGGAGATATTATTAAGAAAGAATCTGCTAGTGGCTTAACTGGCGATACAGGTATTAAGAATACTTTACACGAAATGGAAATTGCTGCTGACAATCCTCAGGTAGCGTTCCAACCTATGATGTGTCAGCACTGTAACCATGCACCTTGTGAAACCGTTTGTCCGGTGGCAGCAACATCTCATGGACGTCAAGGTCAAAACCATATGGCGTATAACAGATGTGTTGGTACACGTTACTGTGCAAACAACTGTCCTTATAAAGTGCGTCGTTTCAACTGGTTCTTGTACGCTAAGAATGATGAGTTTGATTACCACATGAACAATGATCTTGGGCGTATGGTATTGAATCCTGATGTCGTTGTGCGTTCTCGTGGAGTGATGGAAAAATGTTCATTGTGTATCCAAAAAACACAAAAGACGATTCTTGATGCCAAACGTGATGGTCGTGAAATTAAGGATGGCGAATTCCAAACAGCGTGTTCTGCGGCTTGTGGCACTGGAGCGATGGTTTTTGGAGACATCAACGATAAAGAAAGTAAAGTTGCGAAACTCAAAGAAGATAAACGTATGTATCACGCACTGGAATACATTGGTACCAAACCAAATGTACAGTATCAGACTATTGTGAGAAATACAACCGAAGCATAGTAAATTAATTAAGATATAATTCTAAAAGCATTATGGCGTCTCATTACGAAGCACCTATTAGAAGACCTTTAGTTAGAGGTGAAAAATCATACCACGATGTTTCCGTGGATATAGCTAAGCCTGTAGAAGGAAAAGCCAATAAGTCGTGGTGGATAGTTTTTTCTATCTCGCTTCTCGCTTTTCTTTGGGGTATTGGTTGTATCATATATACCGTTTCCACAGGGATTGGTGTTTGGGGTCTAAACAAAACCATTGGTTGGGCCTGGGACATTACCAATTTCGTTTGGTGGGTAGGTATCGGTCACGCAGGAACACTGATTTCAGCAGTATTGTTATTGTTTCGTCAAAAGTGGCGTATGGCAATTAACCGTTCTGCGGAGGCTATGACTATTTTTGCGGTAGTTCAAGCGGGATTGTTCCCAATCATTCACATGGGACGTCCGTGGTTAGCGTATTGGGTATTGCCAATTCCGAATCAATTTGGATCCCTGTGGGTTAACTTTAACTCGCCTTTACTTTGGGACGTGTTTGCAATTTCTACGTATTTATCGGTGTCATTAGTATTCTGGTGGACTGGTTTGTTACCTGATTTTGCCATGTTAAGAGATAGAGCGGTAAAACCTTTCCAAAAGAAAATCTATTCTTTATTAAGTTTTGGATGGTCAGGTAGAGCTAAAGATTGGCAACGTTTTGAAGAAGTATCTTTGGTACTTGCAGGTTTAGCAACACCACTTGTACTTTCTGTACATACGATTGTATCTTTTGACTTCGCGACATCCGTTATTCCAGGATGGCATACGACCATTTTCCCTCCATACTTTGTTGCTGGAGCGGTATTCTCAGGATTTGCGATGGTAAACACCTTGCTGATCATCATGAGAAAAGTGGTGAGTTTAGAAGATTATATTACAGTTCAGCATATTGAATTGATGAACATCGTGATCATGATTACGGGTTCTATAGTTGGGGTAGCGTATATTACTGAGTTGTTTATCGCATGGTATTCAGGAGTAGAGTATGAGCAGTACGCTTTCTTAAATAGAGCAACCGGACCTTACTGGTGGGCCTACTTATTTATGATGACGTGTAACGTGTTCTCACCACAGTTTATGTGGTTCAAAAAATTGAGAACGAGTATTATGTTTTCGTTCTTTATCTCTATCGTTGTAAACGTTGGGATGTGGTTTGAGCGTTTCGTGATTATCGCGACGTCATTACACAGAGATTACTTGCCATCATCTTGGACCATGTTCTCTCCAACCTTTGTTGATATTGGAATTTTTATCGGAACCATCGGATTCTTTTTTGTATTGTTCCTATTATATGCACGTACATTCCCAGTGATTGCACAAGCAGAGATTAAAACGATTTTAAAATCTTCTGGTGAGAGCTATAAGAGAATTAGAGATTCAGGCGGAAGCTTAGTCGGTACAGGTATTGATGCGCGTACACATCGTGTCATTGCACATTCAGGAGCACCTATAGTGAGTATGCCTTCAACAGCCACGCCACATGATCCTGAAGCTATCACCAAACTAATGGATGGTGTTGGAGCATTTGATCCGCTAACGCATACCAAAGACGACTTACAGCAAATTAACGGGATAGGACCAAATATGGAAGAAGTTCTTAATGGTATTGGGATCTATTCTTATATGCAAGTGAGTAATATGACAAAAAGAGAATATGACTTGTTAGACGAAATCACAGCATCATCTCCAGGAAGAGCTGAACGTGATAATTGGGCAGGACAAGCGCTAACTTTAATTAACAACCAATAGTAGTATGGAAGAATCTTCAAAAGTTATACACGCTATTTATACCGATGATGATGTCTTAATGGCTGCCGTTAAAAAAGTAAGGGCAGAACGCTATCACATTGAAGAAATATACACGCCTTTTCCAGTTCACGGATTGGACAAAGCGATGGGATTGGCACCAACGCGATTAGCAATCACTGCATTTATTTATGGCGTTATTGGTTTAGTCGTTGCAACAGTAATGATGGATTATATCATGATTGAAGATTGGCCGCAAAACATTGGTGGAAAACCAAGTTTCAGCTATATTGAAGGCATGCCGGCATTCGTGCCGATTATGTTTGAGTTGACGGTGTTTTTTTCAGCGCATTTAATGGTCATCACGTTTTACTTACGCAGTAAACTTTGGCCGTTTAAAGAAGCTGAAAACCCAGATGTAAGAACAACAGACGATCATTTCTTAATGGAAATTAGTGCTGGTCATAATATTGATGAGCAGTTTGATATCTTAAGAAATACAGGAGCAGTAGAAGTTACCTTAATTGATAAAGCACACTAATACACATGAAAAGCTTATTTAAATTAGTAGTATTGATGGTAGTGTTGATCTCTTTTGCATCATGTCAGGAGAATTCTAGACCTAATTATCAGTATTTTCCAGATATGTATGAGTCTGTAGGCTATGAAGCTTATGGAGAAGCTGATTTTTTACCTGATGGAATGGAGGCCAAATTGCCCGCTGACGGATCTGTAGCCAGAGGCCATAAGCCTTTTGATATTGACGGATCTTTAGAAGGGTATGACTTAGCAAAAGCAACGTTAAAAAATCCTTTGGATTCCACCACTATTGATTCGCCAAGAGGTGGTCAGCTATACGATATTTACTGTGCTGTTTGTCATGGTAAAAAAGGAGATGGTAAAGGTATTTTAGTAACTCGTGAAAAGATTTTAGGAGTGCCTGCATTTGACGATCCAGGAAGAGCTTTGACTGAAGGTAGTGTGTATCACACTATTCATTATGGTAAAAACGTGATGGGGTCTTATGCCAATCAATTGGATGAAGAAGAGCGTTGGCAAGTTGTGGATTATGTAATGCAACTTAAATCAGAATTAGGAGGAAGTCAGACTGTTAAAGATTCAATATAGATATGTACACAATTTCAAATAGATTAAAGACATTTTCCATCATCCTAATCGTCCTAGGAGTTTTAGGAGTGGCTTATGGTTTTATGACATCTCATAAATCTTTAGAAGAGGTAAAAATAATGTTGGCGGATGACGGTCATGGTGGTGGACACGATGTACCTACAGAAGCACATGTTGTTGCAGGTGTAGAAAATCATGCTGATAATACACATGACATTGGAGCACATGATGCTACGGCAGATGTGGATCAAGGTGTTCATGATGACGAACATGCAGCACACGTTCAAGAACGTTTAGCTAAGAGACCATGGTCTGCAATGTATGTCGCTGCCTTTTTCTTTATGATGATTTCTTTAGGAGTTTTAGCATTCTATGCGATTAACGTTGCGGCACAATCAGGATGGTCGCCATTATTAAATCGAGTGATGGAGGGTATTAGTGCCTATTTATTGCCAGGTGCAATTATCGTTGTAGCTATTGCAGTAGGCTCCCACTATATCGGTCACCATAATGAAATCTTTATTTGGATGAACCCAGAGGTGGTTGCTGATGATAAATTGATTCAAAATAAATCAAGCTATTTAAATATTCCTTGGTTCTTAATTAGAGCCGCGATATTTATTGCAGGTTGGGTGGGATACCGACATTTTGCGCGAAAGTTTTCTATCGCACAAGATACCGCTGAACCAGGTGATAAGAGTAACTTTAAAAAATCATTCAGAATTGCGGCAGGATTTTTAGTATTCTTTATTTATACCGAATCAATCATGTCTTGGGACTGGGTCATGAGTGTAGATCCACACTGGTTTAGCACCTTATTTGGTTGGTATGTATTGTCAGGAATGCTGGTTAGTGGTGTCACCGTGATTGCAATGGTGGCCATATTCTTAAAGTCATTGGGACATTTACCTCTTGTAAACGACAGTCATATTCATGATTTGGCAAAGTATATGTTCGGGTTTAGTGTCTTGTGGACATATTTATGGTTCTCACAATTCATGTTGATTTGGTATGCGAACATCCCTGAAGAAGTCACGTACTTTGTAACCCGCATTGAAGATTATAATTTACCATTCTTCGGAATGTTGGTGCTTAATTTCTTGTTCCCATTATTAATTTTAATGAACAGTGATTACAAGCGTATTCCATGGTTCGTGATGATGTGTGGTGTCCTAATATTAGTAGGTCATTATGTAGATATCTTTGTCATGATCATGCCAGCAACAGTAGGCGATCAATGGTTTATTGGAATTCCTGAAATAGGATCAATTCTATTATTTGGAGGTTTATTCTTATTGGTTGTGTTCTCGTCATTGGCAAAAGCACCGCTTACCGTTAAGAACAATCCATTCCTTAAAGAGAGCGAACATTTCCATTATTAATAATAATATATAAAGAAGAGAAACGACAATGACTGCTTTATTAACAATTATCATAGTACTATTCATAGCGGTAGCTATTTGGCAAATGGTCAAAATATTTGATCTTGCTCAAGTAAGTACTGACACGTCTCATAGTGGAATTGCAACAGATTACGATAATAAGATCAATGGTTATTTGATGATGGGCTTCTTGGTCTTTATCTATGCCATTACTATTATTTCATTTGTAAAATGGGGAGATTTACCATTGGTGTCCAATGCGGCATCAGAGCATGGTTCAGAAATTGACAATTTAATGTTGATTTCTATGGCTGTAATATTTACAGTTCAGATCATCACCCAATTTCTATTACACTGGTTCGCCTTTAAATACAGAGGAGAAAAAGGAAAGAAAGCTTTATTCTTTGCGGACAATAATACTTTGGAAGCCATTTGGACCATCATTCCTGTAATCGTTTTAGCTGGATTGATCATCTACGGCTTATTTACATGGACGTCTATTATGAATGTTGATGAGGATGCTGACCCTATGATTGTTGAAATTTATGGACAACAGTTTAACTGGACCGCACGTTACGCTGGTCAGGATAATGTTTTGGGAATGGCCAACGTTAGATTGATTGATATTGACAAGGCTAATGTGTTAGGTATCGATGAAGCTGATCCCAATGCACAGGATGATATTGTGGTTAAGGAATTGCATTTAGTTGTTGGGAAACCAGTGCTATTTGAAATCCGTTCTCAAGATGTACTGCACTCAGTTTACATGCCTCACTTTAGAGCGCAAATGAACTCTGTACCTGGAATGATTACTAAATTTGGTTTTACACCGTCTATCACTACTAAAGAGATGCGTGAAACGCCAGATATGATTGATAAGGTTAATAATATTAATAATATTCGCGCAGAGAAAAGTAAAGAGTTAATGGCTAAAGGTGAAGGAGCTTTAGATCCTTACGAGTTCCATTTTCTATTACTTTGCAACAAGATTTGTGGGAAGTCGCATTATAATATGCAAATGAATATTATAGTGGAAACCCAAGAAGAGTATGATGCTTGGATTAAAGAGCAAAAGACCTTCAAAGAATCATTGAAATAATAACAAAAATCGTTTTATAAACAGTATATATAGATTATGTCAACACACGCAGTAGATATTCACGCACACGACGACGATCACGGACATCATCACAAAGAAACCTTTGTAACTAAGTATATCTTTAGTCAAGATCACAAGATGATCGCCAAACAATACCTTATTACTGGTACCTTAATGGGTATCATCGGGGTTTTGATGTCTATCATGTTCCGTATTCAAATTGCTTGGCCAGAAGAGCCAAACGTGCTTTTTGAAGCGTTATTGGGCAAATGGGCACCAGGCGGGGTCATGGATGCTGACATTTATTTGGCATTAGTCACCATTCACGGTACCATCATGGTATTCTTCGTATTGACTGCTGGTTTGAGTGGAACCTTTAGTAATCTTCTTATTCCGCTGCAAATTGGTGCGCGAGATATGGCTTCTGGATTTTTGAACATGGTATCCTATTGGTTGTTTTTCCTTTCAAGTATCATCATGTTGATCTCATTATTTGTTGAAGCAGGACCTGCAGCAGCGGGTTGGACAATCTATCCGCCGTTAAGTGCGTTGCCAATGGCTCAAGGAGGTTCAGGAATGGGGATGACCTTATGGTTAATCTCAATGGCTATCTTTATTGCATCCTCTTTATTAGGGTCATTAAACTATATTGTTACGGTTATTAACATGCGTACCAAAGGAATGAGCATGACGCGTTTGCCATTGACCATTTGGGCGTTCTTTGTAACTGCAATTATTGGTGTGGTTTCTTTCCCAGTATTGTTTGCAGCAGCATTATTATTGATCATGGATAGAAGCTTTGGTACGTCCTTCTTTTTATCAGATATTTTTATTCAAGGTGAAGTTTTGCATTACCAAGGTGGATCTCCTGTGTTATTTGAGCATTTATTCTGGTTCTTAGGACACCCGGAAGTATATATTGTGATTTTACCAGCCATGGGATTAGTGTCAGAAATTATGGCCTCTAATGCACGTAAACCAATTTTCGGATACCGTGCGATGGTTGCTTCCATTTTAGCAATTGCCTTCTTATCGACAATTGTTTGGGGTCACCATATGTTCGTGTCAGGGATGAATCCATTCTTAGGGTCTGTATTTACCTTTACCACATTATTAATTGCTATTCCATCTGCCGTAAAAGCATTCAACTGGATTACGACCTTATGGAAAGGAAATCTACAGATGAACCCGGCCATGTTATTCTCTATCGGATTCGTATCGACGTTTATCACTGGTGGTTTAACCGGAATTATTCTGGGAGATAGTGCCTTAGATATTAACGTACACGATACGTATTTCGTAATTGCTCACTTCCATTTAGTTATGGGTATCTCAGCTATTTACGGAATGTTTGCAGGGGTGTACCACTGGTATCCTAAAATGTTTGGTAGAATGTTGAATAAAAACCTAGGTTATATTCACTTTTGGGTGACTGCAATTTGTGCGTACGGCGTATTCTTTCCTATGCATTTTATCGGTATGGCAGGATTACCAAGACGTTACTATACCAACTCAGCATTCCCGTTATTTGACGATTTAGCTGATGTGAATATTGTTATTACTATTTTTGCTATCATTGGAGGTATTGTTCAGATTGTGTATTTGTACAACTTCTTTTCTAGCATGTTTATGGGGGCGAAAGCGGTTCAAAATCCGTGGAGATCAACGACGTTGGAATGGACGACACCAGTAAAACATATCCATGGCAACTGGCCAGGAGCTATTCCTCATGTATACCGTTGGTCATATGATTACAGTAAACCAGGTCATGATGATGACTTTGTGCCTCAGAACGTCCCTTTAAAAGAAGGTGAAGAGGAACTTCAACACTAATAAAATTTTAGAATGCGAGCGTCTTTAAGACCTCTCAAAATTCAATCCTAACTCAAAAGCCTTTCTTAATAAGAAAGGCTTTTTGTTTATCTTTGTTTTCTGTCCATCGGAATAATATCTATAGACACTAGTATTAATTAAAATAAGATTCCCACTGTTGTGGGAAATAACATGAACGACAACCTCAATCCATCCAACGACAATTTTTCTCCTGAAGAATTTGATGTCGAGAAAAAATTAAGACCTTTATCCTTTGATGATTTCTCTGGTCAGGATCAGGTGTTGGAAAATTTAAAAATATTTGTAGAGGCGGCAAATCAACGAAACGAAGCTTTAGACCATACCTTATTTCACGGCCCTCCTGGACTCGGTAAGACAACCTTGGCCCACATCTTGGCAAGTGAGTTGGGTGCTAATATAAAGGTGACCTCTGGTCCTGTTTTAGACAAACCTGGAGATCTTGCCGGACTGTTGACCAATCTTGATGAACGCGACGTATTGTTTATTGATGAAATCCATCGGTTGAGCCCCATAGTGGAAGAATATTTGTATTCCGCCATGGAAGACTATAAAATTGACATTATGATTGAGTCAGGGCCTAATGCCCGGACGGTGCAAATCAACTTAAATCCGTTTACATTGATTGGCGCTACCACGAGGTCAGGCTTACTTACCTCCCCAATGCGCGCACGGTTTGGAATCCAGAGCAGATTGCAATATTATGACACAGAATTGCTCACCACTATCACACAACGGAGTGCATCTATTTTAAATGTTCCCATTTCAATGGAAGCGGCGGTTGAAATAGCTGGTAGGAGTAGAGGTACCCCGCGTATTTCGAATGCCCTGCTACGACGCGTGCGCGATTTCGCTCAAATCAAAGGCAATGGGAGCATTGATATCACGATAGCTAAATTCGCCCTTAAAGCACTCAATGTAGATGCTCACGGTCTTGATGAAATGGACAACAAAATATTGATGACCATTATCGATAAGTTCAAGGGCGGTCCAGTAGGAATCACCACCTTGGCTACCGCGGTGAGTGAAAGTGCGGAAACCATAGAAGAAGTTTATGAACCATTCTTAATTCAGCAAGGCTTTATCATGCGCACCCCTAGAGGTAGGGAAGTCACGGATTTGGCCTATAAACATTTGGGAAGAGTTAAGAGTAATATTCAAGGCGGTCTCTTCAATTAGTTTAGCCTTTTCAGTGTTGTACTCGTCAATGAGGGGAAGCAGCAGTTCAAGTTTATAAATTAGCACCATAAAGTTCCATATAATGCCAAGCAACAATGACATCCCTACTGTTCCTTTAATTGACTTTCTTAAGCATTCACTTGATATTCTTAAAAACCCTTTGCCATTTCATCACGCCAACTTCACGGCAAAAGGCGATACCTTTAAATTAAAAGTCGGATTTACCAATGAAGTAGTCTTTTCACGAGACGCTGCGTTTGCCGAATATGTCCTGCAAAAAAATCAAAAAAACTATAAGAAGTCTAAAATTCAAACGGTAGACTTGGTCAAGTATGTGGGCCGAGGCTTGCTTACGGCTGAAGGTGAGCTGTGGAAAAAACAACGCCAATTAATTCAACCTGCCTTTCATAAGTCGCATCTGTCAAATTTAATGAGTAAAGTGTTAGCGGCCATCCAATCCGAATATCAGCGTATCCAGCCGGGCAAAACTATGGATGCCTTCCCGGTGCTTAATGATTTGGCTTTTCAAACGGTGGTAAAATCCTTATTCAGCAGTGCTGCAAGTACAGAAGACATCAACCGCTTACAGTTTATCACAGAAGCAGCCCAAAGAATGTTGGTAAGAGAATTGCGTCAACCCTATTTAGGATGGTGGTTTAAGGCTAGCGGCACTATAGAAAAGCATTTGGAACTCACCAGAGAAGCCCGTCAAATACTCAAAACTATTGTGAACACCAGACGCAATGCCTCAGAACGCCATGACGATTTATTAGACATGCTCTTGGAAGCGCGTTATGAAGATGGCAATTTTATGGACGAAGAACAATTGATAGATGAAATCTTGATTTTGTTTACGGCAGGTCATGAAACTACCTCCAATGCACTCACGTTTACTTTTCAACTCTTAGCGCAACACCCAGAGTGGCAAGAAAAGATTTATAGAGAAAGTTTGGCAACACCATCAGATTCTGCTGATATCATGCAAAGGGTAATGGCCTCCAAAATTTGCCAACAGGTTATTGAAGAAGCAATGCGTTTATACCCACCGGTGTATTTTATTGATCGGGTGAATATAGAAGAAGACGTATTTAATAATTTGCTGTTCAAAAAAGAATCGAATCTGTTATTTTCGATCTATGAAATCCACCGTCATCCAGATTTATGGAAAACTCCTGACCGCTTTATGCCAGAGCGTTTTAGCGAGGGAAGTCGTCAATTTTCTTCCCAGTACTTTCCATTCGGAGCAGGCCCAAGAAAATGTATCGGTAACAATTTCGCCATGTCTGAAATGATTATCGCGGTAACAGAATTGATTAAAAACTATAAAATTCACCCAGAATTTGAGACTATTGAAATCACCCCTCTAATATCCTTAAAGCCTAAAAATGCGTTAATGCGATTTGAAAGGCGTGTTTAAGGGTGAGGTTGTCAAGCTGAGCGCAGTCGAAGCTTTAGATGAAAAACAGCGTTAACAAACGAACTGTCAGGCTGAGCGCAGTCGAAGCCCTATTTAACTCAGAAATTAATAATAGTGATCAAAACCAAATCAAAACGAAATGTGCCAGTATTACGTTTATATTTTAAAATGTGCTGACGATTCCTATTACACCAGAATCACAAACGATGTTGCACGTAGATTTGAAGAGCATCAACTAGGAAAACATAAAGATTGTTACACGTTTAAGAAACGACCAGTCAAAATGGAATTTTATCAAGAGTTTAATGATGTGTTGCAAGCTATTTTTTATGAAAAGAAATTAAAAGGGTGGTCAAGGGCTAAAAAGAAGGCCTTAATTGAGGGGGATTTTGATAGATTGCAAATATTAGCGGAATGTCGGAATGCGACGCATTATAAATATGGGCCTGATAATGGAAAGTAAGGGCTTCGACTGCGCTCAGCCTGAGAGACGAGCACAGAGTTTAACGTGATAGGCGAGTACATCGCACTTTATGAGTTTCTTATGGGCTTCGACTACGCTCAGCCTGACAAAAGTTTAACAACGTGCAGCCAGACGAATATTTAGATTGCCATCAGGCAGATAGTAAATTAACAAATTAAAGAGTGAATCATAAATCCAAATACAGCCAACTCATAAAATCAGAAGCTAAACGCCTCGGATTTTTGTCTTGTGGCATTAGCAGAGCTCAATTTTTGGAGGAAGAAGCACCACGATTGGAGCGCTACCTCAAAAACAATATGCACGGGGAGATGCGCTATATGGAAAATCATTTTGACAAACGTTTGGACCCCACAAAACTGGTGGAGGATTCTAAATCGGTTATTTCCTTACTATTAAATTATTATCCCGAAGAACACCAAATAGACCACACCTATAAAATTTCTAAATACGCCTACGGGACAGATTATCATTTTGTCATTAAAGACAAACTTAAATCACTTCTAAATTTCATTCAAGAGGAAATCGGCGAGGTGCACGGTCGCGCCTTTACGGATTCTGCTCCTGTATTAGACAAAGCATGGGCGGCCAAATCTGGTTTAGGTTGGGTGGGAAAACATACCCTGCTGCTAACCCAACAAGCCGGATCATTTCATTTTGTGGCAGAATTAATTATTGATCTCGAATTGGAATATGATCTACCCACAACAGACCATTGTGGTACCTGTACCAAATGTATTGACGCCTGCCCCACCCAAGCCATTACGGAACCTTATGTGGTAGATGGCAGTAAGTGTATTTCATATTTTACCATCGAATTAAAAGATAAAATCCCTAGCGAATTTAAAGGCAAATTTGACGATTGGATGTTCGGTTGTGACATCTGCCAAGACGTCTGTCCTTGGAATCGTTTTTCGAAAGCGCATAGTGAACCCTTATTTAATCCGCATCCTGATTTATTATCCATGACCAAAAAAGATTGGGAAGATATTACTGAAGATGTGTTTAAGGATCTCTTTACAAAATCGCCAGTAAAACGCACAAAATTCGAAGGTTTAAAGCGTAATATTAATTTTATAAAAGAAGGTTAATTTAATTATACCACACCGGTTTAGGTTTTCCTAAGTCGAAACTTTGAAATCCAAAATCGTCAGTTTCAAAAGCGTTGGATTTAATAATATTTTCTCCATGTCCCGGAATTTGAGGATAAAAGGAAAAAGACACTTGAAAGGAACTGAAAACCAAATAGTCATTACGGATAATAAATCCGGCTCCAAAAGAGGTGTACACCTTACTATTGGTTATGGACGTGCCTTCGTCCCCCAAAGCAGCAGCACTAAAATTGAGGTACGGGTTCATTCGAAAACCCCATAAATCCCAAGGAGAATAGAACTGTGTTTGTAAAGACAGAACATATTTTTTGGTTCCCATAATGTCACTATCAAAGCCTCTAATTCCTGCGCCATTTTTAAGATCAAAGTTATGATCATAGACCCCTCTAAACTTATTGTTGTGGTCAATGGTGAGACGGTCTCCTTCTGAATCTAGCCGATTTGTACCAATCAGAATTTGAGGTTTTACAAATTGACGCATCTTCCATTCTTTCCCCAAGGAGATGAGCTTTGTAAAATAATTGGCCTGCAATGAAATGGTAGTTTGCTCCAAATGGTTATTGTCCACAAAACTTCCGATCTCAAAATTGGTACTTAAAAATCCCCAATTAAAGTAATTGCCATGGGAAGCCTTAACACCCACATACATCCGATTGCGCTCATTTTTTCGCTGGTAACCTCCCGTCACCGCATACACCGTCCCAACGGGTACATCCTCAATGGTGCCATCTCTAAAAATATAATCATCTTTAACGAATTGTCTGGAAGCAATTCCCACACTGCCCAAATAAAATGTTTCATTAGCAAAATAACCCACAGGATCATATGCGGCTGTTGGGCGTTCTTTATAGTCAACATGCAGGTAGCGCAGACTGGTTATAAAATTTGTGGTTCGCTCTCTTTCTGAATTCCCTTTAAAAAGTTGATACGCCTGACCACCCCAAAAATCTTGGGTTAAGTACTTAAAATCTTGAAGTTGAAGTTCTGGATCGCCGTTATGGATGTATTCCTTGCGATATTGTTCATCAAAATAAATTCCACCGGCCCATTTGGATAAGGCGGAATAAAAAGGGCGGTCAATTTTAAGCAGTTTTGTGTAATAGCCATTTAAATCCGTTCTGTAGGCTAATGTGGTTTCGATAAAGGTGTTCTTAAAATTTGGAACGGTATAACTCATGTCGTAACCATAATTACCTTCTTCCAGACTTTTTACAACTGTATTGCTAAACTCATGGCCAAAACCTAAAAAATTTCTATTCTTTAATTTTAGTTTTGTTTTTGAGGTAGAGGCCGTTGCGTTAGGAATTAAACTCCATGAATCTAAAACTTCAACATTAAGGTCGATTGAATCGTTAGAGGTCTCTACAGGTTTTGCGGTCACTTCCACCCGACGGATATAATTTTGCGAACGTAACAACCGCTCACTCTCTCTCAAGAGAAACGTATCTAACGGCGTGTTCTCTTTAATGAGCAGCGTGTTTCTTATGGCAAACGCTTTTGTTTTGATATGGATAAAGTTTCCGGTTTTTTCTACCCAGCTATTCGCCGTTTCAGTGCTATCTGAAAAAGAGAATCCAAACGGGTCATGGCTCCCTATAGTAATGTTGCGGATAATTTTACCTTCAAACTGCGCAAAATCTTGCTTGGGCTGATTCTTAACCGCATTAAGCGGTTTTTTTGCGGTCGATCTGAAAACGAGTTTGTGAAGTGCTTTGGTGAATTTTCTTTTTTTAGAATATACCTCTAATTTTTGGTACATATTGGTAGAGTCTTTTTCAGTGCTCTTTTCTTGTGAAAAAACAACACCGTGACCTAAACAAAATAGACTTATAAAAAGCAGGGATTTTAAAAGCATCAGCACATTGGGGATTCAAAAATACAACTTACAAATATAATTCAATTGCCGTGTTCACTATCAAAAATATAGTGTGGTAAAACTATTAATTTTCTTGGTTTAAAATCACGGAATTTACGGACTTTAGGGATACTTGTTCTAGACTTAGTTTTACAGCATCCGTTAGGTAAATAAATTTATGCAATTCCATTTAATGTCAGTTTACATTTCTCATAAAACGCTTACCTTTGCTTCTTAGCAAAATTTTTAATAATATGAGCAAACAGAGCAAACGTAGAGAGGCATTAGTATACCACGCAAAACCGACACCTGGTAAAATTCAGGTCGTTCCTACCAAAAAATACGCGACACAACGCGATTTGTCCTTGGCTTATTCACCGGGAGTTGCAGAACCTTGTTTGGAGATTGCTAAAGATGTCAACAACGTTTATAAATATACAGCCAAAGGTAATTTGGTAGCGGTAATCTCTAACGGTACTGCCGTTTTAGGATTAGGCAATATTGGTCCGGAAGCCTCTAAACCAGTGATGGAAGGAAAAGGACTTCTATTTAAAATATTTTCTGATATTGATGTATTTGATATTGAGGTGAATACTGAAAATGTTGAGGAATTTATTCAGACCGTTAAAATGATTGCCCCAACGTTTGGAGGGATTAATTTAGAAGATATTAAAGCTCCAGAAGCTTTTGAAATTGAACGTCGATTAAAAGAGGAGTTAGACATTCCGGTCATGCATGATGATCAGCACGGGACGGCTATTATATCGGCAGCAGCCTTGTTGAATGCCTTAGAACTTGCGGGTAAGAGCATGGCAGAGGTGCAGATTGTGATTAGTGGAGCCGGTGCTGCCGCTATTTCATGTACCCGTTTGTACCAAGCATTTGGTGCTCAACGTGAACATATTGTGATGACCGATAGTAAAGGCGTTATCAGACAGACACGTACCGATTTAACTGCGGAAAAAGCAGAATTTGCAACCCACCGCGAAATTGATACCTTAGCAGAGGCGCTGCAAAATGCCGACGTTTTTATTGGTTTATCCACCTCTAATATTCTCTCTCCTGAGATGTTGCTGTCTATGGCAGATAACCCGATTGTGTTCGCTTTGGCCAATCCGGATCCTGAAATTGATTACCAATTGGCAATTGACACACGTAAGGATGTCATTATGGCTACAGGCCGTTCTGACCATCCTAATCAAGTAAATAATGTACTCGGATTTCCTTATATTTTTAGAGGTGCTCTAGATGTTAGGGCCACTAAAATAAACGAAGCCATGAAAATGGCCGCAGTAACCGCACTGGCTAATTTGGCCAAGCAAAATGTGCCTGAGCAGGTTAATATTGCTTACGGCGAAACCCATCTGACCTTTGGTAGAGAATACATTATTCCGAAACCTTTTGACCCTCGCTTGATTGCTGAAGTGCCACCAGCGGTGGCAAAAGCCGCCATGGAAAGTGGTGTAGCTAAAGAGGCCATACATGATTGGGAAAAGTACCGCGATAGTTTGTTGGAACGTTTAGGTTCTGATAATAAAATTGTACGCTTACTGACCAACCGTGCAAAAATGGACCCGAAGCGCGTGGTGTATGCAGAAGCTGACCATTTAGATGTTTTAAAAGCTGCTCAAATTGCTTTTGATGAAGGTATTTCCATTCCGATTCTTTTGGGAAGACGAGAAACGATATTGAGTTTGATGGCGGAAATTGAATTTGATGCCAATGTTGAAATTATCGACCCTAAAACGGACGATGAAGAACAACGTCGTAATAGATATGCGGAAGTGTATTGGTCACAACGCAAACGCAAAGGTGTGACCTTATATTCGGCCCAAAAATTAATGCGCGAGCGTAACTATTTTGCCGCCATGATGGTCAATGAAGGTGATGCAGATGCTTTGATATCTGGTTTCTCACGCAGTTATCCTTCTGTAGTAAAACCGATGTTAGAATTGATTGGTTTGGCCAAAGGCGCCACACGTATTGCTACGACAAACCTTATGATGACTCAACGTGGGCCTATGTTTTTAAGTGATACCTCTATTAACATTGATCCTCCGGCGGAAGATTTGGCCAAAATTGCCCAAATGACCGCAAGAACGGTAAGAATGTTCGGGATGGAGCCTGTTATGGCCATGATTTCCTTTGCAAACTTTGGTTCTTCACCTAGTCCGAGGGCGACCAAGGTGAGAGATGCAGTGAAAATTTTACACGAATCCAATCCCGAATTGGTGGTGGATGGTGAATTGCAAACAGATTTTGCTTTAAACCAAGACATGCTTCAGGAGTTCTTCCCTTTCTCAAAATTGGCGGGACGCAAAGTAAACACCCTAATTTTTCCAAGTTTAGATTCGGCAAACATCACCTATAAACTTTTAAAAGAGTTAAATAAAGCAGAGTCTATTGGGCCAATAATGATGGGGATGCGTAAACCAGTGCACATTCTTCAGTTGGATGCCAGTGTAGATGAGATTGTGAATATGACCGCTATTGCGGTGATTGACGCGCAGTATAAGGAGAAAAAGGAGCAAGAAGTGAAAGCGGCTTTAGCCAAGTAATCCGCTGAGCAATGAAAATAATTTTATTACATTTGAAATCATCTAAAGCCAGTACATGATTACACATATTCAAGGGAAACTTGTTGAAAAAAATTTAACTGATGTTGTCATAGATTGTAATGGGATAGGCTATCACATCAATATTTCATTGCACACCTATTCTCAAATTCCCGATGTGGAATCCTTAAAGCTGTATACGTATTTGCAAGTCAAGGAGGACTCCCATACCTTATTTGGTTTTTCTTCCATTGCGGAACGCGAAATCTTTAAATTATTAATTTCGGTTAGTGGCGTTGGTTCTAGTACGGCACGTACCATGTTGTCCTCTTTAACTCCTAAACAGGTGCGCGAGGGCATTGCTCATGGTGATGTGGCATTAATCCAATCCATCAAAGGCATTGGCGCAAAGACCGCCGCTCGCGTGATCTTGGATCTAAAGGATAAAGTTCTTAAAGTGTATGACATAGATGAACTTTCTGTAGTCCAAAACAATACTCATAAAGATGAAGCGTTATCAGCTTTAGAAGTTCTCGGATTTGCACGAAAACAAGCTGAACGTGTTGTTGAGAAAATTGTTGCCAACCAACCAGATGCCAACGTTGAAGTTATTATAAAGGCGGCATTAAAAAATTTATAACCGATTTTGAGCACCACTAACCCAAGCTTATTTCAGTCTTTAAAACGTGTATGGCTTCTGGTCATAGTAGTGTTCATCAGTCAATTCGGGTTTTCACAGGAAATTCCAGCAGCACAGGACAGCACTAAAACGGGCCATGTGTTAGGCAGCATAAAAATGCCTAATCCTAAAAGTATTGTATCAAAATACACATATGATCCAATCACGGATCGGTATATCTTTACCCAAACAGTAGGAAGTTTTAATATCAATTACCCACTTATCCTAACGCCCACGGAATACCAGAAATTGGTATTGGAAGAGAATCTGAAAAATTATTACAAGCAGAAAGTTGATATCGCCGAAGGAAAAAAAGACGGTACAGAAGGGCAGCAAAAAAATCTTTTACCAGAGTTTTACGTTAATTCCGGTTTTTTTGAATCGATATTTGGCGGGAATACCATTGAGGTCGTACCGCAAGGCTCGGTAGAAATGGATTTGGGAATCCTGTTTACCAAACAGGACAATCCATCGTTTTCACCTCGAAACCGCAGTAATTTTACCTTCGATTTTGATCAACGCATCAGCTTGAGTTTATTGGGTAAAGTGGGTACCCGTCTGCAGGTCACCGCTAATTACGACACTGAATCCACTTTCGATTTTCAAAATCTAATCAAATTAGAATACACCCCAACTGAAGACGATATCGTCAGAAAAATTGAGGTAGGTAACGTTAGCATGCCGCTCAACAGTTCATTGATTACCGGAGCACAGAGTTTGTTTGGGGTTAAAACCGAATTGCAATTCGGGAAAACACGGGTTACAGCGGTGTTTTCTGAGCAGAAATCACAGTCGCGCTCCGTTGTGGCACAAGGTGGCGGCACGCTTGAAGAATTCTCATTTTACGCGCGCGATTATGACGAGAATCGGCATTTTTTCTTAGCACAATATTTTAGAGACCGCTATGACGTTGCCCTGCAGCGTTACCCCTACATCAATAGTAATGTTCAAATTACCCGTATAGAAGTCTGGGTCACCAACCGGAGCAACCAAACCGATAATGTGCGTAATGTGGCGGCTTTTCAGGATCTTGGGGAATCGCAACGGGTGGGGTCTGATGTGAGTATCTTAAGGCCAGGTCCACTCCCAGACAATAAAAACAACGGCTTTGATCCTACTAACATTGGAGGAGCCGGATCTAACTTAAATACTGCCGTTAGAGACATAACCCGTGTTGAGCAAGGAATCAATATTCCCGCAAATGAAGGTTTTGACTTTGGCAAATTGGAGAATGCGAGAAAGTTGATTGAAGGGTATGATTACACGCTTCAAACCCAATTGGGGTATATTTCCTTAAACCAACGCTTACTTAATGATGAGGTGCTTGCCGTGGCTTACCAATATACGGTGGGAGACAAGGTGTACCAAGTTGGGGAGTTTGCGAATGATGGGGTTGAGGCTACGGACTCAGCTACTGATCCTAATACCGGAAATATTGTGATCAATAACAATAACTTGATCCTAAAGATGCTAAAGAGCGCGATCACTAACGTGAATCAACCGATTTGGGATTTGATGATGAAGAATATTTATGACTCTGGCGCCTACCAATTGAGCCAAGAAGATTTTAAATTAAATATTTTCTATACGGAAGCCTCACCGCTCAATTATATTAAACCAGTTGAAGGCACTGCTTTCCCACCTTATGATAATAATACTCCTGATCCTTCTGATGATACGCCCATAATGGAAACACCATTAATCCGCCTGTTTCATTTAGACCGGTTGAACTACAACAACGATCCGCAGCAAAATGGAGATGGATTTTTCGATTTTGTACCGGGCATCACCGTGTTGACCCAAAATGGGAAAATTATCTTCACAAAAGTAGAGCCTTTCGGGAAATATCTTTTTGATGTTTTGGCAGATCCTGCCTATCCTTCAGATTATAATGATCCGACCTACACGAATCCCAATCAGGAAAAGTATGTGTACGACTTGCTTTATAAAGGCACCAAAACAGCCGCATTAGAAGAGGCCGACAAGAATAAATTCCAATTAAAAGGCCGTTATAAATCTACGGGAAGTGATGGCATTGCCATTGGTGCTTTTAATGTGCCGAGAGGTTCTGTTAAAGTAACCGCGGGTGGCCGTGTGTTAGTAGAAGGGGTAGATTATACGGTGAACTATCAACTAGGACGGGTTGAGATTTTAGACCAAGCACTGAAAGCCTCCAACACGCCGATTAATGTATCAGTAGAAAACAATGCGGTGTTCGGCCAACAGACCAAACGTTTCACCGGTATCAACGTAGAGCATCAATTTAATGAGAATTTTGTACTTGGGGCCACGTTTCTAAATCTTAGTGAACGTCCCATCACCCAAAAAGCCAATTACAATTCAGAATCGATTAATAATACTATTTTAGGTCTGAACGGGAATTACTCGACAGACGTACCTTTCCTAACCCGTTTGGCTAATAAACTGCCAAATATTGATACGGATGTGCCTTCCAACCTGTCGGTTAGAGGCGAATTTGCTTACCTCATGCCTGGCGCTCCAAAAGGCACCGATTTTCAGGGGGAATCAACCGCTTATGTAGATGACTTTGAAGGTTCGCAAGGGAGTATCGATTTATTAGCGCCACAAGCATGGTTCTTGTCCAGTCGTCCAAAAAAATTGGGAATTGGCGTCAATGAAGATGACATTGGCATCCAAAACGGGTACAATAGAGCGATGCTTAATTGGTACAGCGTTGATCCTATTTTTTACAGTTCGCAACGTCCTAACGGGATTACTGAGAATGATCTGTCCGACTTATATGCCAGACGTGTTTTTATAGACGAGATTTTCCCGCAACGCGATTTGGTACAGGGGCAAAGCACGGTGATCCAAACATTAGATTTGGCCTATTATCCTAATGAACGCGGACCTTATAATTTCCAGACTCAAAATATTAATTTGCCAAACACCTTAACTTCTCCTCGTGACAGTTGGGCGGGTATCACACGTCAAATTACCAGCACGGACTTTGAGCAGGCCAACGTTGAATATATTGAATTTTGGGTGCAAGATCCATTCTTGGATAATCCGACTAACCCGGGCGGGAAGTTGCTTTTAAATCTTGGAAATATTTCTGAAGACATCCTTAAAGACGGTAAAAAACAGTACGAAAATGGGTTGCCAGATACTGGTGATGTCAGCGGCTTGAATACTACCGAATTTGGTTCTGTGGTGCCCCGTAACCAATCCCTAATCTATGCATTTTCAAGTCTGGGAACAGAGCGCGAAAATCAGGATGTCGGTTATGATGGTTATAACGATGCTAAGGAAATCGCAGAATTTGGATCGCAATTTGGCGATGATCCTTCTAACGATAATTACCAGTATTTTTTACAGGCAGAAGGGAATATTTTTGATCGGTACAAAAAATATAACGGTACGGAGGGCAACTCACCTGATGTCTTTTCGGACACCAATCGCGGTAGCACCACGCAACCTGATGTAGAGGATATCAACAGAGATAACACCATGAACACCATTGATAGTTATTATGAATATGAAGTTGATATTTCTCGTGCCAGTTTAGACAATCCTAACAATGCTTTAATAAATGACGTTAAAACCAGAAACATCACCTTGCCTAATGGCGAAAATAGAGATGTGAGATGGTACCAATTCCGAATCCCGATCGATGAGGCCACACGTGCTATTGGCGGAATTACAGATATCAGATCCATCCGCTTTGCGCGAATGTATTTAAAAGAATTCTCTCAACCAACCGTCATGCGTTTTGCAAGTTTAGATTTGGTTAGAAGTGATTGGAGACGCTATGGTTTAGATTTAGATGCGGATCCTACCAACAACAGTAGTGATGCATCCTTTAGTGTGGGGGTTATTGGATTACAAGAAAATGAAGGTAATTACGTGCTGCCTCCAGGCGTAGAATTGGAGCAGTTGAATAACAACAACAATATCCAACGACAAAACGAACAGTCTTTGGTCGTTGAGGTATGCGAATTGGAAGGTGGCGACTCTCGCGGCGTCTATAAAAATATCAGCATTGACATGCGTCAGTACAAGAAACTTAAAATGTTTATGCACGCTGAAGCGACGGAAGGACGCACTTTAAATCCAGGCGAAATGGTCGGATTTATTCGCATGGGGAATGACTTTACCCAAAATTTCTATGAAATTCAAGTGCCATTAAACGTGGTATCTGGTGCCGGACGTGATCAGGTTTGGCCTTCTGAAAATGAAATTGATATCACCTTAGATGTTTTACAGCAAATTAAATCTATGGGAATTAGCGATGGTACGTTGTCCAATCAAATCCCAACCCTTTATAACGTGACCTCAGCAGGGCCTGTATTAGTTTCTGGCGCCGATTCTTTTGAAGTGGGAGAAACCCGTGTCGCCATAAAAGGAAATCCTAACTTTGGAGATGTCAGAGTGTTGATGGTGGGCGTAAAAAACAACACTACCGCAACCAATTTATGTGGTAAAGTATGGTTTAATGAATTGCGTCTTTCTGATTTAGATAATGAAGGCGGTTGGGCTGCAGTATTAAGTATGGACTCCAACATTGCGGATTTTGCTGACATCAGTGCTACTGGAAGACAAAGCACCGTAGGTTTTGGCGGGATAGAACAACGTCCTAATGAGCGCAGTCGTGAAGACGTGCAACAATACGATGTGGTGACCAATATGAATTTAGGTCAACTATTGCCTAAGAAATGGGGCATTCAAGTACCGTTTAATTATGGGCAGAGTGAAGAGATGATCACGCCTAAATACGATCAATATTATAACGATTTAACTTTAGATTCAAGACGTGAGGCAGCACGTTCGTCTGAGGAAGAGGATGAAATTCTAGAACAGTCTCAAGATTATACCAAACGGAAAAGCATCAATTTTATTGGGGTGCGAAAACAGCGTACAGGCGATGAAAAACCGCGATTCTACGATGTGGAGAACCTGACCTTTAATTATTCCTATAATAAGGTAGAGCATCGCGATTTTGAAATTGAAAATGCCTTAGATCAAAATTTAAGGACCGGAGTTAATTACGCCTATAGTTTTGAACCGATTACGTATGAGCCTTTTGCTAAAAATGACTCGTTGTTCACCAACAAATATCTTAAAATTTTAAAGGACATCAATTTCAATTTATTGCCGAATAGTTTTACGGTTAATTCGGATATCTTGCGTCAATTCAATAAACAGAAGTTTAGAGAGGTGGAGTTGGCAGGCAATAATATTGGCTTGGAAGAATTGTTCCGACGAAATTACAGATTCGATTTTCAGTATGCCCTCAACTACCAATTATCAAAGTCATTAAACTTGAATTTTTCAGCGAACAACACCAATATCGTGAGAAACTATTTTGTGGATGATGTGATTAATGGCAGACAAGATCCAACCTTAACGGTGTGGGACGGCTTTTTTGATTTTGGAGATCCAAACATTCAGAATCAGCAGTTGCAATTAAATTATGAAATCCCACTTTATAAAATTCCGACCTTTAGTTTCTTAAAAGCGACGTATTCTTATACTGGCGATTTCCAATGGCAAAAAGGTTCAGATTTGAACACCAATCTGCCCATCATAGATGAAACCACGGGCGTTACTACCAATTATAACTTAGGGAATTCCATACAGAACGCCAATACCCATAACATCAATTCCACTTTAAACATGGAAACTTTGTATAAGTACGTGGGGCTGGTCAGAAAAGGGAATGCGAACGCTGCGGCGCAAAATAGGCGTCCTACGCCTGATGGTTTGGAACGCAGAACCAATCCGAACAATCCAAATGCTGAACAGCAGAAAAACCCTGATTCTAATGCCGGCACCAAGGCTTTCAATACTTTTGTGGATGTGGTAACTATGGTTAAACGGGTGCAAGTTAACTACAGTGAAAATAATGGGTCGTTTTTACCGGGCTACTTAAGAACTCCCGGTTTTATAGGGACTATGAAACCAACCTTTGGCTACACTTTTGGGAGCCAAAGCGATATAAGGGATTTAGTGGCTAGAAATGGATGGCTAACCGTGTACCCTGACTTTAATCAGCAGTACTCCGAAGTGACCAATCGTATTCTGGATGTGTCTGCCAATATTGAAGTGATCAAGGATTTAAAAATTGATCTGATAGGGAGTAGGATGTATTCTGAAAACACTAATGAAAATTTCAACACTTTAGATTTTGACAATGATGGGATTAGTGATGCCTACAACACGCTCATTACCAATTCTTTTGGGAATTTCAATATCTCAACAGCGCTAATTAAAACCGCGTTTAGCCCGAGTGATGAGCAACAATCCGCGGCTTTTAATGATTTCAGATCTAACCGATTGGTGATTGCGCAACGCTTGGCCCAAGATTTTTATGGAAACAATGCCTACCCTACGGATGCGGAAGGCTACCCTGTAGGTTTCGGTAAAAACAACCAAGCCGTATTATTACCCGCTTTTCTATCGGCCTACCAAGGGTCTAACCCAGATAATGTGAAACTCAAGGCATTTAGAGATATTCCAATTCCTAACTGGACTTTAAAATATACTGGGTTAATGCGTCTAAAATGGTTTAAAGATAAGTTCAAGCGTTTTTCAGTGTCTCATGGCTACCGCTCTGGATATACCATTAATCAGTTCAGAACCAATTTAGATTATGATCAGGACACTCCGGAGGCACTTGACCAGGGTGGCAATTTTAAAAATCAAACCTTGTTCAGTAATATCAACTTAGAAGAAATGTTTAGCCCATTGGTAAAATTGGATTTTGAAATGCAGAATTCAGTAAAGATTTTAGCTGAGGTAAAAAAGGACCGCATCCTTTCTTTAAGTTTTGACAATAATTTGCTCACGGAGATCAAGGGAAATGAGTATACCTTAGGCTTGGGTTATCGCATTAAGGACGTAAGAATACGTTCTAAAATGGCGGGACCTACCCAAATCATCAAGGCTGATCTGAACATGAAGGCCGATGTGTCTTTACGCGACAATAAGACCATCATCAGGTATTTAGATTTAGATGACAATCAGGTCACCTCAGGGCAAACCATCTGGGGTGTAAAATATTCTGCAGATTATGCGTTCAGTAAAAACTTGACCGGAATTTTCTATTTTGATTATACATTCTCAGAATATGCCATATCCACGGCATTCCCACAAACCACAATACGGTCTGGCATTACCTTGCGATATAATTTCGGCAATTAATTTTGATTAACGGCTTTTAAAAAAGTACATTTGCTTTACTAATAAATTTATTACAATAATGAATATACCAGCACAATTAAAGTATACCAAAGACCATGAATGGATTAGCATTGATGGTGATGTTGCAACTGTAGGCATTACAGATTTCGCACAAGGTGAATTAGGAGACATCGTTTATGTTGAAGTTGAAACTGTAGATGAAACTTTAGAGATTGAGGAAATTTTTGGAACCGTTGAAGCTGTAAAAACAGTATCTGATTTGTTCTTGCCACTTTCAGGAGAGATTATTGAATTCAACTCTGCATTGGAAGATGAGCCGGAAAAAGTGAATTCAGATCCTTATGGCGACGGTTGGATGATTAAAATTAAGCTTTCAGATGTGACTCAAATTGACGGGTTACTTTCAGCGGATGCCTACAAAGAATTAATAGGTGCATAAATATTTTGCTTTAGCGCTGCTTATAGCTTATGCAGCTATATTGCTGGTGCTGAGCTTGGCTACACTTGGTAATATCCAAAACTTAGGGTCAACCTTTGATGATAAAATTTACCATTCAGGAGCTTATTTTGTACTCACCATTTTGGTGTACAATTATTTAAATACGTTAAAGAATAAAAACGCTTTAGTATTTGCCCTTGCTGCAGCAGCAATCTATGGGGTATTGATGGAATTGTTTCAAAATTATTTAACGAGTACCAGGACCTTTGACGTTTATGATATGATTGCCAATGTTTTTGGTGCAATATTTGCTGTACTCTTAGTAGTCTTCTATAGAAAGTTAAAGTTAAATTAAATTAATCCCTTGCTTTTTTAACAAATTATTGGTTATTTTAGCATTCCTAAAACACTCTAAGCACATGGAACCAAAAAAAAATAGAAAAGCAGACGTCGGTAGAAATAGTTCGATCTATTTCGCAGTAGGGCTTGCTTTAATGTTATTGTTAACCAATTTGGCTATCAATTACAAGACTTACGATAAAGAGGCCATTGATATTGGAATGATCAATATGGATGACGAATTGGAAGAAGAAATTCCAATTACTGAGCAGTTACAAACGCCTCCACCTCCACCACCGCCGCCACCAGCAGCGCCAGAAGAGATAAAGATTGTTGAGGATGAGAAAGAAGTTGAAGAGACTATTATTGAGTCTACTGAAACAAATCAGGATGACAAAATAGCGAAGGTTGAAGATGTGGTTGTTGTAGATGCTCCAGAAGAAGATATTGAAGTCCCGTTTGCAGTTATTGAAAATGTACCAGTTTTTCCTGGTTGTGAAAACGAAAATGGAAACAATGCTAAAAAACAATGTATGTCTGATAAAATCAGTCAATTTGTAAATAAGAAATTTAATACCGATTTAGCATCAGAATTAGGTCTTTCAGGAAGACAACGTATTAGCGTGATCTTTAAGATTGATAAGTCTGGTAGTATTACCAACATTATGGCTAGAGCACCGCACCCTGGTTTAGAGAAGGAAGCACAACGTGTGATTGGCTTGCTACCTAAAATGAAACCTGGTAAGCAAAGAGGTAAAGCGGTAACAGTACCGTATTCTCTACCAATCTTGTTCCAAGTTCAAGATTAACAAAACATATTACAATAGTAAAACCCCGTTGCGAAAGCTTCGGGGTTTTTTGGTTTTTAAGTGGTATTGCCTTCGGTGTCAATTCGTTAAAATAAGAATCCCGACTAATTTAGTCGGGATTTTCGTTTTGGTATGCTTGTTGTGATTTTAGCATAATATTAACAGTTTAAATCTAAATATTATGAAGAATTCTAAAAATACGAGTGAAATTGCTGGCCAGAGCAATCCACGTCACGTAAAACCTCACAAGCATGATGCAAATTTACAAAAAAACTCCGCGCTATATTTTCAAGTCGGGTTGATTCTCTGTTTGCTTGTGACCTATACCTTATTTGAGATGAAATTTGAGAGCAAAAATGTTCAATTGAGTCAAGTAGTCATCGATGAGCCTTTTGCCGAAGTAACGCCTGAACTATTTAAGATGGAAGAAAACAAGTTAAGACGCATGGAACCTCAAAAACCAATCGTGTTATTAAACCAAACGCCAATCATCAAGCCAGACAATTTTGAAGCCCCGTCTGAAGTTTTGTTAACCGAGCCTGAAGTATATCATGAACCCATCAATCCTGACCACATCAATCTGGTTGCCCCACCAGAGCGTGATGAACCTGAAATTTTTAATATTTTAGGTGTTGAGCAAGTGCCAATTTACCCAGGTTGTGAAGCTGCGACTACTAATGACGAACGGAGATCCTGTATGTCCGATAAACTCAGTACACTTATCCAGAAAGGATTCGACACGAGTATTGCGAGTGACATGGGTATGACGGGCGTACAAAAAATTTATGTGCAATTTAAAATTGATGAAAAAGGGAACGTTACGGAAATCATGTCTAGAGCACCTTCACCTAAATTGGAGGAGGAAGCCAAGCGGGTTTTAAGTAAAGTGCCACAATTAACACCAGGCAAACAACGCCACCGCCCGGTTTCTGTGATGTATACCTTACCTATTATTTTTGATGTGCAATAAGTCATCCAAAAACATCACCTAATTTCCTAGAGTTATTGAGTCACCTTTATGAGAAGCTTGATCTCAATAACTCTTTTTGAATTTGAATAAGGCGCTAACTTTTGACATAGTATCCATCTATTTTAAAAAAAATAGTATCTTTCCTTTAAAAATTGGTTGGAACTGTCTATGAAGTATGTCTTCTTAAGTGTATGTCTCTGTTTTTATCTTAGCAGTATTTCTCAGAATGTCAAAATATATGAAAAACCACCCGTTTTTCCTGGTTGTAAGGACCAGCCCATCAACGATTTGAAGGCCTGTTTTAACTCTAAACTCAATCTGTATATTTTTGAAAATTTTGAGCTGCCACAAGAGCTCTTAAAAAATCAATATAAAGGCAATGTAAAAGTGCTTTTTGAAGTGGATAAGGAAGGCGACATCCATGTGCTTTACGTTGAAGCGCTATCTGAAGCCTTAAAAGATGAGGCCAAAAAAGTGTTTGCTGGCCTTCCTAAAACAGTGCCTGGTACTTACAATGGAAAGCCAACCTTTTATCAATATTCGTTAGCTATAAAAATCCCACTCGTCCACCCTTCAGAATTTGGTACGAGCACAATAGAAGAAGAAAAAAGGTTCACACAGGCTGAAGATCTCAATGCCATTATCTCCAATGAATTTGATAGCATAACCAAAGCCATTAAAAAATATGAAGGTCTCGAATATAGCAGTCAGTTAAACATTCCATTTACGCACCAATACTATTCGCGTTTTGATCCTGATATGAACGCTTTGGGTACTAATAGCCATACAGCAGCAAAACCATTTGTGTATGAAGAAGTGGCACCATATTACAATTTTAAAGCTGAAAAAGCTGCTTTGTTAAAAGGTTCAGATGCTTGGTGGAGCAGAAAATTATTTGATGAGCATTTGGTGCAACTACAAGGAGCAGATTATTGGTTTACGATTGATCCAGTCTTCGATTTGCAAGTTGGTAAAGATACTGATGCTGATTTTTCTACCACTTATAATAATACTAGAGGGATCTACATTCAGGGGGGTCTCGGTAGAAAGTTTAGTTTTTCAGCTTCTGTTTTTGAAAGTCAAGGGCGTTTTGCTCAATATTACAATCAATATGCCGAGAGTTTAAAAGCTTTTGGTCCTGATCCGGCCATTGTTCCTGGAAGGGGTATTGCCAAACGTTTTAAAGAGGATGCGTATGATTATCCGGTGGCCGAAGCGTATTTGTCTTATGCACCGGCCAAATTCATTAATGTGCAATTTGGCCATGGTAAGAATTTTATAGGGGATGGCTATCGTTCCTTATTGCAAAGTGACGTATCGAATCCGCAGACGTTTTTAAAATTAAACACCAAATTCTGGAAAATTAAATATACAAATACCTGGATGTGGCTCCGCGATGTGCGCGATGCCGTAGTTGAAGACAAGGCTTTTTTGACCAAGTATATGGCCAATCATTATTTAAGCTGGAACGTATCCAAACGCTTAAATATTGGGCTTTTTGAATCGGTAATGTGGACCGATACCAATGGCAGGGGCTTTGATGTCAATTACCTGAATCCCATCATCTTTTTTAGGGCGGTGGAGTTTGAAGCAGGGCAGGGTTCAGGAAATGCGATCGTAGGTGCTTCCGCAAAATATAAATGGAACAATAAAATCAATTTGTACGGACAATTTGTATTAGATGAATTTTCCTTGAGCGATGTGAAAGCTCAAAATAAAAGTTGGAAGAACAAATTTGGATACCAATTAGGTGTCAAATATTATGACGCTTTTAAAGTGGACAATTTAATGCTGCGACTAGAATATAACCAAGTGCGCCCTTATACCTATTCGCATAATACCATAGTTAATAATTACGCCCACAGCAACCAGCCTATGGCGCACTTGTGGGGTGCTAACTTTAGGGAATTTATAGCTATTGGCCATTATAACTACGAGCGTTGGTTTGCAGATGCTAAATTCATCTTTGGTACCCGAGGATTTGATTTTAATGACGGGACCGATAATTTCAGCTACGGCGGAGATGTTTACAGAAATTATAATGAGCGACCATTTGATTCTGGTGTAAAAATAGGGCAGGGCAACACGACCAAAACTTTTAATGCGGAGTTGCAGGCGGGCTATGTTGTGAATCCGGTGAGTCATTTAAAAATCTTTACCAATGTGAGTTTTAGAAATTTTAATCCAGAAGCGAATACCGAAACCACGTTTAATAACAGTACGGTGTGGTTTAATGTGGGCGTCAAAACCGACTTGTTCAATTGGTATTTTGATTATTAAATAAATGGTGTCGGAAACAAAATATCACTTACATCCATCACTATACTCAAGCTACAAAGTGGTGTTTTACGAGTTAGAAAACGGACTTCTATTTTGTTGAATATCAAATTCCCCATTCTAATTTATTTAATGCGAATTTGAATTGCTCAAAACCAATTTTCAAAGTATCTTTGCACTCGCATTCAAAAGCGACAAATACAAGAGCAATTGGCAATCACGCAAACTTCAATTTCAAAGGTCTCTATTATTTCTGATTTTAAGGAAATAACCAAGATGAGGTTGTCCTTAAGTGTGGTCTTCTCGGCCATAGCGGGGTATCTGCTGGGTGCTGAGTCTATTGACTTTGGTATTATTGTATTATTGGCTTTTGGAGGCTATTTTATGGTTGGCGCGTCTAATGCTTACAACCAAATTATAGAGCGCGATTTAGATGCGTTGATGGATCGTACCAAAAACAGGCCCATTCCTTCCGGTCGGATGTCCGTCAATTCAGCCTTTACTCTTGCGGTTATTTTTACAATCTTGGGTATTGGGACCTTGTATGTGATCAATCCAAGAACCGCCATGTACGGCGCCATTTCTATATTTTTATATACAAGTGTCTATACTCCTTTAAAAACCAAAACGCCTTTATCAGTGTTTGCAGGAGCTATCCCTGGAGCCATACCGTTTATGTTGGGTTGGGTTGCCGCACGCAATGATTTTGGAATAGAGCCAGGAACCTTATTCGCGATTCAATTCTTTTGGCAGTTTCCACATTTTTGGGCCATCGGATGGTTTTTATTCGATGACTATAAAAAGGGTGGTTTTTTTATGCTGCCTACAGGAAAACGAGATAAAGGCACAGCCACCCAAACCATCATGTATACCATCTGGACCGTACTGATTTCCATCATTCCAGTGTTTGGAATCACCGGAGATTTGAAACTATCAATTGTGGCGGCAGTCATTGTCTTTGCTTTAGGTTTAGTGATGATTTATTACGCATTGGAATTATTCAAAAAAAGAACAGCAACAGCAGCCAAACAATTAATGATTGCAAGTGTGTCTTACATCACCTTATTGCAAATTGTTTACGTTGCAGATAAATTTATACGATAATATGGACTTGACACAAGGAACTTTCGAAGAGAAAAATAGCCGAGCAAAAAAGATGATGCTGTGGTTTGGGATTGTCTCCCTAATCATGTCTTTTGCCGGATGGACCAGTGCTTTTGTGGTGAGTAGCAGTAGGGAAGATTGGTTATCGGATTTTCAATTGCCAAACGCTTTTATTGTGAGCACAGTATTGGTCTTATTGAGTAGTGTGACCTTTATTTTAGCTAAAAAAGCACTCGAGAAAAATAATAGACAATTGACTACTATTTGGTTGTTTGCCACCTTAGGATTGGGCATTGGTTTTATTGCCAATCAGTTTTTAGGCTTTCAGGAAATCATTGATTTGGGGTATAATTTTACGGGTCCAACCAGTAATGTTACCATGTCTTACATCTATTTAATCGCTATGGTGCACATTGCCCACGTCATTGTAGGTCTGGTTTGCATTTTAGTGGTAATTTATAATCATTTTAAACAAAAGTATACTGCTGACCAAATGCTGGGTCTCGAACTGGCCGCTACTTTTTGGCATTTTATTGATATACTATGGGTATATCTCTTTTTATTTTTATATTTTGTAAGATAATTGCTGATTTTATTTGGTAACAATTAAGAGAAAACAGCAATAATCATTGCGTTTAGCGCCTCAAAATTTAATGAGGATGTTTCGTTAGATGAATAAATTGATTATTTTTGTGCAACTTTTTAAATTAATACAACTAATCACTACATATGGATACGACTGTCGTGAAAACTAGTGCCGAAAACAAGCGTTGGGGTGGAGGTACTGAACCGCTAAAAACTAGTTATGGCAAAATGATGATGTGGTTTTTTATCACATCAGATGCTTTAACCTTTGCAGGGTTCTTGGCTGCTTACGGATTCTCAAGATTTAAATTTGCAGATTCCTGGCCAATTGCGGATAACGTTTTTACTCACGTTCCGTTTATTCACGGTAACTATCCGATGATTTTTGTGGCTTTCATGACCTTTATTTTGATCATGTCTTCTGTAACTATGGTATTGGCAGTAGATGCTGGCCATCATATGAAGAAAGCCAAAGTAACCATCTATATGTTCTTAACCATTATTGGTGGTTTGGTCTTCTTAAGCTCTCAAGCTTACGAGTGGTCTACTTTTATTAAAGGGACTTACGGCGCGGTTGCTACTGAAGGAGGTAATATTTTGCACATTATGGATGCTGACGGCAATCAGGTAGCCTTAAAAGATTTTGCAATTGCACAAGGTTCAGATCGTGAACGTCATGAAAGTAGAACAGGACTTTGGTTTACCAGTGAAAGTACATTACCAAGTTATACATTTGAGGAGGTATTAGACGGGTTTAAAGCCAATCCTAATCTTGTTGTAAGAACAACTTATACTGGCGAAGATGGACATAAAACCACATTGTCTCGCAGTGAATCTCTTAGAGAGTTAGAAACAAAAGGAAAGAATGTTGTTGAAGGTGCCAACTTAAGACAAAATGAATATGGTGCGCCGTTATTCGCCAACTACTTCTTTTTTATCACAGGATTTCACGGATTCCACGTTTCTATTGGAATCATGTTAAATATCATCATCTTTTTTAACGTACTTATCGGAACCTACGAAAGAAGAGGATCCTATGAAATGGTAGAGAAAGTCGGATTGTATTGGCATTTTGTTGATTTAGTTTGGGTGTTTGTATTTACATTCTTCTACTTAGTATAACTTGAATAACTTATTTTAAACATGGCAGCAGACGCACATAAATTAGAAATATTTAGAGGATTAGTAAAGTTTAAATCCAATACCCAAAAAATCTGGGGCGTTTTAATCTTCTTATCCTTAGTGACAGCTATTGAAGTTGTTTTGGGGATCTTCAAACCTGAAATTTTAAATGTTCAAGTTTTAGGTATGAAAGCTTTAAACTGGATCTTCATCATCTTAACCATTGTAAAGGCGTATTATATTACTTGGGACTTTATGCACATGCGTGATGAATTGGCAAGTTTTAGACGTATGGTGGTTTGGACCGGAGTCTTTTTAATTTCCTATTTAATCTTCATTATTCTACAGGAAGGTGGCTATATAGAGAGTGTTTTTGCAAACGGATTTGTAAAGACAGATTTCTAAAAAATACCACGCTGTAAAACAGCAGGATATTAGTGTTAAACATACAGAAAAGGGCGGTTATTTGAACCGTCTTTTTTATTTTTGCACAACGGTACTTCAGGAGGAGTTTTTAGAAACAACATCTCACATTCAAGAACAAAAAATCATGCAAATCATCTCTAATGGATAAAAAACTTGTCATACGTTATGCAGTGCTTAGCATTCTGTTTTTTCTTCCCGTTGCATTCCTTTTGATGTTACTTCCGGCAAAACACAACTATAATGCCTTGGATATCGTTAAGGAGAACGTCCAAGACCTACAATCGGATAGTGACAATGCTTTAAAAGACCACATTACTGTGTTGGCCTTCTTTGGAAAAGATCCGCTTCAGAATATAATAGCCGCATCTAACTTAAAAGAACTGATCTACGACAAGTTTAAGGGGTTTAAGAAATTTCAGATCATTGCTGTAGTCTCACCTGAAGCAAAGGACAATCTCGATTTGCTTAAAAAGGAAATTGAATCACATGAAGATTTAAAGTACTGGCATTTTGTGTTTTTGTCTGATGACGCGACCAAATCTCTTTTTAATAGCTTAAAGACTGACCGACCTTTAAACAGTAATCTTTCTACCTCTCGAGTGTTTATTGTTGATATGGACTTAAACCAACGCGGTCGTTTAGATGACCGGACGGAGCGTGAAGTGGAAACAAAGGTGGCAGCCTATGATTTGACCTCTTACGATTGTATAGAAGTGGCCATACTGAAAAATAAAATGAGTGAAGATATGCGCGTGTTATTTACGGAATACAGAGAGAAGCGTAAAGGCAACTTTGATTCTACAACACGACGTGCTAACGATTTAAAAGGAGTTACAGATGAGCAAGAAGACTAATTATTCTTACGTAGGTGTATCATTTATTGTATTGTTATTTGGTATCTATTTTGTGCCTAAAATTATAGATCGCGTCAGCAATAAAGATGTGGTTAGAGATGAAAGTAGGACCGAGGATATCAATTTAAATCCTAAAAAGAAGCCTGGAAATCTTTCAGATTTGGCATTTATCGAACTTAATGGCGTGCGTAAGAAAGTCCCATCGTTTAGTTTTACAAACCAGAATGGCGAAACCATTACTAATAAAGATTATGAAGGTAAAGTGTATGTGTTAGAATTTTTCTTTACCACGTGCCCAACCATTTGTCCGAAAATGAATTTCAATATGTTGGAGCTTCAAAATACTTTTCCTAATGAAGATGATTTTGGGATTGCCTCGTTCACCATTGCCCCTAGTATTGATACCCCTGAAGTCTTAAAAGAGTATGCCAAAGAGCACGGTATATCAAACCCTAATTGGCATTTGATGACGGGTAACCAAGATGATATTTACAAATTGGCCAACGAAGGGTTTTATCTTTACACTGCGAAGGATGATAGCGTTGAAGGCGGATTTGAACACTCTGGCAATTTTGCCTTGATAGATAAAAACGGCTATATAAGATCACGTACCGATGCTTCCGGGATGCCGCTTATTTACTACAATGGGATGGTTTCTGAAGAAGAACAAACCGATGACGAAGGCATGGAACAACAAATCACCATGTTAAAGGAAGATATTGCTAAATTATTGAAAGAATAATGGAGACCCCGAATCTAGCTGCTGAAAAAAAATACAATAAGTGGATCATCATTTTATCTATCGTGATTCCATTAGTGGTTGCCGGCTTGTTCGGAGTCAACTTACGCGATATGGGCTATGATGTTGCCCCACTTACGTTCTTACCACCCATTTATGCCACAATCAACGCTCTTACGGCTGTACTATTGGTGATTGGCTTTGTGGCTATTAAAAATAAAAAAATTGCGCTTCATAAAAAATTGATGACTACTGCAATTGGCTGCTCGGTGTTGTTTTTGGTCATGTATGTAGCGTATCATATGACCAGTAATTCTACGTCTTATGGTGGGGAGGGTGTGATGAGAACGGTGTATTTCTTTATATTAATTACTCATATTATATTATCTATTATCATCATTCCTTTTGTTTTGATTACCTATGTGAGGGCGATTACCAACAATATTGAACGCCATAAAAAAATTGCCCGAATCACTTTCCCGTTATGGTTGTATGTTGCGATTTCAGGAGTTGTTGTTTATATTATGATTTCACCTTATTATGCTTAACATGAAGAAGAAAATTTTCTTAGTGCTCTTTACGCTGTTTACATTCGTCAATACAAATGCACAGTGTGCCATGTGTCGCGCGGTTTTAGAAAGTGAAGATGGACAATCTACTGCAAAAGGGGTAAATGACGGGATTGTTTACCTCATGGTCATTCCTTATTTATTGGTGGGCGGCATTGGACTTGCCATTTATATGAAGTACTTCCGCAAGAAAAAAGCATAAAATTTAAGTTACTTGTGTAACAATTTCTCTTTTTAATAGTCTAAATAGAGCACATTTAGTACAAGTCTTAACAATTTGTTAATAGAGTTAGCGTCTTGTTTTATGTAACATTGTACAATCAACCGTCTCTATATGATACAAATAAAAGATTTACACAAGTCCTATCACATGGGAAACAATTCACTTCATGTTTTAAAAGGAATTAATTTTGACGTGAAAGAAGGTGAATTGGTATCTATCATGGGATCTTCAGGATCAGGAAAATCGACCTTACTTAATATCTTGGGCATGTTGGACGAAGCTGATGAAGGATCTTACACCTTAGACACTGTTCCCATTAAAAATCTAAATGAGAAAATTGCCGCTAACTACCGCAATAAATTCCTCGGATTTATTTTTCAATCGTTTAATTTAATCAATTATAAATCGGCTTTAGATAATGTGGCGCTACCCTTATATTATCAGGGTGTAGCACGTAAAGAACGTGTAGAGCGTGCAATGCACTATCTCGATAAGGTAGGCTTAGCACCGTGGTCTCACCATTTGCCCAGTGAGTTGTCTGGTGGTCAAAAACAACGTGTTGCCATTGCCAGAGCTTTGGCAAGTGACCCTAAAGTATTATTGGCCGATGAACCTACCGGCGCTTTAGATACAAAAACGTCTTATGAAGTAATGGATCTCATTCAGGGGATTAATGACGAAGGCAAAACCATTTTAGTGGTTACCCATGAACATGATATTGCCCAAATGACCAAACGTATTGTCAATTTAAAAGACGGTGTTATTATTGACGATAGCTTTGTAGAACAAGTAAGAGCCTCTCAGTATGTTTGATATTGAACGGTGGCAAGAAATATTTGAAACCTTAAGTAAAAACAAGCTTCGTACGTTTTTAACGGGGTTATCTGTCGCCTCAGGGATTTTTATTTTAGTCATTCTTCTTGGCTTTAGTTCTGGAATTCAGAACGGGGTCACCTCTCAATTTGAAAAGGACGCCACCAACAGCATTTCCGTCTGGACAGGCGTCACCACCAAAGAATACAAGGGCTTAAACCCCGGACGACGCATTCAACTCAAAAATCAAGATTTTAATGATATTGTCACCAAGTACGACGACAATTTAGAATATAAATCGGCCTTCTATACCATTTGGGGCGGATTGGTCAATTATAAAAATGAATCCGGAAACTACAGGATTCAAGGCGTTATGCCAGATAATCAATTTATCGAAAATGCAGACATTCACCAAGGGCGGTTCATTAACCACTCAGATGTCGTAGGCAATAAAAAAGTTGCGGTTATTGGGAATAAATTGAGCGTCGATCTGTTTAAGGGCGACAACCCTATTGGCAAGGATATTTCGTTATATGGCATCAACTTCAAGGTCGTAGGCGTTTTTTTTGATCCAGGAGGTGAACGTGATGAGAGTAAGGTGATGATGCCTATTACCACGGCACAAAAGGCTTTTAATGGCGGTAATGATATTAGAAGCATGATGTATACCGTTAAAATGTCCGATAATTTTGATGAGGCCGTAAAACTTTCTGAACAAGTGTCTTTAGGTATTGAAAATGATATCAAAACCACCCACATTATTGCACCTGATGATATTAGTGCCATTCGCGTTAACAACACCTTGGAGGAAGCGCGTAAAATCTATTCCTTGGTAGACACCATTAAAGCCGTGTTCTGGTTTGTAGGCATCGGGACAATCATTGCCGGCGTGGTTGGCGTGGGCAATATTATGCTCATTATCGTTAAAGAACGTACGAAGGAAATCGGCATCAGAAAAGCATTGGGCGCAGAACCTATGTCTATTGTAGGCATGATTTTACAGGAATCTGTTTTCGTCACCATGTTTTCAGGACTCTTCGGGTTGGTGGCGGGATTAGCACTGCTCGAATTTGTAGGACCACTGATAGAAAGCGATTTTATAAAATATCCACAGGTAGATTTTAATACCGCATTATCCACCGTATTTGTGTTGGTTTTTGCTGGCGCCATTGCAGGATTTATTCCTGCCTACCGCGCGGCTAGAATCAAACCTATTGATGCACTAAGAGACGAATAATATGTTCAGTAAAGACCGTTGGGACGAGATATTAGAAGCATTGAACGCCAATAAGTTTAGAACTTTGTTGACCGCATTTGGTGTGTTCTGGGGCATTACAATTTTAGTGCTGTTGTTAGCCCTAACCAATGGCCTTAAGAATGGCGTTACTGCAGGCTTTGGTAATTTTGCTACCAACTCTATGTTCGTCTGGACACAACAAACTTCTAAACCCTATAAAGGGTTGCCTAAAGGACGCCGTTTCAACTTTAAGTTGGACGATGTTACGGCCTTAAAAAATGATTTTCCACAACTTAAATATGTTTCTCCCCGTAATCAATTGGGCGGTTATAGTGGGGCAAACAATGTCATCCGTGGGACTAAAACAGGGGCGTTTCAAGTGAATGGTGATTATCCTGAGTTTATCATGCAACAACCTATGGACATCCTTCAGGGACGTTTTGTGAGTTATTCTGATATCGACGCCAATCGGAAAGTTTGCGTGATTGGTACGGGTGTAGTCAACGGACTTTATGATAAGGGGGAAGACGCTTTAGGGACATATATTAAAATTAATGGCGTTAACTTTATGGTGATTGGTACGTTTAAGGTGAGCAATAGCCAAGGCGATAAGGAAGAAGATGCGAACACTATTTTTGTGCCTTTTACCGCCTTTGGACAAGCTTTCAATTTTGCAGATAATGTGGGTTGGCTTGCATTGACTGCTCATGATGGTACGAGTATCACGACCATCAAACCCCAAATTATGGAAACTTTAAAAAGTCGACGTAAAGTGCACCCGGACGATGAACGTGCTATTGGAAATTTCGATTTGTCTGAAGCCTTCGGGCGGGTTAACGGTTTGTTCGCCATCCTCGGATTTGTGGGCTATTTTGTAGGCGCACTTGTATTGATGTCCGGTATAATTGGAATCAGTAACATCATGTTAATCGTGGTGAAGGAGCGCACTAAAGAAATCGGGGTACGACGCGCCTTAGGGGCCTCTCCTTGGACCATCAAATCACAAATATTACAAGAAAGTTTGATTCTGACTATTTTATCGGGAATGGTAGGAATTACTTTTGCTGCCGGAATCATTTGGGCTTTTAATTATGCCCTGGATGCCAATGGCCCTGTAGAAAATTTTGCCAATCCGAGTGTGAGTATGTCTGTCGTCATTGTTGCATTGGTTATTCTTGTGGTATCCGGATTGTTAGCAGGATTGATACCTGCCAATAGCGCGACAAAAATGAAACCTGTAGATGCTTTAAGAATTGATTAATTACTAACATAACGTCCTAGTCACCTTGACCATTATAAAATAATAAATTTTATTAAAGGAACCACCTTACAGTACATTAGTACTCATAAACCATAGGATTGGAGGTACAACATTTGTCCATTAAAAAACAATAATAATCATCAAATGAACCACCGATTGCGTATTGTCTTATTTGTATACAACTATCTGCTAGGTGCACCATTTGTCCAATAAAAAACAATAATAACTATCAAATGAAAAGAACAAAAACAGTCATCATTTTAGTGTTAATCGTTGCTTTGTTCGCAACGGCCTTAATCTATTTGTATTTAAAGAATCAAGAAGATCCAGTCACTTACACCACCGATTCTCCTATTGAGCAGACTATTGTCGTAAAAACGGTAGCCACAGGAAATATTGTCCCAAAAGATGAAGTCCTCATTAAATCGAATATTTCTGGGGTCATTGAAGAAGTTTTTATTGAAGCAGGGGAATATGTAAAGTCGGGCGATTTAATTGCTCAGATTCGTGTCATCCCAAATGTGTCCTCCTTAACCAGCGCAAAAAATAATATTTCGTCCAACCAAACAGCATTGCAGACGGCAAAAATTAATCTGCAAACCCAGCAAACTAATTACGACCGTCAAAAAGCCTTGTTCGATAAAGGCGTCATTTCTTCCAATGAATTTGAGAGCATCCAAAATACTTTTCTTCAAACGAAACAAAGTGTACAACAGGCGGAAATCAACTTAAATTCTTCCCGTCAAAATTATGATATCGTTAAAACTGGTACCACTTCAGGATTGGGTAATATTGCCCAAACGCAGGTAAGAGCTACGGTTTCTGGGATGGTGTTAGATGTTCCCGTAAAAGCGGGGAACCAAGTTATTGAAGCCAACAACTTTAATGAAGGCACTTCAATTGCTTCTTTGGCAGATGTGAAGAAGATGATTTTTGAAGGCAAAGTGGACGAAAGTGAAGTGGGTAAAATTAAAGAAGGATTACCGCTTGAGATTACTGTGGGTGCTATCGAAAATGTCAAATTTGACGCAGTATTAGATTATATCGCCCCTAAAGGTATTGCTGAAAATGGCGCCATTCAATTTGAAATTAAGGGCACCTTGCAATCGATTGATTCTACATTTATCCGAGCTGGCTTAAGCGCCAACGCGTCCATTATTTTGGAGAGGGCTGAAAACGTTTTGGCCATTAAGGAAGCTCTGGTACAATATGATCCTAAAACAAAAAAACCATTTGTGGAAGTGATGGTAGGCGATCAAAAATTTGAGCGTCGGGATTTGGAGCTGGGAATCAGTGATGGTATTTTTGTTCAGGTAAAGAATGGCATCAGCAAATCCGATAAAATCAAGGTTTGGAACCAAGTTCAAGGCATTCCAGATTACGCACAACAGAAATAATTCGTATTTAAGTGTAACACTTTAATTGATACATAGACCTATAAATTAATTATGAAAAAATCAATACTTATCGTTTTTGCTCTTGTAGCAATCACATCTCAGGCACAAGTAAAGAAATGGACACTTAAAGAATGTGTGGCATATGCGTTGGAAAACAATATTTCTGTAAAGCAAAGCCAACTGGATTTAAAGTTGACAGATATTGAAAATCTACAGGCAGTTGGTAATTTTTTGCCAGACGTTAGCATGAGTGCGAATGCATCAGAAAATACCGGATTGAGTTTTAACCCGGTAACCAACAATGCGCAAACCACCACATTTTTCTCGGCATCAGGGCGTTTAAATGTTGGCTATACCATATTTAACGGTCTGCGTAATTTTAGGGAAGTGCAACGTGCTAAAATATCAAAAATGTCAGCCCAATATAGATTGACTAAAATGGAGGATGATATTTCATTATTCGTAGCCAACAACTATTTGCAAGTTATTTTGAATAAGGCAAATCTGGAGGTTTTGACTTCACAAAACACAGTGACTAATGATCAAATGCAAAGAACGCAGGACCTAGTTGATGCAGGGGTTTTACCCCAAGGTGATCTTTTGGAAATCAGAGCTACGGATGCTGGTGAAAAACAAGCCATCGTAAATGCTGAAAATGCCGTGCAAGTGTCGTTGATTAGCTTGGCACAATTATTATTGATTAAAGATTATCAGAATTTTGATATTGAAGATGAAGGGTACGATATTGTAGATGAGGGTATTTCGGACAAGGATGTTTACGAAATTATTGGAAGTGCAAAAGAAAACAGAGCAGAGATCAAAATTGCCGAAAAAAGTGTAGACTTGGCAGAGAAAGATGTTCAAATTGCGAAAAGTGCCAATTATCCGACACTTTCAGCATTTTTTGGTTATGATACAAGATACACGGATGCCGCTTCGTTCATCAATACAATTGACCCTAACAATCCTATTGTGACTAGAGAGATTGGTGTGGTGCAGGAAACTGGACAATCGGTTATTGGAGAATTTCCCAACTCTGTACCCATGCTTGTGGGAGCAGATCCATTTGTAGACCAGTTGTACCAAAATGATGGTATTTCATACGGTCTGTCCTTGAACATTCCAATTTTGAATGGATTTTCTACCAAAGGAAATATCCAAAGAAGTAAAATTAATTTAGAGCGTACACAGAATCAGTTAGAACAGGCACAATTAGATTTAGAATCGACTGTATACCAAGCTTATGTTGATGTTAAAGGCGCTTTAAAATCTTACGAAGCGGCCCAATCAGCTTTAGAATCTCAGGAGTTGGCTTATGATTACGCAAAAGAACGTTACGACGTTGGCCTGACCAATGCTTTCGATTTCAGTCAATCGAAAGTCCGATTTGACAATAGTAAAATTGAGTTGAACCGCGCTAAATATGATTATATTTTCAAATTAAAAGTGCTTGAACTTTACTTTGGAATACCTGCCTTGGAATTAAAATTTTAATTCGAAAGAAATCACTACAAAACAACACACACCTTAATTATAAACTAACCATTATGAGCAAGAAAAAAATAATAATTATCATAGCCACAGTCGTCGTGCTGATCTTGGTATTGATTGTAGGAAAAAAAGCAGGATGGTTTGGCAAAACAGGAAACTTTAAAGAGGTTGAAATACAACAAGTAGCCTTGATGGACATTGTAGAAAAAGTTTCTGCTACAGGTAAAATCCAACCGGAAGTTGAGGTCAAAATTTCTAGTGAGGTTTCTGGCGAAATTATTGACCTTCCGTTTAAAGAAGGACAGCAAGTTAAGAAAGGTGAATTATTGGTACGCGTCAACCCTGATTTAATTCAATCCGCAGTGAACAGAAGTCAAGCCACCTATCAAAATATCAAATCAGGTTTAGAGCAGGCTGAAGCCTCATTAAGGGAAGCTAAATCTAATTACGATCGTAACAAACAGCTTTTTGAAAAAGGAATCATCTCTAAATCCGAATGGGATAAAGCGGTATCTGGCTATGAAATTGCACAAGCTAGTAGACAATCCGCCTATTACAATGTGCAAAGTGCTGGTGCTTCAGTTAGTGAAGCGCGAGACAATTTAAACAGAACGACGATTTACGCACCCATGAGTGGTACCATTTCTAAATTAGATGTAGAATTGGGCGAACGTGTTGTAGGAACCCAGCAAATGGCGGGTACTGAAATTTTAAGGGTGGCCAATTTAAACAATATGGAAGTTGAAATTGATGTCAACGAAAATGATATTGTTAAGGTTCAGATAGGCGACTCAGCCATTGTGGAGGTGGATGCGTATCTTAAAAAAGAATTTAAAGGCATTGTCACTGCAATTGCCAATTCGGCAGCAGGAGCGCTTACAGCAGATCAGGTGACTAACTTTAAAGTGAAAGTTAGAATCATTGAAGAGTCTTATGAAGATTTGATGGAAGGAAAAGGTGAAAACTATTCGCCATTCCGACCGGGAATGACTGCTACTGTTGATATTATTACCAAACGACGTAAGAATGTGGTGAGTGTGCCCATTAGTGCAATTGTCATAAAAACGGATACGTCATCTGTAAAGAAAACCGCAATCAAAACAGAAGACGGTGAAGAAGGCATTGTAATGTCTCAAAGTGGTGAGAAATTTGAATGCGTTTTCGTGAAAGTAAATGATGAGGCTAGGCTGAGAGTTGTAAAAACAGGTATTCAGGACGATTCTAACATTGAAATCTTATCCGGATTAAAAAAGGATGACGTCATAATTGTGGGGCCTTACAATGTGGTGAGTAAAACCTTGAATTCTGGCGATAAAATTGAAGTAAAGAATGAACCAGCGGCTATTGAGAAATAGTCCATAAAATAGTTTCTAATGTCTTATATACTCAATATTGAAACCGCAACAACCAATTGTTCTGTCTCTCTTTCTAAGGAAGGAGAGATTTTGGTTTTAAAGGAAGATTATAATTCCAATTATTCCCATGCCGAATCCTTACATCTTTTTATGGATGCTGTACTGAAGGAGGCCAATTTAAAACCAGAAGATCTTAATGCCATTGCGGTGAGTAGGGGCCCGGGTTCTTATACGGGGTTGCGGATTGGGGTGTCTTCAGCAAAAGGGCTCTGCTTTTCTTTAGACAAACCGTTGATTGCTGTAGATACGTTAGAGTCATTGTCCCATCAGCTGAATATTGAAGAGGGCTGTATCGTCCCCATGCTCGATGCACGTCGGATGGAGGTATACGCGGCGGTGTATGATAAAGATCACCAACAAATCAGACCTATTGAAGCGGAAATAGTAGATGCCAACAGTTTTAAAACGTTTTTAGAAGCAGGGAAAGTTTATTTTATTGGCAATGGTGTGGAGAAAACTAAACAGATTATTACGCATCCCAATGCCTTGTTTATTGAGAATAAGCTACCTTCCGCTAACGAAATGGGCAAACTGGCCACTATAAAGTACAAAAAAAGCGACATTGAAAATGTCGCCTATTTTGAGCCTTTTTATTTAAAGGATTTTATTGGTACTAAAGCAAAGTCTTAACCTTCTTTATGAATTTCCACCTGGTGTGGGTAAGGGATATCGATACCTGCAGCATCCAATGCTTCTTTAGTGCTTTCCATCAAGTCATAATACGTACTCCAATAGTCAGCATTTTTAACCCATGGCCTAACGTTAAAATTAAGTGAACTGTCTGCAAGTGCTGACAACCTCACTAACGGAGCGGGTTCTTTTAAAACTGCAGGATGTGAAGTTAATTGATGCATCAAAATTTCTTTAGTTTTTTTGATATCTGAGTCATAGCCTACCCCAAATACTAAATCAACCCGGCGCAATTCCATAGTAGAATAATTGACGATATTGTCATTTGAGAGTTTTCCATTTGGGATGATGATTTCTTTATTGTCTGGAGTGGTTAATTTCGTCGTAAAAATCTGAATTTCCTTTACAGAACCAGCTTCACCCTGCGCTTCAATAAAATCGCCCACTCTATAGGGTTTAAAGATCATAAGCAATACGCCACCAGCAAAGTTGGCCAATGAGCCCTGCAGCGCTAAACCGATAGCTAAACCTGCAGCGGCCAAAATTGCAGCAAAAGATGTGGTTCCTATGCCAAAAATTCCCAAGACCACAATTATTAAAATTATTTTAAGAGCCCAGTTAATGAGGTTCAAAAGAAATTTCTGAAGACTTACTTCGTAGTTGCCACGCTGCATTGTTTTACTTGCGCCTTTCATGATCATCTTAATCACCCATGAGCCTACAATCCAAATCACAATAGCCCCTAATAATTTTGGGCCATATATAATTATGAGTTCAAAACCTCTGTCAATCCAATGCTGTAATTCCATGTAATCGTTTTTATGGTTAAAATGCAAAGTTATCATTTATCAAAAGGAATAAAAAATTTCGCGAGGCTTTATGGAGCATTTGAGGAAGCAAAACCCAGTGTTTTAGTAGATTCTAAAGAAAAACGATCAGATTTGTAGCAAAAAAAATAGCGCTTAAAAAGCGCTATTTTAGAAAAAGGTCTCTATCGAAATTAGTTCACTTCGAAAGTGATTTTTAAGTTTACTCTAAACTCCGTAACCTCGTCATTTTTAACGATGGCACTTTGTTCCTTTACATAAACAGATTTAATGTTTTTAACGGTTTTAGAAGCGTGTTTGACGGCTTTCTTGGTAGCGTCTTCCCAGCTATCATTTGAATTTGATAAAATTTCAACTACTTTTAATACTGACATTTTTATAGATTTTTTAATTAATAATTTACTACTTGCTTAAAGATAAGCATAATAAATTAAATTACCCATTGATGGCTTCAACAGTCAGTTCTTTATCCTTCAACATTTCCTTGAGCATGTTCTCAATACCATTCTTTAAAGTGTAGGTAGAAGACGGGCAACCGCTACAGGCGCCTTGCAAAATAACTTTCACTGTTTTAGTATCGGGATCATAGGACTGGAATTCAATATTACCGCCATCATTGGCTACTGCAGGCTTTACATACTCTTCAAGAATGATGATAATCTCTTTTGAAATATCATCGTAATCTTCAAATTCTGCTGTGGCATCTGCTTCTGACTGTTTTGTTGCTTTTGGAGCATTAGCGGCTATGATATCCTTACCGCTTTCAATATAGTTTTTTAAGAAATCTCTTAATTCCGTAGTGATTTCACTCCAGTCCGCGTTATCGTGCTTGGTAATGGAGATGAAATTCTCATCAAAGAACACACTTTTTACAAAGGGTAAATGAAACAATTCAGTAGCTAAAGGCGAATGTTTGGCTTCTTCAAGAGTGACAAATTCGTAAGAAGTAGGAACCAATTTTTTGTTCACCACAAATTTCATGGCCGTAGGGTTGGGCGTGCTTTCCGCATAAACGGTTGTTGGTGTATGCTTAGGTGTGGAAGATTCGGTGACCACCTGTTTGCCTGCATTGATATAATTTGCAATCTGCTCAGCAACTTCTTCTTGTACATCTGCCCATTCTACAATGTCAAATCGCTCTAAGGCAACAAAGTTTCCTGAGATATAGACTTTTTTGATAAAGGGTAGGTAGAACAATTCTTGGGCTAAGGGCGATGCCTTTGCTTCGTCAATATTATTAAATTCGAAGCTTTCGTGATTGGTTAAAAACTTGTCAGCTTCAAATTTCAGTATGGTTGGGTTACTTGTAGTCTGTATTGAAATTGTGATCGTTTCCATAGGTTCATTTCTTTATGCAAAAATATGAAAACTAAAGGGTAAAAGAGATTTTTTGAGGCGACTTAATGCACACTGTTAGTGGATGCCCTTAGGATGACATCTAACCAGATGCTTTTGCCCTAATCGGAACGCGGAAATTACGGAATTTGTAATAACTCATCTGTCAATATGAGTTCAATTTTAATTGTTTATCTTGTTCTATCTAATTAGTTAGCGATTTTAAGGCTGGAAGATCTCAAGCTCATTTATCGATGTAATGAATATTTTTCGGACGAATGGTAATGCGAGCGTAAAAATTTATATATTTGACGGGTATATAAATTTGCGAGAGTGATTGGCATACGAGAAAATTGAATGGTACGAGTAGTGATAGAAATTACTATATTTTAGATACCTCAAGACACTAACAACCTATGATGTTTAAAAAAATTTGTGTAATAATACTTATAGTGTTTGCTGCACAGCTTAGTACTGCGCAAGAAGGATTACCTATATATTCTGATTATTTAACTGACAATTATTATTTGATACATCCTTCAATGGCTGGTGTTGCTAACTGTGCAAAGATACGTTTGACCGCTCGTAAGCAATGGTTTGGTCAAGATAATGCGCCTGCATTGCAAACGATGAGCATCAATAGTAGAATTGGCGAAACGCAGTCCGCCGTAGGTGCTATTGTTTATAACGATAAAAACGGCTATCATAGCCAAACCGCGGCGTATTTAACTTATGCACACCACTTAATGTTTTCTCGTAATGAGATTGATTTGAATATGCTGTCCTTCGGATTGAGCGCTGGGGCAATTCAATACAAGTTGGATGAATCTACATTTTTAAGTGATGGCTATGATCCCATTATCTCTGGAGTTGAACAGAGTGCTACAAATTTTAATATCGATTTTGGCTTTTCCTACCATTTCATAAATTTTTATGCGCACGCCACCGTCAAAAATGTGTTGAACAATGATGGGATAAACGTTAACGAAAGAGGCATTTATAAATTTGATAATCTGCGGACTTTATTGTTTAGTGCAGGAAATGTATTTAATAAATTGGGAAGTGACTGGAGTTATGAGCCTTCTATTTTGTTTTTGTATAGAGATGGTACCAAAGAATCTTCTATTGATTTAAACGCAAAAGTGTATAAGGAGATGGAATTTGGCAAGTTATGGGGAGGCATGTCTTACCGGAGAAGTCTGGACGGTGCCGAATTTAATAATGGAGCGGGGGTAAGCAGTCAGAAATTGCAATATATCACGCCGTTTGTAGGTGTAGATTATAAAAACTTTGTATTTGCCTATACTTATTCTTATCAAGCCAACTCTGTAGTTTTCAATAACGGTGGCTTCCACCAATTGACTCTTGGTTATAATTTCGGTTGCCGCAAGCGTAAATATGAGTGTGCATGTCCGGCAATTAATTAATCATTCAGAAAAGATAGCCTACTTTAGCCAATCAATTTCATAAAAATTAAATCTGAGATCATGCCTATCATAAAATCTGTAAACGGAAAACACCCACAAATTGCGAACGACTGTTACATTGCTGAAAATGCCACTATTGTAGGCGATGTGACCATTGGACTTCAATGCAGCGTGTGGTTTAATGCCGTAATTAGGGGCGATGTGCATTATATAAAAATTGGCGACAAGGTCAACATTCAAGATGGAGCTGTGATCCATGCCACCTATCAAAAATCGCCCACCACGATTGGAAATAACGTATCCATAGGTCATAATGCGATTGTACATGGCTGTACCATTCAGGAGAATGTGTTGATTGGCATGGGAAGTATCGTAATGGACGACTGTGTTATAGAAAGCAATAGTATTATTGCTGCAGGCGCTGTGGTTACGAAGAATACAAGAGTTGAATCTGGCAGTATCTATGCGGGGGTTCCGGCCAAGAAAGTGAAGGATATTAGCGAAGAACTCATTTCTGGTGAAATCCATCGCATTGCTGAAAATTATGTCACGTATTCCAGTTGGTTTAAAGACGATTAAAAAATCGTCTTCCTAATCATTCTCAAGCTAGTCCAATTTCTTTAAAATTTGACCTTTTCAATGGCATAAGAACCATTTAAAATAGCTTCTAAAACGGTTGTAGTGCCATTGGTGTAAAATACATTCTTAATTGTTGCGGTCTGGTTATTTAAAAGATCATGACGCTCCAAAACTGCACGCGTCTGTCGCGCGACCGCCTGCCCAGAATCGATAATTTTGACGTGATCTGGTAGCATCTCTAATAATAAAGGCATCAAATAGGGGAAATGGGTGCAACCCAAAACCAAGTAATCTATATTTGCATCAAGCATTGGTTTGAGGTATATACGCAGTAAATGGCGCATGGCCTCACTGTGCGTTTTGCCCTCTTCTATAAGGGCTACAATGCCTTCGCCTACTTGTTCGATAACCTTGATGTGCTGACTGTACAAATCAGCGCTTTTATGGAACAATTCACTGCTCAGCGTCCCTTTGGTAGCTAAGATGCCGATAGCCTTTGTTTGGGTGCTTAAAGCGGCAGGCTTAATGGCGGGTTCAATGCCTACAAAAGGAATATCATAGCGCTCCCGTAATTCCTTAATCGCATTTGTGGTAGCAGTATTGCAAGCCACGACAATTATCTTGCATTGTTTCGCCAGTAAATATTCGGTGTTTTTAATGCTTAGCGCAAGGATTTCGGCTTTGGATTTATTGCCGTAGGGCGCATTAAAACTATCGGCGAGATATAAGGTATGCTCAAAAGGAAGCAAAACCTTTATTTCCTTAAAAATAGAGGTGCCGCCAATACCAGAATCGAATATGCCAATAGGTTGGGAACTCATAGTACAAAAATAGAAAAGCCGCTTAAATAAGCGGCTTTCTTTGTGATATAATGTTGAATTGAAAAGGTCTTAGAATCCTAATTCCTTTTTAACGTCAGCCATAAGGTCTTTCCCGTCAGCTAAAAGAACGCCTGATCCTTGAGTTGAATCCAACACATATTGAAAACCTTGAGCTTTTGCTACTTTTTTAATAGCTGCTTCTGCTTTATCAGTAATTGGTTTCAATAAATCAAATTCTTTCTTTTGAAGATCTTGTTGTGCAGTACCTTGGTACTCACGAATGCTTTGTTGCATCCCTTGAACTTCTTGAGATCTTTTAGCATTTTCTTCATCCGTCTTGCTTTCAACTTCAGCTTGGTATTGCTTCATTTTATTTTGAAGCTCTGTAGCCATCGTTTGAATTTCAGTTTCGTATGTTTTTTGTAATTTTTCTAATTCTGCTTGGGCACTCTTCATTGCTGGCATCGCTTTAATAAGCTCTTGCGTATTAACATGGGCAATTTTACTTTGAGCATTAGTAAAGGATGTTGCTCCAATAAAAAGTAGTCCGGCAAATAAAAGGGTCTTGAAATGTTTCATTTTTAAAATAGTATTACGTGTTATAATTATTAATTGTTTTTACTTATTATTTTACAGGAATTGAATCCTTTTGATTTGATTTGGCTTCTCGCTCTTGTTTAGCTTTTTTGCGATCTTCCAATATTTTTTTTCTTCGGTCATCAAGCTCTTTTTGTCGGGCTTCACGATTTGATTGCTGCTCTTGCTTCTTTTCTTCTGCAATTTCAGCTGCCGTTTTTTTGGCGTTGTTATCTCTTTTTACAGAAGTGCTATCCTGAGGATTATTTCTGTTTTCTCTTTCAGCTCTCTCTTTGGCGCGGTCATCCAGTATTTTTTGACGTCTTGCCTCTACAGCCGACTTCAAAGAATCTCGGGTGGCTTGTTGTTCAGCTCTTCGTTGTTCAATATCTGTCAAACGTTGGGCTCTCTTATCGTCCAAAGCTTTTTCACGCGCTTCGACTGCTTCGTTATAATCAGGCACGATTTCTTCTTCTGAAGCGGCTTTGCGTTCTGCCTTATTCGTGGCTTGGGTTCGCTTGGAAGATCTAGTAATACTTCTCAAGACCAACTCACTGATATCAAATCGCTCTGCAGAATATAACATGACCACATCTGCTGACTTGTCAAAGATAAAATCATAATCCCTACTGCTGGCAATTTCTTGTACTGCAGCAAATATCTGATCTTGTATCGGCTGAATCAGCTGTTGTTTCTGAATCATCAAATCGCCGTTAGGGCCAAATCGCTTCTGTTGATAGTCTAAGATTTCCTTTTCTTCAAAACGGATATCTTCAAACCGTTCTTCAAATAATTCCTTGGTCAAAAGTACGCGCTCATTGTTGAGTTGTGATTTTTTCTGATCCAATTCTGCCAAGCGTAAATCAACTTCAGACTTCCACTGTATGACCTTAGTGTCTAATTGCGCTGTAGCGTCTTGATATTCTGGAACGTTCTGTAAAATATATTCGGTGTCAATATAACCTATTCTTACCCCACGTTGGGCATTTGAAGAAACGCTCAAAAGACTAAAAACTGCCAATAAAAAAAGAACTTTATGTTTCATCCGGTTATAGTTTATCATTTACGAGTCAGGCTATAATTTCTAAAACGACAGATTAACGTAACGATTCTGCCTGATCAGCGTATTAGTTTTCAAATTAACGAAATATATTCTAAAAAATTTTAACGCTGGGATTAAATCGTTAATGTGTAGTTAGAAAATATCGTGCCAAACTTAAAACTGCTGTCCGATAATAAAGTGGGTTTCCCAACCATTCTTAGCATTCTGTCCAGGTAATGGATCAAAACCATGACCAAAATCGATACCTAAGAGACCGAATGCAGGCATGAAAATTCGTAAACCAATACCCGCTGAACGTTTCAGATTGAAAGGATTATAATCTTTAAAATTGTCAAATGAATTACCACCTTCCATAAATCCGAGGGCGAAAATTTTAGCTTGCCCACCTAGGGTGATTGGGTAACGTAATTCCAATGAAAATTTATTATAAATAGTTCCTCCATCCTGAGAGGAAAGCGATTGATTTGGATATCCTCTCATGGCAATAGACTCTCTACCATCTAAAGAATAGTTTCCTAACCCGTCACCACCAACAAAGAAACGTTCAAAAGGGATAACGCCTCTGTCATTGTTATAAGCACCTAAAAAGCCAAATTCCATACTCGATTTGAGGATCAATTTATTGGCGACCACATTGGTATACCAATCTCCTTTAAATTTTACTTTATAAAATTCCAACCATTTGTAACGCTCTTGGTCAATTTCTCCCATACGCGCCAAATCATCAGGATTAGATGGGTTTAGTCCAGCTCTCTCGTCTTTCAATGCCGTATAATCCACATCATTGAGAAGGGAGTAAGGTAAAGACATCTTAGCGGTAACGCCAAAGTTAGAACCACCCGTAGGGTAAATTGGATCTGTACGAGTATCATTTCTACTCAATCCAATAGTATAGGACAGGTTGTTTGAATACCCATTACCAAAGGTAAAAAGACCCGTGTTGTAGTTTTGTAAATCGTAATGCTGAAAACTTACGGCCTGAGATAAGGTAAAGTAATCATCAGGAACAGTTAAACGCTTGGCAAGACCAACTGTAACACCGGTAATATTAAAACGCTTACTTTTATCAGCATCTCTCGTTATAGGATTATATAAAAACTGTTTGGTATGGGATAATGACGTTGAGAATTGAATGGGACGTTCGCCACCTAGCCAAGGCTCCGTAAATGAGAAACTATAGGTTTGATAAAAACGAGAGGCCTGTAAACGTAAGGCTAAACTTTGGCCATCTCCAGTTGGTACTGGTTTATAAGCATCTTTTTTAAAAATGTCCTTGATTGCAAAATTGTTAAAAGACAGTCCTAGTGTTCCGATAAAGCCACCGCCACCATAACCTCCTTGCAATTCAATTTGGCTTGATCCTTTTTCAACAACTTCATACTCCATGTCTAAGGTACCGTCATTAGGATTGGCATTTTTAAAGTTAGGACTTAGTTGCTGAGCATCAAAAAATCCTAATTGACCTAGTTCCCTTACCGTTCTTACCACTGCCGTTTTGCTATACAATTGTCCTGGGCGTGTTCTTAACTCTCTGTAAATAACCCGGTCATTGGTTTTGTCATTTCCAACTACGGTGATATTGTTAAAGTAGGCTGGTTTACCTTCAGAAATACGGATCTCCATATCGATCACGTTACCATCGGCACTTACTTCAACCGGATTGATGGTTGAAAACAAATAACCACTATCCTGATAGAGGTTGGTAATGTCTTGCGCATCTGGTCTTGAGTTGTCAGCAATACGCTTTTTAAGTTCAACACCATTATAAGTATCTCCTTCTTTTAGGCCCAGCATCACCCCCAATTGTTGGTCGGTAAAAATTGTATTTCCTACGAAGGCAATTTTACCAAACGTATATTTTTCTCCCTCTTCAACATTTACGTTTATAGATATGGTGCCGTCTTGGTTGCTGTAAATAGATTCAGAAAGGATACGGGCGTCTCTATAACCATTCTCTTTATAGGCATCAACAACACTCACTAAATCTTCTTTATAACTTGCCTTAACATATTTTGAACGCTTCAGGAATCTCAAGAAATTTTTCTCCTTGGTATTCTTCATAGCTTTTTTAAGCTTTTTATCGCTCAGTTTTTCATTGCCCACAAAATTGATGTCCTGAACCTTTACTTTAGTGTTTTTCTCGATGTTCACCACCATATTAACCCTGCTTTTCTCGATAGAATCAGTTACGGGAGTGGTGGCAACGGTAACCTTCGTGTTATAATAGCCTTCTTTTGTGTATTTGTTAGTCAGGTAGTTTTGAGTTGTTGTGATGAGATTTTCAGTAACCTTAACACCTTTATTAAGTTTGTTGTCCTTAATTAGAGCTTCTTTTTTTCCTTTTTTAACCCCGTTGATGACCACGACATTAAGTTCAGGTAAATCTTGTAGACTAATTTCCAGATAGGCTTGGTCGTCTATTGTTTTGGTAAGATAAATGTCAATATTGCTAAACAGGTTAGAACCCCATAGCTTTTTGAGCGCTTCACTAATACGCTCCCCTGGAATGGCGATGACTTCGCCTTTTCTCAGACCTGAATAGGTGACGATTGTTGCTTCGCTAAAGTTGGTATCGCCAGTAACGACAATTTCCGCGATTGTATATTTTTTACCTGAATTGTATTGGTTTTCTTGTGCTGTAGCAGCTACTGAAAATATAAGTAAAAAGGCACTGAAAAAGGTATTAAATATTGTCTTCAAAAGCGTGTTATTAGCTGAGTTGTTCACTTGTTTTTCCAAATCGTCGTTCTCTATTTTGATAGTCTACCAAGGCAGTGTATAAGTCATGCTTTTTAAAATCAGGCCATAAAATATGGGTGAAATATAATTCGGCATAGGCAATTTGCCATAACAAGAAATTACTGATTCTTTGTTCTCCACTGGTCCTGATGAGCAAGTCTACATCTGGCAAATTTTGCGTGTAAAGATGCTTATTAATAATGGATTCGTCAATAGAATCGGGTGAAATTATATTATTTTTAACTTTATCAGATATTTTTTTAACCATGTTAATAAGCTCCTCGCGGGAACCGTAACTAAGCGCTAAGGTTAATACCATTTTGTTGTTGGTTTTTGTTTTTTCAATGACCTCTAGAAGTTCTTCTTTTGCTTTTTTGGGCAAATCGTCCAAGCATCCTATGGCATTTAGTCTGATATTGTTCTCTTGAAGAGTCTTGATTTCCTTTTTGAGGGATTTGACCAAAAGTTTCATCAGCGTCTGAACTTCAATCTTGGGACGGTTCCAGTTTTCTGTAGAAAAAGCGTACAAAGTCAGGTGTTTTATACCAATTTCAGCACTGGCTTCCACTACTTCCCGTACAGATTTGGTGCCGTTTTCATGGCCAATAACGCGCAAGAAACCTTGTTGTTTAGCCCATCGGCCATTGCCGTCCATAATTATGGCGAGATGGTTGGGAAGGCGGTCAGTATGTATTTGTTTTTTTAAATCCACTTAATTAAAGCAATAGCATGGTTTTTCACCAAAGGTGTAAGTTAAGGTAAACCCAGAAAATACATACCAATCATTGCTATTTAAATTTCCAAAAGCATATGTTTTTCTTCTAGAAGGGGTGTCAGGAAAGCTTCCATCAAGATTATCGGAAAAAGTATAGCGTACGCCAATCTCTGCACCTATTATTAAGCCTTCAACAGTGGTGGTTTTAACACCTAAAACCATCGGAATCCCTAAGGCCCAGCTGTAAGTGTTTTCTGGTAACTGTTCATTGGTATTAGGATCAATGTAAAAGTTTTTATGTCGCGCAGCAGCAATTCCGCTATATAGGTAAGGTGTAAATTGTTTTCCGGATTTATGGGTGTCAAAATCCCAAAATGTAAATTCCATACCAGTAGAAAATTCCATTAAATTATTTCTAAATGCATAGCCCCGGGCAATTCGTCTCGGGTCGTCAGAAAGTACATCCTTTGCTTCAAGTTCTGTAATCATTAACGAGGCGCGGAAGGAATGGCGGGGGCTTCGGTTCCATTTGACTAAAATTCCTCCGGCAGGTCTCACGGGAGATATGTATTTAGTAGAGCCAACATCACCAATATAATTACTGTTGCCCAAAAAAAATCCAACTTCATAAATCTGAGCTTGGACGTTTGGGGCAATGTAAATACTAATTAAGAATAAAATGATATACCTCATAAAATTTTAAAAGTTTGCAAATATAATAAATAAGATTAGCCAATACCAATTTGAGTCAAATAGTATTCAGATAAACAGTATTTACGAGGTTTTATTGTTTAATTGCGTTTATCTTCTCCCCATAGTAGTTTTTTTCTTAAGGTGTCGATAAAGCTTTCACTTGGGAGTTCGATCATCTTTATTTTGAAGTGCGCTTTTTTTATGGTAACAATAGTAGAATTGTGTAAGGTGGCAATGCGGGAATCTAAAGAAATTAAGTAGAAATCTTCACGACCGTCTACCTTTAATTGAATTTCTGTATCATCTGGAATGACCAACGGTCTGGCGCTTAAATTATGAGGAGCAATAGGGGTGATGACAAAATTCTTGGCTTCAGGAGTAATGACCGGGCCGCCACAGCTCAATGAATATCCTGTAGAACCTGTAGGTGTGGACACAATTAAACCGTCCGCCCAATAGGTCGTTAAGTACTCGCCATTTAAGTGGGTATTTACCGTAATCATAGAAGTCGTGTTCTTTCTACTGACCGCAATTTCATTTAGGGCAAAATTAAGTTGGGTGAGATCTTTGTTCTTAGGTTCGGTTTCAATACTGAGCAGGCTGCGTTCCGAAATTTTATAATCCCCTTTAAAAATACTGTCTAAAGCACTTTCAATTTGGTTGTTCTGTATGGTCGCTAAAAACCCCAAACGCCCTGTATTGATCCCGATAATCGGGATAGACCGATCGCTGACATAGGTAATGGCTCTTAAAATAGTCCCGTCGCCTCCAATACTAATGAGCAAGTCAAAACTATCATCTAAGGTTTGAAAGGTTTCAAATTCCTTAAAGTTGGTCTTAAGATCTAAATGTTCATCAATTAGTCTGTAAAACTGATCTTCAATATAAACTTGGGCATCTTTGAGCGCCAGATAATTTAAAAGCACCCCTGCGGATGCTTCATTGCCTTTATAATATTGACTAAATATTGCGATTTTCATGTATTACATATTAAGGTATTTGTTCAAATAGTCTGAACGTTCCTTTAAATTTTCAATATAGGTATCCTCTTCATGTCCAGAAATAACGTTATAACTGTACCTCCTAAAGGTTTGTATGACATCGTTCAGCCCTGAATCTCCAATTTTAAGGGTCACCTGTACCACATCGCCTTCCATTTTAGAGATAAAGGCGCCTAATATTTTAGCGTCGTTTGATTCTACAATCTGACTAATTTCACTGAATGAATAGTCCTGAATACCCTTTTCGATAATTAAAGTACCGCCCGGTTCAGCAAAAAATGGCGTTTCGTTAAATCGGCCAATAATGTCATTCAATTCATAATAGCCTAAATACGTATTCTGATGGTCTAAAACGGGCATGATGTTACAGGAATGTTGTGCAAAAGTCTCGAGAACGTCGAGCCAATTTGTATCTGACCTCACAAAAAAGCCTTCTAAAACATGGTTGCAGTCGGCAATGGTTTCTTTGCCATCAAAACAATGTACGTCTGTTTCTGATATACAGCCCAAATACACCCCATCATTTTCAATAGGAATATGGGAATAGGTCAATTCATTAAACATCATTTTAAGGTCACTGACCTTATCATTTATATTTAAGGGCTTAATGTCATTGATGATGTATTCTCTTAACGGCATGATCTAGCATTTTGTTCTTGCAAAATAATTAAAAATAACTACAAATTGCATCATCTACTTCGTATTTTTGTTCAATAAAACAAAAGCTATGACAAAGTTGAGCGTGAATATTAACAAGATTGCTACCCTAAGAAATTCGCGGGGTGGGGATGTTCCAAATGTGGTTCAATTTGCAAGAGATATTCAAAAGTTTGGTGCCCAAGGGGTCACCATCCATCCAAGGCCGGATGAACGTCATATCCGCTATCAGGATGTGTATGATTTAAAGCCGGAAGTTTATACAGAATACAATATTGAGGGCAATCCCATCCGTCAATTTATTGACATGGTTTTGGAAGTCAAACCTACTCAGGTCACTTTAGTGCCAGACGCTGAGGATGCAATTACATCAAATGCAGGTTGGGACACTATAAAGCACAAAGATTTTTTGGTAGATGTGATTAAGGAGTTTAAACAAAATGGCATCCGAACCTCAATTTTTGTAGATCCACAATTAAAACAAGTAGAAGGTGCCAAAGCGACAGGTGCTGACAGAATTGAACTATATACGGAAGCGTTTGCCCATAATTATGGCTTGGGTAATAAAATGTCTATCAAACCCTATACAGAATGTGCCGTCTTGGCAAATGTCTTGGGCTTGGGTATCAACGCCGGTCACGATTTGTCTCTAGATAATATTAAATATTTTAAACAAAACATTCCTGACTTATTGGAAGTCTCCATCGGACATGCTTTAATCTCAGAGAGTTTGTATCTTGGCATTGAAAATGTCATCAATATGTATTTGAGACAGCTGAAGTAGGTAAGCGGTTTTCAGTTGGCAGTTTTCAGTTGGCAGTATTCAGTGAGCAGTTTTCAGTGAGCAGTTTTCAATTGGCAGTTTTCAGTTGGCAGTTTTCAGTTGGCAGTTGGAAACCTTCTGTCAACAATCGTTTATCAACAATCAACAACCCGCCCGTACCGAAAAGGCACATTCGGGCGAGTCAACAATCATTATTCAACGATCATCATGAATCTTCATTCAAACATTTTAGGCCAAGGCCAAGTCTTTATTTTTCTCCACGGATTTTTGGGGATGGGTGATAACTGGAAAACCCTAGGTACGTCATTCAGTGAGGATGGCTATGAGGTGCATCTTATAGATCAGCGGAATCACGGACGCAGTTTTCACAGCGATGAATTTAATTATGAAGTGATGGTGGAAGACTTGAAGCGCTATTGTGACGCGCATCAGTTGGAAAACATCATCCTATTAGGGCACTCCATGGGCGGGAAAACGGCCATGTTATTTGCTGTAGAAAATCCTGATTTGGTTTCCAAATTGATTATTGCCGATATTTCGCCGCGCTATTATCCAACCCATCACGACGCTATTCTTAAAGGTTTATCGGCATTAGATTTTACAGCTCTTAAAAGTAGAGGGGAAGCAGACAGCGCATTGAAACGCTACGTACCTGATGTAGGTACACGACAGTTTTTATTGAAAAATCTGTATTGGAAAGACAAAGGAGTGTTGGATTTAAGGATCAATCTTGAGGTTTTAAGTGATCAGGTGAATGAAGTGGGTGAGCCCTTGCCAATGCATACTACGTTTGATAAAGAAACCTTGTTTTTAAGAGGCGATCGTTCAGAATATATTGCTCTGGCGGATGAAAGTTTAATTTATTCCCATTTTCCTAAAGCTAAAATTGTGACTATTGCGAATGCAGGCCATTGGTTACACGCTGAAAATCCAGATGATTTTTATAAAGAGGTCAACACGTTCCTAAAAGCGTAATTAACATATTTAAATCTTTAATCTCCAAAACTTAAAACTATGAATTTGATTATCAAATTATTGATCACTGCAGTTGCTGTGGTAATTTTGGCCAAATTCCTTCCCGGGGTGGAAGTTGCCGGTTTTCTATCAGCCATTATTTTGGCCATAGTCTTAGGTTTGCTCAACTTATTTTTAAAACCCATTTTGGTCATCTTAACCCTGCCCATAACGGTTTTGACATTAGGCTTGTTTTTATTGGTAATCAATGCCTGTATCATCCTTTTGGCAGATGAATTTATGGGCGGATTTGAAGTGGACGGATTTTGGATTGCACTGCTTTTTAGCTTGCTCTTGTCATTTTTACAATCTGTACTTTATTCATTGTTAGACAAAGACAAAAACTAGTCTATAAATCAAGTGTTTAAAAACTTTGTTGGGATTTAAAAAATGCTTAATTTTGCATCCCGATTTTTGAGTAGTCAAACCCGTGTTTTAGGTACGCCCTTTGGTACGAAATTTGAACTAACTTCCATAGAAAATAGGAACCCTTGTAGGTTAGAAAAATCGTTAAACATTAAAACGCCGTAGGCTTTATAATTATAATATGAATATTACAAGAGAAAACATTGACGCATTAAATGCTGTTGTAAAAGTAGATATCGCTAAAGAAGACTATAGTGATAAGGTTGAAAAGATTCTTACAGATTATCGTAAATCAGCTAATATTCCAGGATTTAGAAAAGGTCATGTGCCAATGACCATGGTTAAAAAGCAATATGGAAAAGCCGTTTTGGTTGATGAGGTCAACAAGCTTTTACAAGATGCTCTTAAAAAATACTTAACTGAAGAGAAATTGGATGTCTTAGGCAATCCTTTACCTAAAGCTCAAGATGATTTAGATTGGGATGCTGATTCCTTCTCTTTTGAGTTTGAATTAGGTTTAGCCCCAGAATTTGAGGTGGATCTAAAGGGTAAAAAAGCAATCACGCACTATAAAATTGTCGCTGATGACAAAATGATTGATGGTCAGGTGGAGCATATCCGTAAGCAATACGGCAAATTGATCTCTCAAGACACCGTTACAAAGGACTCGGAGATTATTGGTGTTTTTGTGAATGAAGAAAAAGAAATTAACAACAATGCGACGCTTACTTTAGATAAAATCAAAAGTAAAACTGCTGAGAAGGCTTTAATAGGAGCCAAAGTAGGAGATGTGGTAGGCATGAACACTAAAGGATTGTTCAAGGATGATCATGACCTGATGAACTTCTTAAAGGTAGCTCATGATGATGCGCATGATTTAGATGTTGAGGTGACCTTTATCATTGAAGAAATTAACACAAGAGAATTGGCCGATTTAGATCAGGAGTTGTTTGATAAATTATTTGGTAAGGATGAGGTGACGTCAGTAACTGAATTGAAAACTAAAATCAAGGAAGATTCTGAAAAGCAGTTCGGACAACAAGGGGATCAAAAATTCTTGAATGACGTTACGGAACATTTGGTTGAAAATACCAAATTTGACCTTCCAGCAGCCTTCTTACAAAAATGGATGCAAACTGCGGGAGAAGATCAATTGGATGCTGACCAGGCTAAGGAAGAGTATGAGAATACTGAAAAAAGCATGCGCTACCAATTAATCGAAGGCAAATTGATTGAAAAACACAACTTGCAAGTCACCTTTGATGATCTTAAAGCGTTTGCTAAAGACATGATCAAAGTACAAATGGCACAGTTTGGCCAGATGAATCCTCAAGATAAAGAATTGGAAGATATTGCAGCGCGTATCTTGTCTAACAGAGAAGAAGTAAAGCGTTTGTCAGAGCAACTGATGAGCCAAAAATTATTAGAACTTTATAAAAACGAAGCAAATCTTAAGGTTAAAGAAATAACCTATGATGAATTTGTAAAAGAGTTTTACAGCTAATAATTATAATTTAAATCGTTATATTTAGAGCGTAAAACTGTTAGGTTTTACGCTTTTTTTTGACTGATGGAGAGTTATCAAATGACCTCAGAATGCTCTGGGGAAACACGAATTTAAGAACTAAAATATATTTATGGATTACGGAAAAGAATTTGAAAAATTCGCAATAAAAGATCAAGGCATCAGCAGCACCTATTATAATCAAATCATGAACAGTATGTACCCTGTTGGTTTGACGCCAAATATTATTGAAGAACGTCAAATGAATGCAGTAGCAATGGACGTATTTTCAAGATTGATGATGGATCGTATCATTTTTATGGGTACAGCAATCAATGATCAAGTAGCCAACATTATTCAAGCACAATTGTTGTTCTTGGAAAGTACAGATGCGGCTAAAGATATTCAAATCTATATCAACTCACCAGGCGGTAGTGTGTATGCCGGTTTAGGCATTTATGATACCATGCAATTGATTAAACCTGATGTTGCTACCATCTGTACAGGAATGGCCGCCTCTATGGGTGCTGTTTTATTATGCGCAGGAGAAAAAGGTAAGCGCAGTGGCTTAACCCATTCCCGTGTGATGATCCATCAACCTTTAGGAGGTGCGCAAGGGCAAGCGAGTGATATTGAAATTACCGCTAGAGAGATTATGACCTTAAAAGAGGAATTGTATAAAATCATTGCGAAACATACTGGTCAAGAGTATGACAAGGTGTACAATGATAGTGATCGTGATTATTGGATGAAAGCTGATAAAGCTAAGGAATATGGTATGATTGATGAAGTTTTATCTAGTACTAAAAAATAGTAATTTCAAAGTTTATCCATCGCGATAAAAGTTGAAATGTATAATATGAGGAATTAAAAGAGTTATGGCAAAGGAAGAATTAGAATGTTCGTTTTGTGGTAGAAAGAAGCCAGAAACCAGTTTATTAATAGCAGGATTAGATGCACATATTTGTGATAGATGTATTGAGCAAGCCCACGGGATTGTTTTAGAAGAATCCAAACAGAGTGATAATGCCGAATTATCTTCAGATTTGATGCTGAAAAAGCCTGTGCAAATTAAAAAGTTTCTTGATGAATATATTATTGGTCAAGAATACAGCAAGAAAGTAATGTCTGTGGCCGTGTACAATCACTATAAGCGATTGTTGCAACCCGCCACCAATGATGATATTGATATTCAGAAAAGTAATATCATTATGGTGGGACAAACCGGAACGGGTAAAACCCTAATGGCCAAAACCATTGCAAAAATGCTTAATGTACCGTTAGCTATTGTAGATGCTACAGTATTGACTGAGGCGGGGTACGTTGGTGAGGATGTTGAAAGTATTTTGACCCGTTTATTGCAGGTAGCCGATTACAATTTGGAAAAAGCCGAAAAGGGGATTGTGTTTATTGATGAAATCGATAAAATTGCCCGTAAGAGTGATAATCCATCCATTACTAGAGATGTTTCTGGTGAAGGCGTACAACAGGCCTTATTGAAACTTTTGGAAGGAACTACGGTTAATGTACCGCCCAAAGGAGGACGTAAGCATCCAGATCAGAAGTTTATTGAAGTCAACACTGAGCATATCTTATTTATCGCTGGGGGTGCTTTTGATGGGGTGGAACGTATGATCTCAAAACGCTTGAACATGGCTGCCATTGGTTATAAAGCCGCCGCTCACGATGATGTGATTGATGCTGATAACCTATTGCAATACATTACACCTAAAGACTTGAAGGACTTCGGTCTGATTCCTGAAATCATCGGGCGTTTGCCGGTGTTGACCTATATGGATCCTTTAGACACCAAAACTTTAAGAGCTATTTTAACCCAACCTAAAAATGCGATCATTAAACAATACCAAAAATTGTTTGAAATGGACAACATCAAATTCACCATTACGGATGGCGCATTAGATTTTATTGTTGAAAAAGCCATCGAGTATAAATTAGGTGCCAGAGGTTTGAGATCACTTTGTGAAGAAATCCTCACGGATGCGATGTTTGAGTTGCCAAGTGGCAAGGAAACTAAGCTTCACGTCACCAAAGAGTATGCTGAAGACAAATTAGATAAAACAACTTTAAAGAGATTGAAAGCGGTTTCATAACGCTTTAAAGATCGTAGTCAAAAAAACAGAACCACTCTTTTCAGGGTGGTTTTTTCTTGAATTTTAAAAACTAAGTTTGCAGGTACAATGCTTAAATTATAGAGCTAATAGTATCTTCTTTACGTGGGTCAACAGGCATTTTTAACGGTGTTATTTTAAGTACTACGCTATAAAAACAACCATCAATTTGTTAAAAAAAATATGGCTCCTACTTTTTATACCTACTTTTATTTATTCTCGTCAAAACTTTTCAAAACATAGTTTTATTCGACAAATGACCACTATTCATTCATTTTTAAGAGAGCATCCAAATAATGTCGGGTATTGGAAAGTCGCGGCACCTTATGTTGTCCACCTAGTTTATCTTGTTGTTTTAACCAATCGTAGAATAATGAGTGCCGTGCCACGTGAATTTTCGGGCTATTTAAGGTAATGTTGTTGTAACGCTTGGCCTCATAGTCGGAATTAAGCGATTTTAGAGCGTTGTCAAGCAACTCATTAAAGTAATCGATATCTTGGGGTGGCGTCTTAAATTCAATCAACCATTCGTGGGCGCCCTTATCCTTACCACTCATAAAAATAGGAGCTGCCGTATATTCTACTATCTGGGCGTTCGTCTTCTTGCAGACTTTTTTCAGGGCATCCTCAGCGTTTTCAATAATCAACTCTTCGCCAAAAACATTAATGTGATGCTTAGTGCGGCCACTTACCTTAATGCGGTACGGTTGTAAAGAGGTAAAGCGGATGGTATCACCTATCTTATAACGCCAAAGCCCCGCATTGGTGGTGATGACCACGGCATAATTTTTATCTTTTTCAACTTCCGCAAGCGGAATAATACGTTGCTCGGGGGTGCCATAGGCATCCATAGGAATGAACTCATAAAAGATGCCGTAGTCTAACATGAGCAAAAGCTCGCTAGAACTATTTTGATCTTGAATGGCGAAGAACCCTTCTGAAGCATTGTAAATTTCATAATACCTAAAATCCTTACGCGGCAAGATCGCTTTATACTGATCGATGTAAGGCAAGAAACTCACTCCACCGTGAAAATAGACTTCCAAGTTGGGCCAAATTTCAAAAATGCTTTGCTTGTTGGTGGTTTCGAGAACATTATTCATTAACACCAACATCCAGGAGGGGACACCTGCGAGACTAGTCACATTTTCATTAATGGTTTCATTAACGATCGCCTGCATTTTATGCTCCCAGTCGCTCATTAAAGACACTTTGTTACTGGGCGTACTGCTATATTCTGCCCAGAACGGCATGTTGTCAATCAAGATGGCCGATAAGTCTCCGAAGGCCGTTCCATTTTCCCTATACAATTCCTTACTGCCTCCGAGTCTTAAGCTTTTCCCGGTAAACATCTGTGAGTTTTCATTATTGTTGAGGTACATACAAAGGAGATCCTTACTCGCTGCATAATGGCAATCTTCTAAGGACTCGTAACTCACTGGAATAAATTTACTTTTGGCATTCGTGGTCCCACTTGATTTTGCAAACCACTTGATGGGTGTGGGCCAGAATATATTGTTTTCGCCTAAGCGAGAGCGCTCAATATTCGCCTGATTATCTTCGTAGTTGGTTATCGGAACTCGGTCAGCAAATGTTCTGTAATTGGTGATGCTCGCAAAATCATAGGTTTTACCAATTTCCGTGTCTTTTGCCGTAATTATGAGATCTTGAAGTAATTCATTCTGTACTTCATTCGGGTACTTTAAAAATAATTCGATTTGGTGAAATCGCTTTTTTAAGAACCATGAAGCAATTGAATTTACTAATGGAATTGGCATATTTGTAGTATCTTTAAAGACTAAAAATAATACTTTTTTTATATAAATTCTTCTAAATAAAATTTTAAATAAATGACGTACCAAGGGGTCTTGACCAAAATGGCAACGGAGTTTTCACATCCTATCCAATACTTTCTAATTTTTGAAAATGACTTTATCAATATGAATCAGTTGTTGGATAAAACCATCAGCATTCAATTTGTTGGCTACCAATGTTTGAACTGCGCTTTAGATAAGCCAATTTTTAGACAAGGGTTTTGTAAAAGCTGTTTTTTTGAGATCCCACAAGCGGCAGATTGGATTATGAGACCCGAGCTGAGTACGGCGCATTTAGATCAAGAAGATCGCGATTTGGACTACGAAAAACGTGTGCAATTGCAACCACATGTCGTCTACCTCGCCAACTCCAGTAATGTGAAGGTGGGCGTCACCAGAAAAAGTCAGGTCCCGACCCGGTGGATTGACCAAGGCGCACATGAAGCTATTGAGATTGTAGAAGTGCCCAATCGCTATTTAGCAGGCATCACTGAAGTGGCCTTAAAAGCATTTGTTGCCGATAAAACCAACTGGCGTACCATGCTTAAAAATGAAATTGTTGACGAGAATTTGGTAGAGTGGCGCGACCGATTGCGAGCTTCTATTCCAGACGAAGCGGCCGAGTACTATATTGCCAGTAACCAAGAAACCCATATCGATTTTCCGGTATTAAAATATCCTGAAAAACCCAAAAGCCTCAGTCTCATTAAAACGCCCAATTATCAAGGTGTTTTGAAAGGCATTAAAGGGCAATACCTCCTTTTTGAAGATGATACCGTCTTCAATATTCGGAGCAACGAAGGGTTTATTGTTGCGTTGACTGTGCACTAGGTAGTTCCTCAACATTATTTTATCACCTCAGAATTAGATGGAAACCATATTTTTTGTAACTTAAGGTAGTCCAATTGGGTGTAGCATCCTTTGATGCATGCCCTACAGAAAATGAACTTAACACAAAAAATTATGAAAGTCCCGGTCATGTTTTATGTCATTTTAACTACGCTGTTTTTGGTGCTACTAACTATAATGGTAGCGATGGAGTTGCCCTTTAATTGGGTGTTTTATGCTACCTGTATCGGCCAAGTGTTAGTGGTGATAATGGTGTATAAAGTGTTGAAAAATAAGTACAGCACAACAAAAACATTTGATGATTTTTATGAAGATCATCCTATTGGAAAACAAAAAATCACGTCATAAGAACGTGATTTTTTGTGGTATAAGGTACTTAAGAAGACTACATTTCTTCTTGATCCCTTAAATTTTGTATATAAGCAGCTTTTTGCAATTGTCTTCTCTTTTTCACTGAAGGTTTAGTGAAATACTGATTCTCTCTCAAATTCTGCATCACCTTTACATTGCGGTGTTTACGTTTGTAACGTTTGATGGCGCGTTCGATGTTTTCGCCTTCTTTGATTTCAATTCTTAACATAGATAATTATTAGAGTATATAAAATATTTGAGACTATCCCAAATACGTTTTTAAAATTTTACTTTTTGAAGTGTGCTTCAATCTTCTGATTCCTTTCTCTCTGATTTGACGGACACGTTCTCTGGTTAAATCAAAAGTCTTACCAATCTCATCCAAGGTCATTGGAGGTTGATTGCTAAGGCCAAAATTCAATCTAATCACATCACTTTCTTTTTGAGAAAGCGTGTTGAGCGCTCTATCAATTTCCAAACTTAATGACTCCGTCATTAAATTTCTATCAGGGTTTGGAGAATCACCAGAAGAAACCACATCATATAAACTTGAGGTTTCACCTTCTTTTAAGGGTGCATCCATTGAAATGTGACGTCCAGAATTCTTCATAGACTGCTTCACATCCTTTACGGTCAAATCTAATTCAGTCGCAATTTCTTCAGCACTAGGCGGACGTTCATGCGCTTGCTCCAAAAATGAATAGGCTTTATTGATCTTATTGATCGAGCCAATTTTGTTCAAAGGTAATCTAACTATTCGAGATTGTTCTGCTAAAGCTTGAAGAATTGCTTGACGAATCCACCAAACTGCATAAGAAATAAATTTAAAACCTCTGGTTTCATCAAAACGTTTAGCTGCTTTTACTAGGCCAGCGTTACCTTCGTTAATTAAATCGGGCAATGTCAGGCCCTGGTTTTGGTATTGTTTAGCGACTGATACGACAAAACGAAGATTGGAGGTGGTCAGCTTATCTAAAGCCTCTTGATCTCCTGTTCTAATGCGTTGTGCCAATTCTACTTCTTCATCTGCTGTAATCAATGGCAGTTTACTGATGTCTTGTAAATACTTATCAAGAGATTTGGATTCTCTGTTAGTAACCTGCTTGGTGATTTTTAATTGCCTCATCTAGTCTCTTTTATTTAAATACGTTAACTGTAACTCTACAGTATAACTTTTAATTTGACAAAAGCAAATAAACTCACATTACTTTAACATAATTGGGTAATTTTCTTTAAATTGCAGGTTGTTTTCGCTTGTTTCGATCTATTATGGCCATTTCTGTCCAAACATTCAGTTCCGTTTTCAATTTAATTTACCGTATCTTTTTTCTTGTTTCGAGAATTAAAAATATCTTTTAATGTGTTTTTAATCACATCGCTTCCTGTTTTCGTGCTATCCCTCTTAATGCTCGGTGTTTTTACATCAGAATCGGTTTCGGTACGCGTTGTGTCTTTTTTAGTGGTTGGTGCTGTAGTTTGGTTTTTAGCGCCACCCATAGCTTCGCCAATCAAATCTTTTAGCTTATCGGTACCTTTACCTATGAGTTTCTGTTTTTCAATCTCAATCAGTTGCTTGGTTAAATTGGCGACACCACTGGTTAAGTCGGTTGACACCTTAGGATTAGAAAAGGTTCCGGAAATATTGGCACTTACCGGAATAAGAATTTTATTGACTTCATTGTCGTTAATTTTACCAATCAATCTATTGACCTCGCTTCCCAAATATTTGGCTGGCACATTAAACACCGCATTATAAGCCATCGTATTGTCAAAGCCATGGGCTCCTGAAACCACGATGCCGATATCTTTATAGGCTAAGTTGAACGGTTTTACCGAAACTTTTCCATTTGCAAACTCTAAATTTGCCTTAAGATCATTCAAGTCCAATTCGCCAAAATCGATAAAATTTAAAACACCGCTTAATTGTGATAATAGCGGACTCGCTTTCTCATTAATATCCGTAGTGAGTAATTCTGCTATGGCATTTCCTGTGATGGTATTTAAATTGGGCGAAAATTCCTTGTCTAAGGTTCCTGAGATGTTAAGGCTCGTGTTCAATTTACCTTGTAAAGCTTTAGCAATGGGCGCTAAATTTTGCAATAACTCCAAATCAGTAAATGACTTGGCAATATCAAAGCTGCTCGCATCTAATTTTAAATTAAATGTTGGGGTATCGGATTTTGTGCTGACGTCTCCGGAAACAGCCAATATGCCACCAAAAATAGTGGAGCTTAAATTACTGATGGTCGCCTGTTGGTCCTTAATGTATAAAACGCCCTTCACATTTTTAAGATTCAAATTGTCATAAATAACCGTGTTGGCATTCGCAATAATGGTACATTCCAAGAACTGTGGGATTTTTAGACCTTCCGTTACTACGGCTGCTTTTTTAGATGTTGCCGCGGTTGTGCTCTCCGTTTCTGTACTCATAAAATCATTCAGCGCTAGAGTGTTTGAATTCAAATTAAAATTGCCTTTCAGATTCACCTTTTTGCTCAACATAAAACCAATCAAATTGTTGATCGTTCCCGTAGCTGTAAAATCGCTTTGACCCGTTTTGGCACTAAAGCTGTTCAAGGTGACTGTAGACGGATTAAAGGTCATGTCAGCCTTAGAGATGTGTAACGGGTGGTTCATCGCATCCGTACTAAATACTAAATTGGTGATGTTGGCATTTCCGGAGGCCTTTATTCTGTCATACGCACTGGTTTCGATAGCGTTCATGTCAAAAGCAGTGTTTATTTTCGCTTTTAGGATGCCGCTCAGCTCATTTTCCAACTCCAAAGGATAAGCTTTGGTAAGGTTTGCTAAATTTAAGGTACCGTCAATGTCAGCATTTACCAACATATTTCCGGTAATATTTTTAATTAATGCAGACGCTTTAAACACATCGCTATCAATTTTAAAATTCAAGGTGTTAATCGCGAGATAGGTATCGTCTGCGTTTCCCGTCTCATTTATAATTTTAGTGTCGATCACGATGTTTTCCACACGTTTTGGCAAATCAGGATATTTAAACGATGCATTCTCAGAGGAAATGCTGATGTCTAAGGTTGGAATTGTTGTTTCTGTAACTTTCCCCTTTATGATCCCATTCACGTTAAAGTTTCCGGTCGTTTCAACATTATCTAGATTCTTGGCGTATACAGCCGGCATCACCGCTAAAAAGTCCTTAAAAGACGATCCCGTGTTTTTAAATGAAAGATCGATGAGCTGACCTTCTTCGAGGATTTGTACAAAGCCGTCAAAAGTAACCGGGAGCTGATTGATGAGCGCACTGTTTTTCTTAAACGTATATTTCTGCGCATTTAAATCCAGATCAATCAAAGCGTCCAGGGTCACATGGTTATTGTTCAAATAGTTGATGCTGTCCAGGGTTAAGCTCACGTTCGCTTCAGATTTTGTGTCCAATTCTGAAATAGCACCAGAAAATGTGCCCTTACCGGTATGGTTCAATTCGGTAACATAAAATTGCAGGTCTCCAGGAATATCAATATAGGTTATAGCACTCTTTTTAATGCTGTAGTCTTGAATGTCAAAGGAAAAACTTGAGGTTGAATCCTGCGCGTTTTCACTTTCTTTTACAATATCGTAATTGATGTTTCCAAAAGCATCTGTTTTTAGGGTCAATAAGGCTTCATTGATATTGATGGAATTTACGATAATCGGGTCGTCAGAAGTTTTAAAAAGTTCTTTGACGGACATTGTAAAATTGAGATTTTTTGCCGTAGCAAAGGTTTCGTCCTTAAAAGGTTCAAAGTTTGTAATCACTAAATCGCTGACTTCTACATGGGCCTGTGGAAAACTGCGAAATAAACTTAAGCTCACGTCGCTAAATTCGACGTTCGCATTGAGGTTCTGATTGATAAATTTTTTAACCATGCCTTTAATCTGCGATTGGAATACAAAAGGAAGGGCAATTAATAACACTATCAGAATTGCTAAGGTGATGCCGGTAATTTTAAAAAACTTTTTCATTGAACACAGTAGTTGAGACTCGCATAAAGCTGAAAGCCGAATAGTTAAGTAGGTATATATACGTAATATTGCTTCTAAAAGATGAAATTGACTTAAAGTTTAATAAAACTTTAGCGGTTTGTTGTCCGTCAGATTAAGTTGTTTAAAAACCTTAGTTTGTTGTGAAACTAAAATATCTGCAACAGTATGATGGCTTCAAAACAACAATTGGTGTCGCAATTCCTCTATATCAGTTCCGTCACTACTTTAGAAGCTACAAATATAGTTGAAGTAAACGGCCGTAAAAAAAAATAGTATTCTAATTTGAAACATTCGCCATAGTTGCTTTTTTAAAAATGATTTTTAAGCCGAAGAATTCTGATAAAAAGCATTTGTTTTCTTTATTTTTGGCGATAATTATGGACCAACCTCACTCAGTTTACATTGCACTTGGGAGTAACAAAGGCGACAGATTAAAACATCTGCAGGATGCTGTTGACCTCATTTTTAGACACATTGGGAAAATCAATATCATCGCGCGCGTGTACAATACGCCAGCCTTAGATTTTGAAGCCCATAGTACGCCTGAAGATTTTTTAAACACATGTGTGTTTATCGAGACGCAATGTTCTGCAGAAGAGGTGATGCGTAAATTACTGTCCATTGAAACTGAACTTGGTCGCATTAGACAAGCTGGCGCAGGTTACGAATCGCGAACCATTGACTTGGACGTTATTTTTTATGACGATCAGGTCATGGCATCTGAGTTGATAACCACGCCGCATCCGCACATGCACAAACGCAAATTTGTATTGCAGCCCTTAAGTGATATCGCTTCAAAAGTGATGCATCCTACGTTAGGGAAGTCAGTGTCAGAACTTTTGGATGCAGTTGATGACGATAGTGCCATTGAACCCACAAATGTTTGGTTAAAAAACCCCATGAAACGCTATGATTTTGGGTCTTATAATTATATCGCCATTGAAGGAAATATCGGGGCGGGTAAAACAAGTTTGGCACATCAAATTTCTAATGAGTTTAATGCCAAATTGATTTTAGAACGTTATGCTGACAATCCGTTTTTACCAAAATTTTACGAAGAACCGCAACGTTACGCTTTTACTTTAGAGATGTCATTTCTGGCCGACAGGTACCAGCAAATCAGTGACGACCTTTCACAATTAGATTTGTTTAAGGATTTTATGATCAGCGACTATGATATTTATAAATCCTTAATTTTCTCGAAGATTACCTTGCCCGAAGATGAATTTCGATTGTACAGAAAATTATTCTATTTGATGTATAAGGATATTGCCAAGCCCGATTTATACGTCTATCTCTATCAGAATACAGAACGCTTACAGGCCAATATTAAAAAGCGCGGGCGCGATTACGAACAAAATATCGAAAACAACTACCTCGAAAAAATTAATGCGGGCTATCTGGAGTTTCTAAAAAACCAAACAGAGCTCAACGTGAAAATTATTGATATTTCAGATCGCGACTTTGTAGACAAGCGTGAGGATTATTTGTGGGTGTTGGGAGAGATTTGTACGCCGGCTGAGGTTTTGTAGTAGTGAGTATTAAGAATTGAGTATTAAGTATTAAGTAAGGTCTTGTAATATTCACAAGCTCTGGTGTCTTCATTGCTTTCTTGAACCTTATTGCTTAGTGTTCTGCACTCATTTTTGCAAAAATATCCCAAACCACCACACCACAACTTACGGAGATGTTTAAGGAATGTTTTGTTCCAAATTGCGGAATTTCTAAAATGACATCGCTCGCACTCACCACCTGTTGTGCCACTCCTTTTACCTCATTGCCAAAAACTAAGGCATACTTCTGATTGGCTTGAGGTTGGAAATCGTTAAGCATCGTCGCCTGTTCCGCCTGTTCCACTGAAGCCACAATAACCTTATCAGCCTTTAATTTATCAATTACAGCCATGGTATGTTCTGCGTATTCCCAATCTACCGTATCTGTACTCCCCAAAGCAGTTTTATGAATGTCCTTATGAGGTGGTGTTGCGGTAATGCCACATAAATAAATCTTTTCGACCAGAAATGCATCACTCGTTCTAAAGACTGAACCAATATTATTTAAACTTCTAATATTGTCTAAAACAATTATAAGTGGCGTCTTTTCAGTGGATTTGAATTCGTCCACACTTAAACGGTCCAATTCGCTATTTTTTAGTTTTCGCATGTTGCTTGTGTTGGCCAGTGCAGGATTAAGGTCATTCTGCCCGGACTTATTTTTTCATTAAATGTAAATAACTATTCAGCCCTGTATTTTACAAAGCCTCAAATTATAAGTACCTTAGCGGTCCTGATAATTAGGGCAAAAATAGTATTTAAAACAGAAATCCATTGGCAAAGAATATAAAAAAGGAGACCCCGTTAATGAAACAATACAATGCCATTAAAGCAAAGTATCCTGATGCTCTTTTGCTTTTTAGAGTGGGCGATTTCTATGAAACCTTTGGAGAAGATGCAGTAAAGGCTTCCAAAATATTAGATATTATTTTGACCAAACGGGGTGCTGGGAGTGAGAGCGAAATTGAGCTCGCCGGATTTCCGCACCATTCCTTGAACAATTATTTGCCAAAATTAGTAAAGGCTGGTTGTCGGGTGGCCATTTGCGACCAATTGGAAGATCCGAAGCAAACCAAAACCATTGTAAAGCGCGGTGTCACGGAATTGGTGACGCCCGGTGTTGCGTTGAATGATGATATTCTGCACTCGAAATCGAACAACTTTTTGGCCGCCGTTTGTTTTGGTAAAAATCAGATTGGGGTTGCATTTTTAGATGTCTCTACAGGCGAATTTTTGGTCTCTCAAGGCAATGCCGAATATATAGATAAGCTGCTTCAGAACTTTAGACCTAGTGAAGTGTTGGTCTCAAAACCAAAACGTAACGAATTTAAAAATGTATTTGGTGGCGAGTTTCACACGTTTTATATGGAAGATTGGGTGTTTCAAGATGATTATGCCAATGAAACCTTACTGAAACATTTTCAAACCAAATCTTTAAAAGGCTTTGGGATTGAGGATCTATTCGAAGGCATTGTGGCGGCGGGTGCTGCCTTGCATTACCTCAGCGAAACGCAGCATCACAAATTGCAACACATCACCACCATTCAGCGTGTGACCCAAAATGATCATGTGTGGATGGATCGTTTCACTATAAAAAACTTGGAACTGTACCATTCGTACAATCAAAATGCGGTCACCCTGATTGACGTCATTGATCGTACCATTTCGCCTATGGGAGGACGCTTATTAAAACGCTGGTTAGCATTGCCGCTGATTAGTATCGATAAAATTAACCAGCGTCATGAAGTGGTCCAATACCTTTATGATGATGCCATTGTGTTGAAAAAAATTCAAAACCAGATCAAACATATTGGCGATATTGAACGGCTCATTTCTAAAGTAGCCACGGTTAAAATCTGCCCAAGGGAAGTGGTGCAATTAAAAAATGCTTTAGAGGCAATTGTCCCGATTAAAACACTTACCCAAAACACGAATAATAAGGCGTTGCAGCATATAGGTGATAGTCTGGAGCTCTGTGAAGAATTACGTCAGCGTATAAAAGAAACCTTAAACGAAGAGGCGCCCGTAAATATTTTGAAAGGGAACACGATTGCGTCTGACTTTTCTGCTGAATTGAAAGAATTGCGAGCTTTGTCAACCTCAGGGAAAGATTATTTGGATGCCATGTTAGAGCGGGAGAGTAAAATCACCGGCATTACCTCCCTCAAAATAGCTTCCAATAACGTATTTGGATACTATATTGAAGTGCGCCACACCCATAAAGATAAGGTGCCGGACCATTGGATCCGCAAACAGACCTTGGTGAGTGCTGAGCGTTACATTACCGAAGAATTAAAAGAATACGAAACAAAAATATTGGGTGCTGAAGAACGCATTTTGGCCATAGAGCAGCAACTGTTTTCAGAACTGGTCTTGTGGATACAGCAATTTATCAAACCTGTTCAAAAGAATTCTGCCTTAATTGCGCAATTGGATTGCTTATGCGGGTTTGCACAATTAGCTTCCGAAAACCAGTACACACGTCCTGAGATTAATGAAAGCTATGCGCTAGATATTAAAAACGGGAGGCACCCGGTTATTGAAAAACAATTGCCACATGGCGAGCCGTACATTGCAAATAACGTGTATTTGGATAGAGAGCAACAGCAAATCATCATGATTACCGGTCCCAATATGTCTGGTAAATCGGCAATCCTGCGTCAAACCGCACTGATCGTATTGTTGGCGCAAATGGGAAGTTTTGTGCCCGCGGAAGCTGCTACCATCGGCTTAACGGATAAAATATTTACCAGGGTAGGAGCGAGTGACAACATTTCAATGGGCGAATCGACGTTTATGGTCGAGATGAATGAAACCGCATCCATTTTGAATAACATATCAGATCGGAGTTTGGTGTTATTAGATGAAATTGGCCGTGGTACCAGTACGTATGATGGTATCTCTATCGCTTGGGCCATTAGCGAGTATCTACATGAACACCCGAGCAAAGCCAAAACCTTATTTGCCACGCATTATCACGAGTTAAATGAAATGACTGAAACTTTTGCGCGCATCAAAAATTTTAATGTGTCTGTAAAAGAATTAAAAAATAATGTGCTCTTTTTAAGAAAACTGGTGGAGGGCGGTAGTCAACACAGTTTTGGAATTCACGTGGCAAAAATGGCGGGAATGCCACAACAAGTCATCCATCGCGCCAATAAAATCTTAAAGCAACTGGAGAAATCACACAGTAGTGAAGAACTCACCGATAAGGTGCGAACGCTCGAAAACGACATGCAATTGAGCTTTTTTAATTTGGATGATCCTCTCTTAGAGCAGATTAAGGAGGAGATTGTCAATATTGATATTGACGTGCTAACGCCAGTTGAAGCGCTTATGAAGTTGAATGAAATTAAACGTATGTTGCTGAAAAAGAAACGTGCATAAATATTTTATCTTTTTTTAGCTAAAAGGCTTTGCATTTCTAAGAAATATATTAAATTTGCCCTCGCAATCCGATACACGTCGGTTGCTAAGTTCTTAGATTATTGAATACAACGCGAAAATAGCTCAGCTGGTAGAGCGCCACCTTGCCAAGGTGGAGGTCGCGGGTTCGAATCCCGTTTTTCGCTCAATACCAAAAGAAAATTGAAGTATGGATTTCGCTGCTGCGAAACATTGTTTTTAAGCAATGAATACTTTTTATAGCTGCTCAAGTGGTGGAATTGGTAGACACGCCGGACTTAAAATCCTGTGTCCATTAGGACGTGCGGGTTCAAGTCCCGCCTTGAGTACGAGACCCTGATAATCATATGATTGTCAGGGTTTTTTGTTTTCAATTAGGATCTAAAAAAAGACCCAACTAAATGTTAGGTCCTTTTATATATGTAATGTATGCATTAATTAGTTGTCGTCTCCAACAACTTCCTTTGCTGCGCCATCAATTGCTTTACCAGCTTCTTTTACTTCATTTGAGGCGTTGTCAATCGCTTTACCAGCTTTTTCTAAAGCACCTTCAGTTTCATCAGCAACATCATCAGCTGCGTTATCAATTGCTCTACCAGCATCTTCTAAGTCGTCTGCAACATCATCAGCAGTGTTTTCAATAGCGTCATTCATATCGTCCGCTTTGTTTTCAGTTTCTCTACATGATGTGAATGATAAGCCAAGGGCTACCACCAATACAGTACTTAATAATAATTTTTTCATTGTGATTGTTTTAGTGTTAATTTGAGTACAAATTTATAAAACTTCAGGACGTCTCCAACAAATGCTTTAACATTTTTTTAAGAACACCCTGCGTTCTCGGGTTTATTTACGTATGTAGTCCATAATTTGGATGACAGCACCCTGATGAGTTTTTATAAAATCAGCATTTAAAGTCCCTAATCGCGCTCGTTTCTCAGAGTTATTAATTAACGTGTTAAGCGCGAGTTGTAAGTCGTAACCATTCTCAATGGCTTGTACACCCCCGTGGGCAATCATTTGAAAAGCTTCCGGGAATTTAGTGTAGTTTTTGCCGATGATGATGGGCGCCCCGAACACAGCAGGCTCTAAAATGTTATGCAGCCCAGTGCTGCCCATTGCGCCACCCACATACGCAATATCTGCATAACTATAGATTTTGCTTAAAAGGCCAATGGTGTCAATAATCAGCAACTCATAATCTGCCAGCTGATGGCCATCTTTTTCTGAAAAAAGCACTGTTTTCTTTTTAAGCTGCGATTTTAAATGGGCTATTTGTGGATCCTTGATGTTATGGGGTGCAATAATCACTTTAAGATTGACTTGGCTTTTGTTGAGGTATTCAATAAAAAGAGATTCGTCTTCAGGCCAGGAGCTCCCCACGACAATGCATAGCTGATCCGCTTTAAACTGTTCAATAAATGTTAATGTATTGTCTTGCAGCAGCTGATCGGAAACACGATCATAGCGCGTATCTCCAGCCACCGTGACTTTAGTGAATCCAATCGAGTTTAAAAGACTTTGTGACGCCTCATGCTGAACAAAAATATGATCAAAACTTCCTAAGGCGTCACGCATGATGCCACCATAAAACTTAAAATAAGGCTGGTCCGCGCGAAACACGGCAGAAATAAGAATTGTTCTTAAATTATATTGTTTTAAGGCGTTCATATAATTGGGCCACACCTCATACTTCACAAAAATGGTCAACTCCGGCTTCAGTAGCGTAACAAAACGTTTGGCGTTACTACTGGTGTCCATGGGAAGATAAACAACAACATCTGCGACTGCTGTGTTTTTTCGGATTTCGTATCCTGAAGGCGAGAAAAAACTCAGGACAATTTTGTGGTTGGGATAATCCGCCCTCAATTTTTTAAAAATTGGTAAACCTTGTTCGTATTCGCCCAACGAGGCGCAATGGAACCATAAGGTCTTGTCTTCAAGCTTTATTTTTGAAGCTAATAATTTAAAGGTGTCTCCTCGTCCGAGAACTCCTGCTTTGATTTTATCATTAAAAAGACCTAGTATTTTTAGTAATACTTCGGTAGTATGGAGCGCTATGTTGTAAAGTAATTTCAAGAAAATTGATTTGTGCTAAAATACATTTCTTTATAATAAATTGTCTGAAAAAGAAGCCTGAATATTATTACGATTCAACGATTGAATAATGTAATTTCAGTAGGTTCACGAAATTAAACCTTTAGGAATGATTGGTATAAGCGAGGCAATTTCGTAATTTTACGCGTTGATGAATCCTGAGGGATTCAAGTATTCATTCCTACAATTATTTAGATGAAAAACATACAAATGGTTGATCTTAAAGGTCAATATCAAAAAATTAAGGACCATGTTGATGCGTCCATTTTTCAAGTGCTCGATACGACAGCTTATATTAACGGGCCTCAAGTACACGAATTTCAGAAAAATTTAGAATCCTATCTCGGCGTCAAGCATGTCATTCCTTGTGCCAACGGGACAGATGCTTTGCAAATTGCTATGATGGGCTTGGATTTAAAACCAGGTGATGAAGTGATTACGGCTGATTTTACTTTTGCCGCTACCGTTGAGGTTATTGCGCTATTGCAATTAACCCCAGTTTTGGTTGATGTAGATCCAAAAACCTTTAATATTGATGTGGAAGCCATCAAAAAAGCGATTACTCCTAAAACCAAAGCTATTGTACCGGTGCATTTATTTGGACAATGCGCTAATATGGAAGCCATTATGGGCATTGCCAAAGCGCATAATCTATATGTAATTGAAGATAACGCGCAGGCTATTGGTGCCACTTACACTTATTCGGACGGTACAAAAGCGAAGGTGGGCACCATTGGTCATGTGGCGTCAACATCTTTTTTCCCATCTAAAAATTTAGGGTGTTATGGTGATGGCGGTGCTATTTTTACGAATGATGGCGCACTTGCCCATAAACTTAGAGGTATCGTTAATCACGGTATGTATGAGCGTTATCATCATGATGTCGTAGGGGTTAATTCTCGGTTGGATTCTATCCAGGCGGCTGTTTTAAACACCAAACTCACCCATTTAGAAAGCTATAACGCCGCCCGATTGAAAGCGGCGAATGCTTATGACAAAGCGTTTGAAGGTCATGAGCATATTGTAACCCCATTTAGGGAAGGTAGTGTAGATAATCATGTCTTTCATCAATACACTCTAAAAGTGAAAGAGGTGAATAGAGATGCCTTAGTGAAACATTTAAATGAAAATGGCATCCCTTGTGGTGTCTATTACCCAATTCCGTTGCATCTTCAAAAAGCGTATAAAGATGTGCGGTATAAAGAGGAGGATTTCACAGTCACCAATCAATTGGTTAAGGAAGTGATTTCATTGCCAATGCATACAGAGTTAGATGAGGAGCAAATTGAATTCATCACATCTACAGTTATTAATTTTGTAAATAAAAATTCATAAATGAAAAAAGTTTTAGTTACTGGTGGTTTAGGTTTTATCGGGTCACATACCGTGGTAGAATTACAGGAAAAAGGTTACGAAGTGGTTATTCTAGATGACCTTTCCAATTCGTCTATTGATGTATTGGCAGGCATAACGGCCATTACGGGAAAAGCACCAATTTTTGAGAAATTGGATTTAAAGGAAAAATCAAAAGTCGAATCATTTTTTGAACAACATCAAGATATTGTTGGGGTCATCCATTTTGCAGCGAGCAAGGCAGTAGGCGAAAGTGTTGAAAAACCTTTATTATACTATGAAAACAACATCAATACCTTGGTGTATGTGTTGAAATCTTTAGTGCAGTTGCCAACCCAAAATTTTATATTTAGTTCTTCTTGTACCGTTTATGGCCAGGCCGATGAAATGCCAATTACGGAGTCTGCATCAATTAAATTAGCCGAATCGCCCTACGGAAATACCAAGCAAATTGGAGAGGAAATCATTAAGGATACCTGTAAAAGTAATGCGTCACTTAGTGCCATTGCGTTGCGTTATTTCAATCCGATTGGCGCCCATAGTAGTACAAAAATTGGTGAATTACCAATCGGTGTACCTCAAAACTTAGTGCCTTTCATTACCCAAACTGCTGCAGGATTGCGTCAAGAATTGTCAGTATTTGGCAATGATTATCCAACCACAGATGGCACTTGTGTTAGAGATTATATTCATGTGGTAGATTTGGCCAAAGCGCACGTCATCGCTTTAGAGCGTTTAGTAGGAGGTACAAATGCTGCCAATTACGAGACCTTTAACGTAGGAACAGGAACGGGAAGTACGGTGTTGGAGGTGATTCATTCTTTTGAAAAAGTATCTGGTGAGAAATTGAACTACAAGTTTGCTCCAAGACGTGAAGGAGATGTTATTCAAGCCTACGCGGACACCACCAAGGCGAACACTGATTTGGGTTGGAAAGCGGAACGCAATCTAGATGAAGCCCTATTATCAGCTTGGAAATGGGAAAAGCACCTTAGAAATATTTAATTCACTATATATTATGAAAACATCCTTCTTTCTTTATTGTCTCCTACTGACCACGGTCACATTTGGACAAAACACCTATCTGCACTGCGGAAAATTGATTGACACCAAAGAGGGAAAGATGTTAACCAATAAAACCATTATTGTTTCCGGACAAAAGATTTTAGCTATAGAAGATGGCTATTCTTTACCCAAGACGGATCAGGATGTGGTGGTCGATTTGAAGTCTAAAACCGTCATGCCCGGACTGATTGATTTGCACGTTCATATTGAAGGTGAAACGAATCCGAGAGCGTATCTCGAAAAGTATACACTCAATGACGCTGACATCGCTTTTAACGCGCAGCATTTTGCAAAGGTTACTTTGTTGTCTGGTTTTACTACCGTAAGAGATTTAGGCGGATCCGGCGTTAATGTAGCATTGCGAAATGCCGTTAATGCTGGCAAAGTGGACGGTCCGCGCATTTTTACTGCGGAAAAATCTTTGGCAACTACAGGTGGACATGCTGATCCAACCAATGGGGCTAAAAAAGGACTTTTAGAGAGTCCAGGGCCGGAAGAAGGCGTGGTCAATGGTGTTGAAGATGCTAAGAAAGCCGTCCGCCAACGTTATAAAAATGGTGCCGATTGGATTAAAATCACCGCTACTGGGGGCGTATTAAGCGTCGCTAAAAGTGGTTTAAATCCACAATTTACCGTAGATGAAATTAAAGCCATTTGTGAAACCGCTAAAGATTATGGCATGGACGTCGCCGCACACGCCCATGGCGATGAAGGCATGCAACGCGCTATTTTAGGTGGCGTTAGAACCATTGAACACGGGACGATGATGAGTGAGGAAACCATGGCACTCATGAAAAAACACGACGTGTACTTGGTGCCGACCATTACCGCTGGAAAATCTGTTTCTGACAAGGCCAAAATTCCAAATTATTACCCTAAAGTTATTGTGGGAAAAGCCTTAGATATTGGTCCTAAAATTCAGGAAATGTTTGGAAGAGCTTATAAAAGTGGCGTCGGGATTGCTTTTGGTACAGATGCTGCAGTATTTGCTCACGGTGACAATACCAAAGAATTTGGCTATATGGTGGAAGCCGGAATGCCTGCCATGAAAGCGATCCAAAGTGCAACACTAACCAATGCCATGCTGTTGAAAATGGAAGCTCAACTCGGACAATTACAAGCTGGGTATTTGGCAGATATTGTCGCCACCAATGATGACCCAACGGTAAACATTGACACGATGACTGAGGTGGTTTTTGTAATGAAAGACGGAAAAATTTACAAAAATTAGTACTTTTAGCGTTTCGTATCCCCTAATAATAGGCCCTTTCAATTGCGTATCTGATAAGAAAACTATCTAATCTTTGAAGGTGTCGTAATTAAGATGTTGATTGACATGGTTTTACATTCTAAAACTTGGATTTCCGCCCTTAAAGTCGTTTCTTTGTAGGTAATGAATCCTGATACGCCATAGTTGTGAGACCATCGTAGCGTTGGATGGTGTTGAAATAAACACTTCTAAATCGAATCAAATTCATATCACATTAATAAAAAACAGAACGGACTTATGAAACTGATTAGTATTAAAAGAGAAACAAAACCAGAAGGAAGATTTACACCAAAAATGGGAGCTTTAGTAACTAATGTAACTTACATTAAGAAGCAATTTTTAAGTATTCCTTACAAAACCTTGCACAAGTACAGAGAAACCTATTACGGTGAGGTAAAAGATTGTGAAGATTGCAATCTGGCACACTAATAATTATAAATAAAATAAGGGAAGCCTCAGAATATGAGGCTTTTTTTATGCGTTAGCTTTTTCTAATTTTCTCTGTTGAAAGCTGGCTATAACGAGTAGAATCATTCCGAAACTTACAGACATGTCTGCCAAGTTAAAGATGCCGGTTCTAAAGACACCTCCCAAATCGATATGAAAAAAGTCAGTTACGGAGCCATACATAAATCTGTCAAACACATTAGCAATTCCGCCACCCACGATGCAACAAAAAGCAATGAGGCTCAATCGGTCTAAACTTTTATTAGTCAGGATATAGTATATCACACCTCCCAAGACGATTACGGGTAGAATCAGCAGTAAGGCCCATTTTAACAGCGGACTTAAATCACTTCCCATCCCCAAAAAGGCCCCTTCATTTTCCACCTTAGTCAAGATAAATGCTTCACCGATAAGTTCAATGACTTCATATTGTGCAATTTTTGCTCGGACGATAAACTTTGAAATTTGATCGATGGCAATATTTGCCACAATCAATAAGATGATACTGGCAGTTCTGGATAATTTCATTAGTTATAAGTTAGGGGTAAATGTTGCGGCGGTTGTCTGCGCTTCTCTATTGATTTTTTTTACCAATCCTTGAAGCACATTTCCAGGACCAACCTCTGTAAATAAAGTAGCACCATCAGCAATCATTTGCTGCACAGATTGCGTCCAACGTACCGGAGCGGTCAATTGCAGAATTAAATTCCGTTTGATATCATTTTCGTTGCTCACCGCAAAGGCGGTTACATTTTGATAAATTGGACAACTTGGCGCTTTAAACGGGGTGTTTTCAATTGCAGCGGCCAATTCCTCACGAGCGGGTTCCATGAGAGGTGAATGAAACGCACCACCAACAGGTAAAACCAACGCTCGTTTAGCACCTGCAGTCTTCATTGCTTCACAAGCGCTATTGATCGCATCCACTTCGCCAGAAATCACCAATTGCCCAGGACAGTTGTAATTTGCGGGTACAACTACCCCGTCTATCGTTTTACAAACCTGTTCTACCATAGCGTCTTCCAGACCTAATACGGCAGCCATAGTACTCGGTTGCAATTCGCAGGCTTTTTGCATGGCTAAGGCACGTTTAAATACCAGTTTTAAGCCGTCTTCAAATGATAAAGCTCCATTAGCTACCAAAGCTGAAAATTCGCCTAAAGAATGCCCTGCTACCATATCTGGTCTGAAGTTATGGCCTAAAGTCTTGGCTAAAATAACCGAATGTAAAAAAATGGCAGGTTGCGTGACTTTGGTTTGCTTTAAATCCTCAGCAGAACCTTTAAACATCACGTCCGTGATGCAGAAACCCAAAATATCGTTGGCTTCTTCAAAAAGTTTTTGGGCTATGGTCGATTTTTCATAAAGGTCCAATCCCATCCCTGTAAATTGGGCACCTTGACCTGGAAATATATATGCGTTCATTGTGTATTCAATTTAGGTTGCAAAAATAGGAATATTTTTTTAAGGTGGATAAAGGAACATGCGCATACACTTGATCAAACATTATATCTCGATTTTAAAAGGTAACTAACGGATTACAACCCGATAATAGCAGCTTCTGCACAGCGCTCGCCATCCATTGCGGCTGAAACAATACCACCAGCATAACCTCCACCTTCCCCACAGGGGTATAAGTTGGAAATTTGAGGATGTTCTAAACGTTCATTTCTGGGAATGCTAATTGGAGATGAGGTGCGAGATTCTACACCAATAATATTTGCCTCTTCAGTATAAAATCCTTTCATTTTTTCGCCAAAGGCCTTAAATCCGTTACGTAGGCGTCCTCCAATTAATTTTGGAAGTAAGGAATGTAAGGGCGCCGATTTTAATCCGGGCTGATAGGAGGTAGGGTTAAGGTCTGCTGACAATGTGCCATTTACGAAGTCTGTTAGGCGTTGCGCGGGGGCGACTTGACTTCTGCCGCCTGCGGTAAAGGCCAAACGCTCAAGATCTTCTTGATATTTTAACGCTTTCAGCACACCAAAATGCTCGTATTTGTATAAATCTTTATCGGCATTGATTTCCACCACAATTCCGGAATTGGCAAATTGATTATTGCGCTTTGAGGGCGACATGCCGTTGACCACAACTTCACCATTGGCAGTTGCAGCGGGCACAATAAAGCCCCCTGGGCACATACAGAAAGAATACACGCCGCGTTCATTTACTTGTTCCACCAGGCTATAAGCCGCAGCGGGAAGTAAAGCGTCGCGCTCACTGCTACAGCTGTATTGAATGGAGTCAATAATATGTTGCGGATGCTCTACCCGCACACCCATGGCAAAGGATTTTGCTTCGAGAGCAATATTTTTATCGTGTAGTAAATAGTAAATATCACGTGCGGAATGCCCCGTGGCTAAAATAACCCGTTCCACATCCATAGTTTGGCCATTTTGAAGGACCAAGGCTTTGATTTCCTCTTTTGAAATGATGAAGTCTGTAACTCGCGTTTCAAAATGTATTTCGCCCCCATTATTGATAATAGTTTCCCGGACATTCTGTACCACCTTTGGCAATTTGTTCGTGCCAATATGGGGGTGGGCATCCACTAAGATTTGATCTGTTGCCCCGTGATATACCAGATTTTCAAACACACGACGCACATCGCCACGTTTTAAACTTCTGGTATATAATTTTCCGTCGCTATAGGTTCCTGCGCCGCCTTCTCCAAAACAATAGTTCGAATCTTCATTGACAAAATGATCTTGATTTATGGCTTTTAAATCGCGACGTCTATCCTGAACATTTTTGCCCCGCTCCAAAACAATCGGCTTAAAACCCAATTCAATACAGCGTAGTGCAGCATACATCCCTGCGGGCCCAAACCCGATAATATGAATTGGTTTGTCGTTGGAGACATCCTTATAGTCAAAGTGATATTCAGAGGATTCCGGCATCGGTTCATTGATAAACACCGTTACTTTATAATTGAAGACAATTAATTTTTTACGTGCATCAATAGATTTGCGCAACACTTTAATTCCGGAGATGTCACCCGAAGAGATTCCAAGAAATTGCGCCGATTTTTTTGTGAGAATATCCGGTTGCTTTTCTTCTGGAAGTGTTACCCGAAGCTGAATGTCTTTTATCATGATGCAATATTACTTAAAAACGGCTAAGAATAAACTTCAGTACATGTAATTATTTGTGGTTTGTAGGTTGCACGGGACATTAAATTCCTCAATTAATTTTTTCCTAACCAATTGATGTGGTTGCTTAATTAGGACTATTTTCCATTTGCGATGAAATAAACGGAATTCTTGGCGCTAAGAAATACCCGGTCAGACTGGCGAACAGGATGGGGATAAAATAGGTAAAACCGGTGAGGGTGGCCAACAAGATAGTAGTGCTCATGGGCGTCCTGGTGACACAGGCATTTATTGCGGCCATACAACTGACAATAGTTAATGACAGACTAATGAATGGAAGAAACTGATGAATGATTAAACCTAAAGTCGCACCACAAAAAAATAAGGGAATGATGAAACCACCGCGCCAACCGGAGGTTACGGTAATCGCAATGGCAATAATCTTAAACACCAGAATGGCAATTAGCAACTGTATGGAAAAGTCGCCAACGAGCAACTTACTGATTTCGTGGTGACCGAAATAGCGGGTGATGGGTAGGTAGAATACGATGATGCCCAACATGATTCCGCCAAGTGTCGTCTTGATGTAAATTGGAGTCTTTAATTTCCCGAAAGCCGATTTAAAAAATTTTGTACAAAAAATAAAGAGCCAACCTACGACAGTTGCCGCAATGCCGAAAAGGACTGCATATCCAAAATCGAATTTGTCCTGCATTTCATAAGACGGTAAATCCCAAATTGGACCAATGCCGAGATGTACGATAATAGCAAAAATGATATAGCTAAAGGAACTGGCGACAAAGGCGGGTATAATGGCTTTATAATATTCCACCGCATGTTTGTGATGTAAAATCTCCAATGAAAATAAACTTCCACCCAGTGGCGCTCCAAAAAGCGCTGTAAACCCTGAGGCCATTCCGGCAATGCTCATCGAACGAAGTTCCTCACCTTTGAGTCGGAATAGTTTGCCTAGCCAAGTTCCAGTAGATCCCGTAACCTGAACTAATGGCGCTTCTGGCCCAAGGCTTCCTCCTGAGGCAATACAAAGGAGGGAGGACATCACCATAGACGGGTTGTTTTTAGGGTCGAGTTTGCCTTTATTAAACCGAATGTTATTAACAATCAGATGGATTTCGCCAGGATCGCCAATAAAATGGATGATCAATCCCGCCAATAAACCACAAATGGCCATTGTAGGGATGACGAGCCAGCCTTCAAAAAAAGCGAGCTGATGGGTTAATAATTCTAGAACAATCCAATACACACTGGCAATGATGCCGCCAAAAAGTCCTAATACAGCCCAAAGAATAAATTTCCTACTAAATACAAAAGGATTAAATTGGATGGGTTGGTCTAAGATGTTAAGATAGGTAACTAACTGTCGTCTTCTTTTGAGTTTCACTGGTTAAGGTTTATCTCCTGTGGTAGGTAATGAATGAAAAAGCATAAGGATGTTGCGCATCTTTTTGGTGTAGTTTGCTTTGCGTTTCGATCCATTCTGAAGGATCAATTTTTGGAAAAAATGCATCGCCCTCAAAAGTGTCATGCACTCTGGTCAATTCAATTTTATCCGCATAAGGCAAGGCTTGTCGGTAAATTTCGCCCCCACCAATAATAAAAGGTTGGGAATCGTTTTTAGCAGCATCTAAAGCATCAGCAAGAGAGTGCACTACAATAACGCCCGTAGGCACTGAATACTGCTGTTGTCTGGTGATGATAATATGGGTTCTATTGGGAAGTGGCTTAGAAAAACTTTCAAATGTTTTTCTACCCATAATAATGCAATGATCAGAGGTGAGCGACTTAAAACGTTTGAGGTCATCGCTAAGGTGCCAAATTAAATCATTATCCTTACCGATAACATTATTTTCTCCTGCAGCGGCAATCAGGGTCAGATTTTTATGAATTCTCGTTTTTTTTTCAGAAATAACAGGCGTAGCCACCGGTTGTGTATGTTCTACCTGAGTTTTAAGGGTTTCAATTCGCGATTTTTGTTGGGCCACCAATTTGCTTAATTGTGCCTCTTCCCACTCCTTACCCATAAATTTATGGGTCACAAATACATTGAACAGATGGAAGACAAATAAAAATAACCACGCTAAAATGGCAAACACAAACCAATCTAAACCAAAGATTTTTGTGAATTCACCCACCCCTAAAACGGTGTTTAAAATGATTAAGAAAATAGCGCCAATTAGAAAAATGACAAAGTGAAAATATAATCGCTTCTTTTGCTTTATGCGGCGTTGGGCATTTTCTATCAGCTGTAACTGCTCTTTATCAATTTGGGTGACTGGTTTCTTCTTTCCAAACATGGTGTTAAAATTTTATGTAAAGTTAGTTTTTTTTGATGACATCTTAAATTTGGATTTTAAAACATTGAACGCAGGCTGAGGTTGCCTACATATTTGATTGAACCTGTTATAAATCAGCACAAAAGGGTAAGGGTGCTTGTGCTTTATGTAATATTATAGGTATATCATTCTCAAGTTTAAAAAATTTAGAATCCATAAGTGACAAATTCGTAATTCTTTGATTAGTGGCATATTAATTCCGATAAGCCATTGATTTGTTTTATACATTTGCTACAAAATTAATTAATTTCAATTATGGCGATTACAAAACAATACTTAAAAAGTAAACCTATTTGCAAAGTTACCTTCTCAGTGCCTGCTGAAGAAGCAACCAAAGTGACTGTATTGGGAACTTTCAATGACTGGAATGCAGAGCAAGCGGTAACGCTTAAGAAATTAAAAAACGGAACATTTAGAGGAGCTGTAAATTTAGAAAAAGATTACTCTTACGAGTTTAGATACTTGGTTGATGATACCTTTGTGAACGATGAACATGCCGATGCCTATACAACAAACGAATATGGGGGTGAAAATGCAGTTTTACATCTGTAATTCGCAATACCAAATCTTTTAACATTAAAAAGCGTTCTCCGGTGGAAAACGCTTATTTTTATGTTGATAGGGGTGTTTTTAAACCGCCACGACCCCTTTAATGTGCGGATGTGGGTTATAATCTTCTAAAGTGAAGTCTTCAAACTCAAAATCGAAAATATCGGTGATCTCAGGATTTAAAATCATTTTCGGGAGTGGTCTTAAGTCACGAGAAAGTTGAAGTTCCAATTGTTCCATATGGTTATTATAAATATGGGCATCACCAAACGTATGAATAAATTCTCCAGGTTGATAGCCACATACCTGAGCCATCATCATGGTGAAGAGCGCATAAGACCCGATATTAAAAGGAACGCCTAAAAAGATGTCAGCGCTACGTTGGTATAACTGACAGGATAATTTACCATCAGCTACATAAAATTGAAAAAAGGCGTGACAAGGTGGAAGTGCCGCTTTCCCGTTAGCCACATTTTCCGAAAAAGATTTGGAAGTGTCTGGCAAGACCGATGGGTTCCAAGCCGATACCAACATGCGTCTACTATTTGGGTTGGTTTTTAGAGTCTCTACAATATCCTTAATCTGATCAATTTCATCAGTATTCCAATTGCGCCATTGGTGGCCGTAAACAGGGCCTAAATCGCCGTTTTCATCCGCCCACTCGTTCCAAATTCTTACACCGTTTTCCGTAAGATAATTGATATTTGTATCGCCTTTCAAAAACCAAAGCAATTCGTAAATCATCGATTTTAAATGGACTTTTTTGGTGGTCACCATCGGAAAACCTTCGCTTAAATCGAAGCGCATTTGGTATCCAAATACACTTTTGGTTCCAGTTCCGGTACGGTCTCCTTTTTGAGTTCCGTGTTCTAATACGTGTTTGACGAGCTCGTGATATTGTTTCATGGCAACTTCCCACGCAAGTGGTATCTCATTAAATTAAACGTTCATTTTCCTTAGATGCAAAATTAAAGAAAGTTGAGAACTTCCCGAAGGTATATGTGTGTAAAAGTAAATTGTAGCGAAGTTCACTGTATTAAAGGGTAGGACATTACTATCAAATGCACTTTGTGGTAATTCACTACTCACTTCTCACTTCTACTCACTTCAAAACCCTACAGAAGTTTCTCCCTAACAAAGCCGAATGACAGCAATTATTTTACCCAATGATCATCCCAGCAATAGTAGCGGACAATAATGAAGCAATCGTTCCACCGATAAGCGCTTTTAAACCAAATTCAGATAAAGTTTTGCGTTGTCCGGGAGCTAAAGATCCAATGCCTCCAATTTGAATACCTATCGATGCGAAATTGGCAAACCCGCACAACATATAAGTAGCCATGATGATGGATTTCTCAAATTTTAAATGGGTGGCACTGGCCACGTTTTTCAGTTCAGCCAATTGAATGTAACCTACAAACTCACTTGCTGCCAATTTAATTCCTAATAACTGTCCCATTAGAGCCATGTCTTCTTTGGCTACTCCAATTAGCCACATTAACGGCGAAAAGATATATCCTAAGATAAACTCCAGGGATAAGGCCAAGTAAGGTGTGTTATTGGCAATGAGTGTATTTAAACCGGTAACGTTGCCCAATTTTCCGAAACCATAATTAATCATGGCAATAAAAGCAATGAACACCAAAAGCATCGCGCCCACATTGGCCGCCAATTTTAAGCCTTCAGTGGTACCGTTAGCAATGGCATCTAAAATGTTAGAGCCTATATTTTCTTGTGTAACTTGAATTTCAGAATTGATTTCTTTTTGCTGTGGGTATAACATCTTCGAAATGACGATAGCTCCAGGTGCTGCCATTACAGATGCAGTTAAGAGGTGCTTTGCGTAAAAAAGTTTTAGGGCTTCATCTTCACCACCCAAAAATCCAATATACGCTGCCAATACACCGCCGGCGACCGTTGCCATCCCACCAATCATTACCAATAGGATCTCTGATTTGGTCATACTCTCTAAATAGGCCTTGATCATCAATGGTGCTTCGGTTTGACCTAAGAAAATATTCCCAGCGACGCTTAAACTTTCAGCACCAGATATTTTTAATAGTTTAGTCAATACCCAAGCCATTCCTGCCACTACTTTTTGAATGACCCCTAAATAAAATAATAATGAGGTTAGGGCAGAGAAAAAGATGATGGTTGGCAATACTTGAAAAAGAAAAATAAAGCCAAAACTGCTAATGTCCATCATGCCTCCCAGTAGAAATTCACTACCTGCTTGGGTGAATTCAAGAACTTTAACGAACATTTTTCCAACAATTTCAAAAGCCTTTTGAATGAACGGGATTTTTAAAACACCAATGGCCAATAACAATTGGGCTGCAAGTCCGAACCCGATGGTTTTCCAGTTGATGGCCTTTCTATTTTGACTTAAAATATAGGAGAGTAATAATAACACAAACATGCCTAGGGCGCCACGCATCAAGCTATTCATAGAAAATCCCTGACTTGGTATAATACCGCTGGTTGCAGCCTGAGTGACTGCTAAAATTTCTTTTGGAGTGGAGAATATATAATTGACATCCTTTGTGTCCTGAAGTACCAAGGTAGAATCCGTGAGGGTCTCTACGGTAAAATGTTTGATTTCTTCCGAAGGTGTATCGTAATAAAGAACGAGTAATTTGTTTTGGGTAATATATTTGCCTTCCGTCCGAGTACTGTCTTTTGCAGCTAAAAAGAAGGTGAAATCGCCGTCTTTAAGAAACAAACCATCCGTGTTTTTATCAATATTATAGAGATTGACGCCTTGCTCATTTTGAACGGCTTCAAACTGCCACTTATTCTCTATGCTTTGCCCTACTATTGTTGTTAATCCAAAAAAAATAGCCGTAAAAGCTAAAAAGAAATGTTTCATTAAGTAGATCGATTAGCGTTTAGAAATTTCATCTCTTATTTTAGCTGCCATCTCATAATCTTCACTTACCACGGCTTGTTCCAATAAAGAATGAAGTTCTTCAAGAGTTTTATTTTTGTAATTGTCCTGAATGCTAGATTCTATTTCTTCAGCCACCAAATCGTCCAAAAGAATGCTGTCCTGTTGTTCGTCTTCTTTTTGCGGATTGACTTTAAGATAAATTCCGGCCTTATCCAAAATGTTTTTATAGGTGAATATGGGGGCCTGAAAACGGAGTGCCAAGGCAATGGCATCACTGGTTCTGGCATCAATAATTTCTTCAATTTTATCCCGCTCACAAATGAGACTGGAGTAAAATACACCGTCTACTAATTTATGAATGATGACTTGTTTGACAATAATATCAAAACGGTCAGCAAAATTTTTAAAAAGGTCGTGGGTTAAAGGACGCGGAGGGCGGATTTCTTTTTCGAGTGCTATGGCAATAGATTGTGCTTCAAAGGCACCAATTACAATAGGGAGTTTGCGATCGCCATCTACCTCATTTAAAATTAAGGCATACGCGCCATTTTGGGTTTGGCTATAGGAGATTCCCTTTATGTTTAATCGAACTAAACTCATATTATTTAAAAGGCAAATAACTGTTTAAATTGGGACTTTACCAACTGTGATCCACATAATTTTTGGGAAGGTCCCTCTGGGAAAAAAGATATTGAAAATTTTTGCCACAAATACATGAATCCCTTATGAGGATTTTAGTCATGTATTTATGGCAATAAATTTTTTGCACCCGTCGCATTGCTGCTACAAGTTAAGAAATTTATGCGTTTTGAGCTTTAAATTCCTTTAATTTTTCTATGAGTTTAGGAACTACTTCAAAAGCATCGCCCACAACGCCGTAGTCCGCTGCTTTAAAAAATGGAGCTTCAGGATCGGAGTTAATCACCACTTTAACCTTAGAGGCATTGATGCCCGCTAAATGTTGAATGGCTCCTGAAATACCAATGGCAATATATAAGTTAGCGGCCACTGGTTTTCCGGTTTGACCCACGTGTTCGCTGTGAGGTCTCCATCCTAAGTCAGATACCGGTTTTGAACATGCCGTTGCAGCACCTAAAACTTCGGCTAACTCTTCAACCATGCCCCAGTTTTCTGGACCTTTAAGGCCACGTCCACCAGAAACAACAATTTCAGCATCTGCAATGGTTACGGTGTTTTTGGCTTTGTCCACAGATTCTACGTGAACGCCATTTTCAGGAATTGATGGCGCAAAATCTTCTGCGGCGGCACTCGCGGAATTTTCTTTCAGCCCGAAGGCATTTTTAGAAACACCTACAATTTTCACATCGGTATCGATAGTGGAAAAATTGAATGCTTTATTGGTAAATGCTGTGCGTTTTACGGTAAATGGAGAGGCACTGGTTGGCGCTTCTACCACGTTAGATGCATAACCTGCATCTAAACCTACCGCCAATAATGGGGCTAAATATTTACTGTCAGCACTAGAGCTGACCACAACTACCTTGGTGCCTTCTTTTTCAGCAGCTTGCTTAATAACGTTGGCGTAGGTTTTGGCGTTAAACATATCCAATTTTGAATCGTTAACTTTTAATACTTTATCAACGCCGTAAGTTCCTAATTCTGAAACATCATTGGCATTAATGGTAAGTGCGGTAACCGTCGTTCCCATTTGGTCAGCAACGGCTTTTGCGTAAGAGGCCACTTCAAAAGCGACTTTCTTAAATTTTCCTTCTTCGGATTCTGTATATACTAAAACTGACATATAATTTTATTTTTTAAATGTTTCCTGACCTTGAGTCAGGAACGCATTGTTGATTTCTGATAAATTTTGAAAGATTCCAAACGAGGTCTGGGATGAATTAATCTGCAGTTAAATCACCTTCGCTTCGTTGTGAAGTAAGTTTACCAATTCATCCAGATTATCAGGAGAAATCAATTTTACCGCTCCTTTAGCTTCTGGTTTTTCAAACTTAACCGTCGTTGTTTCTTTAGTGGCATCAACTGGTTCTACGACACTTAAAGGTTTTTGACGCGCTTGCATAATCCCTCTCATATTCGGGATGCGTAAATCGCTTTCTTCAACCAATCCTTTTTGTCCGCCAATAACTAAAGGTAAAGTTGTAGAAACGGTTTCTTTTCCGCCATCAATTTCTCGTACCGCTTTAGCATTTGTGCCATCTACTTCAAGACTGATACAGTTAGTTACGAAGTTAGCCCCGAGTAATTCGGCTAACATCCCTGGTACCATTCCGCCGTTGTAGTCAATAGACTCTCGGCCGGCAATAATTAAATCGTAGCCACCGTCTTTAACCACATTGGCCAATTGTTTTGCTACAGCAAAACCATCAGTTGCAGGGGTATTCACACGGATAGCCGTGTCAGCGCCAATAGCTAAAGCCTTACGTAAGGTAGGCTCTGTTTCAGGGCCGCCAACGTTGATGACATCTACCGTTGCGCCTTGTTTTTCTTTAAACCACATGGCTCGGGTCAAACCAAACTCATCATTTGGGTTGATTACAAATTGAACGCCATTGGTGTCAAACTTTGTGTCACCGTCCGTGAAATTAATCTTTGAAGTCGTATCAGGTACGTGACTAATACATACAAGTATTTTCATGTTTTATAATTTATTATATTATTAGTTTTTTAAGTAGAATCTGGATAAATATCAATTTTTAACTCAAACTACCGCTGAAAACTGTCTTCTTTTGAATAGGATACGAAGTTAATTATTTTAGATGACATTTTTACTATGCATGCATAATAAATTTTAAATAATTCTTTTCCTTTTAGTTTTTGATTTATTCTTACTTTTGCTAATTGATTTAAATTTTACAAATGAAGACAATTCAATTTAGAGAAGCTATCTGCGAAGCCATGAGCGAAGAAATGCGCCGTGACGAGACCGTTTATTTAATGGGTGAGGAAGTTGCAGAATATAATGGTGCCTACAAAGCATCTAAAGGAATGTTGGACGAATTTGGAGCCAAACGTGTTATCGATACACCAATAGCAGAACTTGGTTTTGCTGGGATTGCTATTGGTTCTACCATGACCGGATGTCGCCCAATTGTAGAGTATATGACCTTCAACTTCTCTTTAGTAGGGATTGACCAAATTATAAATAACGCGGCAAAAATCAGACAAATGTCGGGTGGGCAGTTCAATTGTCCTATTGTATTTAGAGGACCAACAGGATCTGCTGGGCAGTTGGGAGCTACCCATTCTCAAGCTTTTGAGAACTGGTTTGCCAACACACCTGGTTTGAAAGTGGTGGTACCATCAAATCCTTATGACGCGAAAGGGCTTTTAAAATCTGCTATTCGCGATAACGATCCAGTAATTTTTATGGAGAGTGAGCAAATGTATGGGGATAAAGGTGAAGTGCCAGAAGGAGAGTATACAATTCCTCTTGGAGTTGCTGAAATTAAGCGTGAAGGTACAGACGTGACCATCGTTTCTTTTGGTAAGATCATCAAAGAAGCCTACAAAGCTGCGGATGAATTGGAAAAAGAAGGGATTTCTTGTGAAATTATCGATCTGAGAACCGTACGTCCTTTAGATAAGGAAGCGATTTTGAAATCGGTTAAGAAAACCAATAGATTGGTGGTGTTGGAAGAAGCGTGGCCATTTGGAAACGTAGCTACTGAGATTACCTACATTGTTCAAGCTGAAGCTTTTGATTATTTAGATGCTCCAGTGGTTAAGATTAACACTGCAGACACGCCTGCTCCTTATTCTCCAGTTCTGTTGGCAGAATGGTTGCCAAATAGCGACGAAGTTGTTAAAGCTGTCAAAAAAGTCATGTATAAATAAACTACTCCCGATAGCTATCGGGATTGCATTATCCAAACTTCATTGGCATTTGTGTTAATGAAGTTTTTTTGTCTTATGAACTTATCCCTACGAGTCCTGTTTTTTTTCTTCGGAATGTGTTCCGTCCTTGCCCAAACCAAAGTAAGTGGTGTTGTGTTTGATGAAAACAATATTTCGGTGGCCTACGCCAATGTGCTTTTTAAAGGCTCTACGGAAGGCACCATTACCAATGAAGAAGGTCGATTTTATCTGGAATCTGACAACACCTATGGTACTCTTATCATTTCCTTTCTTGGGTACGAAACTTTAGAAATTCCGCTCAGTAAAAAGGTAAATTATGAGTTAAAATTCATCCTAAAGGAAGCTGCCGGCCAACTGGATGAGGTGTATATCGTAACAGGTAAACAATCAAAGAAAGAGAGCGAAAATCCTGCAATTGCCATTTTAAAGAAAATTTGGGAACGCAAGCGTCAAAACGGATTGCGTCAGTTTAAGCAATACGAATATGACAAGTACGAAAAAGTTGAGTTTGACATCAATACCATAGACAGTGCCTTAATTAAAAGCCGCTTGTTCAAGGGGATGGAATTTGTATTTGACCAAGTAGATACCAGTAAAGTCACCGGAAAAACCTATCTGCCCATCTTTATAAACGAAGCACGGAGCAAAGTGTATGGCGATAATTTGAAGAATAAGGAAAAAGCCGATTTAAAAGGTAATAAAAACTCTGGCTTCAGTAATAACCAAATGATCATCGATTTTGTGGATGATCTGTATTCTGATTTTGATATTTATGATAATTACCTCAAGTTTTTCGATAAGAGCTTTGTCAGTCCACTCTCAAAAACTGGCGTCAACACTTACAATTATGTGCTTTCTGACAGTACTTTCATCGATAACAAGTGGTGTTACAACATTATCTACTATCCACGCCGAAAAAATGAACTGACCTTTAAAGGCGATTTTTGGGTGAATGACACCACGTTTGCCATTAAGGAAATCAATTTACAAGCCTCTAAAAGTGCCAACATCAACTGGGTCAAGGAAATTTACATTGAACAGGAATTTGAGGTGCTGAATGATTCTATATTTTTAATCAAGCGAGATTATTTTATGTCTGATTTTGCCTTCAACAAAAAGGAAAAATCCCGTGGAATCTATGGAAAACGAACCACGCTCTACGACAATTATCTGTTTGATAGGCCGCGAGATGATAAGTTTTACAGTGAAGAGGTCTACAGCTACAATGAAGATGTGTACAATAGGGATGACGAATTCTGGAATCAAAACCGAATGGAAGCCCTCAGTCAGGACGAGAAAGGCGTGTATAAAATGTTGGATACCCTGCAAACAGTAAAGAGGTTTAAGCAGTTTTATAATATAGGTAGTATTTTAGGCTCTGGCTATGTGGAATTTTCCGAAATTAATTTTGATTACGGACCTATTTTTTCCACATTTGGGTTTAATGAGGTGGAAGGTGTCCGAATTAGAACTGGGGGAAGAACTTACTTTGGACCTAACGATCTTTGGCGCGTGGAAGGCTTTCTGGCTTACGGATTTAGAGATGATAAATTTAAATATGGCATCTCAGGGAAATGGTTGATAGATAAGAAGAATCGATTTATTATCTCTGCCGGAAATAGACGCGATGTGGAGCAAATTGGTGCTAATTTAACATCCTCTACAGATATTTTAGGCCGTAGTTTGGCCTCTTCTTCCCTTATAGGAACAAGTACCAATGATAAGTTGACCAACGTCAGTTTAACCACTGTGGCTATGGATTTGGAGCCGGTAAGAAACCTTGTATTGCGGTTGAGTGGCACCTACAGAACCTTGAGTTCAGCATCAGATACGTTTAGCCTGGATTATTATACGGATGCTACCCAAACGACTACCGAATCAGAAATACAACAATATGAAAATGCCTTTTCAGTATCCTATTATCCAGGCAGAAAAATGACCGGTTTTGGCGTAGAACGACGTCTGGCCAATGATGGTTACCCGAGCTTATTTGCACAAGTTACGCGCGGTGATCAATCGATTTTAAATAGCGATTTTGATTATACCAAACTTCAATTTTCATACATCCAGCCTTGGCAAGTTGGTGGTTATGGCCGATTGACCACTACTCTTGAAGCCGGAAAGACTTTTGGAGAAGTCCCACTGGGATTGTTGAATGTCGTGCCTGGGAATCAATCCTATTTTTCAATTTACAACACCTTTTCGCAACTGGATTACTATGAATTTGTGACGGATACCTATGCGTCCCTGCATCTGGAACACAATTTTAACGGGCGGCTATTCTCGCGTATCCCATTTCTCAGAAAATTGAACTTACGCGAAATTGTTGGTGTAAGAGGGGTTTGGGGAGATGTGTCACAGGGTAATCGCGATTTAAACGCTTCTGGATTGGTGTATCTTGCACCTACGGATACCTTGTATTATGAATACAGCGTTGGGGTGGGCAACATCTTTAAGGTTTTCCGCATCGATTTTAACTTTAGAGGAAATTATTTGGACAATCCAGACGCACGCGCTTTCGGGGTGACGGGAAGTTTTGGATTTAACTTTTAATCTTTTACTCGAACTTGATGTGCAGTTTTACGCGGCAGTTTTACATTAATTAGCTACCAGGTAGGTGACATTAACCAGTGACATGGAGGTCGGGGTTTCTACTTCCGGATTTAAGGGATATTCTTGGTCAAATGTCAATATACAGCTCGAATTTGCTGCAATCTTGTTACAAGAGATGCTAGCGAGTTTCGAATAATTACCATAGTATTCAAAACTGTCTCCAGAAGCTTTGGTGGTTAAGAACGCTAAGCCTTCAACCGAATACCCATTAGGATTATTGAGTTTAATTTCAAACTTTAATTGAGAAGTCTTTTGGCTCGTATCAGGAATAAAAGTAAAATATATAACTTCATAAGTAAAGTTCTTCAAAGGTAGCGGGCCAGTGGTTTCGGGCGCAACAAAGTCACAAGCCACCTCTTCCGTGACGTTATACGTCTCAAATTGGTTGTTGACAATCTTATAATGCTCAATAGGCATCATTTTTGTGCAAGGCCCATCATCGGTGGAACTACAGCTACTCATGAGACCAAAAACTAATAAAGGCAGGATAAGTGAAAAACTTTTTTTCATAACTTCAGGGATTAGCTACGTTGTATGACGTAGATAGTGCCGTCTAATGTAGGAAAAAAACCAAATGGTTTTTTAAGTTTTATAGCAGTGAAGATTCTTATTATTGGAGGATGATAACCCCGATTGACGGAAAGGTATGTGAATTTTTAGAAAGTAGTGCCGCGACTATTGAGATTATTCGAGACGTTTAGTTTTCATATTTTTCAACAAGCCTTTGCCAAAGTCCTTCAAATTTCCGGCTAATTTTAAATGTGGACTGGGGATTTTATCAAGGATCATTTCTAACTTTCCTAATGCAGAATCTACGTTCTGTTCATTCAGTTCACTAAGTTTGATGCGCTCTACAATTTGAATGTGCGGGTCTAAGCTGGGCACCCCTTTAACAAACAAGCGGTAGACGTAGCCAATTTCCACCACTTGACTGTTTTGGAAATAGCCTTTTTTGCCGTTCAAATTCTTATAAGGTTCTACATGAATGATGAAATCTGATTTTTCAGCCCCAGAAATGTAGCCCTTTTCAAATTCTGTTTGTTTTTCCACCCGCATTTGATCTAAAATTTGATTCCTTTCCTTTTCAAATTTGATTTCCTTCGCACTTAAATCGGTCAGGCTTTTTTGTTTTTGATTCGACATGTAGATCAACAGGATGATAATCCAAATGAGTGATGCCGCAATAATGCCTGTGCTAGTGTCTTGTGTCATGTGCTAGGTTTAATACGTATAAAATATAATAATTGGGCAATCCTTCTGTGCAATACTCCGACATTTTCAGAAGAAGATGCATTGCAATGAAGTCCCAATTTATTCCTGTTAACTACCACCAAAATACGATGTTTTAATCAATGTCACAATAATGTCTAAAGGCAAATGATACGAGCAACACTTAAATTAGCTTCCGTTAAGGTGGTTAAACGCGTGTTTAACCGGCCTTTCTAAAATAACACAGGCCTAATATTGCAGATTACAAAGAGTTGCGTATCTTTGCACGCCGAAAATTTGAATAATACGTAATACAAGCCTCACATAAAAAAGGCTATTAAAATAAATAATACTATGAGTCCTAAAGGAAAAAAAACCTTTGATGTGTTAATTGAAATACCAAAAGGAAGCCGTAATAAATTTGAATACGATTTTGAATTAAAGAAGATCCGTTTTGACCGTTTGTTATTTTCTTCTATGATGTATCCTGCTGACTATGGTTTCATTCCTGAAACTTTAGCTTTAGATGGCGATCCGTTGGACGTTTTGGTGCTAGGTACTGAGCCTACCTTCCCAATGTGTGTTGTGGAAGTAAAACCAATTGGGGTTTTCCATATGGCCGATGAAAAAGGAAACGACGAAAAAGTCATTTGTGTTCCGGTTTCTGATCCTATTTGGAATACGCTTAACGACTTATCTGATGTGAATCCGCATCAAATTAAAGAAATCGAACATTTCTTTCAAGTTTATAAAGATTTAGAAAAGAAAAAAGTTGATGTAGGTGGATGGGGAGATGCCCAAGAAGCATACGATATTCTTGGTAAATGTGTGGAACGTTATGAAAATAGCGAGCACAAAACCAACGGGAATTTCACGATTTAAAGAAATTCCTTTTTAGTAATTTTTAAGAACCTCTTATTTTACATAAGGGGTTTTCTTGTTTATCGGTGTTTTTTTTAATTACTTTAGCAATTGTTTAACACTAATCAATCTAAAATAATTATATGGGATCACTAATGATTTACATGCCTATCGCCATGGCAGCGCTCGGCTTAATTTATATGCTTATTAAAAAGTCTTGGGTAATGAAGCAAGATGCCGGAGATGGTAAAATGAAAGAAATTTCAGATCATATCTACGAAGGCGCCCTTGCTTTTTTAAATGCTGAGTATCGTCTGTTAGCTATTTTTGTAGTGATCGTGAGTGTCTTGCTGGCCATCGTTTCAGTAGTGGTGCCAACAACGCATTGGCTAATTGTAATTGCTTTTATTTTTGGAGCCATGTTTTCTGCTTTCGCTGGGAATCTTGGAATGAAGATTGCCACCAAAACCAATGTTAGAACGACACAGGCAGCAAAAACAAGTTTGCCCAATGCCTTAAATGTGTCTTTTGGCGGGGGTACCGTTATGGGACTCGGCGTGGCTGGTCTTGCCGTGTTAGGACTGACCATCTTTTTCATACTATTCTTTCATTTTTTTATGGGTGGCTTATGGTCCACTGAAATGATAACTTCTAACGGGGAATTGATTAGTCAGGGTAATTTTGACATGATCATTGTATTGGAGACTTTGGCTGGTTTTTCACTTGGTGCGGAATCTATCGCACTTTTTGCCCGAGTTGGAGGGGGAATTTATACCAAAGCAGCTGATGTGGGTGCGGATTTAGTAGGGAAAGTAGAAGCAGGGATTCCTGAAGATGATCCACGTAACCCTGCAACCATTGCAGATAACGTGGGTGATAATGTTGGTGACGTTGCCGGTATGGGAGCAGATTTGTTTGGCTCTTATGTGGCCACGGTGCTAGCGGCTATGGTGCTTGGGAATTATGTGATTAAAGATATGGGTGGTGTCATTACTGACGATTTTGGAGGTATTGGTCCTATTTTATTGCCAATGGCCATCGCTGGTGTTGGGATTATCATTTCAATTATAGGCACATTTTTGGTTAAAATTAAAAGTAATGATGCCAAGGAAGCTCAAGTTATGGGCGCCTTAAATCTAGGAAACTGGGTAGCGATCGCTTTGGTGGCCGTTTCCTGTTTTGCATTGGTAAAATGGATGTTGCCAGAAACAATGCAAATGAATTTCTTTGGTGAAGGACTTCAAGATATTTCCTCTATGCGCGTATTTTATGCCACTCTAGTGGGCTTGGTTGTAGGTGCAGTAATTTCTTCCATTACCGAATATTATACAGGTTTAGGTAAAAAACCGATCTTAAAAATTGTTCAGCAATCCAGTACCGGTGCTGGGACCAATATTATAGCTGGTTTGGCCACGGGGATGATCTCTACCTTTCCATCAGTCTTATTATTTGCTGCAGCGATTTGGACGTCTTATGCCTTCGCCGGATTCTACGGGGTAGCCTTAGCAGCTTCAGCAATGATGGCGACAACGGCTATGCAGTTGGCGATTGATGCGTTTGGGCCTATTTCTGATAATGCAGGGGGTATAGCTGAAATGAGTGAACAAGAGCCTATCGTGAGAGAGCGTACGGATATCTTGGATGCAGTTGGTAATACAACGGCAGCTACTGGTAAAGGATTTGCTATTGCTTCAGCGGCCTTAACGTCATTGGCGTTATTTGCTGCCTACGTTACTTTTACAGGAATTGACGGTATTAATATCTTTAAAGCGCCGGTGTTGGCCATGTTATTTGTAGGTGGAATGGTACCTGTAGTATTTTCTGCGCTTGCCATGAACGCTGTAGGTAAAGCAGCCATGCAGATGGTGGAAGAGGTGCGTCGTCAGTTTCGGGAAATTCCTGGAATTATGGAAGGAACCGGAAAACCAGAATACGATAAATGTGTGGCAATTTCAACCGAGGCGTCTTTAAGGGAAATGATGCTTCCAGGCTTATTGACTATTGGATTTCCGATAGTGATCGCTTTTGTTCCAATGATTTTCGGAATGAACAATTTGGCCATTGCTGAAATGTTAGGAGGCTATATGGCTGGCGTTACCGTAAGTGGAGTGCTTTGGGCTATTTTCCAAAACAACGCTGGTGGCGCTTGGGATAATGCAAAAAAATCTTTTGAGGCGGGTGTATTGATCAACGGCGAAATGACTTTTAAAGGCTCTGAGGCGCATAAGGCAGCAGTAACTGGCGATACAGTTGGAGATCCATTTAAAGACACGTCAGGACCTTCCATGAATATTTTAATTAAGCTCACCTGTTTAATTGGGTTGGTAATTGCCCCAATCTTGGGTGGCCACGCCATTGAAAGTACAGTAACTAGCACCCAATTTATAGAAGTTACCAATGGGGTGACTGATGCTTTAGATATTGAAATGGTTTCTGTAGATGCTACTAACGCTAAGGCCATCATTACAAAAACCTATACTGAAAACGGTAAGGTAATGCAGGAAGAAAGCGTTTTGGAAGGCAGTTTAGAAGAAGTAAAGGCTGCCATTGCCAATCTGAAAAACGATATTTGATACACATGATCTGTTGTCCTGACTGTCTGGTGGAGATAAGTCAAGTATTTACAACGTGAAACGATTTGGACGCTTTAAATAGTTGTCTATTTTGTAATAAAATTCTTAATAAAGGCTGCAGCTTCATCATGCAGCCTTTTCATTTTTTAGTAACTTAGTCCTTATGAATTACGATGATTTAACCACATTGGGGATCGCTTTTGGCTTGGGCTTGTTGGTGGGCTTACAGCGTCAGAAAAGTAAAAGCGTAATGGCTGGCGTCCGGACATTCACCCTAATTTCTATGTTGGGGGTCATGGCAGGATTTCTTTCCCGCGAATATGATAATCCATTTATACTTCCTCTTCTGGGATTATGTGTGGCCGCTATGTTGATGATGGCAAATTATATCAAAGTCAAGAAATTAGATCAGGCAGATGTGGGTCAGACTACTGAAATTGCTGCACTCCTCATGTTTGCCATTGGAGCTTACTTGGTGATGGGAAGCCAATTGGTTGGGGTTTTTGTTGGAGCAACCATGGCCGTTTTGCTTTACGTTAAAGAGAAGCTCCACGATTTTATAGACCGTTTAAGCACCAAAGATCTATCGGCTATCATGACCTTGACAGGTATAAGTTTGATCGTCCTTCCTATATTGCCAGACCGCACTTTTGGACCGTTAGATGTTATCAATCCTAGAAACATCTGGCTCATGGTTACTCTTATTGTGGGAATCAGTGTGGCAGGATATTTTATATATAAATTGGTAGGGAAGAAGGTAGGCATCATTTTTAATGGTATTCTAGGAGGATTGATTAGTAGCACGGCGACCACGGTTAGTTATGCTCGCAAGACTAAAGATCAAAAATCCATCAGCAAGATGGCTGTATTTATAATCACTACAGCATCTATGGTTTCTATGATCAGGGTGTTGATTGAAGTTGCGGTGATTGTACCAGAAAAATTAGGTGCGTTATTTTTGCCCATTCTAGCTGAAATCATTGTTGTGGCGGTATTGTCCGTAGCGCTTTTTTATAGCGTCAATAAAGAGGGTTCTGATGAACAGATGCCTGAGCCAGAAAATCCAGCACAATTTAAAAGCGCCATTATTTTTGGGTTATTGTATGGATTTATCCTGTTATTGGTTGCTTTTACCAAGCGACAATTTGGTGACAATGCACTGTATCTAGTATCCATAATTAGTGGTTTGACAGACGTAGACGCCATCACCCTGTCCTTATCACAGATGATGAAAGCGGACCGACTTGAAACCGACTTAGGATGGCGGTTAATTTTATTGGCGACAATTTCCAACCTTGTTTTTAAAGGCGTAATGGCTATTGTCATCGGCGCAAAAGAAATGGCGAAATGGGTTATCATAGTTTTCGGAATAGCCTTAATTTCGGGATTATTAATATTGTGGCTTTGGCCTGATACTTGGCATTTATAATATGAGTTTATTTAAAGAAGACCCCTTACAGGTCATAGTTTTTCAGAGTTACGGTACCGCATCACATTTATACGTGCGCGGAAGAGCGTTAGAAGACGAATCTATTGATTTGGAAGGGAAACACCCCATCAAGCTGCTAATCAATGCTTTTAAGCGTTTTGAAACAGACGAAATTAAACACACGCCCTTACTTTTAAAATTACCCAACGGACGCATTTTTGAAACCAATACGGATGAAGAAGGTTATTTTCTGGTAGATGTGATGGTGGAAGGTTTGGATGCCTTGACCAATGAAGAAGGTTGGTTATCGTTTGAATTGGCTTATAAAGATTTTACCAATACCCGAATCATTCAATTAGACAATCGGTTTCCGGGAGAAATGCTTATTCCTTCGGATAAAGTGTCCTTTGGGGTTGCCAGTGATATTGATGATACTATTTTACATACCGGATTGGTTTCCACCCTAAAATGGCGAGTTATTTATAATACCTTCTTAAAAAGAGCGTCTACACGATCGCCTTTAGAGGGTGCTGCGGAATTTTATCATATGCTGCATCGCGGCAGTTCAGGCGAGGAAGCAAACCCTATATTTTACGTGAGCCACAGTCCGTGGAATATGTATCGATATCTCGAATTTTTTCTCAAAAAGAATGATTTTCCTAAAGGCCCAATCCTGCTTCGCGATTTTGGGAATTTCTTAAATCGGAAGAAGAATAAAGAAAAACCTCAAAAACAGCGCGAGATTTTAAACATCCTAAAAACTTACAGCAACTTAAATCTCATTTTAATTGGCGATAGCGGCGAGCATGATGCCGATATTTATTTAGAAATTGCTGAGCTGTATCCAGACCGAATTTTGGCAATTTACTTAAGAAGTGTGAAGCACAAAAAGAAAATGTTACGCGTTAAAAGTTTATACGAAGGTTACAAAACAACCCCAGTGCTTTTGGTGAACAGCAGTAAGGAGGCCATAGAACACGCTCGAGAGAATGGTTTTATTGCATAAAAAAACCTCACAGATTTTATAAATACTGTGAAGTTTTTGAAAGTCTAGCGAAAGTATTACTGCTTCAACTTTTTGAAATACTCATATATGTCATACTGAGAGCGTATTTCCGGTTTTTTACCCAATTTAACGTACTCGTTCTTTTGTTCTGCATCAATAATGCGCGCTTTTACAGTGTCAGCCATTTGAAGGTCGATCACGTCTCTAATAATCTTGAAATTGTCCGGATCTAAAACTGGCGTGACCACTTCAATACGGTGCGTCAGATTTCGGGTCATCCAATCGGCTGAGCCAATATACATTTTCTCTTCACCTGCATTACCAAAAATATACACACGACCATGTTCTAAAAAGCGATCTAAAATACTGGTCACTTTTATGTTTTTGCTCTGGCCTTTAACACCCGGAACCAAGCTGCACATGCCTCGGACCAATAAATCGATTTTCACCCCTTTATTACTGGCTTCATAGAGTAATTTGATCATTTTTTTGTCCTCTAGGCTGTTCATCTTTAAGATGATGTAGGCTTCCTTGCCGGCTTGCGCCAAATGGATTTCCTTTTCTACCAGACTCACAAATTTGTTGCGCATGGTAAATGGAGAAATCAATAATTTTTTCGCTTTAGGAACGATAAAGATGCCTTCCAACACTAAAAAGAGCTTGTTAAGGTCTTCGGTTATTTTCTCGTTGTTGGTCATCAAACCAAAATCAGTATAGAGTGTAGAGGTGTTTTCGTTAAAGTTGCCCGTGCCAATGTAGCAATAAGAGGTCAGTTGGTCTCCTACTTGACGTTCAATATACAATATCTTGGAATGCACTTTAATTCCCGGATAACTATAGAGCACTTGCGCCCCATTTTCTTTGAAAATTTCGCCCCATTTCAAATTGTTATGCTCGTCAAAACGCGCTTTCACTTCAATGAAAATAATGACTTTTTTACCGTTTTTGGCAGCTTTGGCAATGGCGTTGTTTAAACGCGATTCTTCCGCCACACGGTACAAGGTCATTTTTATAGTAGTTACATCTGGATCTTTGGCCGCTTCTTCCAACAACTTTATGACCGGTTCAAAAGACTGATACGGATAATGCATCAATTGGTCTTTGGTGTCTATAGCCTCAAACATTGAACTGTTTTTTGTGGTAACCGGATGATCGAGGGGAGGAAGCGGTTTAAAATAGAGGTCCTTTTCCGTAGGATTTGGAAATTTGAAGAAATCCTTGAAATTATGATAGGTGCCACCTAAAACCACATCTACATGCGACACGTCTAAAGCTTTCTTAAGCGTATTTTGAAAGTTTTTTGGCATGCGCTGGTCAATTAAAACTCTAGTCGCTTGTCCTGTTTCACGCATTGGAAGGGATTCCTTGATCTTTTCCATCAAATTGCCTGAAAACTCATCTTCAATATACAGTTCGGCATCTCTAGAAATCTTTATGGCGTAGTAAGAAATATCGAGTTCTGGCTGCGATTTATAAAGATTGTACTTAATGATGTCATCAATAAAGGTGATGTAATGTTGATTGTCTTTTGAATCTGGAAACACAAAAAACCGTGGTTCATCTTTGGGAATTCGCACCACCTGAAACGTATCCTCAGAGATGGATGCGGTAATGTATGAACTTTCATTTTCGACAAAAACGGCATCCTTTTTTGAAAACTTAGAATTGTCGAAATCTATTTTGGTTTTTAAGGTCGATTCAAAATAGGCTTCAGCCACCTTTTTTTGAGCTGCGGAGAAATCTCTATATTTGATTAAATGGATACCTTCCTTTTTTAGATCAGGAATGATTTCATTTTGAAATAATTGTCCGAATTCTTGCTGCTGTTCATCAACCTGCACTTTAATTTCAGCCAGCACGCGGTTAGGCTTGGTGACCAGTTTTTTACGCAGTGATTTGTCCAAATCTTTTACTTGCCTGATATCTGAAACCCTTACCCTAAAAAATTCATCTAAATTAGATGAAAAAATAGCCATGAACTTGATCCGTTCATAGAGGGGATTTCGTTTATCTGCAACTTCTTGTAAAACGCGGTGGTTAAATCGTAACCACGAAAGATCACGATGGTAATACTTAGAATTGTAAAGTGGTGAAGCCATAAATTGTGTCTAAAGTCTATCTCCTTTAGCGGAGGTATTAAATTTTTAAAAGAAATTCAAGATGGGAAAATTACAATTTTAAGCGTAAAAATATGTTAGAAAAATGATAAGGTCTTAAAACAATCCATTAATCTCAGCATCAATTGTGTTGATAATGGTTCCCAAATCTTCAGGAATGGTTACAAAATCTAAATTATCGACGTCAATGATCAGGAGTTTTCCTTTGTTGTAGCCATGAATCCACGCTTCATACCGTTCATTCAATCGGCTTAAATAATCAATACTAATGGAGTTTTCATACTCACGGCCACGGCTATGGATTTGTTTGACCAAGTTAGGAATGGAACTGCGTAAGTAAATAAGCAAGTCAGGACCTTGTACAAAAGATTCCATCAACTCAAATAACGATCGGTAATTTTCAAAATCGCGGTTGGTCATTAAGCCCATAGCATGAAGATTAGGCGCAAAAATATGAGCATCTTCATAAATGGTACGGTCCTGAATGATGTCTTTTCCGCTTTCACGAATCTGTAAGACTTGACGAAAACGACTGTTTAAGAAATACACTTGCAAATTAAAACTCCAACGTTCCATCTGATTGTAAAAATCGTCCAAATACGGGTTGTCAACAACATCCTCCAATTGGGGTTCCCATCTGTAATGTTTGGCTAATAATTTTGTAAGCGTGGTTTTCCCTGCACCAATATTTCCGGCTATTGCAACATGCATATTTATTTTAGTTTTAGTTGGAAGTGATGAAGTGTTTCATCGGCGTAAATATACAAGCTTTCATTGGTTACTAAAAACTGTTTTATCAACATTTCAGGGAGCTGAATCGGTACGAGTTGGGTAGAATCTTTGGCTAAAAAATAAAGTCCATTTGCGGTTTGAATGATCAAATTCCCATTGGTTTCGGCAATTTTAAGAAACTTATCATTTTTAATTTTTGAGAGCGTACTACCAAAGTAATTATAAGCGTATAGAAAGTCTTCCGTCAATAACCAGCTATAATTGTAATTGCTTTTTAAGTCCAATACTTTGGATTCTACAGGCAGGGTTACCGCTCTGACCTGATGTGTTCTCAAATCAAAAAGTTCCAATTGTTGGCTGTCCTGGTTAAAAAGCCAAAGGCTGTTGTCGTAAGCTGAGGCGATATGCGTCACGTTTTTGTAGGACTGTATGCTATTAAAATCGAATTTAAAGATTTCCGACAGCCGATTGTCTAAGACCACCACGGTATTGAAGTTTTTATAAAACAAATGGATTTTTAGAGGATTGAAGGCCTCTGCGGAGGTTATATTTCCCAACTGCAAGTTGCTATACGTATAATTGTTTTCGGGATCAGTTTTATAAAACGTATGGTTAATCACAACTAAAAGGCTTCCTAAATTTTCCACATGGGCAATGTAATCGACCTTTAAAGGCATCGTTCCTATATGGGTAACTTCAATTTGCGGTTGAGCAAAAAATGGTGCTGAAATACTAAAGATGAGATAAAAAAACGTCTTCATGGTGGAGGGGAAATTACAAAAATCAAAACATAAACTAACAATTAAAATTACTGCGCAGGTAAATTATTTAGCTCTGCCTCTTTGGGTGAATAATTTCATTTTAAGATAAATTTAACGTTTAACCGATTGACTATTCAATCTTTTGAGAGTCAAACCGCAAGGGTATGTCATCTGAACAGCATCCCGATATAAACTTTAAAATATGAAATCAGTCACAATTACATTTTTTTCGTTACTAATGCTTTTAGGTTCTGCGAGCTTGATGGCGCAAGAATTTCAGGGAAGGGCACATTACATGTCCAAAACCACCATGGACATGAACAATTTTGGTGGTGACCAAATGAGCGAACAGCAGAAGAAAATGATTGCGGAACGCATGAAAAATATGCTAGAGAAAACATACATCTTAAGTTTTAACAGAACGGAGTCCATTTATAAAGAAGAAGAAAAATTAGTAACTCCAGGTGGTGGAGGCGGTGGCCGAATGGGCGGTATGATGGGTAGTTTTACCGCGGGTTCTCAATATAAAAACGTGAAAGATCAACAGCTGATCCAAGATCAGGAGTTTTTTGGCAAACAGTTTCTGATTAAGGATTCCATCCCTCAACTGGAATGGAAAATGGAAAATGAGTCCAAACAAATTGGGCAGTATTTAAGTTTTAAGGCAACGGCGATTAAAAAAGGGAATGATTTGGATTTCGGTAATATGAGACGTCGCAATAGAAATAACGAAAGCACAAGGGATTCGACCAAAACGAATTCGGGCGATGTCATTGAAGTGCCCAAGGAAATAATAGTTACCGCTTGGTATACGCCACAAATTCCGGTCAACCAAGGCCCTGGCGAGTATTGGGGACTTCCGGGTCTGATATTGGAAGTCAATGCAGGTCGCACCACAATTTTGTGCACAAAAATTGAAATCAATCCTACAGATAAAGTGGAGATTAAGGCGCCATCAAAAGGTAAAGAGGTTACCAAAAAGGATTATGAAGCTATCGTAAAAGAAAAAACAGAAGAAATGCGGGAAATGTACGGCGGTAGAGGTCGTGGCCGTAACTAATTTCACTGATCCAACTTAACTAACCACATCAAAATTTTTAGAATGAAACATTTCATTACACTGGCGCTACTTTTAGTAGTAGGCACGGCTGTTGCTCAAATAAAAATAGAAGGCGTTGTAAAAGATAGTATTGGCAACCCATTAGAGCTTGCTAATGTTATCGCCATCAATCAAGAAACCAAGGGTTTGGAGTCTTACGGGATTTCTAATGCACAGGGCCAATACAAACTTGCTTTGACCAAAAATAACACCTATACCATTCAAGTAAGTTATATAGGGATGAAGACTTTTGAAGAAGTCTTGACCATTAAAGAGTCGGAGCTCACCAAGAATTTCACCTTAAAAGATGACAATACGCTAGATGCGATTCATCTGACCTATGAAATGCCAGTAACCATTAAGGGGGATACGCTGACTTACAATGCCGATTCGTTTAATAAAGGCACTGAACGAAAACTAGAAGATGTTTTAAAGAATTTGCCTGGCGTAGAAATTAATGCCGATGGGAAAATTGAAGTAGAGGGTAAAGTGGTCAATAAATTAATGGTCAACGGGAAGGATTTTTTTGACGGCGATTCAAAATTAGCCACTAAAAACATTCCATCAAATGCAGTGGATAAAATTCAGGTACTACGCAATTACGCTGAAGTTGGGCAGTTAAGTGGGGTTCAAAATAACCAAGACAATGTGGCCATCAACATTAAATTAAAAGAAGGTAAGGAAAATTTTTGGTTTGGTAATGTTACTGTAGGCGGAGGTGTTGCGCCATCGCCCAATGACGAGTTGTATTTGGTGCAGCCCAAATTATTTTATTACAGTCCTAAATACAGTGTCAATGTGATAGGCGACATCAATAATACTGGAGAAGTGGCACTAACTGGTCGCGATATTCGGAATTTTGGCGGCGGCTTTAGACGCCCGAGCAGCAACAGCGGTACGAGTATTAATTTAGGTGATAATGGGTTGGGGAGTTTAACCAATTTGGGGAATGCGCAATCTATAGAATCTAAATTAGGTGCTTTCAACTTTAGTTACGCACCCAACAAAGCCTTAGATATTAGCGGATTCGCTATCTATAACAGCAATAGATTAAAAACGCGCCAAGAAAGTTTTGTGCGCTATACCGATTCTGATTTGGGTATTCCTGATGAAGAGAAAATTGAAACGGGTCGTGAAGCCACCAATCAAGGTCTGGGCAAATTGAGTCTTCGCTACAAACCCGATGTAAATAATCAGTTGGATTATGATGTGCTGGGACGCATTTCCAATGATTCTGAAGACAATCGTGTTTTTTCCTCAGTTGTAGGGAATACCAATCAATTGGATGAAGCGAAACCTTTTAGCATCAATCAAAATGTCAGTTATTATTACACTTTAAACGAAAAGAATATTTTTGCATTTGAAGCCCAACATTTGTTTAAGGACGAGGATCCGTTTTATAATGCCATGTTGGTTAATGATCCTACAAATAACGAGGGACCAATTGATGAACAGGATGCTTTTGACAATACGGCCGCAGGTTTAGGGCTCAATAGAGATCAATTTGGATACAATTTAAATCAAGAGCGGCGCATCAAGTCTAACCAGTTGGATGCCAAGCTCGATTATTATTATATCTTGAATGCCAAGAGTAATATCAATTTTACTTTAGGGACGATATTGAGCCATCAACAATTCGATTCTAATATCTTCCAATTTTTAGACGATGGGTCTTACTTTGATCCGGAAGCAGTGTTAACAGATAGTGACGGGAATGTGCTTCGAAATGAGAACGATACGGAATATGCGTTTAGCGATGTATATTTGGGCGTGCATTACAGATTGAAATCGGGAATCTTTACCTTCACACCTGGCTTCTCTTTGCATGAGTATGGTAATAAAAACACCCAATTTGGAGACACTTACCAAGATGATTTTTTTAAAATTCTTCCCGATTTTGAAACCTTAATACAATTTAAGAAGAGCGAAAGTTTGACTTTTCGTTATAGCATGCAAAACTCATTTACTGATGTTACTAAGTTAGCGGAAGGCTTAATTTTAAATAATTATAACAGCATTCAATACGGGACGCCAGATTTGCAAAATGCCTTATCGCACAATTTAAGTTTCCGCTACTTCAGTTTCAATTTGTTTAACTACACCAATATTTTTGCGTCGCTCAACTATAACAAAAATATTGACCAAATCAGGTCTGTCACCCAATTTGATAATGTCATTAGGACCAGTACCTATTTCAATTCTAACTTTGCTGATGAGAGTGTCTCAGCGTTTGGGCGGATGCAGCGTACTTTTGGCAAGTTGAGAGCAAGCCTAGGTGTCAATTACAATTACAGCAAAAACAATCAATTTATACAAGGGAGAAGATCGGTTAATGAGAGTTTTTCTCAAAGCTATTCGCCAGAATTACGAACCAATTTTAAGAAGGCACCTAATTTAACTTTAAGATATCAGTATAGAATCACTGAAAATAATCAAGGTAGTAATGATACCAAATTCATCACCAATGCGCCATCTATAGAGTTTGATGCGTATATCTGGAATGCGTTTACTTTACGTACAGATTATTCTTACACCAAACAGACCAGTGATGTCGGCCCGTCAGATGCTTACCAAACCTGGAATGCCAGTTTGGCCTATCGGAAAGATAAGGATGCGAAATGGGAATACGAGTTAAGGGCGTCCAACTTGTTGAACATTGATTCCAACATCAACAACGGTTCAAACAATATTTCAGTTTACAGTACAGAAACTTTTGTGTTACCACGATTTGTAACCTTTAGATTGATCTATACCTTATAAGCAACTTTAAAATTTACAATCTATAAAGGCAATTTCCAGGAGATTGCCTTTTTTTATTAGCTTTCAGTTGCTCATGCTATCAATTACGGCCGATACGATCATTTGAGGGTTCTTAAGATGCCTAATAGTATCTAGTAATTTCACTTAGCAGCTTATAGACCGCTGGCAGAATTCAAATAATTCAACGTTTATAAATTTTAGAATATTTCAGACAGTAAAGCACTGTTAATAGTGTTTTGAAAAGTGTTTTCAAGGCTAGTCTGAAATAATAGTTGTATTTTCATACGCTTAATTTACTATTTAAAACCACTACAAATGAAAAGACTTTTTTTGGGCGCATTCCTTTTATGCGCTACACTAACCGTAACGGCACAAGAGAAAAATGCAGTTATTGAGAACATGATTAAAGAAGCTACTGAAAATTCCCAGTTGGAGCATTTAGGGCACGAATTATTAGATGTTATCGGTCCACGATTGGTGGGTACACCAGAAATGAAACAAGCTCATGATTGGGCTGTTGCAACATACGAAAAATGGGGAATTCCTGCAGAAAATCAGCAATATGGCGAGTGGAAAGCTTGGCAACGTGGCATTAGCCATATTGATATGGTATCACCACGTGTTCAAAGTTTGAACGGGATGCAATTGGCATGGAGCCCAAGTACAGGCCCTAAAGGTGTAACTGCTGAGGTTATTACGCTTCCAACGGTAAAAGATTCAATGGCATTTAAAAACTGGTTAAAAAATGCCAAAGGTAAATTCGTCATGATTTCAGAATACCAAATCACTGGACGTCCGGACTATAACTGGGAAGAGTTTGCAACGCCAGAATCATTTGAGAAAATGAAAAAGGATCGCGATTCATTATCTAGTGAATTTAGAGAAAATATGAGGAGAACAGGCTACAATTCTCGTACGATCATTGAAGCTTTGGAAAGTGCAGGTGCTGTAGGTATTGTGTCTTCCAATTGGTCTAAAGGCTTTGGAGCGAATAAAATATTCTCTTCAAGAACCAAAAAAATTCCAACGATTGATTTAGAATTGGAAGATTATGGAATGTTGTATCGTTTGGTAGAATATGGCGATAAACCACAGATTAAAGTGGTGGCAGAGTCTAAGGATTTAGGCGTAGCACCAACATTTAATACAGTAGCTCAAATAAAGGGAACCGAAAAACCAGATGAATACGTGATTCTTTCTGCACATTTTGATTCTTGGGATGGTGCTACCGGAGCCACGGATAACGGAACCGGTACTATTGTAATGATGGAGGCTATGCGTTTGTTAAAAAAGTTTTATCCTAACCCAAAACGCACCATCTTGGTAGGACATTGGGGTAGTGAGGAGCAAGGTTTAAATGGCTCCCGCGCATTTGTTGAAGATCATCCTGAAATGATTAAAAACATTCAAGCAGTATTCAATCAGGATAACGGTACAGGACGTGTCGTAACCATGAATGGCGCTGGATTTTTACATTCCTATGACTACTTAACCCGTTGGTTGAGTGCAGCTCCCAAAGAAATCACCAAACATATTGAAACGAGTTTCCCTGGGTCTCCAAGCGGTGGTGGTTCAGACAACGCCTCTTTTGTTGCGGCTGGCGCACCGGCGTTTAACTTGAGCTCTTTAAACTGGTCGTATTGGAATTATACTTGGCACACCAACAGAGATACTTATGATAAAATTGTGTTTGACGACGTGAGAAGCAACGCTATTTTAACAGCTATTTTAGCGTATATGGCGAGTGAGGATGATGCCAAAGTGTCTACTGAAAGAATCATCTTGCCGGTAAGTGACCGTACAGGAAAGCAATTAGAATGGCCAACCCAACGTTCTCCAGAGCGTAAAGGTGGATTGGATTAATTCTTTAAATCCTATAAAAAAAACCTTCAGCAGCAATGTTGAAGGTTTTTTATTTTCTAAATTTCCAATTTTATTTCTAACAGCGCAGCAGTCTTAATTTTAATAACGCAACGGTCTTAATATTATTCAGAAATCCCAAATGCTGATCTCACTTTCTCTACATAATCTAATCTCTCCCAAGTAAACAACTCGACATCAAGTGTAACTGATTCGCCATTGAACTGTTCAAAGGTTTTAGAAACCGTTTCATTAATGCGTCCCATATGTCCATAGGCAGCAGTTTCGCTGTACATTGGTTGACGAAGTTTTAAACGTTTTTCAATTGCAGCAGGTCGCATGTCAAAGATTTCTGTTATTTTTTCAGCAATTTCGCCATCTGTTAAATTAAACGGACAGGTACCATACGTATCAACATAAATGGAGGTCGGTTTTACAACGCCTATAGCGTAACTCACCTGAACCAAAATTTCGTCACACAAACCGGCAGCCACTAAGTTTTTTGCAATATGTCGTGTAGCATATGCGCCACTGCGGTCTACCTTACTAGGATCTTTACCGCTAAAAGCCCCACCACCGTGAGCACCTTTACCACCGTAAGTGTCCACAATGATTTTTCGGCCTGTTAATCCCGTATCGCCGTGTGGCCCACCAATCACAAATTTTCCAGTAGGGTTGATATGGTAAGTGATATCATCGTTAAATAATACCTGAATATGTTCAGGAAGACCTGCCACAACTCTAGGGATCAAAATTTCAACCATGTCTTTGCGGATTTTCTCCAACATTTTTGTTTCGGCCGCATCAACATCCGATTTTGCGGAAGATTTTGGCTTTAAAAAATCGTCATGCTGCGTCGATAGTACAATCGCATCAATACGCTGCGGCACGTTGTCATCACTATATTCAATAGTAACCTGACTCTTAGAATCCGGGCGCAAATACGTAATGTCTTTTTCCTCTCTGCGCAGGGCAGCCAATTCAATCATCAACCGATGCGATAGATCCAATGCCAAAGGCATGTAATTATCCGTTTCGTTGGTGGCATAACCAAACATCATCCCTTGGTCTCCTGCACCTTGCTCTTCTTTGTTTGCCCTGTCCACACCTCTGTTGATGTCTTCAGACTGCTCATGGATGGCGGAAAATACGCCACAAGAATTGCCATCAAACATATAGGCACCTTTCGTGTACCCAATTTTATTGATGGTATCTCTAGCTATCTTTTGAACGTCTATGTACGTGTTAGACCTTACTTCTCCTGCCAGCACAACTTGTCCGGTGGTGACCAAGGTTTCACAAGCTACTTTTGAGTCTTTGTCAAAAGCTAAAAAATTATCGATGAGAGCATCACTAATTTGATCTGCTACTTTATCAGGGTGTCCTTCAGAAACGCTCTCTGAGGTGAATAAATACGCCATATCCTTTTGTTTATTATAGGATTACGGAAGATTTGACGTTGCGCGTCGAAGGAAGTTTGCACTGCCTTTAGCATTTTTCATCCCCTACTTGATAGGGAATCTCGTCCTCGGATGTTCCGATTCAGAAGAGGTTGCAATCAGTCAAATCTTTCCTCTTAATTAATATAAGGCAAAAGTAAAAAAATTAAACGGATGGCAAATCCTTTTAAATCTATTTCATTTAAAATTAACTTATAATTTTATTTTCGGATCAATAAAATATGTTGTAACCCTTAGTTAATATGGGCTTAGTGGGTTGTTTTTATCTTGCGATATGAGGCCGCTTTTAAAATTAAATCCTAAATAATTTGGAATTGTAACATTTGTGTTGCAATATTTGTGCTCACAAAGTTCAAAACTTATTGAAGTGTTATCAAGAAAGGCGGAGGGATTAGACCCGATGAAGCCTTAGCAACCCTCTAGCAATGGAGAAGGTGCTAAATTCTACTTAATTGCTGATTCATTTATCGGCTAATTGGATAGATAACTAAACATAATTACTCATCTGTAATTATAATTTTCTTTTTAACATTTTTCTATTTGGTACGTCAGTGATGACGCATTTGGCTTTTGTTTTAATTCATTTATTAACTCAAAAAACTAGAAAAATGAGTACACACAAATTCGCAACCCAAGCGTTGCACGCCGGACACGATGTTCAAGCAAATGGAGGCACCAGAGCTGTGCCAATTTACCAATCTACAGCCTATGTTTTTAAAGATTCTGACCATGCTGCAAACTTATTTGCCTTGGCAGAACCGGGAAACATCTACACAAGAATCAACAATCCTACCAACGACATTTTAGAGCAGCGTTTAGCAGCACTAGATGGTGGAATTGCAGCCGTGGTAACCGCTTCTGGTACTGCAGCAATTGCTACAACTTTATTAACTTTGTTAAGAGCTGGAGATCATATTGTAGCCTCCAGTAGCCTTTACGGTGGAACTTACAATTTATTAAGCGTTACGTTGCCAAGACACGGCATCACTACAACATTTGTAGATCCTTCCGATCCTGAAAATTTTGATAAAGCCGTTCAGGAAAACACGAGAGTTGTATTTATTGAGTCTTTAGGAAATCCGAAATTGGATGTCTTAGATATCAAAGGCATTTCAAAAGCCGCAAAAGCGCATAAAATTCCATTAATTGTAGACAATACGATTGCTACTTCATATTTGGTAAAACCCATTGAACATGGCGCCAATATTGTCATTCATTCCTTAACAAAATACGTTAATGGTAATGGTACCGCTCTTGGGGGTGCTATTATTGACGCGGGAACATTTGATTGGACAAATGGAAAATTCCCAGAGTTTACGGAGCCTTCTGCAGGATATCACGGTTTGGTGTATGCTGATGTATTAAAAGAAGCGTCATTTATTGCTAAAGTACGTATTGAAGGGTTGCGCGATTATGGTTCAGCTTTGAGTCCGTTTAATGCGTTTCAAATTATTCAAGGATTGGAAACCTTAGAGCTCCGTATCAAACAACACAGTAAAAGTGCGTTAGCATTAGCCAAATGGTTGCAAGATCAAAAAGAAGTGACCTGGGTAAATTATCCTGGACTTGACAGCAGTCCGTATAAAGCTTTGGCAGACAAATATTTGCCTGAAGGACAAAGCGGCCTGGTTACATTTGGCGTTATTGGTGGTTATGAATCGGCCAAAACCATAGCTGATAAAACTCAATTATTCTCTTTATTAGCAAATATTGGCGACACGAAATCGCTGATCATTCACCCAGCAAGTACCACGCATCAACAATTATCTGATGAGGCTCAGAAAACTACAGGAACGACTAAAGACTTAATCCGCTTGTCTGTTGGTTTGGAGCATATTGATGATTTAAAAGCCGATTTGAAACACGCCTTCTCACTAATTAAAGCAAAGGCAGAAGCTTAATACTTATTTAAAAGCAAGTCTGCTATTGTAAAGCAGACTTGCTTTTTGTAATATACCTAATATGTGTTTTATGATTCCACTGAATTTTCTAAAAATTAAAAAGTACACCACTGAAAATGGCACTGACGTAGACATTCAATTGTCCTATGAGCTATTCGGTCAGCCGTTGCATGAAGCACAAATTGTATTGGTTAATCATGCGTTGACTGGTAATAGTAATGTGGCGGGCGAAGGTGGTTGGTGGTTAGATGTGATTGGTCCTGAAAAAGTGATTGATACCAACGTCTATACAATTTTATCATTTAATATCCCAGGAAATGGTTATGACGGCTTCGTAATTGACAATTATAAAGATTTTGTAGCGCGGGATATTGCTAAATTATTCTTGGAAGGCCTAAAACAGCTCAAAATCTCTAAATTGTTTGCTTTAATTGGAGGTTCGTTAGGTGGAGGAATTGCTTGGGAAATGGCGTTCCTAGCGCCAACATTGGCCGAGCATCTCATTCCTGTCGCAACCGATTGGAAGTCTACCGACTGGCTTATTGCCAATTGCCAGATTCAAGAGCAGTTTTTAGTCAATTCCAGCAATCCTGTGCACGATGCTCGGATGCACGCCATGTTGTGCTACAGAACTCCTAAGTCATTTAAAGAGCGGTTTCAACGCAGTAAAAATGACGACTTGGAAATCTTTAATGTGGAAAGTTGGTTGTTGCACCACGGCAATAAATTGCAGGAACGTTTTCAATTGTCAGCCTATAAGCTGATGAACCAGTTGTTAAAAACCATTGACGTGACTAAAAACAATGGTAATAATCCTGATATTTTGAACGCCATCCATTCAAACATCACCATTGTTGGTGTAGATTCTGATTTATTCTTTACGGCTGAAGAAAATAGGGAAACTCAAAAGCAACTCGCCCTAACCCATCCCAATGTCACCTATAGCGAAATCAATTCAGACCACGGGCACGACGCTTTTTTAATAGAATTTGAACAATTGGAAAAAATTATTGAGCCCATATTTAGGCCAAATACAGCACATAAGAAAATGAAAATATTAAAATTTGGAGGAAGATCCTTGGCCAATGGTGAAGGTTTAAAACATACCCTAGCCATCATAAAAAATAAAGTAACAGCTCAAGATAAGATAGCCGTGGTAGTGTCAGCACGTGGTAACGCTACTGATGACTTGGAACAGATTTTATCACAAGCATCACGGCGCGAGGATTATCAAGCAGAATTTGATGCCTTCAAAACGTATCAAACGGAACCTTTGCCAACAATAGATTTTAAAGAGGAATTTACAGCTTTAGAGAATATTTTTCACGGCGTCAGACTTTTAGGCGATTATAGCAATAAAATAAAAGCGGAAGTTTTGGCCTATGGTGAGCTCCTTTCGGCAAAGTTGATTACGGCCTTGTTAAGGAACAACAACATTAATGCGAATGCCACAAATGCCGCATTGCTCATTAAAACAGACGATGATTTCCTTAATGCCCAACCTAATCAAAAGCAATCCCGTGAGAATGTTTTGGCGCATTTTAAAAATTTCAATGGTACAACAGTGAATATTGTCACTGGTTTTATAGGTTCGAACTCCAAAAACGAAATCACCCTATTGGGTAGGAATGGCAGCAATTATTCGGCATCCTTGTTGGCAAATTATCTCGATGCCGAAGAGCTTCAAAATTATACACATGTTAACGGAATTTACACGGCAAATCCTGATCTGGTGCCTGATGCTCAAAAAATAAGAGAATTGTCATTTTCAGAAGCCAATGAGTTGGCCAATTTTGGAACTACGGTATTGCACGCTAAAACCATCATTCCATTGTTGGAAAAGAATATCAAACTTCGAATTTTAAATACTTTTAACTCAGATGATGAAGGCACGTTGATCTCGGCGAAAGCAAATTCTAAAGAAGTGACGTCCTTATCTGTCTTGGATAATGTGGCCCTATTGAATTTAGAAGGACGCGGCTTGCTCGGAAAGGTAGGTGTGGATGCACGAATATTCAAAGCATTGAGCCAACATAATATCAGTGTCAGTATTGTTTCACAAGGATCTTCTGAGCGGGGCATTGGTTTGGTAATTGATGCGGATAAAGCCACTCAGGCCGTTATTGCCTTGGAACGTGAGTTTGAAAATGATTTCTATTCTCAAGATGTCAATAAAATTGAGGTCATTGATGATGTGTCGGTAATTTCCATAATTGGGATTGAATTGGGGTCGTTTCATAAACCGTTCAATGCATTAATTAAAAACCAAATCACGCCATTATTGTTTAACAACACTGTAACGGGTAGAAACGTGAGTTTGGTAGTGCGGAAAAAACAATTACACAAAGCGGTTAATGTTATTCATGGCGAAGTTTTTGGAGTTTCCAAGAAAATCAATATTGCCATATTCGGACATGGTGGGGTTGGTGGAGCACTGATCAATCAAATTTTAAAATCAAAACAGGATATTGAAAAACGAAAAGGCATCAATTTAAATGTTTTTGCCATTGCCAATTCCAAGCATGTGCTTCTCAATAAAAAAGGCGCTGATGAAAATTGGAAACAGTCGCTAGCGAACACATCAGAAAGCTATACGGTACAAGATATTATTGACTTTGCAAAAACACACCATCTCGAGAATCTTATTGCTGTAGATAATACGGCAAGTTCAGAGTTTTATAATAATTACATTCCGTTGGTGGAGGCCGGATTTGATTTGGTGTCTTCTAATAAAATCGCCAATACGATTTCTCATGATTTCTATACAGAACTTAGAGAAAATTTGGAGCAGAATAAAAAGAATTATTTATACGAAACTACGGTTGGTGCTGGATTACCTTTGATTGATACTATTAAATTACTACACGAATCAGGTGAGAATATTACCCGTATTAGAGGAGTGTTCTCAGGAACCTTGAGCTATTTGTTTAATAATTTCTCCGTTAAAGATCAACCGTTTAGCACGATAATTCAGGAAACTATTGATAAAGGCTTTACAGAACCAGATCCAAGGGAGGATTTCTCAGGAAATGACGTGGCCAGAAAATTGTTGATATTGGCAAGAGAACTCGATTTGCAAAATGAGTTTACGGATATTTCTGTAGAAAATCTGATTCCTGAAGCCTATAGAGATATTACTACCGCAAAGTTTTTAGAGCAATTGGAGGTATTGGACGAGAAGTTCCAGACGATAAAGGTTGAACAAAAGGAAGGTCATGTGTTGCGTTATGTAGGCGACTTATCCGGTGACCTTACAAAAGATAAAGGACGTCTTGAAGTCAAATTGGTGTCCGTTCCATTGGATAGCACGTTGGGGCATATTAAGGGCTCCGATGCTATTTTTGAAATTTTTACAGAATCTTACGGCGAGCAACCTATCGTTATTCAGGGGGCAGGAGCAGGAGCAGAAGTGACTGCTAGAGGAGTCTTTGGAGATATTTTGAGATTGTCAAAACACATAAATTAACATCCTGTCCCTCGAGCGCAGTCGAGAGGTTAACCTAGAGATCTCGACTGCGCTCGATCTGACCAATAGAATCATATGATGAGTAGAGAACATAAATTCGAAACCGACGCTATTAGAACTCAAATGGAACGTTCAGAATTTCTGGAACATTCCACACCGTTACATTTAACATCAAGCTTTATTTTTGAAGATGCTGAAGACATGCGAGCGTCATTTGCTGAAGAAAAAGAGCGAAATATATATAGCCGTTTTACCAATCCGAACACGTCAGAATTTGTAGATAAAATGTGTAAGTTGGAAGGTGCAGAAAGTGGCTATGCGTTTGCAACGGGAATGGCCGCTGTGTTTTCAACCTTTGCCGCTTTGTTAAACGCAGGAGATCACATTGTGTCAGCGCGGAGTATTTTTGGATCTACCCATACCTTGTTCACCAAGTTTCTACCCAAATGGAATATAGAAACCAGTTATTTTAAGGTGGATGAAGTTGACAACATTGAAAGTTTGATTCAGCCCAACACCAAGATATTATATGTGGAAAGTCCCACAAACCCAGCCGTTGATATTCTCGATTTAGAGGTGTTGGGAAACATCGCTAAGAAGCACAATTTAATCTTCGTTATTGACAATTGCTTTGCGACTCCTTATTTGCAAAATCCGATTAAGTTTGGCGCTGATTTAGTGATTCATTCCGCCACGAAATTGATTGATGGTCAGGGGCGTGTGTTAGGGGGCGTTACTGTAGGACGGGCTGATTTGATGCGAGAAATCTATCTCTTTTCCAGAAATACAGGGCCTGCCTTATCGCCGTTTAACGCTTGGATTCTTTCTAAAAGCTTAGAGACGTTGGGTGTAAGAGTGGATAGACACTGTGAAAATGCGCTCAAGGTGGCCGAGTTTTTAGAAATGCATAGTAAAGTAGCCTTAGTGAAATACCCATTTTTAAAATCGCATCCGCAGTATGAGTTGGCCAAAAAGCAAATGAAACAAGGTGGTAATGTTGTAGCGTTTGAAGTTAAAGGAGGCATAGAGGCAGGACGGCAATTTTTAAATCAATTAAAAATGCTCTCACTATCGGCTAACCTAGGCGATACGCGTTCTATAGCCACGCATCCGGCAAGTACCACGCATAGTAAATTGAGCGAAGCGGACCGTTTGGAAGTTGGCATTTCTGACGGATTGGTTCGAATTTCGGTGGGCTTAGAACATGTGGATGATATTATTGCTGACTTGAAACAGGCATTAGAATATGTTTAAAAAAAGTATCTTTGCGGGATGCTTTCAAAAAAGACGAAATACGGGATAAAGGCACTCACCTATCTAGCCAAGCAGGAGACAGGCGTTCCAGTATCAATTGCGACCATTTCTGAAATGGAAAATATTTCTCTTAAATTTTTAGAAAGCATTCTGCTAACGCTTCGTAAAAGTGGATTATTAGGCTCTAAAAAAGGTAAAGCAGGCGGTTACTACCTGCTTAAAGATCCAAAAGATGTTAAAATGACCATGGTCATGAGAGTGTTGGAAGGACCTATTGCTATGGTGTCTTGTGTGAGTTTAAATTATTACGAAAAGTGCGCGGACTGTCCGGATGAGACAGCATGTGCCGTACATCATCTGATGATTCGGGTACGGGATAGTAACCTAAAAATATACGGAGAAACCTCTTTAGCCGACTTGATCAGTTATTAAATCCGCAAAAAAAACCTATTATTTTTATTGATTTCAGGTTGCCCTTTTTAAAAATAATATTTAGGTTTGCATATTACCCTACTAATTCTATAGGAGTAAAGTGAAATAATAAAATAGTTATCATAATGGACACGATTTTTGAATCTGATATAAGACAAGAACAAAGCGAGACTACCACAAGTTCGGGTGTGGAAACCAAAGAAAATATCAAACGAACCATATTAAAAACCATTAGTTGGCGCGTTGTAGGAACATTGGCTACCGTGGTCATTTCCTATGTTATAACCGGGACATTAGCCTTGGCATTTTCAATAGGAGCAATAGAGCTGGTCTCAAAAATGGCCTTATACTTTTTTCATGAACGTGCGTGGAATACTATAAAATGGGGGAAATAATGAACATAAATATAGAACAGATCAATTCGGAATTACGGACTAAAACGCCGTCGGAAATCATCCAATGGGCAATTGACTTTGCCAAGAAACCGGTGGTAACAACCAATTTCAGGCCTTATGAAGTTGCTATTTTGCACGCTATCAACACCGTTAAAGCGGACTTGAAAGTGATCTGGTGTGATACGGGTTACAATACACCGCAAACTTATAAGCATGCTGAAATAATTATCAAACAACTGGATTTAAATATTCATTTGTACGTCCCGAAACAGACCACTGCCCATCGTGATATCGTATTAGGAATTCCTCATGTTGATGATCCAAAACATAAACTTTTTACGGAGCAGGTAAAACTTGAGCCTTTTAAAAGGGCAATGGCGGAGCACCAGCCTGATTTGTGGTTCACAAATTTGCGCAAAGGCCAAACGGCTTTTAGAAATAGTATTGACATTGTCTCTCAAGGCGCTGACGGAATTATAAAGGTGAGTCCATTTTACTATTGGTCAGATGAAGAACTTGATGCGTACTTAAATGAACATAATCTACCTAATGAGTTCAAATATTTTGATCCAACAAAGCAACTAGAGAATAGAGAATGTGGCTTACATGCCTAAAAAAATAGACTTATGATAAAAGATACCTCAAAAGTTAACCCGTTAGAAAATGAAGCTATTTATATTATTAGAGAAGTAGCTGCACAATTTGAAAAACCCGTCCTATTATTTTCTGGGGGGAAGGACTCCATTACTTTGGTGAGATTGGCGCAAAAAGCCTTTTATCCTGCAAAAATACCGTTCCCCTTAATGCACATTGATACCGGTCATAACTTTCCGGAAACCATCGCATTTAGAGATCGACTTGTTAAAGAGTTGGGCTTGGAATTAATTGTGAGAAATGTACAGGATTCTATTGATGAAGGAAAAGTTAAAGAGGAATCAGGCAGATATTCCAGTAGAAACAGTCTCCAAACCACAACGCTTTTAGATGCTATTGAAGAATTTAAATTTGATGCGTGTATTGGAGGTGCTAGAAGAGATGAAGAAAAAGCAAGGGCTAAAGAACGTATTTTTTCTGTAAGGGACGATTTTGGACAATGGGACGAAAAAAATCAGCGTCCAGAATTATTTGATATGTTGAATGGTCAAATTCATTTGGGACAAAATGTACGCGTGTTTCCTATTTCTAACTGGACAGAATTGGATGTCTGGTCTTATATTGAAAGAGAAAACATTGAAATTCCGTCCATCTATTTTGCCCATACTAGAGAAACATTTCTAAGAGATGGATTGATTTGGTCTTCAGATGACGATGTGGTTTACAGAGATGAAAATGAAGTGGTTGAAGAACGATTGGTACGCTTTAGAACGGTTGGAGATATGAGTTGCACCGCGGCAGTGCTCTCAGATGCAGCAGATATTGCTTCTGTAGTACAGGAAATCAGAGATTCCACCATTTCAGAACGTGGTGCGCGAATTGACGATAAACGCTCAGAAGCCGCCATGGAAAAACGCAAACAACAAGGGTACTTCTAAATATAAGTAATTAGTACAAAGTATTGAGTACTAAGAGTATCATCGCATTATAATAAACATATAAGTATAACCAAGGTAAATTCTTAATTCTACCTACTTAATACTTAATACTAAATAAAAATGGAAGTTTTAAAAATAGCAACAGCAGGAAGTGTAGATGACGGGAAAAGCACTTTAATAGGAAGAATTCTCTACGATACAAAATCATTAACGAGTGATAAGCTCGAAGCCATAGAAAAAACTAGTAAACAAAAAGGTTACGATTATCTTGATTTTTCGTTGGCTACGGATGGATTAGTAGCGGAAAGAGAACAGGGCATCACCATTGATGTGGCACACATTTATTTCTCAACTCAAACCAAAAGTTATATCATAGCAGATACCCCTGGTCATGTAGAATATACAAGAAATATGGTTACAGGCGCGTCTACTTCACAAGCGGCCATCATTTTAATTGATGCCAGAAAAGGCGTTATTGAGCAAACCAACCGTCATTTTTTTATCAATAATTTATTGCGGGTCAAAGAGGTAATCGTGGCGATCAATAAAATGGATTTAGTCGATTTTTCTGAAGACATCTATAACAAGATCAAAGCTGATTTTGAAACCTTGATGGAGAAACGTGATTATCAGGATCAGAACATCACTTTCATTCCAGTAAGTGCGTTAAAAGGTGATAATGTCGTGCATATATCCAAAAACACGCCATGGTACAAAGGACAAACCTTATTAGAGCATTTTGAGCTGTTAGATACTGAAGATGTTTATAATGTAGGGACTCCAAGATTTCCTGTGCAATATGTCATCAGGCCCAAAACAGAAGAATTCCATGATTTTAGGGGTTATGCGGGCAAAGTATATGGCGGTGAATTAAGTGTTGGAGACGTGGTGGTTGCTTTACCATCACAAACCAAGTCAAAAATAAAAGAGATTTACCTGTATGACCAATCTTACCAAACGGCTTCCAGACGCTCTTCAGTAACCATCACTTTAGAAGATGATATCAATGTGAGTAGAGGGGATATGTTGGTAAAAGTTGACGACTTACCAACTATTGACAAACAGTTTACCGCGACCATTTCATGGATGGATTCGCAACATTTAGTTACGGGAAATAAATATGTATTACAACACGGCGTGAATAAGGTTTTGGCAAAGGTAGATGCCATCCACCATAAGATTCATCCAGACTATTCAGGCATTGAAGAACATATAAGTGCCTTAGGGATGAATGATATTGCCTCTGTCACATTTAAGTTGAATAAGACCATCTTTTTCGACCCTTTCAAAAACCATAGAACCAACGGCTCGTTTATTTTAATCGATTCACAATCCAATAATACCGTTGGTGCGGGCTTTATACAATAAGAATCATGCAAACGTTCAGATCAGAAATAGAAAACCCAATTGTCGAAAAGGACATTATCGATTTAGCCCATAAGATTGAGCTCTTCAAATATGGCAAGATTGATGACGATCAATTTAGAAGTGTGCGTTTGGCACGCGGTATTTATGGGCAAAGACAACCGGGGGTGCAAATGGTGCGCATCAAGTTGCCCTACGGAAAAGTATTGAGTCAACAATTAAAACGGATTGCGGATGTTTCTGACGAATATTCCCGCGGACGATTACATATCACAACACGGCAGGACATTCAAATTCATTATGTGGATGTTGACAGAACGCCAGAACTTTGGTCGGAATTAGAAAAAGATGCGATGACCATCCGCGAAGCCTGTGGCAATACCGTTAGAAATGTTACGGCAAGCGAAACGGCAGGGATTGATATCAACGAACCTTTTGATGTCTCGCCTTATGCTGATGCAGTATTTCGATTCTTTTTGCGAAATCCTATTTGTCAAGAAATGGGACGAAAATTCAAGGTGTCCTTCTCGGCATCCGTTGAAGATTCTGGCTTGTCATACATGCACGATTTAGGGTTTATAGCAAAAACTGAACATGGTGTCAGAGGTTTTAAAGTGATGTTGGGTGGCGGCTTGGGCTCGCAACCTCGACTTGCAGATGTGCTTTATGAATTTTTGCCATCGGATAGAATTATTCCATTGATGGAAGGCGTGTTACGAGTGTTTGACCGTCATGGCGAACGTAAAAGCCGCGCTAAGGCCCGGATGAAATTCCTCATTAATGCTATTGGATTAGAAGAGTTTAAGCGCTTGGTTGATGAAGAACAAGAGGCAATTGCGCAAACGACTATTCCTATTGATGTTAAAGATTATCCAATTTCAGTACCAGTCGACATTGAAACGCCTAAAGTAGTCCTCAAAAATAAAGAGGCTTTTGATCTGTGGAAATCAACCAACATCATTCCTCAAAAGCAGGAAGGCTATGTGGCTATAGGCATAAAAGTCTTGTTGGGCGATTTCTATACGGATAAAGCACGTTTGTTGGCTGATTTGGTTGAGACCTATGCCGCAGGAGAAATCCGATTGACCTTACGTCAAAATATTCTTATTCCGTTTGTGAAAGAAGACTTGTTGCCCTACTTCTATCAGGAATTAGATAAACTCGGTTTTACGGAAGTGGGCTATAATAAAGCGGTTGATATTACGGCATGTCCCGGCACAGATACGTGTAATTTAGGAATTGCCAGTAGTACAGGCATTGCGGAAGAATTGGAGCGTGTCATTAAAAGCGAGTATCCACACTATGTCAATAATAATGATTTGGTCATTAAAATCAGCGGATGTATGAACGCTTGTGGTCAACACAATATGGCCAATATTGGGTTTCAGGGAATGTCTGTAAGAACTCCAGACAAACTCGTAGCGCCTGCACTTCAGGTGTTGCTTGGCGGCGGAAATTTAGGGAACGGGAAAGGCGTATATGCAGACAAAGTGGTGAAAATTCCGAGTAAAAGAGGACCAGAGGCTTTACGCCGAATTTTGAATGATTTTGAAGCTAATGCCAATGGTCAATCTTTCTTAGACTATTATATAGCCCAAGGCGAAAAGTATTTTTATAATCTTTTAACCAACTTGTCTGACGTGACCAATTTATCTCAGGACGATTTTATTGATTGGGGTACCAATGAAGCTTATGTAAAGGCCATTGGAATTGGCGAATGTGCTGGTGTAATGATTGATTTGATAGCCACCTTGTTTTTGGAAAGTGAAGAAAAAATTGATAGGGCCAATGAAGCTTTAGGTCATAAAGTATATTCTAACGCCATCTATTTTGGGTATAGTGCGATGGTAAATACGGCAAAAGCGCTCCTAATTTCTGAGGACATCACTACAAATACCCAAGCCGGAATTATCAGTCAGTTTGATGAAGTGTTTATAGACTCCAAGAAAATAAATTTGGAAACGTCTTTTTCAGAAGTCATCTATCAAATTAAAGAAAACGCACCAACAGAAGCATTCGCTAAGGCATATATTAAAAACGCATCGGTGTTTTTAGCCACAGCAAGAGCTTATAGAGCGAAGAAACAATCTATTGCAATTTAAAAACCAATCTGTGAAGTTTTCAAAGCTTTGTAGGTTTCAAAAAACAAAAAAATGAAAACTCCAAAATTAACAGTCGTTGGTGCAGGGCCAGGAGATCCAGAACTCATCACTTTAAAAGCTATAAAAGCGATTGCATCTGCTGATGTTATTTTATATGATGCCTTAATCAATGTGGCTTTATTAGACTATGCGTCGCCACACGCAGAACTTATTTTTGTAGGCAAACGCAAAGGATGTTATGCCTATCAGCAAGATCAAATTAACGATTTGATTGTGGCACGGGCAAAATCTCACGGACACGTACTCCGATTAAAAGGAGGAGATCCTTTTATATTTGGTCGTGGTGCAGAAGAAATTGATGTTGCGCATCAACATGGGATAGAAACGTATGTAGTGCCAGGCATTTCATCAGCTTTAGCTGTTCCTGCCTACCAGGGCATTCCATTGACAAAACGGGGTGCTTCTGAAAGTTTTTGGGTCATTACCGGTACCACAAAATCTCATCAATTGTCTAATGACGTGAAACTTGCTGCCCAATCTAAAGCAACGGTCGTCATCTTAATGGGCATGGGTAAGTTGTCTGAAATTGTGGCTGTATTTTCATCTGAAGGAAAAGAGCACACTCCTGTTGCCATCATTCAAAATGGGACCACTAAAGATGAAAAATTTGGTGTTGGTACGGTAGCGACTATATGTGATGTTGTCAAAAAACAAAACCTTGCCAACCCCGCAATTATTGTTATTGGCGAAGTGGTTAACCAACGGGTCCAACTCGATTCGGCATTAACAGACCTAAACCATCAACTCCTAACGGCATAAACCATGGAACGAAATAATTTATATCCTATTTTCTTAAAAATGCATAACCTCCAAACCCTTATCGTGGGCGGTGGAAATGTAGCCTTAGAAAAACTTACCTTCTTATTAAAATCGAGCCCCAATGCCAATGTGGAGATGGTCGCTCCTTTTTTTAGGGATGAGGTCAAAACGCTTGCTGCACAATTCAACATCAATCTGATCGTGATGGCTTATGATGAAGCGTTTTTATGCGATAAAGATATGGTGATTGCCACGACGGATAACTTGGAGGTCAACAAGCAAGTTTATAGTGATGCAAAACGACGCCATTTATTGGTGAACGTTGCGGATACGCCAGAGTATTGCGATTTCTATCTGGGAGGAATTGTTACAAAGGGCAACGTCAAAATAGCCATTTCTACCAACGGAAAATCGCCAACAACAGCGAAACGACTGCGTCAGTTTTTTGAAGATGTCATTCCAGAAGATGTGAATGAAATGGTAGAAAATTTAAATCAGTACAGAAAAACAATAAAAGGAAATTTTGAGCAAAAAGTGCATGCACTCAACAAAATAACCGAAACCTTAATTAGTAAATAACATGATTACAACAGACATTTTAATAATAGGAGCAGGACCTACAGGACTATTTACCGTTTTTGAAGCCGGATTGTTAAAACTCAAATGCCATTTGATTGATGCATTACCCCAACCAGGTGGCCAGTGTTCAGAATTATATCCTAAAAAACCCATTTACGACATTCCAGGTGTTCCTGATATCTTGGCGGGCGATTTGACAAAAAACCTATTGGAGCAAGGCAAACAATTTGAACCGGGCTTTACCTTAGGCGAACGTGCAGAAACAATAGAAAAACAAGAAGACGGCAGTTTTATTGTCACCACAAATAAAGGCACCAAACATCATGCGCCAATTGTAGCTATTGCTGGCGGATTGGGGTCATTTGAGCCTCGAAAACCTTTGATTGACAATATTGCGTATTACGAAGATTTAGGGGTCGACTATTTTATCAAAGATCCTGAAGTGTACAGAAATAAAAAAGTTGTGATTTCTGGAGGTGGGGATTCGGCCTTAGATTGGAGTATTATTTTAGCTGATATTGCAGAAGAAGTGACTCTCATCCATAGACGTAATGAATTTAGGGGTGCTTTGGATTCCGTAGAAAAAGTTCAGGAATTAAAATTGTTAGGAAAAATCAATCTTATCACACCATCTGAAGTTACTGCATTACACGGTAACAAAAGATTGGAAGGTGTTACCATAGAACACGACGGAGAGAAAATTTTATATGAAGCGGACCATTTTATTCCGCTATTTGGGTTGTCGCCAAAATTAGGACCAATTGGAGATTGGGGATTGGAGATTGAAAAGAATGCCATAAAAGTGGATACGTTTGACTACCAAACCAATATTCCAGGAATTTTTGCCATAGGCGATGTCAATACGTATCCAGGAAAATTGAAATTGATTCTGTGTGGCTTTCATGAAGCGACGCTCATGTGCCAATCAGCATATCAGATCCTTAACCCTGGTAAAAAATATGTGCTTAAGTACACAACGGTTAGTGGTATTAATGGTTTTGATGGATCTCGAAAAGAAGCGCCAAAAGCAGTTGTACAAGCGATTCAATAGATGGCAGAAAATAAATGCTTAATTTTGATATTACAAATAGGAATAACACCTAATATCAATATATGAGTAAAGTATCGCATCATTTAAACCAGTTTCAAACTTTTAATATCTGTTTAAAAGATCCTGTAGAGACCTTCACTAAGGCCTTGTTTTATATGTTGTTTGATGAAGAATATCGGAATCATAACTGTCAGTTTGTAAAGGATACTTTTCTTAAGATTACAAAAAAACTGAAATTGGAGGATGGGGAAGAAACTTGGATACAATTTGAAAATCAATTCAGTACTATTCGAGAAAAGCTCGATTTAGACGCCATGGCGATTGAACAGGGCGACCCTGCAGCGAGGAGTTTAACAGAGATTTATTTAGCGTATCCAGGATTTCACGCGATTGCCATCCATAGACTTAGTCATGCCTTATATAATTTGAAATATTTTGTAATTTCACGAATGATGAGTGAGCATGTGCACGGTTTAACCGGCATTGATATTCATCCCGGCGCCACCATCGGCGATTCATTCTATATAGATCATGGTACGGGCATTGTTATCGGTGAGACAGCCATCATCAAAAATAACGTGAAAATTTATCAAGGCGTCACTTTGGGTGGTATTCAAATTAAAAAGGAGTTTTCAGACACCAAAAGGCATCCAACCATTGAAGATAACGTCACCATCTATGCAAACGCTACCGTTTTGGGAGGCGATATTGTTATCGGTGCCAATAGTACCATCGGTGCTAACGTATGGATTACGCAATCCGTTCCGGAGAATTCGTTAGTGACCTATCAAACAGAAATTAAGATTAGCACGCGCAACAAATGATTAAAAGTCAATCGATATTAGATCAAATAGGGAATACGCCACTTGTGGAAGTGAAACATATCATTTCTAAAAAAGGAGTGCGATTATTTCTAAAATTGGAAGGCAAGAATCCAGGAGGAAGTGTGAAAGATCGCGCAGCCTTTAATATGATTTCTGAAGCTTTAAAACGGGGTGATATTAAAAAAGGCGACACCTTAGTTGAAGCTACTAGTGGGAATACAGGCATTGCATTGGCTTTTATAGCGCAATTGTTAGGCGTGAAAATGATCTTGATAATGCCTGAAAATTCTACCGAAGAGCGTATCAAAACCATGCGTGCTTACGGCGCCGAATTAATTTTAACCCCAGCTGATGATGGGATTGAGGGGTCTCGAGATCTTGCAGAAAAACTAGAAAAGGACAAAGGGTATGTTATGCTGAACCAATTTGCAAATGACGACAATTGGAAAGCCCATTATAAAACTACCGGTCCTGAAATCTGGCGAGATACCAACGGCGAAGTCACACATTTCGTGTCCGCTATGGGTACCACAGGAACCATCATGGGAGTTTCAACATATCTTAAAGAGCAGAATAAAAACATCACCATTGTGGGTGCGCAACCTAGAGACGGTGCTAAAATCCCCGGAATTCGTAAATGGCCTGAAGCCTATCTGCCCAAAATTTTCAATCGCTCTAAAGTAGATGAGGTTATTGAAGTTAGTGAAGAAGAAGCTACCGCGATGACCAATAGATTAGCAAAAGAAGAAGGCATTTTTGCTGGCATGAGCAGCGGAGGTTCAGTAGCATCGGCAATAAAAATTGCTGAAAGTTTAGATCAAGGTATTATCGTTGCCATCATTTGCGATATCGGTGATAGGTATTTGTCGTCAGATTTATTTGCTTAAAACTTGGTAAACCATTTTTTATGACTTAAATTCGCCATTAGTTCATACTATTAATAATTGTTATCACGAAAGGCAGAGGGATTAGACCCGTTGAAGCCTTAGCAACCCTTTACTTATAAAGAAGGTGCTAAATTCTACTTTATGCTGATTTTTTTTCAGGATTTAGACAGATAACCAAAGTGTATTTCTCTCACTTTCCTGATGACATTTTTATTTTTTTACAAGAATGTCAGATATAAAAACCGCATTACAACATCGTATTTTAGTTTTAGATGGTGCTATGGGCACCATGCTACAACGCTATAATTTCTCAGAAGAAGATTTCCGTGGCGAGCGTTTTAAAGAGTATCCAAGCTCCGTTAAAGGCAATAATGATTTGTTGTCGCTCACCCAACCCCAAGCAATTGCTGATGTACACCGTAAGTATTTTGAGGCGGGTGCGGATATTGTGGAAACGAATACTTTCTCAGGAACTACCATTGCCATGGCCGATTATGACATGGAAGATTTGGTTTACGAACTGAATTATGAATCGGCTAAGATTGCGAAACAAGTTGCCGAAGAATTTACCAAGGTCAATCCTGACAAACCCCGATTTGTTGCCGGAAGCATTGGGCCAACCAATAAAACGGCGAGTTTATCTCCTGATGTTAACAAACCAGAATTTAGAGCCATTACCTTTGACGAACTGCGCGTTGCCTATAAGCAACAAGTGGAGGCATTAATTGATGGCGGCGTTGATGTCCTTTTGGTCGAGACCATTTTTGATACTTTAAATGCCAAAGCTGCTTTATTTGCCATTGAAGAAGTTAAGGAAGAACGACACATTGATATTCCTATCATGGTATCCGGAACCATTACCGATGCTTCAGGACGGACACTTTCAGGACAAACCGTCGAAGCGTTTTTATTATCAATCTCCCATATTCCTTTACTCAGTGTCGGATTTAATTGCGCACTTGGCGCCGATCAGTTGCAACCTTACCTGCAACGCTTATCTAACGAAACTGAGTTTTATACGTCAGCCCATCCCAATGCTGGTCTGCCTAACGCGTTTGGAGAATATGAACAAACTGCTGATCAAATGACTGTTTTAATTGAAGACTATCTGAAAGATGGTCTGGTTAATATTATAGGGGGCTGTTGCGGAACTACCCCAGAACACATCAAGAAAATTGCAGACACCGCTAAAAATTACCAACCTAGAAGAATTGAAGTAATCATTTAAAGATTTCTTCCCTTTTTTCAAGGGAAGGTGGCTTCATTTCCCGTAAAGGAAATGAAGTCGGAAGGGTGAAAAACAAAAAGAACATGAGCAAGACAACTAAATACCTATCCCTCTCAGGACTCGAACCGTTAATCGTGACCCCTGAAAGTAATTTTATAAATGTAGGCGAGCGTACCAACGTTACTGGATCTCGTAAATTCCTGCGACTTATTAAAGACGAAAACTATAGTGAAGCCTTAGATGTAGCCCGTGACCAGGTGGAAGGCGGTGCCCAGATTATAGACGTCAATATGGATGAAGGCATGTTGGACGGCGTGTACGCCATGACCAAATTTTTGAATTTAATTGCCTCAGAACCTGATATTGCCAAGTTGCCGATTATGATTGACAGTTCCAAATGGGAAATCATAGAAGCAGGCCTAAAAGTAGTTCAGGGGAAATCAGTTGTTAATTCTATAAGTTTAAAAGAAGGCGAAGAGACCTTTATTAAACAAGCCAAATTGGTAAAACGCTATGGTGCGGCCGTAATTGTGATGGCGTTTGATGAAGACGGCCAAGCAGATACCTTTGAAAGACGTATTGAAATTTGTAAACGTTCCTACGATATTTTAGTAGATACAGTCAAATTTCCTGCTCAGGACATCATATTCGACCCTAATATTTTTCCAGTCGCAACTGGCATGGACGAGCACCGATTAAATGCCTTGGACTTTTTTAGAGCAACCAAATGGATTCGCGAACACTTGCCCTATGCCAATGTTTCTGGTGGTGTTAGTAACGTGTCTTTCTCCTTTAGAGGAAATAATGTAGTGCGTGAAGCCATCAACTCCGCATTTTTATATCATGCCATTCAACACGGAATGAATATGGGAATCGTAAACCCGACCATGTTGGAGATTTATGATGAAATCCCTAAAGATTTATTAGAGCATGTTGAAGATGTGCTGTTCGATAGACGCGAGGATGCCACGGAACGCTTGTTGGATTTTGCCGAGACCGTTAAAGGAGATAAAAAAGAAGATGTTGCCAAGGTTTTGGAATGGCGAAACGATGCCCTCCAAGATCGCATCACCCACGCGTTGGTTAGAGGTATTGAAACTTTTATCATTGAAGATGTAGAGGAAGCGCGTCAGCAAACTAAACGCCCTATTGAAGTTATTGAAGGCCATTTGATGATTGGGATGAGCGTTGTTGGAGACCTCTTTGGGAGCGGAAAAATGTTCTTGCCCCAAGTGGTCAAATCGGCGCGGGTGATGAAAAAAGCAGTGGCCTATTTACAACCCTTTATTGAAGCTGAAAAAGATGGCAAGCAATCCTTTGCTGGTCGGGTCTTGATGGCCACTGTTAAAGGTGATGTTCATGATATTGGTAAAAATATTGTCAGCGTGGTGTTAGGCTGTAATAATTATGAAATTATCGATTTAGGAGTGATGGTACCACCAGAAAAAATAATTGAAACTGCCATTAGAGAAAATGTTGATATCATTGGATTGAGTGGATTGATTACCCCGTCCTTGGATGAAATGGTGTATGTGTCTAAAGAAATGGAAAAAAGGAACATCAATATTCCGTTGATAATTGGTGGTGCTACAACATCTAGAGCGCATTCTGCCGTTAAAATTGCACCAAATTATGGCCATACTGTAGTACATGTTAATGATGCTTCTAGAGCAGTAACCGTGGTGGGTAATTTACTTCAAAAGGACAATCGCGTTTATAAAGAGCAAATTCGCGAAGAGTACGAAAAATTTCGAGAGCAGTTTTTAAAGCGTGGCAAACAGAAAAATTTCGTGACTATTGAAGAAGCTAGAAAACGGAAATTTAAAATCGATTGGAACACTGCTGAAATTGTCAAACCTAACCAATTGGGTGTTCAGATTATTGAAGATTTTGAGCTTAAAAAATTAGAAGATTTTATTGATTGGAGTCCGTTTTTTAGAAGTTGGGATTTGCATGGTAAATATCCTGACATTCTTACCGATGAGGTTGTTGGTGAACAAGCTACAGAATTGTTTGCGGATGCAAAAGCCTTATTGAAAAAGGTGTTAGATGAAAAACTTCTAAAGGCAAAGGCCATCTTCGGATTATATCCGGCAAATACTATAAATGATGATGATATTGAAATTTACGATGCTTCAGGAAAGGCTCAAGTTACTTTCTTAACCCTGCGTCAACAGTTAGAAAAACGGGAAGGGCTTCCAAATTTTGCACTGTCAGACTTTATAGCGCCTAAGGATTCAGGAAAACAAGACTATGTGGGCTGCTTTTGTGTGTCCACGGGTTTTGGAACCGCAGAATTAGCAGCACAATTTGAGAAAGATCTTGACGATTACAATTCCATTATGATTAAAGCGTTAGCTGACCGACTTGCGGAAGCTTTTGCTGAATATTTGCACAAGAAAGTCAGAACCCAGCATTGGGGTTATGATTCTGACGAAAATTTATCTAATGACGACTTGATTAAGGAAAGCTATAAAGGCATTCGCCCAGCGCCAGGTTATCCGGCATGTCCTGATCATTTGGAGAAAAAAACAATTTGGAAGCTGTTGCAAGTCAAGGAAAATATCGGTGTTGAGATTACGGACAGTTTAGCCATGTGGCCTGCAGCTAGTGTTTCAGGCTACTATTTTGGAAATAAGGAAGCCAAGTATTTTGGACTCGGGAAAATTACATTAGACCAATTGAAAGATTACGCTAAAAGACGAGGTATTAGCAATGAGGAAGCGGAGAAATGGTTGAATCCTAATTTAGCGGATTAAAGCCAGTTGGCGTTTGTGAAGAAAATTTTACAAAGATCCCCAGAGAGTACGCAGAGCAGCACAGAGAAATTTAAATATAATAAAACGGCCAAGAATACATCCGTGTATTCGTGGCAAAAAAAAATCCCACTTAAGGGGAAATTACACATGAAAGTAACAGATCACATCAAACAATCCAACGGAAATACCCAGTTTTCTTTTGAAATTCTACCCCCATTAAAAGGGCAACATATCCAATCTATTTTTGATAATATTGATCCGTTGATGGAGTTTAAACCGCCGTTTATTGATGTGACTTACCATCGGGAGGAATATGTATTTAAGGAACAAGAAAACGGACTGCTTAAAAAACAGGTGGTGAAGAAACGTCCAGGAACCGTGGGTATTTGTGCGGCAATTCAAAATAAATATAAGGTAGATGCCATTCCGCACATTTTATGCGGTGGTTTTACCAAAGAAGATACCGAAAACTTCTTGATTGATCTCGATTTTTTAGGCATTCAGAATGTGATGGCGTTACGAGGTGATGCCGTGAAGAATGAAACCTACTTTCGAGCAGAAAAGGAGGGACATCACTATGCCAATGAATTGGTAAATCAGATTAATGCCTTAAATGAAGGGGTGTACTTAGATGAAGAACTTTTAAACTCCTCCAAAACCGACTTTTGCGTGGGTGTAGCCGCATATCCTGAAAAACACATGGAAGCCCCAAGCTTAGAAAGTGACATACACTTTTTAAAGAAAAAGATTAAAAATGGCGCCGAATATGTCGTAACCCAGATGTTTTTTGACAATCAGAAATACTTCGACTTTGTCGACAAATGCCGAAGTGAAGGCATTACCATTCCCATCATTCCAGGATTAAAACCCATCGCCACTAAAAAGCAATTAAATTTGTTGCCACACCGTTTTCATGTTGATTTACCCGAAGCCTTAATTTCAGAAATTATTAAATGCAAGGATAATTCAGAAGTGAAACAGGTAGGCATAGAATGGTGTATCCAACAATCAAAAGAATTGCAAAAGGCAGGCATCCCAGTATTGCATTATTATTCCATGGGTAAAAGTGATAACATTCAAACCATAGCATCACAGATATTTTAAATGACCAAGAGGGTCTAAAAATGCTCAATCTAAAAGATAGGATCTTATGAGCGCCTCCTTTTTAATAATTGCATTAAATTTGTGTCATAATTTATATGAATGAAGTATTTCGTAGTTGGGTTGCTGTTAGTAACGAGTTCATTCCTTTGGTCCCAAGATGATCCTGATATCTTTACATTAGACGCCAATTATTTTTACGGCACTGTATTGGAACATAATCCAAGTATAGCCCATCTTATTACCGATCATCCTTCAGGATTGATTTTAAGTTACAACAAAAAAACCTATGGGTTCCAACCTTGGGAGAGCCGGTATAACTATCCTGATTGGGGTTTTTCGTTTGTATATCAAGATCTAAAGAATAACTATTTGGGCAAAAACTACGGATTATATGCCCATTACAATTTTTATTTTTTAAAGCGAAATGTCAATTTCAGAATTGGTCAGGGGCTTGCTTTTGCTTCCAGTCCTTATGAGAAAGAAACCAACTATATCAACAATGCCTACGGATCAGATCTTTTGAGTTCAACCTATATCATGCTCAATTATAAAAAGGAAAACATTTGTAAAGGTTTGGGATTTCAGGCAGGGTTTTCAATCATCCATTATTCCAATGCCAACGTGAAGGCGCCAAATAATTCTACTAATACCTTTGCTTTTAATGTAGGCGCTAACTATATGGTAGATTATAAAGAACCACAGGAATTCCAACCTATTACAGAAGAGAAAAAATTTACCGAAAAGATAAAATATAATTTGGCTTTCAGAACAGGTATCAACGAAAGTGATATAATAGGGACAGGCCAATTTCCGTTTTACAATGTATCCTTTTACGCCGACAAGCGCATCAATAGAAAAAGTGCTTTTCAGTTGGGTACAGATGTGTTTTTTGCTGAATTTTTAAAAGAGCTCATTTATTTTTACTCCGTAGCTTATCCAGAGCGCAATATTGATGGGGATACAGATTACAAACGATTGGGCGCTTTTGTTGGCCACGAATTGTTTATCAATAAAATGTCTTTTATCACACAACTGGGCTACTATGTGTATTATCCCTACGATTTTGAAGGACGCGTATACAACAGAATTGGCTTGAAACGCTATTTTGGAGAGCGCTTGTTTGGAGCAATAACCCTTAAATCTCACGGCGCAAAAGCTGAAGCGGTAGAATTTGGAGTGGGTGTACGCTTATAAAGTTAAAAACATGAAAAAATTTCTATCCCTTTTAGTCATCTTCCTCCTACTTTCGTGTGATAACAAAAACGTACCCGACTGTTTTCAAAACTCAGGAAATATCATTCAAGAAGAAGTTGTGGTCTCTGAATTTAGCAAGATCATTGTTTTTGAACGGGTCCAGTTGATTTTAAAAGAGGCGCCTAAACAAAAAGTAATTGTCGAAACTGGCGAATATTTGAGAAATGACATTGAGGTCAGCGTTCAAGATAGCCAACTGGTATTACGCAATAACAATGGGTGTAATATCAGTAGAGATTACGGTATTACTAAGATATACGTTCACGCACCCAATATTACCGAAATTAGATCGAGCACAGGATTACCCGTATTAAGTGATGGAATTCTCAATTATCCTGATTTAAATTTAGTTTCCGAAGATTTTGGGGCGGAGGGTGTCTACCATACGGATGGCGACTTTAAATTGGAATTGAATTGTCAAAACTTGAATGTGATCAACAACAACCTGTCTCACCTATTTCTTAGTGGCACGGTAGAGAATTTGTTTATCGGTTTTTATGCTGGAGATTCCCGCTTTGAAGGCCGGAATCTAAAAGCCCAAAATATTTCAATTTTTCAACGGAGTAGTAATGACATGATTCTTAATCCGCAGGTGTCCGTTACAGGCGAAATTAGAAGTACTGGTAATGTTATTTTAGTACACGAACCGCCTCTTGTAGACGTGAAAACTTTTTATAAAGGACGTTTAATGATTGAGTAAATAGAATTAAGCCGTTAATTCCCTGAACAGACTTTCCAAATTTTTATTTTTTTGATTGAGTTGTAAAATTTTCAAACCATTGTCATGCGCAAAATCGAATACATAAGGACGCATGTCTTCTTTGGTCGAAAACGTCAGTTCATAAATAAAGTCGTGTGTGTTCTTGACGCTCTGAACATGTTTTAGACGGTTTAATAGAACATCTTCTACGCGATAGTCAAATTCTACTTCTACTATTTGTTTCTGATCGGCTTTTAATTCAGTGAGCTTTTTATCGGCAACAATTTCTCCATTATTTATAATGATCACACGGTCGCAAATAGCTTCTACTTCTTGCATGATATGGGTAGAGAGGAAGACTGTTTTTTTGGTGCCCAGAGATTTGATCAGTTGCCGGATCTCTACCAACTGATTGGGATCTAATCCCGTTGTCGGTTCATCTAAAATCAATACTTCCGGATCGTGTAATAAGGCATTGGCCAATCCAACACGCTGGCGGTACCCTTTTGATAGTTGTCCAATTTTTTTATGAGCTTCAGGAGTTAAGCCTGTCAGCGCGATCACTTCGCTGATTCGTTCCTTATGCACGTGATACACATCAGCATTAAAGCCCAAGTATTCTTTTACGTACATATCTAAATACAACGGATTGTGTTCCGGCAAATAGCCTACCCGTTTTTGAACCTCGCGAGCATTGGTTCGCACGTCAAAGTCATTTACTTTTGCATCTCCTTCCGTAGCCTCAATGTAAGTGGTTAAAATTTTCATCATAGTGGACTTACCAGCACCGTTTGGACCTAAAAAACCAACAATTTCACCTTTATTGATCTTGAAGGAAATATTATTAAGTGCTTTTTGATTGCCGTATAATTTGCTAAGATGAGAGACTTCAATGGACATGATTCAGGATATTTGGTCAAAAATAATCATTTTAGAAATGTAAAGAACTAACGAAATCGTTGTAATAAAAAAAGAATAAAAAAAACATTTTGTTTATTCAATTTATTGGTTACATTAGCGATATCAAACGATGAATACAACAGTTTACACATATCAAACTTGGAATTATTTCTTTTTTAGCAAAAGGAACGAGACTTCGTATGTGTAATTTATAGCTTATAAATTTAATGTAAAAGTCTCGATGAAAATCGGGACTTTTTTTGTTAGTGAAACGTTCATTTTATAAGTTCGAAGAACGAAATAAAATGAACTAGTTGAACTAATCCCACCGAAAGGAGGGATCTATAAAAGTTTCGAGGCTATTGAATTCAAGTTAGTGAAACGTTCATTTTATGAGTTCGAAGAACGAAATAAAATGAACTAGTTGAACTAATCCCGCCGAAGGGCGGGATCTATAAAAGTTTCGAAGCTGTTGAATTCAAGTTAGTGAAACGTTCATTTTATGATTTCGAAGAACGAAATAAAATAAACTAGTTGAACTAATCCCGCCATAGGGCGGGATCTATAAAAAGTTCGAGGCTATTGAATTCAAGTTAGTGAAACGTTCATTTTATAAGTTCGAAGAACGAAATAAAATAAACTAGTTAAACTAATCCCGCAGAAAGGCGGGATCATAAAAAGGATTATAAGCATATATATTAAGGTGTTTATATAAAAAGTTGCCAAGTAACAATTATAAAAATGAGTCCCCATAACGGAAAACTGAAACTAAACACATGATAAAATCTGTTGCTATACAAGGAATTAAAGGATCGTTTCACCACATCGTTGCCCTGCAATATTTTGATGTTCCGGTAGCTGTTGACGAATGTTTAACATTTGATGGCGCCGTGCAAAGTGTTCTGGCCCATAAAACAGATGCGGTCATCATGGCGATTGAAAATTCAATTGCCGGTTCCATTATTCCCAATTATGCCTTGCTAGATAATAATGACTTACATATTATTGGCGAACATTATTTAGACATTCAACATCATTTAATGGGCTTGCCGGGACAAACTATTGAAGACATTCAAGAAGTATATTCACACCCCATGGCACTATTGCAGTGTAAACAATTTTTTAAAAACTATCCGCACATTAAGTTAGTGGAAGATAAGGACACCGCTGAGGTAGCCCAACGCATTCAACAAAAAAAATTAAAACATGTAGGCGCTATTGCCAGTCAATTGGCCTCTGAATTGTTTGAATTGAAAATTATTTCAGAAAGCATTCAAACGATAAAACACAACGAAACCAGATTTGTGATTGCGAAAACCACCAATTCTGAAGTAGATGAAGTCAAAATTGACAAGGCTTCCCTAAAGTTCGAATTGGATCATAAACGTGGCAGTTTGGCTTCCATTTTAAATGTGATGAGTGATTGTAATTTGAACCTTACCAAAATTCAATCCTTACCAAAAATAGAAACGCCATGGAAATATGCTTTTTTCGTGGATGTCACCTTTGAAGCCTATCAGGACTATCAAAAAGCAAAATCAATAATGGAAATTATGGCTCAAGACTTTAAGGTTTTGGGCGAATATAAAAATGCACGACAATGATCACCTTTGCAAATCGATTACAAACTGTAGAAGAATACTATTTTTCTAAGAAATTACGAGAAGTCAACTTGTTGAAAGCTCAAGGCAAACCAATTATTAATTTAGGCATAGGAAGTCCTGATCTGGAGCCGCCAGCGCGTGTGGTGGAGGCAATGATGGAGAGCCTACAGGATGCCGTAGCTCATAAATACCAGAGTTATCAAGGCTTGCCAGAACTACGCGAAGCCATGGCCGGATTTTATAAGGAACATTTTGGAGTGTCCTTGAGTCCGCTTACGGAAGTGTTGCCACTAATGGGAAGTAAGGAAGGGATTATGCACATTTCTATGGCATTCTTAAATGAAGGGGATGAGGTGTTGATCCCCAATCCTGGCTACCCAACTTATGCTTCCGTGACAAAATTGCTAGGCGCAAAGCCCATTTTTTATGACTTGGTAGCGGAGAATGACTGGTGTCCAGATTTGGCAGCCTTAGAAAAAAGCGATCTTTCAAAGGTAAAACTGATGTGGATCAGTTACCCACATATGCCAACCGGAGCTACCGCAAGTAACAAAGTATTTGAAGATATCATCGTCTTTGCCAAACGGAACAACATTTTGGTCATCAATGACAATCCATACAGTTTCGTGTTGAATGACTATCCGCGAAGTATTTTAAAATACAAGGACGCAAAAGACTTTTGTTTAGAGCTCAATTCTTTAAGCAAAACGTTCAACATGGCCGGCTGGCGTGTGGGCATGGTGTCTGGGAAAGCAGAATATATTGATGCAATTTTAAAAGTAAAAAGCAATATGGATTCTGGCATGTTTTACGGGATCCAAAAGGGTGCAGTCGAAGCTCTAAAATGTTCAAAAATGTGGTTCATCAGTCTCAATAGTGTTTATGAAGAGCGCCGTCAAAAAGTTTGGGAATTGGCAACCGCTTTAAACTGTACCTATGACGAAACCTCTACAGGCCTATTTGTCTGGGCAAAATTACCAGCAGACATAACAGCTGAAGCTTATATCGACAAAATTTTAAAAGAGCATTCCATATTTGTGGCACCGGGCACTATATTCGGAAGTAATGGCGAAGGCTATATTAGGTTTTCATTATGTGCGCCTATCGAAGAGTTGGATATAGCGATTGCTAGAGTAAAATAGTATGAAAAATATATATATCATAGGGGTTGGATTGATTGGTGGGAGTTTGGCGCTTGATATCAAAAAACATGATGCCAGCATTAAAGTGTTCGGGATAGACCATAACGATGCACATCTGGAAGAAGCCCTTCAATTAAAAGTGATAGATGCCAAAGCCACTTATGAGGATTTAAAAAAGGCCGATTTGGTGATTTTATCCATTCCAGTTGATGCGGCTGTCAAAGAAATCAGTGAGGTGTTAAATTCAGTTTCAGATGACACATTGGTTATGGACGTTGGTTCCACCAAGGCTGAAATTTGTAAAGCCATCGATCAACATCCAAAGCGACGCAATTTTTTAGCCACCCATCCCATTGCCGGGACGGAATTTTCTGGACCTAAGGCGGCCATTCAAGGCCTCTATAAAAACAAGACCAACATCATTTGTGAGGTTGAAAAAACGGCATTTAAGCTTCAGGAAAGAGCCTTGCAGATATTTTCGGATATTGGCATGCGCATCCGTTATATGAATCCTGAGGCACACGACAAACACATTGCTTACGTCTCGCATTTATCGCACATCAGTGCGTTTATGCTCGGGAAAACGGTCATTGATAAGGAGAAAAACGAACGCGATATTTTTGATATGGCGGGCAGTGGATTTGCCTCCACCGTACGTTTGGCAAAAAGTTCCCCAGAAATGTGGACCCCAATTTTTAAGCAAAACAAAGCAAATGTTCTTGAAACCTTAGATGAATACATCAGTAATCTTTCAAAATTTAGAGCGCTGATGCACGAGGATGATTTTGAGGCCATTTATTCAGAAATGAAGGATACCAATCACATTAAGGAGATTTTGAACGGCATACAGTAGGTTAGAGAACATAGAAAACAGAAAACAGAAAACAGAAAAAAGAAAAAAGAAAAAAGAAAACAGAAAATAGAACATAGAATAGAGAGAAGAGAACAGAGAATTTGAATTTTTGTGACTTTTTCTCGACAAAATAAGAATAGTAATAGTAATTAAGAGTAACATGGAAAACAAGAAAGAGTTAAGAACATGGTTGGATGATTTAAAATTAGATCACCCATTGGTCATTGCAGGCCCATGCAGCGCAGAAACAGAAGAACAAGTCTTAGGCATCGCCCATCAGTTGAAAGATACGGATGTGAGTTACTTTAGGGCTGGCATATGGAAACCACGTACACGCCCAGGAATGTTTGAAGGGGTGGGTGCTTTAGGTTTAAAATGGCTACAAAAAGTAAAAGCTGAAACGGGTATGAAAACCGCTACGGAAGTAGCTAACAGAGCACACGTTGAATTGGCTCTAGAGCATGACATCGATTTGCTTTGGATTGGTGCGCGCTCTACCGTAAGCCCTTTTATTGTTCAGGAAATTGCCGATGCTTTAAAAGGAACTGATAAAATTGTACTGGTCAAAAATCCGGTAAATCCAGATTTGCCATTATGGTTAGGTGCCATTGAGCGTTTAGCTTCTGCCGATATCAAAAGATTGGGAGCCATCCACAGAGGGTTTTCTACTTACGACAAAACAAAATACAGAAATAATCCGGAGTGGCAATTGGCAATTGAATTACAGACCAAATTCCCTGATTTGCCATTAATCAATGATCCATCGCACATTACAGGAAAGCGCGACATGATTTTTGACGTTTCGCAAACTGCCCTAGATTTAAATTTTGACGGCTTGATGATTGAAACGCACACTGATCCTGATAATGCGTGGAGTGATGCTGCACAGCAAGTTACCCCAAAAGCATTGATCCAAATGATGGTCGATTTAAAAATCAGAAAAGAGTCCGATCCTGAAGCGGAATACAATACGAATCTGAATAATTTACGCGCACAAATTGATGTGGTAGACAATCAATTGATTGAAATGATGGGCAAACGCATGAGAATTGCTGATGGGATTGGCGCCTTGAAAAAACAGAAAAACGTTGCCGTCTTACAAAGTAAACGTTGGAACGAAATTTTAGGCAATATGGTACTGGAAGGCGAGCAAAATGGGCTAAGCGAAGAGTTTATCCTTAAAATGTTCAAAGCCATTCACCAGGAATCTATCAATCACCAAGAAAAAATTATTAACGCATAAGTTGTGTTCTAAGTAATTTTTTATATGTTGGAAGAGTAGAGTTGGGAATTTTGCATTTATAAAATTCTCCGACTCTGCTCCACCTGACAAACAAGCTTTTAAATATAAGGTGGCGGTGAAAATTATGGGATATAGCTTTTAAAGTGCGCTTTAACGCAAGAATATTAAATTAGAGAATGCGCTTTCTACACATAAAAAGCGTTATTTTGTTTTTCAAATTTGAGTAATGACAGGAACTGTTTATAAATCCACAGGAAGTTGGTACACCGTTAAAACAGAATTAGGTGTTGTGTATGATTGCCGAATAAAAGGAAAATTTAGACTGCAAGGTATTAAAAGTACCAATCCGATTGCGGTTGGCGATGTGGTCGATTTTGATGTGGAAACTTTAGATAATGTCACTACAGGTGTGATCCATACCATTCATGATCGTGAAAATTATATCGTTAGAAAATCGGTCAACCTCTCCAAGCAAACCCACATCATTGCCTCCAATATTGATCAGGTGTTTTTATTAATTACCATCAATAATCCGCCAACACTGACCAGTTTTATAGACCGTTTTTTGGTAACGACACAAGCTTACGGCATTAAAACCATTCTAGTGTTTAATAAAATGGATAGCTATGATGAAGATAATACTATGGAGGTAAAATACTTGGCCTCTGTATATCGCAAAATTGGGTACGAATGTATGGAAGTATCTGCCTTAACCGGATTGCATATCGACCATCTAAAACATACGATGAAAGGCAAAACCAGCATGTTTGCTGGGCACTCGGGTGTTGGAAAATCGACTTTAGTCAATGCCATAGAACCTAGTTTGGATTTGAAAACCAAAGAAATTTCTATGCAGCATATGCAAGGTCAGCATACCACAACATTCGCGGAAATGTTCGATTTAAGCTTCGATGCTAAAATTATCGATACCCCAGGAATTAAAGGTTTTGGTGTCGTAGATATGGATAAAGAAGAAATCGGCGATTATTTTCCGGAATTCTTTGCATTAAAACAAGACTGTAAGTTCAATAATTGCTTGCATGTGGAAGAACCTCAGTGCGCGGTAAAAGAAGCTTTGGATAAAGATGAAATCTCCTTTTCCCGTTACAGAAGTTACCTGCAAATTTTAGAAGGTGATGATGAGCACTACCGCACGGAGGAATGGATGAAGTAGAGGTTTAGTCTACAGTCTTCAGTTTTCAGTCCTCAGTTTTTAGATCTCAGTGAGCAGTCTTCAGTTTTCAGTTGGTAGTTGGATTGCTAATAAAAAAGTCGTTTATTAATTAAAATTTTTCTTTCCGAGACCTAACCAATCATGAAAGTAGTTGTTCAAAGAGTTTCTAGAGCGAGTGTAACCATTGCCACTGAAAAAGTGGCTTCTATTGGCCAAGGCTTATTAATATTATTGGGTATTGTTCATGATGATTCTGATGACGATATTCAATGGCTCACCCGTAAGATAGCCAATCTCCGCATTTTTGAAGACGCACAAGGTGTTATGAACAAGTCGCTGTTAGATGTTGATGGCGATGCCATTGTGGTCAGTCAATTCACCCTTCACGCGTCCACCAAAAAAGGTAATAGACCCAGTTATATCAAAGCAGCCAAACCAGATTTGGCTATTCCGTTGTACCAAAAATTTGTTGCGCAATTGGAACGTCAACTGAGCAAGAAAATTCAGACAGGTCAATTTGGTGCAGATATGAAAGTTGAGCTTTTAAATGATGGTCCTGTAACCATTATTATAGATTCTAAAAATTTAGAGTAAGGTCTTTGATATTACCTAAAAAGTTCTAAATTAGCGTACTAACAAGTCCCCATGATCAAATTTTACCGCTTAATTTTTGTTCTGGTTTTTCCGCTGTTCTGTACCGCGCAGACTGAAAAACTATTGAGCTTCCACACCATTCCAGAAAATCTTAGAGAAAACGCCAATGCCGTAGTCAGGCTTGATGACAATCATATTGAAATCAAATCGTTTAATAAAATGGTCTACACCAACAAAAGGATTGTGACCATTTTAAATTCTTCCGGCAACTCTAAAGTAGGCACAACGGTAGGATATGATGAGAATATTTCCATCAAAAAGTTGGAGGCCCGAATCTTTAATGCCTCAGGTGAAGAGATTAAAAAAATCAAGAAGAATGATTTTGAAGATATGAGTGCGGTGCCTGGAGGCACGCTCTATTCAGACAGTCGCTTAAAATATTTGAGATATACGCCCACAGAGTATCCTTACACAGTATTATTTGAAAGCGAAATTGAATTCAACTCCACTGGTTTTGTGCCTGGATGGCGGCCTATTGAGGGCTATTTTATCAGTACAGAACAGGCAACGTATCACATCAGCAACCTATCAGGTATTGAGATAAAAATTAAAACGACCAATTTTGAAGATTTTAAAATCGAAAAACTGGGCGAACTTTCTTATCGCGCCAGTAATTTGGAAGCCTTAAAATCGGAGGCATACAGTCCAGATTTTTCTCAATTTGCACCAGTGTTAAAGGCAACCTTAACAACGTTTGAAATGGAAGGGGTAAAAGGGTCCAACGCCAACTGGAGAGATTTTGGCAAATGGATGAATGAAAGTTTGGTTTCTCACACCCAAACACTTCCAGCGGGCGTTAAAACAGAAATTAAAAATCTAACCGCAGCGGTACCGTCAGATGTAGAAAAGGCGAAAATAGTGTACCAGTATATGCAAAATAAAACTAGATACATCAGTGTTCAGGTTGGAATTGGCGGCTGGAAACCCATGTTAGCTGCTGATGTGCACAGACTGGGTTATGGCGACTGTAAAGGGCTAACCAATTACACCAAAGCCTTGCTCAACGAAGTAGGTGTTGAGAGTTATTATACCGTAATCCACGGCGGTCCGGACATTGTCAATATAGACCCTTCGTTTTCTTCCATTCAGGGCACCCATGTCATTTTGGCTATTCCTCAAGACGATGACTTTATTTGGCTTGAATGTACCAGCCAGACCTCGCCTTTTGGTTACAACGCCAATTTTACTGATGATAGAGATGCGCTTATTTTAACGCCTGAAGGTGGGAAAATTGTGCATACTAAAATTTACAGGCCTTCCGAAAACTTGTTGGAAACAACCGCCGATATAGTGTTAACCGCTGATGGTGATATGGATGCCAAAATTCAAATGCAGTCCTATGGCACCCAATATGGCTATCACGAAGACGTGCAGAATAAACCAGCAAAGGACCAAGCCTTGCATTATAAAGATTACTGGAATTATATCAATAATTTAGATGTTATTTCAATGGGGCATCGCAACGATAAAGCAACCATTGCTTTTACAGAAGATATTTCTTTACGTGCGAAAAAATATGCATCAAAAACAGGAGACCGATTATTGTTGAGTCCGAATGTTTTCAATGTATTGTCTAACGTTCCCACACGTTACCGCGACAGGAAGTTGCCTTTCATTATAGAACGCGGCTACCATGATAAAGACACCTATACAATTTCAATTCCGGAGAATTTTGACATAGAGGCATTACAAGATGATGTACTTATGACCACGCCGTTTGGAGAATATAAATCTTCAATTGTCAAATTATCAGACGACAAACTCGTCTTTAACCGAACCTTCATTTTAAACACAGGAGCGTATGCCAAAGAAGATTACGAAGCGTTTAGAAATTTTTGGATAGACGTGGTGAAACACGATAAATCGAGAATCATTTTAAAATCAAAATTATAGCCCCATGAAAACAATTACCTGCCTACTCGTTTTTTTGATCTTCCATTGGTCCTACTCTCAGGATTTTAGATATGGAAAAGTTTCTACCGAAGAACTTCAAGAAATTCAAAATCCAAAAGATCCTGAGGCAAATGCTACAATTCTATATGTAAACCATAAAACCTATTATGATTACAATTCCAATGATGGTTTTGTTCAGGTAACCGATGTTTTTAAGCGCATAAAAATCTACAATAAAGATGGGTTTGACTGGGCCACAGAAACGATTCGCGTCAGAGAAAACGGATCAAAAAGAGAAAATGTTGTGGGATTAAAAGCTACAACCTACAATTTGGTAAACGGAAAAATTGAAGAAACGAAACTCAAAAAAGATGGTATTTTCAATGAAAAGGTCAATAAATTTTTGAATAATCAGAAGTTTACTATGCCAAATATTAAAGAAGGGTCTGTTGTGGAGTTTGAATACCGTATCACCTCGCCTTATATGAGTATTGATGATGTGAATTTACAATACGGCATCCCTATTAAAGAATTAGAAGCTTCCGTGAGGATTCCGGAATACTTTAACTTTAATAAATTTGTAAATCCAAGGGCGACCTATATTCCTAAAATTAATGATGTTCAGGTATTGCGTACAGAAAATGTTGATAGTAAGAATAGAACGCACAACGGTAAAACAAGTACAACCACCTTTTCTAGTAATACATGGGAGTTTAAAGAGAATAAAACTGAGGTAAAGGCTTCTAATGTTCCTGCCCTCAAGAATGAGGAATACGTCAGTAATTTAAACACCTATCGCACTAAATTAGTATGGGAATATGCGTTTTTCAGAGATCCGAATGGCTCTTACACCAATTATGCAACTACTTGGGATGAGGTGGCAAAAACCATTTCTAAGGAGTCTGATTTTGGAGGCCAATTAAAGCAGAGCCATTATTTTGAAGAGGATGTCACAATGCTTCTAAAGGATGCCAAAACCGATTTAGAAAAGATTAATTTGATTTTTAATTTTGTAAAATCAAAAGTCAAATGGAATAATTATTTCGGCTACATCACTGAAAACGGCGTCAAACAAGCTTATAAAGAAGGTTCTGGTAATGTGGCGGATATTAATTTGATGCTCACGGCCATGTTGCGATTTGCCAAAATTAATGCGAACCCAATGTTAATTAGCACCCGTGCTAATGACATTCCGCTGTTTCCAGGCACTGGCGGATTTAATTATGTCGTGGCTGCAGTAGAAATGCAAAATGATGTGATTGTTTTGGATGCCACTGATAAGTTTTCTACGCCTAATGTGTTACCAATTCACGCCATTAATTGGCAAGGGATGATTGTTAAAGAATCAGGAACGTCAGCCTGGTATGATTTAACGCCTAAGGAGGCAGTTAGAGAAGTGGTGATATTAAACGCAAAAATTAATGATGATTTTACGATTGACGGCAAAGTAAAACATCAAATGACTTCTTTTGCGGCGAAAGATTTCAGGAGCAAACATCAAAATTTTAGTGCCGATGAAAAGTTATTGGAAGTAGAAAAAGACAAAGGTGAAATTGAAATCACAAATTATGATATTAAGGATCAGCATGATGTGCATCAGCCGCTCGTTTATGTGTTCGATTATTCTTTAAAAAGTGGTGTCGAGAAAATAGGGGATAAGGTTTTTGTGACACCAATGCTGTTTTTTGCACTTAAAGAAAATCCGTTTAAGCAAGACAAACGGAACTATCCAATCGATTATATTTATCCGTATAACGACAAATATCAAGTCAATATCATGATTCCTGAAGGCTATGCTGTAGAGTCGATGCCTGAAAGTATGGTAGTTCAGTTTAATGACAGTGAGGGCGAGTTTAAGTATATTGCCAATGAAAACGGAAAGATGTTGCAATTTGTCATCACCATCGATTTGAAACAAAGCTTAATTCTGCCAGAAGACTATGCAGATTTTAAACAATTTAATCAGTTGATGACCGACAAGCAATCAGAAAAAATTGTTCTTAAAAAAATATAATTATGGAACTTAAAAACGCGCAGTTAGATGTCGATGAATGGATAAAAGCCCACGGCGTTCGCTATTTTAATGAGTTGACCAATATGGCTCAGCTCACGGAAGAAGTGGGCGAAGTAGCTCGGATTATTGCCCGGCGTTATGGCGAACAGAGTGAAAAGGAAAGCGATAAGGACAAAGATTTGGGTGAAGAATTAGCCGACGTTGTTTTTGTGGTGTTATGTTTAGCAAATCAAACAGGCATCGATCTGCAAGATGCCTTCGACAAGAAAATGGACAAGAAAACCAAACGCGATCACGATCGGCATCACAATAATGAGAAATTGAAGTAGAAATTGAAATAGAAATCGAAATCGAAATCGAAATCGAAATTGAAAATGAACACTGACTACTGAAGACTGACTACTGAGGACTGAATAATGAGAACGTAATTCGTAAATCAAATATCGTAAATCAGCAATCATCAATCAGAAATCACCAATCCCACTCCTGCTTTGTGAAACTTCGTGAATCTTTGTGGCACTTTGTGAAATAGCTTTTTGAAATTGAAGATGAAATTGAAATCGAAAATGAACACTGAATACTGAATACTGAGAACTGAGGACTGAGAACTGAGGACTGAGAACTGAGGACTGAGAACTGAGGACTGAGAACTGAGGACTGAAACCCTATAAAAATCCTCAATCGTAATCGTAAATCAAATATTGTAAATCAAAAATCAGAAATCACCAATCCCACTCCTGCTTTGTGAAACTTCGTGAATCTTTGTGGCACTTTGTGAAATAGCTTTTATATTTTCGTAAATCGTAAATTCAAAAATCGTAAATCCCAATTCTCATGTTGTTTACCCTTCATAAATCTACTTTATTAGAAACGCTCCCAAATATTGTCATCACCGGATCAAAAAGTGAATCGAATCGGCTTTTGTTGCTTCAAGCCTTGTATCCAGAACTCAGCATTGACAATGTATCCAATTCTGACGATTCAGAAGTGATGCAAAAGGCATTAGCGTCCACCTCAAATCAAATTGATGTGTCTCATGCCGGTACAGCCATGCGTTTTTTAACCGCATTTTTTGTTACCCAAGAAGGTCGAGAATTGGTGATCACCGGTTCTGCAAGAATGAAAGAACGTCCTATTCAAGTGTTGGTGGAAGCGTTGAACGCGTTAGGCGCCGATATTTCTTATTTAGAGAGCGAAGGCTGTCCTCCGCTCCAGATTAAAGGGAAATCACTGTCAAAAGATAAAGTAACTCTTAAAGCGAACGTCAGCAGTCAGTATATTTCCGCCTTATTGTTGATTGCGCCAAAACTAAAAAACGGCTTGGAATTAACTTTAGAAGGTAAAATTACCTCCGTGCCTTATATCAACATGACTTTAGATTTGCTCAAACAAATAGGAGTTGATACCAATTTTACAAATAACAGTATCAAAGTGCGTCCGCTCGAAAATCTAAATTCCCAACAGCAAAAGCTCACGGTAGAAAGTGATTGGTCTTCTGTGTCCTATTTTTACAGCATCGTTGCCTTGAGTCCTGTGGGAACTGAAATCAATTTATCGTATTACAAAAAAGATAGTCTACAAGGCGATTCTGTATTGGCCTCCATTTATATCGATTTTGGGGTTATCACGACTTTTAATGACAATTCCATCACACTTTTAAAGCAAACAGATTCGCAAGTTGAAACCATCGATTGTGAACTTCAGAATGCGCCCGATATTGCTCAAACAATTGCCGTGACCTGTTTCGGATTGGGAATGTCCTGCCATTTAACCGGATTGCACACCCTAAAAATCAAAGAAACAGACCGATTGGTAGCCTTAAAAACGGAATTGGAAAAATTAGGCGCTCGGGTAGACATCACCAATGATGCTTTACAATTACATACTTCAACCCAAATTACCGGTAATGTTAACATTGCCACCTATCACGACCATAGGATGGCTATGGCTTTTGCGCCCTTAGCCTTAAAAACAAATCTAAATATTGAAGACGCCATGGTCGTTTCAAAATCCTATCCCACCTTCTGGGAAGATTTGAAAAGCATCGGATTTAAAATATCAAAATAATAATCAGTCATTTACTTGACAACGCCTACTTTGAGATTGTATATTTGCAGCCTGCAAAAAAATCTATACAAATCGCGCAGTGAATTACTTATATCTGAGTAATACACCCTCGGTGTGGTAGAAAACGTCGTCCTGAGTTTTGTTGGCAGACAGAACTGATCAATTAAAATAAACATATTAAAACATGAAATTATCCCATTTTAATTTTAAACTTCCTGAAGAATTATTAGCTGAACATCCTGCTGAACACAGAGATGAGGCGCGTTTGATGGTCTTGGATAGAAAAAATAAGACAATTGAACACAAATTGTTTAAGGATATTATTGATTATTTTGATGAAGGAGATGTCATGATCCTCAATAACACTAAAGTTTTTCCTGCACGTTTATACGGAAACAAGGAAAAAACAGGTGCAAGAATTGAGGTGTTTTTGTTAAGAGAACTTAATGAAGAGCAACGCTTATGGGATGTTTTGGTTGATCCGGCCCGTAAAATTCGTATTGGTAACAAATTATATTTTGGTGATGATGAAACCTTAGTAGCTGAGGTCATTGATAATACAACATCTAGAGGGCGTACCTTACGTTTCTTATACGATGGTTCTTATAAAGAATTCCGTAAAAAATTAACCGAATTAGGCGAAACACCACTTCCTAAATACATCAAAAGAGATGTGGAGCCGGAAGATGAAGAGCGCTACCAAACTATTTTTGCGAAAAATGAAGGGGCTGTGGCGGCACCAACTGCAGGGTTGCATTTCTCAAAACACTTATTAAAGCGTTTGGAAATTAAAGGCATCGATTTTGCTGAAGTGACACTTCACGTTGGATTAGGAACTTTTAACCCAGTAGAGGTAGAAGATTTGTCCAAACATAAAATGGATAGTGAAGAAGCTTTTGTTGATCAAAAAGCTGCGGATATTGTCAATAATGCCAAAACTAAGAAGAAGAGAGTGTGTGCTGTAGGAACTACGGCTATGAGAGCTGTTGAAAGTTCAGTGTCTTCAAGCGGAACGCTTAACGAATTTTCAGGTTGGACCAATAAATTTATTTTCCCTCCTTATGAGTTTAGCATTGCCAACTGTATGATTACCAACTTTCACACGCCAAAATCAACGTTGTTGATGATGGTATCGGCATTCGCTGGTCATGATTTTATGAAAGAAGCTTATGAAGAAGCCGTGAAAGAAAAGTACCGTTTCTACACTTACGGAGACGCGATGTTGATTATCTAAACATAAAAAAATATTATTTATGGGCCTCATTCTTTTGGATGGGGCTTTTTTTTTAGTCGGCAGTATTCAGGCCTCAGTTATCAGTCTGTAGTGTGCAGTCCTCAGTTTTCAGTTTTCGGTTTCAGTCAGATTTTTTTGTGAATAATCTTACAGCAACTAACTTAAGTCCTAATTCGGCTTCAAATTCAATGTCAAATTCAATTTCACCCTCAACTTCATTTTCAATTTCAACTTCAATTACACCCTGAAGTAGTTTGCTTTCATTATTTTTGCAACTGCAATGGAAACAACTAAAAAAGACATACGCGCATTATCAAAAGCACAACTCCGTGAATTTTTTGTCGCGCAAGGCGATAAAGAATTTAGAGGCAATCAAGTTTATGAGTGGCTCTGGAATAAAGGTGCGCATAAATTTGAAGATATGACGAATATCTCCAAAGAGATGCGTCAGGTGCTTGAAGATCATTTTGTGATCAATCACATTGAAGTAGATCAAATGCAACGTAGCTCTGACGGTACCGTCAAGAATGCTGTGCGTCTTCACGATGGCTTGATTGTAGAATCTGTATTGATTCCTACGGCAAAACGTACTACGGCCTGTGTGTCATCTCAAGTAGGTTGTAGCTTAGATTGTAAGTTTTGTGCCACGTCTCGTCTGAAACGCATGCGTAACCTAAATCCTGATGAAATTTTTGATCAGGTAGTGGCCATTGATAAAGAAAGTCGCCTATATTTTAATAGACCGTTGAGTAATATTGTGTTTATGGGTATGGGAGAACCGCTCATGAACTACAATAATGTGCTGAAGGCTATTGATAAAATCACTTCATCAGAAGGTTTGGGCATGTCTCCAAAACGTATTATTGTGTCAACCTCCGGAGTGCCTAAGATGATCAAGAAAATGGCGGATGATGAGGTTAAATTCGGCCTAGCCGTCTCTCTGCATTCGGCGATTGATGAGGTCCGAACTTCTATTATGCCGTTTAACGCCACCTTCCCATTGGCCGATTTAAGAGAGGCTCTGGAATATTGGTATACGAAAACTAAAAATACCATTACCTACGAGTATGTGGTTTGGGATGGCATCAACGATAAGAAAAAGGATGTGGAAGCTCTGATTAAATTCTGCAAGTTTGCGCCAAGCAAGGTTAATTTAATTGAATATAACCCTATTGATGACGGAGAGTTTCAGCAAGCAGATAATGCAGCGATAGACATGTACATCTCTATGTTGGAGGCCCATAATATTACCGTTACGGTAAGACGTTCAAGAGGAAAAGATATTGACGCTGCTTGCGGTCAATTGGCGAATAAGTCTTAAATCCCCTTGGATTTATAATTCAATATCTTGTAAAAATCTAACCGTCTAAAGAATAGTCGATTATTTCTTGACATTATTTGACTTTTCAACTGGTCTTTCTGATCTTAATAATAGCATATCATGGCCATTTTTAGTACGTTTGTTATCAAATTCTACAGGACGACATTCAATTGAAAATTGTTGAACAAATAAAGCTGCCCATTGGATATGAAATGGAACTTTTTGAACAAAAGTTTCTGCTTTCTATGTCTTCAAAAGTGGCGCTTTTAAATCGGATTACCACCTACATCGTTAACAGAAAAGGGAAGCAAATGCGGCCTATGTTCGTGTTTCTTGTGGCCAAAATGGTTAACAACGGGAATGTGAGCGAACGCACCTATCGCGGAGCTGCCGTCATCGAATTGATTCATACCGCCACCTTAGTTCATGATGATGTGGTTGATGATAGTAACAGAAGACGCGGATTTTTCTCCGTCAACGCCTTGTGGAAAAATAAAATTGCCGTGCTTATTGGCGATTATCTCTTGTCTAAAGGCTTGTTGCTCTCCATCGATAATAACGATTTTGATCTTCTTAAAATCATCTCCGTTGCCGTAAGGGAAATGAGTGAAGGCGAATTGCTCCAAATTGAAAAAGCGCGCCAGCTCGATATTACAGAAGACATTTATTACGAAATTATCCGCCAAAAAACAGCAACGCTCATTGCGGCATGTTGTAGTCTGGGTGCGGCATCCGTAAAACCAAACTCTCCTGATGTTGAAACTATGCGCAAGTTTGGAGAACTGATTGGTATGGCATTCCAAATTAAAGACGACTTGTTCGATTATGGCAACGAAGCCATCGGTAAGCCAACGGGTATCGATATTAAGGAACAAAAAATGACCTTACCGCTGATTTACGCCATCAACAATTGCACAAAAAAGGAAAAATCCTGGTTGATCAATTCGGTCAAAAACAAGAATAAAGATAAAAAGCGCGTCAAGGAAGTGATTGCTTTTGTAAAAAGTAAAGGCGGACTTGATTATGCAGTTACAAAAATGATGGCTTTTCAAGACGAAGCCCTACAACTCCTCAATACCTATCCAGAATCTCAATTTAAAGCGTCGCTATTACTCATGGTCAATTACGTGATTGACCGTAAGAAATAGAAATTTTTAGACTTTCGTTTCTCTACTTTCCATACAATTTTTAATTGATCTACTTTTTTTTACAACCTTAGGCAACCTTTTGCCTTAAATTAACGTCTTTATATATAGAAGACCTAATCAGAGCAATTCTTGAAAGTTATCCAATTACATAATAACAACATCCAACTCATTAACAAAGCGGCTAAACATAACCGGGAGGCGCAACATGTGCTTTATGAAACACATGCCCCAAAAATGTTGAGTATTTGTCGCTATTATATAAAGGATCTTCAGCACGCCGAAAATGTGATGCTTAACGGCTTTTTGAAAGCTTTTACCAATTTAAAAAATTTTAAGGATGAAGGTAGTTTTGAAGGCTGGCTTCGAAAAATTATGGTACGGGAAGCCATTTCGTTTTTGAGGCAACAAAAAACTATTGAATTTTCAGTTGAAGATGTTGAAATTGTACACCAGCAGGACAACACTATTGAATCTGACATTGAAGTGGATGAGATTCAGCGGCACATTGATGCATTGCCCGAAGGTTATAAAATGGTTTTTGTGATGTACGCTATTGAAGGCTATAAACATCAAGAAATTGCAACGGTATTGAACATCACTGAGGGCACTTCAAAATCGCAGTTGTTTAAGGCAAAACAAGTGCTACAGCACAAAATTAACACATTAAATAAGCGACACAATGAAACAAGTGAAATGGGAAGATGAGGTAAAAGATGCGCTTGAGAAGAGAGTGATAAAGCCCTCTGAAACCTCATGGAGTACATTATCTGATCGATTGGATGCGTCTGAAAAACGGCAAATCAAACCAATGTATTGGTGGATTGGCATCGCAGCCAGCGTTACGGCGGTATTGCTGATAACGACTATGTTTTTTAGCGGGAATACTCCTGAAATTCAAAATCCAATTCTTGTGGATACACAAGAACAGCGCGATGAGCAAACCTTTGAATTGGATCAACTTCAACCAAAGCAACAAGTGGTGGAGCAAAAGGACCTGCTAAATTCAGCAGATCCTATAGAAGGGAAACAAGAACCAAAACGGTCGATGACCTCCCAAAACACTCAAATAGTTAAGAATAGCCATATAGCACCGGAATCGTCAGTAGTCTCTGAGAATACATTGGAAACTTTGGAAAATCAAAAGGTGACAGAAATTGTGGCTCACTTCGAATATTTAAAACGTCAGGGACAAGCTGTAACCGATGCGGATATAGAGGCGTTGTTGACTAAGGCCCAAAGAGACCTCAATTACCAATCTGCTCTCCATGAACCCAATTATACGGTTGACGCCAACGCACTGTTGCGCGACGTTGAAGCAGATTTGCAGGAATCTTTCAGAAATAAAATATTTGAAGCCCTTAAAAATAGTTATGAAACCATCAGAACTGCGGTTGCCGAACGTCAAAACTAAAGTGCAATAAATTCTTTATAATTAATAAAAAATCTACCTAAACAAAGCTGGAAAATTATACATTTTAATCAACAATCAACAATCAACAATCAACAATCAACAATCAACAATCAACAATCAACAATCAACAATCAACAATCAACAATCAACAATCAACAATCAACAATCAACAACCCGCCCGTACCGAAAAGGTACGTTCGGGCGGGTCACCAATTACCATTTATTATTCATCAATTATCAATCAAAAATCGAACACTATGAACACAATTGTCAAATGTATTGTGCTGGCAAGCTTATGCTTAATTATGGGAAATACGCAGGCCCAAGACACGCTGCAAAAAAACAAAGCTGAACTAAGAATTGAAAGATTAATTCAGTTTAAGGATAGCATCACTCAAAATGAAAAGGCTTCTTTAAAAACAGAAGTTGAGACCATTAATAAGCGTCTTGAAAGAGGAGAGATTACCAAACTGCAAGCAGACGCGTTAAAACAAGAGATGGCGAAAAAGCGCGCCTTAAACATTGAGAATCGGTTAGCTATTGCAGACAGTCAGATAGCGCTTATCAAGCGAAATCCGGAGTATTATGCGGCTAAACAGACTTCAGACACAAATTTTGTGTTTTCTATTGGCTCTAAAAAAATTATGTCATTTGCTAGGGATTCTACCCCAAAATATGATATCCGATCCAGCAATATGCTGCTGTTTGCTATCGGATTCAACAATACGATCATGGACGGCCAAAGTTTAGAGGATTCGCCTTACGAAATTGGAGGCTCCGGCTTTGTAGAATTGGGTTGGATTTGGAGTACGAGAGTGTTGAAAAATTCAAATTTTGTGCGGGTTAATTATGGATTGGCCTTTCAATGGAATAAACTAAGCATCAAGGACAACCAATATTTTGTAGAGAATGGAAAAGAAACTGTTTTAGAAACCTATCCTCTCAACCTGAAAAAATCAAAATTCAGAACCACGAGTTTGGTTGTTCCGGTACATTTTGAATTTGGTCCGTCAAAATTGAAGGATTATGGAGACCGCATCAGATATTTTAATGACAATCAGTTTAAAATTGGTTTAGGTGGGTTTGCCGGTCTAAATTTAAATACGATGCAGAAAGTAAAGTTTAAAGTTGATGGCGACAATCAAAAGGAAAAAGTAAAATCAGATTTTAATACCAATAGTTTAATGTACGGTTTAAGTGGTTATGTTGGGTTGGGCGACTTTAGTATCTATGCGAAATATAATTTAAATACATTGTTCAAAAACCAAGAGGTAGATCAGCGTAATGTCTCTTTAGGACTACGTTGGGCTTTAGATTAAAAAATAGTAAATAGAGTTATTATTCAGTGTTAGTCTTAAAAGTCTTGAATTTTTCAAGGCTTTTTTTTGCTGAACTGCTAGTTTTCTGCTTTGCGTTTTTCCCGATCCTTTTTCCGCTGTTTTCTTCGTTTTTCTCGTTCTTCCCTTCGTTTTTCTTTTTCTAAGGTTTTATTGGCATCGTCTTTGGCTTGCTGAAGCGCATCTTCAAAATCGATATCATCATCAACTTCACCCTTAAAAGCTTTAATCCACGCATTGCCAAAAATATTTATTACTGTTGGCCAAACGCCAGATTCAACTTGGTTTAAGTCGCCTTCAATAGGCACTTTTGTGGCCAAAGTGTCGGTGCGCTGATTTTTAAGTAAAAATTTGAAAAATCCCACAAAGCCCTCCCAGAGCACCCCGATAAATCCATCTTCTTTTCCAATCAGTTTGGAATCTGTCAGCATTGGTTTGATATAGCCTTTTAAATAGCCGTTGGCAATGGCTATTTCGCTATAAAGTTCAAAGGTTCCTTTTTCAAAATCAATACCTGCATAATGGCGCGTAAGATCATTTAGGGCTGTAGCATTAGATGCTTTCAGCGCAAACTCTAAATTCATGTCTGGAATTTCCTTAATCAAATTAATATCGCCATCTAAGGTCATGTTGCCGTTTCCAAAAGTTACCCCAGTGGCATGAATGGGCGAAGGTAATGTGCCTTCTTTTGAAGTGACATTCCGTAAGTTATCGGCGTACAATTCTATTTTTGAAATATTCAAATCAATATTTGGTTCCGCTTGTAACTGCACAAAAGCAAGTTTACCGTTGTGGACCTCAAAGTGGTTGATATCAATAGGAACAATTTCGGTTAAGGCTTTGGTCCAATCGTCAACATCTGCAGTTTCGCCTTCAGATGCTGTTTTTTGATCTTCAAAGATGTAGATAACCTCAGGATTTGTCATGATGATCTCGCTTACAATTTTCCCATTAAAAAGCGATTTCCACTCAATAGAGATATCGTTTTTGGGAAAGTTTAAGAACGGGATCTGAGTTTTGGCGTTGAGCTTGTTCAAATACATGCCATTGATTACATAAGCACCGCGTATTAAAGCAATATCTACATCTTCTACTTGCCCGTAATAGCCTGGAATATCTGCAAGAATTTTATTAAGATTATTTTTGACCAATGTTGGTAAATAAAGTCTAAAAGCCACCAACACTACAACAATAATAAGTAAAATTATATACTTTTTTTTTGTGTAGGCGCTCCGTTTTGTTGCTGTGCCCATAGTTTTTTTATTAAAATTACGAAAATCTTGATGGTTTCAAATTGCGTTGACTAAATTAATTTGTTTACCCTATTTTTACAAAAAATTATAATCTACTTTGATTTCAAGATTCTCCATAGAACAAGTATTTGAAACCGCCCGTGTTGAGGAGGTTATTGGCGATTTCGTCAACCTCAAAAAAGCGGGCAGTAACTTTAAAGGCTTGAGCCCTTTTAGTGATGAACGTTCGCCAAGTTTTGTGGTGAGTCCGGTAAAGCAAATTTGGAAGGATTTTAGTAGTGGAAAAGGAGGAAATGCCGTTACTTTTTTAATGGAGCACGAGCATTTTACCTATCCTGAAGCCATAAAATATTTGGCCCGAAAGTACAATATAGAAATTGAAGAAACAGAGCAAACCAACGAACAGAAAGAAGAAGCCAATGAGCGCGAAAGTCTGTACTTGGTCAATGAATTTGCGAATACGTATTTCCAGAAAATTCTTTATAAAACTGATCAAGGAAAATCCATAGGACTCAGTTATTTTAAAGAACGAGGATTTACGGATGCGACTATAAAAGCCTTTAATCTTGGATATTCTCTTGATGAGTGGCAAGGGTTTACTGATGAAGCTTTAAAAAAAGGTTACCAAATTCAATTTCTTGAAAAAACAGGCTTGACGATTGTTAAGGAGGACAAACGTTTTGACCGATTTAAAGGTCGGGTCATGTTTCCTATCCACAGTATGAGTGGTCGAATCTTAGGATTTGGTGGTCGAATTTTAGGTACCGATAAGAAGGCAGCAAAATACATGAATTCACCGGAAAGTGAGGTGTATCATAAAAGTAAGATTCTTTACGGCCTGTTTCACGCCAAACAAGCAATTGCTAAAGAAGATAATTGTTATTTGGTTGAAGGCTATACGGATGTTATCCAATTTCATCAAACAGGCATTAAAAACGTGGTGGCGTCATCAGGGACAGCTTTATCGCCGGAACAGATCAGATTGATCAATCGTCTGACCAAAAACATAACTGTCCTCTTTGATAGCGATGCTGCAGGTTTGCGCGCATCGGTTAGAGGAATAGATTTGATATTGGAGCAGGGTATGAATGTTAAGGTGTGCACCTTTCCTAAAGGAGAAGACCCGGACAGTTTTGCCAGACAGAATACTTTGGAGGAGCTCTCTGCATATCTGGATGAAAATGCCAAAGATTTTATTCAGTTTAAAGCATCCTTATTAGTTGAGGATGCCAAGAATGATCCTATAAAAAAAGCGGATACCATCCGTGAAATTGTGAATAGTATTGCCAAAATTCCCGATCCGATTAAGCGCGAAATCTATATTAGAGAATGCTCTCATATTATGGATATTAGTGAGCAAGTGTTGTTTACTACTTTAGCACAGATCAATAAAAAAGGGTCTCAAGACCCGGGAAATCAACAGCCACCTGAACAGCGTGCATTTGAGGTAATGCGTACGGAAAAGCCCACTCAAAAGATTAACCATCAATATGAGCTGGAACTTAAAATTATCGAAATCTTATTGCTTTACGGCAATGAAACCGAGCAATTTGAAGATTTGGTGTTGAAGGAAGATGAAAAATCTGGCGAGTTGAAATTAGAGCCTGTTATTCACGAAGCCAAGGTGTTTGAAAAGATATATTTGGACCTTCAGGAGGATGAAATGCAGTTTTCCGATGAAGGATTTAAAAACCTATACTACGTTATCATTGACGCGTTGCACCAATCGAAGGAATTCCAATTAAAAGATTTTATAAATAAGCTCGATCAAAATATGGCTAATGAAGTCACTACTATTTTGATGAATGATGAGCGTTATAGTCTACACGATTGGGAGCGTAACCATATCGTTCCTAAAGAAAAAAAGGAAACCATAGCTCAATTGGTTACACAAACCATATTAAGTCTTAGATGTTTTCTAATTGATCAAAAAGTCGTCGAATACCAATCTGACATTACGCGACCCAATGTGAACACCATGAGCATCATGGAAGATGTAAGAGATTATTTAAGACTCAAAACGCTCCTGTCAAAAAAATTAGGAAAGGTTGTCAGTGGTTAGGTTTAAATTGTCCCCATATGTTCCGCTTGGTGAATTAAATCGACCAAATTGCTCACATTTAATTTCTTAAAAAGTCGAGCTTTATAAGTGCTGACCGTTTTTTCATTGATATCAAGTTCCAAAGCAATTTCCTTATTCTTTTTGCCCGATGAAAGTAGTTTTAAAACTTCCACTTCGCGGGTAGAAAGACGTTTATAGAGCTTGCTTTTCTTGTTGCGTGTATCGTCATAATTTAAGTGTTTGGCCATCACCTCACTCAAATAAATTTCGCCGTTATACACCTTGAGAATCGCTTCTTTGAGAGTCGCCGTGTCTGCCGTTTTAGAAAGATATCCTGCAGCACCAGCTCTGATGGTGCTGATGGCGTAAATTTCTTCAGGTTGGTGACTGAACATAATTACTTTTAACTCGGTATTTTCTTTTTTGATAGCTCTTAACGCCGTAATCCCGTTAAGTTCCGGGAGGTCAATTTCAGAAATTATAACATCTATTGGATAACGTCTAATAAATTCGAAGATCTCTATACCTGTTGCCACTGTGCCAACAACTTCAATATCTGGATCCTTTTCGAAAAGTAGTGTGATGCCTTCTCTAACTATTGGATGGTAGTCCACAACCAGTACCTTAATCATAATATATCATGTATTAGTTAGTAATGTTGGTCGCTATACTAAGATCTGGGGTCTTATCTGTGGAGATGTCTTACGTAAATGTATAAAAAAAAACATAGATTTCACTGATAATTGCTAATTTTCAGTGAATTAACTTACAATAATCAGGACTATTTCAAAAGCAATGGAATTTCGCAAATGGGGATAGGTACCATTTTATGTTGATTAATCCTGTTTAGCCTCGTAAAGAGATTAAAGACTTCGAGTTGTCGCCCTTCAAAATCTTCAGCTGTTTTACCATTTTCGATCATCGTCATGGCCCATTCCAATTCAGGGTAGGAAGCACCAATTTGGTCTTCATCCGTTCTGTCATCACCAAACAACCCATCGCTAGGTGCAGCATTTAAGATAGATTCGACGACACCTAAATGTTTAGCAATGGCATAGACTTCAGATTTCATCAAATCAGCAATAGGGCTTAAATCGACACCACCATCGCCGTATTTGGTGTAAAATCCAACCCCAAAATCCTCTACTTTATTTCCTGTGCCAGCCACTAATAAGCCTTTTAATCCCGCATAATAATATAAGGTAGTCATTCTTAAGCGCGCGCGTGTATTGGCGAGCGCCATATCTACAATGGCTTGCTTGCCATCTAATGACACCTCAGTTTTAAATTCTTCAAAAACAGGGGTGAGATCCACTAAAACCTCTTTCACATTGGTAAATCTCGATTTCAATTGCTGAATGTGTTCTTGACCTCTGGACACATGACTTGGTGGTTGATGTATTGGCATTTCAATACACAACACCTCAAATCCAGTTTTCGCGCATAAAATTGAAGTGACTGCAGAATCAATTCCGCCAGAAATACCAATGACAAACCCATTTACCTTCGCGTTTGTGGCGTAGTCTTTTAGCCATTTTACAATGTGGTCAATAACTTTTTCTGTTTGCATTTTTTGAATGATTTAACACAAAGAATACTACCTTTGTACAACAAAAATAAAGTAATCACCTAAGTAATAAAAATTAAAGACCTTTAAAAATTGCCCATGAAGAATGCTGCTTTTCTAATAGTCCTCTTGCTTTTTCTTAGTGCTTGTAAAGACGATAATCAACTAGAAAATGAAATTTCTAAAATTGATGTCAATGTTACCATAGAACGTTTTGATTTGGTCTATGCCGATGCAGAACCTAAAGATTTGCCAAAATTAAAACAGGAGTATCCATTTTTATTTTCTGAGCGCATTCCTGATTCTATTTGGGTAGAACGCATGCAAGACACGCTGCAGCATGAATTATCGGGTGAAGTGAAATCGACGTTTTCTAACTTCGGCAAAGAGGAAGACGCAATCGTGTCGCTTTTTCAACATTTAAAATATTACGATCGCTCATTTAAAGTTCCTCGCGTCATCACGGTAACCTCTGATGTAGATTATAGAAACAAGACCATTGTAACGGATACGATTGTGCTAATATCGTTAGATACCTATTTGGGATCAGAGCATCATTTCTACGAAGGCATCCAAAAGTTTCTCACCCAGAATATGAAACGCTCCCAAATTGTGAGCGATTTAGCAGCCAATTATGCTGAGCAGTATATTCTTCAAGACAAGCCAACAACCTTATTGGACGATATGGTTTACTTCGGGAAGCAGCTGTATTTTAAGGATAAAATGATTCCGTTTGCCTCTGATGCTGATAAAATTGGATATACCGAAGCGCAATTGGCATGGGCAGGTGAAAATGAAAGCGAAATATGGCGCTACTTTATTGAGCGCGAGTTGCTGTTCAGTACAGATAATACCTTGGCTAGCCGTTTTATTGCCGATGCGCCTTTTTCAAAATTTTATTTGGAATTGGACAGTGAGTCCCCAGGGCGGTTAGGGCGGTATATAGGTTGGCAGATTGTCAGGGCGTATATGAATACTAACGATGTTCCATTCATGGAAATGCTCCAGAAAAATGCCGACGAAATTTTTAATAACTCAAAATTTAAACCTCGTAAATAATGTCAAATACAAAAACCTCTACCATTGAACTCCATGTGGAATTAGATGAAAACAAAGTCCCAGAAAAATTAAGTTGGACGGCGCAAGATGGTGGCATAAATAATGAAGAAGCTAAAGCGATGATGCTTTCGGTTTGGGATAGCAATGCTCAGGAAACTTTGAGAATTGACTTATGGACCAAAGATATGCCTGTAGATGAAATGAAATTATTTTTCCACCAAACTTTGGTTGAAATGAGTAATACGTTTCAGCGGGCTACCCAAGATGAAAAAATGACGGCAACCATGAAGGATTTCTGCGATTATTTTGCAGAGAAACTCGAACTAAAGAAGTAAAAACTATGATGCGCAAACTCCTGTACGTTTTAATATTAGTGATGGTAGTCCTCTTCGGCTATCGTTATTTTTTTAATGATAAAGATGAAACCATATTACAGGAGAATTCTGCGCTCATTCAGGAACAAATCAGGAATGTCAGCAAATTGGTAGTTACTGAAGGGCATTTCAGTCAGGTATTTACCTATAAAAATTCGAAAGCCATTTTTGTAAATTTGGTAAATGTTGAAAAGAAGGCTTTGGTAGTGGTCAATGCTAATGTTACGGTTTCTTATGATTTGAGCCAGATTGAATACGAGCTTGACGAAAAATCCAAGACCCTTAAAATTCTGAGCATTCCAAAAGAGGAGATCAATATCAGTCCTGATTTTGAATATTATGATGTGACTGCCGATTTTCTGAACCCGTTTCAAGCAGAAGATTACAATAAAATCAAAAATAAAGTGAACGCCCAGCTTATGAAAAAGATTGAGGCATCCAACTTAAAAAGCAACGCACAAAACCGATTGATCAGCGAACTGTCTAAGTTTTATATTTTAACCAGTTCCTTAGGGTGGACACTTCAGTACAATGGCAATTCTATCCAATCGTCAGACGAATTGCAGAACATCAAACTATAATTTCTTTTTCAGGCTTAACCAACTGCCACCATTGATGGACTCAATGTTTTTTGATTTTAAAATTTGAGCAGCTTTAGCTGAACGCATGCCACTTGCACAACAGGTTATGATAGGTTTATTTAGTTTTTTTAATTTTTCTACCTGATTTTGTAAGTCGTCTAAAGGCACATGCTTGGCGTTGGCAATATGGCCATTATCCCATTCTCTTTTGGTTCTCACATCCAAAATAATGGCGCCTTTGCTCATCATTTCCTGAACTTGTTGTTTCTTGTCCGTACCAAATAAAAAGTCAAAAAATCCCATAGTTTATTTTTATTTAAATTTACAAAATATCCACCACTCGAAGCAATTTGAGTAAAATTTTAACGATTGAACACTACAGGACAAACCCGCAAAGAAGAAATCATTAAAACAGCCGCAAAACTTTTTAAAGAGAAAGGTTACAGTGCGGTGACTATGCGCGATTTGGCTAAGGCGTTGAACATGAAGGCGGCAAGTCTGTACAATCATATCGATTCCAAACAAGACCTTCTGAAAACCATCATTATTTCGTTGGCGGAAGAGTTTACCCGTGGCATGGAAACTATCAAAAGTTCAGATGTTTCAATAATTGATAAACTACGCGCTATTGTTTCGTTGCATGTCAACATTACCATTCACAATACCTACGGAATGGCATCGCTCAATAATGACTGGATGCATCTTGAAGATCAATTGGAGTATTATTTGTCGCTTAGAAAGAATTACGAAGAGGATTTTGTCGAGATTATAAAATCAGGGATAGAAGCTCGGGAAATTCGCGATTCGAATCCTGAAATTATTATGTTTTCAATATTAACCACCCTAAGATCTTTATACCTGTGGCTCCCAAAAAAGGATGATCTCAATAGAGAAGAACTGGCAAAGAATTTAGGAGATGTACTTATTAATGGTATAAACCATCAAAGCATTACAGAGTAATCCCTGCATCCTTAGTGCAATTAAGTGTACTTTTATCTAAGCACATCTAATCAACACCATCATTGTTTTAACAAAACATATCAAATTTAATTTGTAGTTTTGTCATGTAGACTAACGGTTGTTAGTTAGTTGCTCTCGGTTTACGAAAACCTTTGAGTTATACGAGAAAACGAATTTTAATAGCAGAACTCTTGGTTTAAGAGGGATTTATAAAGGACTATGGCAGAATTCCACAACATTAAAGTTGCAGATATTTATAAAGAAACGAAAGATTGCGTTGTCATTTCTTTCGATGTTCCCGATGCGCTAAAAGAAAAATTTAAGTTTCGTCAAGGTCAGCATTTGACTTTACGAAAGGAACTTAATGGCGAAGATATTCGACGTAATTATTCGTTGTGCTCAAGTCCGTTGGATGGCGAGTGGAAAGTGGCCGTTAAAACCATTCACGATGGTGTATTTTCAAATTTTGCATTTAACGATTTGAAAAAAGGAGATACCCTTGAGGTGATGGCGCCACACGGTGAGTTTACGGTAGATGTGAATGTTGAAGCAAACAACAATTATATCGCCTTTGCTGCAGGAAGTGGTATTACGCCTTTGTTGTCCATCATCAAAACCCATTTGCACGAAGAGCCAGACAGTACCTTTAAATTGTTTTATTTGAACAGGACTGTAAAATCCATTATCTTTAAAGAAGAAATAGAACAGCTTAAAAATGAGTTCTTTGATAGGTTTCAGGTCTTTTATTTCTTGACCAAAGAACAGCGTGATATCCCATTTTTAAACGGTCGATTTGACAAGGAAAAACTAGCCGTGTTGACCAAGTCGTTCATAGATGTGCCTGATACTAATCACGCCTTTATCTGTGGCCCTCAAGACATGATTTTTTTAATTCGCGACGAATTGCAAGCGGCGGGAATGCCTAAAGAAAACATTCATTATGAACTGTTCTTTACGGGAAGTTCTGAAGAAGAAAATAAACAGATTGCCGAAGTTCTAGAGCAAAGAATTGATGGCACACAAGTAACGATTATCGATGGAGGGAAGGAATTCCATTTCATTATGGATGATGATTTCGATAATATACTCGATGGCGCTTTGGCCGCAGGAGCCGATTTGCCTTTTGCCTGTAAAGGTGGCGTTTGCAGCACGTGCAAGTGTCAAGTAAAGGAAGGATCAGTACAAATGAAAAAGAATTACGCGTTAGAAGATAAGGAAGTGGCACAAAATTATGTATTGAGCTGTCAGGCCGTCCCAACCAGTAAAAAGGTGGTGGTCGATTTTGATGTGTAGCTTTTAACACTTAATAATTTTGAGTGCTGTTAATAAAATAATTTGGGCGTTACCCTAAAGGGTCAGGCTTTCGGCAGTCGCTCTCTGCGAGGAGCTCCGACAATGCCTCAATCCTTAACGCAAATCTGAATACAAAATAATAGTTCACTAATACAGAATAAGATGAGTGAAGAACAAATAACCCGCCCGAACGTACCGTTAGGTACGGGCGTTGAAAATTTAGAAGCCCAGTTCGAAGAACGGATCGCAAGAGACGAGAAAATCGAACCTAAAGATTGGATGCCGGAGAAATACCGTCAAACCCACATCCGTCAGATGTCGCAGCACGCGCATTCTGAAATTGTAGGGATGCTTCCAGAAGGCAATTGGATTACCAGAGCACCTTCGTTACGGCGAAAAGTAGCCTTATTGGCGAAAGTCCAAGACGAGGCAGGCCATGGTTTATACTTGTATTCAGCCTGTGAAACTTTGGGGATTTCTCGTGATGAGTTGTACGAACAATTACATTCAGGCAAAGCAAAATACTCTTCCATTTTCAATTATCCCACAGTCACTTGGGCTGATATGGGTGCGATTGGATGGTTGGTAGATGGCGCAGCCATTATTAATCAGGTTCCGCTGTGTAATACATCTTTTGGGCCGTATGCACGAGCAATGGTACGAGTTTGTAAGGAAGAAAGTTTCCATCAGCGTCAGGGTTATGAAATCATGATCAAATTAGCGAACGGAACACCAGAGCAAAAGGATATGGCACAAGACGCCCTTAATCGCTGGTGGTGGCCAAGCTTAATGATGCTCGGTCCTACAGATGCGGAATCAGTGCATACGGAGCAATCCATGAAATGGAAATTAAAGCGTAAATCTAACGATGAATTGCGTCAGCAGTTTGTTGATCAAACCGTACCGCAAGCAGATTTAATCGGACTTACCATTCCGGATCCTGATTTAAAATGGAATGAAGAACGCGGCAGCTATGATTTTGGTGCCATTGATTGGGACGAGTTTTGGCAAGTAGTCAAAGGTCACGGCCCAATGAATAAAGAACGCATGAAAGCTAGAGTAGATGCATGGGAAGGTGGCGCATGGGTACGAGATGCAGCCATGGCACACGCGGCCAAAAACGCCGAACGAAAAGAAAAAGAAGCAGTATAATATAAAATGAAATTGAACTTGAACTTGAAACCGAAATCAATTCAACTTCAAATTCGATTTCAATTTCAATTTCAAATTACAGAGAATTATGTCAACAAAAAATTGGCCACTTTGGGAGGTCTTCGTCAGAAGTAAAAACGGATTGGAACATCGCCACTTTGGAAGTCTCCATGCCGCTGATGCGGAAATGGCGCTAGAGAATGCACGCGATGTCTACACCAGAAGAAATGAAGGTATCAGCATTTGGGTGGTTGAATCCAAGAACATTACAGCCTCCAATCCTGAACACAACGGCGAAATGTTTGAACCGGCCCAAGATAAAGTCTACCGCCATCCTACGTTTTACGAGTTGCCTGACGAGGTGAAATACATGTAAATAGATTAACGATTGACGAATTAAGATTTTTGATTTCAGAAGTTTAAAATCAGCAATCAAAAATCATCAATCAACAATATTATAGATAGAATGAATAATACCAATCTGTATCACTATATCCTCGGCATCGCCGATAATTCCTTAATCCTCGGGCAACGCATGGGCGAACTGTGCGGTCACGGGCCAAGTTTGGAAACGGATATTGCCTGCACCAATATTTCACTCGATTTATTCGGGCAGGTGCGCAGCTATTACAAATATGCCGCTAAAATTGCCAATGACGGTCGTACGGAAGATGACATTGCGATGCTGCGTAAGGAGCGTGATTACGTCAACGTGTTATTGGCAGAACAACCCAACACCGATTTTGCTTACACCATGGCGCGTCACTTTTTATTTGATGTGTATCACTTTTTGTTCTTAACCGAGTTACAAAAGAGTAAGGATCTGACGTTGGCGGCCATCGCCACAAAATCGCTTAAAGAAGTGAGTTATCACCAACGTTTTTCAACAGATTGGATCAAGCGTTTAGGTGACGGTACTGAAGAAAGTCACCAAAAAATGCAAAACGCCATCAACGATTTGTGGACCTATACTGACGAATTATTCCATCAAACAGATGCAGATAAAGCGATGGTTGCAGAAGGTATCGGTGTAGATGTCACCAAATTAAAAGCGGCTTACTATGAAAAAGTGAATGCAATTTTAGAAGAAGCCACCTTATCAATTCCTGAATCCAAGTACTTCCAAAAAGGAGGTAAAATAGGCATCCATACGGAACATATGGGCTATCTATTAACTGAATTACAATACATGCAACGCACGTATCCTAATATGGAATGGTAGGAGATTGCTGATTGTTGAATTACGATTGACAATTTTAGAAGACTTCATAAATCAAAAATCGGCAATCAACAATCTTAAATAATTTATGATCACAACCCAACAACATATCGACCCAAAACTGATCGCGATTCTGGAAACAGTATCCGATCCGGAAATCCCTGTGCTTTCTATAATGGACATGGGTGTGGTGCGGTCTGCAATTTTTGAGGGCGCCATTGTAGAAGTACAGATCACCCCAACATATAGCGGATGCCCTGCGATGGATGTTATTGGAGACGATATTAAAAAAGCATTACAAGAAGCTGGCTACAAATCAGAGGTGGAATTAATTTTAACGCCTGCTTGGACCACCGATTGGATTACACCAAGAGGGAGAAAAGCCTTGGAGGATTATGGTATTGCTGCGCCTTTGGGGGCTGAAGCAGATAAAGACGTGTTATTGCACGGCAAACGCTTGGTTAAATGCCCACAATGTGGCTCGATAAACACAAAAATGGTGAGCCAATTTGGTTCTACGGCCTGTAAAGCACAATTCCAATGTGAGGACTGTCTAGAACCTTTTGATTATTTTAAATGTTTGAAATAAAATATAATAATGAATACTGATTCATGAATACCGAATCAAGAATGTGGAATTGATTTCATTTCAAAATTCGGAAATTCAAAATCGATATTGATATCAAAAAAATATGAATTCAATTTTATTAGAAATTAAAAACGGAGTAGCAATCATCACGCTTAATAGGCCTGAAGTGTTTAACAGTTTTAATCGTGAAATGGCGTTCAGGCTTCACGATGTTTTGGATGCTTGTGAAAGCAATGATGAGGTCAGAGCAATTGTTTTAACCGGAAATGGAAAAGCATTCTGTGCGGGTCAAGATTTAAAAGAAGTGACCACACCAGAACTCAATCCTGGATTTAAAAAAATTCTTGAGGAACATTACAATCCGATCGTCACCAGACTTCGATCTATTAAAAAACCAATTATCGGTGCCATTAATGGTGTAGCAGCAGGTGCCGGAGCAAATATCGCTTTGGCTTGTGATATTGTGGTTGCCCATGAAAAAGTTAGTTTCATTCAGGCTTTCAGCCTTATTGGGCTCGTTCCTGATAGTGGCGGCACTTTCTTTTTACCGCGACTCATCGGATTTCAAAAAGCCTTGGCATTGGCCATGTTAGGTGATAAAATATCGGCAGAAGAAGCAGAAAAAATGGGAATGATTTATAAAGTCTTGCCTTTAGAAAGTTTTGAAGAGGAGGTCAATCAGCTTGCCGTAAAACTCGCCAATATGCCAACCAAAGCCTTGGGCATGATTAAAGAGTTATTCAACAAGTCCATGACTAACGATCTCGAAGCGCAATTAGCTTTAGAATCTAAATTGCAAATAGAAGCCGCTCAAACAGACGATTATTTGGAAGGCGTTACTGCTTTTGTAGAAAAGAGAAAACCAGAGTTTAAAGGTAGATAAGTATTGAAGATTGTTGATTGAGGATTGCTGATTTTAGAAGTTAGAATTTCTGAAGAATTAAATGATGATAAAAAAATATGAGACCAAATCAATTAGAAGAACGGCTTATTCAATTCGCAATTAATGTGATCTTGATATGTAAAAAGATCGATAATTCTTTTGCATCGGAACATCTAGCAAAACAATTGATAAGATCTGCAACATCAGCAGCCTTGAATTATGGTGAAGCGCAGAGTGGCGAATCAACTCGTGACTTTCTACACAAGATGAAAATCTGTTTAAAAGAATTACGAGAATGTCTAATCAATATGAAGATTCAACATGGTGCTAATCTTATCTCCGATAATGAATCTTTAAATATTTTATTAAAAGAAAATAACGAATTGATATCCATATTTGTTGCCAGTGTTAAAACGGCATCATCAAAATTAAAATCTTAATTTATTTATGAGACTTTACTTCAAAAATCAACAATCTTCAATCAACACTCTTCAATGATGCAGGTCGGAATTATAGGTAGTGGCACTATGGGAAGCGGCATCGCACAAGTGGCTGCAACGTCAGGGTGTCTAGTTAAATTATATGATACCAATCAAGATGCATTAGATAAGGCGAAACATGCATTAGAAAATATTTTGTCAAGATTGGTCACAAAAGGGCGGATTGAGGAATCCGATAAAACGCGAATTCAAAACAACATTTCCTACGTCGATACGCTAAAGGATTTATCAGATTCTGATGTAACTATTGAAGCGATTGTAGAAAATTTGGACATTAAGAAAAAGGTGTTTTCTGAATTAGAAACTTATGTGTCTGATGACTGTATAATCGCCTCAAATACCTCAAGTTTATCCATTGCTTCTATTGCAGCATCCTTAAAAAAACCAGAACGTTGTATTGGAATTCATTTCTTCAATCCCGCACCATTAATGCAATTGGTAGAGGTAATTCCTGCTATTCAAACTTCAAAAGAGGTGATAGAAAAAGCAACTAAAATCATCAGCGATTGGACAAAAACAGTTGCCGTTGCAAAGGATACTCCTGGGTTTATTGTGAATAGAGTCGCACGTCCTTTTTACGGTGAAGCATTAAGAATTTATGAAGAAGGCATTGCTGATTTTGCAACCATAGATAAAAGTTTAAAATCATTAGGAGGATTCCGTATGGGACCTTTTGAATTAATGGATTTTATTGGGAATGACGTCAATTACACCGTCACGGAAACCGTATTCACCGCCTTCTATTTTGACCCAAGATATAAACCAGCCTTCACTCAAAAACGTTTTGCAGAAGCTGGTTATTTAGGAAGAAAATCAGGAAGAGGCTATTATAAATATGATGATAAAGGCGCTCTTGTAGCACCGATTTCCAACGTCACTCTGAGCGCAGTCGAAGAGTCTCAAAAAGCACAACAAATTTTCGACCGTGTGTTGGTCATGCTGATCAATGAAGCTGCTGATGCCTTACATATGAATGTTGCTTCCGCAGAAGATATCGATAACGCCATGACCAAAGGGGTAAATTATCCAAAAGGTTTATTGGCGTGGGCTAATGAAAAAGGTATCGATTGGTGTGTTTCCAAAATGGACGAATTGTACAATGAGTATCATGAAGACCGTTACCGTTGCAGCCCGATATTGCGGAGGATGAGTAGACAAGATTTGAGGTTTTTTGATTAACGATTGCAGATTTTTGAAGTATGGATGATCACTTCAAAAATCAACAATCGTTAATCGACAATCTAAAATAATTGTAATGAACGGCGAAAAAATCCCCTTTAAAATGTTAAGCCAAGACCCCTACAGCACCTGGCTAGGCATCGAAATTTTAGAATCTGAACTCGGCAGATGCAAAGTTGGGATGACCATCCGCAAGGAAATGCTCAACAGCATGGGAAAAGCTCATGGAGGCATTAGTTATGCCTTGGCAGATACGGCCTTTGGGTTTGCTGCCAATACGCATGGTAAATATGCGGTGTCTATTGAAACCAGCATCAACCATATTGAAACTTTAAATGAAGGCGATTATATAACTGCGGAGTCAGTAATTGAGAAAGTAAAGAACAAGTTAGGTTTTAATATTATTGAAGTCAAACGCCAAGAGGAAGTGGTGGCTTTGTTTAAAGGCGTCGTATATAGGACAAACAAAGAATGGATAGAATAACCAATATTGTTTAATTTTATAAAAAAAATACTAACATTAAAAACAAAACAATATGAAATGGCAAGGTAGAAGACAAAGTGGGAATTTAGAAGACCGTCGCGGCATGAGCGGTAAAGGTAAATTGGCTGCTGGCGGTGGTATAATCGCCGTCGTAGTGGTATTATTACAAATGTTTGGAGGTGATACGGGACAAGTATTGGCACCAATTCTTGAAGGTGTAACACAATCACAATCCGTATCAGAAACCGGAGAGCAACGCGAGCTGACTGCAGAAGAGAAAGAACTCGGTGCTTTTATGAATGCTGTCATCGTAGACACTGAAGATATTTGGAGTCGAATTTTTAAAGAGAATAATTTAGGAGCTTACAAAGAGCCTAATGTAGTGTTGTTTACGGATGCTGTGAGAACTGGCTGTGGTACTGCAAGTGCAGCATCGGGACCTTTCTATTGTCCTGCCGACCAGAAAGTGTATATGGACTTGTCATTTTTTGATCAGTTAAGAACACGTTTTGGGGCAAAAGGTGGCGATTTTGCAATTGCATATGTTACTGCTCATGAAATTGGTCATCACATCCAAACCATTTTGGGAACTTCTCAAAAAGTAAGACAGTTACAACAACAAACAAATCAAGCGGGAGCTAATCAATTGTCAGTGGCACAAGAACTTCAAGCGGATTTTTACGCCGGAGTTTGGGCGCATCACAACAGAGATTATTTAGAAGAAGGTGACATTGATGAAGCATTGAGTGCAGCCAACGCTGTTGGTGATGATGCTATTCAAAAAAGAACCCAAGGCAGTGTAAAACCTGATAGTTTTACACACGGAACTTCAGAACAACGCAAGTATTGGTTTATGAAAGGTTATAAAACCGGCGATATCAAGCAAGGCGATACCTTCTCTGAAATCATGAATTAAAATTTAGAAACAATAATTCGAAATTGAAGTTTCAATTTTCAACTTCAATTTCGACTTCAATCTCATACATGGAAGCATACATTATAGACGGTATTAGAACACCAATTGGAAGTTATCAAGGCGCATTATCAACTATAAGAACAGATGATTTAGCGGCATTAGTGATAGAAGAACTCGTCAAACGGAATCCAAACATCCCAAAAGAAGCTTATGAAGATGTCATTTTAGGTTGTGCCAATCAAGCAGGAGAGGATAACCGAAACGTGGCAAGAATGGCATCGCTTTTGGCAGGTCTGCCAGTCACAGTTCCGGGTGAAACCGTTAACCGTTTGTGCAGTTCAGGACTTTCTGCGATTATTCATGCTAATCGCGCTATCAAAGCGGGCGACGGCGATGTATTTATTGCGGGTGGTGTTGAGCACATGACTCGAGGACCCTATGTCGTTGCGAAACCTTCAAGTGCGTTTGGTACGGATGCTAAAATGTACGATTCTAGTTTTGGATGGCGATTTATCAATCCGAAGATGCAAAAACTGTATGGCACCGATGGAATGGGTCAAACTGCTGAAAATTTGGTGGAACAATACACTATTTCGCGAGAAGACCAAGATAAGTTTGCCTTTTGGAGCCAGATGAAAGCTGCAAAAGCGCAAGAAAATGGTCGATTAGCAAAAGAAATTGTGACGGTCGAAATTCCGCAGCGCAAAAAGGATCCAATTCAGTTTTCAAAAGACGAATTTGTAAAGCCAAACACGTCAATGGACGTATTAGGAAAACTACGTGGCGCATTCAAAGCTGAAGGTGGCAGCGTGACCGCTGGAAATTCTTCAGGTTTAAATGATGGTGCAGCGGCAACAATCATCGCTTCAGAAACTGCTGTAAAAAAATACAATTTAAAACCATTAGCACGCATCGTAAGTTCTGCGGTAGTTGGTGTTGAGCCACGAATAATGGGTATTGGTCCTGTTGAAGCTTCTAATAAAGCCTTGGCGAAAGCCGGATTGACCATGGATGATATGGACATCATCGAGCTCAATGAAGCCTTTGCTGCACAAGCATTAGCCTGTACGCGAGCTTGGGGATTGGAAGATAATGATCCACGGTTGAACCCGAATGGCGGTTCCATCGCTATTGGTCATCCACTTGGTGTGACGGGAACCCGATTAGCGTATTCTGCAGCTCTAGAATTGCAAGAAACAGGAAAAAGATATGCGTTAATTACGATGTGTATTGGCGTTGGTCAAGGCTACGCCGCCATAATTGAAAACGCGAACTTGTAGAGTTTGAGTGCCTGTCTTGCCTCAAATGCGAAATATACACGGACTCCTATTTATCTAATAGAAATTGGTGAGTAATTCCGAGCACGGTCAGACATGATAGAACAAGTTGCTACATAAAAATTAGAGTACATAATTTAATAATAAGATATCCACTTTTGTGGGCATTACTATGAAGAAATTACAAAATTACGTCACAGGACAATGGATTGAAGGAAAAGGAGAAGGCGTTCCTATGTTTGACGCCATCACAGGAGAAGTCGTGGCGCTTTCTGATACAGAAGGATTAGATCTTGCTGAAATTTTACACTACGGACGCACCAAAGGCGGCGAAGTTTTGCGTAAAATGACTTTTCAGGAACGTGGTAATATGTTGAAAAGCCTTGCGCTATATCTCACCAAAAGGAAAGAAGCGTTTTACGAATTAAGTTACCGAACAGGTGCCACTAGAGTGGACAGCTGGATTGATATTGAAGGCGGGTTCGGAAACTTATTTGCCAATGCGTCGTTAAGAAAACTATTCCCAAATCAGTCGTATCATGTAGAAGGTGAACCTATCGATTTATCTCGTGGCGGACGCTTTATGGCACATCACATTATGGTGCCAAAACGTGGTGTCGCCATTCATATCAATGCATTTAACTTCCCAGTTTGGGGAATGTTAGAGAAATGTGCGACTAATTGGATGGCAGGTGTGCCAGCAGTAGTTAAACCTGCAACCAATGGTTCCTTCTTAACGGAAGCCGTAGTGCGTGAAATCATCGCCTCTGGAATCTTACCAGAAGGTGCTTTACAATTAATTACAGGCTCTGCAAGAGCAATTTTAGATACAGTCGAATCTCAAGATGTGGTCACCTTTACAGGTTCTGCGACTACCGGGCGACTTCTAAAATCCCATAAACGCATTATCGAAGAATCAGTGCCTTTCAATATGGAAGCCGATTCCTTAAATTGTTCTGTTTTAGGTGAAGACGCACTTCCGGGAACACGTGAATTCGATTTGTTTATCAAAGAAGTCCGTAACGAAATGACCGTTAAATGTGGACAGAAATGTACCGCTATTCGTCGTGTTATCGTTCCTGAAAACCTTGTGGAAGATGTTCAAATCGCTTTAGGAAAAGCCCTAGATAAAGTCACTATTGGAGATCCTAGATTGAAAGAAGTACGCATGGGCGCTTTAATCAGTAAAGATCAAGCCAATGAAGTAAGAGATCGCGTTCAGGAACTCGCTAAAACGGCTAGTATCGTTTATGGCGATTTAGATAAGATTGAAACCATAGGGGCTGATGCTAAAAAAGGCGCTTTCTTAAGTCCGATTTTACTTCGCGAAGATCATCCATTTAAAAATTTGGCAGTTCATGAAACGGAAGCTTTTGGTCCGGTAAGTACTATTATGCCTTATAAAAATTTAGATGAAGCCATTACTTTGGCCCAAATGGGGAAAGGTTCATTGGTGTCTTCCATCGCAACTTACGATGATAAAATCGCCAAAGACTATGTCATCAACGCAGCAAGTCACCACGGACGTATTTTGGTCATCAATCGTGAAATGGCCAAAGAAAGCACCGGTCACGGGTCGCCATTACCAAATTTGGTTCACGGTGGACCAGGTCGTGCAGGCGGTGGCGAAGAAATGGGCGGTGTGCGTGGCATCAAGCATTATTTGCAACGTACCGCAATCCAAGGTTCGCCAACAACCCTTACTGAAATCACTGGCATCTATCAAGCCAACGCAAAATATAAAGAAGCGGAACAGCATCCGTTCAAATACCATTGGGAAGACATTGAAGCAGGAATGTCTTTAAAAACCCATAAACGAACCCTGACGGATACAGACATTATCAATTTCGCAAACTTGACTTGGGACCATTTTTATGCCCATACCGATATCACGTCTCTAGACGGCAGTATTTTTGAAAAACGAACTGCTCACGGCTACTTTATCATTGCCGCCGCTGCAGGATTGTTCGTCTATCCTAACAAAGGTCCTGTGGCTGCTAATTACGGATTGGAGGACTGTCGTTTTCTTCGCCCATTGTATCATAATGACACCATTTATGTGCGTCTCACTTGTAAACAGAAAATTGACCGAGATGTCGCTTCAGCAGAACATCCTAGCGGAATCGTCAAATGGTTTGTTGAGGTTTTTGACAGTGCAGATGAATTGGTCGCCGTTGCCACAATTCTGACAATGGTTCAGAAAAAACAAGAGGTTTTTGTCGAAATGACGGACGACACTATCAAAAACTATCTATCAAAGTTGACGCCAGATCTGAAGCCGAAATGGGGCATCATGACGCCACAACATATGTTGGAGCATTTGGAATACACCTATAAAATTGCGGCCGGAGAAATTCAAGATTTTGAAGTAGCGACGCCAGAGAAAATTTTAGAGAAAGTTCACGCAAGTTTATATAACTACGAGAAATTTCCAAGGAATACCCATTTCCCAACACTCGAAAAAGGGAAGTTAAAAGATTTAATTCACCCAGATTTAGAGACAGCAAAACAGAAGTTTTTCGATCAAAGAGCAAAATATTTAGAGTTTTATAAAGAACATTCAGAAGCAAAATTAAAAAATTTGGTGTTTGGAGAATTGAATAAGTATGAGGCTTATTTGTTGGAACGAAAGCATTTGAATCATCACCTCGAACAGTTCGGATTGTTGTAGAAAGTCACTGCGCACTCGTTGCGCAGTCGCTCATTTTAAAGGTTAAATTATGATTTTAATAAGTCATCTTGATGTCCAGAGAATATTATACTTACATCTTAACGCACGAAAGAAATCATATCTTGTATGTTGGTGTAACAAATAATATGGCTAGGCGGATGAGTGAACATAAAGCAGCGACTTTTAAAACTCACGTTGGTCATTATAATATCAAGAAATTGGTCTACTATGAAACCCATACTGATATTAGACTAGCCATCAAAAGGGAGAAGACTATTAAAAAATGGAAACGAGAGTGGAAAATAAATATAATCACCCAGATGAATCCCGAATGGAACGATTTAAGTAACGGGTGGGATTTATCAAAATATTGAAAGAACTAAACGAATGCGCAACAGGTGCGCATTGACAAATTAAGAAGCATGACACAACCCTACGTAAAACAAACCATAGAAAACGAAGTCGCTTACATCGAATTTTTTCACCCAGCGCACAATTCACTGCCAGGAGATTTGTTGGCAGAATTAGCGGACACCATTACTGCCGCAGGCAAAAATGACGCTATTAAAGTACTCGTCCTTAAGAGTGGTGGCGAACGCACTTTTTGTGCAGGCGCAAGTTTTAAAGAATTAATAAATATCAATGATGAATCTACCGGGAAAGTATTCTTTTCAGGATTTGCTAACGTCATAAACGCGATGCGTAAATGCCCAAAATTCATAATTGGGCGTATTCAAGGCAAAACCGTTGGAGGCGGTGTCGGATTGGCATCAGCCACCGATTATTGCATGGCATCCAAATTTGCAGCTATTAAATTAAGCGAGCTCAATATCGGTATCGGACCATTTGTTGTTGGACCTGCTATTGAGCGTAAAATGGGCTTGAGCGCCATGTCGCAAATCGCTATTGACGCCAACACCTTTTATCCGGCCGATTGGGCAAAAGACAAAGGCCTTTTTACCCAAGTTTACGAGTCTACAGATGAGCTTGACGCTGAGGTAAAAGCAACGGCAGAGCACTTGTGCACCTACAATCCGGAGGCGATGGTCGAAATGAAAAAGGTATTCTGGAGTGGTACGGACGACTGGGATGATTTATTGGCGGAACGCGCAGCAATCAGCGGCCGTTTGGTCTTAAGCGAGTTCACCAAAGAAAAATTGAAAGGATTTAAATAATTAGCGAATTACGATTTGGACAATTCAATTTTCGAGAAATCCAAAAATCGATAATCAACAACCCGCCCGTCCCGAAAAGGCACGTTCGGGCGGGTCAACAATCAACAATCACCATGATTTACAGTTTCAAAGGCTACACGCCAGTCGTTCACGAAAGTAGTTTTGTACATCCACTCGCGGCCGTAACGGGCAATGTCATTATTGGCAAGCACTGTTATATCGGACCAGGAGCGGCAATTCGTGGCGATTGGGGTCAAATCATCTTGGAAGACGGCGTCAACGTTCAGGAAAATTGTACGGTGCATATGTTTCCAGGAAAATCCATCACCCTTAAAGAAAGCGCTCATGTGGGCCATGGCGCCATCATTCACGGCGCTAATTTGGGCAGGAATTGCCTCATCGGCATGAATGCCGTCATTATGGACGACGCTGAAATTGGTGATGAAAGTATCATTGGAGCCATGTCGTTTGTTAAGGCCGAAACCATTATTCCAAAGCGAAGTCTGGCAGTGGGGAATCCCGCAAAAGTGATTAAAGAAGTGAGTGATGAGATGATTGCTTGGAAAACTAAAGGCACACAATTATACCAGCAATTACCAGCGGATTGTCATGAAAGTTTAAGAGCCGTAGAACCTTTAAGAGAAGTTCCGGAGCATATGAAAATGCAGGAAGATGTTTATAAAACGCTTCGTGATTTTATGAAGTAATAAGAAACAAAATTTTATGAATTTAAAAAAACTTTAAGTTCAAAAATAAACGAACATGAGTAAAGAAAAAGGATTCCCACTTTCGTGGGAACTACGGATGCCCAAAATGGGCGAAAGCATTACAGAAGGCACCATCATCAATTGGCTCATCAACGAAGGTGATTCCTTTAAAGAAGGCGACATCATTTTGGAAGTAGCGACTGATAAAGTAGATAATGAAGTTCCAGCCCCAAAATCGGGAACCTTGGTGAAAACCCTTTTTAAAGCAAAAGACGTGGTGCCCGTAGGTGAAGTAATTGCTGTTTTAGAAGTGACCACATCTGAAAGTAAAAAGGTTGTCACGTCGAGCGCAGTCGAGACGCTTCCAAATAAGCAAAAAGCCCCACAACCAAGAGCAACAAAAACTTCTTCAACTTCAACTTCAATTTCAAGTTCCCCTTCGAGCACCTTCTTCTCGCCGTTAATCCAAAAAATAGCCAAAGAACAGCACATCAGTTTTGAAGAATTGGCGCGAATTCCAGCAACAGGACATGAAGGCCGATTGCGCAAAAGCGATGTCTTTAATTATATAGAAGACGGTCGACCTTACAAGTTTGCGCAGCCCGTAACCCAAGATCCAACGGCGTATCGTATTCCACAATTAAAATTTGATAAGGGCAAAGGGAAGATCATCGAAATGGACCGGATGCGTCAGATAATTGCAGATCATATGGTGTATTCGAAACATACATCGCCACACGTTACGGCCTATGTGGAAGCCGATATGACCAACATGGTCAATTGGAGAAATGCCAACAAAAAAGCTTTTGAAGAAAAATATGGCGAACGCCTAACATTTACGCCATTATTTTTGGAAGCCGTAGCGAAAGCGGTCAAAGATTTTCCAAACATTAATGCCTCTGTCGATGGAAATAACATCATCGTTAAAGAAGATATCAATATCGGGATGGCCACCGCATTGCCAAGTGGAAATTTAATTGTCCCCGTGGTGAAAAATGCGGATCAAAAGGATTTAAAAACATTAGCGCAAAATGTCAATGACATGGCGAATAAAGCCAGAGAAAATAAATTGGGCGGCGATGATATTAAAGGTAGCACCTTTACGATTTCCAACGTTGGAACGTTTGGAAGTGTGATGGGAACACCAATTATCAATCAGCCGGAAGTTGCCATTTTAGCGTTGGGAATCATCAAAAAACGCGCTGAAGTGATGGAAACAGAAACAGGTGATGAGATCGCCATCAGAAGTATGATGTATTTATCATTATCCTTTGACCATCGCGTTGTAGATGGTTTTTTAGGGGGAAGTTTTGTACGTCGCGTAGCCGATTATTTCGAGCAGTTTGATATCAATAGAAAAATATAATAATAAATAAGGCTTGACACATGCATCGTATTTTGTCAAATCCTAAATTTTGCGTTAGGGATTGCAGTGAAAAGCCCGGAGCTTGCGAGGACTTGTAACGAAAAGCCCGCCCGAACGCCCAAAACATAACACATGTCAGTAACTAAAGCTATTTTAAAAAAAGCATTTTCAACCCTTTGTACCGCCAAGGCCATGGCCGAATTGTACGAAGCTAATTTTAAGCAGGTTTCTAAATACGTCCATGCCACCTCTAGAGGTCATGAGGCCATTCAAATTGCTGTGGGCATGCAATTAGTGCCACAGGATTATGCGTTTCCGTACTACCGAGATGATGCCATGTTGCTGTCTTTCGGATTACAGCCGCATGATTTATTGTTGCAATTACTTGCAAAAAAAGATGATCCGTTTTCTGGAGGACGCACCTACTATGCGCATCCAAGTTTAAAGGATTTTGACAAACCTAAAATCCCGCACCAATCTTCCGCAACGGGGATGCAGGCTATTCCTGCAACGGGTGTCGCGATGGGGATGCAATATAAAGAGTTGCAAAACATAGAAGATTACGCGGCAAAACTATCGCCATTTTCAGAGTCGAGAAACCTTAAACCGATTACCGTTTGTAGTCTCGGGGATGCGTCCGTAACTGAAGGTGAGGTTGCGGAAGCGTTTCAAATGGCGGTTTTAAAAAAGTTGCCAATCCTGTATTTGGTACAAGATAATGGTTGGGATATTTCAGCCAACGCAGCAGAAACGAGAGCTCAAGACGCCTATGAGTACGCCAAAGGGTTTAATGGTTTAGAAGCCATAACAATTGACGGCGCCAACTTTATAGAAAGTTATGAAGCACTTGAAAAAGTCATCAAAACTATTCGCGAAGAACGCCGACCGTTTTTAGTACATGCTAAAGTTCCTTTATTAAACCATCACACGTCTGGCGTGCGCATGGAATGGTATCGTGATGATTTGGAAGAGGCTAGAACGCGTGATCCTTACCCTGTACTTAAACAACAATTACGAGATGCCGGAATTACGGCAGACGATATTTTAGATATTGAAAATAGTACGAAGACCAAGGTTCAGCAAGATTTTGAAAAAGCGCTAACCGCTGAAGATCCAAAACCTGAAGATTTATTTACCAACGATTTTGCGCCAACGCCAATTACAGAAGAAGCAGGGGAGCGATCTCCACAAGGCTCGGAAAAAGTGGTGATGGTCGATTGTGCCTTGTTTGCCGTAGAAGAATTGATGCGAAAGCACAAAGAGTGTTTGCTTTACGGCCAGGATGTTGGAGGTAGATTAGGTGGTGTGTTTCGAGAAGCAGCTACTTTAGCTCAAAAGTTTGGAGACGATCGTGTTTTTAACACGCCAATTCAGGAAGCATTTATTGTCGGATCAACCGTCGGGATGAGTGCTGTGGGATTAAAACCAATCGTTGAGGTGCAGTTTGCGGATTATATCTGGCCTGGCTTGAATCAATTGTTTACAGAGGTCAGCAGAAGTTGTTATTTGTCCAACGGGAAATGGCCGGTCAGCATGATATTGCGTGTGCCAATTGGCGCTTATGGTAGCGGCGGACCTTATCATTCATCATCCGTAGAAAGCATTGTGACTAACATTAGGGGCATCAAAATTGCCTATCCAAGTAATGGTGCCGATTTGAAAGGGTTGATGAAAGCCGCCTATTACGATCCAAACCCTGTGGTCATTTTAGAACATAAAGGACTGTATTGGAGTAAAGTGCTAGGAACAAAAGGTGCCACTTCTGTAGAGCCAGCGGAAGATTATGTATTGCCATTTGGGAAAGCGTGGGTACTTCAGGAAATCTGGAAACAGGAAAATATTGAAACCTTAACCATTGTTACTTACGGAATGGGCGTGCATTGGGCCATGAATGCATCAGAAGCCTTAGGTATGAAAGATCAAATTGAAGTGATCGATTTGCGGACGTTATTTCCTTTGGATGAAAATACGGTGATGACATCTGTTAAGAAAACAGGCAAATGTCTTGTGGTCACTGAAGAACCTTCAAATAATAGTTTTGCGAGAGCATTAGCTGGGAAAATTCAAGAGGAATGTTTTAAATATTTAGATGCGCCAGTAATGACCATCGGAAGTGAGAATATGCCAGCGATTCCGTTGAATTCTACCTTGGAAGAAACGATGATTCCATCAACTGAAAAAGTGATGGTGAAAATAAATGAGCTACTAAATTATTGATTACAGGCAGTATTATTAGTTGTAATAGATTACTTTGCACCTTATACTAAAACCAATATTTATGAAAAAAGTAATGTTTATGTCAGCAATGGCACTATTTTTATCAGTGTCATTAACTTCTTGTAGAGAAACAGAAGAGAAAGATGTTCGTACAGAAAGCGAACGTATTATTGATGACATGAAGGCTGAAGGTGCCGAGATAAAAGTGAAAGAAGATGATGGTGATACAAAGATAAAAATGGAAACTGACGACAAAAAAGTCAAAATTAAAGAAGATGACGGCGATGTTAAAGTTAAAGTCAAAACGGATAATGACGATAACTAATTAAAATTTAAAATTGAAAAAGCGACTCCTGGGAGTCGCTTTTTTTATAGCTTATATTCTGAAAGCGGTTTCGTAAACTTCTCCGGGTCTGCCGCTAAATGATATCTTGGATCATCAATGTCATCAATAATGACCTCCATGAATTTCGGACTGGCCTTATGTAGTAACACCTTACTGTCTTCACTCAAATGTTTTAAACGGATGGTTTTTCCTTCTGCTTCGTATTTGTTCACCAAATTAAATATCGCTTCAATAGCCGAATGATCACTAACGCGCGACTCCACAAAATCTATTTCTACATGCTGAGGATCGGTCTTAATATCAAATTTTGTATTGAAATTCTGAACAGATCCAAAAAATAAGGGACCCCATATTTCGTAAACTTTTGTTCCGTCTTCTTTAACCCGTTTACGAGCTCTAATCATGGTCGCACTTTTCCAGGCAAACACCAACGCCGATAGTATCACACCAATAAATACGGCTATAGCCAGATCTAAAATTACGGTCACGGCAGATACCACTACCAATACCACCGCATCAGCTACCGGTATTTTTCGCATAATCCTGAAACTCGACCATGCAAAAGTTTCAATCACCATCATGAACATCACTCCAACTAAGGCAGCAATAGGCACTTGTTCAATGTATTGTGCGGTAAATAAAATAAAAGTCAATAAGGTTAACGCCATCGCGATTCCTGATAAACGTCCCCGGCCACCAGCATTGATGTTAATAACCGTTTGGCCAATCATGCCACAACCACCAGTGCCACCAAATAATCCGCTCACCATATTTCCAGCACCTTGCGCTACACATTCTCTATTGCCGTCACCTCTGGTTTCCGTAAGTTCATCCACAAGGTTCATGGTCATTAAAGATTCTATAAGTCCTACGGATGCCGCTAAAAAGGCATAAGGTAGGATAAACATTAGGGTGTCAACATTAATAGGTAAGTTGTTCCATAGTTCAGTGTTTGGTGTCGGGAATTCACCTTTTAAACCGTCGCCACCGCCTTCAATTATATAGGAGCCCACCGTACTGACATCCAGTCCGCCAAACACTACAATGCCTGTGGTAATAAGAATTGCGACTAGTGCTGCAGGGATTTTTGTGGTGAGTTTAGGCAGTAACCAAATAATCCCCATGGTGAGTCCTACTAACCCTAGCATCACATATAATTCTGTGCCTTGCATAGGGATGTTGATATATTTCTTCAACCCATCAGCGCCATTTTCGAGTTCTTTATGAGAAAACATACGCACTTGTGCGAGAAAAATAACGATGGCCAATCCGTTAACAAATCCCATCATTACGGAATGCGGAATCAATCTTACAAAACGTCCTAATTTAAGTACACCAGCACTAATTTGAATGATTCCCATTAAGATAACTGCGGCCAATAAATAGAAGTAGCCCATATTGTCAATGGGTGTGTCGAATAACATGCCTTTGGCGTGACCTTCTGAAATAAGATTCACAAAGATAACTGCTACGGCACCGGCTGCCCCAGAAATCAGCCCTGGACGACCACCAAAAAGCGCGGTTATCAGGCCCACCATAAACGCACCGGATAAGGCCACTAAGGGATCAATTTGCGCAACAAAGGCAAAAGCGACCACTTCTGGGATCATCGCCAAGGATACGGTGACTCCTGCTAGAATATCATTTTTGGGATTTTGGGTAAAATTTTGTCTGGTGGTTTTGCTAAAAATCATAATTTTTGCCATTGAAAAGGTGCAAATATAAGGTTTTTGAACCGAAGCAAAGTTTTGAGAATCCCCTTAAAATAAAAAAAAAGCATCAGGACGAATGTCTGATGCTTTACTTGTAATTGTATTGATTTACTTTTACTTATCCATTCCTGGAGGATATTTCTCCATGATTTTGGCTACAAATTCGTTGATGCGTTCTTCCTTTTTATCCATTTTTTGGGAGAGGTAACCGATGCCCATTCCTTGCCAAACTAATTCCTTCTTTTTAGCGTCAATAAAGTCTACAAATAATGTGCCTTCTGTGGAGGTGGAAACTGAGTTATATCCTGAATTCCAATAATAAGGACTCCATCCCCAACCGTATCCGTAAGGGCCATAACCATAATTGTTATTATAAACGTTTACTTTTTCTCTTGATTTGGTGAAAATACTCACTAACATGTCTGGGTTTTCAGATTTCGTAAATCCTTTTGCCATCAATTCAGATTCGATCGCTCTTAAGATACGACGTTTATCAAGATCACTAATTTCAGCCTTGTCAATACCGGTTTTGAAGAACGCGAAGGTTTTGAATTGGTTAAAATCGGCATTCTTGTCAAAATCCGAGGCCACTTTTACAGAGCTGCAGGAGGCCATTAATACAAACAGCATCAAAACGGGAACTACTTTAAATATTCTATTCATTGCATTTTTATTTAGGTTCATAATGAGTTCAATAAATCAACGTCTACGAGGTTTGGAAGGGTCACCTTTAAATTAGGTTCCGCCTCCATAGCACGTTTAATAGCAAAAATAGCTTCTTCATTCCTGGCCCAACTACGTCTGGAAATTCCGTTGTTGACATCCCAAAATAGCATAGATTTTAAGCGTCTTTCCGCTTCTTTACTTCCATCAAGAACCATACCAAATCCGCCATTAATAACTTCGCCCCAACCAACGCCACCGCCGTTATGAATACTTACCCAGGTAGCGCCTCTAAAGCTGTCGCCAATCACATTTTGAATGGCCATATCCGCAGTAAAACGGGAGCCATCGTAAATGTTTGAGGTTTCTCTGTAAGGAGAATCAGTGCCAGATACATCGTGATGATCACGTCCTAAAACCACAAGGCCAATTTCTCCTCTCGCAATGGCATCATTAAAAGCTTGTGCAATTTTGGTGCGCCCTTCTGCATCTGCATATAAAATTCTAGCTTGAGAGCCAACCACCAATTTATTTTCTTGTGCACCTCTGATCCATTGAATATTATCTGTCATTTGCTGCTGAATTTCTTCAGGCGAATGCTTTTTGATAGTTTCTAAAACAGCACAGGCAATTTGATCGGTTTTTGCGAGATCCTCAGGTTTTCCGGAAGTACACACCCATCTGAAAGGTCCGAAACCATAATCAAAACACATCGGTCCCATAATATCCTGTACATAACTCGGGTATTTAAACTCCCGACCTAAAGTTGGGTTATCAGACATTACATCAGCTCCCGCACGGGATGCTTCCAGTAAAAATGCATTACCATAATCGAAGAAATACGTGCCCTTAGCCGTATGTTTATTAATAGCATCGGCATGTCTGCGCAAGGTTTCCTGTACTTTTTCCTTAAATAAATCCGGAGTGTTAGCCATCATTTCATTTGCCGCTTCAAAGGAAATGTCTGCAGGATAATAACCTCCAGCCCACGGATTGTGAAGCGAGGTCTGATCACTTCCCAAATCAATATGGACATTGGCCTGATCAAACTTTTCCCAGACGTCTACAATATTACCTAAGTAGGCAATGGATACCGTTTCCTTATCGGTTTTCGCTTTTTTGACGCGTAATACCAATTCGTCCAAATCGGAAATTTTTTCGTCAATCCAACCTTGGTCCAGTCGTACTTGGGTAATTTTCGGATTCACTTCAGCACACACCGTAATACAACCGGCTATGGTGCCTGCTTTCGGTTGAGCTCCTGACATGCCTCCTAAGCCTGAAGTGACAAATAAATTACCCTTAGGTGATTTGTTTATCTTTCTAAATCCGTTCAAAACAGTAATGGTGGTGCCGTGTACGATGCCTTGTGGGCCGATATACATATAACTTCCGGCGGTCATTTGCCCGTATTGGGTAACGCCCAAAGCGTTGAATTTTTCCCAATCGTCAGGCATGGAATAATTAGGAATCATCATCCCATTGGTCACCACAACTCTTGGCGCTTCCTTATGGCTTGGGAATAATCCCATTGGGTGTCCTGAGTACATCGTCAGCGTTTGTTCATCCGTCATTTCAGCCAGATATTTCATGGTCAATCGGTATTGTGCCCAATTAGAAAACACAGCGCCATTCCCGCCATAGGTGATTAATTCATGTGGATGTTGGGCCACGGCATAGTCGAGATTGTTCTGAATCATGAGCATGATGGCTGCGGCCTGTTGAGATTTGGCTGGATATTCCTCAAGCGGTCGGGCGTACATTTTGTAATCCGGACGAAGGCGGTACATATAAATTCTACCGTAGGTCTCTAATTCATGTTTAAAATCAGGAAGCAGTTCGGCATGATGTTTTGGCTCAAAATAACGCAAGGCATTTTGTAAGGCCAGTTTCTTTTCTTCATCAGATAAAATGTCTTTTCGTTTTGGCGCATGATTGATGGTTTCATCATACGGTTTCACGGGCGGTAAGACACTTGGGATACCTTCTAAAATTTGATCTTTAAAAGAAATGGAGGTTATTTGCATTAGTTTGTCTTTAATTTTTTCTTGTCAAAACCGTAGGGGCAATGTCTGCAGCCGCTTTCACAACAATAACCGCGTTTTAGGTGGTATTGTTCTGTAAAGCAGCGATAGCCTTCTGGTGTTAGGTAATAATCACCTTCTTCAACAGGGATAATTTTCTTCATATTACAAATATAGTGTAAATTGGAAAGATTTTTGAAGGCGTAAACGTATGATTCTAGTTTCAAAATTTATGGTTCCAAAAGGATTCACAGGCATCACGCTGTTTCCTTTTGTATTCGTAAAATATGCTCAACTTAAGGAAAATAAAGTATTTGTAAACCATGAACGTATACATCTCAAGCAACAAATAGAACTGCTGATTATACCATTTTTTATATGGTATGCATTAGAGTTTTTGGTGCGCTATGCCCACTATAGAAATTGGTATCTCGCCTACAGAAATATTTCTTTTGAGCGCGAAGCATATCATGAGGAAGAAAACCTAGAATTTTTAAAAATCCGACCGTTTTGGAACTTTTTGAAATATCTTTACACCCCATGACATTCAACTTGCTTTCCACAAATCAAACTATAAATCTTGGTAAGAATAGCACGCAATCGCTGGCTATTAAGAGAGAGGATCGGATTCATCCTCAAATTTCTGGAAATAAATACCGTAAACTAAAATACAATATTGCGCAGGCAAAAGCTGAGGGCAAGCTGACTTTGTTGACTTTTGGAGGCGCCTATTCCAACCATATTTCGGCCGTGGCGGCGGTAGGAAAGGAATCCGGTTTCCATACCATCGGCGTTATAAGGGGCGAGGAACTCGTAGACAAAGTGGCCACCAATCCGACCCTTCAATTTGCGGAACACTGCGGGATGCAGTTTAAGTTTGTAAGTCGAGAAATTTTTAAATTTAAAACGGCAGAAAGTTTTATTCAGAAATTGAAACGTGAATTTGGAGAATTTTATTTAATCCCCGAAGGTGGCACCAATGAATTGGCTATAAAAGGTTGTGAAGAAATACTAGCAGAAGCCGATAGTGCATATGATTATATCTGCTGTTCAGTGGGCACGGGCGGAACCATTTCCGGAATTATTAATGCCTCAAAACCCCACCAAACAGTTCTGGGATTTCCGGCGTTAAAAGGTGACTTTTTAAGGGAAGAAATTAGTAAATTTGCCCCAAATTTAAATTGGGACCTTATTACTGAGTATCATTTTGGCGGTTATGCTAAAATAAATACGGAATTAATCAGTTTTATGAATCAGTTTAAGGCCGATTTTGATATTCCTTTAGATCCTGTTTATACCGGAAAATTGATGTTTGGCGTGATGGATTTGTTGCATCAGGGCTATTTTCCTGAACACTCAAAGATTTTAGTGATCCATACGGGCGGACTTCAGGGCGTGTCAGGAATGAATGCGGTATTGAGAAAGAAGCAGTTACCTTTAATTAGATAATGAAATTATGAAGTTTAGTGTTCGAATAATGATGATGTTGATGTTGGCTTTGATGCTTGCAAGCTGCGGCGGTAAGAAGCGAATTGTGACCAAAAAAAAGCAGTCTAAAGCAAAAACCGAACGAGTTGTCGTAAGACACGAACGTCCTACATCTACAAAACCATCAGCTAAAACTTCTACGGATAAGGTCCCAGGGGGGACGACGTCTGGATCTTCAGGGAACTTAAATATTAGCGAAATTTATATTGCTACCTATAGTGAAATTGCCAAGAACAATATGCGACAGCATAAGATTCCGGCGAGTATCACATTGGCTCAAGGGATTTTAGAATCTGGTTCTGGTAGAGGCCGTTTGGCGGTAGAAGGTAATAATCATTTTGGGATCAAGTGTCATGGGTGGTCCGGTGATAAAATACACCATGATGATGACGCGTCTCAAGAATGTTTTAGAAAATACGGGCATGCGGAACAATCCTTTAAAGACCATTCTGAATTTTTAACATCTCGTGGACGCTATGGAGACTTATTTAAATTAGATTTAGATGATTATGAAGGTTGGGCAAAAGGGTTGCGTGCAGCAGGTTACGCCACCGATCGTAAATATCCTGAAAAATTAATCAGTTTGATTGAGCGTTTTCAGTTATATATCTTTGATGAAGAAGTTCTGGGGACCCGAAAAGTTAAAACGAGATCCACTGATATTGCCAATAATTTGACGCACAAGGTAATACCCGGAGATACCATGTATTCCATTTCAAAACGTTATAATATTTCAGTTAACGACTTACAGAAACTCAACAGAATGACCAACTCTAATTTACAGGTTGGACAAGTTCTCATTGTAAAATAAATTTAGTTCATGTTATACCAACGCAGTAGTAGTTTATTTAAGGAAGCAGAAAAAGTTATTCCTGGAGGCGTTAATTCGCCTGTAAGAGCATTTGGTGCCGTAGGTGGCACGCCAATTTTTGCCAAGTCGGCTAAAGGAGCTTATATTCAAGATGAAGATGGTAATCAATATATCGATTATATCAATTCTTGGGGTCCGATGATTCTCGGCCATGCTTTTGAACCGGTTGTAAATGCAGTCATTGAGAAAGCTAAGCAAGGCACCTCTTTTGGGATGCCAACGGCTATAGAAACAGAAATCGCCCAATTGGCAACGTCAATGGTGCCCAATATCGATAAGATACGTTTTGTTAATTCCGGAACTGAAGCTTGTATGAGCGCGGTACGTTTAGCACGGGGCTATACTAAAAAAGATAAAATCATCAAGTTTGCGGGGTGTTATCATGGGCATAGTGATTCCTTTTTAATTGCTGCGGGTTCTGGGGCGATCACTTTTGGAACGCCTAACAGTCCTGGGGTGACTCAAGGCACTGCAAAAGATACGCTCCTCGCAACATACAATGATATTGTTAACGTTAGGCAATTGCTAGAAGCTAATAAAGGCGAAATAGCCTGTATTATTATTGAGCCAGTTGCCGGAAATATGGGATGTATTCCTCCAAAAAATGACTTTTTAAAGAAATTAAGAGCTGTGTGTGATGAACACGATGTGCTGTTGATTTTTGATGAGGTGATGACCGGTTTTAGATTAGCTCCAGGTGGCGCTCAGGAATTGTATAATGTAGATGCAGATATTGTGTGCTTCGGGAAGGTAATTGGTGGCGGATTGCCCGTAGGTGCATTTGCAGCTCGTAACGACATCATGGATTATTTAGCGCCCAATGGTCCTGTATACCAAGCAGGAACTTTAAGCGGAAATCCGTTAGCCATGGCTGCAGGTTTGGCCATGTTACAACATTTGGATAAAGACCGCACTGTATTTACACGTTTGGCTGAAAAAACAGAATATTTACATAAAGGTATCGCCACAGCACTTCAGGCGAATAACATAGAACATACCATTAATAGAATGGGCTCTATGATTTCTATTCATTTTGAAGCTCATGAAGTGGTTGATTTTGAAACGGCAGCCAAAGCCAACAATGAGCGCTTTAAACGCTTCTTTCACGGCATGCTTAAAGAGGGCATTTATATTGCTCCCAGCGCTTTCGAAACTTGGTTTATTAGTGATGCACTATCCTATGAAGATTTAGATGCCACGATTGCGGCGGTCGATACTGTCTGCAAAACTTTATAAAAACAAAAAAGGGATTTAAAATTATTTTAAATCCCTTTTCATTTAATTTCCTAGCTACTGATTATTACTGTTTTGATTTGTGTGCCCCTTTTTTATGCGAACCTTTATGTCCACGCTTAGCACCGATTTTCTCCCATTTTTCATACTGCTCTGCAGATAAAATCGTTTTCATTTTCTTCTTCATTGAAATCTGTCGGTCCAAACGCTCATTTTTCAATTTTAAGCGCTCTTCTTTAGATATGGATTGTTCAGCCTTGTCCTTAGACATGTCTGATTTTTTATCGGCTCTAAATTTTGCTTCCTCCAAAAATAAAGACGAAACCTCTTGTTGTTGTTTATCGCTCAAATCGAGTTTTAAAGTCATTTTCTTGGCCTTTAATTGGGCCATCGCTTCTGGGGAGTAGTCCATTTTAGACTCGGTTCGATCTTTTCTCATTTCTGTTTTTTGCTCTTGTGCTGAAAGTTGTAGCGTTGCAAAAGCAATTACTATCATAACTAATTTTTTCATACCATTTTTCTTTTAAAGTTCTTGTGTTTGGACTCTCTATGTACCAAAAGGTTTAAACTGTATAAGGTTACGGGATGCATTGGGCCTAATTTAAGATGATTTGAGAACCCAAAATCACCTGTAGTCTACCTTTGTGGTTAAAGGCATATACTACTCTTAAAAGAAATATTAAGTACATTTAAACTTTAAATAGAATTCGATGAAATCAAAATTAAGTGATGAACTGCCTGATTTAGTTACGCACAATATCATCTCTGAAGAGACGGCCTTAAAAATTCAAACTTACTTCGACTCTAAACATGAAGATGCCCCCAATCGGTTATTTACGGTGTTTGGTATTTTAGGCGCATTGCTCATCGGCTTGGGCGTGATTTTAATGTTGGCTCATAATTGGGATTATTTTCCAAGATCCCTAAAAACGCTGCTTGCGTTCTTGCCTTTAATCATCGGTCAAGGTTTGGTGGGTTACACGATTCTTAAAAAGAAAAGTGCCACATGGAGAGAGGCTTCGGGTACATTTCTGTTTTTTGCGGTGGGCTCGAGTATCGCCTTGATCAGTCAGATTTATAACATTCCTGGCGATTTAAGTGTATATGTGTTGACTTGGGTGGTATTGGTTATGCCCTTAATATATCTGCTAAAATCTCATGCCGTAGTCATTTTGCATTTGGTATTTTCAACATTTTACGCTAGCAGTTTAGGCTATGATGGGTTTGGCGTTGCTCCGTGGTACTATCTGCTACTCTTGGCGTTTGTTTTGCCCTACTATGTTTCCATGCTAAAGCGCCAACCCCAATCGAATCGGGTGTCGATTTTCAATTGGCTATTGCCTTTGAGTGTCATTATTACCTTGGGCACGTTTTTACAGGAACATGGTGAAATGGGTTACGTGATGTACGTGATTCTTTTTGGTATTTTTTATAATATTGGTAGGCTACCTCAGTTTGCTGATCAAAAATTAAGACGGAATGGGTATGTGGTATTAGGCTCGGTAGGAACCGTAGTGATGCTGTTGATTATGAGTTTCAATGGGGTTTGGGATTTTGAGTGGGATGCGGCGCTATTTGCATCACATGAATTTTTAATGACCATTGTATGCTATGCTATAGGACTGGCACTACTAATTTATTTACATAAAAAACGATTAGTGCAATATATAAACCTCTTTCACTATGTCTTTATCATTTTTGTCATCGTGTTTTTTAGTGGAATGGGAAATAACATAATGGCTACCGTCATCGTTAATCTTTTGGTACTCTCGCTAGGATTGATTACGATCAAATTTGGTGCTGACAAGTTGCATTTTGGAATTCTCAATTACGGCCTAGTCATTCTTACCGCCCTAATTGTGAGTCGCTTTTTTGATACGGATATGAGTTTTGCCATAAGAGGGCTTTTATTTGTTGGCGTTGGGATTGGATTTTTTGTAACGAATTATGTGATGCTTAAAAGGAAAAAAGCAATAGTAACTCCAAAACTTTAAGACAATGAAAACAGTCCATATCATCTCGATATTTCTAGTGCTCGTTTTGGCGCAATTGTTTGTACCTGCTAAAATGATTTTTGATCAAGAAAAGGTCCTCACAAAAGGTGTTTCTTATAAATTCAAAACCCAACCTGTAGATCCTTCTGATCCTTTTAAAGGGAAATATATTTATTTGAATTATGAAATCAATTCCGCCGTTTCCAAAGATACCACTTGGGTAAATGGGAGTCCAATTTACATCGCTCTCGCTACGGATGCTTTAGGATTTGCAACGGTGAAACGATTTTCAAGAACTGCGTTTGAGGATTCCGACTATATTCAAGCAAAAGTAGATTGGTATAACAAGATGAACCAAACCGTACATTTTTCTTTTCCCTTTACTGAATTTTATATGAATGAAGCGAAGGCTTATGAAGCAGAAGTGGCGCACATGAACGCACAAAGCGATTCCCTTCCTAACAACACGTATGCCTTGGTTTATGTTTTTGAGGGGAAAGCGGTACTTGATAATGTGTTTATTAATGATATTCCTATTGCAGACTATGTTGAAAAGTAAGCTATTAGACATAGCCACTCAAAAAGGGTGTAAATAAAAAATGCTTCAAGAAGATCTCGAAGCATTTTTTTTATGTGTGTGCAATTATTTCTATTTGCCTAAAGGATTTAGAATTGCATCAATACGCTCTAAAGCATCTCTCAAATGGATTTTGCTCATCGTATCTCCAGTTCTTGATAAACCAGATCTAATCGCGCTTTCCAATGATCTTAGTTCTGCTCTAGCAATGGCTCTGATGTCTGATTGATTGACATCAACATTGGTTCTAGAAAGAAAACGTCTAAACTGGGAAGGTACTGGCGTTTGGTCTTTCGTCATCAAATAATTCATACGGTCAATATAGCCTCTTTGAAGATTTCTTCGGTAGGCATCAATTGATTTTCCGCTATTCAACTCACTAAAAATGCCTTTGCGCAAATCTTGCATCATGGTCAATAATCCGTAGGCTTCTTTGTTGTTTGTGGTTTCATTCTCAATCATGCGTTGCATTCTTCCAAAATCAAGAATATTATCTAAGGTATTGATTTGCATGCCACGGATACGCTCTAAACTACCGTCATATTCAATTTTATCGAAAATAGAGGCATCTATGAGCCATTCTGGTGTTGTAAACAATTCATCCTGAAGGAAATTTAAAGCTTCTTTTTGTTTGGCTTTGTCAACCGGAGAGTAAACAGCACCTTCCTGATCGTAAGTCTTGTAGTTTTCGTAAACTCCACCGATATTTGCGGTCACGTGGCCCATATAACGGTTGTACTGTCCTAAAACTTGTTCGTACATTGTGCCTAAATCGCTATAATCTTTGCCATCTTCAGCAGTCCATTTGATAAGGTTGGGAACGATGCGTTTTAAGTTGGCAATACCATAAGCGCTTGCTTTCATCGCATCATCGCCTAAATCTTCAGTTTGAGAACTTGGGTCAATAACCCCACCGCTCTGTTGTCTTCCAAAACGATACATCGGGTCGCCTGCATGTTCTAAAATCCAACTGTCTAAAGTTTTCTTTTCATCTTCTGCCGTTGCTGCGTCTAAAATAGGACGGTAGCCCCATGAGATGGCATATTTGTCATAAATACCGATATTTGGCATTAAGGCAACGCCTTCATCGCCCGGTTGTGCGATGTAATTAAAACGGGCATAATCCATAATAGATGGTGCCGTTCCGTATTTTTTAGTGAATTCAGGATCTCTTAAATCGTCCACTTTATAAGCTGCGCTACTGCCCATATTATGAGGTAAACCTAACGTGTGACCTACTTCATGAGAGGACACAAAACGCACCAATCGGCCCATAATATCATCTTTAAATTTCACGCTTTGAGCATCTGGATTGATTGCTGCGGTTTGCACGAAAAACCAGTTGCGCAACAAGGTCATTACGTTATGGTACCAGTTGATGTCACTTTCTAAAATCTCACCACTTCTTGGGTCACTAACGTGAGGTCCATTAGCATTAGGGATTGGAGAGGCCAAATAACGGACAACAGAATAACGGGCATCTTCAGGGCTCCATTCTGGATCTTCCTCAACCGTTGGTGGATCTTTGGCGATGATTGCATTTTTAAAGCCTGCTGCTTCAAACGCAACTTGCCAGTCTTCAATACCTTCTTTAATGTATTTTCGCCATTGCTCAGGTGTAGCGCGGTCTATATAATAGACAATTTGTTTTTTAGGCTCTACCAATTCGCCACGCTTAAATTTCTCAAGATCTTCATCTTTTACTTCAAGACGCCATCTGTCTAAATAGGTTACTTTTTTACTTTCATGAGCATCCAAACCGTAGTCCGTCTGTCCACTTGTAAACCATCCGACACGTTGGTCAAAAATTCTGCGTTTCATGGGCACTTCTGGAAGAAGCACCATGGAATTATTTAATTCTATGGAGATGGCACCACTAGCAGCATTAGAAGGTGGCTCACTTGCGCTGTAGGTCTTTACGTGGCGTGATTCAATGTTTAAAGGGTAACTTTTTACACTTTCTATATACGAAAGATCACTTTCCAAACGGGTGACTTTATATTGTTTTCTGGTCCTATCCGGTAAGCCAAATGGCTTCACGTCTTTGTTGAATAAATCAGTAACATTAATTACTATAGATAAGGAATCTTTGCCGATGGCTTTAATTGGAAAACTAAAAATAACCGGTTCAAAGTTAGAATTTACCACTGCTTCATGTACTGGAAGGGTGTCATTGGCAACCACACTGTGAGAAACCATACGTAATAATACTCTCTTATCCTTTTTTTGCCAACGCAGCACTTGCTCATCTTGCTTTCCACCGCCAAAGCCTAAACCACTAGCTGTTTTTGCAATACGCGTTACCATCAGCATTTCACGCTCAAATAATGAATCTGGAATTTCATAAAAGTAGTCTTCTTCTACTTTGTGAACAGTAAACAAACCAGGATCACTTTTGGCGTCTTTCGTAATAACTTTGTTGTAAGGCTGGATGTCATCTTTTCCAGGTTTTTTTGCTGAGGCATCAGCGGAAGCGGTAGATGATGATTTGGAGGCTTTTTTAGCGGTTGCACAAGAGGCAACTAAAAAAAATGAAGCCATAAGCATCACGCTTAGGGAAATTCTTTTCACGTTGTTAGAGGTTTTGAAATTTAAAAAAGGGAAAATACGCAATACCTATCGTAGATAGTGTGTTGGCATTTTTTTTAATATTTATTTAACTATTGTAAGGCGTTGATGCCTCTACTTCCTTTTTATGGAGAGGCTTTTATTCTTTTAAATACCCAACGAGTAAGGCATGGTCAGATTCAGGCTGATAAAACTTTTGGAGAAGCACAGGAGTGAACATGTTATTTGTAAAAATTTGATCAAGTTCCAATAATGGAATTCCAAAAGGCCAGGTGGCCGTGAATCCTTGGCCATAGTTTCGCAAACTCTCGTAGTGAGGTGTAAAACGTTTGAAATGCACACTTTTTTGCGGGGTATTGAAATCGCCCATGATGATTTCAGCATTGTTCTGAAGTGCGAATTGCAAGGCGGCTCCAATGGCTTTTTCCTTGTTCATGGTTGGACTTTGATAGATGTCCGTGATCAAAAACGTTCGTGTATTGCCGTTCAAGTTAGCTTCAACAAAATTGATTTTATAGCTGGCTTCTTTACTCTGGTAATTTACTGCGGTTATGTTGCCTTTGACGCCCACCATCATAAAACCTTCTAGAATTTTAAATTCATAAGAAGGGAAAGTCTTTGATAATAATTGTAGGTCATCTTCCGAAGCGTATTCGGTTTCTACCAGACCAATGATATCCGGTTGTGCTGATTTAATGTGCGCCATGAGTACCTCTACAGGGAATTCCCATGCGTCAGCAGCGTTCCAGAATAGCACCACGGTGGTCTCATTTGGGATGTCCCCATCGCTCTTAAAATTGTAAGCTGTATAAAACCAATAGACGCTTATGCTTAACGTAATACCAATTAGGGCAATAAAAAGGAGCTTCCATCTATAACATAGTAAGGTAACAATAATCCCAAAGAAGATTAAAAAGGGAAGTGGTACGGCATAAAAGAAGACTTGTAAACTTTGGAAGTGATCTTTAAGCACTAAGTGCATCATTAATAGAAAAGCATATGCCACTAATGCACATGCTTTTAGAATTAATTTGGATGTTTTCATGGTTATTATGCGATGTCGACAAACAATCCATCATCTGTTTTAGAGACTTTGGCCAATTTATTCTTGGTCAATCCTTTTATGGTGGCATCCCATTTTTTATTGCTCAATCCGGATTGTTCCTTTAAAGCATTCAAATTAATTGGCGCATTAGATTTCAAAAGGGTGAATACCGCTTTCTCCTCCTCTGTCATCGCCACTGCTTTCTTTTCTGGCTTCATTTGTGGGAAGAACAGCACTTCTTGTATCGATTGGTTGTTGGTCAAATACATGATGAGACGGTCCATCCCGATCCCCATACCTGATGTTGGCGGCATCCCATATTCTAAAGCACGTAAGAAATCATAATCAATTACACCGGTAGCTTCATCATCGCCTTTTTGAGCCAATTCTTTCTGGTGTTCAAAACGTTCACGTTGGTCAATAGGATCGTTTAATTCAGAATAGGCGTTGGCAATTTCTTTACCACAAACCATCAGTTCAAAACGTTCTGTCAACTCAGGATTATCGCGGTGTTCTTTACACAACGGACTCATTTCCTTAGGGTAATCTGTGATAAAAGTGGGTTGGATGTAGTTGCCTTCACATTTTTCGCCAAAAATTTCGTCGATCAATTTGCCTTTCCCCATGGTATCGTCTACTGCAATACCCATGCCCTTGGCAGCCTGTCTGATCTCATCTTCTGTTTTTCCGGTAATATCAAAACCAGTAAAATGTTTGATAGAATCGGTCATTGTAACGCGTGCATAAGGCGCCTTAAAATTGATGTTATGTTCGCCAAAAGTGGCTTCTGTAGTGCCGTTAACCGCAATAGCGCAATGCTCCAATAACTCCTCACAGAATTCCATCATCCAATTGTAATCTTTATAAGACACGTAGATTTCCATAGCTGTAAACTCCGGATTGTGTGTACGGTCCATTCCTTCATTTCTGAAGTTTTTAGAAAATTCATAGACGCCATCAAAACCACCTACAATCAATCGTTTTAGGTAGAGCTCATTGGCAATTCGCATGTATAACGGAATGTCCAAGCTGTTGTGATGGGTTGTAAATGGTCGGGCTGCAGCACCACCAGGAATTGGTTGTAATACAGGTGTTTCCACTTCAAAATAACCCGCATCATTAAAAAATTGACGCATGGCTGTGTATAACTTGGTGCGTTTAATGAACACCTCTTTAACTTTCGGGTTGACCACCAAATCTGCATACCGTTGTCTGTAACGTTGTTCAGGATCTGTAAACGCATCATAAATAACACCGTCTTTTTCTTTTGGCAGTGGTAAAGGTTTTAATGATTTACTCAGAAGTGTAAAATCTTTAACTTTCACTGTTTTTTCGCCCACCTGAGTGGTAAAAAGTTCGCCTTCCACGCCAACAAAATCTCCAAAATCCAATAATTTTTTAAAGACTTCATTGTATTTGGTTTTGTCTTCACCAGTACAAATTTCATCTCTATTGAAATACACCTGAATCTTGCCTTCAGAATCCTGGATTTGGGCAAAACTTGCTTTCCCTTGAACTCTCATAGACATTAAACGGCCAGCAATGACAACCTTCTTTCCTTCTTCAAATTGCGCTTTTACCTGTTTGGACGTGTGGTCTACAGGATATAAATCGGCTGGGTACGGATTGATACCCAACTCACGTAATTTGTCTAATTTCTCTCTTCGAATGAGTTCTTGTTCTGAAAGTTGCATGCTCTTAAATTTTTGAATTGCAAAATTACACTATTTACTCAAAATTAGCCACCTAATTTTGGGGATAGATTGCCGATATAACGTAACAAATTGGTTTATTTATCGTCTTATAAATACATCAATCATCAAAATCACTAAAATTATGAGTATTTGGAGGGTCTTGCTTTCTATTTTTTGTCCACCATTAGCAGTTATTGACCGGGGTTGCGGCTCCATTATCATCGTGTTTTTACTGTGGCTTTGTGGATGGGTACCAGGCGTCATTGCCGCCTTGGTTATTTTGAATAATCCGAAACGGTAGGATTCAGTTTTAAGTAGGCAGTTTTCAGTCTTCAGTTTACAGTGGGCTAGTTTTGAAAAATAGCGCTTTGTGTAACTCTGTGCTTCTCTGTGTAACTCTGTGGAATAGCATTAAGTTAAAAGTATTATGATCATCCAAATCTACAGTATAATGAGTATTAAGATGGTCTTACTCCCTGTTTCTTCCATTATCAGTAATTCCGTTATTGCGTATTATTATTATTATTATTATCGTGTTCTTACTGTGGCTTTGTGGATGGGTTCTTGGCGTCATTGCTGCATTAGTCATTCTGAATAAGCCGAAGCGGTAGGATTCAGTTTTCAGTTTTCAGTCTTCAGTGGGCTAGTTTTGAACAATAGCGCTTAGTGTAACTCTGTGCTTCTTTGTGAAACTCCGTGGTATAGTATTATGTCATCTGTCTTCCGTCTTCTAATCAAATGAGGTTACAGTCTGGATTATTTCAATCCCACATCACAGCGCATCCATTCAAAATAGTTTAAATTTGTAGTCTATGAATAGAACCATTGAAATTCAAGATTTAGGCCAAAAGGATTACCTAGCCACTTGGGCATATCAAGAGGAATTGTTCCAGTCTGTTTTAGCTACTAAAATTAAGAACAGGAGGGAAGATGCCCATTTAGAAACTTCAAATTACCTGTTGTTTGTAGAGCATCCTCACGTGTATACTCTAGGAAAAAGTGGTGATGTTTCTAATTTGTTGTTAAATGAAGAACAGCTGATTCAAAAAGGGGCTACATTTTATAAGATCAACAGAGGCGGCGACATTACCTATCACGGACCAGGTCAGGTAGTAGGCTATCCCATCCTGGATTTGGAGAACTTTTTTACAGATATTCATAAGTATTTGCGACTTTTAGAAGAGATGGTCATCTTAACCCTTGCTGAGTACGGTGTCAAATCAGAACGCAGTCCTGGTGAAACCGGTGTTTGGCTTGATGTGGGAACACCTTTTGCACGTAAAATCTGTGCCATGGGTGTGAGAGCGAGTCGTTGGGTAACCATGCACGGATTTGCGCTGAATGTTAACGCCGATTTGGGGTATTTTGATCATATCATCCCTTGTGGTATTCGCGGCAAGGCGGTAACAACACTAAATGTCGAATTAGGGGTTGATACTGTGGATGAGGCTGAGATTAAAGCGAAACTGCTGAGCCATTTTCTGAATCTTTTTGAAGCGATTCCACAACACGAGAACTTCACATTATAGAGTATGGGGCACATCCAAAAAATCATATTGTTGGTTGTCATTGTGCCCTTAGCCCTTTTCCCAGGCGGATTGATTTCTTATATCTTGCTCTTTGAGAAACTAGCATTTGAAACCACGATGTGGATTCCAGTGGGAATGACCATTTTAGGGATATGCAGTTTGATTTTTCATTTTAAAACCAAAAACTTTTATAAGCTGCTCAATAAACAAGACTCAATTCCGAAGGTGGAACCCTTGTTTTGGATACTCGACATTGGATTTGGAGTGGTTTATACCCTGATGTCGCTGTATTTGATGTATGTGATGAATCAGCTAAAGCCTATGAGGGAATATACCATCATGCTGGCCTTTATAATTCCGTTATTTATTGCAGGTATTTGGACCTTGTTGGAGGCGTTCTATCTGAATAAATTAATACAGATCCATAAGTTTGCACACCGCCATATAGAGATTGAGGAAATTAAGGGTGATGGGTTTAGTGCTTAGTTGGCAGGATTCAGTAGGCAGTTTGCAGTCTTCAGTTGGCAGTATTCAGTTTTCAGTTATCAGTTGTTCGGCAATTAGGAGATGTCGGTACGCAGTATTGAAACTTCAAAAATTCATTACATATGGAAATCGTAACTCCCAAATCCTCAATCAACAATCAACAATCTTCAATTCCTCTATTTTTCCTCATTAAAATACACCTTATAGTAATGCATTTTTTTGACATCATCGTAACCGCGTTCTAAATATTCTGCGGAAGCGTCAGGCGCATCAACGTCTAATTTAATTTGGATGTTGGTATCGAGTTTGATCTCTGTCTTAATCTTTTGTTTTTGCTTTTTTAGGACACTCTCCGAAACGTCAAATTGATTACGGATAATTAAAGAGTGATCCGTTTCAAAGCCTTTTTTATAATCGTCAAAAAGATCTTTATAACTATCATCTTCAAACACGTCATCTTTGAAACTTTCAACATTTATGACTTCGTTTTCCTTGAAAAAATCGATGGTTTTCGCTAAAAATGTACTACGCTCTTGAAGGCCGTACGTAGGCTTTAAAATTTCCTCAGAAAAATCTTTACAGAGTTCAATATAATTTTTGGTGTGTTGGTTATGGTCATCAGGATATTTTACATTTAAAAAATGTTTAATCCAATATTGCGTGTCGTATGAGTTGTTGTCGACACTTAAAATGATGTTGCCTTCAGTATCCGAAGTATTTAAAATCAAACAGCCTTTGTCCACTTTTTTGGTGGGAATTCCTTTTTGGGTGATGATGTCATAGCTGTTGTTCTCCAAATAGGTTTGAAAAAATTCAGCTCGGGTTTCAATTTTGAAAATCCCCACGGCATTCACAAATAAATCTTCATACTGAATGTCATTAAAAAGACACACTAAAACATCACCAGTTTTAATTTGTGCGGAATTACTCTGCTCAAACAGATGGGTGACGATGTGCTTTGAAACATCTACGAAATTGCTTTCATCAGCAAATAATTGAGAAGCATAACTGTTAATCTCGTTAAGGCTGATGTTGGAATGGTGATTAAACCGATAACTCTCTACCAAGCTTCCAAAAGGACGTAGTAAATACGGTAACATTAAATCATAACTAATCTCGTCAAAGTCAAGCTCCTGTTCAGAAAAAGCGTTTTTAGTGCTGTTGAATTTGTTTCCCACCTTATGAAGAATGGCTTTAGAAAGGGAGGCTTTAATACGTTTGATCATGACGATGCTTATTATGTTTTTGAGGTCTGCAATACTACATAAATTTGATCGAAATCAACGAAAAAACGCCAAAGAAAAATCGATGGCGTTTGTAGTTTAAAAGGATGTTTTTTGCATTTAGAGCGTAATAAATTCAACGCGTCTGTTTTGTGCTTTCCCGTCGGGCGTGGAATTATCTGCGACTGGACTATTGGCGCCTTTTCCGTCCGATTGTAATCTGTTTTCAGGAATGTTATAGAGGTTTATTAAAGCATCTTTAACAGCTAAAGCGCGTTCTTTAGATAGCTTTAAATTGGCATCACTATTGCCATCGGAATCTGTATGGCCTACAATATTTAGTTTCATATTTTCATCTTGCTGTAACACTTGGGATATTTGTAATATAATACCGAGCGACTGTGGTTTAATTTTGGATGAACCAGAATTGAACAGGATACCATTTGTAGAAATTCTACCATCAGAGATGAGTTTTCTTCTTAAGTCCTCACCACCCTCAGCAACTCTAAGGTTGCTTATGAAAATGCGTTCTTTACTATCTTTAGTATATAAAACACTCAATTTTATGTGATTTAAAAAGTTGAGTTCTTCAATCATACGAGGGATGTCCAAGTATTTTTTTTCATTGACCCATAGTCGGTATCTGTTTTTTGTAACTGCAATGGATATATGGGGTTGGTTCAATAAATCTTTTCTAATATCCGCCGTTGCATTGCTGGTAATACCACCAGGTTTGCCCTTAAAGAAATTGGTAGAACGGATGCCATAGGAATAGTATTGGCATAAGGAAAAAGAGCTTTGAATATAATTAGCGGTGCTTGCAGTGAGTTTGTCAGAATCACTCAAGATTAATTTCAAATAAGCGCTAGAGCTCGTATCCTTGTCCAAACCTTGGGTGACAACGTCAAACTCTATCGTATAATCTTCAGGCAGGTTTTTAAGATCGGGCACATAGAAAACGTTGTGTCCTGATTTTAGTTCAAACCAATTGCCTTCCACATTGTTTATTTTCACAACTTCACCGGTACCATTCGTATTCCATTTTGAAGGAAAGTCTCCAACGAAATCCTGAGAAAAATCATCATAAAATAAGATTTTGTCACCAGGAACGAAATCAAATTTACTGTACACTTTTAAATCATCGGATACATTTTTTTGTTGGGACGCTGTTGAAGCGTTAGGTTGTGATGAAGAGTCATCTGAAGTCGGGCCGTGTGTTGGCTTATTGGGTGTGGGTTTTTTAGACGATGTGTCCTTCGGGTCCAAAATGGAGTCCATCATTTTTCCCGTCTCTTTCTCTGTTTTTTGTTCCAGTTTTCGTTCTACGGTACGCTCGGCACTTTTTTGTATGCGTTTCCATACTTGCGCATTGGCCGTAGGGATAAAAATGAAACCTAAAAGCGTAATGCTCAATAAGTATTTAAATGTTAAGGATGTTTTCATTATCAATACTGTTTTAGATTAATAGCAAAGTTTAACATAATCAAAACTTCTGATGAACGGAAACAAACTGTATGAATGGTAGGACTTTATGTACGAATGGCAGGTTTAATTGATTTGGTAAATTATAATACTGTTTTTATCGCCTATAGTTACAAATTCTGGACGTTTTTCCTTGTCAATATTATCGAGGTCAATGGCGGAATTCCCATAGACGGGGAAATTGTCAATCGATTTGCCTAAACTGTCAAATAGGTAAACTTTTTTGGTCTGTAAATCAGTTACGGACACGTAAATTTTATCGTTTACATAAAAGATTTTTGGGGGCGAATAATCGCCGTAATCTAGCTCTATTTTGTTAGTTTTAATGTGCAATACATTTTCAGATAGAGTGACCAACGTTTTACTAGTAGCGTTAATGGCGTGCTTTTCACCTAAACTCAAATTGACACTCGAAAGTTTTCCGTTTTGATCAATTTGAATAAGATCTCCCTTAACTGTAGTGGTGGTGAATTTGTTGTTGTACAGATAAATGCCGCTGTCACTAAAATCGATGTTGTTTTTAATGTTGACGCGTGTTTTACCTACACGACTCAAAATTTCAAGTTCTTTGCCCTGTACAAATACAATATAATCTTTTTTGCCAATCCTAAAATGTTGCGGTTGGGTGTTGATGGTTTTTTCGGCCTTTTTATAGGTAAAGCCGGAAACGATTTTGCCTTTTTTGTCGTACATCAATACTGCATTGCCTTGAGTAACCATCAGGCGGTAATCTCTATTATTATCATAATCAAAAACTGAAAGGGGTTGCGTGATCTTATCCTTAAGTTTTAAAGGAAATCCTCCAACATCCTTGCCGTTTCTATCTAAGACATACACTTCGTTTTGGGTAGCAAATGCCAATTGGAGTTGGCCGTTTTTGAAGATGTCCATCTGTTCAACACGACCGAGGATTCTGCTTTTCAATTGCTTTTTCCACTGTACTTTCCCGTCTTTAGAAATCAAGTATACATTATTATTGACATCTTGCACCACCACTTCCATTTGACTGTTGGTATGATTGTTTACAAATTGCGGATTGGTAAGCAGGTCAGCATCCAGGGTAACACTCATATCTTCATAAACAGCACTCGATGTCGCTTTCTTTTTGTTCTTTAATGTAATGGCGTGTACGTGGGCAAAATCTGTATCGTAAACAAACTGAATGGCAGAGGTGTTAAAATCATCTGTATTAATAGTAGGATCAGCCTTAAAATTGGAGTTGACAATAGATTTAAGATGGTTGGAGTTCGCGTACACAAAAAGGGACGATTCATCACTTAAGTGTTCCATCATATTTTCAAATGCGGCATCAGTAATTAGGGTGGTGCTATTTTGGTAATTGCTCACCACATCCTTAAGAAAATCAATGGAGTCTGAAAACACAAAATAATCGTCTATTCTGATGTAGTTTGTGGCATTTGCATAAGCTATAAAAGGGTCAAACACTTTTGAAAAAAGTTGGGGTTGGTCGAACTCATAAATTGTAATATCTCTATAGGTTTCTACGGTGTTCAACACGCCTAAAAAATTGCTCATGTTAGGCGCATCAATACTGTGTAAAAATAGGGCCTGCTGATCATTCTTATAGAGCATTCCTGCTTCCAACACGCTTTCAAAAATTGGATTCTCAACAATAGTATCTGCACTTCTAAAGGAGATCAGCTGCTCATTGAATGTTTTATAGGAATTGAAGGAAAAGCTCAAAAAACCATCCACGTCAGCCGGGGCAATTTTTGGTAATTGATTTTCTTGGGGAACAGTGTTCTTAAAGACGTTAATTAAACTTTTAAGGGAGTCTTTCGCTGTAGTAATGCCATTAAACTTAAGCTGATCTTGGGTTAATTCAGCATCCAACAGCATATAGTTGCTCAATTGTACAGCATTGAGGTTGGAATCTGAAAACAAATTTGGTTTAAAAGCTTTGTCTTTGGTGTCGATGATAAAGGCTACTGAGCCGCCATTTCCGGAAGTTTCATACAGGCGTTTTAATTCAGGATCAGTACTGCTTTTATTAAAGGCTTTTTCAGTGAGCGCACGATTATTGGAGGCGAAAAAAATACTGTCTTTAACTACACTATATATAATGGTGTTGTCGATTGTGGTTTTGGTAACCGTATTTCCTTTGTTAGATAAGGTCTCTACAGAATGGTTGGGCACAGAGTCTAAATTAAAAAGATCTTTGTGGTATTTTGTAATAATGGCCACCTGCAGGCTGTCTGTTTTTACATTCCCCAAAGTCAGCAATACCTCTTCCGAAGGTTTGAGGTGGTCTAAAAATTCCAGTTTAGAATTTAAATCGATAAGGGCATCGCTTTTGGCGAATTGGCTGAGCAAGCTATTGTTCTTAAAAACATTGATCAGACCTTCTATGGATGTGGTTTTTACAATAACTGAGCTATTCTCAGGTATCAGATTTATGAGATTGGAGTGTTCCTTAGAGTCAGTATCACAACTGATCACGAGCATAAACGTAAGTAATAACCAAATTGTTCTCATAGAGGGTTTCTTGCAAATATAAAAAGTTAGAGATCTAATTGAAATTGTTGTGGCACTAATCTAAAGCTTTTGCGATGATATTTGGTAATGCCGTACCTTTTGATGGCTTCTCGATGCTCTTTGGTAGGATAGCCTTTATTTTGCTTCCAATTATACATGGGGAATTCTTCATGAATTTGGCACATATATTCATCTCTACCTGTTTTGGCTAAAATGGAAGCTGCCGCAATATTCATGTGTTTGCCATCGCCCTTAATGATGGTTTGGTGTGGAATAGAATTAAATGGTTTGAATCTATTGCCATCTACACTGATAAATGTTGGGATCGTTTTTAAATCTTGAATGGCTTTGTGCATGGCCAAAATAGAAGCGTTAAGAATATTGATACTATCAATTTCTTCAGGGTAGACGTGAGCAACCGCGAAAGCGATGGCTTGATCTTCAATAATTGGTTTTAAAAGATCACGTTTCAGCTCGGTAAGCAGCTTAGAATCATTTAACACCTTGTTTTTAAAACCTTGGGGTAAAATCACGGCAGCGGCGGTTACGGGTCCTGCAAGACAGCCTCGGCCCGCTTCATCAGTGCCACATTCAAAAGGATCTAAAGTATACGAAAGTTGGAGTTTCAAAAGCCTTAAAATAGTTTTTGACAAAGTTATAATTTTTTACTTGGGCATTGAGGAAGTAATGATTTAAAGCATGCCAATCCAAATATTTCTGAAGCTGACCAAAATTAGGTTGACTGACAATCTGGACTAATACTTAGTCACCAATATTATAAATCTCGGAACGTCAATGTTCCGAGATTTTTTTTGTTATATCCTTTTTTAATTTCCAATTTTTTAAGATGATGTTAAGGTTAAATCTCAAGTTGTGGGCTCAGATACTTAAATTTTAAGAAAATAAGTTGATTTTTTAACACATCATAATTTGCCAATTGTAAAAATGCAAGGTATTAGCTAAAAAATTAGCGAAAAATACGGTTATCGCCAAAATATAAATCGTTTGTTTATTTAGAGGATTGATTCATTTTATTTTTCATAAAATATTAACCATGAGATTTTTTTTAGTGATTTTTTGAGGTCCTTAATTCTCAGTCAATTAGCCAATTTTATGAGTAATAGCGGGCGTTTCAAGCTTAACATAATATTAAGTATAAGGCTTGCTTAATTTGGTTTTTATTATGATGTTTGCGCAAGACTAACTCAAATAATTGTTTTATGAAATTAAAATTAACATGGTTAATGACGCTTTTTATGGCGTTTGTGATGCAAATTTCTCTTGCACAAGAGAAAAGTGTGTCAGGTGCAGTAACCTCTGCTTCAGATGGGTTGCCATTGCCTGGCGTGAGTGTAATTGTAAAAGGCACGACTCGTGGAGTCCAAACTGATTTTGATGGTAACTATACCATTAACGTGAGTTCTGGTGAAACATTAGCGTTCTCTTTTGTAAGTATGAAAAGTACTGAAAAATTAGTAGGTGCTAGTAATACAATCAATGTTGCGATGGAAGAAGATGTCGCTGCATTAGATGAAGTAGTAATTGTTGGTTATGGAACCGCAACGAAACAATCCTTTACAGGATCTGCAACAACTGTAAGCGCAGAGAACCTCGAGGTAAAATCATTTTCAAACGTTTCTCAAGCATTAGCTGGTGAGGTAGCGGGTGTTAATGTAATTAACACTTCAGGTCAGCCTGGTACTGCCGCAACAATTCGTATTAGAGGTTTCGGTTCTGTAAATGGTAACAGAGACCCACTTTATGTAGTAGATGGTGTGCCTTATAATGGTACAGAAAACATTAATGCAATCAATCCTGCTGACATTAAATCGACTACGGTTTTAAAAGATGCAACTGCAACCGCTATTTATGGTGCAAGGGGAGCGAATGGTGTTATTTTAATTACTACTAAAACTGGTAGAGCAGGTGAGTCTTCAATTAATGTGGATGTTAAAACTGGCTTTAACGTAAGTTTATTGCCAAGAAACGAAGTGATTAGAAACCCTGAGCAATATATTGGTTTAGCTTGGGAAGCTAAGTATAATAAAGGTGTTGCTTTAGGAGAAGCTGATCCAGAAGCCTATGCAAACAACAGTTTGTTTTCTTCAAGTGGTATCGCCCCTTTTTACAACATGTGGAATGTAGCTGATGGTGGAGAACTTATTGATCCTTCAACTCGTTCAGTAAGATCTGGGGTTACAAGAAGATATAATCCTGAAAATTGGGAAGATTACGGTTTCCAAACCTCTTACAGAAAAGAAGCTAACTTAAGCTTTAGTGGTGGTGATGACAAAACTAAATATTTCAGCTCATTCGGTTATTTGGATGAAGAAGGATATTTAATCAATTCAGACTACGAACGTTATTCTGCACGTCTTAATGTTTCTCACAAACCAAAAGAATGGTTAGAGGCGAGTGCAAACTTAGGTTACGCGCTTTCAGAAACAAACAACAATGGTCAATCAGAAGATTCAGGAAGTGTATTCTGGTTTGTAGACAACTTACCAAGCATCTACCCACTTTATTTAAGAGATGCTAACGGTCAAACAATTGCTGATGATAAATTTGGCGGCAATGTATATGATTACGGTAGCAACGGTAGAGGCTTTGGTGCTTTAACGAATGCAATTGCTGATGCAAATTATGACAGAAGTCGTGCTAAAAGACATGAATTGAACGGTAATTTCTCTTTTGATGTGAAATTCACTAAAAACCTTACGTTTGAAACAAGATTTGGTTTCCAATATTATAACGATAAGTACTTTAGTTTAAACAATCCTTTCTACGGTTCGGCTGTTGGACAAGGTGGTTCGATCTACAGAAGAGATACGGAATATTTTGCTAAAAACTTTTTACAGTTGTTACGTTATAAGAACAGCTGGGGAGATCACTCCCTTGAAGTGTTAGCAGCTCATGAAGCAAACGACTGGACACAAAGACGTAACACTGCAAGTATGCATGGTGCTGTAAGTCCTTATGTTGATGACTTAAACAACTTTATCATTGTATCTTCTCCTCCAACATCTTGGACAAGAGAAGCGATTCTTGAAAGTTATTTTGGACAGATCAATTATGATTTTGATCAAAAGTACTATTTGACAGGGTCTATCAGACGTGATGGTTCTTCAAGATTTCTTCCAGGCAACAAATGGGGTACATTCGGATCAGTAGGTGCTGCTTGGGTATTATCAAATGAAAACTTCTTACAAGGATCATCATTTGTTAATTTCTTAAAATTAAAAGCAAGTTACGGTCTTGTAGGAGAACAAGCGGGTGTTGGACTATATCCAGGGATCAACAGTTATAACGTTGGAAACCTTAATGATGGTTTTGCACTTTCAAATAGAGATTACGGGAACCCTAACTTAACTTGGGAAACATCTACTCAGTTCCAAACTGGTGTTGAGTTTACTTTAGGTAGAAATGGTTTCTTAGAAGGTTCTGTAGATTACTATAGAAAATTAACTAAAGATTTATTATTTGACAGACGTAATAACCCATCATCTGGAATTGCGGTAACAACCGTTAATGATGGTGAATTAATGAACAGCGGTATTGAGTTCAACTTATCGGCTCATGTCGTGAAAACAAATGATTTCACTCTAGACGTATCTGTAAACGGTGAGGTTTTAAACAACGAAATCAAAACGATGCCAATTGATCCATCAACTGGATTGCCAAAGTATATTGATACAGCTGCAAGTAGTTTTGCATATGCAAACGGACACTCTATTTTCGATTTCTACATGAGAGAATGGGCTGGTGTTGATCCTGCAGATGGTAGAGCAATGTGGTACCGTTATTTTGACGACGCAAACAGCAACGGTCAATTTGATGCTGGTGAAGGTTTTGATACAGCAGATAATGGATCTGGCTCTATGATTGAGTATTTAGACAAAAATCCAAATGCTAATGTTCAGAAAGAAACTACTAAAACCTATGCTAATGCAACGACAAAGTATGTAGGTAAATCTGCAATTCCTAAAGTAAGAGGAGCATTCAGAATAGCTGCAACTTACAAGAATTTTGACATCAGTTCACAATTCCTATACAGCATTGGTGGTTATGCGTATGATTCAGCTTATGCTAACTTGATGCAAAACGCGCAAGCTGGTGCTAATAACTGGCATGTTGATATCTTAGACAGATGGCAACAACCAGGTGATGTTACAAACGTACCTAGATTGTCTGATAACTATGCAACTGATAACCGTTTCTCATCACTTTCTACACGTTTTTTAACTAAGTCTGATTATCTTTCTTTAAACAATATTAAATTAGGATATACCTTAAAATCAGATGCAATTGCAGCGGCTGGAATTGATAATTTAAATATCTGGGTATCGGGTGACAACTTGTTCTTGTTCAGTGAAAGAGACGGTTTCAACCCTTCAACGTCTGAATCAGGTGTTTCAAACCAATACAGATACACGCCATTAACTTCATTCACAATGGGTGTAAGAGTTAAATTTTAATAATAATTATATATATGAAAAATAATATAAAACGTTCAATTTTCGTAGCCTCGCTCTTTTTAGCGCTTGGTTGTTCAGAAGATTACTTGGAAACAGCTCCTACAGAGTTTATTTCTGCTGAAGATTTGCAAGATGCAGCGCAGAATAATCCTGACCTTGTAGCAGGTATCTTGTCTGGTATTTACACGACAATGGTTCAAACTGGTACCGGTGGTACTGATTTAGATCATGATGATTTTGGTCAAAAAGGCTATGATCTGTATTCTGACTTTTTATCGTCAGACGTAGTTTTAGCTGCTACCAACTATGGCTGGTATAGAGGCGTCACGGAATATGTTCCGACGCAAGACTTTACATCAAACAGCAATTATAAGCCTTGGAGATACTATTACAGAATCATTAGATCTTCTAATGAGGTTATAGCTACACTTGGTGGGAATGATGCAGTGCCAGAATTGGCAGAAAACAGATGGGTATTGGGTCAAGCCAAAACGCTAAGAGCACATTCTTATTTTTATTTGTCACAATTATTCGCTAACAGCTATGACCCATCTGCAGAGATTTTACCTTTGTATGTTGAGCCAGCTCAAGAAGCGTTGCCAAGATCATCAACCAAAGAAGTTTTTGATTATATTATTGCTGACTTGACCGACGCTATTTCATTGCTTTCTGATTTCAATCGTGAAAACAAAAGTCAAATCAATGATTTTGTAGCAAAAGGTGTGTTAGCATATGTTTATGGGGTTACCGGAGACGCTGCACAAATGAAAACTGTAACTGAAGACATCATCAACAACGGTGGTTTTCCTTTAATGAGTGCTACTGAAGTAGTAGGTGGATTTAATGATGTAAACACTCCAGGTTGGATGTGGGGTCAGGATATCACTACAGATTTAGGATTGGATTTAGTTTCTTGGTGGGGACAAATGGACTTGTATACGTATAGCTATGCTTGGGCAGGAGATCCTAAAACTATCGATAAAGGTCTTTTTGATGCCATTCCTGCTAACGATGTGAGAAAAGGACAATTTTTTAATGAGCCAGGTGGAGATTACTTAATGCCATTGAATAAATTCTATGATCCAGCTAAAGTAATTGGCGGACAAAGAGTAATTACCACTGATTATGTGTATATGAGAATTGCAGAAATGTATCTTTTAAATGCTGAAGCAGCTGCACGTCTTGGTGATGAAGCTGGAGCTAGAGCCCGTTTGGGAGAGTTATTGGCAAAAAGAGGCGTTGACTCTGCGTATTTAAATGGTTTGTCAGGTGCGAATTTACTTGATGAAATCTACCTTCAAAATCGTATTGAGCTTTGGGGTGAAGGGAAATCTTATTTAGCTTTAAAGAGATTTAAGAAATCAACAACAAGAGGTACAAACCACTTGTCTAATGTTGGCCAAACACTTCCTTATGATGATGAGCGTTTGACTTTTGAAATTCCAGAATCAGAAATTCAAAATAATCCATTCATCAATACTCAGAATTAGTACATCTTAAGTATTTATATTGTAAAGGCAACCTGAAAAGGTTGCCTTTTTTTTTGGTTTAAATTGTTCTTTTGATCTGATTAGCTAAAACTGCGCCGTGAACAATTAGTGTGTTCCTTTTGTAATTCAATTGAGGTTTTATATAAAGAAGCGGAGGAACTTCTGGAGACATAGTTCCCTTTTTAATGATATTACATAAACTTCTTTTTATACACTAAAAATCGAACTATTATTTTTCGAATCTTGCTGCATGATATTTATAAAAAAATCATTGTTCATAGATATATACACTTATAAGATTCAATCAAATCTACAATTAACAAAAAACTAATGATTTAACAAATTTTAAGTTTTAGATACTGCGATATGTAACACAACAGAATCATTTTATTTAATGTATAAAACAGCGCTCATTTTTGATTTTATTATAAATTTTATAGGCTTTATGAGAGGAAAATAAAATAAATGTATAAAAATAATACGTTTTAAATTTTGGATCGGCCATCACTTTTTTTGTTCAACGATTTAAAGGTTAACTAATTAACTCTTTAAATAAGAAATTTAGGTTTTTAATTATTAACATTATTTTAAGGATTCTACTTGTTTTTTTAATATTTTATTGTGAAGTTTGTGCAGGACTAACTCAAATAATTGTTTTATGAAATTAAAAATAACAAGTTTACTGACGCTATTATTGGCGTTTGTGGTGCAAATTACGTTTGCACAGCAGCAAGGGGTTTCCGGAACTGTCACTGATGAAAGTGGCTTACCGTTACCAGGAGCTACCGTAATAATTAGGGGCACAACGACAGGTGTTTCAACAGATTTCGATGGGAAGTATTCCATTCAAGCAAGCTCAGGTCAAACACTTGTGTTCAGCTACGTAGGGTACGCTACTAAAAACGTACCGGTTGGCACATCCAATACTTTGGATGTATCCTTACAACCAGACAATACCTTAGATGAAGTAGTAGTGACGGCACTGGGGATAAAGAGAAATGCTAAAGAGCTCTCCTATGCAGTTACCACATTAGAAAGTGACGCTGTTACGGAAACTAAAGCAGTTAACGTAGCAACGGCTATGGTCGGAAAAGTAGCAGGTTTACAAATTAATACAACTAATAATGGTGTTAATCCTAACACTCGCGTTGTTTTAAGGGGTAACAGATCTTTATTGGGAAATAATCAAGCACTGATTGTGGTGGATGGTTTCCCATCCAGTAGAGGGGTGTTAGACCGTATCAATCCTAATGATATTGAAAATATCAGTATTTTAAAAGGTGCAAATGCAGCAGCCATTTATGGTTCTGAAGCGACCAATGGTGTTGTTTTAATTACTACTAAAAGAGGTAAAGGAAAATTAAAAGTTTCTTATGCAGGATCAGTTACTATAGAAAACGCTGCATATTTGCCAGAAGTTCAAGATCAATTTGGTGTGGGTGGTTTTCCTGATGGAACACTATATCCATTGGAAAATGTTGCTTGGGGACCGCGTTTTGACGGAAGACTCGTTGATGCCAGTGAGACTTTAGACAACGGTGAAGTTTGGCAAGTGCCTTTTTCTCCTATTAAAGATAATCACAAGAACTTCTTTAAAACTGGGAATACTACAAGACATGGTGTTACTGTTAGTGGAGGTGATGATTCTGGAGACTTCTTAATGTCTCTTGATCAAACCAATACTTCTGGGATTGTTCCTAAGGATGAGTATAACAGAACTAACTTTAGGTTAAAGGGATCTAGAACTTACGAGAAATTATCAGTAGGTGGTAACTTATCATTCTTTAGAGCGCATTCAAATGTTGTTGGTGAAGGTGGACGTCAGGACAGAGCATTGTACTGGAACATTCTTAATACGCCATTACATTTACCTATGGAGCAGTTGAAGGACTGGAGAACAGGGAAGTTTACCCGAAATGAGACGTCTTATTTTGCTTTCTACGAAAACCCATATTTTATTGTAGATACGCAAAGAGAAAAAAATGATTACAATGAATTTAATGTGTTAGCTAATGCCGATTATCAAATTACTGATTGGCTAACTGCTTCTTTAAATCTAGGCTATACCTTTTCAGGACAAACCAACAAAAGAGAGTTTGGAGCGTTAAAGTATGCTTTTGAATTGGAGCATGTCTATTCTAGAATTGACGAATACGGTGCGCGTACTGCGGACGGTTCATATAATTCCTCTCGTTTTAATTCGGATTTTATATTGAGATTTGATAAAAACGTCAGTGAGAATATCAACGTTAAGGCGACCGTGGGACAAAACATTAGACTTACGGAGTCTAAAGAAATTGATATCTCCGGTGGTGATTTAATCATTCCTGATTTTTATAATATTTCTACAAGAACAGGAGAAGCATCAGTATCAGAAGAAACAATTAATTATAGAAGAGTTAGTTTTTATGGTGAAGCAACTGTAGGTTATAAAGATTTTCTTTATGTAACGGGAACTGGTAGAAATGATATTTCTTCTACGTTACCTGTAGATGCCAACTCCTTCTTTTACTATGGTGGTGGTGTGTCATTTGTTCCAACTAGCGCATTCCCAGGTATGGTGTCTGATAAAGGCCTTAATTATTTAAAGTTTACAGCGAGTTATGCGAAGACAGGAAATGACCCTTCGGTTTATCAAACGCAAGGTATTTTCTTTGCTCCAACTAATTTCCCTTACAGTAATACTGTTGGTCTGTCTCAATCAAGTACAGAGGCTGCTCCAGATTTAAATCCAGAGTTTACAACATCAGTAGAAGTGGGTGTGGAAATGGCTTTTTTTAGAAGTAGATTAAGAGCAGAAATTGCTGCCTTCCAATCTAATTCTGTAGATCAAATCATCCCAGTACAAATCTCTGAGGCTTCAGGAGCTAGAAGAGCTATTGTAAACGTTGGTGAAATTGAAAATAAAGGTTTGGAAGTTGGATTGACTGGAACCATCTTAAGATCAACTGATTTTTCTTGGGACATGGGAGTCAATTGGGCACCTTTAAAAACTGAAGTTATTTCATTAACTGATGGTGTTGATGAGCTAGATCTTGGAGGGTTTGCAACCGCCCAAATTATTGCGAAAGTGGGCCAGCCTTATCCACAAATTAAAACTACTGCTTACCAAAGAGATTCTCAAGGTCGTGTTATTGTAGGAGCTAATGGAGACCCTCTTCAAGATAGTGATAATCAAATTCAAGGTAAAACAACACCAGATTATATTGTCGGAGCAAATACAACTATTCGTTATAAAAACTGGAGTTTATATGCTGTAGCTGATTATAGAACTGGTCATGTGTTTTATAACAGTCTTGTAGATGCACTTGAGTTTACGGGTTTATCTAAACACAGTGCAACTGCGGGAAGACAACCTTTCGTATTCCCTAATTCATCTTATAATACGGGTACAGCAGATAATCCTACCTATGCTGAAAACACCAACAGATTAACTTCAGGTGGCGGTAACGCATTCTGGGATAGTTATAATGACGTCAAGGAAAATTATGTTACCGATGCGACGACTTTAAAACTTAGAGAATTATCCTTAAAGTATTCTTTCAACGGTGAAATTTTAGATCAAATTGGTGTGGATGCTTTTGAGTTAAGTTTATTTGGTAGAAATTTAGTGACTTGGAGACCTAAGGATAACGTGTACACTGACCCTGAATTTAATTTCACTACTGGTAATGCTGTAGGTATTGGGACTCAAAGCCAAACAGCTCCTACTAGACAATTTGGTATGAGTTTGAATGTAACGTTCTAAAAAAAAAATGAAAATGAAAACAAATAATATGAAAAAAGTAATATATATATTATCGCTCGCTCTGATTAGCGTGGGCTGTAGTAAATTTGTGGATGTTAATGATAATCCTAACAATCCGCCAATTTCTACACCTAGCTTGACTTTGCCCGTTGCACAGCAAGATTTTGCAGCATTAAATGCGAGAACCCTGACCTATTTAGGTAATTTCTTGGCAGTGAATTGGGCTACACCCTCTAACTGGCAGGCCAATGCTATCTTTTCACGATATGATTTTACCTCACAAGATTTTGCTAATGTGTTCGAAACGTCTTATGCTGATATCTTTAAGAATTTGACTTACATTGAAAATTATGAAGATCCATCGGGTGCTGTTGATTATACCAACTATAAGGCTATCTCAACAATTATAAAAGGCTTTCAATACCAATTGTTAGTTGATTTGTATGGGGATGTTCCTTTTACAGAAGCTAACTTACGTGGTGAGAATACCACCCCTGCTTATGACGATGGTGAGACAATTTACAAGACTGTAATTGATAATCTAACGGATGTAGTTGATATGATTAATGATGCACCTGCCAATGCAGAAAATCCTGGAGGTCAGGATATCATTTTTGGTGGCGATATGGACCATTGGGTTGAATTTGCCAATACCATTAAGTTAAGAATGCTTGTGCGTATGAGCAACACTGGTCAAGATTCGTATATCACCTCCCAAGTTGGCTTAATCAACGCTAATGGTGGTGGTTACATTATGGATGATGTAGCTTCAAATCCTGGATATACATCGGATGAAAATAAGCAAAATCCATTTTGGGATTACTTCCGTAAGCCTGCAACTGGAGACGAGCAAAATAGGGGGGATTTTACAGTTGCTACGACCACTGCAATTTCATTTTTACAAAATAATGCAGACCCTAGGTTGTCAAGGTTATATGCTCCTTCAAGAACTGGAAGTGCATTTAAAGGTACAGTACAATCAACGGCGTTACCTGGTACCGGTTTTACAAGTAATGATTTAGCAAAAGTTGGACCTGGATTGCTAAAAAGCGCCAATCAAGATCAAATTATCATGTCTTTAGCTGAAGCTTTATTCATTCAGGCGGAAGCTGCGCAAAGAGGTTATATTACTGGAGATGCAAAAGATTTTTATGAAATGGGTGTCGAGGCATCATTTGTTCAACTCGGCGTAGAAGATGCAGTTGAAGAAGCTGAAATATACTACACACAACCTATTAAAAATGTGTCTTGGGATGCGTCTCCTAATAAAATTGAAGCAATAATCACTCAAAAATGGGTGGCATTAAATGGCACTTCGTCTATTGAGTCATGGATTGACCTTACAAGAACTGGATTCCCGTTAGGCTTACCAATTCCTGCTGAATCGGCTGGTAGCAGACCTGTACGATTATTATATCCTGCTTCTGAAGTATCAAGAAACACTGCAAATGTTCCTAAATTAACTGCGGCAGATGTATTTACTAAAGCTCCATTCTGGAAATAATAACATAATAGATTATGAAAAATAAAATATTTAAAATAAGAAATATTGCCACCATTTTAAGTGTATTCTTTATGGTGTCTTGCGATACGCTACTTGACCAAAACGAAACCGATTTTGGCAAAGGTCCAATCTTGGCTCAGTTTGAAAGTTCAAGTACGACAGCCAATTTTATTACAGATGGGACCGTTGCAACGTATAATGTGCCCATAGCCATTGTTGGAGGAAATAACTTGCCATTAAGTCAACCTGTTGATATTACTATTAGTGTTGACCCAAGTTCTACAGCTCAGGCCGGAGTAGAATTCGCTTTGGAAAAGACGACTTATACCATCATGCCAGGAGATATGTCTGTAAATGCTGAAATTAAAGTTGATACTAAAAATTTAGATCCTTTTGATGCCAAAACCTTGGTGTTGCGAATTGATTCCTCATCACAAGGGGTATCTGAATCTAATAAAACTAATATTGTGCTTCAGGCAGTTTGTGAACTAGATATGAGCAGTTTCGTTGGGGACTATACGTCTACAACTACTAGAGTAGCTGGTGAAAGAACATCTAAAGTTGAGTTGGGTCCTTATCCTAATTCATTATTAATTACTAATGCAGAAGCATATGGTACAGATGAAATTTTAGCAGTATTAAGTGGTGATGTTACAAAACCTACAATTACTTTTATTGAGAAAGAAGCCATTCTATATGTGCATGCAACTTATGGAGATCTTTGGGCTACAACAATAAGTCCTGGTTTATCCACTTACAATTCTTGTGATTACTCAATGAATTTAGAGTTTAAACGTTGTGTAAGCATTGGTTGTTTTGGTGGATCAAGAAAAATTACACTTGTAAAACAGTAACCATTTAAATTTCTAATTAATCACTTCGATTTTTAGAATAGTATTTTAATTAAACCTGAACAATATGATATTGTTCAGGTTTTTTTTGTTTTAAAGATCTATTGTATTTCATTGTTGTCCCATTAAAATCTTAGCAAATTTGATCTTGCTAACAGCAGCAAGCTGTTAGGAAAATTAGAGATATATCATCTTGATAAAGCCCCTTAAAGAGCGTTTTTGTTTTTGAAATTAAAATGGAAAATCGGATATTCTTAATTTTCAAAGGTTTGCGAATCAAGTCTTATGTCATATGTCTATCAGCGCAGTGGTCTTAAGTTATTGTCGGACACTAATAATTGTAATTATAACTAATTGATAGATGTCAATAGCAGTATCGGGTTGACTATATGTTAATAGTTGATAGTCATTGACCTCAATGATATATAAGTAGTCCTCTCGAACAAATTATAGATGAGATGTCATGCAATACGTATTGATATTTATATAATATAGAAGCCAAATAGAAGTTATATGATTATTTTTGTCACACAATAACAGATAATGAATAAAGTATTTCTACTTGGGGTTCTCCTGCTTTTTAATTTTAGTACCGTAATGAGTCAAACCACGTTGTCGAGAACTGGCGGTGGAGGAGATACACTGCAGTCTGCACCTAAAAACAAGGTTGCCAAAATTGAGCAGTATCTGATTATTGATAAAAACAGAGATACTACTTTTGTCGATTCTACACTATCCCTCAAAAAAGACTATAAATTCAATTATCTAAGACGTGATGATTTTGGCCTATTGCCGTTTGCCAACCTCGGACAAACCTATAACAGTCTCACTCACGATTATAAAACCAATCGGTCTCTCCCAGTATTTGGCGCACGTGCCAAACATTTCAACTATATGGAAATTGAAGATATTCACTATTACCATGTACCAACGCCATTATCTGAGATGATGTATAAAACAGCATTTGAACAAGGGCAATTGTTAGATGCATTTTTCACCGTAAATACATCCAAACAATTTAATTTTTCAATAGCTTATAAAGGATTGCGTTCTTTGGGTAAATACCAACATGCATTAACCAGTACCGGAAATTTCAGGTTTACCACAAGTTACAGCACTAAAAACAATAGGTATCAAGCCCGGGCCCATGTGGTCATGCAGGACATCCTCAATGAAGAGAATGGTGGTTTAACGGATGCTGATGTTGCAAACTTTCAATCGGGAGACCCTGAATTCATTGATCGATCCGTCTTTGCGCCAAATTTTGAAGATGCTGAAAACAGCTTGGAAGGCAAACGTTTTTTGTTAGACCATCAATACAATCTGCTTAAACCTTCAGATAGTACTTCCAATAGTATACGTGTAGGACAGGTGATTTCCTTTGAAGATAAATTCTATCAATATACCCAAGCCACCCGCAATGACTTTTTTGGGGAGTCTTTTTTAGGGAACGCAATTAAAGATAGAGTAACCTTAGAAGAGTTTTCAAACCAATTTTTTGTCCAGTATAAAAACAAGATTTTGGGTGAGCTGCAATTTAATGCGGATTATGCCAATTATAATTACGGCTATGATGCTGTAACCGTAATTGATGGCAAGCAAATTACCAACCGGTTAAAAGGAAGTGTTTTTGGAATTGGCGGAAGTTATCAGAATACAATTGGAGGGTTTCACCTTAATGGCGAATTCGGTTTGAATATCTCTGGTGATTTTAACGGCAATTTTCTCGATCTTAATGCGTCCTTTACGCTCAGTCCAGATGTTAATGTAATGGCCAGATTAAATACCAATTCCAAACAGGCCAACTACAATATGTTGCTTTACCAAAGTGATTACTTAAATTACAATTGGGATAATAGTGACGCCTTCAAAAATGTACAGACCCAGAATTTAGCTTTTAAAATCCAATCAGATCGTTTTGCAAGTGCAGGAGTAGAGGTAACCTCCATTACAAATTACACCTATTTTGGTCAGGATGCCAATAATAGAGTCAAGCCACTTCAAACGGACCAGTCACTTAAGTATTTGAAAGTTGACCTATCTAAGGAGTTTAAAGTGGGGAAGTTTGCACTAGACAATACCATATTGTATCAAAACGTGCTAGACGGAGAGGGCATTTTAAATGTGCCGCAAATTATAACGCGCAACACGCTTTATTTTTCTGACCACATATTTAAAAAGGCGCTCTTTTTACAAACCGGAATCACGCTTAACTATTTTACAGATTATAAGATGGATGCGTATGACCCCTTGTTGGGTGAGTTCTATGTGCAGAACACTACAGATATTGGAAATTTCCCGAGGTTGGACTTTTTCATTAATGCCAAAGTAAGGCAGACCCGTATTTTTATAAAAGCCGAGCATTTTAATTCGGCCTTCACGGGATACAATTATTTTTCCGCACCCAATAATCCTTACCGCGACTTTACCATCCGTTTCGGTTTGGTATGGAACTTCTTCCTGTAATTGCTATGCAGATGATTAAACGATTATCGCCTCAAGATTTACAAGTTGGTTATATATTGAGTTATGGGTTTCAAGTTGTTCTGACGGATGGCATTTTCAGCTTGTCTAGTCTGGTGAATAAATGCAGAACGTAATTTAATTTGGCACCAGGACTATAAGGTAAACTCCAAGTTTATTATAGCGGTATGCTTTATTAAATTCGTGAATTCAATGGCGTAGCTTCTCCAAACCAGATTTGTAATTCATTCTTGTAAGTGTACTGTATATTACTTATACAAAAGTACCCCACTAAATCCTCAACGTTCAGTTAAAATCAATTGCGATCACTTTACACCGTATCCTTATATTATATATAGGTAACGCAGTTGATATGTAAATAATTTTTTTGGGCGTTCGGTCTGCCCTTGGGGGCAGCCCGCCGCGCTCTCGCCCCTCACTTTTTATAGCCGCACAGGCGGCTATAAAAGAGTTCATACAAGGGCTCCATCGCTAACGCGGGGCACGCGTTGGATTGGTGCAAGGTTAGTGTGGCATATAAATTAGGACGTAACATATTCATTTTCAGAACTAAGAAAAAAAATATAAAAGAGTGTAGATTTAGTTTGTTTGTAAAGTAAAAAGGGTTGTATATTTGCACCCCGCAAACGATGTGTTTTACACTACAGAGTTTCGGAAAAGTGTTCATTAAAATCTTAAAATAACGAAGCGAAAATTTTTTCAAAAAAAGTTTTGCAGATTTAAAAAAGGGTTATATATTTGCACCCGCTTAGCGATTGAGTTCGCTGAGAGAAACAAAGAAACAAGTTCATTAACATATTGGATTGACAGCGTAGCGAAGTACTGGAAACGGTATTAGCACAATAAAGAACAAACCATTTTGAGTACCAAACATTAAATTTCCTTTGGTCGTTGAAAAGTACTGAACTATAAGTTCAAAAAAATTAACGATGAAGAGTTTGATCCTGGCTCAGGATGAACGCTAGCGGCAGGCCTAACACATGCAAGTCGAACGGTAACAGCACTTCGGTGGCTGACGAGTGGCGCACGGGTGAGTA
>NZ_VORX01000007.1 GCF_007997285.1 Gelidibacter salicanalis
AGAAAAGAAAGAGAAAGGTCCTCGAACTTCAAAAACAAATCGCTAATTTAGATGCCAGAATGAGTAAAATACAACCTGCTTGAAAGCCAGTAATTACAAGGTAAAATCAAAACGTTACTCAGAATTATAAAGGACGACACCTCAACAAATAAACGAACAGACAAAATAGAAATGCCATTTACATTTTCACATCCAGCAATAGTTTTACCGTTGACATTTTTGCCTCGACAATGGTTTTCGTTGACTGGACTTGTAATCGGCAGTTTGACTCCAGACTTTGAATATTTTTTGAGAATGAGAATTAAAAGCAATTACAGCCATACAATTGACGGACTTTTTTGGTTCGACTTGCCACTTGGGATGTTACTTGCTTTTTTATTTCACAACAATGTTCGTGACAGACTGTTCGACAACTTGCCGACATTTTTAAAATCACGATTTTTGACTTTTAAGCAGTTTGATTGGAACAGACATTTCAAAAGAAACTCGCTTATAGTGACAATATCTATTTTGATTGGAGCCGCTTCACACATTTTTTGGGACAGTTTTAGTCACGACCACGGCTATTTCGTTCAGACAATTCCGGCTTTACAAAACTCAGTTTACTTTTTAGGCAGACAAATTCCAATCTTAAAAATATTACAACATTCTTCAACTTTACTCGGTGGACTTGTAATTGCTTTTGCTATTTATAAACTGCCGACCTACAAAACAGAAAACGAAAATATAAATTTAAAATATTGGGCAATTTTAGTAGGACTAACTTTGACAATTATTTCGGTAAGACTTTTAAGCGGACTTGACTTCAAACAATACGGAAACGTAATTGTGACAGCTATTTCCGCAGGACTAATTTCATTAACAATAACACCGTGGCTGACAAGGACGAAAGAATAATAACTGGTGGTAACAGCGGTTTGCAAAAATGGCGAGATATGTGGTAAAATCACGTTTGTCCTTCGCAAGGAATTTTATCTTAGCCGAAAGATTACGGTTACGAAGTTCGCCACTTCTGCAAGCCGCGAAACGTTGTACAACATTAACAGAATCAAGCAAGTATAATGATAAAAAAAGGAGTTAGGAAGTTATTTGTACCTTACATGCACTTACCAAAAATCAATAAACATGAAAAATTTGATATTAATTCTCACTTTAGTTTTTAGTTCTTATTATTCTAATGCTCAATCTTTTAGTTTAGAACATGACCATTCTACAATCCAAGTTGAAAATATTGATAAAAGTGTTGAATTTTATAAAAATATATTAAAACTCGAGGAGACGGAAACACCTTGGCCTGAAAACAAGATGATACGATTCTTTAAAACTGGAAAAAACCAACAACTTCATGTTGCACAGGCATCGGTTGATATTTTTGGTGAGGTAAAAGTAAATAAGGTTCTTCATCTTGCTTTTGCAGTTAACGACTTTGATTCATTTTTGAGATATTTAAAGGAAAAAGGAGTGAATTACTCAAATTTTAGTGAAGAAAGTAATAAAATCCAAACTAGACCAGATGGAGTAAGACAAATATATTTTCAAGATCCTGACGGATATTGGATTGAAGTTACTGATGCAAAACATTAACCTATTTGGAAAAGGATTTTTAATAATACTCTTAATAAACAAAATAGATATTTATTCTTCAAAATAAATAACGTTGTACAACACGGTGTATAATTAATTGCTTTGGACAGTGCTTATCTGTAAAATTACTTCGGAATATTCTCGAGTCCGTATTTGTTTACTTAATTAGCTGCTTAACCACGCAACAAACCATATACAAACACGTTGCCAGTAATGTAACAAAAATTCGTAAGTTTCCATATAATTCAACTTTTTCATTTATATTTGTCTATTAAAACGGACAAATAAACTGAATGAAACCAAAATTTGAAGTTGTTTTCCTCAAACAAGCAATAGATTTTATGGCAAGTTTGGACTCGAAAACCAAAAAGAAAGTCTATTACAATATAGACAAAGCGAAGTTGGAAAACGACCCAAAACTGTTCAAAAAATTGAGCGGCGAAATTTGGGAATTTAGAACAAAATACAACGGACTTCAATACAGACTTCTCGCCTTTTGGGACAAAACAGACAAATCCGAAACGCTCGTACTATCGACTCACGGAATTGTAAAGAAAACGGACAAAATCCCTAAAGCCGACATCGAGAAAGCGACAAAAATCAGAGCCGAATATTTTGACCAAAAAGACTAAAGTTATGGAAACAAAAAAGAAAAAAATGAAAATGATGACACTTGACCAAATGAAGGACAAGGACATTGGAAAAATCGGAACGGCAGAACGTGACATATACGAATTTGACTTGCGAATGGAAGTTTTGGGCGATATGATAAAATCCGTCCGAAAAGAACGCAAACTGACACAGGAACAACTCGGCGAACTGATTGGCGTACAGAAATCTCAAATTTCAAAATTGGAACGAAACACCAAAAATGTAACAATTGAAACTATTTTAAAAGTGTTCCGAGCATTAAAAGCAAACGTGAAATTCAGCGTGGAAATCAACGAATCTGAATTTAAAGTTGCGCAATAAACACTACTGGCAACACCGTGTATAAACCATTGCTGGGTCTGTGCTCATCTGGAAAATTCTTGGGAATTTTCCAGCGTAGTTTTGTACCTTTAATGGTTGCGTGCTTTCACACGCAACGGTCCATACACAAAACCGTTGTGCATAATGCGGAAATCACGCTAAAATTAAACATTTGAACTAAAAACGCCAACGCTCAAACAGCACATTCATTTTTTCCCAACGCTCAAAAAAGCCAACGCTCTAAAAAATAAAAGAGCTGTTTCTTGCCAACGCTCACCGAAATAACTAACATCGAAAAAACGAAAACGAAAACCAAATTATAAATTATTACATTTGCAACCGATGCAAAAACACAACCACATAAAAGCACTTTTCTTTTTAGGCATATTCAGCCTTCTGCTTTTGCATCAAGTTGTACCTCATTTACATCATCAGCACGAAATTGAGCACACGCACAAAGCGGTTTCAGATAGTGAAAATCATAATCATCATCACGATGTTCCTGAAAAAGAAAGTTCTAAAAAAGGACTTTTAGATTTATTTTTGGAAATACATATCCATTCAGTAGTTTCTAATGAAAGTTTAGCAACTCACGAAAGTAGTGTCAAAAAACTGAATGTAAGAAAAGATGTAAAAACGCCTATTTATGTTCATCATTATTTTAATACAATAAACTATGATGACGAACCTGAAAAGGAATTAGACTATCAACCACCCAATAACTATTTTAATCCTTATCTCTTTAACCTCGCTTCCCGAGGTCCACCATCGTTAGGTTAATCGTTTTGGAATTCTTTACGACTTCGTAAATATTCCATTTTTCAAATTCAGACCTGTCGGCTGACAGGCATGATTAAACCTAAAATTTCAAACAATGAATAAACACATCGTATCCGCAATTTGCGGATGCCTGTTCTTTGTTAATGGCTTTTCGCAATCGAAAACAATTGCGGAACTATTAACCGAAATAGAACAGAATAACACAGAGTTAAAGAGCTACCAATCATTTACGGAAAGCCAACAACTCGAAAATAAAAGTGCAAATAATCTTCCCGACCCACAAGTTTCGGGTTATTATTTACCATTTGGCACACACCAATCAGACGATTATACCGAATTTGAAATCTCACAATTTTTTGAGTTTCCAACGGTATATTCGGCACGCAGTAAATGGAACAACCTCAAAGCAGAACAACTAAAAGCAGTTTATACAAAAAAAAGACAGGAAATATTGCTCAAAGCTAAAGATGGTGTTCTAAACCTTTACTTTCTTCAAAAACAAAAAAGTATTGAAGAAGAAAGAAAGCTGCAAAGCCAAAAGGTTTATGAACAAATCCAAGAACTTTTCAAAAAAGAGCAAGTCGGTATTTTAGACTTGAATAAAGCAAAGATAGCTTGGTTGCAAGAACAGTTTGTCGTGGAAAAATTACAAGCTGAAATTCAAAATCAAAACACGATTTTGCAAACCTTAAACGGTGGTCAACCGCTTGAGTTGGCAAACCTGCAATTAGAATTACCATTGCAACTGCAGAATCTTGAAACCATTTGGAATGAGAAATTAGCAAAAGACCCAAAATTATTGGAACTGAAAGCCAACGAAGCCACAGCACGTCAAAAAATAACTTTGGAAAAAAACAAGATATTGCCAAATCTAGCTTTAGGTTATAACTATCAAGGCGTAAATGGCAATAACTATTCAGGTGTTTATGGCGGATTATCCATTCCATTATGGAACAGCAAAAACAAGGTAAAATCTGCACAAGCCAATTACGAATATCAGCAATCCAGCACACAGGTAGCAAGTGAATTATTGTATTCCCAATTTCAACAGGACTATAATCAGTATCAATTGTTGTACAAAAAATACAACCAGTACCAAGAAACGGTAGCAAACCTAAACAGCGAAGACCTATTGTTCAAAGCGTATTCATTGGGCGAGTTTTCGTTTTTGGATTATTATATGGAAGTCCAATTCTACAGAAATGCAACCAATGAAATGATACAAATGGAAAAACAAATACAGCTATTACAAGCACAATTATTAATATATCAACTTTAACAATTTAAAATCTAAAACGATGAAAACAGTAACAAAATATCTAATGGCATTAATGGTAATAACAGCAATAAGTTTTACAGGATGTCGAGAAACTAAAAAAGAAGAAACTAAAGACGACCACGGACACGAGCATAATGAGGACGGCACTCATATGAACGAAGAAAAAGTGGAGCAAGAAGAATTTCAAGTAGAAAAAGATTCTATGGAAATTAAAGAAGAAACCCATACTCACGATAACGGAGAAGCGCATCACGATCACTAAAATTTTTTAAATATGAAAAAGTATATATTAATTGTGCTCGCCTTTTTGGCGATGTCCTGCAATAACAAGGCAGAAGATGCACACGCTCACAATGAAGATGGAACTCACGCTGGAGAAGAAATGCCACGTTTATCACATACCCTTTGGACAGATAAAACTGAATTATTTGTAGAGTTCCCTGCATTAATAGTAGGTAATTCAAGCAGATTCGCAGCCCACTTTACGGTGCTGGACAAGCATCAACCTGTTCGAGAAGGTTCGGTTACTGTGAGTCTGATAAAAGGCGATAAAGGTTTGCGCAATACAGCCGATACACCGTCATCACCAGGGATATTTTCACCAACCATTCAACCTAAAGAAGCGGGAACCTACCAACTTGTTTTTGAATTAAAAACACCTGAATATTCAGATAAAATCACAATTGATAACGTAACCGTTTATGCCAATACCGATGATGCCATCAAAGCATTAGGTATAGCCGAAGAAGATGGAAGCATTTCATTTTTGAAAGAACAGGCGTGGAAAATCGATTTTCAAACTGCACCTGTTGTAAATGGAAAAATTTACGATGTCATAAATACATCAGGCGTTTGGACGCCTGCATCAGGTTCGGTAAAAACATTGGTGGCTAAATCTAACGGTATTGTAGATTTTGCAGTCAGTAATCTTACTGAAGGAACGGAGGTAAAACAAGGACAGTTATTAATCAATGTGAGCAGTCAAGGTTTAGCTTCTAATAATTTAAGTACGGAAATTGCCAACGCACGTGCTAATTTTGACCAATCCAAAGCTGAATACGAACGTAAAAAACAATTATACGAATCTAAAATTGTTCCCAAAGCAGAGTTTGAGAAAGTAGAAAGCAATTACAACATTGCAAAATCTAATTACAAAAGTCTTGCATCAGGCGTTTCAGGCGGAAGCAAACAAATTCGCTCACCTTTTAATGGATACATCACAGCCATTAACGTTGCCAATGGCGATTATGTAGACCAAGGAATGGCAATGATAACTGTAGGAACACATCAATCCAGAGTATTAAAAACGCAAATTGCACCTTCTTACGGACTTACTATGGAAAACGCACAAAGTATTTGGTATCAAACCAGCGATGGTCAATGGCGTAATGTGGCCACATCGGGAGGTTCAATCCTTTCTATTGCTAAAGATGTTGACAATAACAGACCGCTTATTTCAGTATTTGCAGAAGTCAATGATGACGTCGATATGCCAGAAGGAAGCTTAACTCCAGTTCAAATAGCGATGGGAAATGCCACCCAAAACACAATGATTCCTGTTAATGCCCTATTGGAAGACTACGGAAGTTATTCCGTTATCGTACAACTTTCGGGTGAGGGTTTTGAAAGACGACCTGTGAAAATTGGAAAACGCAATGGCGAAAATGTAGAAATTCTACAAGGTTTGGAAGTAGGCGAAGTGGTTGTCACAAAAGGTGCGTATCAAGTTAAAATGGCTTCAATGTCAGGCTCTACACCTGCTCACGGTCACGAACATTAAAAACGAAGAGAAATGTTAAACAAAATATTATCAATTTCACTTCAAAATAGATTACTCATTCTTTTGGGAGCGGTTGCGTTGAGCGTGTTGGGTATTTATTATGCCCGAACAATGAACGTCGATGTGTTCCCAGATCTTACGGCACCAACGGTAACTATTCTTACCGAAGCGCACGGAATGGAATCTGAAGAAGTAGAAAAATTAGTAACCTATCAACTGGAAACAGCCTTAAACGGTTCGCCCAATGTGAGACGAATCCGTTCGTCATCGGCAGCAGGAGTTTCCATTGTTTGGGTAGAATTTGAATGGGGAACCGATATTTATCGGGCACGCCAAATTGTAAGTGAACGCATTCCGATGGTTCGTGAAAACTTACCCGAAGGAATTGGAGCACCAACAATGGCACCTATTTCATCCATTATGGGCGAAATTATGCTCTTGGGAGTAACTTCCGATAGTTTATCGCCAATGGAATTGAGAACCTTGTCAGATTGGACCATCAGACCACGTATAAAAGCAATTGGCGGCATTGCGAATGTTGTGGTAATTGGTGGCGATTATAAGCAATACCAAGTATTTGCGAATCCTGAAAAGATGAAGCATTACGATGTGAGTCTTACCGAATTGGTAGCACAGGTTAAGGAAGCAAACGCAAATGCGCCAGGTGGCATCATCAATCAATATGGTAATCAATATATCATTAAAGGTAGCGGTAGAGCGTATGCCATCGAAGATTTGCAGGAAGCGGTTTTAAAACAAGTCAATGGTCAAACCATCAAAATTAAGGATGTCGCAACAGTTCAGATAGGTGCTGCCGATAAAATTGGCGATGGCTCTTTAAATGCAAAACCAGCGGTTATTCTAACTATTGCGAAACAGCCCGATGTCAATACCTTGGAATTGACCGAAAGCTTGGATGAGGCTATTGCCGATTTGGAAAAAACCCTGCCAAAAGGTGTCAACATCAAAAATCACATTTTTAGACAATCCGATTTTATTGATGCGTCCATCAGTAACTTAAATCAAACTTTATTAGAAGGTGCATTTTTTGTAATGATAATACTTTTTATCTTTTTGATGAATTGGCGTACTACTTTAATATCCTTACTAGCAATTCCAATTTCATTATTGGTATCCATCATCATTTTAAAATGGTTGGGCTATACGATTAATACAATGAGTTTAGGCGGTATGGCAATTGCGATTGGTGCCTTGGTGGATGATGCGATAATCGATGTGGAAAACGTCTATAAACGCTTGCGCGAAAACATAAGAAAACCAATAGCAGAACGACAATCAACCATTACAGTTGTTCGTGATGCTTCGGTAGAAATACGAAGTTCAATCATTATTGCAACGCTCATAATTATAGTCTCATTTATTCCGCTATTCTTTTTAAGCGGAATGGAAGGACGTTTATTGCAACCGCTGGGAATAGCTTTTGTAACGTCTGTTTTAACATCATTGATTGTTGCGGTAACGGTAACACCAATTTTGTGTTCTTATTTATTGGATAACGAAAAACTGCTGAACAAACAGGCAGATGGCACAAAAGTAGAACGTTGGTTACAAAAACACTACGGCAATATATTGGAAAGCGCCACTAATATTCCGAAAACCATTATCGGCGTAACGGTAATAGCCTTTATTATAAGTCTTTTGGTTTTGACACAATTAGGAAGAAGTTTTCTGCCAGAATTTAATGAAGGCTCTTTGGTAATTAGCGTTGTTGGCCCACCGTCAATGTCTTTGGAAGAAAGCAACAAAACAGGACAATTAATAGAAACTATATTGTTGGATTTACCCGAAGTAGAAGTTGTAACAAGAAGACAAGGTCGTGCCGAATTAGATGAACACGCACAAGGCGTAAACGCTTCGGAAATTGATGTACCTTTTGTTCTAAAAGACAAAACCAAAGAAGAATTTTTCGAGGAAGTGAGAAACAAATTGAGTATTGCACCAGGCGTTAATATTACTTTGGGTCAGCCCATTGCACACCGAATTGACCATATGCTTTCGGGTACACGAGCAAATATTGCAATTAAAATATTCGGTTCAGATTTACAAAGTTTATTTGAAGTTGGAAAAAGCGTAGAGCAAAACATTAAAGATATTGATGGATTGGCAGATGTTGCGGTTGACCAGCAAATTGAAGTACCACAAATTCGCATCCAACCCAAACGTCAAATTCTATCGGCTTATGGAATGACAGTCGGCAATTTTATGGAGCAAGTAGATATTGCCTTTGCAGGCGAAGAAGCAGGCGAGGTATATGAAGGACAGCAGTATTTCGATTTGGTGGTTCGCTATGAAAAACCATTTCGAGATAATATTGAAAATATTGGAAATACCTTAATCAGTTTACCAAATGGTGGACAAACCACTTTGGGCGAATTGGCAACGGTAGCTTCGGTAAGTAGTCCAAACACAATTAATCGCGAAGATGTGCAACGTAAAATTGTTGTAGCTGCTAATGTTCAAGGTAGAGATTTACGAGGTGCAGTTGAAGAAATAAAAGAAGTTGTTGCAAACAACGTAAATATGCCAGAAGGCTATCGCGTGCAATATGGCGGACAATTTGAAAGCGAATCCAAGGCATCACAATTACTTTTAGCAACCGCAATCATAGCCATAGCAATCATTTTTCTACTTCTTTATTACGAATTTAAAGATGTAAAATTGGCTTTTGTAGTATTGATTAATTTACCATTAGCTTTAATAGGCGGAATCTTAATTGTATACTTTACATCAGGCATTATCAGTATTGCAGCAACAATAGGATTTATTAGTCTATTCGGAATTGCAACGCGCAACGGAATCTTATTAGTATCACGTTACGAAGATTTAAGAAAAGAAGGAATGAACGGATTTCAATTAATCAAAACAGGAGCATTAGACAGATTGAATCCAATCCTAATGACAGCCTTCACAACAGGATTAGCTTTAATTCCATTAGCCTTAAAAGGCGAAGAACCAGGAAGTGAAATACAAAGTCCTATGGCTGTAGTTATTTTAGGAGGTTTGCTTTCTGCTACGATTCTGAATTTGGTAGTTATTCCTTGCGTGTACCAATTGGTGGTTCGCAATAAACGCTATTCAAATGAAGAAATCCTTATTCCTAAAAAGTAGATGAAACTGACAAAATTATTAGAACCGTTCCAACCACTTCGGAATAAATTATTTGCAAAGCTCTATTTGGCACAGACTATAAGTTTATTGGGCGATGCTTTTACGTGGGTAGGTTTGGCACTTTTGGCATATCAATTTGGAGAAGAAAAAGCTGCCGTCATATTGGCGACAGCTCTTACTTTAAGGGTTACAGCATTTATTATCTTTTCGCCTTTTGCGGGTGTATTGGCAGATAGAATGTCCCGAAAGAAAATACTGTACATCACACATTTTATCAGAATGGGTATCGTGGGATGTCTGCCTTTCGTTACCGAAGAATGGCAAATTTATGTGCTTGTATTTCTGATGAATGTTTTCAATGCATTTTTCAGTCCTACGTATCGTTCTATAATTCCACAAATTGTTGAGAAATCATTGTACCGACAAGCCATAGGTTTATCCGCAGCTACCTATCAACTATTGGGAGTTTTGGGTCCAGGATTCGCAGGTATAATGGCAATTTGGTTGGGTGCAAGGGAGATATTTTTTGTTGATGCCGCAACCTTCGTCATCGCAGGAATTTTATTAGTGAGCCTTCCCAAAAGTGCATTGGATGTAACACAAAAGCAAGAAGACGATACCGTTCCACATTCCACTTGGCAAGATGTTTTAAAAGGCATACGCTTGTTATTTTCAAATCAATATGTCCGTTTTGCATTGCTTATAGAATTGGTGTCTGCGGTTGCAGGTGCAATGATTTTGGTAAATACCATAGTTCTCGTTAAAGGTGGTCTTCAACTTACCGATAGAGATTATGGAATTATTATGGCAGCTTTTGCAATTGGCGCAACCATTGCTGCATTCGTTTCAGGAGCAGTCGATAAATCCAAATCAAGGCGTATATCGCTTATTCTGGGAGCGTTAATTTTAGGAATCGCCATCAGTGCTGCTAATTATCTTAATTTTTCAATGCTGTTTTTGGTATGGATAGTTGCAGGACTTGGACAAAGCCTTGCTGAAATACCTTCTGAAACCTTGATAGGCGAAACAGTTCCAATTGAAGAACAAGGAAAAGTATATGGTTCACATTTTGCGTTCTCGCATCTTTGGTGGGCATTTGCATATCCACTTGCAGGGTTTTTGGGAACAACATTTCCAAACCAAAGTTTTTTGTATGGAGGTATTATTACAATTATAGTACTGGTTGTGGTGGTTGTTTTTTTAAGACCTAAAAAAACACAGCAAGTCCAGAATTTGAACAAGTAAAATGGATAGCTTTTAAGAATATAAAGAGTTAAACAAACACCGAAAAGAATACCCACTACCCCATTTAAGAATATTCCGATTGCAAATAGAAATACACTAACTGCAATCGGAATTATTAAAACTTCAAAATAGAATATTATAACATAATTTAGGAATATTTAAACTTCCGAATAGAATATCCTTACTGCTATCAACTTCATTTTAGATTATAGCAACTTCAATTAGAATTAGAGCTACTGCAAGAATAAATAATACTACTGCAGAATAATTCGTCTGCACAACGCCAACGCTCAAAGCCATACACATTTGCAATTCGCACCAGCCAACGCTAAAGCCAAAAATTGCAAAAGAGTATGTCTCGCCACCACACAAATCCGAACAAACTTGAAAATAGATAATCTGAAAAACAAACCGTAGATAAAGCCAGTGGGTAACACCATATCTATAAGCTATGGCTTGTTCTGTGCCTATTTGGAAAATCCTGCGGAATTTCCACAGGCTCGGTTTATTTTTATTATTTTAGGTGCTTAACCCACGCAACTATTCTTACACCAAACGTTGTGGACAAGTCGAAAGAAGCAAAATATTATGGAAATCGACACCTGAAAGAACCGTGAAAAAAGTTTAGGCTTATCTACAAAATGAAAATACGGTTTTTGGGCTAAGGAATCCCAAAATCCCCACAAAGGCAGTTGCTTATTTACCAAGGATAGTTGGATGATCAGCTGGATGAAAATTTTTTGGCAGTTGTATGTTTTTGAAATTAAGGCTGGGATTTTGCGATTCTGACCAAAGCAGTTGCATATTTTCCAACGATAATAAAATGAGCAAGTGGAACTACTGCTCAAAATACTATAATGCCGTATCCTAGTAAATCCCTTGGGCAGGATATGCAGGGCAAAGTGCTTGCTTACTCGAGTAAATATGCCTCTATATACGGTTCCTGCTTGGTTTATCCTGAGCTTGTCGAAGGGTCAGTACCGAGTTTTGTAGTTTCGCTTTCTTCAGATGCAACCTCGCGGTTACCACCCTTGCGACTTACTAATGCTTCCAGACGTTACTCCAGCGCATAAGGGACTTGCACCCTCTAAATTAATAACTTACTTTGCAGTAGGGTAAAGATGCCCATACTAGGCACACACAATGCATAACCGCAATTACGGCGGATTCGACTGCGTCCGAATTCACGCGTAATTGCTAAAGTCAGTGCTAAACCGAAAATTACCGCATATTTACCCGTAACTGCGGTTATACTGAACGTAGGCAAACATATAAGAAATGACGAAAATCAGATATACAAAAGAGAGATTAAGAAGTAATTCAAGAATGGGAATATTCTTTGTAGCTATCGGAATTATTCTCGTTTTGCTATCTTTTATTACTTCAGAATGGAAAGAAATCTCACTCTCGTCTATCGGAATTGGACAAATAGGAACTGGAATTTTTATATTTATAATTTATTACTTTGAAAACAGAAAACAATATCTGACTCTGAAAAACGGAGAATTGATAAAAAATACTCTATTTCCAAAAAAAATAAAATTAGCCGAAATAAAGTCTATAAGAGAATTTGCTGGAGACCTAAAACTAATTACACAAAAAACTGAATTTACAATTGACACTCAAATTATTGAACCGAATTCACTTGTGGAATTAAAAAATGAACTGAAAAATTATAATCTGAAATAAAAAATACGATTTGCCAATAACTAAGGATTCGGCTCGCCGATAGGCCAGAGCTGAATCTTGTGTTGACAAATCCGGTTGATTTGCCGTCTTAAGGGTAAAACGTTAAGTTGAGTGAAGGATACTAGAAGGTTGCGCTGGTATTTGTTTCACCAATCAATTCTAGTAGTTCCCTTTCAAATTATATGCCACATCGCTGATAGGGTATGAAAATTTCAGTTAAGAATACTCGTAGATTTTGCCTTTTACACCCTTATAGAAATCTTGCATGAATTTAAAATCTGCTTCCATATCATCTGTTGGATAAAATGGTTCAGAGATTTTATTTTGTTTATGTTCAAAATCAAAGGTGAACATAATAATAGGTACGTTGGCTTTTTTTGCGATATAATAAAATCCTGTTTTCCACTCCTCTACCCGCTTTCGGGTGCCTTCTGGCGATAATGCCAATCTAAATTCATCTCTGTTTTTAAACAATTTTGAAATGGCTTCCACTTTATTTTGACCCGGCCGCCTGTCTAATGGAGCCCCGCCAATAGCTCTGAAGTAATAGCTGAACGGCCATTTAAAAAGTTCCTTTTTGGCCACAAAGTTAGACTTTACCCCAATAACCTGACGCATTAATAACGCAATATAAAAATCTTCCCAACTGGTATGCGGCGCACCGATAATGACAGCTTTTTTAATCGTGTCCTTGGACATTGTGACATTTCCCACTACGTTCCATCCTAAAATTTTTTTATAGATAAATTTAGACAACCATCTCATATTACATTTTCTCGTATAAGGTTCTCAATTTTTCACGGGTGATGGTTTGTCTCCAATTTTTACCCACAGCATTTTCCCAAAGTGGTTCCAATCCTAATGCGACATCAATCATTGTATTAAATTCATCATCGGCAAGATGGGCACAGATTCCTTTTGGCAAGGTAATGTTGTGAATTTTTTTCATTTCCTTAAAAAGTGCTACGCCTTCTGGATAAAATTCTTCCAATTGATCAAACACAATGCAATTGCCAATGCCGTGTTTTGTTCCTAAGAGATATCCCAATCCGTAGCTTAACGCATGGGCAACCCCTACTTGTGAGTAGGCAATGCTCATCCCCCCGTGCCATGACGCCATCATCAATTTATCCTGCAATTCTTCTTTAGTACCCTTGTCTTCAATAAAAATTTCCTTACATAGGTCGAAGGCCTTTTCCCCATAACTTTGGCTAAAAGCATTTAAATAGGTGCCTTTTAAAGATTCCACACAATGAATAAAACAATCCATACCGGTGTAAAACCACTGATCTTTAGGCACATCTTTGGTTAATTCAGGATCTAAAATAACTTGATCAAAAGGGGTGTAATCAGAATTGATCCCCAATTTTCGCTCAGGACCCGTTAGGACTGTGGTGCGTGAAACTTCCGCTCCAGTGCCAGAAATAGTAGGTACCCCCACGTGATAAATGGCGGGCGATTTGACCAAATCCCAACCTTGATAATCTTTTGATACGCCTTCATTAGTGAGCATAATGGCTACGGCTTTGGCTAAATCTAAAAGAGTGCCACCGCCAATACCAATAATTCCGGAAGGTCGATCTTTATAATTTAAGATAATCTGTTCTACCAAGTCATCCACCTGCGAGGTCGTAGGTTCTGTATCAGCAGAAATAAAAAGTATATGATCTTCATAAGCCAAAGAAATTCGAGATGTTAACTCGGCATTACCTTTAAATACATCATCTACCAAATATATAAATGGTGCTTTAACATTCAATCGTTTGGGTTCTATGATATCGCCCAATTGATTAAAACTGCCACGCCCAAAAACTACTCTGGACACCATTGGATAATTTTTATAAATCATTATTTTATCGTCTTAAACTTTAGATTTTAGGGGTGTCTTCAACAGTGGAAGCACTTCCAATAAATTTGATAGGGTTCTATATTTCTTGTGGTCCTGTGCGTTGGTGGCTACCTGTTCATGGATCCATGTGGTATGAAAAGGCACATGGATGGCCTGGGCTTTAATATTGACGAGAGGTAAAATATCCGATTTTAAGGAATTGCCAATCATTAAAAATTCGGAGGGTTTTACCTCCAAATGGTTTAATAATTTAGAGTAATTGGCCTCTTTTTTGTCGCTTACCACTTCAATATGATGGAAATAATCCATCAAACCTGATTTCTCCAATTTCCGTTCCTGATCGAGCAAATCACCTTTAGTGACTACAATCAACTTATAACCTTTAGACAGTTCACTTAAGACATCTTTAACGCCTTCTAAAAGTTCAACGGGCTTATTAAGCATGTCTTTGCCGACATTTAAAATAGCTTCAACCGTGGTGTTGCTAAGTGTGTTATTAGACAATTCTAAAGCAATCTCCACCATAGAAAGGATGAACCCTTTTATGCCATAGCCGTATAATGGCAAGTTTTCGATTTGCCGTTTAAACAGTTCTTGGTCAATTGTATTGGCGGTTTCATAAGGTGCCAAAAGTTTTGCAAACTCGAGTTCAGCATCCCTAAAATAGGTCTCATTAACCCACAAGGTGTCATCAGCATCAAAACCAATTACTTTTATGTTGGAATACTCTATTTCCATAAACGTTTTGCGCGTTCCAAATCTTCAGGTGTATCAATTTCTACACCTTCAACATGCGTTTCTACCATTTTAATGCGTTTGCCATATTCCAAATACCTAATACATTCAATCTTTTCGGTCGCTTCAATAAATTGCATTGGTAAGTTGTAAAAATCCAAAAGGGCTTGTTTCCTAAAGGCATAAATACCTTTGTGTTTAAAATAACGCGCTCCCGCTGCCTTATCTCTTGGATATGGAATTGGACTTCTAGAAAAATATAGGGCAAAATTATTCTGATCCACAATCACCTTTACCGTGTTAGGGTTACTGATATCCTCCCAATCGTGGATTTCTACCATCAGCGATGCCAAATCGATCTGTTTATTGTGGTCGTCTTTAAAAGCATTGAGCACTTTCTCTAAACTTTCGCGTTCCGTAAATGGTTCATCACCTTGTACATTGACCACAATATCGACATCTAAATTTTCAACAGCTTCAGCAATCCGATCGCTGCCCGATTCATGCTCTTTTTTACTCATAATGGCCTTACCTCCATTTGTAACAATTTCGTCATAAATAATGGTACTATCTGTCACCACATAAACCTCGTCAAAAAGTTTTGTGGCCACAGTGGCTTCATAAGTTCTGAGAATGACGGTTTTACCCGCTAAATCTTGCATCAGCTTTGCTGGAAATCGGGATGCGCTGTAACGCGCCGGAATCATTGAAATTATCTTCATAGTTGACCGTTAATTCTAATCAAAAGTAAAACTTTTTAAGCTATTTCAGGGTTTGGAAGGTTTAATCTTTTTATAAAGTTTAAAAATAACAAATAGGACAAAAATCACTAATACAAAGGCTAGGATTGGAAGAAATATGGAAAAAATAGACATAACAATAGACGTTCCCGTTTCTACAGTAGATACCAACGGATTCCCTAAACCTGCTGTAGTTGTACTAGAGGTAAGACGAGATGCTCCGGCTGCACTTTTGATTGTTGCCGCGGTGCCGCCTCCGGCAATAATGGCAAGTGCCCAAGTGATGATCGGACTTAAATCGGCCACCGTAGAGACCATCACCGCAGTTCCGGCAACGGCGGCTAACGGGATTGCTATCGTATCCAAAATATTATCCACAAAAGGAATGTAGTATCCTAAAATTTCAATTAAAGTGGCGACACCTAACGTAATCACGGCAGTGAGACTGCCTATCCAAACCCAAGAGGAATTCAGTTCCCAAATATTAAAGTATGATGCTAAACTGAGCGCGAATAAGGGCAAGAACACTCTAAAACCTACAGATGCTGCCAGTCCGACACCCAAAAATATGCTAATTATTGTTTCAGTCATAATCGAGTGGAAATCCTAGGAAAGGACTTTTTAAGTTTGTTGAATAATGCTTAAAGTTATAAAATTCCTATACATCTCCGATAAAATATTTTATGCCTTATAGAGCATTCCACTTTTAGTTACGCCGTAAAAAACTCATCGGGAAACCCGATCAAGTATAATTTCTCTTTTGCCCTTGTCATCGCAGTGTAAAGCCATCTTAAATAATCCTTATCGATACCATTTGGTAAATAAGGTTGCTCCACAAAAACTGTATGCCATTGGCCACCCTGCGATTTGTGACAGGTAATGGCATATGAGAATTTAACCTGCAACGCATTAAAATGCTTATTATTCTTAATTTTTAGAAATTTCTTATAGTTGGAAGTTACATCTTCATAGTCCTTTTGCACTTCCTGATATAATCGGTTAGATTCTTCATAAGGCAATGACGGTGCTTCAGCTTCTATGGTGTCTAATAGTAAAACGGTTTCAAAGGGCGACATTTTAGGATAATCGACCATTTGCACCTTTACTTCAGCAAATCTAAAGCCATATAAATCCTGAATACTAAATATTTCCAAGACCTGAATAATGTCCCCATTGGCAATAAAACCAGCTTCAGAAGTCGGTTTTACCCAGAAATAATTATTCTTTACCACCATTAAAAAATCGCCTACAGTAAGCTCATTTTCATTATTTAAGATCCGCTCTCTAATTTGCTTGTTGTACAAATTGGCACGTTTATTACTTCTTACAATGATGGCCGTCTCCTCTTTGCCTTGGTCAGAATAGCCGTCATTTATGGCATCCATAATTTCGTAACCATCTATTAGTCTGACGATATCAGAATACCCATTCAGATCAAATTTGAACGATTCATAAAACTCGCCTTCCAATACATCACGCAAGTTGGTAGCGTTCATTAAGATACCGGAATCCTGACCTTGTCTCATCACCTCGTCCAACTCCATGCTCACGACACTTTTATTGTAGTTGAGATTCAATTGCACTTGGTCCAATGCTGGACTCAGATCCGATTTTACCGGTGGCAATTGCGCTTTATCACCAATAAGCAACAATTTACAATTGTGTCCGGAATACACGTATTGCATCAAATCATCCAATAAAGATCCATTTTCTAACAATTTAGAATCTGAGGGTGTATCCGGAATCATGGATGCTTCATCAACAATAAATATAGTATCGCGATGTTTGTTGGGCTGCATTACAAATTTAACCCCGCCACCCTGATCTTTTTTAGGGAAATAAATCTTTTTATGAATGGTAAACGCCTCCTTACCTGAATAATTAGAAATCACCTTGGCGGCCCTCCCTGTTGGTGCCATCAACACCGCACTTTTTTTAATATGCCATAAATTGGAGACTAGAGTACCAATAATGCTGGTTTTTCCGGTACCTGCAAATCCTTTTAGCAGATAAATTTGGTTATTATTGGTGTCAAATACAAAATTTGTAAGCTGATCTAGGACAATATTCTGCTTTAAAGTAGGTTCAAAAGGAAATTTCTGTTTTAAATGTTTATAAAAATCGGAGGCGTTCATAATTCAATCGTTCATTAATCTTGAGGCGGAAAGATAAGGTTTATAAAGAATTGTCGTAACTTTAAAGATCAATTTTTGAAAGCCTTGAACAATATAAAGTACCATGCTTTTTTTAATTTAATCATTTTTATAGGGTTTGGTTTTCGTGAATAAAAAAAAATTGTAGATTTGCGTTAGACCATTTATAAAAATAAACTCACAAACTATGCTAACAGTAATTATTGCTATTGTAATTGTTATCCTTCTTACGATTGGAATCGTTTGGTTGATTGACAAATTTGTTCCTAAAAAAATTAAGCCAATTTTACATATTGTACTCTGGGCAGCTATTGCTTTTTTAGGCTATTCAACTTTCATGTCAGTGTACGGCGAAATTGAATTTAATAAACGTAAAGATAAAAGCTATGCGGCAGTTATTGAAAAACTAATTGACATTAGAGATTCAGAAATGGCTTATAAGCAAGTTAACGGAAAATTTACGGATAGCTTTGACGCCTTAGTAAAATTTATTGATACCGCACATTATACTATTACACAACGTAAAGATTCTACCGTATTTGATGCAGAAGCAACAAAAAAATTCGGTGGGGTTACCATGACTAAAGAGATTATTATTATTGATACTCTAGGTACTGTTTCTGTAAAAGACTCTTTATTTGGTGCAGATACACGTTATAAAACCATGATGAATGTGCCAGTAGGTAAACCAGGTACTAAGTTTACATTAAAAGCGGGTATGTTAGATAATATTCCGGTATTTGAAGCTAGTGTAGATAAATCACTTATTCTTGATGGTGAAGACACTAACTTAGTCGCTAAAGAAAAGCAAGTGATTTCTGTTGATGGTGTAAACGGACCGAAACTTATGGTAGGTTCTATGGATGAAGTTAAGACTAACGGAAACTGGCCAAAAAATTATTCAACGAAAGATTAAATTGGAATCAATTCTCTTAAAAAAACTGTCCATTCAAATTAGTTTGAGTGGACTTTCTTTTTGTATCCTAAATGGTGCTGACCGCAAAGTTGTGTATTTAAAACGCTTCGATTTTAAAACAAAACTTACTCCGGAAGCCGTTTTAGAGCATCTTAAAAACGCCATCGCAGAAGAGTCTTCCCTTAACGAAACTTTTGACAGCGTTTTAGTACTGTTTCAAAATGAGCTTTCTAACCTGGTGCCTGAAAAGTTTTTTAATGAAGCGCATTCTGCCGATTATTTAAAGTTCAGTTCTAAAATCATTAAAACTGATTTTATTTCTCACGATACTATTGCCGCCAATAAAAGTGTGAATGTTTTTGTACCTTATGTGAATATCAATAATTATATATTTGAAATTTACGGAGCATTTGAGTACAAACATGCAGCAACAATCTTGATAGAACATGCCTTAAAAAACGAGGTCGATGTAGAAGAGGACCATATGTATCTAAATATTGCACCCTTTCATTACGAAATGGTTGTGCTTAAACAAGGACAACTCCAGCTCTATAATTCTTTTGAATATACTACCTCAGAAGATTTTATTTATTATATTCTTTTTGCCGTTGAGCAACTTAAGTTGAACCCAGAAAACTTAAAGGTTAAACTATCTGGTACGATTGAGAAGGATGATCCACTCTATAAACTATTATATACCTATATCAGATTTGTAGCTTTTGAACACCCATCAGAAAAATTTACGTTTGATCAGTTAGATCTCCAAGTGTCAAAGCACCAACACACCCTTATTTTAAACAGTTTCAATCCATGCGAATAATCTCAGGTCAATTTAAAGGAAGACGTATTACACCGCCTAAAAACTTGCCGGTGCGTCCCACCACGGATATGGCCAAAGAGGCACTCTTTAATATCCTAAACAATAATTTTTACTTTGACGAAATTTCTGTTTTAGATCTTTTCGCCGGAACAGGAAGCATCAGTTTCGAATTTGCATCGAGAGGGACGGCCCACATCACTTCTGTAGATGAAGATTTTGGGTGTGTCAAGTTCATCAATAAAACTGCTGAAGAATTTGAAATGGACATAAAAACGGTAAAGAGTGATGTTTTTAAATTTTTGGAAACTACCAAATTACAGGTGAATGTCATTTTTGCTGATCCACCTTACGCGTTCAGTTTAGAACAATTCACGAAAATTCCGGAATTGGTGTTTCAAAATAACCTTTTGGAGGATGACGGGGTTCTAATTGTAGAAAGCGCTAAGCAAATGGATCTTTCAACTCTTCCCTATTTTAGTTATTCGAAAAATTATGGCAGTAGCTTATTTAGTTATTTTGAAAGACCGGCCTTGACCATTGGTTAATCTCATTCATATCCTTTAGATAAAAACAAAGCCCTTTGGAAATTTCCAAAGGGCTTGTTTGTTTAAGTAAATCTATAAGCCGAATTCTGTATCACGTTCCCGATAATTATCGAGCCGCGACCCTTATCATTTATCTGAGTGTACTGTTGCCAGCACACTTTAGCTGTCTACCCTCCAACAATCGAGCGTGCCGCCCTCTCGCCTGCCACTATCTGTTAAAAACAAACAGCGAGCAAGCAGCGTTGGTTTACATGACATTGCACCACATAGAGTTTACCTGGTTTCACTACAGCATGACCTGTACATACTTTCTGTTGCACTTTTCCTGATCTCACGACCGATGGCCATTAACCATTATGTTGCACTACGGTGTTCGGACTTTCCTCCAATTGTCCAATTAAATTGAACATTCAGCGATAAGGCGATTTACTTGGGGACAAAGTTAATGTAAAGTTTGATCTGCTTAACGTTTTAAGAGCCTTAAATTACCACTTATATCAACTTAAGTTTTGGCAACGTTTGACAGAATTTCAACAGCCGAAACTCCTAACATTTTTTGTTGATAACTAATACTAAAATCGGCCATTGTAGCTGCATATTTAAAACTGATTTTATAACTTTGTGACTTCTAGTTTGACATCTCAAAATGTCGGCATCACTAGAGTATAATCAATGGAACATTTCATCGTATCGGCACGCAAGTATAGACCCCAGACATTTAAGGATGTTGTGGGGCAGCAGGCTATTACCAATACGTTATTAAATGCCATTGAACACAATCATTTAGCCCAAGCCCTACTCTTTACTGGGCCACGTGGTGTTGGTAAAACAACCTGCGCCCGTATCTTGGCAAAAATGATCAATAGTGATGGCACCGAGCAGGAAGACGAAGATTTCGCTTTTAATATTTTTGAATTGGATGCCGCGTCGAACAACTCGGTTGATGATATCAGAAATTTAACGGATCAGGTTCGGATTCCGCCACAAGTTGGTAAGTACAAGGTCTATATTATTGATGAGGTGCATATGCTTTCTCAGGCCGCCTTTAATGCGTTTTTGAAAACGCTCGAGGAGCCACCAAAGCATTGTATTTTTATCTTGGCCACTACGGAAAAACATAAAATCATTCCAACGATTTTATCCCGGTGTCAGATTTTCGACTTTAAACGCATCACCGTTAAAGATGCTAAAAACTATTTAAAGTACATTGCCGACGAACAAGGAATTGATGCGGAAGATGACGCGCTGCACATCATTGCCCAAAAGGCCGATGGCGCCATGCGAGATGCCCTATCGATATTTGACAGGGTGGTCAGTTTTTCTGGTAAAAATTTAACCCGACAGGCAGTAACTGAAAACTTAAATGTTTTAGATTACGAAACCTATTTTACAAGCACCGACTTCATCTTAGAAAATAAAATTCCAGAATTGCTCATCCAGTTTAATGAGACCTTATCAAAAGGTTTTGATGGGCATCATTATATTGCGGGCTTGGCATCTCATTTTAGAGATCTAATGGTTTGTAAAAATGAGCATACTATTGAACTTCTCGAGGTTGGAGAGGACACCAAACTTAAATATATGGAACAGTCCAGAAAAGCCAGCTATGAGTTCCTGATGAAGGGCATTGAGTTAGCTAACGACTGCGATCTCAAATTTAAAAACAGTAAGAATCAACGCTTACTCGTTGAACTGACCTTAATGCAGCTTGCCTCTATCACTTTTGATGGAGAAAAAAAAAATAGCAAACATTACATAATTCCTGCTTCTTATTTTAAAGCCAAAGGCATTACACCTGTTCCCGTCACCCTTCCTAAAAAAGAAGTTGAAGCGTCCAATGTAGTGGCAGAACCCGTTCAGCCTGCTCCAGAAGCTAAACCAAACGCGACACAGAATCCGTATGCCCAGACAACCATTCCTAAAATTGATCTCAAGCTAGATAATAAGCGTACCTCTGGGTTATCTTTAAAAAGTATCAAGGCTAAAAAAGAGCACTTGATTAAGCAAATGGAGGTGGTCATTGATCCTAATGATTTGCCTGCTGAGGAATTTACCCAAGAAGCTTTTAACGCGGCATGGGCTTCTTACATTTCAACCTTAAACGCTAAAGGCGAAAAGATCATGGTGTCAATGTTAGAAATGAGTAAACCTGTTTTAAAAGGAACAGCCATTTACGTTGAATTTCCCATTGAATCCCTGAAAATCGAATTGGAGCGGGCACAGTTTCCGTTGATGGAACATCTTAGAAAATCACTTCGGAATTTTAATTTATCTTTAGAAATTGAAGTCAACGAGGAAATATCTAAAAAATATGCGTTTTCGCCAATCGAAAAATATGAAAAACTTAAAGAGAAAAATCCAAATATAGAGCTATTAAGATCCACCTTTGGATTGGATTTATAAACTTTAGTTTCCTATTTTTCAAAAATCGCCATTGATAAATCACCTCTACCATGAAAAACTTTTTAGGAGTACTTTTTGTAATAGCTGTTGTATGTTTTAGCTGTGATGGCCGGCAAACTAAAAAAGAATCCTTGCAAAAAGCGGTTTCCGAATTTAATTTAAAAGCTGTACCCATTCCTACTATAACCCACAGTCCCGAAGCCTATACGGAAATTGTTACGGATACATTAATTGCCAATATCGTAAAGGTGCATATTAAAAATTACACCTTGAAGGATGCTCAAATTTTGGTTCCGACAAGCGTGCCGGGACGACAGCACTACCAACGGGTCTTTGAATCAGAAATCTTAATTACGACAGCTACTAAAAATATACTACATACCCATATTTCGGCGCAGCACTTTAGAGCGATAGATAGTGACCCCTTCTGGGACCATGCTACCTTACAACATACGTGGGTAAATCAGGAATTATCTTCCCTAGAAGATATAACTTTGGACATCTCCTTTATGAACCCGCTGACATCAGCATTTAAGTTGTACCGGATGTCTATTAATGCCCAGGGTCAACAAACCTTGACTAGAATAGAGGAACGCAGTTAAAAAAAAGACGAAATAAAAGACCATTTTTATAGATGGTCAAAATAATACCAAATAAGAATATGCTCGGACTTAAATTACCAACAGATCCACGTTGGGTCAATATTGTAGAAAAAAACATAGAAGACATCTTAACGGACCACGCTTATTGTGAACAAAAAGCTACTAGTACAGCAATCTCATTAATCGTTAGTTTTCCGGAATATACAGATTTAGTGCAAGAAATGGTAGCTTTAGTAAAGGAAGAAATTAGTCATTTTAAAATGGTGCACGACAAGATATTAGAAAACGGCTGGATTTTGGGCAGAGACCGAAAAGATGATTATGTACTTCAATTGATAACGTTCTTTCCGAAAGGTGGCAGCAGAACCACCCAACTCGTGCACCGCTTGCTATACGCGGCTTTAATTGAAGCGCGCAGTTGCGAACGTTTCCGTTTGCTTTCTGAAGAATTAGAAGATAAAGAACTGGCAGAATTCTATCGGAAATTAATGGTGAGTGAAGCCAATCACTATACCATGTTTTTAGGATTTGCCAGACAGTACGGCGATCGTAAGGAGGTTGATCAAAAGTGGAATGATCTCTTAGACTATGAAGCAGAAATAATGAAAAATTTGAGTAAAAGCGAAACCATTCACGGCTAATAAATTTTTAAAATTTGCTCACGTATGGTCATAAAAAAAGCTCCAAAATTTGGAGCTTTTTTTAGTAGTTGAGTAAAGCAATTAGAGTCTGTATGTAAATCCAAACTGCATCACACCTTGTCTCGCTTCTAATGGAGATGCGTCATCAAATACATTGGAAATTCCGTATAGATAACGGAAATCCACACCAATTTCGTCAGTAATCATATACTCAGCAAAACCAACGCCGGAGAACGCGAAATTTTTGAATCCGTCGTCATGCTTGTGCACTTTTACTCCTAATTGAGGCCCCACACCTAGCTTTAATCCTCCAACAATAGCGTAATTAAGAATGATCGGCAGATTAATATAGTCGGTTTTAAAATATTGCAGATTAGCCCCTTCTGGAGAATATTGCAACTCCGTCATAACGGCCAAACGTTCAGTCAATCCGAAATCGGCAAAAGCGCCAAATACAAAACCATTTCTATGCGGGTTAGATTGAATCCCGTCCTCTTCATAGTCCATATTAGAGATGTTGGTAGCAAAATGGACACCGTATTTAAGGTCTTGAGAAAACGAATAAGTCGACAGGCCTACGACAAGTAATAGCGTAAATATTTTTTTCATAATAAGTGATTTGAGACCGTGAATATAATTTGAAAATAATTATTTTAATCAAATATTAGATATGTCACCTTAAAAAGAAGACAAACTGCTAAACTAGACAAGGTTGACACTTGAAACTGATCCAAAATAAACACTTTTTATGATCCCATCTGAAAGTCCAATTTTAGGTACATAAATGTATTTTGCGTCACTCCATTTCATGGCGGATAAATAAATTCGGGTTGCCGGAATTATCACATCTGCCCTATCCTGATTCAAATCTAATTCTGTAATGCGCTCTTCATAACTATAGGTTTGCAACATATTATAATAGGAAGTCAAGTAAAAATAGGTCAACGGTTTACCTAAAGCTTTTCCTGAAATTTTAAAGATTTTATTAATGTTGCCTCCAGAACCCAGAAGATCGATTTTTTCGAAATCTTTAGTGTTTTGTTTAATCCAAGATTCCAACTCTATCCAGGCGTCTTTTTGTACAATATCATTCAACAATCGAACAGTTCCGATTTTAAAGGATTTAGAGGCTGTGGTATGACCTTGATGAATAACAGAAAACTCTGAACTCCCCCCACCTACGTCAACATATAAATAGGTTTTACTCTTATCGATAAAACTGTTCAAATCAGTTGCAGCAATAATGGCGGCTTCCTCTTCGCCATCAATAACATCAATCTTAATCTTGGCGTGTTTTTTAATCAGTTTAACAACCTCACTGCCATTTTCAGCTTCGCGCATGGCCGAGGTAGCACAGGCTTTATAAGCCAGCACCTTATGGGATTTCATCAGCAATTTGAAGGCGTTCATAGTATCAATTAAACGCAATTCATTTTCTTTAGAAATTTTTTGATTTAAAAAGACGTCTGCTCCCAACCGGATGGGCACCCTAACTAGAGCGCTCTTTTTAAAGAGGGTCGGTTTCCCTTTTTGTTCAATGATGTTTGAAATAAGCAACCGCACCGCATTTGATCCAATGTCAATGGCAGCATATTTTTTTATGGTCAGCATAGTCTAGTTTTCTAATTTATCGACGTAATAATTATAAATGGCAAATTGCGCCCTAACCTTTGGCAAATCATTACGTTTGTATTTGTTTTCGTGCGACCCGCAAAGCAGTCGTGCCTTAACATTGTCACTCCAAGAGATGTCAAAAACATCCAGTAATTCCTGTTTAATATCTTTATCATAAATAGGACAGGTGACCTCCACTCGGTTTTCAATATTTCGCGACATCCAATCCGCGGATGAAATAAAGACTTTGGGGTCATTATTATTGCAAAATATCAATAATCTGGTATGTTCCAAAAACTTATCAATGATACTCACCACCTCAATATTTTCACTCATCCCTTTAATTCCCGGAACTAAGCAACAAATTCCCCTTACAATCATCTGAATCTTAACGCCCGCCCTACTGGCTTCATAAAGTTTATCCACCATCATATAACTTGAAATGCTGTTCAACTTCAATTTAATAAAAGCAGGTTTTTTATTTTTGACGTTCTCAATTTCCGTATCGATCAGTTTAAACAACTTAGTTTTTGTATAATGGGGCGAAACAATGATGTGCTTATAACTAAAAATTTTATAATTGGTTTCAAAAAAATCAAAGACCTTAACCACATCTTTTAAAATTTTTTGATCTGAAGTAAACAAGGTAAAGTCAGTATACAATTTAGCGGTCGATTCGTTAAAATTCCCCGTACTTAAAAAGCCATATCGCTTAATCTTATTATTTTCCTCACGTTCTATCACACACATTTTGCTGTGCACTTTAAGGCCTTTAACCCCAAATAAGAGATTGACACCGTCCGTTTCCATTTGTTCAGCATAATCAATATTGGCCTGCTCATCAAAACGAGCCTGCAACTCTATAGCCACGGTCACTTTTTTACCATTTTTAGCGGCGTTAATCAATGAGCTCGCCACGTGCGAAATTTGCGCCAAACGGTAGATGGTAATTTTTATGTTTTTCACCTTAGGGTCTAAGGCGGCTTCCCTTAAAAACTTAACAATGTAGGAAAACGTGTGATACGGCGTATGTAATAAATAATCTTTTTTAGCGATATTTTTAAAGATGCTGCGTTCCAAACTCAAGCCTCTTACGGGTAATGGCTTGATCTTATCGTATAACAGATCAGTCCTTCCCAAACTTGGAAAATCCATATAGTCACGTCTGTTGTGATAACGCCCCCCAGGAATGACACTGTCCTTAGAATCTATTCCCATCATATTCATCAGGAACAACAGGGTTTGTTCATCAATAGTTTTATCATACACAAAACGCACCGGCTCTCCAGTTTGTCGGTGTTTGACGCTGTCAGATATTTTCTCAATAAAACTCTTGCTTAAATCACTCTCAAAATCCAGTTCGCCATCCCGAGTAATTTTGATCATGTGTGCAGAAACGGATTCATATTCAAAAATATTAAATATATCATCCATGCAATAACGCAGCAAATCATCTAATAGAATAATATAATTATCCTGACCTTTTTTAGGAAGCACCACAAACCGGTCCATGGATTTTGGAATTTCTATAAGTGCATATTGCTTTTGTTGGTTGGCTAAAACCATCTTTACCGCCAAATAAGCGGCACTGTCTTTTAAGGTAGGAAGTTTCACCAAATCGCTTAAGATGATGGTCACCAATGCTGGACTCACATATTGAATAAAATAATTTTTAATAAACTTGTGATGGGCTTCATCAATTTGCGTTTCATTGACCATATGAATCTGTTCATCTTCAAGACGCTTGTGGATGGTAGCCAAAATATGCAAACTATCACTCTGCTGTTTGATAACAATTTGCGTGATGATTTCTAATAATTCACTGGCTGAAATGCCGCCCAACTCACTTTTACCGGTTTTTCCAGCCTCATCAATACGTTTAACGGTAGCGTACCGCACTTTAAAAAACTCGTCTAAATTATTGGAGAAGATACCCAAAAACCGAAGCCGTTCAATTAATGGAACATTCTCGTCTTCCGCTTCTTGTAAAACACGTTCGTTAAACTGTAGCCAGCTCAACTCTCTATTGATGTATGTATTGGAATTTATATCTGTAACCATGAAGTGCGAACTGTATTTAATCTCTGACAAATATATTCTATTTCTAACTCAAAATAAAGAGAGATGATCAGGATTAATTATTTGATAATATTAGGCATTTAGGTCCCTCTAAAGGAGCTTTAAAGGAGCTTTAAAGGAGAAATTTAAGTATCATATCAACGAAGATCCTTAGGTTTCAAAATCAGCTCTGTTTTACCTTTTTGAATGTCTTGCCAAGATGAAATGTCAAAATTAATTTTCACAACTCCGGAGGTTGGCAAATTATCCAGAGCCTGGTTTCCCAGACTGTTAGTCAATTCCGTAAAGGCATGGTTGTGGCCAAAAATCATTACCTTATTTTGGGTAGTGTCGAGGCTTTTAATGAAGCGCAACACACGGTTACCTCCGAAATCATAAATTTGCTCTTCAATACGCAGCAAGCTGTCCGGATAATGTAAATTCTCCATGAAAATTTTGCAAGTACTTAAAGCTCTGTTTGCTGGGCTTGAAAAAATAATATCAGGATAAAAATCAAAATCCCCAAAAGCGTTTGAAACAAGGTTGGAATCACTGATGCCCCTAGAACTTAAAGGACGCTTCAAGTCAGTGAGATCCTGCTCCCAAGAGGACTTTGCATGCCTGATAAATACGATACTCTTCATAATAAGTTCGATTAAGTGCTGTTATTAACGTTAATGTGCTGAGCATGTCCGTTTTAACGATTATTTCAAGCCCTTTAACATTTATTTTTGTTTTACCTATTAGTTATCTGTTGCTTTGTCAAAAATAATCAATGTTATGATCCCAAATCTAAAACATGTTAATCAATCCAACCACGTGTTGCCCTCCGCAACCTCTTCCCTCAAAATATTTACAAATTCTATTATTAGTTTCAGGCATTTCCGTCAACGCTAAACTAAAATCGTATTGGCCATCCGCCATTATAGGAATTTGCATATAAAGTTTACAAATTAATAGAGTGTTAAAATAATCAGTTTATTAAATATCTAGGACTATGAATACCAAATTTAAAACAAAGTTATTAAGTAGCCTTATGCTTATCGGACTTTTCTCAGGAACCTGTTTTTCCCAAGATAACGTCATCCATAATTTAACTGGCAACTCAGATAGGTTTATATCGAGTGATGTTGTTGTTGGAAACAGAAGTTCTCAAGCGACTGCGGATCTTCCGTCAGATTTATTGTATGAGCTCAATGCGACGGTATATGTTAAAAATAATACCCTATCAAAAGTTAAAGGTAAAGCACATCCTCTGGTATTGAAATTTAAGGATGCCCAATCCTTTAATGTGGTTTCTAAACGCAGCGCGCTTTTCAATACAGTAGAAATGATTAAAATTGATCTGGCTTCAGAGAACGATTTGAGAACACCATTTAATATGGCTGCTCTCAGAGGATTTAATAATTTAAAGTATGTCTACCTTAAATGTGAATTTCCTGCTACGGAAGCTCAAATTAGAACTTTTATTCAAAATGCCGACCCTAAACTTATTATTTATTACAACACTTACCAACGTTCATAATACCTACTGACTTATTTAAAAGTTATCACTATGAAAAAACTATACTCTGAAAAAATTTATAACATTAAACCAATACTGCAGCTAGTATTGGTGACTGTTTTTGCACTAGCACCTACATTTTTTGCGAATGCACAGGTTAAGGTTGACTTTAAACCCCGAGCCTCAGCATTTACACCGGATAAAACCATTTACAATGTAAAGGGCGATTTTACCATGTTGGGCAATACCAACTTAACTTTAGTTAATTACAGCGACAATTCCAGTAACAGTGAAGACATGGAATATGTTGACGTAGACAATGACCCAAGCACTTGGAACTCGTCAGCTGCCTCGTTAAATTTGTCTGATCAGATTAGTCCAGAATGCACCAACATTGTGTATGCAGGTTTATATTGGACTGGGAGATCTAGCGGTAGCACTGACTTTACGATTACTAAAGATTTTGAAACCGGTAACACGATCTCTGAGAAAGTGACCAATACAGAACAAATTTTTAATGGTGAAGCGATCCCCAATACAAACTATACTTTAGCTATTACAAATACAAGTAGTCTGACCACCTATACCTTCACTTCTAACGGTGGCGGCAATACGGTTAAGTTCTATTTTAATAAGGGTGAAAATGACAATAAAACAACTTTAAAGGTTTCTGTCAATAATGGGCCTCAAACAGAAATTGCTTTAACAAGTTTAAGTAATGCCTCTGCCATTTTAAAATCGCCTTATACTATCTACACAGGTTCAGACTTTGTACTTAAAGTCAGTCGATTAGAAGTGTTTCCAGAAAACAGGGCACACCTTACCGTAACCTTTACGGATACTTATAACGAAACTGTTGAGCGTACCAAAACTTTCAACAAAAGAAAGGTCTCTATTAAAGGCCCAAATGCCTCTGGTTATACTCAGCTAATGGCTAAACCAACAGATATTTACTATCCATCAGGTTTTGATAACGACATATTTTCAGCGTATGTAGACATTACGGACTACGTAAAAACTAATGGTAAAAATGGCTTGTACCACATTGCTGATATGGCACTTGTTGAAGGAGATGGTGACGGCATTGGTTATTACGGTGGCTGGGGTATGGTTGTAGTCTACGAAAATTCAGAAATGAGTTGGAAAGATATTACTGTATTTGATGGTCATGCTTTTGTAGACAGTAGTATTACTCAAAGTTATTTATTGGATGTTTCTGGTTTCAACACCACACAACAAGGCCCAGTTAAAGTAAAACTTGGTATTATGGCAGGTGAAGGTGATAGAATTATTGCCGGAGATTATTTTAAAATTAGAAGAAATAGCGATAATATTTATACCGCTTTAGAGCATGGTTTAAACAGTGCTAGCAACTTTTTCAATTCGTCCATCCAAACGCCGGGAAATAGAATTCCTTACCTCCTCAATAATACTGGAATTGACATTAGCATGTTCGATTTAGATAATGCGGATAAAGCAATTATCAACAACAATCAAACTTCTGCTCAATTTCAATATGGATCTACGCAAGATACCTATGCCATTTTCAACATCACCTTTGCCGTAGATTCTTACGTTCCGGAAGCAGAAGGTCTATTATCTGTAGTTGAGATTCAAGGATCACCAGCTACAGCACCTTATGTAGCGTTACCTGGAGATGAGTTATTATACAATTTAGACATTAGAAATAAAGGTACAGAACCTATTAAAAACGCCAAAGTGGTTATTCCGATTCCATTTACGTCTCAATTTGTGCCAGGTAGTATTACATTTAATGAATACGACAGCCTGTTTGAGGCTACAGCACCTTACTTTGATCCTAATTTGGGAGCAACCGGATCTATTGTGTGGGATATTGCTTATCTTCCTTTAGATGCTGACATCAACAAATTATTGGCAAGCCTACGTTTCAAATTAAAAACAACAGAAGATTGTTCTATTTTAGTAAATTCAGATTGTGGTCCTAAAGTGATCATTTTAGGCGGTACAATTTCAGGAACCGGTGCCACTTCAGGAATCAACTTTACCCTACCATTAATTCAAGGTTATGACGACAATGGCGTTTGCGAAGGCATCCCTAATACGGACCCAATTGTCATCAATATTGATGCTCAACAATTCATTCTTGATAATTGTAGCGACATTTCAGTATCTAGAGACTTTTTATTCTGCAATTTAGAATCTAACAGCATTCCTGTTTCTGAAATAGCAGCACAGTTCCCTCCAGGATCCTTATTTTATGATACTGTTCCTGTCACTGATGCCTCTATTCAGTACAACGCATCCAACCCTTTTCCTGCGACTATTGGTGTGACTACTTATTATGCCGTGCCTCCAGGAGTGACCAACTGTACGTATACTTTGACTATTGAAGTCACTAAAGTTACTTCTTCACCTTCAATAACAAATGTAACGTATTGCGTAGGTGAGACAGCCAATCCATTATCTGCACAAGCTAGCAATCCTAATTATACTGTATTCTATTATGCAGATAACAATCCTAATACCGTAGCTCAAACTTCATTAACACCAGATACTAGCGTTACCGGTACATTTACGTATTATGTTTCTGAAGGTCCAGCTGAAAACTGTGTTAATCCTAACAGAACACCACTTACGGTAACCGTCAACGATGGATTGACCATTACTTTACAAGATCAAATTAATGCGTCTTGTTTCGACTCCAACAGTGGAAGTTTAGACATTTCAGTTGCTGGCGGATCAGGTGACTACACCTATGTTTGGGAAATGAACGGCACGCAAGTTGCTACAACGCAAGATTTGAGAAATGCTGCTGCAGGCACATATGTGCTAACCGTTTCAGATGCCAATTCAAACTGTACGACTACAGCGACTTTCAATATCACTGCTGAAACATCCAGCCCTATCGCTATCACTGCTCCTGCAGCTGTAGACGTGGTTGGATGTGCGGAGACTGATATCACATCTGCATTAACTTACAGTGAAACTGCAGTAACCATCAGTACTTCTCAATTTATCACGGAAGGTGGAAGCATAACTGGAGATGGAATTAATACTGTAAGCTATAGCGACACGACGTCAGGCACTTGCCCACTCATTGTAACCAGAACTTTTACGGTTACTGATGCTTGTAATCAAACAGCATCTGGTACACAAACTTTCACCATTGAAAACACCACACCACCAAAACTTGTCTTACCTACTGCTGTAAAGGTAGAATGTGGCACTTCATTAGAGCCATCTGCTACAGGAATTGCAACAGTAAATGAGCCTTGTGGCACAGTAGACATAAGCTATGTAGATGCAAGTGTAGAAAATTGTGGAGCAACTCAAGTAATTACAAGAACTTGGACAGCTACAGACGCTTGTGGAAATACAAGCACTGGTACGCAAACTATTACAGTTTCAGATACTACTGCACCTACCTTAACGATACCAGCGGATGCCACTGTAGAATGTTCAGAATCCACTGATCCTGACGCTACCGGTTTGGCAACAGCAACTGATGCCTGTGGTGACGTTACCCTTACCTACCTAGATGCAGCTGTAGACGCTTGTGGCGCAACCCAGACGATTACAAGAACTTGGACGGCAACAGATGTTTGTGGAAATACAGTATCTGCGGCGCAAACCATAAATGTAGTTGATACCACTGCACCAGTCATTACGGCTCCTGCTGATGTGACATTAGAATGTTCAGGCTTATCGCGTATGAGCGATGGCGGATTTGGAGAAGCTACCGCAACCGATGGTTGTGGTAACGTAGTAATCACTTTTGAGGACAGTGCGATTGCAGGTTGTGGTAACACACAAAGCATCACCAGAACATGGACTGCTATTGATGAATGTGGAAATACTTCTACCACAGCCCAAACCATTACTATTGTGGATACAACACCTCCAACAATCACCGCGCCAGAAGATGCTGTGGTAGAATGTTCGGAATCTACTGATCCGTCTGCTACTGGAGTTCCCGACGCATTTGACGCTTGCGGCGCTGTTTCTGTGACATATGTAGATGCTGATGCCTTAGATACTTGTGGAAACACAAAAATTATCGAAAGAACTTGGACTGCAACAGATTCTTGTGGTTTGACTACTACAGCAACTCAGTTTATAACAATATTGGATACTATCGCACCAATTATCGATACTGCTGCCAGTAATCTGGTTGTAGAGTGTAGTGTTAATGGCACTGATGGCGCTTTGGACGTTTGGTTGGCAAACAACGGGGGGGCTTCTGCTTCTGATGCTTGTGCAACTGACTTAACTTGGACTAACAACTATGATGGTTCTGTTTCAGATTGTAATGAACCAATAACTGTAATCTTTACAGTAGCTGATGCCTGTGGTAATGCGAGCACTACTAGTGCAACTTACACCATTATTGATACGACGGCACCAGTAGTAACACCAGCAGCTAATTTTACCGCTGAATGTGGCAATGATGATACGATGAAGGACTTCCAAAATTGGTTAGATACCAATGGTGGTGCTACAGCTACGGATACCTGTTCTGCAGTAATATGGACTAATACGTTTACAAGTCTTTCTGAAGCTTGTAATACTTCAGGTACTATTACTTTTACAGCTACAGATGGATGTGGAAACACTAGCAGCACAACTGCTACTTACACAATTTCAGATACGACTGCACCAGTATTTGCAGCCTTACCTGGTGAAACTACCATAGATTGTGCAGTGACACCAGAATTCGCACAAGCTGTTGCCACGGATGCTTGTGGATCTGAAGTAGGCTTAACCTTTGAAGATATTAAAACTGCCGGCGAATGTGAAGGTGCTTATACCATCACAAGAACTTGGACAGCGACTGACGCTTGTGGCAATGCTTCTACAGCATCACAAACCATCAATATTCAAGACATCACTGCTCCTGTTATCGCTGCGTTACCTGGGGAGTCTACAGTAGAATGTGGTGTAGAATCTAACTTTGCACAAGCTACCGCTACGGATGCATGTGGGTCTGAGGTGACGCTGACTTTTGCAGATGTTAAAACTGAAAGTGACAGTACAGGTGCTTATGCCATTACTAGAACTTGGACAGCAACTGATGCTTGTGGCAATGCTTCTACAGCATCACAAACCATTACTGTTAAAAATAATACTGAGTTGGTTATCGCTCCCTTACCTGCTGAATCGACAGTTGACTGTGGTGTAGAACCTAGCTTTGCGCAAGCAGTAGCTGCAGGTGCATGTGGCGCTGAGGTGACCCTAACTTTTGAAGACGTTACCACTGAAGGCGACTGTACAGGTACTTATACAATTACTAGAACTTGGACAGCTAAGGGCGCTAATGGTAAAACAGCTACTGCCTCTCAAACGATTAATGTTGTAGACACGACTGCTCCTGTTATCGCTGCGTTACCTGGGGAATCTACAGTAGAATGTGGTGTAGAACCTAACTTTGCACAAGCTACCGCTATGGATGCTTGTGGGTCTGAGGTGACGCTGACTTTTGCAGATGTTAAAACTGAAAGTGACAGTACAGGTGCTTATGCCATTACTAGAACTTGGACAGCAACTGACGCTTGTGGCAATGCTTCAACAGCATCACAAACCATCAATGTTAAAACTAATTCTGAGATCACTATCGCAGCATTACCTGCTGAATCCACAATAGAATGTGGTGCTGAACCTAACTTTACGCAAGCAACAGCTACTGGATCTTGTGGATCTGAAGTTACTTTAACGTTTACAGACGTTACGACTAATGGCGATTGTGTAGGAACGTATTCTATCACAAGAACTTGGACAGCTATGGATGCTAATAATAATATTGCTACAGCATCTCAAACGATTAACGTACAAGATAACACCGCCCCTGTTTTTGCTGCCTTACCAGCTGAGACTACTGTGGACTGTGCAGTAACACCAAACTTTGCGCAAGCAATTGCTACAGATGCTTGTGGGTCTGAAGTGACCTTAACTTTTGTTGATGTTACATCAAATGGTGCGTGCGCAGGTGATTATTTAATCACCAGAACATGGACAGCGACAGATGCTTGTGGCAATGCTTCAACAGCATCACAAACCATCAATGTCATGGATACAACGGCGCCTAGTTTAGTTAATGCGTATGATACAGAAATTTCTATTGCTTGTGATAATATTCCAAGCGTCCCAGATTTAGTGTTTGAAGATGCTTGCTCTAATAACATTACTGTCGTATTTGATGAATCTTCAACGGCTACTGAAGGTGTGGAGACTTATGTAATTACTAGAACTTGGACGGTATCTGATACTTGTGGTAATGATGCGGAATTTACGCAAGTAATTAATGTAAGCCCTACTATTGTCATATCTGCAATGGATACTGAATTGTGTAATGGAGATGACATCAGTTTCAATCTCTTCGATTTGTTCAGTGGAACTTACGATGCCAATGGAACTTGGTCAGTTGAAACTGGTAATGCAACCATTGATGGTAGCATCTTCAATCCTTACAATTTAGAATTGGGAACTTACACCTTTAAATACACCTTGGCTGATGACTATTGTACATCTGAAACTTTTGTGAACATTACCTTACATGATGACTGTGTGGTGTTACCATGTGGTGCAGAGGATGTAATTATTTCGAGGGCAGTGACTACTTATTTGGATGGTAAGAATGATTTCTTCACAATCACTGGTGTCGAATCTTGTGGATTTACGGTAGAGTTACAAATATTCAACCGTTGGGGTGCTATGATTTACGAATCTAAAAACTACCAGAATGATTGGAATGGAACCTCTTCTAAAGCTTCAGTTGGTAATTCAAATTTTGTACCAACCGGAACATACTATTACGTCGTTAACCTAAAAAATAGTGGATTAGAGCCTTTTGCAGGTCCAATCTACGTTGCAACCAAATAAATTTTAACCTATGAAATTTTTAAAGTTTAACATCATCGTTTTCATACTGTTCACCAGCTGGGTGGGAGTTGCCCAACAACTACCACAGTTTACACAGTATATGTATAATACCATTTCAATAAACCCGGCCTATGCGGGAAGTCGTGAGACCTTAAGTATGGTAGGCTTGCACAGAAGTCAATGGGTAGGCCTCGAAGGAGCGCCTACTACCCAAACACTCTCTGTACATGCGCCATTGCGTAATGAGAAGATTGGTTTAGGAATGTCATTTGTTAATGACGAACTCGGATACCAAAATTTCCAATACGTTTATGCTGACTTTTCATACACCATACAAACAGGTCAGAATACCAAATTGGCTTTTGGTCTGAAAGCTGGGTTTACCGGATTTAGCCTTGACCCTGATTTCAGGGAAGCTGAGTTTGATGATCCTGTCATTTATGGTTACGAAAACAGATGGAAACCAAATGTAGGTGCTGGTGCCTATTGGCATACTGATAAATGGTACCTCGGTCTTTCAGCGCCTCGATTATTAAACACGGATTATAATGGTGAGCAGGAGTTTGAAGCTTTAGAACGATTGAGCTACTATTTTACTGGAGGGTATGTATTCGATCTTGGTGCAATAACCAAATTTAAACCAGCATTTATGTTGAAAGCTACCAATGGCGCTCCATTATCTTTAGATTTAACTGCCAACTTTCTTTTCAATGAAGTATTTTGGATTGGTGGAGGATATCGAATTGATGAAAACACATCCGCATTAAGTGGAATTGCAGATTTTCAGGTATCTAAACAATTGCGTATAGGTTATGCTTATGAATATCCGTTCTCGGATTTAAGACCTTATACTAGTGGAACACATGAAATCCTGCTAATGTTCGAAATCTTTAAAAGTAAACGTATTAAATCGCCTCGATACTTCTAAAACTTATAACTATGAAAACAAAATTATTTATATTTCTTTTTGCGCTTAGTAGCACGTTCATGGTTGCTCAAAAAAAATTGGCCGATAAATTCTTCGAGAATTTCGCCTATGTTAAAGCAACTGAACTCTACGAAGAAGCCGTCAAAAAAGGCGACAGTAGTGCCCATGTTTTAACCAGATTGGGAGATTGTTATTACAACAACTCAAAGTCTCAAGAAGCTGCTTTGTGGTATGGTAAAGCTCTAAACAAGTACAACTCAATTAATCCAGAATACATTTTCAAATACATTCAGAGTTTAAGAAGTATTGGAAATTATGTTGAGGCGGACAAATGGTTGGTGAAGTTTAAAGAAATCCAATCCGGAGACAGTCGTGTGAAAAACTTTGACGCCAATAATTTAGACATCTATGAAGAGTTAGCCTCCACCGAGGACGTAGTGGTTGAAATTGAAAATTTGGCTTTCAATACGCCCTTCTCTGATTTTGGTGGCTATACCGCCAATGGGAACATGTACTTCGCCTCCTCCAGGCATGCCGACTTGAAAAAAAATTACGGATGGAATGACGAACCTTTCTTAGATCTTTTTGTTGTTTCGGTAACCGATAATGAAGGTAAAAAGGAATATGGCGAACCTGATTTTATAAAATCATCGAAAATCAACACTGCTTACCATGAAGCTTCAGTGGCGATTACAAATGATGGCCAAACCATCTACTTTACGAGAGATAATGTTGACAAAAGAAATAAATTGGATTATGACCGTAAAGGCACATCACATTTAAAACTTTATAAGGCTAGCTTACAGGAAGATCAATGGGAAGCTATTGTAGAACTTCCTTTTAATGATGATTATTTTTCTAATGGCCACCCTACTTTAAGTCCAGATAACACAAAACTCTATTTTGTATCTGATCGCGAGGGCGGATTGGGTCAAACCGATATTTATGTGGTGGATATTTTAGAAGATGGGAAATACGGCCAACCTAAAAATCTAGGCCCTAAAGTAAATACTGAAGGCCGTGAAATGTTTCCTTTTATAGCTAAAGACAGTACCTTCTATTTTTCGTCTGATGGGTATTTAAATTTAGGCCTTTTAGACATCTATAAGTCGAACATCCTAAAAGATGACAATGCCGAACCAGAAAATTTAGGAGCGCCTTATAATAGTGGATACGATGATTTCGCCTTCTTTAAAAACGATAGTAACGATACAGGATACTTTTCTTCTAACAGACCAGGCGGAAAAGGTAGCGATGACATTTATGGTTTTAACGCTGAACCATGTCAGCAAAAAATTGAAGGCATCGCCAGAGATGCAAAAACAAATGAGGTTCTTGCTGGCGTTGAAGTAAAATTGATTAACAGCTCAGGGAAAATTATCTCGACCGTTATTACGACTGTTACAGGGGCATATGAATTTGATGCTGATTGTGATAAAAGCTATACAGTGTTAGGTAGTAAAAAAGATTATAAGGACGACCTTAAGAAAGTGGTTACCTCTTTTGAAGATGGAAAGGTTAACAAAGCAGATCTTTACTTAATCCCGTTAATTGATAACAACCAAATTGTCATCAATCCTATCTTCTTTGATTTCGATAAATGGAACATCAGAACAGATGCTGAGTATGAATTAGAGCATATCGTTGATGTGATGAGAGAACATCCTGAAATGGTGATTAAAATTGAATCCCATACGGACAGTAGAGGAAGTGATAGCTACAATATGAAATTATCTGACCGCAGAGCAAAATCGACCAGAGATTATATTCTATCTCGTGGCATTACGGCTGAACGTATTGAAAGTGCTATCGGATACGGAGAATCTCAATTGTTGAACAAATGTTCTAACGGCGTTAAATGTAGCTCAGAAGAACATCAATTGAACAGGCGTTCATACTTCTACATCTTAAAAAGATAACCAAAAATTTAAATTTTAGAGAAAAAAGCAGACTGAGGAGTCTGCTTTTTTTGTTTTGCATTGTCAGGTTTAAGTGTATTTAACAATTATGTATTAAAGCAGTATTAGAACTTTTCCTTAATCGAACAGGAAAAATTAATAGGAAAGATGGTAGAAATTTGTTAGCTTCAATAAAAATGTAATCCGCTGCTGATCATCACCTATTTTGTCAGTGGTCCAAATTTTTAAATTCTAGAAACAATGAAATTATTCATCTTCTCAATAGTGCTCATATTACCTATTTCAGCCTTAGGCCAAAACGATTTTGACATTAAAAACTTAGCGACTAAAGGTGTCGCACATGACATTAAAATTGAAAAACAGTTTATAAGAAAACCTTCAACTCAATTGTTAAGAGGCTTGGAAACTACCTTAGTAAATGATATAAAAAAGGAAATACATGTTCTGAAATACGATCTAATTAACACGACTAAGTTGTCATTAACCTTAAAAAAAGATCACTTTTCTTATTTCCTGGATGAGCCTGCTTTGGACAAGATGTTATTGGAAGTCGGAACTTTGAAAGACTGTAAATAGAACTTTAGAAAAACAACTGTACAGAAGAGCTATTTAAAAAACAGATAGAAGGCATCTGATGCCTTCGTCAAAAAAAAGGATCAAATCTAGAAATTTTGGGATTTTAAGATTACGCAATAATTGGGATGAAGTCCAAAAGTTGTCGGAATTACACACTCTGTCATCACATTCCAATCTGTCACTTTACAGCACAAAAAAACCACTCAGGGAGGAGTGGTTCTTTTCAAAATAACTAACTTAAAAATCAATTGTCTACTATCGTTTAATGAAGATATTGGTAAAATACCATTTACCTTCAGAATTTTTTTCTGCTGAGATATCAAAATCTGTAAAATCGCCTTCTATTATGGCTTTATGCCCAGGGCTATTTAACCATGCATTAACCACAGTTTCTGCTGAATTGTACGCGTAAGCAACATTTTCCGAAACCTTTATCGCCGCTGCATTTTCTACCAAACGTTCTTTACGCTCAAAAAAATTATCGTGGCTCACTTGATTGATGGAGACCATATAGTCCGTGTGTGTAAATGCTACAGATTTTATAACACTTAAATATTTTAGTGGTGCTAATGATAATTCAATTCTGTGGTTATTGATCAGCTCTAAAATTTCTACCTCGATAATTTTGGTAGCTGGAGCAATCAGAACAGTTTGATCAAGACTTGTATCATCACTAACCTCTGATGAACATGAAAATGTTAATACAGCTAATAAGGCCAAGAATGGTAGATATAGTTTGCGTTTCATAGGTGAGCTAATTGGGTTTGGTGGAGCTAAATTAGACGACTATATGAGAACAACTGTTAAATAAATGTTAAAATCGGTGAAAAACATACACTTAATCGATTTTATAGGTCAATCATCGATGAAATACACGTTAAGGAGTGTTAATTTGACTTTTCGTCGTTGAAATCAGCTCTTAAACGTCAACAAAAATGTCATCTGAGATAACTATTTTAAGATATCTTAAGATATGTTCTTAAAATTTATGAAACGATCGTAATTTTGGGATCAGGGGAATCATAGCGAAATCATTCCAAACCTAAGTAAAGTCAGATGTAAAACTTTCGATAATTATCTAAAATAAAAAGAAGTGGTGTTTCTTGCTCTCAGCAAGGTAGTCCTTTGTAAAATATAGTTAACTTAGGGTGCCAAACGCTCCATTACCCAATCAAATTCGGCATTTAAAGTAAACCGTATCCTGTCGTGCAACCTATTAGGGCGACCTTGCCAGAACTCCATAGAAATTGGCTTAACTATAAATCCTCCCCAATGCTCTGGTCGGGGAATCTCTTTAGACTCAAATTCTGCTTCAAGTTGTCGCAGGTTATCTTCAAGAACTTTTCTGTTAGCTACCACGTCACTTTGATGGGATACTAATGCCCCTAATTGGCTGCCGCGAGGGCGCGATTCAAAATACCCATCGCTCATATTTGGAGCAATTTTTTCAGCTATCCCTTTAATGATGACCTGACGTTCAGCCTTTGGCCAAAAAAAAGATAAACATAGTTTAGGATTGTGCAGGATGGCCTTTCCTTTTTCACTTTCATAATTGGTATAAAAGATAAAACCTTCATAAGTAAATTTTTTAAGCAGCACTACCCTACTTTTAGGAAAACCGTCTAAGCCCAATGTTGAAAGGGTCATGGCGTTGGTTTCTCCTTCATTAAAATTAGTGTCCACCTCGTGAAACCATTTTTGAAACACCTCTAACGGATTGTCGCTAATATTAGATTCTAACAATTCCTGTTTCTCGTAAGATTTTCGGTAATTCCCTAAGTCTGTATTCATGTGTGCTAACTTTAAATTAAAGGAAATGTGTGTATTTTATGGAAGCGTAATCGGCTATAAATTTAAGCAAAATATGGTTAGCACATCCGTACAGATTTCAGAATGACCCACTCATTCAGAAATTAAGAAAGACATTGCGAATTGCAACTACTCAAAATTGAAAAATTTCCCGTCTTTGGCAAGCTTTACCGGTTTAAAGATGGTTTCTGCTTCTTGCTTAAATTCATTCAAATCGTCGTAACGCGTGGAATAATGACCTAAAATAAGGGTTTTTGCATTGGCCATTTTTGCTATTGTTGCAGCCTCCTTAGCCGTTGAATGCTTAGTCTTTGGTGCTAAGTGTCCGTGTTTTTCTAAAAAAGTCGATTCGTGATAGAGCACATCAACGTCTTTTATAATAGGTACAATGCTTTCCTTATATGCCGTGTCACTGCAAAATGCGTAACTTTTTGGTGGGTTTGGCGCTGTTGTTACTTTCTTATGATCAATGAGTACGCCGTCATTATTTAATACATCATGACCTTGTTTTAACTTATTGTAGTACGCGATATCAATATTAGCTTCAATGACTGCAGGCATATTTAAATGGCGATCACCTTCTTTCTCCTTAAATAAAAATCCGTTGGTATAGATCCGATGGTCTAAAGGAATGGTCCACACTTCAACTTTTTCATCTTCAAAGATAAGCTCTGAAGTGTCAGAAGTCAATTCATGAAAATAGAGCGGGTAATTGGTCCAAGAATCTGCCAATTTCATTTGTAACGTAATGACTTCCTTCAATCCCTTTGGACAATGGATATGTAATTCTGTTTCACGCGTTAACAGTCGAAATGTAGAAATCAATCCGACCAGTCCAAAAAAATGATCGCCGTGCAAATGGGAAATAAAAATATGTTTGATACGGGCAAACTTAATTTTATTGCGGCGTAACTCTACCTGTGTGCCTTCACCACAATCAATCAAGAACAGATGATTATTGATCTCTAAAACCTGAGCCGTAGGATTGGTATCCCTTCTTGGAGTGGCGCTGAAGCACCCGAGTATGTTGAGTTTCATGTTATAAGTTTAGAGGTAGGAGTTGATGACACGCTGATGTCTGATATGAAAAATTTTAAGTTTATGAATTTGGAACCGGTCCCATAGAAATTTTGAGGCCTTTACACTAAGTACATCTAAACTTTGAACTCCTCAACCTATAACCTAATTTTAGATGCCTAAATCGCGCTCCATCTCTTCCATTTCAATAAGATCATACGCTTCTTTAAGCGTCGGAACCACCATAATCTCGTCTGGTGTTTCTTCAATATTGATTTTATTCGTCACAATTACAAAGGAATGTTTGGCGCGACGGTGCATGTTGGACAGTTCTAAAAACTCGATAATATCTTGTAAACTTACGTCGCGAATCACGGATAAATTTATAATGACATCATCGTTTTTAAATTTTGGATACGTTGCTTGAAGTTTTTTTACCAATTCTACAATGGTACTTTTTTCTTGCGTTATAAGGGTGATGTTATTGTCTTTGTCAAAAAGCATAGCTGTGTGTTTTAATGTTTAATTTTTGAAGCTAATAAGTAAATGACTGCCATCCTAATGGCCACACCATTTTGAACTTGATCTAAAATAATGGCTTGTTTAGAATCGGCAACGTCACTCGTAATTTCCACCCCACGGTTAATTGGTCCCGGGTGCATAATGGTTATTTCTTTATCTAAGGAATTGAGCAATGCGCTATTTACCCCATACTGTTGTGTATATTCTCTGGTGGATGGAAAATAGGTCATATCCATTCGTTCATTTTGCACACGAAGCATATTGGCAACATCACACCACTGCAACGCTTTTTTTAGGTTGGTTTCTACTTTCACGCCTAATTTATCGATGTATTTCGGTAGTAACGTTTTTGGACCGCACACCATCACATTGGCGCCTTGCAACTGTAAGGCAAAGATATTGGACAAGGCCACACGGCTGTGCAATATATCGCCTACAATGACCACGTTTTTTCCTTGCACCTGACCCAATCGTTCCCTAATGGAATAACTGTCTAGCAAAGCCTGTGTAGGGTGTTCGTGGGCGCCATCTCCAGCATTAATGATACTTGCGTTGACATGTTGCGAAAGAAAAACACTGGCCCCAGGGTTTGGATGTCTCATGACCACCATATCCACCTTCATGGATAAAATATTGTTAACGGTATCAATTAAGGTTTCTCCTTTTTTTACGGATGATTGTGAGGCTGAAAAATTAATGACATCTGCGGAGAGTCGTTTTTCGGCCAATTCAAAAGAGAGCTTGGTACGGGTGGAGTTTTCAAAAAATAAATTGGCAATGGTAATATCTCGGAGCGAGGGTACTTTTTTGATCGGACGGTTAATGACTTCCTTAAAATGATCGGCAGTTTCAAAAATAAGTTGGATATCTTGTGAATTCAGATATTTAATTCCCAATAAGTGATTGACACTTAATTCGCTCATTGTTTGCTGTATTTATACTCTATTAATTATACGGTCCATAGTTACGCTTCCACTAAATACACGGCATCTTCACCTTCATTTTCTACCCAGTTCACTTTTACCTTTTCCTTATTAATAGCATCTACTTGTCGCCCTTTATAGTTGGGCTGAATGGGCAAGTGTCGGCTAAAACGTCGATCGATAAGCGTGAGGAGTTCAATTTCATTAGGACGTCCAAAAGATTGAATAGCAGTAAGAGCGGAACGGATACTTCTGCCTGTATAAAGCACATCGTCAATAAAGACAATATTCTTGTCCTCAACAATAAAATTGATTTCTGTAGTATTCGCCTCTAAAGGCTTTTCACCACGGCGAAAATCGTCTCTAAAAAAAGTTATATCTAAATGACCTAACTGAATGTGCTTAATCTTATAGTCTTCCTTTAATATTTGAGCAAGTCTGTTGGCTAAGAATTTTCCTCTGGGCTGAATGCCAATGAGTACGGTATCCCTAAAATCGTTGTGTTTTTCAATCAGTTGACAAGCCAATCTATGGAGAATGATATTGATCTCTTTTGCGTTAAGTAGAACTTTTTGGCTCATAGTTTTCCAAACGTATTTGGTTTACAAATTTAGGATAAATATTCTTCTATGCAATGCTTTTTTCTTTCAAAGACCCAAGGCGGCACGTATTAGAAATAAAAAAGCCTTCAACGAGATGTTGAAGGCTTTGATTTACAAATGTTTTGAAAGATTATTTCTTCCCGTCCATTTTATCTTTAAGAGCTTGTAAAGCATCATTGGCATCACCAAGTGTTGGTTTTGACTCTGCTGCAGAAGCTTCTGCTTTAGCAACAGCCGCTTTTACGTTAGCAATTTCTTCTTGTTTAAAGATAGCAGTATGAGAAGCGACAACACGTTTGAATTCTTTGTTGAACTCAATAATTTTGAATTCAGCAGTATCACCTTTTTTCAATTTCTTACCATCTTCCATTTCTAAATGACGTGAAGGAACGAAAGCAACGATATCTTCGTTAAACTCTACAGTTGCACCTTTATCAACCATTTCAGAAATTTCTGCTTTGTGCGTAGTACCTAAAGCAAATTCAGTTTCGTATTTATCCCAAGGATTGGTGGTAGTTTGTTTGTGACCTAAACTTAATTTACGTCCTTCAACATCCAATTCCAATACTACAACATCTAAGTTATCACCTACGTTACAGAACTCACTTGGATGCTTGATTTTCTTAGTCCAAGATAGATCAGAGATGTAAATCAACCCGTCAATACCTTCTTCCAATTCTACAAACACACCAAAGTTAGTGAAGTTACGTACAATACCTGTGTGCTTAGAGCCCACTGGGTATTTCGTAGTAATATCAGTCCATGGGTCTGGCGTCAATTGTTTGATACCTAATGACATTTTACGGTCTTCTCTGTCAAGAGTTAAGATAACCGCTTCAATTTCATCACCAACTTTTACGAAATCTTGAGCAGAGCGTAAATGTGTTGACCACGACATTTCACTTACGTGAACCAAGCCTTCTACACCTTCTTCTACTTCAATGAATGCACCGTAATCAGCAATTACAACAACTTTTCCTTTCACTTTGTCTCCAACTTTTACGCTTTCGCCTAAAGCTTCCCAAGGATGTTTGCTCAATTGTTTTAAACCTAATTGGATTCTTGATTTATCTTCATCAAAATCAAGGATTACCACGTTAAGTTTTTGATCCAATTCTACAATCTCGTTTGGATGGTTGATACGTGACCAAGAAAGGTCAGTAATATGTACTAAACCATCTACACCACCAAGATCAATAAAGACACCGTAAGATGTGATGTTTTTAACAACACCTTCTAATACTTGTCCTTTTTCTAATTGACCAATAATTTCTTTTTTCTGTTCTTCAATATCCGCTTCAATAAGCGCTTTATGAGACACTACAATGTTTTTAAATTCGTGGTTGATTTTCACAACTTTAAATTCCATTGTTTTATTAACATACTGATCGTAATCTCTAATAGGTTTCACATCAATTTGAGAACCTGGTAAGAATGCTTCAATACCAAATACGTCAACGATCATACCACCTTTAGTACGACATTTAACAAAACCGTTTACGATTTCGCCAGTGTCATGTGCATTGTTTACACGATCCCAAGCTTTGATTACTCTAGCTTTACGGTGAGATAATACTAACTGACCGTTAGAATCTTCACGCACATCAATTAAAACTTCTACTTTGTCACCAACTTTTAAATTAGGATTGTAACGGAACTCATTAAGAGAAATTACACCTTCAGATTTTGCATTGATATCAATAATAGCGTCACGATCAGAAATATGGATCACTACACCTTCAACAACTTCATCGTCTAGAGTGTCTACGAAATTTTCTGATACTAATTTTTCAAATTCCTGTAATTTCTTGTCATCCACTTGCTCAATTCCTTCTTCGTAATTGTGCCAGTTAAAATCTGCTAAGAATTTCTCAGGATTTGCTTGTGCTTCTGATACTTTAGGAGCCGTTTGTTCAGTAGTTTGAGTATCTACTGCTGTTTCTGTAGCGTTAGTAGTCTCTACTTCGGCTTGATTTGTTTCTTTTTCAGACATTTGCTGAATACTAATTTTGTATTCTGAGTGTTCTAGGAAGTTTTATGCGATCAACACACAGAAGTGTTATTTGCTTTTAGTTTTCATTCCTTTTATCTTCCAATGGGTACCGCTAAAAGGAGTGCAAAAATACAATATAATTCTCTCATTCACAAATTATTTGAGACCGCGATGTACTATTGTAATAAAAAGGAATTGGATTGGAGAACAAATGATCGTATAAGGGTTACAAAATTGGGCATAAATTCTTTAAATTTACGTTTACATTAACTTAAAAAAATCAATTATTATGGTAAAATCTAAGTATCAAAGTGTTTTAGATCTTGGTAAAGAGCTAAACATTCAAGGCGGGGATGTTTCAGAAGAAAATGGTATCTTAAAAATGAAAGGGACGGCCAAAAACCAATATGAGAAAAACCTATTATGGGATAAAATTAAATCTATTGGCGGCGAAAACCCTTCAGACATCAATGCTGACATTAAAGTAGCTGATACTTCAGTGTACGCGAGACATACAGTTAAATCTGGCGAAACGCTTGGTAAAATTGCAAAACAATATTATGGTGATGCTTCTAAATACCAAAAGATCTATTCAGCAAATAGCGACATCTTAAAGAATCCAGATATGATTCATCCTGATCAAGAACTTATTATTCCTAACGAATAAATAGAACATGTCTTTTATACAAAAACGATCCAATGGATCGTTTTTTTTATGTTTTATAACATTGTTGTCCGATAAAGAATCAAGACCGCTGCGCTGTTAGAATAAAGACTTGTTTGCAACTAACTGACAAACAACGATCATTTAAATTAAAATCGCACATTCCCTCCCGGTAGAAACAGTTTCTAAAATGCATGGTCTCATTTCGGAAATCTTCTAATGTCCCTTGCTTTAAATGAGTTTGTTAATTTATTATTTATTTTTATCGGACACTAATGGTTTTATAATTTGTTTTTAATAGGGATTGATGACTTTTTGGGCAATGTCATAGAGCGTTTCAAATTGGGCTTTTAGAGATAAATTGGAATTGTCAATTTCTATAGCATTATCCGCCTTCATCAACGGCGAATCCTCTCGGGTAGAATCAATTAAATCCCGCGATTCTACATTAATTAACACGGCTTCATAACTGACCTCCTCTTTGCGCTCAAGCAATTCTTTATAGCGACGTTTAGCTCTGGTTTCTGCGGAAGCGGTCATAAAAAACTTTAATTCGGCATCCGGAAAAACCACCGTGCCTATATCACGGCCATCCATAACAACGCCTTTCTCCTTACCCATTTGCTGCTGTTGATTTACTAACATGCGTCTTACCTTAGATACCTCTGCTACCTGACTTACATTTTGCGATACTTCTAAAGTTCGGATTTCATTTTCAACGTTCGTGCCATTTAAATACACTTCCGCAAAGCCTAATTGTTCATTACATGTAAAGCTGACTTTAACACTGTCCAATTCTGAAATCAATCGGTCAACATCAAAAGAATCTTTTGAAATGATCTGATGCTGCATAGCGTATAAGGTGACCGCGCGGTACATCGCACCAGAATCGACATATACGTAACCCAAGGCTTTGGCCAATTGTTTGGCTACCGTACTTTTTCCAGTAGATGAAAATCCGTCAATAGCAATTGTAATCTTCTTCATATTTTCTTTCCGTTAAAACGGAACTCTTTTTTAATTTATCTCAAATCGATCTGTAATCCGAAAAAACTTGAATTCGATGCCGCAGTATAGCGTGCATGTGTATAGCTAAAGCGCAATTTATTAAGTTTGACGCCAATCCCAAAGGAAAGACCTGAAAAGTTACGTTGGTTTTCAATGCGCAATTCTTCAGCGCGCCTAAAATTATACCCCAGTCTCAAATTGAAGCCGGCTTCTGGAAACAGCTCAGCTCCTAGTATGGTATGTCGCATGACTTCATTGATAAATCCAACTTTTTCTTGGGTCTGATTGCCATCTAAATCGGTAGTGGCCCGTGCAGGATTGGATACACCTATTGGCCATTGTTGCAGATTGTCAAACGTTAGATGCCATCGTAAAGGCACATGTTGCAAAGTTTGAGACATGCCTAAATTGACCTCCAGAGGTAAATTCTCATTTAGGTCTGCATAGGTGGTAAATTGCGTTCCAAGATTTCTAACCGTAACGGCGGCATGAAAATCAAGCGTTTGGTTAATATAAATCATCCCGACATCAAGCGCACCCCCTATTGAGTTGTATTGTTCTAATTTTGAAGTGATCAGTTTGGCGTTAGCGCCTATATAAAAATCAGAGTATGGAATCTTATAGGAATACCCCAAAGACAAAGCGGCCTCATTACCCGTAAAGGTTCCAGTAGAGACCCCATTTTCATCATAGCCGTCAAATGTACCGTAATTGATATAAGTCATGCCCACATGAAAAGTTTGCAAGTGTCGGTCCCAGGTATAGGCATAAGCTCCGGTACCGTAACTGATACCGCCTAAATAACTGGAGTAATTTAAAGCCAACTGATTATCCATCTCAGGATTAATAGTCGCCGGATTGTACAAACCTCCCGTAACGTCATCATCAAAATTAGTGATGTTCTTGCCCCCTAAAGCGGCCTGTCGCGGCGAAGACACTAGATTTAAAAATTGGTAGGTTGACTCTCCGCCAAGTTGGGCGAAAACTGTGGCGTGTAATAACACAAAGTATAAAACAGCAATCCTCTTACCCATAGCAGGACAAAAGTAAGATTTCTTCCCCAACACCGAGAGATCTTTATGGTTTTTAAACCAAAAATAAACGGCAACTTAGTGTTGCCGTTTAGGTTATAATGTTTTAAAGTTCTTGACTTTCTCCTTAGTGAGCGCTTGTTTTAAAACATCGCTCATGTCCGTGACATAGTGGAAGGTCAATCCTTTTAAATATTCAGGTTTGATTTCTTCAATATCGCGTCTGTTATCTTCACAGAGGAGGATTTCTTTAATTCTCGCACGCTTAGCAGCCAATATTTTTTCTTTGATACCTCCAACCGGCAACACTTTTCCTCTCAAGGTAATTTCTCCCGTCATGGCTAAGCTGTTTTTTACTTTGCGTTGGGTAAATAAAGATACCAATGAGGTTAACATCGTCACCCCAGCACTCGGTCCGTCCTTAGGCGTTGCACCTTCTGGTACGTGAATATGCACATTATACTTTCCGAATACCTCAGGATCTATCCCAAATTCTTCGGCGTTAGATTTAATGTATTCCATAGCAATGGTGGCCGATTCTTTCATCACCGTTCCTAAGTTACCCGTAATGGTTAGCGTTCCCTTACCTTTAGATAGTATGGATTCGATAAATAATATATCGCCTCCAACTTTAGTCCACGCCAATCCAGTAACCACACCTGCGACGTTATTATTTTCGTATTTGTCACGCTCCATTCGTGGAGATCCCAATACTTCAATCACATCTTCATTAGAAATCTTTTTGCTGTACGGTTCTTCCATGGCAATATTTTTGGCCGCGTAACGAACCATTTTTGCCAATTGCTTCTCCAAGCCTCTCACCCCAGATTCTCGTGTATAGCCTTCTACAATTTTCTCTAATTGTGGTTTTGCTATTTTTAAATCATTATCCGTCAAGCCGTGTTCTTTAAGTTGCTTTGGCAATAAATGACGTTTGGCAATTTCTACTTTTTCTTCTATGGTATAGCCTGTAACATCAATAATTTCCATCCGGTCCAACAACGCAGGTTGAATGGTACTCAAGCTATTGGCTGTAGCAATAAACATGACTTTAGATAGGTCGAAGCCCATTTCGAGGAAATTATCGTGGAAGTCGCCATTTTGCTCAGGGTCCAGAACCTCCAACATTGCTGAAGATGGATCACCCTGATTACTGTTGGATAATTTATCAATCTCGTCCAATACAAAAACAGGATTGGAAGTGCCTGCTTTCTTCAAACTTTGAAGGATCCGTCCTGGCATGGCACCTATATAGGTTTTTCTATGACCGCGGATTTCCGCTTCATCACGCAAACCTCCTAAAGACATCCGAACATACTCACGACCCAATGCTTCTGCGACCGACTTTCCTAATGAGGTCTTCCCTACTCCCGGAGGTCCGTAAAGGCAAAGAATTGGCGATTTCATATCATTACGCAGTTTTAAAACCGCTAGATATTCGATAATTCTTCGTTTGACATCATCCAAACCATAATGGTCACGATCCAATATGCGCTTAGCACGTTTTAAATCAAATTTATCCTTACTGAATTCATTCCAAGGAAGTTCTAAAAACAGATCCAAATAGTTTCTTTGGATGGAATATTCGGCAACTTGCGGATTCATGCGCTGTAGTTTCATCAACTCTTTCTGAAAATGGGTATCCACTTTATCGTCCCATTTTTTAGACTTAGAGCGCACTTTCATTTCGTCAATCTCTTCGTCATAAGAAACCCCACCCAATTCTTCTTGAATGGTCTTCATTTGTTGATGTAAAAAATATTCGCGCTGTTGTTGGTTCATATCACTCTGAACCTTAGACTGAATGTCGTTTTTAAGTTCCAATTTTTGGAATTCAACATTCATATATTTTAACGTCGCCAAAGCACGTTCTTTCAAATCGTTAATTTCCAGCAAATTTTGCTTTTCTTCAATTGAAAGATTCATATTTGACGAGACAAAATTTACCAAAAACGAGTTGCTCTCAATATTCTTGATGGCAAAAGTTGCTTCCGTAGGAATATTTGGACTGTCTTTAATAATTTGCAGTGCCAAATCTTTGATCGACTCAATAATTGCTGAAAACTCTTCGTTGTCTTCAGCCGGTTTGGCTTCCGCAACGTCCTTTACAGTGGCGGTAATATAAGGATCTTCTGAAATGACCTCGTCAATTTCAAAACGTTTTTTTCCTTGAATTATAATGGTAGTATTTCCATCAGGCATCTTTAACACCCTGAGAATGCGGGCTACCGTACCTGTTTTATATACATCCTTACCTTCAGGATCTTCAATACTGCCATCTTTTTGGGAAACCACACCAATCACCTTACTCCCTTTATTGGAGTCATTGATGAGTTTGATCGATTTATCTCTCCCTGCAGTAATAGGAATCACCACGCCAGGAAATAATACGGTATTGCGCAACGGCAATATCGGTAAGGTTGCTGGTAATTCTTCGTTATTTATTTGCTCTTCATCTTCTGGTGTCATTAAAGGAATTAACTCAGAGTTTTCATCAAACTCCTGAAATGACAAACTGTCAAGACTTAAAAATTTTGATTCTTTCATATATGTTTAAAGGTCATTATGTCATCAAATCGACATAATATTTTGTTTTCAATTAGTATTAACATCCAATTAACCCCTGACAACCAATAGATTGATCACAGAATTGCTAACGGAGACACCCTATGTTTCCAATAGTTATGCCATACTTGAGCTTAAGATGGGTTGTTTATCGCAATCCATTTTGAAACCCAATTTTTACATCACCATCAATTTTCAGAAAATATATTCAAAAAACTGTAACATTGTTTCAGTAACTTCATCATTATATCAAAGCAACTGTTGTTTGAATCTAACCTTATCACATATTAAAGACCTGCTCGAGCAGTGCAAACTCGGCAATGAACGTGCTCAAATGGAAGTTTATCGCAGGTACTTTCATGCGATGTATAATACTAGTTATCGCATCGTAAAAGATAGGTTTGAAGCAGAAGACATTATGCAGGAGTCCTTTTTGACCGCCTTTACGAAATTGGACACTTTAAATGATGTGGCGCTGTTTGGACCGTGGTTGAAACGGATAATAATAAATAACAGTATTAGTGTGTATCGAATGATGGAAAAAGAATTAAACCTTCCTTTAGATGATAGGTTATATAAAGTGGAAGACTGTGAAGATATTGAGGATGATTACCAATTTACCAATGTTAAATCCGCCCAAATAATGGAGTGTATGAAGAACTTGAAAGCTAATTATCGATTATGCCTCACCTTAAATTTAATTGAAGGTTATGATTATGACGAGATATGTGAGATTATGGGCATCAGTTATGCCCATTGCCGGACAATGATCTCTAGAGCTAAAGAAAGTTTAAGACAAAAATTAAATGTTGAATTGAAAAGTTAAAGACCTTATGATGCAAAATGATAGTATAGAAAAACTTTTTAAGGACTTAGATCCCGACTTTGACTTTGAATCCCCAAAGGAAGGTCATGAACAGCGCTTTTTAAAACGGTTGCATAACCACCCTATGACCCCAACGACACGTTTTAAGGTTTATAAATTTATTGCTGCTATCGCTGCTGTGCTCGTCATCGGATTCGGTGTATTTAAGGTGGTCAAACCACAACCAAAAACCAATGATTTGGCCAGTGTTTCAGAACAAATGTCCCAAACTCAAAATTTCTTTACCACGACCATAAATTCTGAACTTAATAAAATAAAGACGATCCGGACTCCAGAAAATGACGCCATGGTTTCCGATGCCTTAAAACAAATGGATGTATTGGAAACCAATTATAAGCGCCTAAAAAAGGACCTCCAAGAAAGTGGAAATGACCAACGTGTCGTGTATGCCATGATTTCCAATTTACAGAACCGAATTGACCTGCTAGAAGACGTTTTAGCATCCATCGAAAAGTTAAAAAAACTACATTCGGAACAAACACAACTCACACTTTAAAACCATTATTATGACGACTAAACATGTACTCCTTGCCTTCGCTTTCCTCCTGTTCAACAGCAGCTTTGCTGAAAATGATTGGAACGGAAAACACACTAAAGAAAAAATAATTAAAAAAGAATACACTGTTTCTAGAGATGCCTTACTAAAAATTGACAATAGTTACGGCAATATCAATATCATCACGTATTCCGGAAGCACCGTCAGCATTGAAGTCAAAATTAAAACCAATGGCAACAGTTTAGAAAAAGTTGAGGAAAGACTGGATGAAATTACGGTAGATTTTCAGGCGTCATTCACTAAAGTTTCTGCCACTACCATCTTTCATAATAACCGATCGCATACTTGGTGGAATTGGGGCCGAAGTTCCAACGTCAATATGGAAATCAATTACCTTATTAAATTACCCATCACCAATAGCGTGGACCTTAGTAATGATTACGGAAGCATAAACTTAGACCGATTGGAAGGTCATGCCAAAATAAATTGTGATTACGGTAAAATTACCACTAAAGAACTCATGGCAGACAATAACGCCATAAGCTTTGATTATACCAATAACAGCTTTTTTGAGTACATCAAAAGTGGTAAAATTAGTGCCGATTATAGCGGCTTTACCGTTGCCAAAACTAAAGATTTAGAAATTGAAGCAGATTATACAAAATCCGTAGTGGAGATCGCGGAAAATATCACCTACTCCTGTGATTATGGCTCAATAACCATCCAAAAAGCCAACACTATTAAAGGTGATGGCGACTATCTTACCGCGCGTTTTGGAGAAGTTTATAAAAACATACACCTCACCTCCGATTATGGTTCTATCAAAATAGACAAGATTACCGTTAATGCAGGTAATGTTTCTATCAATTCTAACTACACCGGCATCACCATTGGTTACGATGCCAATTACCAATTTAAGTTTGACATCAATTTAGAATACGCTTCCCTTAGAGGTGCCGAAGATTTTGAATTCACCTCTAAAAAAGAAGAATCCAACGATAAGTATTACAAAGGTTTCCGAGGATCTGCAACAACCAATAACCGAATAAAAATAAGCACGGATTACGGTAGTGTCACCTTTAAAAGCAATTAAAATAAATACAATTATGAAAACAACAATTTTATGTATGCTCGCATTAATCATGGTTAAAGGCATTCAAGCGCAGAAGAAAATTAAGGGAAACGGGGTTATGACCTCATTAAACAGAACTACGACAGATTATGACGCCGTCAGATTTGCGGGAGCGTTCGATTATGTGCTGGTTGCAGGAAAAGAAGGTAAGATTATAGTGGCAGGCGAAGAAAATCTCCTAAATTATATTCTTACAGAAGTGAAAAATGGCACTTTAGTGGTAAAAACAGAAGATGGCATCAATTTACAACCATCTCAAAATAGGACTATAAAAGTCACGGTTCCTTTTGAAGCACTAAATGCGGTCGCAATGGCCGGCTCTGGTGATTTATGGACAGAACATACTATCAGTTCAAAACATCTGAACGTTTCATTAGCGGGCTCAGGGGATGTCAAGCTGGATGTCGCTATGACCTCATTAAAAGCGGAAGTTGCAGGATCAGGTGACCTTAGCATCATTGGGAACACCACTAATCTGGAAGTGAATTTAGCAGGTTCAGGAGACTTTAATGGTTTTAATTTGAATTCAGATGACACTGAAGTTAGCATTACAGGGTCAGGAACTGTGGATGCCGTTTCAAATGAACGGTTAAAGGCACGGGTGACGGGATCAGGAGATGTGACCTATAAAGGCAATCCATTCTCTAAAGACACTAAGGTGACCGGGTCTGGAACAATTAAATCATTGTAGTATCGGAAGAGTTTTCGTGCAGTTTTAACAAATGTTTTATAATTGATTTTTTCTTGGGACTCTAAAAAGTAGGACAATTCCAATCAAAAAGAATACAAAAAGAAATAGAATGGCATTTCGCATACTTCCGGTGACTTGGTCAATGGTTGCAAAAATGACCATACCGATGACGATACCGATTTTTTCGGCCACATCAAAAAAGCTAAAATAAGATGTGGTGTCTTTTGTCTCTGGTAAGAATTTAGAATAGGTGGAACGCGCCAAGGCCTGAATGCCGCCCATGACAAAGCCTACAAAGGCTGCCGCCAAGTAAAAATCGTTGGGTGTGATCATGAAGTAAGCATAAAAACACAATGCCATCCAAATCACATTCACGACGATTAAGGTTTGAATGTTACCAAATTTAGAAGAGGCTTTAGAAGTTAAAGTTGCTCCTACAACGGCTACCAATTGAATAATCAGGATACTGATAATCAACCCCATGGTTTTCTCATCGGAATCAGCCCAGGCTATTTCCTCTTCTCCAAAATAAACCGCCACCAACATGATAGTCTGAACGGCCATGCTAAATACAAAAAACGCCAATAAATAACGCTTCAACCTTAAATTTTCGGTCAGATCCTTCCAAACCAACAGTAATTCCTTAAAGCCATTTAAGACTACTGATTTGGTTACTTTATTGCCCGAGGACACGCCTTTTGGTAGCACATAAAAGGTATATTGACTAAATAATATCCACCACACCCCCACGGTAATAAAAGCAACTTTCATCGCATTCATTGAGGCGGCACCTTTGGCGGCTTCTGTAGCTAAGGCGATTTCACTTTCAGTTCCATTCGCTACTATCTCAGACGACACAGCAATTGAAAATCCAAAAAATTCAGGTTTCATCACCATCGCCAAATTAAAAATTAATAAGATGACACTCCCTATATATCCCATGGAAAATCCTTTGGCACTTACTTTGTCCTGCTGTTCTGGAAATGCAATGTCAGGCAGATAAGAATTATAGAATACCAAACTCCCCCAGTACCCTATCAAGCCCATAAAATAAAACAACAAACTGATGTGGATGTGTTCCAAACTGAACCAGTATAAGCCAATACACCCAATTCCGCCTACATAACAGAAAAACTTCATAAAGTTCTTCTTGTTCCCCACATAATCCGCGATGCCTGATAAAATTGGTGAGGTAAGAGCGACGACTAAAAAGGTAAACGCCGTCACAAAAGTAATCAGTGCCGTACTTTTAAACTCGAAACCAAATGCTGTGACCTTCTTAACTTCTGACATAAATAGTGCAGAATAGAAAATAGGGAAAATTGACGATGCAATGGTGAGGGTATAGACAGAATTTGCCCAATCATAAAAGGCCCAAGCATTGAGCAATTTTTTACTTCCTTTTTGAAGTTGTGTCATTCGTGTAGATTATGGGTGATCAATTACGGTTTTAAAGGATGCCTTTAAGGTTGTCAAGATAATTTAGATAGCAACACGTACAAAAAAAAGCTGCTTGCCAAATTTAGGGCAAACAGCTTTTAAAAATAGATATTTAATTTAAAAATTGACGACTTAATTCTTAAAGGTTGTGGTTCCAAATTTATTGGCCTCCAATTTTGCTTTAGGAACAAGAGACTCAATGTTCTTAATACGTGTTTCATTAGCAGGGTGAGTGCTTAAAAACTCCGGTGGAGCTTGTCCGCCACTTTGCGCATTCATACGTCTCCAAAGATTCGCTGCTTCTAAAGGCTCATATCCAGCAATAGCCATAAGGTATAATCCAATTTCATCGGCTTGAGATTCATGGCTTCTACTAAACGGTAACATTACCCCTAAGTTTGTACCAACCCCATAGGCCTGATTGAACAAACTTAATGTTTCAGGATCATTAATTACAACGTTCCCTGCCAAAGCTCCAACTTGTTGCAACATTCCTGCACTCATACGTTGTTGACCGTGATTAGCAAGGGCGTGAGATACTTCATGCCCCATAATGGCAGCTAAACCAGCCTCATTTTGGGCTACTGGTAATATGCCAGAATACACCACAATTTTACCACCTGGCATACACCACGCGTTCACCGTTTTATCGTCCACCAAATTGTATTCCCATTTGTAATCTTTCAAATACCCCTGAAATCCGTTGGCATCCAACCAACGCTCAGCAGCTACGGCAATCTTTTGGCCCACACGTCTTACCATGTCGGCATCTTTTGTGTTTTTGATCACTTTATTCTCGTTCAAGAACTGATCATACTGGGCAAATGCCGTTGGAAAAAGTTGCGAGTTTGGAACAAGTGCTAAAGTCTTTTGACCCGTAAAAGGATTTGTAGAACACGATAGGAATAGTGCTAATGCACCTATTGCTATAATTGAATTTTTATATTTCATTTTATTACGTCTTTGGTTATGAAGTCTAAAATACAAAAACCGTTCCCTAAGTGATGAACTCATTCAGAAATAGTTTTTGCTTAATTTAAAATTGTATTTTTTAGTGTCCGAAAATATGAATTTGTGAGAAATTTTTATCGATTATCATTGTGTTATCTCCATTCATTTTAACATCACTCAGAGCGATATCTTCATTGTCCACCTCTATTCTACTAACGGTAAATGGTAGTCCACGGAACTTTACTTTAAACCTTTGGTAGCCTGCATCAAATTTACCTTCTTTATGTTGTTGAATGATTAATTCGTCGGTTTTTCCAGTTAATTTAAAAGTTCTTAAACTGTAACGTCCTTTTGTGTAATCGTATCCATCATGGGCGTCGTCAAATAACGTTGAAGTTTCTTTTCCGTTTTTATAATACACGTCGAGAGTAACTTCTACAATTTCTAATTCGCCAACATATTGTTGTACAGGATACAGAGGAATAATCGCTCCGGCTTTAACAAAGATAGGAATGGTTTCAATATCAGCATCTACCCACATTTCCTTTCCGCCTGACACCTGTTGATCAGTCCACATATTAAACCATTCGCCTCGCGGAATAAACATGCGTCGGCCTCGTGCGTTAGGTTCTAAAATTGGACAAACTAAAATATGATCGCCAAAAACAAATTCGTCAGATCGGTAATGCGTATGCACGTCTTCCTGATCAAATATGACCAACGACTTTAACATTGGGATGCCCTCCTCTACATATTTCCAAAACGTGGTATATAGATAAGGTAACAATTTGTAGCGCAGTTCTATGTATTTACGCACAATATTTGTCACATCCTCATCAAATGCCCAAGGCTCTTGATTACCGTGATCTCCTGAAGAATGGACTCTAAAGAACGGATGGAAAATACCTAATTGAATCCAACGCGTAAACAATTCGCCTTGTGGCTGTTCTGCAAAGCCTCCAATATCACTTCCGGCAAAAGAAAATCCTGACATTGCCAAACGTTGCGCCTGAATATTGGCAATCCATAAATGCTCCCAAGTGGCCACGTTATCTCCCGTCCAAGTGGAGGTGTACCGTTGCGTCCCAGAATAGGCCGCACGGGTAATCACAAAGGGACGTTTTGGATAGGCAAATTTCTTAACTCCTTGATAGGTCGCCCTGGCCATTTGCATCCCGTAAACATTATGTGCTTTTCTATGGCTACAGCGATTGCCGTCGTATTCGTGACGCACATCATCAGGAAAGGTTTTATTAGGCACCTCCATTACTGCAGGTTCGTTCATATCATTCCACACCCCTTTTACGCCAATATCTTCAATCAATTCTCTGTATAAATCTGACCACCAATCACGCACTTCTTTATTGGTGAAATCTGGGAAATAACACTCGCCCGGCCACACTTTACCTTTCATGTACGGACCGTCGGCACGTTTACAGAAGTAATCCTTTTCTAAAGCTTCGGTAAACACGGAGTAGTCTTTATCGATTTTAATTCCTGGATCGATAATTACAACAGTTTTAAAGCCGTCGTCCAACAATTCCTTAACCATTCGTTTGGGATCAGGAAAATGAGTCTTATCCCAAGTGAAACACCTGAAACCATCCATATAATCAATATCCAAATAAATGGCGTCACAAGGTATTTTTAGTTCTCTAAATTTTGAAGTGATTTCCTTGACCTTCGATTCTGGATAGTAACTCCATTTACATTGGTGAAAGCCTAGCGCCCATAAAGGTGGTAATTGCTGTGGTTTTCCGGTCAGATCCGTATAATTAGCTACAACGTCTTCCATTTTTGGACCGTAGATGAAATAGTAATTCATTTCACCCCCTTGTGCCCAAAAACTCGTCACGTTGCGTCTCTCCTGACAAAAGTCAAAATAAGATCTGAAACTGTTGTCAAAGAAAATTCCGTAGGCCTTTTTATTATGTAGACCCGTATAAAACGGGATCGCCTTATAAATAGGATCAGTCCCTTTGCCGTACGCATAGCTGTCTGTCACCCAGTTTTCAAAGCGTTTGCCTTTTAAATTAAGTTCCACTGGCTTATCCCCTAATCCGAAAAAACTTTCCCCATCATGAGAAGTCTTACTCATTTTAACAATGTTGCCACCGTACTCATAACTTTCTTCCCAATGAAACCCCAGTTCATCTTCATTAATCAGTTTATGGTCTTTGGCATCAAAAATATAAACTTTGAGATTGTCTTTTTTGATATGGCAAATCAACTTTGAAGTCGTTATTTTGTAGGATTCAGCCTCCTCCTCTATTTCCAATTTGTTGTAACCCTTACTAGCATGTTTTGTAATGGCATAAGAAAAATCCTTTTCAAAAGTTCCCGTTGTAGTATACCTGAATCTGATGACACTGTCCCTTAAGATAGTCAATGCCAATACGACGTCATTATCTGTCGTAAAATAAAAGGTATCAACGTCTTTTTTATAAGATATTATTTTTGATGGGAACAAATTCCCTTTGTTTTCTAACTCGGTATTTACAATCATAGTTTTATAATATAATGCACAAAAAAACGCATAAGTTTCATAAAATAAAATTTTAGTTAAGAGCAATTATTAACTATCGCGTTTGTTTTTATCTAAAAAATGATGAAAATGAAATGCTCTTTAGGTCTTTTTTATTGAACTATTGGAAGTCGCTTTATTTTTTAACACTGTTGCTGATGATGTAGTCGATTTACGTGCAAGACCCGCCTTTTTAGAAGCGGTAGAAGCTTTCCTTTGTGACATTGGCTTAATAGCGCTTTCAGAAGACGAAACTTTCACTTCAGAAGCTTTCTTTAAAACTACTGAGGTTTTCGTGTTCTTGGCGTATTTAAAAGCCACCATCCCCAATGGTGGAATAGTTATTTGGGCGGAAAAATCGCGACCATGCATGGCTATCTTTTTAGTGCTAATGCTAGTGTTCTTAAAGTCGCCCGTCCCATTATAAACTTTGGCATCGCTGTTAAAAATTTCGTTGAGCTTGCCTTTTGACGGAACTCCAATTCCGTAATCGACCATAGGTGTTGGGGTCATATTACAAGCAATAATTACTTGATCTTTAGGATCGTTCCCATTCCGAATGTAAACCAGCACTGAATTTTTATGATCATCATAAGCAATCCACTCAAAGCCATCACCGGAAAATTGTTTTTCGTACAGTGCAGGCTCTGATTGGTATAATCCATTTAAATCCGTAATTAAGTGCTGAATGCCTTGATGGTATTCAGAATCTAACACATGCCAATCCAACCCTTGGCTAAAATTCCATTCGTTTTGCTGACCAAATTCACAGCCCATAAACAATAATTTTCCACCTGGATGGGTAAACATATAACTGTACAACAACCTTAAATTCGCAAAACGCTGCCACTCATCGCCAGGCATCCGTCCTAAAATGGATTTTTTACCGTACACAACTTCATCGTGGCTTAACGGCAACATAAAGTTTTCTGAAAAGACATAGGTCATTGAAAAAGTCAAATCATTTTGATGGTACTGACGGTATATTGGAGGTTTACTGAAATAATCGAGCGTATCGTGCATCCAGCCCATCATCCACTTCATTCCAAAACCAAGTCCCCCAGAAAAAGTAGGCCGAGACACCATTGGAAATGCGGTGGACTCCTCCGCAATATTCTGAACGTCTGGATAGTTGGCGTACACCGCCTCATTCATTTCCTTGATAAAAGCTACGGCGTCTAAATTCTCTCGTCCACCGTGAATGTTCGGTTCCCATTCGCCATCTTTTCTTGAATAGTCTAAAAATAACATCGACGCTACAGCATCCACCCGCAAACCATCCGCATGGTATTGATCTAACCAAAATAAGGCATTACTAATTAAAAACGATTTCACTTCGTTACGCCCGTAATTAAAAATCAAACTTTTCCAATCGTGGTGGTAACCTTTGCGTCTATCTGGATGCTCATATAAACAGGAACCGTCAAAATATCCCAATCCGTGGGCATCTTCAGGAAAATGCGAAGGCACCCAATCCAGCAACACGCCAATATCATTTTTATGAAGCGTATCTACTAAATATTTAAATTCCTCAGGATATCCAAAGCGCGAAGTGGGGGCGAAATAACCGGTGATTTGATAGCCCCAACTCGGATCGTACGGGAACTCCATGATGGGCATCAACTCTACATGGGTGAAGTTCATTTTTTTGACGTAAGCTACAAGATCTTCTGCCAACTCAACATACGAAAGAAATCGGTCTTCCGTTGCATGCCGTTTCCAAGAGCCTAAATGCACCTCATAAACTGAATGTGGTGCATCTAAAGCATTGTTTTGCTTGCGTTTTGCCATCCAATTCTTGTCCTTCCAAGCGTAGGCATCTTCCCAGACGATGGACGCTGTTTTTGGCGGATGTTCAGCCCGACGCGCATAAGGATCAGCTTTCTCAGTTTTGATGTCGTTATGGTGGCTGGTAATTTTATATTTATAGATATGACCTTGCGTGACCTGCGGAATAAAACCTTCCCAAACGCCACTTTTATCCCAACGCACATTTAAAACGTTTTTAGTGTCATTCCAGCCATTAAAATCGCCAACTACAGAAACATTTTTTGCGCTTGGTGCCCACACCGCAAAATAAGTGCCTTTAACACCATCATGTTCCATAAGGTGAGAACCAAACTTTTCATAAAGCCTGTAGTGTTTTCCTGCTAAAAACAGATTGATATCAAAATCGGTAAACCGACTACAAGGCGTAACTTCTGCCATATTCAAAAGGATAAAAAGATTAAAGAGTGTTAAGATATGATAAAATAAAAACCTAAAGTAGTAAAATTACGTACAAATACTAGGTGAACGTGTTTTATAATCCTTGTGATTTTCTTAACGCTTCATCTAGAAAGGAAAAAGATGTACTTTCGACTTACTCTTAAATCTAATCTCTCAATTAATATGAAATCACTCTCTTTAATAGTATTGCTCAGTATGGTTTTCAGTTGTAACACATCTGCACAAAAGAAAGATGATCAACTCCAAAATAAAACCGCTTTTAAAGTCACTAAAACGGACGCCGAATGGAAAGCACAGTTGACGGATGACCAGTATCAAGTGTTGCGAAAGGCTGCGACGGAACGCCCCTTTTCAAGTCCATTAAATAACAACCATTCAAAAGGAACCTATGTGTGTGCAGCCTGTAAAACGCCTTTGTATAAAAGTGAACACAAATTTGATTCGGGTACCGGATGGCCAAGTTTTGACCGTGTGATAGAAGGCAATGTTGCTTTTTCTACGGATACAACAATTGGCTATATGCGCAATGAAGAGCATTGTGCAACATGTGGCGGCCACTTAGGTCATGTATTTGATGACGGCCCTAGAGCTACCACCGGAAAGCGTCATTGTATCAATGGAGATGCTTTAGAATTTGTGCCTGCTAAATCATAGCATGGAGTATTTAAGAAATTTATACCTCAATTGGAATTCATTCCATTGAGGTTTTTTTATGCTTTTTATGATCTCTAATTTAGAAGCTCATTTAACGCCCGCGTATTCATGTAGAAAGATATACCATCTTTGTTCTTCCGCAATGCTTGTTCAAAATTCAGTATTTTGGTTGTTCTCCTCCTCACAAATAAGAAATACCAACAGGTCTTAATAACTATTGGCATTTTAGGAATTGGTAATTTGCAATTTGAAATTTACTTTTTGTAACTTCGTAGCTTCTAATCACGAATAAAAAATACTCATGAGTAAATACGATATCATTGTTCTTGGAAGTGGTCCTGGTGGCTACGTAACTGCTATTAGAGCATCACAATTAGGATTTAAAACTGCTGTTATTGAAAAAGAAAGTCTTGGTGGCGTTTGTTTAAACTGGGGGTGTATCCCAACAAAAGCCTTGTTAAAATCAGCACAAGTTTTCGAATATCTTAAACACGCTGAAGATTATGGGCTTTCTGTAAAAGAAGCTGACAAAGATTTTGGTGCGGTTGTACAACGCAGTCGTGGTGTTGCTGAAGGCATGAGCAAAGGCGTGCAATTTTTGATGAAGAAAAATAAAATTGACGTCATTGAAGGTTTTGGAACCCTAAAAACCGGTAAAAAAGTTGAAGTAGATGGTAAAGAATACAGTGCAGACCATATCATCATTGCTACTGGCGCTCGGTCTAGAGAATTGCCAAGTTTAAAACAGGACGGTAAAAAAGTGATCGGTTATAGAGAAGCGATGACTTTAAAAGAGCAGCCTAAAAAGATGATTGTTGTAGGTTCAGGCGCTATTGGCGTTGAATTTGCCTATTTCTATAATTCAATGGGTACGGATGTAACTATTGTTGAGTTTTTACCAAACGTTGTTCCCGTTGAAGATGAAGACGTTTCTAAGCAATTGGAAAAATCATTCAAGAAAAGTGGTATTAAAATCATGACCTCTTCTGAAGTGACTAAAGTTGATACTTCTGGAGATGGTGTTATTGCCACAATAAAAACTGCCAAAGGTGAAGAAACCCTTGAAGCAGATATCATTCTTTCCGCTGTTGGAATCAAATCTAACATCGAAAATATTGGATTGGAAGATGTGGGCATCGCGGTAGACAGAGATAAAATTTTGGTGAATAATTATTACCAAACCAATATTCCTGGCTATTACGCCATTGGAGATGTTACTCCTGGTCAAGCATTAGCGCACGTCGCATCCGCTGAAGGCATTTTATGTGTCGAAAAGATTGCAGGTCAAAATGTAGAAGCGTTAGATTATGGTAACATTCCGGGATGTACTTATGCCTCTCCAGAAATTGCCAGCGTTGGCATGACTGAAAAACAAGCCAAAGAAAAAGGATACGATATTAAGGTTGGCAAATTTCCATTCTCGGCTTCAGGTAAAGCAAGTGCTTCTGGTGCAAAAGATGGTTTTGTAAAAGTAATCTTTGATGCCAAATACGGCGAATGGTTAGGCTGCCACATGATTGGTGCAGGCGTAACGGACATGATTGCAGAAGCGGTCTTAGGACGTAAATTGGAAACAACAGGTCACGAAGTGTTAAAAACTGTACACCCGCACCCAACGATGAGCGAAGCCGTTATGGAAGCGGTTGCTGCTGCTTATGATGAAGTGATTCATTTATAAAATTGGTAATTATTCCTTACTGATCTAAGATTGAATATAGATTTATAAATTTACGTAAAAGCGATTCAAAAATTTTGAATCGCTTTTCTTATTGAAACTATATGTTTAAAGCATTGTTCTTCGCGAAAAAATAGCAAATATAAATTCACTTCTTAAATACAACGTAAATTTAAGCTGCGCTACCTAAAACAGGATGGATTAAAGTAGTTATTGTCTATTAAAACTTATTTGCAACAGCCGGATTCAATGTTTTAATAGGCTTTTAAAAAACACGATTCAGAACCCACACAATACAGTTGACCAAAAGGCCCATTGATCAAGTCAGCTTTTTGTTCTTTTTTAAAGTGTGTATCTCTTAGTGAAATATCAGAGCTTTGGCTCAATTTGATCTGCATAGCAGAAAAGAGGGTTTTGGTCTTAAGGACATTTGTAATATCTAATTCTGATGAAATTTATAGAAAATTCCTAAAAATGGTTCGACAATTGACAGTGCAGAAAAGAAACACTGATTATTTAATTGGTAGCTTATTTTTAAAGAGCGACTATTTAAAAAAATACTAATCTTAAATTAGTAGTAAATAAAATATAATTAAATAATTCTTGCTTTTATTAAACCTTAATGATTAATAATTAAAAGTGTGACCTAAGTACTTCATCCACATTTCATTACTTTTAGTTTCCTTAATGATCATTTACCATTGCAAGGATGTTATAACCTATCATAATTAAATTAATATCTTGAATATGTACTTAAAGAAAGAACTCTATAATCTAATAAAAACTGATGAAAGTATTTTTGATTTTATACAGGAAAGTGCGTTAGATGGTTTATGGTATTGGGATTTGGAAAATCCGGAGAACGAATGGATGAATGCCAGATTTTGGACGGCTTTAGGTTATGATCCCAATGGGATGCCACATAAAACCAGTGCGTGGCAGGACATTATAAACCAAGATGATTTAAAGCTTACCACAGAAATTCTCACCCGACACTTCGAGGATCCAAACCACCCTTATGAACAGATTGTAAGATATACCCATAAAAACGGTTCTACCGTATGGATACGTTGCCGTGGAATGGCAGTTCGCAATAAAGATGGAAAACCTATCAGAATGTTGGGTGCCCATCACGATATATCTGATATAAAGAATAAAGAGGAAGAGTTAATAATAGCCAAAGAAGAAGCTATAGATAATGCAAAAAAATTTCGTGAGATTACTGAAAATATAAGCGAAGTTTTCTGGCTCAGTAGTGCTGATTATACAAAGATGATTTATGTAAACCCAGCCTATGAGAAAGTTTGGGGCCGCAGCTGCCAGAGCTTGTACGATAACCCTGAGTCTTTTTTTGATTCCGTATATCAAGAGGATAAAGACCGTTCCTGTAAAAAACGCCAAAGGAAAGATTGTACGCAACGTAGGTACTGCATTGAATATAAGTAATGTTAAAAATTTTCAACACACCCTTACCTTGCTCGCCAATATGGCCAAATTATTTATCAATATACCCCTTAATCATATTTCAGAAGAAATTGAAAAGACTTTGGAGACTATGGGTAATTTCGTTGATGCCGACCGAGTTTATATTTTTGATTATGACTGGGAAAAACAGATTTGCAGAAATACCTATGAGTGGTGTAATGAAGGTATTACTCCTGAAATAAAACAGCTGCAGGCCGTATCCATTGATGACATTCCATGGTGGGTAGATGCCCATAAAAAAGGTAATAAACTAGCTATTTCTGATGTTAATGCCTTAAAACCAGACGATGGTGTAAAAAAGATCCTTGAGCCTCAAGGTGTAAAAAGCTTATTTACTTTGCCCCTCATGCAATCTGGCAAATGTATAGGTTTCATAGGTTTCGATAGTGTTAGGAACTTTCATCGATACTCCAAAAGAGAAGAAGTGATTCTTACTTTTTTTTCTGAACTAATGGTAAATATTCAAAACCGGAAAGCTCAGGAAAATTTATTGGTACTTGAGAAGGAAAAGGCAGAACAATCCGATAAAATAAAAACTGCTTTCATAAACACTATTTCCCATGAAATACGAACCCCATTAAATGGCATTTTGGGTATTGGGCAAATGCTTGCTGAGACCGATTTTTCTTCTGAGGAACGAGCTGAATTGTTTAACGGTCTATCCACTTCAAGTAACCGCCTCATGAACACTATTACGGATTATATGGACATGTCCATGATTTTTTCAGATGCTGTGAAAGTGGATAAAATGGAATTCCTGTTAAAACCTTGGTTTGAGTATATAACTAAAAAAGCAAAGGATTTGTTTTCAGAAAAGAACATTCACTTTGATGTTTTATTTCCAGCAGATCATAATGCTCTGAAAGTGACTTCAGACCCTATGTTGTTGGAAAAAATACTATATAAGCTTTTGGATAATGCTATTAAATTCACAAATGAAGGAAGCGTAACTTGCACCTATAAAGTAACATCTAAACATATTGAGTTTTTAGTACAGGATACTGGCAAAGGTGTTGCAACCAATAAACTAAAATTGATTTTTGAAATGTTTTCTCAGGAAGATTCATCCATGACTCGTGGTCACGAAGGAAGTGGCTTGGGACTAAAAATTGCCAAAGAGTTGGTTGTACTATTGGGAGGTGAAATAAATGTTGTTTCCAAAATTGGAAAAGGTTCCATTTTTACATTCACTATTCCATTATAATTGTTTTAAAATAGCATTTCTAATAATAACCCACTACAACAATATGAACTAAGACGCCTTAAGATTTTGAATCTGATTTATAGCGCCAACCTGACCGCGAATCATGTTAGTAATACTTGATGAGGCAATAAGTTTATAACTACATCTGAAGTCTTATGCTAAGCCCAAAAACAGACCGTTTGGCTCCAATTCATTTAAACCTTAGGCATATTTGACGTGCACATCTAAAGCATTCGTAATATTATAATGTGAACTGATATCCGCACCAAATTTTAATTTGATGCTATAAAAATCAAAAAAATAAGTCAGACTTGGTCCTGCCAATAGGTGAAGTTTTTTAGCAACTTGGTCTTAAGCATAAATGAGCACATTCAAAAAGTTGAAATCCACAACAAATATGTTCAATGCTTCAAGCTAAATGGACAGAAAATTATCAATATAGGAAATTGTACAAAGGCAGCGCTATAAAATCCTCCTTTCAGTCTTGGAATAGGACCTGTAATTTGGCTGAATAATAATTAAAAATATCAAATTCCATCCGGCTTTCATTCAATATCTTGTCTCGTAATTTTGAGCCTTTAAATTATTACAAGTGTCACAAAAGCACAACTAAAACTAATCTAAAATATTTTATCCCTATTTGTTTAAAAAACTTTGTATGGCCAATTCATAACTTTGTAACCCAAACCCAAGAATCACGCCTTTGGCATTGGGAGCGATATACGAATGATGCCTGAATTCCTCTCGAGCAAAAGTATTGGAGATATGGACTTCTATCACCGGAGTAGTAATGGCTTTAACCGCATCGCCAATGCCCACTGAAGTATGAGTGTAGGCGGCTGCATTTAAAATAATCCCATCATAAGTAAATCCAACTTCTTGAATTTTAGAAATCAATTCGCCTTCAATGTTCGATTGAAAATGAAAAATTTCCACAGTAGGATACTTTTCTGCTATCGTATCTAAAAACTCGTGTAGAGATAGACTTCCATAAACATCAGGTTCTCTGGTGCCCAATAAATTTAAATTGGGACCATTAATGATCATTAATTTTTTCATAAGTTAAAAGTATTAAAAAATAGGGAGAATAGCGTACAAAAAAAGGAAGCCAATGGCTTCCTTTTATAAGATTTATGATGTGCAATGCAAGCTAATGGATTAGAATGAAAAGCCTACACCAAATTGCCATACTGAATTTTTAGCGTCAATATTTGTCAAATTTGCAATTGCAGAATCGTCCTTGTAAATATTGTTTAATCCAAAATTGTATCTCGCCGATAAAGAGAATCCGTTGTTAAATTTGTATCCCGTTCCTAAAGCTAAGTTGGTATCAAAACCTCTTAATTGAGAATCATCAGGATCGATTGTAGTCTCGCCACCATCAGAATTAGGCTTGTAATCAATCTCTTCTTTAACTTTAAAGCCAAATTGTGGTCCTGCCTCTGCATACAATCCTTTAACTAAATATAATTTAGCCATTAATGGGACCTGAATATAATCTACCTTATGCTCTATTTCAGCGTTTCCTATTGAACTTGCAAATCCTTGACCTGAATACAACACTTCTGGCTGAACTGAAAAGCGCTCGCTAATTGGGATTTCCATAAATAATCCTAAATGAAAGCTTGATAATTGGTCAGAATCCCCAAAATCATCACTGGTAATATTGGATAGGTTATAACCACCTTTTACACCAAACTGAGATGAAATAACATCTGATTGTGCAAAAATTGAAGTGACACTAAAAAGTCCCACCGTCGCTGCTAAAAATAAATTTTTCATAGGTTTTGTTTTAAAAATTGTTTGACAAAGATAAGTAGGTAAAGACTTACCACATTTTAGATTAACACAGTTTAACTGAAATTTGAGTTTTTTAACAATTATTATGAATTAGGTCGTTTAAGCCCCGTATACCCTGACTTAAGCTAATTTTGATGATGTTAATAAGGCAAGATGCTGACTGTAAAAATCTTACAGATTTCGACTATTCTTCAAATGTAATCATTTAAGAATTCCATGTTTGATACTTTTTTAGTTGGAAATTTTTACAATCCGCATGAGTCGTAAATGACTCTTGAATAAATTCGTTATTCGAGTTAAATTGGCGTTTATTAAACGCACATATTGCGTTATTGTGGGACAAATAGTTTATTATTGTCTATCACTTTTTAGACACCAAATTTTTCTAGTATCCAATGAAATGGATTGATGCCCTAAATGATTTTCAATCGTATCTTAAAATTGAGCGCGGATTATCGGCCAACTCGGTTGCTAATTACACTTATGATATTAAGAAATTAATTCTATTTTTAGAAAATCATAGCATCCAAGCTTCACCAATCACCATAAAACACACCACGCTTCAAGAATTTATTTATGAGGTTTCCAAAACGCTCAACGCAAGATCGCAGGCGCGAATTATTTCAGGGTTAAGAAGCTTTTTTGGATATTTGATTTTTGAAGATTATATAAAAATCAATCCTCTAGATCATATAGAATCACCAAAAACGGGTCGAAAACTTCCTGATACATTGAGTTTAGAGGATATTAATAATTTAATTTCAGCCATAGACTTAACCAAGGAATACAACGGTGTACGTATTGGTGAGCGCGATCGCACAATTCTGGAAACTTTATACAGTTGTGGCTTACGTGTAAGTGAGTTGACCGCACTGAAAATTTCCGATTTATTTTTTGATGAAGGTTTTATTAAGGTGAACGGAAAGGGAGATAAACAACGCTTTGTTCCGATTGGACCATCAACCCAAAACTATATTACGCTCTACAAAGATGAAGTCCGCACCGCCATCAATGTCAAAAAAGAATTTCAGGACACTTTATTTTTAAACCACCAAGGCCGCCAACTCTCCCGAGCCATGGTTTTTACCATAGTAAAACGACTCGCCCAGCACATCGAACTGAACAAAACCATCTCTCCGCATACCTTCAGACATTCTTTTGCCACGCATCTATTGGCCAATGGCGCTGATTTAAGGGCTATACAATTAATGCTCGGACATGAAAGCATCACAACCACTGAAATTTATATGCATGTGGATAGAAGTCATTTGAAAGAAGTGCTTTTAAAATATCATCCCAGAAAATAATTGAGCTGTTTTAAAGTCTGTAGCTAATTTCCAGATTTCGAAATATAGATAATAGCTACGCGCTTGCGTCCATAAAGTCAAATTTTTAGTTCAAAACAAATTAAATTTTCTGTTCCGTCATATATTTCTTAACTTACTCTTAATTCCCCTATAATAAGATGATTAGATTTTTTTCGGAATAAGTAATTTCTCCCCATAAATTACTTGAAAAAATGATTTCAAATCCTAACTAAAACGCTATGACCCACGCTGCCTCTGAGGATCACCATAAATGGCAATTGGCATTGGAGTTCTCAGGTATTGGGGTCTGGGAATTTGACGCGATTGCCAATCAAATACATTTTTCTTCAGGTTCCAAAAATATAATCGGAGTTACGGATCCCAAATTTGGATCACATAGGGATGCATGGAATGACCGTGTGCATCCAGACGATCGCGAGCGCTATTTAAGCGACTTTCAGAATCATTTAAGAGGATTGGTCCCAATGTATGAAAACGAACACCGTGTGCGTTGTGAAGATGGCTCCTACAAATGGATTCGCGATAGAGGGAAAATTGTAGAATGGGACAGTCACAACAATCCTAAGCGCATTATAGGAACCCACACGGACATCACCAAACATAAGCTCAATGAAAATATCATTCACGAATCATTAGTATTAACTACAGCGCACAATAACAAATTGATGAATTTCGCCCATATTGTTACGCATAATTTAAAACAACACACAGCTAATTTTGAAAGTTTAATGGATTTTTATGAAGATGCGAGCACTGCTATGGAGAAAAAGGAAATTATTATACATCTGCGTTCATTATCGACCTCTCTCTCAAAAACCATTTCAAACCTTCACGATGTGGTGAATGTTCAGAACAGCAAAACAATGAAAACGACTAAAATTTACGTTTCAGATGCCATAGATCATATTTTGAAACTGCTGGCAATTGTAATTACGGAAAATAATGCAACCATCCATAATAACATCCCAAAAAAACTATTCCTGTATTACAACTATTCCTATTTTGAAAGTATCATCCAGAATTTATTGTCGAACGCTATTAAGTATAAGCACCCAGAACGCGATCCTATAATCTCCATCGACTTTATGTATGACTTAAATAAATTTGAACTTTCTATTTCTGATAACGGAATTGGTATTGATTTAGAAAAGTATAGCAACGATATTTTCGGATTGTACAAAACCTTTCATAACAATGAAAATGCTGAAGGAGTTGGATTATATTTGATTAAAAATCAAATTGAAAGTTATGGTGGAACTATAACAGTGGCCAGTGAAGTGAATGTTGGAACCACTTTTACCATTACCGGTAAAAACAGAAAAGTCTAGCACAGGGCCAGACTTTCTTATAAAACTTTAGTTTAATTTCTATTTTGCAATGTTTACTGCGCGCGTTTCTCGTATCACAGTAACCTTTACCTGACCTGGGTAAGTCATGTCAGTCTGTATTTTTTGTGAGATCTCGAAGGATAGATTTGCTGCCTGCTCATCAGAGACACGCTCACTTTCTACCATTACTCTTAACTCACGTCCTGCCTGAATAGCATAAGCTTTATTGACGCCATTAAACCCAAAGGCTACATCTTCCAAATCTTTCAGTCGTTGGATATAAGAATCTAACACTTGACGTCTTGCGCCTGGTCGAGCTCCTGAAATAGCGTCACATACCTGAACGATAGGCGCTAGCAAGGTGGTCATTTCAATCTCATCGTGATGGGCACCTATAGCATTGCACACTTCAGGTTTTTCACCGTATTTCTCAGCCCATTGCATTCCTAAAATAGCGTGAGGTGTTTCCATGTCCGCTTCAGAATCTGGTACTTTTCCAATATCATGAAGTAAACCGGCACGTTTGGCAATTTTCGGATTCAAGCCTAATTCTGCCGCCATCACCCCACAGAGTTTTGCAACTTCACGTGAATGTTGTAATAAGTTTTGACCATAAGAAGAACGGTATTTCATACGCCCGACCAACTTAATTAATTCTGGATGCAATCCGTGAATTCCTAAGTCGATCACTGTACGTTTTCCAACTTCAATGATTTCTTGCTCGATTTGTTTCTGCGTTTTCTGAACGACTTCTTCAATTTTGGCCGGGTGGATACGTCCATCAGTGACCAATTTATGAAGCGATAAACGGGCAACTTCACGTCTCACGGAGTCAAAACAGGATAATATGATCGCTTCTGGAGTATCATCCACAATAATCTCTACGCCGGTGGCAGCTTCAATGGCGCGAATGTTTCTACCTTCTCTACCGATAATACGGCCTTTAACATCGTCAGACTCTATGTTGAATACTGACACACAGTTATCAATAGCTTCTTCCGTACCAATACGCTGAATTGTATTAATGATAATTTTCTTTGCGTCTTGCTGGGCCGTTAGCTTCGCTTCTTCCAAAGTGTCCTGAATGTAGGCCATAGCATCAGCCTTAGCTTCATTTTTGAGCGACTCCACAAGTTGTGATTTAGCTTCTTCAGCAGACAATCCTGAAATGACTTCAAGCTGCTTAACTTGACTCTTATGTGCTTTATCAACTTCCTCCTTCTTCTTTTCTAAAAACTCAAGACGAAAGTCATAATCTTTGATTTTCTCTTCTATTTCTTGGGAAAGCTTTTTGTTTTTGGCTAATTCATTAGACACTTGAGACTCTTTATCACGGGTGCGCTTTTCAACTTCTGCTATTTTTTTATCACGGGAAAGAATAATCTTCTCGTGTTCAGATTTTAATTCAATAAATTTTTCCTTTGCTTGTAAAAGTTTGTCTTTTTTTATCGATTCGCCTTCAGAATTAGCTTGTTTTATGATCGAATTAGATTCGTCCTGTGCGTTTTTAATCAGCTTAGAAGCATTATTCTTTTCAAGTGTTTTTGCAATAATAAAGCCGAGTATGATGCCCAGTATTGCCCCTCCAACAATTAATAAAATTGTATTTTCCATGTTTAGTTTAGTTTATAAAAATTCTGACATCAATTAAGACCCGGATATCAACAGGCTTAGCATAACAAAACATTTGGTTGAAAATGTTCAGTCTAAGCAAAAAAAAAGCCTACATCAGCTTCGAATTTAGTATAAACTCCTTAAAAACAAGTATAGGGCTAACAAGCTGATCAAAAATCTGCTCAAAGGCAGCTCGATTTTACAACTTAAACTCACCCTTTTTAAAGAAATAATGTTGAGTTTATCAAATAAATAACTAATGTAGGCAGTAACCTATTTTATTTTAAAGAACGTCAAGAGCTTAAATGTGAGTGAAGAAGATCGTCTAAAGCGGATAATCTATTTTTGACATCTTCACTAACATTGTCTTTATCTATTGTTTTCTGTTCCACTTGAGAAGCAAATTGTAAAGCACACATGGCTAAAACATCTTGTTTGTCCCTCACGGAATAATTTTGCTCAAATTGACCAATCATAGATTCAATTTTCTTAGCGGCTTTACGCAATCCTTCTTCTTGTCCTGGTGCAATCGTTAGCGGATACACTCTGTTAGCAATGGATAGCTTAATTTTTAGCTGTTCTGACATCAAATACTATGCTTACATTATTCAGATAATTGTGCTATACAATGATCTATATCTTTTATTAATGTATTTATCTTGAGCTTTGTCTCTCGTTTATTTTCATCACTGCCCAACATTGAATTCGCAATTTTGAGGGCTTCATATTTTTCAACCCAAGAGCTCAAAGCTTCTTGCTGCTGAATGATTTTTTGCTGATAACTAGCCAATTCTTCAGAAAGCTTAACATTGGTCTGGTTTAAAACCTCCTGCTTGTGTAAAACTTTGCTGATTTTATTCTCTAAAGCATCAACGATATCTTCAACTTTACTCATTTACAAATTTCAATACTGATGTAACAAAGTTAACATACCTTATCAAAAATCGCAATTGTTTTGTCATAAATTTTGAAAATTTTTAAAGTCATAATTTTAAACCACTTACCTCTGTTAAAGTTAACTATGCATTACAGCTTTTCCCAAAAAATAAACCAGACAACACTTTACTATAACTGAGTTGTTGAAAACACAGTACGAAAAATTAGAAATTAGAGTTAATAAATAGAATAAATTCAATAGGACATCCTTGCCAATTATGCTTTAACATGGGGCAACGATAAACCGCATTACTTTAGGCACTCCTAACTTTTTTTAATAATTTTAGCTTTTTAAATTTAACTATGAAATTTTTATTTATCCCTCTTCTTATCAGCTCTTTTGCATTTGCTCAAGTAGACTATCCTACGGATTATTTTAGAAGTCCTTTAGACATTCCAATCATTCCTTCTGGTACTTTTGGCGAATTGAGAACCAACCACTTTCACGCAGGTTTGGACATCAAAACCCAGCAACGTGAAGGTCACAATGTATACACAGTTGCAGAGGGTTACGTCAGCCGAATTAAAGTATCACATTATGGATATGGAAAGGTGATTTACATCACCCACCCAAATGGCTACACCAGTGTATACGGACACCTTTCCAGTTATGCGCCTATATTAGAAGCTTATGTAAAAGCGGCGCAATATAAAAACGAATCTTATGAAGTGGAATTATTTCCTGCCGTGGATGAGTTAAAAGTAAATCAGGACGAAATCATAGCGTATTCAGGAAATACTGGAAGTTCTGGCGGCCCGCATTTACATTTTGAAATTCGGGACCAGCAAGAACGTACCATCAACCCTTTATTATTCGGCCTAGAAGTTCAGGATAAAAAGACACCTTATGTCAGAGGCATTTATGCGTATACCAAAGATGATCAATCATCCGTAAACGGGAAAACAGGCCGGGTGGAATTGCGACTGATCCCTACTAAAACAAAAGATTATACTGTAGAAAGTGTGACTGCGCATGGCACCATCGGGTTTGGAATTGTCAGTTATGATTCGCAGGATTTGGCGGTCAACCAAAACGGTATTAACGGATTGGAAACTTTCTTTAATGGGCATAAAAAGTTTGAAATGGATTTTAACCGATTTTCATTCACAGAATCCAGACATATCAATAGGTTTTTAGATTATGAATTTTTTAAAACCAAAAGAAATCGTATTCAAAAGCTGTTTGTCGAGCAAGGCAACGTGCTCAGTATGTATCAAAACCTCGATAATAACGGCTATGTGATAATTGAAGACAGTACTGCTTCTGTGTACAAGATTCGCATCAAGGATTTTCATGACAATGAATCCTGGGTTACCATTCCTATTAACGGAAAAACAACACCCACAACCCCAACCCTTGTGGATACTACTGCTAAAACCTACATATTTTCGGACCAACCTACCAATCTTAACGAGTCCAACGTTAGTGTCTTTATTCCGGCAAACAGCTTTTATGAGGATGCCTTTATCGATTTTAAAGTGCGTAATGACACCTTATATTTACATAAAGACATTATACCGCTTCAAAAAAATATTACCATTACCTACGATGTCAGTAAATACAAAAATGCTGAAAAGGATAAATTATATATTGCTGAACTCATCGGCTCTCGAAATTACCCTAGTTACCTAAATACAAAAAGGAACGGCGATATACTAACGGCTTCTTCCAACGCATTAGGCACCTATGCTTTGGTGATGGACACTCAAGGCCCAAATATATCAGCAACAAACTTTCAGGATGGAAAATGGTTGAGCAATTTTCGCTATCTTAAATTCAAAATCACAGATAACCTATCAGGAATCAGTAATTACAGAGCAACTATTAACGGGAAATTCATTTTAGTTGAATATGAGTACAAGACCAACACCTTAACCTTCGATTTTAACGATAATGTGGTCACCGATACTAAAAATGAAGTAAAACTTGTCGTTACTGATAACGTAGGAAATAGCTCTACATTTGAAGCAACATTTTTTAGAAAATAACACGCATTCTTTGAAACTAGATTCTTACTTGTTGCGCCTCGTCATCCTGTTATTGCCCTTTTTGGGGTGGTCACAAACTGCAACTATAAAAGGAGTAGTGTTGAATGCTGCCAATGTACCCGTTGATAATGCTAACGTTACGGCAAACGGTACCGGTACAACCACGAACGCATACGGTTTTTACGAACTTAAAATCCTTGCAGAAAGCGATGTAACCGTGATTTTTACGCATCTTCTATATAAACGTGTCCTAGTTAACTTCAACCTTAAGAACGGACAGGTTATAGAATTTAATCCGGTCATGAACTTGAATGTAGAGCAAATTGCTACCGTTGTCATCAATAGCAACCAACGCCAATCAGTAGCCGGAGTTACAAGCATAGCACCGGATGTGCTCAGAAACATTAAAGGTGCACAACCTGGGGTTGAGAACATTTTAAAAACCTTACCTGGGGTCAACATTTCAAATGAGCTGAGCACTCAATACTCCGTACGCGGTGGAAATTTTGACGAAAATCTGGTGTACGTTAATGAAATTGAAGTCTACCGCCCTTTTTTAGTACGCTCAGGACAACAAGAAGGTCTAAGCTTTGTCAATACAGATTTAGTGCAGAATATCGAATTCTCCGCTGGGGGATTTCAAGCCAAATATGGCGACAAACTGTCTTCAGCTTTAGATATTACCTATAAGAATCCCATCAAATTTGGGTTGAATGCGGAAGCTTCCTTATTGGGCGGCAGTGTTTCTGCGGAAGCAGTAACGAAAGATTCAAAGCTATCGGGCATTATAGGATTGCGTTATAGAGACAACAGTTTAATTTTAAATTCTTTAGAAACAGAAGGCACTGTTAAACCTGTTTTTGCCGATGCTCAGACTTATATAACCTATAAGTTCTCTGATAAATTTCAGCTTAATTTCTTAGGAAATATTTCTAGCAACTCCTATACCTTTCAGCCTCAAAACCGACAGACTAATTTTGGAACTATTGACGATCCCAAAGCATTATTAGTCTATTATGAAGGTCAGGAAAAAGATAATTACAACACTTACTTTGGAGCATTTAAGGCCAATTATTTTGCCAGTGATGCACTCACTCTTAAACTTATCGCAGCTACATATCACACCACTGAAGAAGAGTATTTTGATATATTGGCCCAATACCGTTTAGGGGAAGTCAACAGTAATATAGGCGATGAAAATTTAGGTGAAGTAGAATTTAGTGAAGGTATCGGATCGCAGCTGACCCACGCTAGAAATGACTTGGACGCTTTAATAAGCACAATTGAACATAAGGGCGATTATAAACTGAATAATCATACTTTTGAGTGGTCCATTAAATACACCCATGAAGATATTCGGGATCGCTTGGTGGAATGGGAAGTTATTGACTCGGCAGGATTTTCAATCAATCCGCCTAATTTGAATATTGTCAAAGACCAACCTTACCAACCGTATCAGGGACCGTTAGTAGCATTTCAAAATGTACGCGCTACAAACCAGGTCCAAATTGATCGCTTTCAGGCTTATGCGCAATGGAGCAAACGTTCAGAATTGGGCTCGAATGACGTGTTTTATAATTTTGGAGTGAGAGCACATCATTGGACCGTCAATGGCGACGGCATTAAAAGCAGTGCACAAACGGTGTTTAGTCCGAGAGGACAATTTGCTATTAAACCTGATTGGGACAAAGATATATTGTTCAGAATTGCAGGCGGCGTGTATTACCAACCCCCTTTCTATAGGGAGCTACGCGATTCGTCCGGAATTGTCAGACCAGATGTCAAAGCCCAGAAATCCATTCATCTGGTTTTAGGGAATGAATACAGCTTTAAAATGTGGGACCGCCCGTTCAAACTGGTTTCTGAAGCCTATTATAAACATATGACAGATGTCAATCCCTACACCTTAGAGAATGTCCGTATTCGGTATCGCGCCTCTAATAATGCAAAGGCTTATGCTTACGGGGTAGATTTACGATTGAACGGCGAATTTGTTCCGGGCACGGAATCTTGGTTCAGTTTTGGGTATCTTAAAACCGAAGAGAATATTGGAGATCGCGGTTATATCTCCCGACCTACGGATCAGCGTTTAAAATTTGGTGTGTTGTTTCAAGACTACGTACCAAACATTCCGGAGTTAAAAGTGTATCTCAATTTGGTGTACAACACCGGTGTTCCTGGAGGATCTCCGAGTTATGCTGATCCATATGACTACCAAAATAGATTGCGCGATTATAAGCGTGCTGATGTTGGGTTTTCCTATGCCATTATTGATCGGAACAAAACCTACAGTTCCCAATGGAAGAACAAGCTTAAAGAGTTAACCATTGGGGTTGAAGTTTTTAATATGTTCGATGTTCAGAACGCGATCACCAACACCTGGGTGAGAGATGTGTACAGCAAACGCCAATATGCCATCCCCAATTACCTGAGTCCGCGTGTTTTTAATGTGCGGTTAGCGATGAAGTTATAAGTTGTTTCTCCCGTAACTTCGGTTTAAGAATAATTTCAGCAAAACATTTTAAATAAAATCCTTTAATACTGAAATCACATAATCAACTTCTGCTTGGGTATTAAAACGCGAAAATGAAAACCGTACTGAAGGCTTCATTAAATAATCAGCCGTTAATATTTCAGAGAGGACGTGCGAATTTTGATTGCTTCCACTTTGACAAGCCGATCCTTTTGAGCAGGCAATCCCTTTCAAATCCAATTGAAAATGCAGCATCCCTCCTTTCTCCGGGGCAATGGGCAAACACACGTTAATAACCGTATAAGTACTATTCTCTGCATTTTCGCAATTACCATTAAAAGTTATGTCTGGTGATAAGTTTTTCAACTGCTCAATAAAATAGGCTTTTAGTTCAGAAATTTGCTTGCGTTCAGCCTCAAGATTTTCATAACTGAGTTTAAGGGCAGTTTCCATCCCTACTATATTGTGGATGGCTTCAGTACCCGCGCGATAGCCCCGTTCTTGTTCCCCACCAAATATGGAGGCTTTAATGCCAGATCCTTTACGTATAAAGGCAAAACCAACCCCTTTTGGACCGTGGAATTTATGGGCGCTAGCCGCGATAAAATCGACAGGAATAGACTGTAGATTTAACTGATAATGACTTACAGATTGGACGGTATCACTATGGAATAGGGCCTGATGTGCTTTACATAAAACAGCAACTTTCTGAAGGTCCAATGTATTGCCAATCTCATTATTAATGTGCATCAGGCTCACCAATGTTTGGTCTGACGTTTGCAAAAGACCCTCAAGATCTTGTAAATCGACCACCCCGTGTTTTAATAACTTAACATACTTTACGGAGATATTGTATTCTTTTTGAAGCTGCTCCACCGTATGCAATACCGCATGATGCTCCAATTTACTCGTAATGATTGTGGTAACTCCCAAATCTCTTACAGCACTCCGCAACACTAAATTATCCGCTTCCGTGCCTCCGGCCGTAAATACGATTTCTGAAGCATGGACATTAAAAAATGAAGCAATGGTCTTTCTTGAGGTTTCAATTAACGATTTAGCAGACCGTCCCAATCCATGTGTAGAAGAAGCATTACCATAATATTGGCGCATCACTTCCGTCATCTTTTCAATAACTTCATCTCGCATGGGTGTTGTTGCTGCATTATCAAAATAAACCTGTGTCATAACTATAATTTGTAGTGAATATTGGGGTGTAGCTCTTAAAATTACTTGAGATTCTAAGTATCCTTTTACACATATTCGAGTTTTGTGTTCGTACTAAATATATATATGTGTAAGCCGGAGAATCGCTTGTGATATGCAAAAATACTCCAAATAAAATTATTTGAGAGATGAGACGTTATAAATTAGAGAATGCCTTATTTTTGTGGCTTAATTGATGGAAATGCAAAGAATTATTTACTTTTTAAGTTTGAGCCTACTATTGGTAGCGTGTGACGATGGCGATATTATTAATGTAGAATTGGATTTTGACAAACAACTCGCCATGTGCGGTTTGGATGCATCGGTTTATTTTTTATATGACACGAAAACAGATCCATCAGAATCGTTGAGCTTAATATTCCCTAATAACTCCACAACCCGACTTATTTTTGATCCGGAAACGAATAATTACGCCAGTACTTTCGAAATTAACGGGTCGAGCACAAAGTTTAATTATAGAACTTACGATGGCAACCCTGAAAATTTGATTTGTAATCTGTTGCCAGATGCCAACACCAACATAATTAATGATTACGCTGCCACATCAGGCATTGTGACTACTTTGACGACGTTTATCGACGATGATGCTGACGGAATCCCATCAGCTTTTGAAGATGAAAATTCAGATGGTGATAACAATCCTGCAACCAATCCTACCGACTCAGATGGTGATGGGATACCGGATTATTTAGACGCTGACGATGACAATGATAATGTATTGACCAAAAATGAAGGTCACAACTATTCCGAAGCTGACGGCTTATCAAAGGCACAAGATACAGATGGGGATGGCATACCAGATTACTTAGATAATGACGATGATGGCGACGGTATATTGACTAATTTAGAAGATGAAAATCGCAACGGTAACCCTAGAGATGATTTTGATGAAGCTACTGACACACCATCAGTTCCGAGGTATTTAAATAAAGTTTCCAAAGATAATTTTGATTACAAGGAGTTTAACCCAAACACTTACCAACGCATCATCACCGTAAAATTTCAAATTAAAAATGTCAACTTGGACATTATCAGTTTAACGGATATCGATTTTGGAACTTTTACACAGACTTATACGATTGAAACTGAGTAATATTTTCATTTACTTCGATCGTTGCTATTCAACTTTTATCCAATATAAAAAACTTGGGATAAAACTTTAATATTTACATATTCTGATAAACATAAACTTCTGTAGCCCCTAATCCATATTTTTGAAAATCGGCAGCATAAAATTTGACATTGTCATAACGACTAAAGAGTGTTTCTAACTCCATTTTTAGCACGCCTTCTCCCACACCGTGTATAAACACAATCTTTTGTATGCGTTTATTGATCGCAAATTCCAACTTATGGCGCGCAGTATCCAGTTGCAGGGTTAACATATCATAATTGGATAAATGGCGTTGATTTTCGGTGAGATTATGAATGTGCAAATCCACTTCCATAGCGGGCTGACTGCGTTCTTTGGGTTTTACACGTACAGACTTTCGTTTGCCGGGTTGTTCCTTCTCTGAAAGCACTTCGTCAAAAGAATGGTCCGCAAAAATACTAGATCTCATAGTATCCTTTTCTGCCATTTTCAGCAACTCAGATTCTTGAAAATCCATCAAAAATCCATCTTCAGTATCGATAAAAATAGTTTTTCCTTCAATTTTTGAAACCGTACCGGAAATGGCTTCATCCAACACAGTAACCTTATCCCCTACTTTTAAGTTCATGATTTATCAGTATTATCAGAGGTCATTTCTGAATCATTTTTGCTAGGTATGTTTTTCGAAAGTCGGTAGACCCCAATCATCAAGATAACGATACCTCCAATAAGAATGTATTCATTTTGCTCCGTTCCAGCCTTTGCGTATATAGCAATAATGCCACCAATAAGAATGAGCAAAAAGTTTATGAGTCGTGACAATTTCATGCGTTCAATGATTAAATTATGAACTACGAAATTACACATTTAGAACTAAAAAATCAGCGGTTCTGCACAAATCTAGGTTGAAAAATTCTGAGAATGGCTTGCAATCTTTTTATACATTTGCCTATGATGCTATTCAACTATATCAAGCCTGAAGATTTTATGCTCCCATGCATCAACAAGCAATTGTTTGGTATGGAGTGCTTAGGCTGTGGGATTCAGCGTGCTACCTTGTTAGTTTTTAAAGGGGACTTTGTACTGGCTTTTAAAACGTATCCCGCAATTTACGCGCTTATTTTATTGGCACTTTTTCTTATATTTAACCTGTTTATCAAATTTAAGTATGATGAAAAACTAAAAATCGCCTTGATCATCTTAAGTGTCGGTATCATTATAATCAGCTATATCTTAAAAATAACCAACTAACTCAATTTTATATATGGAACAACAAAAACTGAACACCACAATTATTTATGTACTTGCTATTTTAGGCTTATTTTGCTGCTGCTTTGGAGGTTTAGGATTTATACTTGCCGGAGTTGCTTACTATATGGCGCATACAAAACTTAACGAAGCATATTTAAACCCAGAGCAATACACAAATATTTCTGGTATGAAGACTGCCAAAACGGTTGCCTTAGTCATCTTAATCCTAAATCTTGTGTATTTAGGTGCCACAGTTTACAGAATCTCAACAATTGGATGGGATGTGATCATGGAACAATCACGTGAAATGATGGAGGGTTACGGACTTGAAGTACCGGAATAATTCAATTTATCATAAAAAAAGCGGCTTTACGGCCGCTTTTTTTATGATAATTTTTAATGAAACTATCCCATCTACTAATGTTTAACTACATTAAGCCAGTAAATAAGGCGCCAATAAATATCAAGAGGTATAGACTGACAATGGCAATGGTAAAAATACCTAAAAACTTATAATGTGATTTTAAGTTTGAGAATGCTGCCGTTAAATCGTCAGAATTGTTGGAGGCTAAAGCGCTCTTCATTTTTCTGGAAAAATTAAAAAGGTACAGCACAGGGAAAAAGTACACCAAAGCCATGGCTACATAAATCCATCCGAAAAATGACATATTCATATTCATCCCCATAGCTTCATAAGGATTTCCACCTGGCATCAACCCCATAGCCACACTAAAGAAAATTCCAAAGAGCAACATCAGGCCTATGCCTATAAATCCTAAAATGGAGAGAAAATAAGTCCAACTGGACGTTTCTTTTAAAAAGCCCAAAATTGCCGGAGGCAGATTCAGTTCAAAGGTATCAAAAGCAGATTTTTGTTCTATCATTAGGATTTCGATTCAAATTGTTTTAAAGTTTTGATAATGATACTCACACAATCCAATAATTGCGCTTCCGTAATCACTAATGGAGGTGCAAAACGGATGATATTGCCGTGGGTAGGTTTTGCCAATAAGCCGTTATCGCGCAATGCCAAACAGATGTTCCAAGCGGTCTCCCCATCTTCACTGTCATTAATGACGATAGCATTAAGTAAACCTTTACCTCTTACTAATGTTGTAATGGTACTGGTTTCAATAAATTTATCCAACTCACTTCTAAAAAGCTGACCTAATTTTTCAGCATTTTCAGCTAAACTTTCGTCTTTAACAACTTCTAAAGCAGCCATTGCTACCGCAGAAGCAACAGGATTCCCACCAAAAGTACTTCCGTGATTACCTGGTTGGATGACGTTCATGACGGGATCATTAGCCAACACCGCACTTACTGGGTAAGCACCACCACTTAAGGCTTTTCCTAAAATTAAAATATCTGGTTTGACGTTTTCATGGTCAACTGCCAATAACCTTCCGGTTCTTGCAATCCCCGTTTGTACTTCATCGGCAATAAATAGGACGTCATGCTCTTCACATAAAGCCTTGGCTTTAGAGAGGTAATTTTCGCTTGGTACGTAAACGCCCGCTTCACCTTGAATTGGTTCTACTAAAAATCCTGCAACATTAGGGTTCGATTTTAATGTCGCCTCCAATTCTTGCAAATTATCGTATTCAATTTTAATAAAGCCATCGGTAAATGGTCCGAAATGTTCACGTGCTACAGGATCATTCGAAAATGAAATGATGGTAGTCGTACGGCCATGGAAATTATTTTTACAGACAATAATTTCAGCCTGATGGTTCTCAATACCTTTGACTTCATAGGCCCATTTTCTACAAATTTTAAGAGCAGTTTCTACAGCTTCAGCCCCTGTATTCATCGGTAATACTTTATCAAAACCAAAGTATTTTGCCACATAGGCTTCATATTTACCTAACATATCATTGTGAAACGCCCGTGAAGTTAGGGTTAAAGTTCTTGCCTGATCCACCATAGCATCGACAATTTTTGGATGACAATGCCCTTGATTGACCGCAGAGTACGCAGAAAGAAAATCGTAATATTTCTTCCCTTCAACATCCCAAACAAACACACCTTCTCCTTTACTCAGCACTACTGGTAACGGATGGTAATTGTGTGCACCATACTTGTTTTCTAAATCGATCGCTTGTTGCGAAGTTAATTGGTCTAAAACAGCCATTTTATAAGAATTTAAGGTTTTATGTCTTTGTTAAGACATGGTTTAACCACGTATTAAAGCGGTAAACATTAATAATTAAGTCTCGCTAGGCGAGGAAAATAACCATTCCTACTGTACCTTTATTCTTTCGATATCCCGGTAAGTTTGCGGGTGCGAAAAAGCAGCGTGGGAGAGAAATCATCCCTAGGGCCTGCAAATTATGAAATAATTAAGCCTCTGAAAAATTTTAAGACTAATTTCGAGGTGCAATTTTAGATTTTTATGACTAAAGCGCATTTTTATTTCACGCACACTGATCCATATACTTTCATTCCACACACAGCATCCCATAAGGTGGATCATTTCCTGAATGACCTCGAAAATCTAAGACAATTCTCGTTCTTTAGAATACCATGGAATTACAATCCAACATAAAATCAAAACATCATGAATAAAATGACAAAATGTAATTCGTAAATCGCATTTGGTTTCACTATTTTTGCGGCATGGGAAGACGAAATAAAAAACAAATCTTTGAGAATGTTCTAGTGGTGGATGCTGGTGCTAAGGGAAAATCAGTTGCAAAATCGCCAGATGGCGCGGTTATTTTTATGCAAAATGTGGTTCCTGGTGATGTTGTGGATGTTGAAACCTTTAAAAAACGTAAATCCTACTACGAAGGCAAGGCTATCAAATTCCACGAGTATTCCGATAAACGCACGGAACCGAGATGTCAGCATTTTGGCGTTTGTGGCGGATGTAAATGGCAGGATATGGCTTATGAGCACCAATTGTTCTACAAGCAGAAAGAAGTTGAAGAAAACCTGAAGCGTATTGGACATTTAGAACTGCCTCCGATCACGCCTATTTTAGGTTCAGCCAAAGATTATTTTTATAGAAATAAAATGGAATTTTCGTTTAGCGATAGCCGTTGGCTAACTTTGGAAGAAATTAAATCTGAAGAGGATTTTGGCGATAAAGATGCCCTCGGATTCCATATTCCTGGAATGTGGGACAAGATATTGGATATCGAGAAATGTTGGCTACAAGCTGATCCGTCTAATGCCATTCGTAACTCCGTAAAAGAGTTTGCCGTAAAACACAATATGGAATTCTTCAATGCCCGCAACCAAACCGGGTTTTTAAGAACGATGATGCTCCGCACCTCTTCTACCGGTGATATTATGGTACTTTTCCAATTTTACAAGGAGGATAAAGCCAATCGTATTTTATTGATGGATTATATTGGTGACAAATTCCCAGAAATTACCTCATTGCAATATGTTATCAATGGGAAAGCGAATGACACTATTTACGATCAGGAAGTGATTTGCTATAAAGGCGAAGATCATATTTTTGAAGAGATGGAAGGCTTGAAATTTAAAATCAACGCCAAATCCTTTTACCAAACCAATTCTGAACAAGCGTTCGAACTTTATAAAATTACCCGAGATTTTGCCGATTTAAAAGGTGATGAATTAGTATATGACTTATACACTGGCACCGGAACTATTGCCCAATTTGTGGCCAAAAACGCCAAAAAAGTGGTGGGCGTAGAAGCTGTAGCTGATGCTATTACCGCTGCAAACGAAAATGCACAATTAAACGGTATTGACAACGTTGAATTTTATGTGGGTGATATGAAAAATGTATTCAATGCAGATTTTATTAACCAACATGGGCATCCGGACGTCATTATTACAGACCCTCCAAGAGATGGAATGCATAAAGATGTGGTGGAACAAATTTTAAACATTGCACCAGCAAAAGTGGTCTATGTTAGCTGTAATAGTGCGACGCAAGCTAGAGATTTGCAACTGATGGACGCCATGTATAAAGTGACCAAAGTGCAACCAGTAGATATGTTTCCGCAAACGCATCACGTTGAAAATGTTGTACTTTTGGAAAAAAGATGAGATGATTGATGATTGATGATTGCTGATTTTTGATTGCTGATTGTTGATTGCTGATGTTGAAATACGGAATTACTAGAAAAATAAAGACACTTGAAAAGAAACACCCTCTATAAGTACACTAAAATCATCTGTTCGCTGGTTATGATTGCAACGCTTTGGGGTTGTGAACGTGATGATATCTGTGCAACGGCAACGCCAACGACGCCTCACCTCATTGTTCGTTTTTACAATATCAATGAGAGAACGGAAACTAAAACAGTGAGACGAATGAATGTGTATGAAGAAACCAATTCAAAATACCTTTTATTAGACAAAACGCTCGACTCTATTGTGTTGCCATTGCGAATTGATGTTTTAGATGCTTCCAATACAACGCGATTCATTATTGAAAGAGACGGTGATTTTGAATTGGACGAAGACCCTGAAACACAATCGAATATAGACATCTTGGAAGTCACTTACACCTCAGAACTAATTTATGTTTCTCGCGCTTGCGGTTATAAAAGTGTCTTTAATAATGTCGTAGCCAACCGTGAAAAAGATGACGACAATTGGATGATTGACGTTCAAGTAATAAACTCCACTCTAAATAATGAAGATGCTGCGCATATCAACATTTATCACTAGTCTGATTATTTTGATGGTGTTACCCCTAACATCATTGGCCCAAACGGTACAAGACGATAATCGGAACGATACCATTACGGTCAAACAAAAATACGGTTTGCGATTGGGTGGCGATATCGGAAAATTAGTACGCTCATTTGTGGATGACGATTATAAAGGATTTGAAATTGCTGCCGATTATAGGCTCACCCAAAAACTCTATCTCGCAGGAGAATTGGGTTCTGAAGAAAACACCGTTATTAATGATTATTTAGACGTCACTGCAAAAGGCAGTTATTTTAAAGCGGGTATCGACTATAATCTCTACAGAAATTGGCTCGATATGGAAAACCTGATTTATACAGGTATTCGTGTGGGTGCCAGCACCTTTAGTCAAGGTTTAAACGGTTATACGGTGTATACAACAGACCAATATTATGACACCCCGTTTACATCATCAGATGTACAAGAATACAAAGGTCTTTCTGCCATTTGGATTGAAATGGTGATTGGCGCAAAAGCAGAATTGTTCACCAATCTTTTTATTGGCGCCAATGTGCAAGTTAAAGGCATGATTTCTCAGGATCAACCTTCAAATTTTGAAAACCTATACGTACCGGGGTTTAATAGAACCTTTGACAGTGGTCGATTCGGTTTCGGGTTTGGCTACAATATCTCGTACTTGATTCCTATCTACAAGAAAAATAAAAAAATCAGTATAGAGGATTAAAATCCTCCAAATCCCTTTAATTTTTCTACCTATTGTTAGCGAAATTTTCTTAACTTCTGCATACTAATCCCAACCTATGCACAAAGATGAGATTGCTGATTTATTAGAGGAGAAATATCGTACCCTACTCAATTGTCTGGAAGTTCAAGACGATGAAAAATGGATACAAGGTCCGGAAGGCAAATGGACATCAGGTCAACAAGCTCTGCACATGTTACAAAGTATCAAACCTTTAAATGATGTCTTAAGTTTACCCCGATTTTGGTATAAATATGCCTATGGACTCAACGATCGTGAATTGCGCGATTATGATACCATTGTGCAACGCTATCTCCAACGCTTGGAAGACTATAAGAAAAATCCAAGAAAGGTTTCCAAAACATTAAGAATTCCAAAAATTAAAGACAAACGCTATATTCTTAATCGGTTGCAGGTAGAAAGCAAAAAACTCCAATACAAAACCCGACGCATCTCAGACAAGAATTTGGACACCTTGGTACTTCCCCACCCCATTATGGGCAAAATGCCAGTACGTGAGCTGCTTATGTGGACGGCCTATCATGCGGAACACCATACCAAGCAACTCCAAGAATCGTATTAATTAGGCTAGTAAAAAAGTCCTTAAATCTAGAAGGGTTTCACGACATTCTAGTCCATGTATTTCCCTTTCTTGCTACCTTCATACATCACATATTTAACCAACCGCGCTTCCAATTTGGCGTTAACCAAATGAATTTTTCGCGAAGGTCTAAGTCCAACGTGTTTTAAGGCATCAAGATTAGAAGTGATAAACCATGCATCCGTTCCTGGGTAGTTTTGTTTTAAGGTGTCGCCAATACTTTTATAAAAAGATTCCATTTCAATATCCAAACGCTCACCGTAGGGTGGATTGAACACCATATGTAGTTTTTCATTGCCGGCTTTTTGGGTTTTAAAGAAATCTTCGTGACGCACTTCTACAAAATCTTCCAATTGCGCATTACTGATGTTCTCCTTCGCCTTTGTTACGGCACTTGGCGATTTATCATAACCTATTATCTTATGATGGAAATCTCTGGTTTTTATCAATAGTGATTCTTCAATTTTCTCGAATAAATCGACATCCCAATCTTGCCAGCGCTCAAAAGCAAATTCCTTACGCATCAAGTTTGGTGGAATATTACAAGCAATCATCGCCGCTTCAGCCAAAATTGTTCCACTACCACACATAGGATCCATAAAATCAGATTGCCCATCCCATCCAGACAACATAATCAGACCCGCAGCCAACACCTCATTGATAGGCGCAATATTTGTTGCAGTTTTATAACCACGTTTGTGTAAAGAATCTCCCGAAGAATCTAAGGAGATATTGCACATATTCCGATCAATATGCACGTTAATTTTCAAATCAGGAAATTTTAAATCGACATTTGGACGTTCGCCCACCGTATCCCTAAACTTGTCTACAATGGCATCTTTGGTTTTTTGGGCAATGTATAATGAATGTGTAAACAAGTGCGAATGTACTGTAGCATCTACTGCAATGGTGCCAGTTGGCTTTACATATTGCGACCAATCCATTTTATAAAGTTGGTCATATAAATCTTTTTCGTTGTTGACTCTAAAACTATTGATAGGCTTCAGAATTTTAATGGCGGTTCTCAGCGCTAAGTTGGCTTTGTACATAAATCCTTTATCACCTGCAAAACTTACATTTCGCACCCCAACTTTTACGTCTCGTGCCCCCAATTGGGTCAATTCTTTTGCCAGTAATTCTTCAAAACCAAATAAGGTTTTGGCAACCATATTAAAATTATTATCCATTATTCTCATCCTATAGATTACAAAAATAAAGTATTTTTGCAGTCAGACGAATTTATAATGATAAAAGACACAACACAGTGGTACGCTTCCTGGTTTGACACCTCGTATTACCACATACTTTATGAAGATAGAGACTATGCCGAAGCACACCAATTTATGGATAATTTGACCCAGTATTTAAATTTACCCGAAAACGGTAAAATACTCGATCTTGCCTGCGGCAAAGGGCGTCATTCCATATATCTCAGCTCATTGGGCTATGATGTTACTGGCGTTGACCTCTCCGTGAATAGTATTGCTTACGCTAAACAGCACGAAAATGAAAAACTTCACTTTGAAGTGCATGACATGTGCAGACCGTTTAATGATCAATTTGACGCCGTATTTAATTTATTTACAAGTTTTGGATATTTTGATCGAACGGAAGACAACTTAAACACCATTAAAGCCATAAGGGATGATTTAAATGAATCTGGCTTTGGAGTCATTGACTTTATGAACAGCGACTATGTCATTGAAAATTTAGTGCCTGAAGATGTGAAAACGGTAGGTAATATTGATTTTCATCAAAAACGCTATGTGGAAGACGGTTACATTGTTAAAGATATTAGTTTTACAGACAAGGGTGAAGATTTTCAGTATCAAGAGCGTGTTAAAGCAAAGACACTCGCTGATTTTGAAGCACTATTTGAAGAAGCCGGTGTGTATTTATTGGATGTTTTTGGCGATTACAAACTGCGAAAATTCCATAAAGCTACCTCAGAGCGTTTAATAATGATCTTTAAATGATACACTATTTATTACCGATTCTTGCCGTTGTTATTGGTGTTTTGTTAGTCTTAATTTTTAAGCAACGCAAACCCAAGTACACAAAATTACTATTATCGTTTAGCGGTGCTTTTTTACTAGCCTTAACCCTTTTTGAACTGTTACCAGAAGTTTATGAGCATTTAGACGCTAAGGAAACCGGGCTGTTCATCATGTTTGGTATACTCATTCAAATTTTGTTAGAGTTTTTCTCCAAAGGTGCGGAACATGGCCATGTTCATGTGCAAGAGGATGACACAGCGTTTCCGTGGGTGTTGTTTATCAGTTTGAGCATCCATAGTTTTTTGGAAGGCTTTCCCATTCACCAACACAATGATATGGTGTATGGCGTCCTTATTCACAAAATACCCATTGCGGCCTTAATTACCACTTACCTCATACAATCCAAATTCACCACAATGCAAGTAGTTGGATTTCTAGTGGTTTTTGCCGCCATGACGCCCATTGGCACACTCATTTCCAATACCGTGACCTTAGTTGAAGGGTATGTGTTTTACATTAATGCCATTGTTATTGGTATTTTCTTCCACATCTCAACAGTTATTTTATTTGAAAGTAGTGAAGGTCATAAATTCAACCTTTCCAAACTTGTGGTGATTGTCCTGGGAATTGTAGTGGCGTATATGATTTAGGTTTGAGGTTTGAGGTTTTAGGTTTTAGGTTTTAGAAAATATAAATTTTATTTAAAAAGAGTCCCGCTTTCGCGACAAATAATATGTTTAGTAAAGAAGATTCACGGAAATTAAGAGAAGAATTCTGGATCAGTTTCGGAAAGTCATTTCCTAGAAAATGGATCCTTTATGATACGAAGCTCAAAGGGTTTGCCTTCAAATTTCATTTTGATACAAAGTCCGCCATGGTCACTTTAGACTTAGAGGACGATTTGGAAAACCGGATCAACTATTGGGATAAACTGCAGTCCCTTAAAGCGATATTAACTGAGGAGTTTTTACCCGAAGCCATTTTTGAAGAGGAATACTTTTTAGAAAACGGCAAAGAAATCTCAAGGATCCATGTGCCTTTAAATGCAAACGTATCCATTCACAATAAAAACACTTGGAGAGACGTCATGGAATTTTTTGTTGAAAAAATGAGTTTATTTGAAACTTTCTTTGAAGATTATAAGGATTTTATTGACACTTAATAGTTAGCAGTAGGCAGTCTTCAGTTGGCAGTCAACAGTTGTCAGTCAACAGTTGTCAGTTAGCAGTTCAGATTAAAATAAACTCTTCATACTAAATTCTTAATACTTAATACTAAATACTCGATACTGTTTACTGAAGACTGAAGACTGAATACTGCCTACTGAATACTGAAGCCCGAAAACCCTTGCTCCTTTCCTCAAATTGTCAGATATTGTTAGCTTAGCCAAAATATTACTTAGTTAAAAGTTAAAACACATTATGATTATAGACGTTCACACCCATATTAATAATTATCATGAAGACCGAGTTGTTTCTTTAGATGACAGCCTCAACAAGTTAACAGACACCATGGCGGAAAATAACGTGGATTATTCGCTGGTATTGTCATCCTATAAAGTGAATGAACACCGCCCGAGCACTAAAAGTGTTGTGGAAGCTATCAGCAATAGAGACAATCTTGGTGTTGTGGCTGGCGTTAGTTATTTAAATTATGATTATAAGGATTTACGCGAACTCAGCGAATTTCTAGATGCTGGACTTATAAAAGGTCTTAAGTTCTATCCAGGTTACGAGCCTTTTTACCCTAACGATATTCGCTTTAAGGTGATGTATGATATGGCCATTGAGTTTGATGTGCCCGTAATGTTTCACTCCGGTGACACCTATGCCCCTAATGGGAAAATCAAATTCTCCCACCCCATTCATATTGATGATTTGGCGGTAGACTATCCTGATTTAAAGATTGTTATCTGCCATGTAGGTAACCCTTGGATTAAGGATTGTATGGAGGTGGTTTATAAGAATGAAAATGTGCATGCAGATATTTCCGGCTTGGTTTTGGGCGATTTCAACGAGAAGTTTGAACGCTACATGAAAAAGGAAATCGAAGAAATGATAACCTACGCTGGCGATCCTAAATATTTATTATACGGTACGGATTGGCCTATTAGTAACATGAAGTCTTACCTCAAATTTATGGATCAATTAGATTTGGCCGATGATAAGAAAGAATTGATCATGTGGAAAAATGCTGCTGACCTATTTAAAATCGATATCAGTAAACTCAAAAAGTAATATCATAAAACGTAAAGAAAAATAAGCAAGTAGTGGCAAATGGCTCCTCCCAACACAAATAGATGCCATATAACGTGGTTGTAGGGTATCTTAGGTACCGCATAGAAAATGATTCCAATGCTGTAAAATGCGCCTCCTGCAAATAAAAGTGCAACGCCGTTTGGCCCAATCAATTGGGAAAGGTTGCTGAAATCAAAAATAATTAACCAACCCATTACCAAATAAAGTAGTGTGGATATAATTTCAAATTTACCGGTAAAAAATAGTTTTAAAATCAGCCCAAACCCGGCAATGGCCCAAACACTCCAAAACAATGGCCAACCTAAGCTGTTGTTAAGAGCAATTAAAGTAACCGGCGTGTAAGTTCCAGCTATGAGTAGATAAATGCTGATATGGTCTACAATCCGGAAATAATGTTTTTTCCGTTCGCTTGAAACAGAATGATAAATAGCAGAGGCGGAAAAAAGAATAATTATAGAGATGCCGTAGATAATGACGCTAAACAAACTCCAGTCTGTGTTATGCTCTTTATAACTAATCAGCAAGGCCAACCCAGCAACACCTAAAAGCGCTCCAAAGCCATGCGTCCATGCATTTAATTTTTCTTCAAATTCTGATTGTATTCGCATTACTTTTTAACTGTTTTAGCCGTCCATTTGGCTTTAAGTTCGAAATAATCAACAGGAAATGCCGATTGTTGCCGTTCTAAATGTCCATTTTGGAATGCGCGTTCTAAAATATCCTCAATCAAATAATCTTCACTGACCTCTAAAGGATTAAATTCTTCTTTTAAAGAGATATCAAACACTCTCGCGGTGTTATTAAACCAAAAGGCACGCCAACCACTGCGCAACTCCTTTATGAGTTCAAAAGTGGTCTTTCCGGTTTGCCTGTGGATTAACTTGACCAAAATCTGACCTTCCGTACGGGTTAATTTTTTTAGTTCAGCCGAAAATTCTTCCTCAATATATTTTTGAATAATTTTAGCATACTGCCGCTTTTGGCTATTGCGTTCTAAGGTTTCCAACCTGTTGGTCAACTCCACCAAGCGCTCTGCCGCCAATTTTGCATAAGGGTATACCTTGATGGTTTTCCGTTTTAAAATCAAATAGCGGATTCTGGCCTCTTTATCAGCAAACTTTAACCGGTTTAGAACTACCACAGCATCCAAATCAATGGTCGTCACTGGTATCGAATCGCCATCAATATAATAATACTCCACCGCGGTAGAATCTTTCTCCACAGGAGCTGTTTGTGCAAAGAGCAGAACTGGGAAAACTAAAAAAATGTAGGTCAATAACTTCATCTGTTGCACTAGCGCTAAAATCATTCCAAAATTAAGAATTTAGACCTGCAATACCCTTAAAATACTATTAATATTGCTAATTTTATAAAAAATAATAACACATGCCCAATAAGAACATTTTAGACAACAAATCATTAGAATTTTTAGAGAATTATTTAAACAATGCCTCACCGACAGGTTACGAATGGACCGGACAAAAATTATGGATGGAGTACCTAAAACCGTATGTGGATGAATTTATTACGGACACTTACGGAACAGCTGTAGGGGTTATCAATCCAAAAGCTAAGTACAAGGTCGTCATTGAGGGTCACGCTGATGAAATTTCCTGGTACGTTAATTATATTTCAGACAACGGACTTATTTACGTGATCCGGAACGGTGGTAGTGACCATCAGATTGCACCGAGTAAGATTGTAAATATCCATACCAAAAATGGCATCGTAAAAGGTGTTTTTGGATGGCCAGCCATCCACACCAGAGATAAAACTAAGGAAGAAGCTCCAAAACCAGATAATATAACCATTGATGTAGGTGCCAAAAACAAAGAAGAAGTTGAGAACATGGGGGTTCACGTTGGATGCGTCATCACCTACCCTGACACTTTCCATATCTTAAATAATGATAAATTTGTATGTCGTGCTATCGATAATCGTATTGGAGGCTTTATGATTGCTCAAGTCGCCCGTTTACTGCACGAAAATAAAAAAACCTTGCCTTTCGGACTTTACATCACCAACTCGGTACAAGAAGAAATTGGATTACGTGGTGCAGAGATGATTGCAGAGCGCATCCAACCTAACGTTGCTATTATTACAGATGTGACGCACGATACGACTACACCAATGATCGATAAGAAAAAAGAAGGTCATCTGGAGCTCGGTTTAGGTCCTGTAGTGGCATACGCCCCTGCCGTACAACAGAAACTTCGCGATTTAATTACGGAAACCGCCGAAGAAAAGAAAATCCCTTTCCAACGCTCCGCATGTTCAAGAGCTACAGGCACTGATACGGATGCGTTTGCTTACAGCGGTATGGGCGTTGCTAGCGCTCTTATTTCACTTCCATTACGATATATGCATACAACAGTAGAAATGGTGCATAGAGACGATGTGGAAAACGTGATCAAATTAATTTACGAAACACTATTGAACATTAAAGAAAACGATACGTTCAGTTATTTTGAAGACTAATGGATATCTCGAAACAAAAAGATTTATTTGATATCCCTGAGCACATCTGCTTTTTAAACACGGCGAGTTTATCGCCGTCGTTTAAAGCAGTAGAACAAGCAGGAATTGATGCGGTATTACAAAAAAGCAGACCGTATCTCATCCCCTCATCTGATTTTTTTGACCCCGTCATTGAGTTAAAGCAAAAGTTCGCTAAACTTATTGAAGTAGATGAATATGAGCGAATTGCTACAATAACATCCGCATCTTACGGCATTGCAACAGTAGCCAATAACATCAAATTAGAGCCAGGGCAAAATGTAATCTTGATGCAGGAGCAATTCCCGAGTAATTATTATTCCTGGAAGAAATTAACTGATCACTATCAAGCAGAATTAAAAATAGTTCAGGCTCCAAAAACCAAAATTAATCGCGGTAAATTATGGAATAAAGCCATATTAGAGGCAATTGATGACAACACTGCCGTGGTCGCCATGGGGCACATACATTGGTCCAGTGGCACACTTTTTAATTTGAAAGCTATACGAGAAAAAACCTTTCAGCATAAGGCTTTATTAATTATTGACGGCAGCCAATCCGTGGGTGCACTCCCCTTTTCCGTTAAAGAAATTCAGCCAGATGCTCTAATTTGCGCGGGCTATAAATGGCTTTTCGGACCTTACGGTTGCGGGTATGCCTACTACGGGCCCTATTTTGATCACGGTGAACCTTTAGAAGAAAATTGGACCAATCGATTGGACAGTCATAATTTACCGGACCTCACAAAATACCAAAACGAGTATAAGCCCTTTGCTAATAGGTATGTTATGGGAGAAAGCGGAAGCTTCATCCATGTCAAAATGCAACTGGCAGCTCTAAAACAAGTGCTGTTATGGACCCCTGAAGCCATTCAAGACCACTGCAGAACACTTTCCATAAAGGCGGCGAAGGAATTGCGAAACTTGGGATGTTATATTGAAATTGATGCCTATAGGAGCCATCATTTGTTCGGACTCGAATTACCTGTTTCCGTTGACATTGAGGAGTTTAAAAAAATCCTGGCAGATCACGGCGTATTTGTATCTTTTAGAGGTGCTTATGTGCGATTGTCATGTCACCTTTTTAACACAAAACTCGATTTTGACACGTTTATAACCTGTTTAAAATTAGCTTTAAGATAATGGAAGCTGAAGAATATATCGCCATTTTGAATGCAGACGGCTCTCCTACTGGCAAGACCTGCCTTAAATCTGAAATTCACCACAAAGGTTATTACCACAATACAGCACATGTTTGGTTTTATAATGACCATGCCGAGATACTATTAGCCCAACGTGCCGCCAATAAAGTCATTTACCCCTTACTCTGGGATATTTCCGTGGCTGGCCATGTAGATGCGGGCGAAACCATTGCCCAAGCGGCTATCAGAGAAACGAGAGAGGAAATTGGACTAGAAATTACTGAACAAGATCTCCTAAAAGTTGGCGTTTATGACTGTTTTCAAAGTTACCCCAACGGCATTGTCGACAACGAATTCCACCATACCTATATCGCTAAAATTAACAAAACTATAAATGATCTGAAATTAGATCCTGAAGAAGTACAACAGGCTAAGTTTGTCAGTATACCAGAATTTCTAGAACTGTTAAACAATAGTGCCAATAATAGCCATTTCGTACAGAGCAACACCAATTATTATTTGGAAGTAATTAAGGCCATTGAGAACCAAATTACAAACACAGACGCATGACCTTATTACTGCTAGCCATCTCACCTGTGCTCATCATTATCATTTATATTTATATAAAAGACAAGTACGAGAAAGAGCCGCCACGACTATTAGTTTACAATTTTATACTGGGCGCCATTGTCAGCATAATCATAACCACAATGCTGTATATGATCATCGACATCCCCTTAAAACTTGAAAACCATACCAGTGTTTTAGAACAATTTATAAAGGCCTTTTTTGTGGTTGGACTAACGGAAGAATTCAGCAAGTATGTTATTGTGCGCTATTATGCGCAGCCTCATGTAGAATACAATGAGCCTTTTGACGGTATCGTGTATGCCGTCATGGTTTCTATGGGGTTTGCAGCAACTGAAAATGTGATGTATGTGCTACAGGGCGGCATGGAAGTAGCCATCATCAGAGCATTTACCGCAGTTCCCGCGCATGCTACGTTCGCCATTTTGATGGGATATTTTATGGGGAAAGCAAAATTTTCCAAAAATAAGAAGCTGCTAAATCTGACCGGGCTCTTTCTCGCTACCCTATTCCATGGCGCTTATGATTTCTTTTTGTTTATTGATTTTATTCCAGGTATTTGGATAGGTGCTTTTATTTCTTTGTTTATTGGAATTATTTTAGCAAAAAAAGCGATCAAGAACCATCAGGTGAATTCTCATTTCAACACTCAGAAAGAACGATAAACACTAAACTTTGCTTAATTTTATCGGAATGAAAAATACTATAGCCGAAAGGATTGCCGATTTCCTCAAAAACTTCCCTCCTTTTGACCAACTTTCAAAAGAGGATTTATACGCCATTGCACAAGTAGTAACCATTACCTATCTAGAAAGGGACAATTTGGTGTATGCTGTGGGCGAGACGTTGCACGATAAATTCTACATCATTCACAAAGGCGCTATTGCACTTACTAAAGATATTAACGCTAAGGTGGAGACGATAGATCGATTTGATGAAGGTGATGTTTTTGGACTCCGACCACTCTTTGCTAAAGAAAACTATGCCACCAATGCCGTTACTGAAGAAGAAAGCATCCTTTATGGCATTCCCTTAGTCACCTTCAAGCCCTTAATAACCCGCAACAAAGCTGTTGTTGACTTTCTTATAGAAAGTTTCGCTTCCAATACTGAAAATCCTTTCTCTAAAGAGATACATGGCTCTTTATATGAGCATCGCTTGGAGGTTTTAGCTAATGATAAAGAGCTTTTTGAACTGCAACCTGTCCGCTACATAAAAAAAGTGATTACCGCCAAGGCGAACACTAAAATCAAGGACATTGCACTACTCATGCAGAAACACCACATTGGTTCAATATTAATTGAAGCGGATATGATTCCTGTTGGAATTGTCACTGACGTAGACTTACGCAACAAGGTCATCACTGGCGCATACCCTATTGATACTGAAGTGCAACACATCATGAGTGCACCGGTGCTCTGTTATCCAAAAGGCGTGTCCATTAGTCAGGCACAACTCACGATGATGAAACACAATATCAGTCATTTATGTATCACTGCAGACGGTACTCCCAATTCAAAAATCATAGGAGTCATTTCCCAAAACGACATCAATGTAATGCGGGGCAGCAATCCAACGGTTTTGATGAAGGCCATCAAACGCTCGCAGTCTACCAAACAACTGAAGCATATCCGTAAAAAAATAATGGTGCTTTTAAAGGGGTTTGTACAACAAAACATCCCTTTAACTCAAACGAGCAAAATAATATTTGAACTGAATGACGCTACCATTAAGCGCATTATTGAGCGCTGTATTGTAAAAATGGGTCAACAGCCTCCAGTTAAGTTTGCCTGGATGTCCATGGGCAGCCAAGGGCGAAAGGAGCAATTATTACAGACTGATCAGGACAATGCCATCGTATTTGAAAATGTTGATGCGGAAGAGTTGGAAGATGTAAGAGCCTATTTTCTGTTGCTCTCAAAGAAAGTGAATAAACGGTTGAATGAAGTGGGTTTTGACTTTTGTCCCGCCGATATTATGGCAAAAAACCCCAAATGGTGTTTAAGTTTGGATGAATGGAAACTTCAGTTTAACCACTGGACCTCAAACACAGGTGATGATGAAATATTATTATCTTCCATTTTTTTTGACTTTGACATCACTTATGGCGATGCCAATCTTACCAGCCAACTCTCAGACCACATTTTTGACATTACAAAAAACAACCACATGTTCTTGTCTAAACTTGCGGCAAGTGCCTTGAGAAGCGCTTCTCCACTTGGTTTTTTTAGACGATTTTTAGTTGAAAAAGATGGGGAATACAAAGATTTTTTCGACATTAAAAAACGTGCCATCACGCCCATTGTGGATGCCGGTAGATTGTTTGCGCTTTCCAATCAAATTAAAAACATAAATAACACAGCAGAACGATTTGAAAAAATGGCCGAAATATTTCCCGCGAATGAAGAACTGTATCTATCCTGTTCTTATGCATCCAAAGCCCTGCTCAAATTCCGAACAAAACATGGCTTGCTCCATAACGATAACGGTCGGTTTATTGAAATTGCCGCATTAAGCAAAGAGGAGAAAATGAAATTGAAACGGTGCTTTAATACCATAGCACAGATTCAGGAATCCATCAAACTAAAGTACAATCTAAGTAATTTTAAATGAGGCTCTGGAACTTCAATAAAAAAACCTATCCCGACTTTTGGGAAGCGTATCTGCATCATTTTGAGAAAAAGGAAAAAAAGACCTTGGATTCTTCAAGGTTTGTTGCTTTGGATTGTGAAACTACGGGATTTGATTTCTACATCGATCGGATATTATCTATCGGTGCGGTATCAATTCTTAAAAATGAAATTGCCGTTGCCGATTCTTTGGAAATCTATGTTAAGCAGACACATTTCAATCCAGATAGTGTTCCAATCCACGGTATTCTTCAACATGGAAAATTGGCGAAGTGTTCTGAGGAAACTGCCATAAAGCAATTTTTAAAGTATATAGAAGATGCCGTATTAGTTGCCCACCATGCCAGATTCGATATTATTATGATCAATGCCGCATTGAAACGAATGGGTTTACCCAATTTAAAAAATAAAGTAATAGATACCATGGATCTTTATGCCAACACGCGCATCAAATCCAATTTTATAGATCAAAACGCCCATTACTCATTAGATGAAATTGCAGAGGCCTACGCCATTAATTTAATGGATCGGCATACGGCACCTGGGGATGCGCTGATTGCCGCACTCATATTCCTTAAAACCACAGCGCTCCTCAAAAAATCAAAATTCTTTAAATTGGAGCGCTATTTTCTTAAATCAACAATGTTTTAATATCCCTCATAATATTCGTAACTTTTCCACCATTAATGAAATAACCCTATGCATAAACAATACCAAGTACTGATCAATGGAGAACAGGAACGGTCTCTATCCCATCAGGATATAGAATCGTTAGATGCCGTCAAGACATCGGATAAAAAATTCCACATACTCCATGGTGGGACATCATACAACGCTGAAATTATCGATCACAAATTCAACGAAAGATCATATAAAGTAAAGATTAACAATAACACCTATAATATCAGCATAAACAATAGTTTAGATCAGTTAATAAAAGAGCTTGGATTTGAGATTGGAAGCTCTAAAAAAGTGGATAAAATTACCGCGCCAATGCCCGGATTAATTTTGGAAATTAATGTCAATATAGGCGATGAAGTCAAGGAGAATGACCCCTTATTAATCCTAGAAGCCATGAAAATGGAAAATGTCCTTACCTCCCCCAGAGAAGGTATTATCAAGGTTATTGCTGTTACTAAAGGCGCTGCGGTGGATAAAAATCAGTTGTTGGTGGAATTTGAATAAGCTAGTTTTTCACAATGACCATTACCTATCGAAAGCTCCTCTAAAGTAGGTTTTCGTTAACTAAAACATGAGATTCGCGCTTACGCGGGAATAAAAATACATTTTTGAATGAAAAAAATATTAATTGCAAACCGAGGAGAAATCGCCATTCGCGTTATGAAAACGGCAAAACGAATGGGGATTAAAACCGTCGCGGTCTATTCAACGGCTGATCGGAATTCCCCTCACGTTAGATTTGCAGATGAGGCCGTCTTAATTGGCGAAGCACCGTCTAATCAGTCCTATTTGTTAGGAAACAAAATTATAGAGGTCGCAAAGCGTTTAGATGTGGATGCGATTCACCCAGGCTACGGTTTTTTAAGTGAAAACGCTGAATTCGCCGAGGCTTGTGAAGCCAATAACATTATTTTTATCGGTCCAAAATCGAAGGCTATTAAAATTATGGGCAGCAAATTAGCCGCCAAAGAAGCGGTGAAACACTACGATATTCCTATGGTACCTGGCATTGATGAAGCCATAACTGATGTTGATAAAGCGCAGGCCATTGCTAAGGAGATTGGTTTCCCCATCCTTATCAAGGCCTCTGCAGGTGGCGGTGGTAAAGGCATGCGGGTGGTTGAAAAAGCTTCCGAATTGGAATCGCAAATGAAACGTGCCATTAGTGAAGCAACTTCTGCGTTTGGTGACGGCTCCGTATTTATTGAAAAATACGTGAGCAGTCCACGTCATATTGAAATTCAAGTGATGGCGGACACTCACGGCAATACCATTCACCTTTTTGAACGGGAATGCAGCATTCAGCGCCGTCATCAAAAGGTGATTGAAGAAGCGCCATCTTCTGTGCTAACACCTGAATTGCGTCATAAAATGGGGGAAGCAGCGATCAAGGTGGCCCAAGCCTGTGATTATGTCGGTGCAGGAACAGTCGAATTCTTATTGGATGAACATCTCAATTTCTATTTTTTAGAAATGAATACGCGACTACAAGTAGAACATCCGGTAACGGAGTTTATTACTAATACGGACTTGGTAGAGCTGCAAATTCGTGTAGCTCGTGGCGAAGTACTACCCATCAAACAAGAAGACCTCAAGATTAAAGGACACGCCATGGAATTGCGGGTCTATGCGGAAGATCCACTAAATGACTTCCTTCCTAGCGTTGGAAATTTAGAAGTGTACCGCTTGCCGGTAGGCGACAATATCCGGGTAGATAATGGGTTTGAAGAAGGAATGGATATTCCTATTTATTATGATCCGATGCTGGCTAAACTGATTACCTATGGTGCTACTAGAGCCGAGGCAATCGAGGAAATGCTGAAAGCCATTGCTCATTATCATATTGAAGGTATTGAAACAACACTTCCCTTCGGAACGTTTGTATTTGAACATGAAGCCTTCCGTTCTGGCAATTTTGACACGCACTTTGTAAAGAAGTATTTTTCACCGGAAAAAATTAAAGCACATCGCGAGGAAGAAGCGCACTTGGCGGCCCTTATTGCTGTAAAACAGTATCTAGAAGATCAAAAAGTATTGCGCATCCCGAAAGCTGATTAAAAAAAGTAGGAATTGAGTGCCTACGATTGACCGCAAAGCGATGCTACGCCAGCATCAAAAATTACAAATAATAACACGCAATACACATAAATTGCCTCTGTAAGTGAAATTGAATACTATGGAATCAAAAATAAAAGACCTTAACGAAAAACTAGCGCTCGCTTATCTTGGCGGTGGTCAAGATCGTATTGACAAACAACACGAAAAAAAGAAACTAACGGCGCGAGAACGTGTGCTCTATTTAATGGACGAAGGTTCTTTTGAAGAAATTGGTGCCTTAGTCACCCATCGGGCCAAGGATTTCGGAATGGCCGATCAGCAATTCTACGGCGATGGTGTGGTTACGGGCTACGGCACGGTGCACGGCAAATTGGTATATGTCTTTGCTCAGGATTTTACCGTATTTGGAGGCTCTTTATCAGAAACCCACGCGGAGAAAATATGTAAGGTGATGGATTTGGCCGTGAAAGTTGGGGCTCCAATTATCGGACTTAATGATTCGGGCGGGGCACGGATTCAAGAAGGCGTGAGAAGTTTAGGCGGCTATGCGGATATTTTTTACCGCAATGTGCAAGCCTCTGGTGTGATTCCGCAAATTTCAGCCATCATGGGGCCTTGCGCTGGTGGCGCCGTATACAGCCCTGCCATGACTGATTTTACAATTATGGTACAAGACACAAGCTATATGTTTGTAACGGGGCCTAACGTAGTAAAAACGGTAACCAATGAGAATGTGACTTCTGAAGAACTGGGTGGCGCCAGTACGCACTCCACAAAATCTGGTGTTGCCCATATTACTGCTTCCAATGATATCGAATGTTTGGAGGATATTAAAAAGTTGATCAGTTATTTACCTCAAAACAATACAGAAACCACGCCCCTTTTACCTTTTGAATTAAAGGATGAAGTGAGAGATGTGCTCTCTGATATTATTCCAGACAACGCTAACAAGCCTTATGACATGCACAGCGTGATCAATGGGATTATTGACACCGATTCGTTTTACGAAATCCATAAAGATTATGCCGAAAATATTATTGTCGGATTTGCCAGATTAGGCGGCAGAAGTATTGGAATTGTGGCCAACCAACCGATGTATTTAGCAGGAGTGTTAGATGTGAATAGTTCCAAAAAAGCAGCGCGATTTGTACGTTTTTGTGATTGTTTCAACATTCCATTATTAGTTTTAGAAGATGTTCCGGGCTTCTTACCAGGAACTGATCAGGAATGGCGTGGGATTATCGTTCACGGCGCCAAGTTGCTTTATGCGTTTAGTGAAGCTACTGTTCCGAGAGTAACAGTAATTACCAGAAAAGCGTACGGTGGCGCCTATGATGTTATGAATTCAAAACACATTGGTGCGGATATGAATTTTGCTTGGCCAAGTGCTGAGATTGCCGTGATGGGTGCTAAAGGAGCGGCTGAAATTATTTTTAAGAAAGAAATCAATAAGGCTGAAGATAAAGATGCCAAATTGAAGGAAAAAGAGGAGGAATACGCGCGACTTTTTGCCAATCCGTATAGTGCGGCAGAACGCGGTTTTATTGACGAAGTGATCCTACCTAAAGATACACGACGCAAATTGATTAGAGCTTTTGCCATGTTGAAAGACAAAAAGGTAGATGCACCAAAACGCAAGCACGGGAATATTCCGTTATAATTGTTATTTATAATCATTGTTGTCCGATCAAGAATCAAGACCGCTGCGCTGTTAGAATAAAGAATTAAGACTTGTTTGCAACTAACTGACAAACAACGATCATTTAAATTAAAATCGCACATTCCCTCTCGGTAGAAACAGCTTCTAAAATGCAAGGTCTCATTTCGGAAATCTTCTAATGTCCCTTGCTTAAAATGAGTTTGTTAATTTATTATTTATTTTTATCCGACACTAATGATTTATAATCAAAAAAATGCCTTCAATGAAAACTATTGAAGGCATTTTTATTAGAATTACGTTTTAAACCCTATTAGGTTTTAGAGATCAATTTTCTTTTATTTCGGGTTTGCTTTTTAGGTTTTATTTGTGCTTCTTTAATACGTACATAAATTAGCTTAAAATGCCCTTTGGAATCTTCTCTTCGGTCGATTTCAAATTCTTTTAGCGACTTGATTAATGGGGTCAATTTTTGAAAGCCATAATTACGGGAATCAAAGTTAGGCTGTTTCTTTTGCATCAGTCCACCAACATCTCCCAAGAAAGCCCAGCCATCTTCATCCGCCACATCTTCAATGGTTGCGGCAATAAACTTTATTTCCTTTTGGGTGATTTTATCCACGTTGCTCTTCGCCGTTTTTGACTCTTCCGTAGACACCACTTCCTCGTCTGAACTCTGGTTTTTAAGAATTTCAATATAAATGAACTTGTCACAAGCCACGATAAATGGATTTGGTGTTTTCTTTTCGCCAATCCCGTAAACTTTCATACCTGCTTCACGTAAACGTGTTGCCAAACGTGTAAAGTCACTGTCGCTGGATACAATACAAAAGCCATCTACTTTAGCGGTATATAAAATATCCATCGCATCAATAATCATGGCCGAATCTGTAGCATTTTTACCTACGGTATATCCATATTGCTGAATTGGCGTAATGGCATTTTCCAAGAGCATATTCTTCCATTTTGAAAGGTGCGGCTTGGTCCAATCTCCATAAATACGCTTAATTGTCGGGTTGCCGTATTTGGCAATTTCCTCCATCATCTCTTTTACATAGGCTGAAGGGATGTTATCCCCATCTATTAATACTGCAAGTTTTATATCCATCTGTGATATTGTAATTGTTAAAAAATAAAATTGAATTAAAAAGTTAAAGATACTATTTAAATAGGAAATTTCGCGTCAAACCTGATTTAAGAGGGCGTTAAAAAAAATGAAACCATAGCCGAATCGACTATGGTTTCTTGCTCAACCAAATATTATAGTATTCAACTAATAAGAACAACTAAACGAGCAATTTTTTATAAACACTGTTTTTTATTGCTTGGTTTTGGGACACACAAGCCACATATTTTTCAAAAATGAAGTCGTGCTTTTGAATGTAAAATTGATCACATTCCGTTTCATCACATTCCCTAACATTATTAAATAAGTTTCTATAGGTGTAAAACTCATTCAACAGGTTGATATTTTCATTAATATCATCCAACAAGGCATTCCGCAATTCTTTATCCCCAATGCGATGGGTGACAATTTTTGCGAGTTGGTCAGCCTCAACGTTCATGGCATCCAAATGGGAAATCCACGTATGAAGCTCACGATGCATGTGTCTTTTCACAATTTCATCATCCGTCTCATGACCGTAATTAACTAAAGATTCCATTACGCAATATTTAATTTTGTTATGTTATTCTGTTTGACATCTAAAATTGTAATGTCCTTGTCGCCACCTGGAAACGTCCAACTGATGCTGTCGTTTTTAGCGTAGCCTAAAACTGCCGCACCCATTGGTAATAACAAAGAAATTTTCTTTTGAGAATTATTACTTTCTGCAGGCAAAACCACCTGAAACGTGTAAGACCAGCCATCATTGGTTGCTATGGTTATTTCAGAATTAATTCTGACCACATCATCTGGCATTTTATCGTCATCCAAAATTTCTGCACTTTCCATTTCCTTGGCGAATTTGGTGAGCGAGACCTTTTGGGTGGAATCTTTATAATCATTTGTGAGGGTCAACAAACGTTTGATCATCACATACTCTTTCTTTTCTAATATCAAATTACCGTACTTCATGTTTACATATTTATTAATAATTAAGGAAAAATACCACGTTGTATATACGCTCTTTCAATACGCTCAATCGCAATTATATACGCCGTTGAGCGCATATCAAGATCTTTTATTTGAGAGGTTTCATATACTTTTTTAAACACCTCTTTAATTCTTTTGTCTATTCTAACCATGATCTCATCAAGAGCCCATAGTTCGCCATTCCGATTTTGTAACCATTCAAAATAACTCCCTACAACACCACCTGAGTTACATAGAATATCCGGTATAATTTCAATACCGCGTTCCTTCAAAATCGCTTCCGCCTCTACTGTGGTTGGCCCATTGGCACCTTCAGCAATTAAAAAGGCTTTTATCTTACCTGCCCGATCTTCGGTTATTTGATTGCCCAAGGCGGCTGGGATGCAGATGTCGCAATCCAATTCAAAAAAGAGATCCTTATCTAAAACCTCAGATCCAGGAAATCCTAAAATACTACCATCATTCGTAGTTGTATAATTAAATAGGGATTCTACTTCCAAGCCATTTGGGTTGACGATTGTTCCAAAGGCATCTTGTACTCCCACTAACTTCGCTCCTACCTCTTGTAAGAAATGGGACGCCCAATACCCTACATTTCCAAAACCTTGAACAATAAACGATTTACCGTTTAAATCGATATTTTTATATTCAGACCAATATTTAATGGTCAAAAACACACCAAATCCTGTTGCTCTATCACGCCCTTCCAAACCTCCAGATCCTACAGGTTTCCCAGTAACCACGTGTTGGTTTTTAGAACGCTCAGATGGCGCTTTTGTAGACATATACGTGTCTGCAATCCAAGCCATGGTTTGCGCATTGGTATTGACATCAGGTGCTGGAATATCGTGTTCAGGACCAATGTTATCTCCCAATGCATAAGTGAAACGTCTGGTAATGCGTTCCAATTCTGAAATAGAATAATTTTTAGGATCCATTTCTATTCCTCCCTTGGCACCACCGTAAGGCAAACCTGCCAATGATGTTTTCCAGGTCATCCACATGGCCAATGCTTTTACTGAATCAATATCAATTGTCGGGTGATAGCGCAAGCCTCCTTTATAAGGTCCTAACGCATTGTTATGTTGTACACGGTAGCCTTTAAAAATCTCAACTTCGCCATTGTCCATACGCACCGGAAAATGAATAATCAATTCATTGTTGGTGACCGCAAGGATTTTTTTGATGTTTGGATTCAGGTTCATCCGTTCAGCAGCAGCTTCAAATTGTTGCATCACGTTTTGAAGCATCCCTTGTTTGGGAGCTTCTTTTTTAATTATCTTTTTTGTTAAGGTCATGGGTTTATATTTAAAAGAACACCTCTTCCGTTGTGCTGGAAGCAGATATATCTTTGGATTGATTCAATAATTTTTCTTGAAAAATTTGATCATGATCCCCAGACACCTCGTATTCACTACAAGACCAAATCGCGCTTTTATCATTGGTCAAACAGCAATAGATCAGATGCTCACACGAGCCACATAAACTATTTTCGAGAGTGTTCATAATTAAATATTTAAAGCTTAGCATGTTAGTGCAATAGCTGTGCCGTTAAACAGAAATAGATCCGTCACTTTAAATAATTAACTGGAAATCAGTAAGTTATAAAATTATTATTATTGTATGGTCACCATATACCTGGGGTGCTTTTACTCACCGGGTAAATTACACCCATATATGGGTTATTTTATTTTTTCCCGCAAAGTCTTTCGGTCGATCTGCAGAATTTCAGCAGCTTTGGTTTTATTGTTATCCATAGCCTCCAAAACCTTTAAAATATGTCGTTTTTCAACTTCCTTGAGGGGTAAAAAAACATCTTGTTTTGGAAATTCTATTTGATACTTTAAATAAGATGGTAAATTTTCAATTTCCACTTGCTTATCGCACATAATCACCGCGCGTTGGATGCTGTTTTCCAGTTCCCTGATATTTCCAGGCCAATCATAACGTTCTAATGCCAATAAGGCATCGTCTGATATTTTAACAATACGGTCCTTATATTCCACCCCATACTTAAATAAAAATTTATCCACTAAGAGCGGAATGTCAGATTTCCGATCTCTCAACGGGGGCACATCAATCTGAACCACGGTAAGACGGTAATATAAATCTTCCCTGAAACGACCGTTTTTGATAAGCTCTTTTAAATCGACGTTGGTCGCAGCAATTACCCGAACATCAATTTTTTCAACTTTTTGTGAGCCCACCCTCATAATTTCTTTTTCTTGCAAAACCCTTAACAGACTCAATTGGGTAGCCATGGAAGCATTTCCGATTTCATCTAAAAACAGAGTGCCTTTATTTGCCGCTTGAAAAAATCCGCTCCGATCGTCATTGGCTCCGGTAAAAGACCCTTTAGTGTAGCCAAACAATTCAGCTTCCAACAGGTTCTCCGGAATCGCCCCACAATTGACTGCAACAAAAGGTGCTGCCGCAAATTTCCCCATATAATGGATAGCGCGTGCTACCAATTCTTTCCCTGTCCCGCTTTCGCCTTGAATAAAAACGGTGGCTTTGTTTTCTTTAACTCTTTCAATGATATTCGATACGTGTTTAAAAGCTTCAGATTGCCCAATTAATTCTCCAAAAACTGGATTGCGTAAGGAGGCAGCTCCGGGTTTTGAATGGGATATCGGGCGTAATGCAATGGATTTTTCGACGGCATTTTTGAGTTCCTCTTTGGTGAATGGTTTGGTAAGATAATCCATTACCCCAGACTTCATCGCTTTTAATGCGCCGTCAATTGAGGGATAACCCGTAACCGCCAATTTGGGGATTTCAGGAAAGTGCTCGGACACATATTTCACCAACTGTAAGCCGTCAACACCTGGCATCTGAAGATCCGTAATCAAAAGATCAATGGTTTGGTCCTGTAAAATACAGATCGCCTCCTTTACCGAAATGGCTTTATAGGTGTGATAGTTCAACGATTTCAGATGCCTCTGAATCAACTCCAAGATCTGCACGTCATCATCAACAATTAATATGTTTTCCTTTTCCAACGGCATATTTATAGTTTAGGAAATGTGAGAGTAAATAAGGTTCCGTTTGGTTTATTGCTACTATGCGAAATGGTCCCGCGATGGCTCTTCATGATGCCGTGTACAACGCTCAAACCTAATCCGGAGCCATCACCAACGGGTTTTGTGGTATAAAACGGATTAAAAATAAACTCGGCAATGTCTTTAGAAATGCCTTTACCTTCATCGCTGATAAGCAAAACAACCTCTTTAAATTGATTGCTGACATTCACCACAATTTTGCCGCCCTCTGGCGAAAAATAGATGGCATTAATAACCAGATTAAAAATAACTTGGGTCAGTTGGATAGCATCAACTCTAAGGGTAATATCCGCCTCACTAAATTCTAAAACACATTCAAGATTCTTTTTATTAAAACTCGGTTGTAATAAATGTATGGCATCCGTAATAATTGGGTTGATATTGACCAGCTCCATATGATGAGGCATTTCGCAAGAAAAGAACATCAATTTTTTAACCACTTCTCGAGAAAAAATGGCACTGTTCATGATTTTATCCAAATCTTTTAAAGCGTCTTTATCGTGTATAAAGCGTTCCTGCAATAATTCAGAAAAACCTAAAATACTTGCTAACGGGGTGTTGAGTTCATGTGCAATTCCGGCCGTAATTTCTCCCAAAATGGCCATGCGGTCTGCACGTTCCATTTGACGCTTGGTCAGTTCTTCCTTATCAATAATTTGCTTGCGCTCAATCAGATTACCTATTTCGGCAGCAATAGTTTTTAAAAGCTGTCGCTCTTCCTCCAAAAATGCATTTTCATTATACTTAGCTTTAGAATATCCTATTTTTATAGAGCCATAAGGCAAATTAAAAACTTTTATAGCCGATAAAATAAATACCTGATCAAGTAGCCTTACCCCAGAACACACCAACTCATCTCCCAATTTCATTTCAACAAAAGCTTCCTCATTATAAAGGATAGCTGCCTTAAGACTGGCAGCTATTGCTTTAAATGTGGGGTCTAAATCATACAAATTACAATTGGCAATATAGGAGCTGACATTGTATAGACAGGTCAGTTCCTTAATGCGTTCTTTTAATTGATCTTCTGTTGAAACTAAAGCTCCCATATTGTTATTTAAATCCTATGATCGATGATGTCCTGAACCACTTCAGGATTCAATAATGTACTGGTATCGCCTAAATTGGACATATCATTTTCGGCAATTTTGCGCAAAATACGACGCATAATCTTTCCGCTTCTTGTTTTTGGCAAGGCTTCGGTAAATTGTATTTTATCGAGTTTTGCAATGGGTCCGATCCGTTCAGAAATCAACTGATTAATTTCTTTACGTAAATTGTCGTGTACCCTACTTTCGCCTGTTTCTTTTAAGGACACATAGCCATAAAGAGCATTTCCTTTGATCTCATGAGGAAAACCAACAATGGCACTCTCAGAAACCGCAGGATGCTCATTAATAGCATCTTCTAAAGGTCCCGTGCCCAAATTATGGCCGGATACGATGACCACATCATCTACCCTACCGGTAATTCTGTAATAGCCCACTTCGTCTCTTAACGCGCCATCCCCAGTAAAATACATATTTTTGTAAGTAGAAAAATAGGTTTCTTTATAGCGTTCGTGGTTGTTCCAAATGGTACGCGCCATGCCTGGCCAAGGAAATTTGATACACAAGCGTCCTTCTACTTGGTTGCCTTTTAACTCTTCTCCGGATTCATCCATCAAAGCCGGTTGTACCCCTAAAAATGGCAAGGTAGCGTAGGTAGGTTTGGTAGGGGTTACGTATGGCAAGGGAGAAATCATAATGCCTCCAGTTTCGGTTTGCCACCAGGTATCCACAATCGGATTTTTACCTTTCCCGATGATATCATTATACCAATGCCAAGCTTCTTCGTTAATCGGTTCTCCAACAGAACCCAAGACTTTAATTGAGGATAAATCGACATTTTCAGCAAAGGACAAGTTTTGTTTCGCCAAGGCGCGGATAGCAGTTGGAGCGGTATAGAACTGATTGACTTTATGTTTTTCAACAATTTGCCAGAACCTTCCAAAATCGGGATAATGCGGCACGCCTTCAAACATTAATGTCGTTGCACCGTTGGCCAACGGTCCATAAACAATATAGCTATGACCCGTAATCCATCCAATATCCGCAGTACACCAATAGACATCGTTTTCCTTATATTGAAAAACGTTCTTAAACGTATAGGCCGTGTACACCATATATCCACCGGTGGTATGCACCATGCCCTTCGGTTTTCCTGTAGAACCGGAAGTGTATAAAATAAATAATGGATCTTCAGCATCCATAAGTTCTGCTTCAAAATCTGAAGAAGCCTCATCGAGTAATGGTTGCAACCACACATCTCTATCCTCTACCATGGTAATATCAGAATTGGTGCGTTTAACCACCAATACTTTTTCAATGTCACAGTCCTGCAGCGCCTCATCGACAATCCCTTTTAGGTCAATACTTTTACTGCCTCGGTAAGAGCCATCTGCCGTAATGACAATTTTACAATCGCTATCAACGATTCTTGTAGAGAGCGCTTTAGATGAAAATCCCGCAAATACCACATTGTGAATGGCACCAACTCTAGCACAGGCCAATAAAGTAACTGCTAATTCCGGAATCATTGGTAAATACACACAAACCCGATCACCCTTTTTGATGCCTTGATCCCTGAGCACGTTGGCCATTTTACAAACCCGTTCATGCAATTGTTTGTAAGTGATATGTTGTGCTTCCTCTTCAGGATTATTAGGTTCAAAAATGATGGCAGTCTTATGACCACGGCTGAGTAAATGGCGATCTAGACAATTTTCTGTAATATTTAATTTTGCGCCTTCAAACCATTTGACTTCTGGGGAGCTAAAATCCCAGCTAAGAACTTTATCCCACTTTTTGCGCCATAGGAAATGTTCTTCTGCAATCTCTTCCCAAAAATTTTCAGGCTCCCTGACGGATTTCCGATACACTTGGTAATACTCCTCTAAGTTTTTGATACTATAATGACTCATATATTTTGTTTGTTGTGTTATTAGTGATGCCGCTGCTTGCTAGTTACTCTAAGCAAAATGCTTGTTTCTCAAAAATATCAATTTATTTTTAAAATTTGCCCTCATGTTAACAATAGCTGAAGAAATATCTATTTAGCTCGCACCATTCGGTCTAGTCTATGGTGTTCAAAATATCTTAGCTTTAAATTACAATTTCATCCGCTTTGCGTACGCCTTCATCTCCTTAATTACTTTTGGTGCCAATATAATAGTTGCCGTCATGGTTGGAATGGCCATCAACGCAAATGTGCCATCAATCAGATTCAACATCATACTTAATGGCGTAACTGCCCCAAATATAATACTGGCGATATAGAAATAATTGTAATAATGCTGGTTGTGTGCGCCAAACAAGAAGGACATGCATTTTGTTCCGTAATAGGAATAGGTAAATAAAGACGAAATACTAAATGTAGCAATACAAATTAATAGCAAGTAATTACCGTATCCGGGAATGGCATTATTAAAAGCTGCTGCCGTTAAGCTCACCCCATTAGCCTCACTGGTTTGCCACACGCCGGTTACCAAAATAGCGAGTGCGGTTAAGGTACATACCACCAAAGTATCAATGGCAGGCCCTAACATAGCCACCAAGCCTTCACGCACAGGTTCATTGGTTTTTGACGCGCCGTGAGCCATAGGTGCTGTACCGATACCCGCTTCATTTGAAAATGCACCACGTCTTACGCCCAATAGAATCAGTCCACCAACAATGCCTCCTAAGAAGGAATCGCCTTTAAAATAATCGCCAGCAAAAGCATCGGTAAACATTAAAGCAAGATAACGAGGAACTTCTTCAATATAGACTCCCAAAATAATCAGGACCAATACAAAATAAAGCACCACCATACTAGGCACCAACTTTGAAGCGGTTTTACTGATCCGGTCCAATCCACCTAAGATAACCACTGCCGTAATGGCTACAAGGATAATCCCAATGATGATGTTAGAGGTGGTAGTTACTTCAACACCGTTGGGTTCTAATAATATAAAATTGATGGCCTGCTTTAACTGATTCACGTTAAAAACGGGCAATGCGCCAATAAGTCCGCAAATACTGAAAAATATAGCCAAAGGTTTCCATGATTTGCCCAAGCCTTCTATGATAAAATACATCGGGCCTCCTTGAATATCGCCATTGCTATCTTTACCTCTATACATAATGGCTAAGGTGCAGGTGAAAAATTTGGTCGACATTCCAATAATGGCACTGATCCACATCCAAAACATGGCGCCAGGTCCACCAATATGAATGGCAACTGCTACACCGGCAATATTCCCCATGCCGATGGTTGAAGCCAAAGCTGTAGAAAGGGCTTGAAAATGAGTGATTTCACCAGGGGCATTTGGGTCATCATATTTACCTCTTAACACGTTTAGAGCATGAAAAAAATAGCGAAAGGGTAAAAACCCAGAGCGTACCAATAAATACAGGCCGCCTCCAATTAAAATAATCAATAAAGGTAATCCCCATGCGTAGTCAGCAAAGGTTTGAAAGATTGAATCTAAAGTGTTCATTTGTGAAATCTGGTTAGCGATTTTAAAGATATAGTTTTCGGTTTACAAATTTTAAGAATGTCCTATAAAAAATCCCGTTTACACCTAAAAGTTATTAATTTTGAGTTTTAACATTATATTTGCATTTACTAGCCAAAACCTCATTGAAAGCAAACCGACTTTATTTTATTGACGCTGTACGCGCGTTTGCCATTTTAATGATGCTTCAGGGTCACTTCGTGGACACACTACTCAACCCTATTTACAGAGACGATTCTTATACGGCCTATACGGTTTGGTCCTATTTTAGAGGGATTACCGCACCTACGTTTTTTACTATTTCAGGAGTTGTCTTTCTCTATTTACTTTTAAAAGCCCACGCAAAAGGCAGTGATAAACAGCGTTTGCGAAAAGGTGCTACCCGAGGGGTGATGCTGATTGGCATTGGGTACGCCCTACGGATCCCGTTTTTCTCGTGGCTAAAAGGCGATTTTGATTCCTATTTCTTGGTCATTGATGTGCTGCAGTGCATCGGTCTGTCCTTATTGATGTTGATTGGTCTCTATTTATTATGCCGACGAAATAGCACCATCCTATCTATCGTATTACTGACTATTGGCTGTGTTATTTTTGTGACTGAACCTCTGTATCGAAATTTGACCTTAGAAAACGTGCCCGCTGTATTTGCGAACTATTTGAGTAAATCTAACGGGAGTGTCTTTACCATTTTACCCTGGTTTGGCTATGTGGCGTTTGGCGGCTTCTTAGCTACTTTATTCTTTACCTATTCCCAAAAAAAATATTTTAAACAGATTACTGTAAGCTCTTTTTTTGTGTTGGGGATTATTCTCCTGCTCTACTCGACACAAATCCTACAGCAATTGTTTGTGATGACCAATATTGAATTGTTTGAACGAGCGGCAAACTACAATTACCTCTTCTTAAGATTGGGTAATGTGTTGTTGTACTTTGGATTCTTTTACCTGTTGGAACGTTTCATGAAGCAATCCATTGTGACCCGCATTGGAGAAACCACACTGAATATTTATGTGGTGCATTTCATCATCATTTACGGAAGCTTTACAGGCATTGGTCTTAAGCACTTTTATTACAAATCCTTAGAACCTTGGGAAGCCGTATTTGGCGCCTTAGCATTTATAATAGCCGTGTGCGTTATTGTATTTCACATTGGGAAGACCAACGCGTTTATATACAAATACCTCCGAAAATTATTGCATTTAATTAGACCTTCAGATAAGAATCTGAATGAAACTAACGACCAAGTTTAAGCCTGCTCAGCTAGATAACGCTCTACGTTTTTCTGGATGCGCTCTTGTATGTGCACCACATCAGCCTTTACAAAATCTTCTCCCATTATTTTTTCATAGAGTTCAATATAGCGATCAGAAACGGTCTCAATATAATCATCTGTCATTTGAGGGACAGTTTGACCTTCCAAACCTTGAAAACCATTCGAAATTAACCACTGGCGTACGAATTCTTTAGACAATTGTTTTTGTTGCTCACCTGCCTCCTGACGGTCTTGGTAGCCATCTGCATAGAAATATCTAGAAGAATCTGGAGTATGAATTTCGTCAATTAAAACAATTTTATCATCCTTTGTTTTTCCAAATTCGTATTTCGTATCCACTAAAATCAAGCCTCTACTTGCGGCAATTTCTGAACCTCTTTGAAAAAGTTTTCTAGTGTAATCTTCTAAAACCAGATAGTCTGCTTCGCTGACAATGCCCCGTGCTATTATATCTTTCCGAGATATATCTTCATCATGATCTCCCATTTCAGCTTTGGTGGCCGGCGTAATAATGGGTTGTGGAAATTTGTCATTTTCTTTCAAGCCTTCAGGAAGTGGAACGCCACATAAGATGCGTTTTCCAACTTTATATTCGCGAGCCGCATGTCCGGACATATACCCACGAATCACCATTTCCACCTTAAAAGGTTCACATAAATGCCCCACAGCAACGTTAGGATCTGGCGTTGCAATTAACCAATTAGGCACCAAATCTTCCGTTTGCTTCATAAACTTAGTCGCAATCTGATTAAGGATTTGACCTTTGTAAGGAATTCCTTTAGGCATCACCACATCAAACGCACTTAAGCGATCAGTAGCAACCATAACTAACAAATTGTCGTTGATGTTATAAACTTCTCTGACCTTGCCTTTGTAAAGTCCTTTTTGTCCGGGGAAATTAAAATTGGTATCTATGATGGTGTTCATGTAGCAGAAATTTTAGCAGTTAACTCTCCCACAAAAATAAGGGTTATGGACTTTAGAATGCAAAAAAAAAGAGCAGTAAAAACTGCTCTTTTAAAATCTTTTAATTTTAGGGGACTAAAATCTTAAATTGTAGGTTGCGCCAATCCCAAGGACGCGAATATCGAAATCATTTTCAGCAAAGGTGTTTTGGTAAAAGGCAAAAATATTCCAATCTTCATTATGATAGCCAATTTGAGGGTTGACGTATAGTCCGCCTTCATTATTTTCGACATTCATTAAGAATCCGTAACCTAAATCGGCACCAATAAATAAACCTGTCTTTTGGAAATAATATCTAGCAAAACCAGCGGCAGGAATAATTCCAAAATCATCTGCACCATCTTTACCAAACAAATGGCTGTACCCCGTGGCCAGACCGATTCCGAAATTAGGCGTCACCAAAAATTGGCCTTTGACATCCAGACCGAGAGCAAATGAAGCAAAATCATCAGCGTCTCCCATTGGAACACCAGCATTCAATCCTAATTTTAACCACGAATTTTTAGAAGTAATATCTTTTACTTTTACTTCTTGTGCGAACGTGGACAACCCCACGAACATCGCAAACACTAAAACAAGCTTCTTCATTATTTAAAATAGTTTTAAGTTAATGATGAGCGAATGTCAAAACCTGTACCACAAATGCATTTAAAATGACGTACGATATGAAAAAAAAATTAAAGGATTGACAGTGATAATATTACCTCTTAAAAAAAAAGCTTCACTGTTGTCAGGCTAGGCCAGACATGTCAGATGAAGCTTTTTTTAAATTTTACGCTGCTATAATTCGCGACTGTCAATAGTCTTATAGGCTTCAATAATTTTTCGAACCAGTTTGTGTCGAATGACATCGGTTTCGTCCAAAAAGACAATCCCCACGCCTTCAACATCTTTCAAAATTAAAAGGGCTTCTTTTAATCCGGAAGTGGTACGCCTCGGCAAATCAATTTGTCCAGGATCTCCCGTCAGCAAAAATTTTGCATTTTTACCCATCCTGGTTAAAAACATCTTCATTTGATTATGTGTAGTATTTTGTCCTTCATCCAAAATGACAAATGCATTATCTAAAGTACGTCCACGCATAAAGGCCAATGGAGCAATTTGAATAGTACCATTCTCAATAAATTGCGCCAATTTCTCCGCTGGAATCATGTCTCTAAGGGCATCATATAAAGGTTGCATATACGGATCTAATTTTTCCTTTAAATCTCCAGGAAGAAATCCTAAGTTTTCGCCGGCTTCAACCGCAGGTCGCGTCAAAATAATACGCTTAACCTCTTTATTCTTCAAAGCTTTTACCGCCAAAGCAACACCCGTGTAAGTTTTTCCTGTCCCCGCAGGGCCAATGGCAAATACCATGTCATGTTTTCGCATGCTCTCCACCAACTTGCGTTGGTTGACGGTTTGGGCTTTGATCACTTTACCTCCAACCCCATGAAGAATGGCTTCACTACTTTTCTCGGTTGTAGTATAGTCTTCGCTCGAAACGCTTGTCAGCACTTGTTCTATGGCATTTTCGTCAATTTTATTATATTTTGCGTAATGCTTTAACAGCATGGTCATACGCTTGTCAAATTCTTCCAACAAATCCTCATCACCGTAGGCTTTAATTTTATTACCTCTTGCTACGATTTTAATTTTTGGGAAATATTTTTTAAGTAGTTCAATATTAACGTTATGGGGTCCAAAAAATTCTTTTGGCGCAATTTCTTCTAATTCTAATATAAGTTCATTCAAAAGCTGTCGGATTTAATAAATTAATCTCTTAAGTTTTATTAGTTTTGTGTGGACAAAAAAAGTCGCTCAAATTTCAGTCTACTATTCAAATCTAATTGAAAAATATACAAATGTTTGATTAAAACATAGAATAAATAGATTTTTTTTGAATTACGAATTAAAAGTATCAAAACCGTTTAATCCAACCTAAAAAAGAACCCTCACAAGTACATGGCAATCATCACATTAACTACTGATTTTGGAGAAAAGGACCATTTTGTAGGGGCCATAAAAGGATCCATTTATAGCGAGTTGGAAGATGTAAAGATTGTTGATATCTCTCACGCCATCTCGCCTTTCAATGTTTTGGAAGCTGCATATATTATACAAAACGCTTACAACAGTTTTCCTAAAGGCTCCATACACCTCATTGGAATTGATTCAGAACTAAATCCTGAAAACAAACATATAGCAGTTAAATTGAACGATCATTACTTTATCTGTGCCAATAATGGCATTATGAGTATGATTTGTAATGAAGTAACTCCTGAGAAAATTGTGGAAATCAACATTCACGATAAAATAGAGACTAATTTTCCTGTTTTGGACGTTTTTGTCAGAGTCGCTTGTCATATTGCCCGTGGCGGCACCTTAGAAGTTGTAGGGAAGATCATTCCAGAAATTAAGCCAATCAAAAATTTGAATCCGTTTGTAAATGAAGACAAAACTCAAATTATTGGCAGCGTCATCTATATTGATAATTATGGGAATGTAGTGACGAACATTCGTCGTAAGTTTTTTGAACTGACCCAAAAAGGACGGTTCTTTGAAGTATCAGCGCGCAGTTATAAGTTTAAGGAAATTCACAAAAAATATAGCGATATTGTCAATTATGACATGCCCGAAGAAGATCGGCAGGATGAAGGCCGCGGACTGGTGGTTTTCAATTCGTCCGATTATTTGGAAATCGCCATTTATAAAAGTGATTTAGCCACGGTGGGCAGCGCGTCGAGCCTTATGGGTCTGGAGATGCGGGACACGGTGACGGTGAATTTTTTGAAGTAGCCGGATTTGATTGATAATTGAGGATTGTTGATTTGTGATTGATGAATGACTGATTATTGAGGACTGAGGACTGAGGACTGAAAACTGAAAACTGAAGACTGAAAACTGCAAACTGAAGACTCACTATTTCAAACTTAATACTAAGAAAAAAAAATGTTTATACGAATTGTGAAAATGAGTTTTGAACCTTCAAAAATTGAAGCGTTTTTAGAATATTTTGAAACTAAAAAAATGCTAATTAGAGGATTTGAAGGCTGTAATTTTTTAGAACTCTATAGAGACAAGCAGAACACCAACATTTTTTTCACCTATAGTTATTGGAATGCGGAATCGGATTTGGAAAACTACAGAAATTCTGATCTCTTTAAAAGTGTTTGGGCTACTACCAAGCAGTCTTTTAATGACAAACCAGAAGCGTGGAGCGTTGATAAAATAGTATCACTTAAATAATTTACAACAGATATACATGTTTGCAATACTTAAAAAAGAAATCAATTCCTTCTTTGCGTCTCCAATAGGCTACTTGGTCATCGGGTTATTTTTGGTACTTAATGGTCTCTTTTTATGGCTTTTTAAAGGTGATTTTAACATCTTAGAAAGTGGCTTTGCTGAATTAACTCCGTTTTTTCTTTTAGCGCCTTGGATCTTAGTCTTTCTGGTGCCTGCCGTTACCATGCGCAGCTTTTCTGATGAAAAAAAGCAAGGCACCTTAGAGCTGTTGGTAACCAAACCACTCTCCCATTTAGAAATTGTATTAGGAAAATATATGGGCGCATTGGTGTTGATTATTTTTGCCTTACTGCCCACCTTACTGTATATCCTTGCGCTCGACAATTTAAAAATGCCTGCAAATGATTTAGATTACGGGAGCATCATGGGTTCTTACCTTGGTCTGTTCTTCTTAGTGGCGGCTTATACTGCCATCGGGCTATTCGCTTCTACCCTTTCAGACAACCAAATAGTGGCTTTTTTAAGTGCCGTATTTCTCTGCTTTTTCTTTTACTTCGGGTTTGAAGGATTGTCCAATTTAAGCGCTTGGCCTTTAGAAACCTTAGGAATGGAAGCCCATTATAACAGTATCAGCCGAGGCGTTTTAGATACTAGAGATCTTCTTTTCTTTGTTAGCATTTCCGTCTTTTTTATTGCTTTGACCCAATTCAACATCCAAAAAAAATAATATGATCATCACGCCATTCCTTGTTGTCCTTTTAATTATTGTATTTGTTCTGACCTATATGTTTGTGAATACAATTGATAAGCGCCAATGGATCACCATTCCGTTGAGCCTCATTTTAACGCCGTTCATTTATTTTTACGCGTTTTATCCGTTGATTAATATTTTTAGCAGCTATCATCACGAAAAATATTTCGATTCAGAAGTTTGGCATAAAAACCCGTCTTTTCGTTATGAAATGTACGATAATATCACTGATACCGATACTTTAGTTGGCGTTTCTAAGCCACAGATTAAAGAACTTTTAGGAACCTATGAGTGGCTAACTTGGGATGACGCCAAAAAAGGACATGATGAAAACCGATGGAATTACGGTCTTGGAATTTTACCTGGTGCCTTTAATAGCAAATCTGAAGCGATGGAAGTGGTATTTACTAATGACACCGTCAGCCAAATAAACACCTATAAAATTACCCTCAAAGTAGATGCTAAAAAATAAATCAAATCTGATTAAAATTGTTGTTTTCTTTGTGGCGCTTCTCGCTCTTAATTGGCTAGGCACAAAGGTGTATCAACGTTTTGACCTCACCCAAAACAAGAGATACACGTTATCTCAGTCCGCTTTGGCTACGGTAGACGGGGTAAAGTCACCCATAATTGTCGATGTGTTTTTGGAAGGGAATTTCCCATCTGAATTTAGACGCTTAAGGAATGAAACGAAGCAATTGTTAGCCGAGTTTGCCTTAAACAACGATCAGATTATTGTGAATTTCATCAATCCGCTAGAAGATGAGCAATCGCGTGATGCCAATATTGAGCAGTTGGTGCAACGCGGATTGGCACCTTTGCAACTCAGCGTGAATAGTAATGGCAAAACTTCACAAGAATTGATTTTTCCGTGGGCTTTGGCGAGCTATAATGACCAAACTGTAAAAATTCCGCTGATTAAGAATCAGATAGGCGCTTCACAACAAGAACTGGTTACCAATTCCGTTCAACATTTAGAATATGCCTTTGCGGAAGGCTTTCAAAAATTGGTAACCCCAAAGAGTAAAAAGATCGCTATCTTAAAAGGGAATGGTCAATTAGGCGACGCGTATATCGCCGATTTTCTCCAAACTATAAAAGAGCATTACTTTCTGGCGCCGTTTACTTTAGACAGTGTTGCTACGAATGCAGAAGGCACGTTACATAAATTGAAGGCATTTGATTTGATCATATCTGCAAAACCAACCCAAGCCTTTACAGAAGAGGAAAAATTGGTTTTGGACCAGTACACCATGAACGGTGGCAAAAGTTTATGGCTTACGGAAAGTATCCTAATGGATAAAGACAGCCTGTACAATGAAGAAGGTCGTGGTATTGCCATGAGAAATGAGCTCAATTTAAATGACTTCTTCTTCTCCTATGGCGTGCGTATCAATCCAGTTATTGTGAACGACCTGTACTCCGCTCCTATCACTATTGCTATGGGCGAAGGCAGCAATGCGCAATTTCAACCTTTAAAATGGCCCTATTCGCCATTAGCAGCTGGCAATCCGAAACACCCTATTACAAGCAATTTAAATTTGGTGAAATTTGACTTTGCGAGCCAATTGGACACTTTAAAGAGTAGTACCAAAAAAACGATCCTTTTACAAAGTTCTAAATTGACAAAACTGGAAGGGGTGCCCAAGGAAATTTCTTTAGAAATTGTCACTCAAGATCAAGACCCTGCCTCCTTTACCAAAGGCCCGCAAACCTTGGCGGTGTTGTTGGAAGGCCAATTTACATCGGCTTACGAAAATCGGATCAAACCTTTTAAAATGGCAGCGCACAAAGACAGCAGCCCCCAGACCAAAATGATTGTAATTGCAGATGGTGATGTAATTAAAAATGACGTTATCAAAAACAAACCTCAAGAATTAGGTTTTGACCGTTGGACGGGTCAAAGTTTTGGCAACAAAGAGTTTTTAGTCAATGCCGTAAATTATCTTTTAAACGATGACGGATTGTTGGATGTCCGCACCAAAGATATCAAAATCGCCTTTTTAGATGCGGAAGCAACAGCAGACCATAAAACGCAATGGCAATTGATTACAATCGCACTACCTTTAGTGCTTCTGGCTATTTTTGGAGTCGTCTTCAACTATATCCGACGTAAGAAATACGCTTAGTATTACATCTTGTTAAGCTGTCGAATATTAGTGAATGGACCTGATTAGTTTTAAAAATGAAGTCCGAATATTTACTGTTTTTATTGCCAATAATTGCTTCAAAAAAATGCCATTAAAGGGCCAAACATATGCACAAACTGTTAATAAAATTGTATAAGTTAGCCCTACGAGTATCAGTTTAAACAAATATATTTGCTTTGTCTAATATCTAACATACAAAATAAACACATACATGAAGTTTATCGTATCAAGTACCTATTTACTCAAACAATTGCAAGTGTTGGGAGGGGTCATCAACAACTCAAACACCTTACCTATCTTGGATAATTTCCTGTTTGAATTGAATGATTCAAAACTCACCGTTTCTGCAAGTGATTTAGAGACCACAATGTCTTCAATAATTGATGTTGAAAGTACAAGTGTTGGAAGCATCGCCTTGCCGGCACGTTTGTTATTGGACACTCTTAAAACGTTTCCAGAGCAACCACTAACCTTTGTGGTTGAAGATAATAATACTGTTGAAATCAGCTCTAACCACGGTAAATATGCCTTGGCTTATGTAGATGGCAACGAATTTCCTAAAGCAGTCGCGTTAGAAGATCCTAGTACTACTATGGTCATGGGTGATATTTTAGCGACAGCAATCAGTAAAACCATTTTTGCTGCAGGTAATGACGATTTACGTCCGGTGATGAGTGGCGTCTTTTTTCAATTCTCTACAGAAGGATTAACCTTTGTGGCAACAGATGCTCATAAATTGGTAAAATATACGCGTGAGGACGTTACCGCTAATCAGGTAGCCGAGTTCATCATGCCTAAAAAACCTTTAAATTTATTAAAGGGAATATTAGCAGGAAATGATGATGCGGTGACTATTGAATATAACGATTCCAATGCGAAATTCACGTTTGAAAACTCGGTATTGGTGTGTCGCCTTATTGACGGAAAATATCCTAACTACGAGGCGGTAATTCCTAAGGAGAATCCTAATAAATTGACCATTGACAGAAATCAATTTTTGAATTCTGTTAAGCGTGTGAGTATTTTCTCCAATAAAACCACACATCAGATCCGTTTAAAAATTGCGGGTGCTGAATTAAATATTTCTGCAGAAGATATTGATTACAGCAATAAGGCAGAAGAACGTCTCACTTGCGATTACCAAGGTGACGACATGCAAATTGGCTTCAATTCGCGCTTCTTAACAGAAATGTTGAACAATCTTGGTGCTAGTGAAGTACAATTAGAAATGAGTTTACCAAACCGCGCTGGAATTTTGACTCCTATTGATGGTTTAGATGAAGGTGAGCGCGTAACTATGCTAGTAATGCCAGTAATGTTAAATAATTAGAACCACCTTATTTTATATAAAAAACGCCTACTCCAATACAGTAGGCGTTTTTGCTTTATTTAATGATTGTTAATCATTGTTGTCCGATAAAGAATCAAGACCGCTGCGCTGTTAGAATAAAGAATTAAGACTTGTTTGCAACTAACTGACAAACAACGATCATTTAAATTAAAATCGCACATTCCCTCTCGGTAGAAACAGTTTCTAAAATGCAAGGTCTCATTTCGGAAATCTTCTAATCTCCCTTGCTTTAAATGAGTTTGTTAATTTATTATTTATTTTTATCCGACACTAATGATTGTTAATTAATAAAATTAAAAGATAAAGGGTATTTTGTTGGTTCGCCATTGCTCGCTTTAATGGCATTTAAAATAGGAAATACAATGGAAAAAAGTCCCAAAACTAGAAAGCCGATGAGTCCTATTCCACAAAATAAGATTAGCGGAACGCAAATAATACAATAGATGATTAAGCTCAATTGAAAATTGATAATCTGCTTTCCGTGTGCGTCCATCTCGTAGACTTTTTCTTTTTGGGTGAGCCAAATAATTAAGGGCAGAATTAAACTTCCAAACCCAGCAACAAGGGTTACCAATTGACTTAAATGCGTAATAACGAGTAATTGTCGGTCTTCTCTCATGGTGATTATTTTTTGATGATTGATGTGCCTATATGACGTACAACCCTCAAAAAAGTTACAATACCTTAAAAGTGATAGTTCAATGTAAAGCCACCGTAATAGTTTCTTGGATTTCCTGGGTAATAATAGCGCGGTTCAGAATTGTTAAATCCTGTAGCATTAATGAGAATTGAAGATGCGTATGCCGTATCAGCCAAGTTATTAACACCAAAATTCACTTTGTAATTCAATGACTTTACTAATCTACCCGTATAATGCAGCTTTAAATTCAATACACTGTAGGCGTCACTAAACAGACTATTGGCATCGTTCATTGGCATTTCTCCTACATATAAATGGTTTACAAACAAGGCCAGTTGCTGCAGTTTAAAAGCGATTCCGGAAGCTACTGTTATATTCGGAACGCCCGTGAGCGCTTTACCTGAATAGTCGACATCTTCGTTTATAAATTCTTTAAACTCGTGCCAGTTAAAGGCCGCATTGACAAATGGCGACACGCTAAAGTCTTTTGACACTGAAAAGTTGACATCGGTTGACACTTCCAAACCTTGGTGTAAAGTCCGTCCTGCATTTCTTCCAATATATTGATCGTCTCCTACGCATTGGGCTACCAATAAATCCTTGATATCTAAAATATAATAAGAGGCTAAGACGTGTAAACGGCGGTTAAAAAAGTAGGCTTCCGTACCCAATTCATAATTAAAGCCTTTTTCGGGAGCTATTTCAGGATTGACCAGGCCTTCCGGAGTTAAAGTCTCTTCTAAACTCGGATAATTAAAGCCATAACTCACATTCGCAAAGAGTTGTTGCTGCGGGATAAACTGATAGGAGAGATTGATATTGGGGGCCACAATGGGATCAAAACTTCTAGAAGCAGTGGTATTGGTATCGGATAAATTGAAGGTGTCTTTATAATCGTAGGTGGCTTTATTGTAATTCACTCCAAACTGAATATTCAATTTTTCTACTACGGGCAAGGTCAAGCTAGAAAATAAATTGATCTTTTTCCTCTGCTCTTCGTTTTTATTCAATAGGTCACCTTCCAAACTGCCATTTCCATTGTTGCTGGCGTACAGATTCTCAATGGTGCTCCATTGATAGTCATCTTTAAAAAGTTCAGTACCAAAATCCCAAGTTGCTGGTCGTCCTAAAAATTTAAACGTGTTTGTAAAAACAGAGCGCAACCCAACACCCTCAGTAGTCTCATCTAGAATATTAAAAGGTCTAGGCTCATAATGATCTGTATAGGTATAAAATATGCTTGTGGTGTTTTCAAAAGAGTTAGAGAATTTATGCTGGAGACTCAATCCGGCTAAATTTTGTTTGTCTGCTTCATAACCTTGAGCTTTAGACCAAGTAAAAGCTGCTTTCGATGGGTTTTCCATGAAATCAGTCTTTCCAATGGAACTCGGAATTTGTGCTTCATAATTGGTATGATTAAGCACGATAGACAATTGAGTTTTGTCGTTTATTTTATAACTGGAATTTACAAAATAGGAGTTTTTATTATATTGACTGTTATCGCGATAGCCATCTAACTCTAAGTGATCATAGGCTACATGCAGGGTGATGTTTTTATCAGAATAGTCAGCTGACATGCTGTTTTTAAACAGTCCGTAAGAGCCTACTGTAATGCTGTTTTTAACCGAAAGTCCTTGCGTTTTGGCATTTTTGGAATTCAACAATATCGTTCCGCCCAAATTGGTGCCGTACAAAGTTGCTTTTGGACCTTTGATAACTTCAACAGATTGTAAATCTTCAGCGTCATAAATATCAAAAGCGGTTTCGCCCACCCCATTGGTAATGGGAATCCCATTAAAATAGGCCTTAATTTTATTGGTGCCGTAGAGTGTCCGCGACCCCACGCCCCTTATGGTAATTCGATTGGTGTTAATGGCGCCGCTTTGTATATAAACGCCGGCAGTTTGATTTATGGCATCTACCAGCGCCACCGGACTTTGCTGATCTATGGCTGCATTCGTAATAAATTGCGTTGGAATAATGACCTCACTCTTGGTTTCTGAAGGCGCCATGACCACCACAGTACTGAGTTCTTCGGTCGGAATTAACTGTTTGAGAAAAAAGGTTTGCTCAAGTTCAGTAAACTGAAAGGTTTCGGTTTGATATTTAGGATGCTCCAAACGAATCTGTAACGGCAGACGCAACTCCGTTGGTATATAAAACACACCTTCACTATTGGTTTTTGAAATTATCTGATTTTCATAAATAACAACCACCTCTGGGATGGGACCCTGTCGTTCAGATACGACGACGCCCCTTAATTGTTGTGCTTGTAATACATTAAAAAAAACGGTTATGAAGAACATAACCGCTTGTAGCTTAAAAAATTTCATCTTTTTCTATTTACGCTTGTAACTTACTTTCCATAGTGCATTTCCTGAATCATCGTTCACCAGCAAATCACCTTGTGGCGTTACGGTTACGGCTACGGGGCGTCCGTAAACATCTGTCCCATTTTTATCCGCGATAAACCCAGTTAAAAAATCTTCAGGCTGTTTTGGTGCGCCATTTTCAAAAGGAATAAAAACCACTTTGTACCCTGACAGTATTGAACGGTTCCAGGAGCCATGTTGTCCAACAAAGGCGCCATTTCTATACTTTTCTGGGAAGGCTTTAGCGTCGTAAAAGGTGAACCCTAACGAAGCAGTGTGTGGGCCTAAAGGCACATCAGGAATAATTGATTTTGCCACCATTTCCGGAGCTTTTCCTTCTAATCTTGGATCCTCAATTTGACCAAAATAGGCATAAGGCCATCCATAAAATCCGCCTTCTTTAACACTGGTGGCATAATCAGGTACCAATTCGTCCCCAAGTTCATCACGTTCGTTAATGGCGGACCACAATTCGCCATTGACAGGATTCCAGTCCATACCAACCGGATTTCTTAATCCGCTAGCATATATTTTTTCATCAGAACCATCTAAATTAACCACCAAAATATTGGCGCGTCTAATTTCCTCCTCCATACCATGTTCGCTCACATTACTGGCCGAACCTACTGAAATATAAATTTTATCTTGAGCAGCATTAGTAATGATGTTTCGGGTCCAATGGTTGTTATACCCACCCGCCGGTAGCGACACAATTTTCTCGCCCTTTACATCTTTCAATGACGTCTGATTGGTTTTATAGGGGTATTTATAAAGTCCATCCGTATTAGCTACGTAGAAAAAATTATCAATAATCAACATACCAAAAGGTTGATTCAAATCGTCGAGAAAGGTTTCCCTAACCTCAAATTTACCGTCATTATTTTTATCGCGGAGTACGGAAATTTTACCGGATGATTTTCCTGTAGAAGCTTCACTCACAAATAAGTCGCCATTGGGACCAAAATAAGACCAACGCGGATTATCAAAACCGTCAGCATATTTAGTCACGGTAAAGCCTTCAGGTGCGGTTGGTAGGGTGTTTTCAGGCCAATCTACCAAGGTGTTTTGTTTCGCTACAGATTCCGTTGCGTAGGGCGCGGCGAGAATTAATTCTCCAACTGCAGTCATAACAGTATCGCCGGTGTGCACTTTTTGTTGCTGAACCTCATTGGTCTTTTCCATATTTTTTTCTGTGTCCGATTTACAGGACGCCAGAAGGAACAGGCCAATAATACTAAATGTTTGAATGTATATTCTCATAAAATTAGTTTTTCATAAAGTTAGGAATACTGGTATAAGTTCTGAACTCCATTAGATAAAATTGTAGCAGAGATGATCTTTTTTTTTATTTGAAGTTTTATAACTTCAGTTCATAAGTCGTTGAAGATTATTTTGTCGTCCCCCTTAGAATCAAATTTGTTTTAATGGTTTTGGTAACGTGTGTAGTGGTGTTTTTTTTATTTAATCGATCAATCAAGAGCTCGACGGTAGCCTTGCCAATATCCATGGTATGTTGAGATATTGTAGACAGTTTGGGATCCGTAAAGACAAGCACATTCTCATCAGAAAAACCAATAATCGATAGGTCTTCTGGAACCTTAAAGCCTTTTTTTAAAGCTTTATGTAAGGCGACTACCCCAGAAGTATTGTCGATGGAAAGGATGCCGTCAACTTTTGGATTTGACATAAAAAGGTTTTTAATGCTTGCTTCCACATCATTATCTTTATTAACATGGATAACGATTGGCGGTTGCTTATAATCGATATTTTCTTCAAAAGCTTTAAGATAGCCATTGGTTCTAAGTTTACCAACACTCAACTCTTCAATCTCACTTACGAGTACAATATATTTACGCCCTTCACTTAACAAATGTTTGGTGGCTTCATAAGAAGCGCCAAAATCGTCTATAATCACTTTATCACATTCAATATCTTCAGCCACTCGATCAAATAATACAACAGGAATATCTTTTTTTAAGATCGTGGTTATATGATCCATACTATTTTTTACTTGAGTTTCTTCTGCAATCGACATAATAAAGCCATCAACACTGCCATTAGACAGCAATTGGAGACTGCTCATTTCTTTTGAAAGTAATTCATTAGACACACAAGTGATAAGGTTATAACCTTGCTTGGTGGCTTCCATCTCAATAGCGTATAAGGCTTTGGCGAAAAAATGGTTGAGCACGTTTGGAATGATCACCCCCAAAGTTTTCGTCTTATTGCTTTTCAAACTCAAAGCCATGCGATTGGGCTGATAATCAAGGTGTTTTGCTAATTCTTGAACACGTTGAATGGTATCTTTACTGATTTCTTCGCTATTATGTAAAGCTTTAGAAACTGTTGATACAGAAACATTTAATTGTTCTGCTAATTGTTTGAGCGTTACCATGGATAATTATAATTAAGAAAATGTTTGCTAAATGTACAGTCTTTTCAAGAGATTACTGCTATGTCCCTAAATTTATTGAGTATGAGTGATATTACTTTCATTAAGACTTTTTAATTATTCTTACGGTCTGTACAATCTCTTTTTTAGAGATGGTTTGTTTAAAAAAATCAAACACACCATCCATCTGATCAAAAGGAATAGAAGACAACTCATGCTTGCCACCAACCACTTTATATAAGTAATAAGGCATTTGCAATTCCAATAATCTATCCACAATGGTTGCTGAACCATCTAGCATAATGTAGCCCTTCCTCTCCGGCTTACACATATGATGTGCGGCACTAGCAAATGGTACAATAGTGTCAGCGGTGCCGTGAAAAAATACGGACGGCAAAGCGTTTTCCTTGGTTACATAATCAGCATTGACCATCGCACCCGCTAAAGAGAATACGCCGGCAAATTTGACATCATTATACTTTTTTAAATCGTCAACAAAATACTCGCGCATATATACGGCATTCAACATGCCCTCAGCACCAGCACTACTTCCTCCTGCAATTATTTTGCTTACGTCAGCGCCTAATATTTTTTTGTTTTCGGAAATAAATTTTGCGGCATCTAAAAAATCGATGGTTGCACTTTTAAAGGTGGACAGTTTATCAGCTTTAGGGCAATCACAACCAAATCCTGTTGCTTGACCTTTACGGGTTAATCGGTAAGAAATAAATACGGCTAAATATCCCCTTTCGGCCGCCATTTCACCTAATTTTACTTCACTCGGATAATTTCGCGCTCCCCCAACAAAGCCGCCACCATGCATCCAGAGCATTACCGGCAATGAATCATTTTTTTTCATGTCTTTAGGTTTGTAGACATCCATTTTAAGAGTATCTATCCCTTTAACGGCATAGGTATAGGTGGTAACGTTGGACTGAGCGCTGACAAAACTTGTTATAGCAATAAAAACGTAAAATATATAGTTCTTCATAATGTTTGGGGACTTTTGATATCTCATTTAAACGTGGGTGACAATATAAAATGTCATGCCCCAATGGGCTTCTAAATGTAACGCGTAAAAATATCAATTAAAGTTTAATTATAACCATTGCAAGACGCTGTAATATAAGTGGCAGTCCGTTGATATTTCGAATGTAAAAATAATGGAACCCTATTCTTTTGAAAGACGAATCCGGACTGATTTTGAAATGAAAAACTGTATTATTTGACTTACTTTTGCAGCCATTATGGATTCACTTACACAAATTATTTTGGGCGCCGCTGTTGGCGAGGCTGTTTTAGGAAAAAAAGTTGGTAATAAGGCGATGCTCTATGGCGCTATTGCCGGAACCATTCCAGATTTGGATATCTTTTCATCTTATTTTACCGATACTGTAACGGCGTTGCAAATCCATAGAGGTTTTACCCATTCCATCGTGTTTTCTGTACTCTTCGCTCCTGTCTTCGGCTGGTTGGTGTCCCGCTATGAACGCTATAAAGATTTTAAAGGTTGGGCGTGGTTGTTCTTCTGGGCTTTCGTGACCCATCCTATTTTAGATGCACACACCACTTGGGGGACGCAATTGTTTTGGCCTTTAGAAGAACGCCTTGCTTTTAAAACCATTTTCGTGATTGATCCGTTGTACACCTTACCTTTTTTAGTGTTTTTAATTCTGGCGATGCTTCAGAATCACAGCTCCAAAAAAAGACGATTTTATAATAACGCGGGTTTGATATTAAGTGGTTGCTATTTGCTCTTGACCTTCTTATTGAAATGGATAGCGGTTGCAAAATTTGAATCGGCTTTAGAAGCCCAGCAAATTGCGTATCAGCAAATAGACACCCGTCCAGCACCGCTCAACACGATTTTATGGAGTGCTAATGTTGAAACGAAAGACAGTTATGTATTAGGGTATTATTCCTTTTTCGATTCCCAACCTATCACTTTTGAAACGTATCAAAAAAATCATCAGCTTTTGGGGGACCTTAGGAATGACCCCAAAGTGCAGCAGATGACTGGTATTTCAAAAGGATGGTACACTATTTTTGAAAAGGATGGAAAACTTTTATATAACGATTTGCGATTTGGCGTCTTGAGTATGACGCCAGGATCTCAAGATTTTGTGTTTCAATACGAAATTGCTACGGACGATCAAGGCAAGGTGCATTTTGTTGAACAGGAAAAATCGCCTCGTGACGTCAAAAAGTTGATGTCCGATTTGTGGTCTAGGATTAAAGGAAATTAACTAAGGCCTATCACACACTTCATATTTCAAAAAATGATTCTATTTTGCTTAGTAACCATTATATATATTGAAAATCATGATTCCTTTCTGTGTGTTCAACATATCAATCAGAATTGTAAAAGGCGATTTTTAAGCTGATATATGTCATTTTGCCATTACATTTAAAACTCTAAATTTACATCTCTAAAAAACCTTAACTTTATTTCATAGAAATAATTAAATAATAGCATGAGACATCAAATTCTAGTACCAACAGATTTTTCAGACAACGCATGGAGTGCCGCGCTTTACGCTTTAAAATTGTATGCCAATACACCTTGCACGTTTTATTTTTCGCATGCTTGGACGTTTTTGAACTCAGGATCACGAGGTCACATTTCGTCAAGTTATATAGAGCCTTTGATTGAGAATGCAAAGGAACAGCTAGAAGCTTTAAAGGATAGAGCAAAACTGGAAAGTACCAATAGCGACCATCAGTTTGAAACAATTTTTAGTTATGGTTCTCTGATGGACTCTGTAGAATTTGCCAATAAAGAACACAATATTGATTTAGTGGTGATGGGCACTAAAGGTGCTACGGGGGCAAAAAAGATATTTTTAGGAAGTAATGCCGTAACCGTCATTAATAAAGTAAGACGTGCACCAGTTTTGCTTGTACCTAAGAAGAGTAAGTTTGAAACGCCTAAAAAGATTTTATTTCCAAATGCGTTCAGCAGATTTTTTGGGGAGGAAATTAAGCGCGTGAAACAATTAGCCCAACTACACGGATCGTCTATTGACATTCTTCATATTAACAAGAAGGATACGTTATCTGATCTGCAAAATTCTAATTTAGAAAGTTTAAAGGCCGAATTAGCAGACTTTGAATTTAATTTTAATTGGTTACCAGATTACAACTCGAAAGCGATTGCCATTACGGATTTCATTAAGGATAACGACATCAACATTCTGACCATGATTAATTATGAGCATAGTTTTATTGAGAATTTAGTTAAGGAGCCAATCATCAAAAAACTAGGCTTCCATTCAAAAATCCCATTTATGGTGATTCCAAGAATCGATTAAGGAAATATTAATATTTTAATAATTATAATTGGTGTACACCCTTTTAAAAAATACAAAAAGCGACTCCAAAAGGGTCGCTTTAATATTATAAAATGGTTAGTCATATAAGTGCAACTAAGCTACTTCAGTTAACCAACGTTGTACAAAGACATCATTCCTTGCATGCCATTGCGTATGGATGGCATATAAAAATCCGTTTCTCTCAAATTCATAAGCCCAAGTGTAGCGGTCCATACCTTTTTCATCTTTAATCGCTTCAGCCTTCTCAGCTTCAGTAAAATGGGTTGGTACTTTTAAAAGTAATGGGGTTTTAATATCAAACACTACTTTTGAATGCGATTTTTTGCAGAACTTGTCTAAATCAGCATCAGATAAATTTTGAAGTGCGTTGGAAATTTTCTCTTGGATTTCAGTATTGGAATAGATTCTTTGACTCATAATTAAGGTGATTTCACCATGTTTTTGATTACTTACTATAACCGTTAGCGCTTATATAACGCCTTGTATTTTGATTATTAGGAAGACGGCAAAGATAGTGAGAAGTTTTATATTTTTTAAGACCAATTTAAATAATCCCTGACATTACTAAATGAATTTCGACTCCTTAGTATGTCAAGGTTTTGGTTATAGTGATTGATTTGGGGTTATTTCTTTAACTCCAAAAGATCAACTAAACTTTCAAACTCATAGCCCCGTTCTTTTAAAGTCATAATCAACTCATCCAATTTTTTATAAAATTTATCGGTACGATCCGGATGCGTCCCCACATGGGAGAGCAATAAAAACCCATTCATACCATTGGTTTTTTCATAACTTAATACAGAGTTGAAAATGTCCTCTGAACTCCTGTAATTCTTAAGTTCTGGGGTTGTGTAGTCAGCATGAGACAAGGTGCCTTTAGTGTAATTAATCATGGTGATTCCCATTTGATCTGCCCATTGGGTGATGATGTTGTCGTTCCACTCAAATAGTGGTAAAAAGTAGGGCGCCTCTTCTTTTAGGATTCCAAATGTTTTCATTTCAGAATAGTTGGCCTTGAGATCGTTTTGAAACTCCTCTTGACTTACCAAACGTTTTTTATCTCCTGTCCAATCGTTATATAACAAGTGTTTATCAGAATGTGCGCCCAAGTAATGTCCGGCTTGTTTTGCCTTTTTAATAAAAGGTGAAAAGGTCTCATTTCGGTAGAAATCTCCGGTTAAAAAGAATGCTCCTTTGATACCGTGCTTTTCTAAAACGCGTAATATCATCTCTGCCCCATCGGCATGTTCGTCAGCAGAAAACAGTAAGCTTATTGATTTTTTTGATATATCACCTCTAACAATAGCTCCGGTTTCATCATAGCTATAGCTCTTTTTTTGATGCCCTTTTGCCCTACTTTCACTTTCAAGTGACGCTAGATAATAGACTAAAGAAGCCGTTCCATCCATGGTAGGTTCATTGGTAGCATAGCTTCCTACATCATCCTGATACACGACCAAATCCGATTGAAAACGAGCGTATTCATCGGCATTGTGAAGTTCTACACCTATTAAACTGTTGGCGATAGACGCATAAACTGGCCCGTCTATCAATCCGCCGTTAGTTGGATACCCTTCCAAAAGGGTCAAGGAAGAATGCGGATCAACCGGCGTGTCACCAAAACTTGGAAGTCCTACGATCATGGAGGTTCCCCAAATATTACAGCCAAACAACCAATCGCGCAATGCTGCTTCCATTTCTAAATACGTGTCATCTGCGGTCAGATTATGATACAATTTACTTTGGGTGACGGCAGCGGTAACGAAGTTATTGGAACACCACACAAACGGGATGCCGATGTAAAATGGATTATCCTTGCCGCGTTCGTGCAACAGCTGTAAACCTTCTTGATAGTAGGAAGACACTTCCTTTTTCTCATCTGCTACCAGCGACGTGGCCAACTCATGATGTCCAGCGTTCAAGAATGGGTAGTACTGGTAATGTAAGATGGTATCTCGGCCAATCCAAGGCGTAATTTTTTCTTCAGCCGCATATTTTAAGGCGCTCTTTTTATAGTTTTCATTTCCGGTCAATTTATATAGACTACTTGCTGCCAATTCCAAATCATCCACCCAATTGTCCTCTTCGTAAAAATATGGCGAACGCCCTGGTGCCGTTTGGCTTACTCCCGGATGTAATTCGCCATAGATATATGCTTCTTCGGCACGCTTGCCTAGATGTTTAGCATATTCAGGATAAAATTCACCCAAAACTTCTGCCCCAATAGCAAATGCTGAGGCAAATTTTCCCGCAGTTGATGCAGCTCCTGTCGATCTATTTTTATACTTAAGAATACCTTGTTTCTCACCACTTGCCAAATACACGGGACGACCTTTGTGATTAGGATCGTAAACTACCGTGTCCTTATGTGGTAAACGGTATCCGGCGTGATCACGATCATCTGCAATTTGATTATAATATTCGATAGACGATGGATTCATTTGCTTGAGCCAATCCATTCCAAATTTGGCTTCATCAATGACGTCTGGAATCCCATTCGGACCTGGCAATCCCGCTGCTTCATAAGCATCGCCAAAGGCTTCAGGATTATCGCGGTAAGCAAACAATAATTGGAACACAGCATTCGCCGATGTGGCCGTGTATTGTAAATAATCAGAGGCATCGTGCCATCCACCCGTGGCATCGATACGCTGCCCTACTTTGTCAGGATTATAAAGAACATAACCATCATCCAAATGACAAGAGGCCGTTAAAAAGGGATTGTAACCACACCGTTGTTGACGCATATATTCCAGTAGAAAGTCGGCGGTATGGTCATATACATCTGCATTAATCCGAAAGACAGGTGATTTTACACCATTGGCCAAAAGGTAATAGCTACCTGGGGTATGAAACGCACTAAAATTTAATCGGTAGGATGATGCAAAAGGACCGTATGCACCCTTGGCTTCTGGTGATCTTGAACTGAACACAAGATTGTGCGTTTTGGCATCGTGTAAAGAAAAGGCTTTCAGGGTCTCCGCCTCCAAAGCACCAAAAACAGCTACTTTAATGGCGTCTGGTGTGTATCCCAATTGATTGATTCTGATGACCGCATTGTCTTCGGTTGGCGACGCATATGAGGTCGTAATTGAAGCGCATATGATCAGGCTAAGACATAAGAACACTTTTTTCATCTTTTTATGGAGTTTTTAGTTAAAAAAAAATGGATGCTAAGCTGCTAAACATAAATTTACTGAGCAGTAGCATCCATTGATAATTGGTAGTTGTTATCGGCTGTAACCCTTATTAGATGTCTCATTAAAGTACATCAACGTCATTATTCACACCTATTAGTTGTACATCAGGTATTTTGCGCGCGTGGTTTTAAAATCTTCCAATCCTGGTTGCCAAGTTGCTTTTATCGCTTCAATTGACATTCCTTGTTCTATTTGTTCTTGTAATTTAGTTGTGCCGGCTAATTTCTTAAAAAAGTCATTAAAGAATGTTTTCTTATCTGCAGTGGCAGTATAGGCATCAATCAACCAATCTAAACGAATTTCGTCTAGAGAATCAACAGTTCTCAAATCTTTGCCGTAGCAAACTTCACCTTCATGTTTTGGAGATTTTGCTCCAAAATTGGGTTGTGGGGTGAAGCTGAAATCGAAGTCTTCTTTTGGTAAATACGGCGCTCCAAATATTTGGAACTGCATTTCCGTACCCCGACCACAGCTAACGGTTGTACCTTCAAAAAAGCACACACTTGGGTATAAATTAATGGACTTAGCGTTAGGAAGGTTTGGCGACGGTAAAATTGGCAAATTGTATTCCGACGTATAGGTGTAGTTTTGTAAAGGCACCACGGTAAGATCGCACTGGATGTTATTCGCTAACCATTTCTCGCCATTAATCATTTTTCCGTATTCGCCGATGGTCATACCGTACACAATGGGCACCGGATGCATCCCTACAAAACTCTTTACATCTTCTTCTAAGATGGGTCCATCTATGTAATGTCCGTTAGGATTTGGTCGGTCGAGGATGATTACAGGTACGCCCAGTTCAGCCGCAATTTCCATCACATAGTGTAAGGTAGAAATATAGGTGTAAAATCGGACCCCAACATCTTGTACATCAAACAACATGACCTCAATATTTTCTAAAAATTCAGCGGGTGGTTTTCTGTTCTTTCCATATAATGAGAAAACAGGAAGACCGGTTTTTTCATCCACATCATCTTTAATATATTCGCCAGCATCCGCAGTACCACGAAAGCCATGCTCAGGAGCAAAGACGGTAGTCACGTTGACGTTCATGGCTATTAACGAATCGACAATATGAGTATGGGTTTCTTCACTCGCATCTTTAAAGATGACACTCGTTTGATTGGCTACAACCCCCACTTTTTTGCCTTTTAACAATTTGAGGTAGGCTTCTGTTTGATTGGCGCCTGTAACAATCGCAGCATTTTCAATCTGCGTATGTGCTGCAGTGTCATTATGAGCTTGATTTTTCTTGGGCGAAGAATTACAAGCTAAAAGGGTCATAAAACATATAAAAGCATATTTCATAAGGTCAATTTTTTAAGTGGTTCATATAAAATCTACAGGCTAAATAGCCGGCACTTTGTATTCAAATTATAAAGGATTTACAAGTCCTGTATGTACGGGATAGGTTGCGGAAATTGACGCTGGCAAAGTCCCTTTCGCTTCAACTTCGCCAAAAATGATTTCTGCCGAAACGGTGTTAGCTATTTCTGAATTTTCATAAGAAATCAGAATTCCTTCTAGATTGTCAAGATGTGTTTCCTTTAAGCTATACTGACTGGCAAAAACCGTCAATAGGGTTTGATGGTCTTTTGCGATGGATTCAATCAACTTTTTATCGGCGTCAGAGAGCGCGTAGGTTAAACGACTATTTTTTCGGTGATAGCCGATGATGACCTTATCGTACATTTTAAGATCTTCCAACATCGTTTTAGCAAATGTATTCGAGATTTCCGTCACTTCTGCTCTGGATTTTAATGCCTTTAGAAACGCCTCAGAAGGGCCTTCTCCTAATTTTACAAAAGCGATTTTTTCGTTTTTGTTAGTTTTCAACGGCATCATTTGATTGTCATTTTTAATGACGGTAATGGCATTTCTGATCGCTTCTGCATATAGATTAGCGTTTACCTCGCCGTTTAAATCGGTAATCAGATTTTTTGTTTCAATAGGTTGAAAGTTATTCAATCCCGTATCAAATTTGGCCGCAAGGATTTTCTTTACAGAATGGGCCAGACGTTCCTCCGAAACCTCCTTGGCATTATAAGCTTCAACAATTTTCGTGATGGCTTTAGGGGCGTCTTCAGAAAATAAAAGCACATCATTTCCGGCTTTAAATGCGGCCAGATCAATATCGCCAGGTTGACCATAATCTGCCGCACCTTTCATATTCAATGCATCGGTAAAAATAAGCCCTTTAAAGCCTAATTGTTCCTTAAGAAGTTCCGTGACAATTTTATAGGATAACGACGATGGCAAACCCGCTTGAGGTTCCAAACTTGGTACGTTTAAATGCGCCACCATGACGCCACCCACACCTTTGCTGAACAATTCTTTATACGGATACAATTCTACCGAGTCGATTCTTTTTTCTGTAAAGCCAACCGTAGGCAATGTTTTGTGCGAATCCGTATCCGTATCTCCATGTCCTGGAAAATGTTTGGCAGAACCAATCACACCAGTGCCTTCCATACCTTTGGTAAAAGCCCAAGCTTTTTTTGCGACGTTATATTTATCTTCGCCGTAAGAGCGCACGCCAATCACTGGGTTTTTTGAATTTGTGTTGATATCCACTACCGGGGCAAAATTGATATGGATGCCCATGCGGTTACAATCTTCTCCTATTTGATGGCCAATCTTTTCCAGGATTTTGTTGTTCGTAATGGCTCCTAGCGTCATGTTGTATGGGTAGCGTGCCGTACTGTCCAACCGCATATTTAACCCCCACTCCCCATCAACTCCAATAAACATTGGCACTTTAGACAAGGCTTGATAGGTATTGGTTTGATTTGCTTGACGAATTGGTCCGCCCTGAAAAAATATTAAACCGCCAATTTGGTAGTCATTGATGAGTTTTTGAATGGAGTCTGTATGCCCATCGTTTCGGTTGGAATATGCACTCACCATAAATAACTGCCCTACTTTTTCTTTAAGCGACATTTGTGCGTATACACTATCTACCCACTGACCTCTATAATCAACTTCCACAATACGCTTCGTAGGCGTTTTTGCACAGGACGCCAGCATGAGCATGGCAATACTAACTATCGGTAAAATCTTTCTCATTACTTGCTAAAATTATAGGTATCAATTGCTTTACGGATGCTTTTATGTTCGTTTAAAAGCAATTTTGCTGTGGCTTCATCCACATGGGTTTCATTCATAATCATCTGCACACCTCTAGTCACCAATTTTTTGTTGGACAATTGCATGTCCACCATTTTATTGCCCCTTACCCTTCCTAATTTGATCATAACCGTGGTCGAAATCATGTTTAAGGCAAGCTTTTGGGCAGTTCCTGCTTTCATTCTAGTGCTTCCGGTAACAAATTCCGGACCTACTACCAATTCTATAGGGAAATCTACTTCATGAGATAACGGCGAATCGGCATTACAGGTGATACAGCCCGTGATAATGCTTTGGTCTCGTGCAGCCTTTACACCTCCAATTACGTATGGTGTTGTGCCCGAAGCGGCAATACCAACTAAGGCATCTTTGGAACTAATATTGTGTTTTTTTAAATCTTCCCAAGCCAGTTCTGCATTGTCTTCAGCATTCTCAACCGCCTTTCTCAAAGCGCCATCACCTCCGGCAATAATACCAACGACCATAGTATCTGGCACGCCATAGGTTGGTGGACATTCTGAAGCGTCCAACACACCTAATCGGCCACTGGTCCCTGCACCAATATAAAATAAGCGGCCACCGTCTTTCATTTTAGAATATATGGCATCTACTAAATTTTCAATTTGGGGAATGGCTTTTTCTAGCGCTAAGGGCACTGTTCTATCTTCCGTATTCATATTTGAGAGCAACTCAAACGTGTCCATTTTTTCAAGATTATTATAATCCGACGCCTGTTCTGTGGTCAATTTACGTTCCATAGGATTTTATTTTTAATTACTATTATATTAAGATTTGAGAGGTTTCTTCTTGACAAGTATCAAACACACGATAGTTAAAAGAGCATTCACGAAAATATTCATGAATCCAAAATCGAAGTTATACCAGTTTATAAAGAAGTAGTTTAAGAAATAGGTCACCAGAGGCATGGCAATACAGATATACGGCACTGCGGCGTCATAGACTTTTATTTTTGTGAAAATTCCTAAGAGGTACAAGCCCAATAAAGGGCCATACGTATATCCCGCCACCTTAAAAATGGTAGATATCACATCGCCCTTACTTTCAGAAAATGCCATGATGATTAAAAAAATAAAGGCTGAGAATCCAAATAAAGTACGATTTTTAAGCTGTATTTTTTTCTTTGAAGATTTCGATTTAATGTTCAAAAAATCGTGGGTAAAAGACGTGGTCAACGCAGTTAGAGCAGAGTCGGCACTAGAAAATGAAGCTGCCGTTATCCCCAAAATAAAACTGATTCCGGCAATCATTCCAAAATGATTTAAAGACAACATAGGGAATAAATTATCGGTATTAATGAAACTGCCATTTTCTACATCCAATTGAATCCCAAATTTCTCAGCATATAAATAGAGCATTACTCCAAGACCTAAAAACAAGAATTGCGTTACAGCTAAAAAGATACTGAAGGTTAAAATATTTTTCTGTGCTTCTTTTTTCGTTTTACAGGTTAAGGTTTTTTGCATCATATTCTGATCTAGACCCACCATCGCTACGGCAATGAGTACTCCAGAAATAAATTGCTTATAAAAGTTGTTACCCGATTTAAAATCCCAATCAAATACTCTGAAATACTCGTGATTGGTCACTGACGTGATGGTTTCCGAAACACTCAAATTAAGCGATGTTTTAACCACGTAAATGGATACGCCAACGGCTAATAGTAGGAAAAAGGTCTGCAAAGTATCTGTCCACACTATGGTTTTAATTCCTGATTTGTTGGTATATAACCAAATCAATAGCAGAATAAGGATCACCGTTACGAAAAACGGAATATTAAAGGCATCAAAAACAGCATACTGCAGGATCTTTGCCGCCAACATCAAACGAAGGGCTGCTCCAAAAGACTGAGAAATCAAGAAAAACATCGAACCCGTTTTATAGGTTTTTATTCCAAAACGTGTTTCTAAATAAGTGTAGATGGAGACCAATTTCAAATCATAATAGATGGGTACCAAGACATAGGTAATAAAAACGTAGCCTACAACATTACCAAAAACGAACTGTAGATAATAGAAATAGTTGTTTCCTACCATTCCCGGAATGGATACAAACGTCACCCCAGATAAAACGGCACCAATCATTCCAAATGCTACTATTTGCCAAGGCGATTTGCGGTCTCCAGTATAATAAGAGTCCTCACTCGTGTTTTTAGAAACGATGTGGGAGATCAGCATCAATACTCCAAAATAGCAGGCGATGATGATTAGAATTAAGGTGGCGCTCATTTGTGTGTTTAGGTTTTAATGTAAATCGGTTGATTTGGTGGTTTGTAAAATTTTGAATTTCCAAAAATACTGTAATATATTTAAATGGTTTGGTGTGTTCACTGCCTTATAAAATTGAAGGATTCTTATAAAACATCAACAAAATTCTACATCTGCTAAAATTATGTATTATGTCTTTTTGAGTTTTATGTTACAATAGGACTTCAGCGTCATATTATAAAAAAGGTGAGCGTCTTAATCAGTGTGACCTTTTTAATCCCCTCACCTCAGCTAACAAATTAAACTGACTGATCTCTTTTTATTTTTTATCCCACCACATTCTGGTTAAAAGTCCGTCGCCACCTTGTTGTTCAATTGCGGCAGCAAGCATGTCCGGATTGTTTAATTTCTCTGAACCTGGATACGGTAAACGTCTCGGAATTTGGCCATCCGTAAGGAGATTGGCAACATTTGCTGGGACTAATACAGGATATCCTGATCTCTTCCAATTTGAAAATGTTTCCAAACCGTTCCCAAATGTGGCTACCCAATACTGTTCATTGATCATTTTTAAAGCTTCAGCGGGCTTAAATGGGTTTGCGGCTAAATAGGCATCAATTTGAGCGTTTGTAATTTCAGCACCCTCCCCATAAAGTGAGAGATACTGCATGGCTGCTCTGACACCGGCATTGTAATGGGCTTGTACATCGCCACCGGCTAATCCCCAGCGTTCCGCAGCTTCGGCCAACATAAACTCTACTTCAGCATAGGTTTGGAAAAATAAAGGCGCATCATACACTACATTTCCAGAACCTCCAAAAATATTGATATTCGGTTTAGAATTGGCGTTTCCACGTGATTCGTCATTAATGTCCTGACCAGATTGTAAGGCAAAATCTGTATTGCCATCTACTGTAGAGAATAGAACGGATACACGAGGGTCATTTCTATCCTTCATATAATCCATTAAGGTTTTAGAAATTTTAACTTGCGTAGCTGCTCTTGAAGTGAAACTTTTAGTCAACGGATTGACGTTAGGGCCACCATCACTAGCAGAGTTTTCGTATTTTGTAAATGCAATGTCCGCATTGCTGGTCATCACACCACCTTCAATAGCTTTCGCTGCCCATGTTTTTGCCGCAGCATCGTCTACATTAACCATGCGCATGGCCAAACGTAACATTAAAGAATTCGCAAATTTTCTCCATTTTTGGGTATCCCCTGCAAATAATAAATCAGCCGTGCCGTAAGAGCTTGGCGTTCCCGTACTCAAAGTTGCGGCTGAACTTTCTAAAGTTTCCAACATGCCTTGATAGATATCACTTTGCTTGTCATATTTCGGGAATCGGATGCCTTCTATAAAGCCTTTCCCAACTTCGCTATAAGGAATATCACCGTAGGCGTCAGTCAGTCTGCTAAAAATGAGCACCTTTTGTATACGGGCGATTGCTAAATCCGTTTCAGCTGTTGGACTCGTACTCGCTTTCAATTGTTCCTCTAAATCGACAATATTCTTTACCGTATTGGAAAATTGCTCCTCAAATAGCTGGTGTGTATTCCCTTCTTTATATAAAAAAGAAGCATAAGACGTATTGTTGAGGTGCTGAACATTCTGCATCATATGGATCACATTATAAAATAATGTTGCCACATAGCTGCTGCCACCCGTATACAATTGGATGAAGGTCAACTTTGTTGCTGGTTCTAGTTGCGTTGGTTTTGTTGGGTTGACGTTAAGCTCTTCAAAGCCTTCATCACAGGATCCAAACATCACCACTATGCCTAGTAATATTAGTATTTTTTTCATTTGTATATGTTTTAAAATTTCATGTTTACAGAAAAACCATAGCTTTTGGTGGACGGAATTCCGAAGCGTTCAATCCCTTGAGAATTCAAGTTGTTAAGTGCAGCTTCTGGATCGACGTTGTCAATATCCTTTTGAATAAAGAACAAGTTTCTACCAATTACAGAAATTCTTAAATCGTTAATAAAGATGTTTTTCAAGATTTCACTTGGAAGACTATAGGATAAACTCAACTCACGGAATTTAATAAAATCCGTACTGTATACCACTTCTTCAGAGATGCCTCTACTTTCTTCTAAAATAACACCGTAATAGGTTCTTAAATTTTCGGGTGCAACGGTCATGGTGAATGGATTTCCAGTAGCGTTATCAATTCCGGATACTTCCAAACCATTTTCACGGCCTTCCAAGGTCTTCTTGTGTAAGCCTCTTAACAACAACTCTCTGTTGGTACCAGAGTGAACACTTCCACCATATTTGGCATCAATCAAAAATCCTAAGGACACATTTTTATATTTAAATGAGTTGTAAAACCCAATGGTGTACGGTGCTACTCCTTGTCCTAATATTTTATTTTCTCCTTGGATTGGTTTCGGAATGCTACCAGAAACGTCATACATAATAGTACCTGCATCATCCCGCTTGTATGATGATCCGTAAATTACACCATAATGTTCTCCAACGATGTGAGAAATAATTGCTGTTCTCGAACGTGTTTGACTACCATCCACATTAATTGGCGTGTTTTCATCATCAGTCTGAAGAATTTCACTGTCGTTATAGCCTACATTGATGGAGGTGTTCCATGAAAAATCTTCTGTTTGGATTGGGGATCCACCTATCAATAATTCCACACCTTTATTCTCTAAGGCTCCAATATTTAATATGGACGACGTAAACCCTGACGATTGGGAAGCAGCTGCCCTGACGATATCATTGGTGGTTTTATTGCGGTAAAAAGCCACATCCACATTCATCCGGTTTTGAAAGAAACGGCCTTCTAAACCAAATTCAATTTCATCCTTTTGAAACGGAATTAAGTTAGGGTTAGGAATGGAGTTGCCATTTAACTGACCAAAAGATTGTCCCTGAAAACTACCCGTAACCGCATAGTCTAAGTTAAGAGCATAAGCATTTTGAGCACCACCCGCTACTTGAGCGTAACTTGTACGCAGTTTTAAATAATCAATAGATTCCGGTAAATTAAAGGCTTCGCTCAGCAGTAAACTCCCACTTAAAGACCAATAGAAATCATTGTTTGGGGTTGTTTTTCCCGGATAAGACAGCGTGGAGAACCAGTCATTTCTACCCGTAAAGGTTACGTATAGGAACTTGCTGTAATCCACCTCAAAAGACCCATATAAAGAATTCGTTTTGGTCTTGAAATAATCATTTTTCGGTTCTGGCAAGGTGGTATTGTTCAAGTCTTCTAAACCAATCACAATAAATCCGCGACCGATAGCGCTCAACTGTTCAAAAGACGAAGAACGTGTATTGGCACCAATAATAGAATTTGTCCCAATTTTACTGGTGATGTTTTTAGAAACTCCCAACATAAAATCAGCATCAAAAGAGGTATATGTCGATTTTGCTTGGGATAGCTCACCACCAGGGCGGTAGGTGGTACCATAAGGCGTTACCGCTCTTCTAGCAAAATCATAAGTGTCAATTCCCGCTCTACCCGTAGCGTACAACCAATCGGTGATATCATAACGCAGGGTTGTAGACGCGGTCAATCTGTTTTTTTTGTCGTCATTATTAAAATTATTGACGGCCCAATATGGATTGGAGATAAATTCACTCGGCTGAAATCTGAGCTCTGTGCCCTGCTCGTTCGATCCTGGTCTCAGGTCATTAATATCCAAACTGCTTGGCAGCACGTTGGCTACGGTATTTGCATTCCCCGGGGTATCGCCAATATTGATACGGTTGTGTACCTTTTCGATGACGTACTTGGCATTAACTGTTGAAGTCAATTTTGGATTGATCTTAGCGGATGCATTCAGCGAAAGCGATTTTCTGTTTAATGTGGAATTAGGAAAAATATCGCTGTTTTCTAAATTAGACATCGAAAAACGGTAAGCGTAATCGTCACCTCCTTTTGAAAGCGCCAGGGTGTTGATGGCAGTAGTTCCTGTTTTATAGAATTTATCCAAATTATTTCCGGTATAGGAATAGGGTCTTCTTACGCCATCCCAATTGTAGACCATTGCCCCATCCATTTTGGCACCCCAAGATTGTAAGGTGCTGACAAAAGAATCATCAACTGCATTCTCCATGTTCGGTATTTCTACCGCATTGTTAGCGTCATCATACATATACCCAGGTTTTAACCTGTTGTTACCCTGACCATAGGTGGTTTGAAAATCTTGAAGATCTGTATTGACCCGATCAAAAGTGTAAGAGGTTGAGTATTCAATCCCTAAACTCTGCTTCCCTTTTCCGGATTTGGTGGTAATCATAATGACCCCATTGGAAGCTAACGACCCGTACAATGCCGCGGCTGAACTTCCTTTTAATACGGAAATCGATTCGATATCATCAGGATTAATGGATGAAATATCATCACCCCCATCTCCGGTACCGTCATTTGTAGGTCCCACTACAGAACTTTTTGTGTTGTTAATTACGGGAATTCCGTCTACCACATACAATGGTTGGTTATTACCCGTTAATGAACTTGCGCCACGAATGACAATCCTGCTAGACCCGGAAGCTCCTGAACTGGTCGTAGAAACATTTACCCCTGCTACTCTACCTTGTAACGAATTAACCGCACTTGTAGTTTTAACTTGAGAAATATCTTCTCCGTCAACAGTAGTCAACGAATAACCTAACGCCTTGGCCTCACGTTTAATTCCTAAGGCAGTCACGACCACCTCGTCTAAACTTGTCGCATCCTCTTCCATCGTAGCATTCAATACTTGATTATTACTACCAATGGTTAAAGTGACTGTTTTATACCCTACAAAGCTAAATACAAGTTTTTTTCCTTGTAAATCACTAGCGCTGCTAATGGTATATTTTCCATCAAAATCTGTCACACTCCCATTTGATGTTCCCTCTACTACCACATTTACACCCATTAAAGGCATACCGGTATTCAATTCTGTGACGACACCAGAAACTGATGACGACTGCGCAAACGAAATTTGCCCAACAAACAGAAAAAATATGGCAATTACTTGACAACAATAATTTTTCATACAGTTAATATTTAGTTAATTTGGAATAAATGTAGTAATAATATTAGAAATCTTGCACTTATTGAGCACAATAATGCGCTTTTATTAGCAAAAACTCGAATTGTAGCCTAAAAATTTAAATTTGTTGACAAAGAATTTAAATCTTAATGAAGATTTTATTTCTGTAGAGGATGTAACAAATTAACCAAAATACAATGATATGGCTGATCGCAAACGCTAGGGAGCCATTCATATTCCCAAATAGCGGTGCAAGCACCTCCGCAAAGAGATACCTATATAATGACACAGACTCCCCGTCTGAAACCGGAATTTTGATCAGATAACTGATGGTTTTAGCATACACCCCTGAGAACACAAAAATAAATAACGGATTAGAACCAAAATGCACGAATGGTTTAGACCAGGTACTGAATTTTTTATAATCAATAATAAAAATTAATAGAGCCAACACTAAGGTCGCTAACCCTGCCGTATACAATACATAAGAACTGGTCCATAAGGGCTTATTGATTGGAAAAACTAGACCCCAAAGGTAGCCAATGATGGTCATTACCGCCCCATAAAGTAAGAGCTTCTTCATTTTGAGGGGTATGGAGGTTGTACTGTCCATCAGATCCCCAATAAGATAACCAATAATTACCGTGCCCACCGCGGGAATTGACGATAGCACCCCTTCTGGATCGAAGGGAATTCCAAAACCTTTATATACATGCTGTTCTCCAAATAGGAAGAGATCAAATTGTCTCACGATATTTCCTTCTAAGGAATACGGGTTGGCATTGCCTCCAAAGTATAAGAGCGCCCAATAGCCTAGCAATAAAAGTGCTGCAATAAGGAGCAACTTCTGTCTTTTAAAATTTACGCAAAGTAAGGCTCCTGCACCGTAGGCTAAAGCGATACGTTGCAAAACCCCCATAATGCGGACGCCTTCAAAATTGAAATATGGATAGAGATTGAGCAGTAAACCAATAAGAAAAATAATCAAGGTCCTTTTCAAAATTTTAAAGGTTGCAGCTTTAGACGCTACTGCATTATATTTTTTAAAGGAAAAGAATAGCGAGAGGCCCACAATAAATAAGAAAAAAGGAAATACCAAATCCGTAGGCGTACATCCGTGCCAAGCGGCATGTCTTAATGGGGCGTAAATGTAGCTCCAGCTCCCTGGAGTATTTACTAAAATCATGAAAGAGATGGTGATACCTCTTAAGACATCTAACGAAATTAATCTCTGAGAAGTGCCCATAATTTATTAGTTTTAGCGAAATTCTATATTGACTCCCTCAAATGTAGACTTTTTTATGATAAATTGCATTATTTAAGGATCAATCATGCAAAACACTGCATACATTTTTTAAAATGATCGCATTGAGTTTCGCACTAGTCTTAAAGTGAAAAATAATATGAAGAAAAAAGAGCGCCAACAAAAAATAGTTGATGAAGTCAGCATCAATAGAAAAGTCAGTTCCACGTATTTGTCTGAAAAATTAGACGTATCTGAAGACACCATTAGGCGGGATATTAAAGAGTTACACGATCAAGGTTTATTGGCAAAGGTACACGGTGGCGCGATTTCAACCGTTCAGAAACTTTATCATTATAATGAAGATGTCATTTACAATAGGGAAAGTAAAGTTAGAATTGCTCTAAAAGCCATCAAACTGCTCGAGGATGGGATGGTGATTATCATGAGCGGCGGTACTACCAATTTAATATTGGCCAAATTGCTGCCTAAAAAATTGAAAGCAACGGTGTACACCTATAGCCTACCTATTGCCATGCAGCTTACGGAACACCCTTTGATTGAGACTATTTTTATTGGCGGAAAAATTCAAAGAAACTCGATGGTGACCACCGGGATTGATGTGATTCAATATCTCTCCAACGTCAGAGCAAATATCTGTTTTATAGGGGTAAGTGCCCTATGTTTAGAACAGGGTGTGACGGATGAAGGTTATGAAGTTGCCATGATCAAGAAGGCAATGATCAATGCCGCTCAGAAAACGGTATTTCTCGTCACCCCTAATAAATTCAATGCCATCCTAAATTATGATGTGTCGCCCATAAACAATATTGGCACTGTAGTTACTGATTTAGATTCTGAAAATCCATTGTTTAAAACCTATACAAAAGCAGGATTAAGGTTACTGTAGACTGCTATTGATATTTTTATTTTTGTAATTTAGGACCGTAAGGAGCGGCATTTCTTATGAATCCAATTTCCACAGGATCTATTTTAGCGCTCATCTACTTGCAAATCTTCAATAGTTTTTTCCTTAGGGCAGCCCTTAATGATTATCCGAACGTGCTGTGAAATCATTTTAAAAGTTAGAGAACTTATAGGATTACCCCTATATTTAGAGCAGGAGACAACAGAAACATTAGGCTATAATTATGAGGATCTCTACGCCCTAACTTTTAAATAACAGATCAATAGAAAACATGCAGTTACAAAATAAAACAGTTTTAATAACCGGGGGTGCTTCCGGCATAGGTAAAATAATGGGACGACTAATGCTTGAGCGTCAAGCCAAAGTCATTATTTGGGATATCAATCAAGCCAGTATTGATGCTACTATTGCCGAGTTTTCCACTCTTGGCGACATTGTGGGTTATCACGTTGATGTTTCCGATCCTAAACAAATTAAAGCAACAGCCCTAAAACTAAAACATGATTTTCGCGGTGTAGACGTCCTGATCAATAATGCAGGAATCATTGTAGGCAAATATTTTCATGAGCATTCCACTGAAGATATTATCAAGACGATGGACATAAATGCTAACGCTCCCATGCTCATTACAGCCGAATTTTTAAACGACATGTTGCAACGCAACTCTGGTCATATTTGCAATATTGCCTCTTCTGGAGGCCTTATTTCTAACCCTAAAATGTCTGTATATGCTGCAAGTAAGTGGTCGCTAATCGGATGGTCAGATAGTTTGCGATTGGAAATGCGGAAGCTGAAAAAGGACATCCATGTGACTACCGTTATGCCTTATTATATCAATACTGGCATGTTTGACGGTGTGCAATCTAAAATTCCGATCCTAGAACCGGAGGCAGCGTCTTTAACCATTGTAAAAGCTATTGAGCAAAACAAAAAAATGATCACTATTCCCGGATATATTTACCGACTGACCCGCTTCGGTCAAGCCATCATGTCTATTAATGTCTTCGATTGGTTTACCGGCAGCATTATGGGCATTTACAGCACCATGGAACATTTTACGGGTCGGAAAAAATAAGGGGTTTTCAGCATTTTATAAAATTTTCGGTGAAAAATAGCCGTTGCGTAGCCACTTATGCACTTAAGAAGGTAACATCATGATGTTTTAAGGTTAATAGTGATCTCTTATGCTCGTTTATAATACCTCCGCCGATTATCATCTAACGCGGAAAAATGTTCATCTCCTCCTTACCATTACCATTTCAAAATAATACTTCACCTGTCCCTACCTTTTAAAGATTCTCAGATTAAAAATCTGAGTACAAATAGCCTTTACCTGATTAACCGCCACTAACTCTTGTAGCACTTTTTAGCTAAACTTTAATACATCCGCGTTAACAAACACTCTTAAAATAGATTAATTTTGCCGATCAAATTACAAAAAGATGATTTCTGATTTATTCATTGCGGTGCTTTGGAGCATTTCCCCTTTGGGAGAGGCTAAAGTAGGTATTCCCTATGCCCTGTTGAATGGTGTCAATATTTATATAGCTTTTTTGTTCTGCTTTTTGGCGAACGTATTGGTATTTCCGATCATGATGTTTTTTCTGAAAGTGATTAATATTTACTTTTTTAAATATTACTATTATAAAAAAGCGGCGATTTTTGTTGCCCGACGTGCTAAAATTGGCGCAGGCGATAATGTCAGAAAATACGGTTTTTGGGGATTGATTGTTTTTGTCTTGATTCCGCTTCCAGGCACGGGGGTTTACGCCGGCACTATCGCGGGGTATCTTTTTGGATTGGAACGCAAACGCGCTTTTTTAGCCAATACCATCGGGATTTTCATTTCTTGCGCTATAGTATGGACCACTACGCTATTGGCTATGAAGGGGTTTAACTAACACGTATAAAATTGATGTCGCAATACGCCCACAATTACCTACTGTAGGCTTATAACTGAGTTCACTACTCCTTCTTTTTAATACCTGTTTTCAACAAATCTGCTTAATTTTATTAGAGCTTCCACAATGACGATCTCAACATCTGCGATTGGTTGATTCAAAACATCTAAATTCTTTTTAATTGTTTCCAATTCCACTTTTGAGAAGGTTTTTGCTTCGAGCGCTTTAGACAATAAACCAGCGATTTCAGATAAATTTTCTGACATTTCGTACAATGGCGAAATCTTCGGGTTTTTTGACAAGGTTTTAAAGCCCTCGTGATTTGTTGCCCATTTATTTAAATACATTAAAACGTTTTTGTCAGTAGTTCCATTGGAATTTGAAATGTAGCTATCAACTGCTTTGTTAAAGGGTTCTGCATCTTCCGCGTCCACCACACAAGCATCCGCAAACAAGGTGAACGACGAATAAGTTTTATATTCAATACCGTCTTTATTTCTTGAATATACTTTTAAAGGCTCACAAATTTTTGACAAGGTAATCAATGCTGAGATGTCCTGATTATTGGTCATGCTCCTCAAGATAACATCTCTGTTCTTAATGTGCGTCAATCCCAATTCTTCTAAGGTAAATGAGACCTGTTGGAGTCTTTTTTTCATATTTGCCACATCAGTAATTTCGGGTTGCGACCAAAAGCGTTCGGCAATGGCGGCAGTTCTGGGCCAAATTCTAGAATCGATGGTCATCGGGGTAACCAATTCACTCCACATGGTGGCCTCACCTCCTAAAATTCGACGACGCTCTGCATCCGTTAAGGTGACCTCACCTATAGGATCTACTAAATAGTGACTCTCCACCGATTGCAGTCTGTCAATATAAAACCCATTTGAAAGCACCGTTTGATAGCCTTTTTTCGCTGCATCAATTAAACTCCCTCCTTGTCCTAATCCTTCATTGGCACCACGCCAGGAATGGATAACTGTAGTGGTAGGCATATTTGGAGTCATAATTTCATCCCAACCCATCATCTTTTTGTCTAAATTATTCAGGATTTTTTCAACCTTGATATTAAAATATGTTTGTAGCTCGTGATTGGTTTTTAAATGATGTTTATTTTTAAATGCTTGTATATCCTGATTTTCATCCCAATGTTTCCCTTCATTTTCATCGCCTCCAATGTGGAAATAAACATCTGGAAATAACGGAACCATTTCTGAAAATAAGTTTTGTAAAAACTCGTAGGTGATAGCTTTAGTGGGATTTAAGGTAGGATCAAAAACACCAGAATATCGCTCTATTGCATACTCATAGCCATCCTTACTGCCCAATTCTGGGTAAGCGGTTAAAATTGCTGAGGCATGCCCGGGCACATCAAATTCTGGAATGACACGGATGCCCAATGCGTCTGCGTAGGCTACGACATCTTTGATTTGCTCTTGGGTATAATATAAACCATCCGAAGCCAATTCATGAAGTTTTGGATACACTTTAGATTCGACTCGAAACCCTTGATCATCAGTTAAATGCCAGTGAAAAACATTCAGTTTCACTGCAGCCATAGCTTCTAAGTTCCGCTTTAACACCCCAACTGGCTGAAAATGTCTTGCTACATCAATCATCAGCCCTCTCCAAACAAATCGTGGTGCATCAGTGATTTTTATTCCAGGAAAGTAATAGGAATCTGCCGTGTTTTGGGTTAGTTGTAATAAGGTTTGTAAGCCGTTCATAGCGCCCACATCTGTGTTAGAACTAATAGTCACCAAATCATCAGTAACTTCTAAAGTATAAGATTCATCCGTTTCAACACCTAGGGTTGCTACCTTATTAAATGCAATTTGAATGTTTGCCGACTTACCTGGCAAGGGAAACCCTTCTTCTAAAAATACGCCGGTTCTCATACTCAGACGTCTTAAAAAGTTAGTCGCTGCCATGTGCACCCGTCCGTGAGTTTCAGAAGTAATTGAAATGGTCATCGTGCTATCAATATGAAAACGTCCAGGTTGCTCTGACAGTTCCTTTGGCCAAGGCATTACATTTAGATTTGAAGTGACCTGATTTTGACCAATTGCATTACCGAGGGTAAAGCCAAAAATTGAAAGTATAATTATAAATTTGTTCATGTAAGTAAGAGTTTAGGAAAGCAGCATGTCAATGACGCTTCTGGCATTCTATAATATTGTACGGATTACTACTTTGGATATAGGCAACAGCATGCCTATATGAATAGAATTATTAAGATTTAATAGTTAATACATTGGCCTGCTTGATTTTTTAAATTCTCGTTGCATTGATTTCTAGATAAAACAAATTATCGATGTACACATCCTTACAAGACAAGAGACCTTAAGAAATTCTTGAATTGACAGATTGTTTCTAATGTTATTTCTGAAATTATTAAGGTAATTTTAATTTTTAGGATGGCCATTTGTAAGTACGCTGTAAGCACGTCTTAATCGTTTTCCAGATAACTATCGAAACTAGAAGCGCTGAAGTGCGAATTCCCTATCGAACAACAATGCCTACGTATAAAAACTTTGAAGGGCAACTGCTTTACCTTACTGAAGTTTGCAAAAAACAAACGGGAAACCTGAATTTCCCGCTTGCCAGAATAACGTTAAACTAAAGTATGTAAATTAAAAATTTTCTGCTCCCGTATCCCACCATAATCGTGTGCCACCAGTATCAGGGCCATTAAGATAACCCACTGCAGTTGACACATTGGCGCCGTTGGTATTCTTTTCATTATCAACAAAATTGATACGACGTATTTGAATGTTAGTGTCAATAGTACCACCACTATTATTTACTACCACTGGGAAAATTTTTGGATAGCCTGTACGTCTGAATTCACTCCAAGCTTCCTGACCGTCAGGAAACATGGCAATCCATTTTTGAGTGATAATCTGCTCCAGCTTTTCTTCATTGGTGCCTGACTCTTTAAAAGCTATGGTCACATTACTTGGGTAAGCATAGTTGTTTTTACTATTAAGAGCGTCCACAAAATCATTAGGCGTGCTAGTTTTATCAGCCAAATAAGCATCAACACCTCCCACACCAAATTGTGCGAACGACGCTTTAACTCCATTTTCGTAATTAGACTTTGCATCTCCCGCTCCAGCCCAATTACGCAATGCAGCTTCAGCTTTCAGAAAATGAATTTCAGCGGCAGTCATCCAAATTTTTGAAGGTCCTTCCACTACTTTACCAACACTGGAATGACTTCCGTATTGCGATTTAGATTCTATTTCTACTCCCTGACGGATACCTTTATAGGCGCCCAATGCCGGATTTGATGGTTCGTTAAAAAACACATCAATTCTACCATCATTGAAACCCTCTAAAATTGACTCCATTTCAGCACTCATGGATATATCACCCCAAACTGTGCTAATCGTTAAAATAGGATGCACAAAGCCGCCCATATCTACAGTCATGTTTTGAGCATCAAGCAAGCCGGCGTTGCTGGCCAAGGCTTTTTCACCTTCTAACCGTGCCATAGCTGGATCTACTTTTGAAACCCTAATCGCCAATCGCAATCTTAACGAATTGGCAAATGTGCGCCATTTAGCAATATCACCCCCAAAGCTGGATTGGTCAAAAGCTACAAACTGCGGATCCCCAATAAAAGGCTCTAATCCGTTGATGGCGCTATCTAAGTCCGCAAAAAATGCGGTATACGCTTCTTGTTGGGAATCGTATTGCCCTGTGGTGGCGTAGTCATTATATTTTGAATAGCGGATTGGTCCAAACACATCAGAAACCCGATGCATGGCCATCACGCGAATGATATTTGCCAGGTGCACAAATTTTCGTCCGTTTTCATCTCCTGACAATTCTACTTGCTGAAAGATTTCCCGAGCGTAAGGCATGACCCCGTTCCCATCATTGGCATCATAAGCATCTGACCAAATAAAGCCGTTCCAGCCGTTTACCAAGCTATAGGTTTGATTGTTGATGTTTCCTGCAAACGGCGTCGCTGAGGCCATGTACCCTGAAAATACGTCAGCATTTAAGTTTTGTTGCAATTGGTAATTCCACGCCGGTTCCGCTCTGATAATGTTTGAAAATAGCGGGGCAAAACGAGAGCCAATATGGTTATTTTGTTGTTCAAGACTTTCTTGTGAAATGCCATAGGGATTGGTGTTGATGGCTTCAAAATTGTCCGTACAATTTGTTAAACTCACAGCCGCAAAAGAGGCTAATGCATATTTGATTATAGATGTTTTCATTTTTTCTTAAAAATTTACATTAATGTTAAACCCTATGCTTCTTGTAGAAGGTTGGTTATAGATATCTACGCCTTGTAAGCCCAAACCTGTACTGGCCGCGACATTAGGATCAAATGGTGCATCTTTATAAAAGAAGAATAAATTATTGGCAATTAATGACAGATTCAGATTGTCGATAAATTTGCTTTTAATATCCATTTTGTAACCGATAGACAATTCTCTTAAACTTACGTTGGTGGCATCATAAACATATTCGCCCAACATACCATCACGCCCGCCTACAGCATTATAAAACTCCTTAGCGCTTAGTTGGGATGCCGTTCCTGAAGCATTAACCACGTCAATCATTCCGCCGTTAGTGTTTCTGGCATCTGCAGTGTTTTGTGACACTCCGTATTTATCGTTTACAGCTTCTGTAACGCTCACTACATCACCACCAAATTTTCCATCAACAAGGACGTTTAAAGTCACTTTTCCAAAGGTTAATGTATTGTTCCAGCCTAAAGTGAAATCTGGCTGTGCGTGCGCAACAGTTTCAAAACCGGTAGACTCTAAAGTTCCTGATTCATTGATAACCGGGGTGCCATTCTCATTTCTAACCAAGCTTCTGGCTTTGATGCTTCCAAAATCTTCTCCTTCAATCAATGAAAACTCGTAGCCATTGACTCCTCTTGGGGTGATAATAGCTTCTCCGTCCTGTAATGATGGGTGAACTGCAACCACCTTGTTTTTATTTTGGGCAAAATTAAAGGCCGTATTCCAAGTTACATTATCAGTTAAGACTGGTTTTGCGTGTAACACGAGCTCAATCCCTTTATTAGAAATTTCTCCCGCATTCACTATGTTTTGTGAATAGCCATTTGGATTTGGCTCAGCCTGAATATAGAAAATCTGATTGACGGTTTTAGTATCATAATACGTCAGATCTATTCCTAAACGATTACCGAAGAAACGCCATTCAGTTCCTATCTCAAAAGATTTTTGACGTTCTGGCTCTAAGGTTTCGCCTTCAATTGGTGCAAATGGAGCAGTTCCAATCCCTGTGTTTGTATTGTTAATTCCGTTAAGCGGCATGGTTGCATACACAGGAATATCTTTCCCTACTTCAGCATAGGACGCTCTTATCTTGGCGAACGAAATGCTTTCTGGCATGTCCCACATTTCTGATAAAATTGTTGTGAGGCCGATAGACGGATAAAAGAACGATTGAGAATTGGTATTGACCAAAGTGGAAGACCAGTCCGTACGTCCCGTAAGATCTAAAAATATTCTGTTTTTATAGCCAAAATTTACTGATCCGAACAAAGCTTGAACCTCTCTATTGGCAATAGATTGACGAATATTATTAGTGGTTTCAAAATTTGCAATGTTAAATATGTTCGGATAAATTAATCCGTCACCATCCCTACCAGAATCTAAAAAGGTTTGATCTCCCAATTTGTATTTGGTTAAACTCGTCCCCAAAATTCCGGTAAATGCCCAATCTTCAGAAAAGTCTTTAGTGTAGTTAGCAATCAAATCGACGTATTGTTGGGTGTTTTCTGTTTTTTCTAAAGTATAGCGCCCATTATTGCCAGAATTTACAGGATCTGTTCCGGCAAATTGTCGTTTATCAAAAGTAAAAAATGATTTATCAAAACTTCCTCTCGATTGTAAAGAAAACGATTCAGTAATTTGATAATTTAAGGAGACATTGGCATACGCACGTTGCACGACATCTTTACTCGGACTGCGGTAAATTAACCAATATGGATTTTGTTCAATATTTTCAGAGAATCCTGATGCTTCGTACTGATCCATTTGGTTGAGAACCGGGTTAAAATACTCAAACTGATTTTTATAAATACCTCTATCAATTCCTACGGGATGTAAGTATAACCCAGTAAGCGGGTTGGAATATAAACCATTGGTTGGACGGTTCCAAATGCGTTGATCAGAAAGGTTGACACTTGCAGAAACGTCAATCTTATCTTTTAAAAATTTAGCGGTTTGTCTTAAAGTAATGTTGTTGCGGGTTAATCTATTTTCAGGAATAACTCCCTCTCCTATAGTATTGGCATAGGATAAATAGGTTTGTGCTTTCTGAGTTCCTGTGGTTAAAGACATGGAATTGATTGACGTATATCCGGTGTTAAAAAAATCTTTAGGATTATTACTTAAACCGTTTGTTATAGCACCCCAAGAATAAGGATCTATCACATTACCATTCTCAGCAATTGCTTCACCAACGGAGCTGCTTTGGTATTCCGATTGTAATTTTGGCAGGGACATGACATTATCTACCGTAAAGCTAGAATTGTAATTGACTGTCAACACGCCATCTTTACCTCTTTTAGTAGTTATTAAGATAACACCATTGGCGCCTTGACTTCCGTATAAGGCTGATGCGGATGCTCCTTTTAATACTGTCATACTTTCAATATCGTCAGGATTGATCAAGGACAGAATATCCCCGCCATCGCGATTTCCGGTTTGACTTCCAAAAATATCGGTTCCTGGCTCGTTTCCGTTAGAGCCATTCCCATTATTCAACATCGGAATCCCGTCGATAACATATAACGGATCATTATTGGTGGTAGATGAATTACCACGAAGCACTACTTTAGCTGCGCCTCCCAATCCTGAAGAACTTTTAGTAATGGTCACCCCTGCCGATTTTCCAGATAAACTGTTAATAGGGTTGGTTTGTTTTACTCTGGTCAGTTCATCACCACCCACTTCTTGGGCTGAATAGGTTAAGGCTTTCTTTTCCTTTTTTATTCCTAACGCGGTGATGACAACTTCACTGAGCTGCTCGGCATCTTCAGCCATTTGCACGTTAACTACGGAAGCCTGACCTACGGTCATTTCAGTAGTACTCATCCCAATATAAGAAAAGTGTAACACATCACCTACGGATGCCATTAAGGTAAACTCACCGTCAAAATTGGTTTGTGTCCCAATTGAAGTCCCTTTAATTGTCACATTAACCCCTGGAAGCGGAATCCCTTCTGCCTTGGAAGTTACTGTTCCTTTAATTTCCTTTTCTTGCGCAAAAAGCATTTGTGCAGAACATAATAAAAAAGAAAACAAGAAAAATGATCGTAAATGTTGTTTCATAATTTGATTATTTCGTTTTTTTAATTAAGCCAATCTATTTATTATAAAGAGATATTAAAAAAAATTTATCTGAACGACATGATTTTACACACAGACGACAGATAAAAGCCGATAAGGTTTTCGTACAAATAAACATTTGGTAAATTAATTGTTAATTAATGAATATATCATTAAAATTGCGAGATAATAACACGGTTTTTTTAAAAATTCCATCTAAATCATAAGATCATCTCATTATTCAATAAAAAAATAGGCGACACCATTCCTATCCAATATCATGTGTTATTTTGGCTAGGTTACTTCCTCTTCAACGTGGTACGATGGGGTAGTTATTTTGGTGATTATTGGTATTCTTTAAAATCAAATCTGGTTGAATTCCCGCTGCATATCATCATTGTGTACATTAACATTTTCTATTTGATCCCTAAGTTTATCCTTCGGAAAAGATACGGCATCTACATCGCGTCCTTAGCTGTTATGCTCGCTGTAGTCTATTTGGTAAGAACAGGTTTAAATTATGTTTTGGTTACTAAAAATATTTGGCCAGAGGCTGGAGATACGGGCCAGTTTATGGAACTTAATCACATTGTAGCGGTCAGTTTAGGAGAGTTGTACGTGATTGGTTTTGTAACCGCAATCAAATTAGTGATTGATTGGTCTGTAGAAAAAAGAAGAAACGAAGATTTGGCCCAACTGCAAATGAGTACCGAGCTTAAATATTTGCGCACCCAAATTCAGCCGCATTTTTTCTTTAACACGCTGAATAATTTATACGCACTCACCTTGTGCAAATCCGATAATGCTCCACGCTTGGTCATCAAATTGTCCGATATGATGCAATATATTCTGTACGAAGTTAAAAGTTCTAAAGCCAGTTTATTGGAAGAGATCACCCACATCAACAATTTTATAGATATTGAACGCCTAAGATTTGAAGATCGCGTAGAAGCTGAAATGGATATTACTGGTAATATTGAAGATGTTGATGTGCCCCCTCTACTCTTACTGTCATTTGCTGAAAATTGTTTTAAACACGGGATGAAGGATAATGACAAATTAAAAATCAGTATGAGTTTTAATGTAAGCACCAAAGGCTATTTAGAAGTTATTTTTATTAATAACTTTAATCCGGAGGCAACTAAAAACATAAGTAGCGGTATCGGTTTAGAAAATGCGAAACGACGTTTAAAACTATTATTTTCCAATAATTTTATATTAGAATCTAAAGTTGATGGAAAACTATATCACCTATTTTTAAAAATCCCAATTTAAAATTTTAACACGGTATAAAGTATCGTACTTGAGAGCCCCCATCAAATACTAAAAAAATGAAAGATCAAATGAAAATTAAATGCATTATCATAGATGACGAAGCTCTAGCAATCTCAGTAATTGAAAATCATTTAAAGGATTTTGATTATATTGAGATCGTAGAGACGTTTACCAATCCGTTAAACGCCTATCGCATTTTAGAAAAAGAAAAAATTGATCTCATTTTTTTAGACATTAACATGCCCCAACTTACTGGATTTGCATTCATTGAAAATCTCAATTACAGACCTTTAATCGTTATTACTACGGCGTATCGTGAATATGCCGTAAAAAGTTTTGAACTGAATATTTTAGACTATTTGGTAAAACCCATTCCGTTTGATCGGTTTTTAAAAACCATAAATAAAGTGTACCAACACGTGTATCAAAACACCTCTAAAGTTGATGCCAATTTACAGCAAGAACCTCATATTTTTTTAAGAGTTAATAAAAAGCTGATCAAAACCAACCTTAATGACATCCTCTACATTGAAAGTTTGAAGGACTATATTAAAGTTATTACTGTTTTAGGAGATTATGTGGTTCATAAGTCCCTGACGGCCATCACTGAAGAGTTGCCACAATTTAATTTTATGCGCATTCATCGATCGTATACAGTTTCAATTAATAAAATAAATGCTCTTGAGGGCAACAACGTAGAAATATCTAATAGAAAAATACCTATAGGACGTAATTATTCCAAGCAAGCAAAAGAGCGCATCTTTAATATTAATGACGAAGATGAAGATTAAATCTTAAGCCGTATCACTTTACTTTTAAAATTAAACGCAAATCACTTCTCCCTGTAGAATCCATCAACATATACGCAATATTGGTCATAAAATGGCTGATCAACACAGCAATTGCAGCGCCATTTACTTGCCAGATTGGAATTAAAAGATAGCACAACGCTAGATTAGTTACACAGCCTAAACCAAAGCGGTAAACATTTTTTTGCAAATTATTAGTGTTGATTAAATGCTTTTCATAGATCATTCCAATAAAAATGATCAGTGGGGCCCAACAAAAAATAAGCAACGGATCTTTTGCTTCGGCATAGGCTTCGCTAAAAAAAGCATCTAAAATAAAATCGCCGAATAAGTTGTAAAACACCGCAATACTCAATCCTAAAATAAACATGATCTTAAAAAGTACTTTAAGTTTCTGATGGTACAGACCTGTATGCGTTTGGTAGGATTCTGCTAAGGAAGGGTACAGCGCATTAATGATGGAAAAGCCGATATTCCAACTTAAAATGATCACCAAAAATTGCACAGTGGCAAAAATTCCGTTGGCGTGATCTCCGTGGTAATATTTAAGAAATAGCTCATCAATCGTAATGTAAAACATGATCAGACTATTGGAAATGATCAGAGGAAATGACATCCGTAGTAAAGCTGCTGCCAAGCGTTTAGAAAATTTCCACTGTTTAAAAAACAATAGTTTTTTGTGCTTTAAAATGATGATGTAAATGAGCCCCTGTATTAAGAAATCAAGAATAATCAATAGCGCAAAGTAATACATATCAAACTCTTGGGTAACGCCATAATATTGCAGACCAACAATAATGCCTAAACTGGTGATTTTACTTATAAATATAATTTTTGTCCATTTCTTGGCCAGCAAATAGTATTCGAATACGTCAGTGAGCTTAAACAAATAGCCAAAAGCAATCATAAGATATAAGCCCTTTAAGGCGCTGTTCTCAACCACACCAAAATAAATTATAATGCCCAAAAAAATTACTCCCCAACTCATTAATCGGAGATAGAATGCCGTGGCTAGAATGCGGTGATAGCGCTCAGGATGAAACACAATCTCGCGGATACAAATGGCCGATAAGCCAAGAAAAAATAGTGGGGTGAACATCCCTAATACCGATTCTACAAATTTGAGTTTTCCTATATCTACAGTGCCTAGCGCGCTAAATATTTTTGGAATTATAAAAACACCCGTAATAAGTTGTAGTATTTTTTCGAGCGTAAACCATTTGGTCGCGCTAAAATCTCTTTTACTAAAAACCGATGTCATGAACTGGATTTGGGTGGGTAAATATATAAAAGAGATTCCCTTTAGAGGTTTGAAAGTTAATTATTACATTCGTTTTTCTAAACCATTCTATGACTCCAGAGTTTCTACGCCGCTATTATATTTTACGCATCATTTCAAATCCTAAAGTATACGGCATTGAAAAAAATGGATTTGTGCCGCTTACGGATTTACAAAACGCTCTTCACCAATTAAGAGTCAATAATATTGATGATCCGTTATACGATAAGTTGAGTCAAAATGGGCAAAAAACGATTAAACGTGATTTAGAAAAAATAAAATCCTATTACCAAACCATCATTTTACACAAACGTAATTACGGGTATTTCGTTGAAGAAACCGAGGTCACTGAATCTTTAAAGGTGGTGTATGAAAAAACGGAGATTTACCTTCTACACCATCACGCCCATAAATGGAAGTCGTACGTGAGTACTTCGCGAAACTCGCTAAGTGCTCAAGTAGATTTGGTCCCTTTAATTCACGCCATTGAACAGCAGTTTATGGTAGAATTAGACTATCAGGGTTGGTATGATGATAACGGCTTTCAAAATGTGTCAGGCTTTTTTCAACCGCTGCATCTTAAAGAGATTAATAAGTCGTGGTATTTAATTGCCCATAATCAGCAGTATGGCACCTATACGTTTTGTTTGGACGACAGAATAAAATCTTTTAAAATTAATAAGCAGCACATTAAGCACCCCATTCTGTTCAATGCATTTGATTATTTTGAAAATGCCATAGGAATTTTAAAAACCGGAATGAAACCGGAATGGATTCATATTAAAGTGTCCAACCATCATTTTAAATATATATTAAATAATCCCTTGCACCATTCCCAACACATTGTTGCCCCACCACTAAGATTAGATACAGATGAATTAGATTATAGCAATCCAGACATTTGGGGGGAGCTAAAGATTTTTATTGAGCCCAATTACGAGTTTCTCATGGAAATTTTAAGGTATAATTTATGGGTACGGATTGAAAGTCCACTGCATGTTAAAAACTATGTTAAGGAGCACTTGGTGAGAATCTTGAATTACTACGAATAACCACAGAGCTCATTCATTGCCTATACCCTACTATCTTATTCAAATTTTATACATCGCCACCTTCGCTTCGATTAAATTGTTAAATCACGGTTACTATATTTCTCAATGTCTTCTCTCAACTCCTTGGAATTAAGGTATTAAAATTTAACAAAAATGTTTTTTCAAATGGTCATATTTTGTCCGTTTGGAACCTAGTTTTGAAACTGAAGTAAAAAAGAAACCCCAAATCTACCACCCTATGGCTACTTACAAATGTCGCAAATGCGGCATTCATAAAAACGACACCCTAAATTCCCAATTAAATACACCCATTACTTGCACGGCTTTAGAAAAAGACACGGACGTAGTTTTTCATAGTTGGCAGATGGTTTCAGAGGAAGATTTAATTTGTAAAACTTCTGAAAAAAAGTACTATGGCAAGTTTTGAGACTTGTTCTAAACGTCGCATAAATGTACAAGGTGAGTAAATTGACGCCGGCCTAAGTGCGCAAATTAGTTCTGTGTTTTCCAATCCTTTTGACGAAGTAGACAAGATATACAGAGCGTTTATAAAAATAGAACTAAAACCATAGTTGAAAAACTCTGGTTTTTTTATCCATTAAGATTAATTAGTTTACTATTGGTATCATTCAAATCACATCATCACATTATTCTTCACTCCTCTATAGCTTCATATTCTACTTTAGGCCGGCAGAATCTCATAAACCCTACTTTAATGAGTATTTTTGCCATCTCTATTATTGATTATAAATTATGCAGCATTTTAAAGAAACACCAAAACGCAAAGATCACTCACAACCAAAGGTGACGATGGTCCAAGCTTTCAAAACCATTATTTGGCCTCGACGAAATTTAGTTTTTATCGGGCTCATCTTGATTGTGATTAAAAGCATATCCGGATTGATTCTGCCTTGGCAGAGTAAAGTGCTCTTGGATGAAGTGGTGCCTAATAAAGATTTATCCCAACTCTATACCTTGATTGCGATCGTGATCGGCGCCATTACCGTACAAGCGCTAACTTCCTTTTTACTCACTCGAATCTTAAGCGTTCAAGCCCAATTTTTAATTAGCGAATTACGCTCTAAAGTGCAGAAAAAAGTGTTGTCACTTCCTATTAGCTTTTTTGACAACACCAAATCTGGGGCTCTAGTTTCAAGAATTATGACCGATGTGGAAGGTGTCAGAAATCTGATAGGCACGGGACTGGTACAATTGGTAGGTGGCTCATTTACGGCCATCGTATCTTTAGTTATTTTGATTAAAATAAATGCATGGATGACGCTTTTTGTGTTTGTACCCTTGTCAATCTTCGGGTATATAGCCTTAAAAGCTTTTAAATATATCCGTCCAATTTTTAGAACCCGAGGTAAAATCAATGCTGAAGTGACAGGTCGTTTAACTGAAACCCTTGCTGGCGTCCGAGTGATTAAAGCTTTTAATGCTGAGGAACAGGAAAATGTTGTTTTTGAAAACGGTGTAGAACGACTATATCAGAATGTAAAAAAGAGTTTAACGGCAACAGCATTGATGACTAGTTCTTCAACATTTTTAATCGGCGTGGCTACCACCGGTATTATGGGCATGGGTGGCTATTATATGATGATTGGAGAAATGACCACGGGCGATTTTCTATTTTTTACGCTTATTCTAGGGTTTATGATTGCGCCTATCGTGCAAATGAGTAATATCGGGAGTCAGTTGACTGAGGCTTTAGCCGGTTTGGACAGAACCGAAGAGCTGATGAACATCACCGCGGAAGAAGATAATCAGGACAGAACCATTGCCTTAAAGCAACTTAAAGGTGACATTGAATTCACCGATGTATCCTTTTCATATGAAGAGGGCAAGCAAATTTTGCACAACATCAACTTTAAAGCGCCTGCTGGTTCGGTTACCGCGTTGGTAGGAAGTTCCGGTTCTGGAAAATCGACCATTGCGGGTCTTTCTGCTACATTCTTAACCCCACAATCTGGAAAGGTCACTATCGACAATCAAGATTTATCTAAGGTGAAGCTAAGCAGTTACCGACAATATTTAGGCGTCGTATTACAAGATGAATTTTTATTTGAAGGGACTATTCGCAAAAATATCATGTTCCCAAGACCAAATGCGACGGAAGCAGAATTGCAAAATGCCGTCAATGCGGCCTACGTCAATGAATTTACGGATCGGTTTGATGATGGTCTAAACACCTTAATTGGAGAACGAGGCGTCAAACTCTCTGGCGGACAACGCCAACGTTTAGCGATTGCCCGCGCAATTTTAGCCAACCCAAAAATCATAATTTTAGACGAAGCCACATCAAGTTTAGACACCCAGAGTGAAGCCTTAATTCAGAAGAGTTTGGCCGAATTGATCAAAGACCGAACCACAATCGTCATTGCGCATCGTTTGAGCACAATCAGAAAAGCAGATCAAATTTTGGTTATAGAAGCCGGGCACATTGTAGAACGTGGCACCCACGACCAATTGATTGCCAAAGAAGGTCGCTACTTTGAACTTTACACCTATCAGGCCAAAATATAAGCGGTTAAAACTTGTTCATATGCAAATCTTAATTACTTTTAAGAGTGTTAAATCATATAATTCCATCAATGTTTACGAGTAATTAATTATTTAAAACAGAAAGACTTTTGGGTATTAAATGGATTGCACCTCACCTAAAACATTAATTTATTTGTATGGCAAAGGAGTTATCGCAATTACAGAGCGCTGCATTACTCGCACTATTAAAAAAACGTTTTGAAGACCATATGGAGCGATATAAGAATATGGTATGGGTAAATGTGCAAGCCAGATTGGAGTCTAATTCGGGAAAACTATGGTCCCTAAATGAGATGGAAACTACCGGAGGCGAACCAGATGTGCTGCGCTATGATAACAACACAGACGAGTATGTGTTTTATGATTGCGCGCCCGAGAGTCCAGCCGGTCGCAGAAGTTTATGTTATGATCATGAAGCCCTAAACTCAAGGAAGACAAATAAACCCAAAAACAGCGCGATACACCTGGCGACCACAATGGGTATCGAAATCTTAACCGAAGACGCCTATCGCGACATCCAGAACACAGAACATTTTGATTTAAAAACCTCAAGCTGGGTCAAGACTTCTGAGGCCATTAGAAAATTAGGCGGCGCAATTTTTTGTGACCGGCGTTATGATACTGTTTTTGTCTATCATAATGGCGCAGAATCCTACTATGCTTCTCGTGGATTCCGAGGCTGCTTAAGGGTGTGATTTTGAACCCATCCTGGTCAACCTGTTTAACATACTATAAAGCAAACACCAGCCTATTATGAAATATTCCATGAATTGACATTGGTTAGGCCTACGTCAATTAGTACTTTGAATAGGTGTTTCTTCATTTTACGTCATTAAATTCCTGAGTTGATTATAATCTCCTATTCAATAACGTAGTGCTATCATAAATGAAGTTTGGTCAAAGAAAAACAATCTGCTCAGTCCTCCATTAATAATCTAGCACAACGCAATTTATAACCACTAAAACTATGAGCATTTGGAATGGTCTAACCTAAAAATAATAAATTTAAAAGCTGTAGTGTTGAATACTGCATTATAATTTGGAAGAGACAACGCCTTAATGCCACTTAAATTCCGAACAAAACACGAAATAAACCCCTTAACAACTTGCCCCTATGGTGTGGATTAATGTGTGTTTGCTATAATTCACCTTTAATAGTTATGTTTCATAAGCTATCCTTAGATTGCCTCATGGTATCGCTTTCTTTTTTTTATTCCTAAAACACATATGTATCTTTACATTTGGAGGTTTACAATTTTTCTTAAACAAACCGCAAAACACAAATTAAATCATTAGATTAAGAATCGGAATGAACACATTGCAATTTTTCAAGAATAACAACGTATGAAATTTATCGGCAGTCAGTTAGCGTATTATTTAGGCGATAAAGACTTTAAAAAAAACTCTAAACTTTTACTAAAATATCTAATCCTTCTCGGAATTGTCATCGTGATCTATTCCGTTCTTTTTCATTTTATAATGGCCTCTGAAGGTCAAAACCACTCTTGGATCACAGGCTTCTATTGGACCCTGACCGTCATGAGCACGCTGGGCTTTGGAGATATTACCTTTGCTTCTGATCTCGGTCGTTTTTTCAGCATAGTGGTCTTACTTTCTGGAATTGTCATGTTAATGATTGTATTACCGTTTGCCTTTATAAGGCACTTTTACATCCCCCTTTTAGAATCAAAAAAGAAAAACAAGGTACTGCGTCAGGTTCCTGCAGGAACTAAAAATCACATCTTGATATGTGCTTATGATGTTATCGCTAGAGATCTCACAGAGCGATTGGAACAGGAAAACACGCCCTATTTTGTCATTGAAAACGATCTGGAAAAAGCGATGAAAATGCATGATGACAATGTGCCCGTATTGCTTGGGGAATTGGACGACCAGGGAACCTTTATCCTAGGTAATATTGAAGATGCAAAGATGGTGCTGATCAATAGAGATGACTTCTTAAACACCAAAATCATACTCACCATTAGAGAACTTGCCCCTACTGTTCCCATTGTTGCCATTGCAACTCTTATTGAATCTGTAGATGTACAACAATTAAGTGGAGCGGACCACGTATTGCCGGTAAAAAAGTGGTTAGGTGAGCAGTTGGCAAATAGAGTCAATACCCAACACGCAGAGTCTCATGCCATAGGGCAATATGAAGATCTTTTGATTGCCGAATTACCAATCTATAACACGCCATTTGTGTCACAACGCATCCGAGAGATGGATTTAAGACAACGTTTTGGGGTGAGTATTGTGGGCATTTGGGAGCGCGGCAGGTTGCAACCTATAGCTGGTATTGAAACGCTCACCCAGGAAAGTATTTTAGTCGTTATTGGACATAAAAAGCAACTTCAAAATATTGACGAACTCTTTCACGATTACGAAGTTAACCCCCATCCCGTATTGTTAATCGGAGCGGGCCGAGTAGGCTTGGCGGCGGCAAAATCTTTGCACAAAAATGGCGTCTTGGTGAATGTTGTGGATAAAGATCCGGAAGTGTGTAAAAAAGTAACCCCTTTCTGCAATAAAGTATTTTTGGGGGATGCCTCCGATTACCAATTGCTAAAAAGTGCTGGAATTTTAGATGCCCCATCCGTCTTATTGTCTACCCATGATGACACCATGAATATTTATCTCGCCTCCTATTGCCGTCAATTAAACAACGATGTACGAATAGTGAGTCGAATATCCGAAGCTCGAAATGTGGATATTATACAAAAAGCAGGTGCTAATTTTGTTTTGAGCTACTCTACATTAGGTTCTGAAGCCGTATTATCGATTTCTAAAGGGCAGGAACTGACCGTTCTTGGAGAAGGTTTTACCTTGTTTATCATTCCGATACCAAAATCATTAGAAGGAAAAACCCTAGCAGCCTCTAATATTGGTGCTAAAACCGGCTTGTCGGTAATTGCTATTAAAGAAAACTCAAAGGTTATGACCTTACTCTCATCAGAAACTATACTGCCTCATGGGGCTGAAATAGTCATGTTAGGGAACGTGGAGATGAAACATAAATTCAACAAGATTTATGTCAAGGGAAATTGATTGTCGTTTATATTTCTATTATGGTTTGGAGACAATGAAAAATTGAAGTTAGATGCCATAAAGCACCAATTCATCCTATCAACTGTTATTTATAAGAAATTGAATATGATTTATTCGATTGTAATAATTAAGCATTCCCTAATCTCAGAGCTTTACACGAAATGAGATCTTGATGATCATAAAGACCAACTATTTATGCTATATCATTAGTCGAAAATTGCAAACTAATTTATTACCGTTTATAATAGCATTTGGCCTATATTTGATTCCTTAAAAAATTAGATTTTTATGAAAAAATACCTAGTATTTGTTTTGGTAATCGCATTCTTAACAGCATGTAATAATAATGATGACAATGTAGACTACAAAGCGAAAAATAATGAAGATATTTTAGCATATATTGACGAGAATAATTTAGATGCCCAAAAAACTGATTCTGGCCTTTATTATGTCATTAATAAGCCTGGCTCTGGTGGGCAGCCATCCACTACCTCCAATGTTACCGTAGCCTATAAAGGTTATTTTTTAGACGGAAAAACTTTTGATGAAAGTGATGCTAACGGGATTTCGTTTGGTCTACAACAAGTCATTAAAGGATGGACAGAGGGCATTCCCTATTTTAAAGAAGGTGGTAAAGGTAAACTATTGATTCCTTCGCATTTAGGCTATGGTAATCAGGGACGTCCTGGTATTCCTGGTGGAGCTGTACTTATTTTTGATATTCATTTAATCTCTGTTAATTAGTTGGAGATCAAAAGCACTTAAATCAGTTTGTTCTATGTGTTTTTATGACGTGGTGCAACGGTAACCAGTAGTAGTGTTGTTCTATTCCCGCTGATTGCAAAAAAATGCATTAAATCATTCTTAAATTGAACCTGAACGTTTTCTGTATACAAAAAATAGAACACTCACACTCAACATATTTCAAAAGTAAAGATGGTGCAATCAAGCATTCCCATTGCTGGTTTATAAAAATCAATCCGAAATGTGAGATATGAACGAGAGCAAAGGTAGAACTATCAATTAAAGGTATTTTAGCATTTCTACGGAATTGGCAAAACTTGAATGCACTATCCCTCTAAAAAAATGTTCTTTTCAACTGGTCTAGACGTTTTTCTGATCAATGCCATTATACCAAACATGATAATCTTACATTGTTGGTCTATTGCTTATGGGATATTAAAATGTGCTCATAACATACTTCTAATATGAAATAAAGCGAACCGGGAAATGGGATTCCGATAATGAAAGCAATAATTAGCAGCGAGCCGAACACTTAGCTGTTACCTGACGTTTATTACTTTATTTTTCCAACATCTTTTAAAATCAGAAGTGTTATCCCTAACAACAGACCGATTCCTCCAAGAATACAGCCTCCAAATTTATTTTTATTTCCACCTATAAATCACCCTTCTTTGACCTTGTCAATCAACTGCACAGTTCTATTAGACCTCAAGTTTAAACGCTTTAATAAGAGTTCAATCTCAAACCTATTCATAAGCGGCTATCCGGTTAAAATGGCTGTTTAGGTTGCAAAGTCATGATAAGTTTCGCCCTATTTGAGGATGGACAATTATATGTTTAAGTATCGGAACTGTGGCAACCAATCAAACGAATTTGATCTTTTAAATATTCGCCAATGGTTCAAGATTGCTCACTTTTAACGGTTTTGAAAGGAATCCTTGAACACTCGTATAACTCTCTGCTTCTTTAGTAAAATCCTCTATAGAAGATGATAAAATATAAATGCTAAATTGTTTCTTCAATGATTCTTCAAATTCTGAAAAGGCATCTAAAAATTCCCATCCCGTCATGGTAGGCATATTAATATCTAGAAAAAGAAAGGTGGACATTGGTTCAACGCTTGTGCCGTAATTTTCTTTTATAAAAATTAGCGCTTTTTCAGCTTCAGTAAAAATTTTTATTTCTGCATCTTTATTAAAACGTTTAATTGTAAATTCACAAATCATATTATTAGTAGGGTCATCATCTACAACCATATAGCGCTGTCTTTTAATCATCTTCATTAATAGTATTAAAAATTCGTTCCTCAAACGTCACGGTAAATGTTGTACCATCATTCACTTTGCTCTCAATTGCGATTTTACCACCAAGCAATTCGACTTGCGTTTTTACAAGGAATAATCCCATCCCTTTCCCTTCCACATGGTGATGAAATCTTTTATATAGAATAAAGACCTGTCCGCGTTTTTTATCGAGATCTATTCCTAAGCCATTATCTTTAAAAGTGATAACCACAAATCCATCTTTCAATTCAGAACTAATCGCAATTTCGGCTGGAATTTCCGGTTGGTGGTATTTAATACTGTTCGCGATCAGGTTATAGAATATACTATGCATATAACTTTGCACAGTATGTATTACCGGCATTCTGAAATCTGTTGTGATGTTCACATTTTCCTTATCAACTAAATTTTGAATGCTGTTTTTAATAGCGTCAACCAGATCATTGAGAACTACAGATTGTTTCTTGGCATTAATCTTTCCTTTTACTTGTAAAATCGAATTAAGATCGGTTATTACAAGGTCCAAACGCTTTACATTGTCCAGCAGGGCATTCTGGAAATCATTTTTCATCTCCTGAGTATAATCTTCCTGCCCTAATAAATCTCCAAGGCCAAGAATATTTGCTACTGGCGCGCGAAGGTTGTGCGAAACAATATAAGAAAATTGTTCCAAATCGCTATTTCTCTGTACAAGCTCCTCAGTATGTCCCTTTAAATTTTTATTGAGCTCAATAACTTGCAGCTGCGTCTCTTTTCTTGAAGTAACATCTCTAAAATATATTGAAAGGCCGCTGTTTGAAGGATAAGCAGTAACCTCAAACCATTTACTTACACCTTCATAGTATTCCTCAAAATTTACTACGGATTGTTCTAAAACAGCTTTATGATAATTGCTAAAGAATTTTGTTTGGATGGCATCTGGAAATCGCTCCCAAATATTTTTGTTAATAATTTCTGCCCTACTGCATTGTAAAAAGTTGGCTGCATGCTGATTCCAATAGGTCACGTTCCAGTTAGTATCTACCATAATAAAAGCGTCCCCAATACTTTCCAAAACAATCTCTTTTTCTTCTGAAGCCTTCAAAGCTTCTATTTCTGAGTTCTTAATTGGGGTGATATCCTGAAAACTCCCGTTAATTCTAGCGCACTTTCCATCTACAAAAGTTGGTCGGCCTATTTTTCTAATCCAGCGTTCATTTCCATTTGCCGTGATTATCTGCAATTCCAAATCATATGAGATGTTATCATTAACGGCGTTCTTGTATGCCTTATTCATTTTATCTCTACTATCTCCTTCTTTATAAAATGCAATTCCATCTTTAAGCGTAGGAATATAATCTAAAGCTACTTCGTGAATTTCTTTAGTCACCAGAGACCAATACATGATATCTTTTCTACAATCTAGTTCAAAACTTCCTATCCTCGCCAACTTTGAAGCTTCTTCTAAAAGCTCTTCCAATTTCTTTTTATCAGTAATGTCTGATACCATTCCTAAAGCCCCTGAATAATTTCCTTTTTCATCAAAAATGGGAGTCGCAGAGACGTTAGTAAGAATATGTTTTCCACTTTTAGAAATAAAAGTAAGTTTATAACTTTCTGGTATTCCCTCTTTTCTTCGTTCAATTGCCTTAATGGCTTTTTGCTTTTCACTCTCCTCCATAAAGGACAAATGCTCTTTCCCCAGCATTTCCTCTTCAGAGTATTCAAGAATTTCGCAAATATTTTTATTTACAAAAGTGATTTTGTTGTTTTCATCGAGTTGCCAAATTCCCTCCTGAGTTGTTTCTACAATCTGGCGGTATTGTTGTTCGCTCCTTTCTAAATCTTGTCGCGATAGAATTTGTTCAGTAATATCATTTATAAAAAAGAAAACGCCTGCTATATCTCCCTTACCATTTCTAAAGGCTTGGTAAATATAGTTGATATACAAATCGGTCATTTCACCTTTGCCTTCATTGTTTATCTGTATAAATCTTTCTGTCCCAAAATAGGTCTCACCGGTATTGTATACTTTATCTAATAAATCTATAAAGCTCTCATCAAATCCTTTTGGTAATAAACCTGGTAGCAGTTCTAACATTGTTTTTCCAACGATATTCCTTTTCCCAATAAATCGTAAATAGGATGGATTGGCCATTTCAACAATATGGTTTGGTCCTTTGAGCATTCCTATAGCCGCCGGCGCTCTTGAAAACATTTCGAAAAATTGATTTCTTTCAGTTTCTACTGCGCCCTCTAATCTTTTTTTCTCGGTGATATCAAAATTCAGTCCAATCATTCGCACAGGTTTCCCTGTGGCATCGCATATTACCACCGCATTTCCTTTTAGGTAGTGAACAGATTTATCTGGCCAAACAACCCTGAATTCTGGCTCATAATCACGGATTCCTGCCAAGGCATCTTTAGAATCTTTGTTGGCTTTTTCATAATCATCAGGATGTATACAATTTCCCCAATCACTTAACGCACTGAAAAATTCTTTCCTTTCTATTCCGTATAACTCATACATTCTATCATCCCAAGTCATGGTATCCTTTACAATATCCCAGTCCCAAATTCCTAACTTTGCTGCTTTAGTAGCTAGGGTCATCCTTTCGGTCAATGTATAGATGGCTTGTTCCGCTTCTTTTTCCTTTGTGATATCCGTTTGAATAGAAAAGAATCCGGTAAGTTTGCCAGTGGAATCAAACTTTGGCTGGCATTCTATATTTGTCCAAAACTTGTCGCCCGATTTTGTATAATTAATTATATCACACTTGAATGGTTCTTTGTTGCTGATTTTTTCGTGCATAAAACGAACTACCTCAGGATCTGTTTCTGGTCCTTGTAAAAAACTACCAGGTGTTTTGCCAAGAATTTCATTTATTTCAAATCCTGTCATTCTGATAAAGGCATCATTCACCCATTGAATTTTTTCTTCGGCATCAGTGATTATTACAGCATTGCTCGTTTTTCTTGCAACAAGGGATAACTTCGTTATTTCTTTTTCTGCCAGCTTTTTTTCTGTGATATCTTGACTCGTTCCTACTGCTCGTAAAGGCTTGCCATCCAGATCTTTAAAAGTTTTCCAATTATGTGTAATATATTTTAATTTTCCATTTTGTAAAATGATCTTGTGCTCAATAAAACCATTAGATGTACTGTTTAATGAATTTTCTAAAGCTGTGTCAAGTTGTATTCGATACTCTGCTGGCACAAAAGAAAGAAAGCCCTCAAAGGTTACTTGATAAGTACTTGGATCGGTTTCAAAGATACCATGTGTTTCTTCAGACCAGGTTATTTCATAGGTTTGTAAGTCTATTTCCCAGCTTCCTAACTTAGCAATTTCCTGGGCTTCTTTTAAATGTAACTGACTGTTTATTAAATCATCTATTATAAGTTGCTTTGCTTTTTTTAAGCGGTATTTTTCCATAGCATTCAATACTGCTTGTGGCAGCCTATGCATGCGGTCTTTTAGAATATAATCATCTGCTCCCGCTTTCATTATTTCAACAGCATATTCATCAGATATTGTGGCGGTAACCAATATAATAGGAATCTCTATTCCTCTCTGTTTCATAATTCCCATTGCTTCTACGGAATCAAAAGAAGGTAGCGTGTGGTCTGCAATAATCAGGTCTGGTTCAAATTCTATGAGTGCGCGTTCGAAAGCTATTTTATTAGCAACAACCAAACTCTCAAAGCGAAAATGTCCTTTTTTCAATTCTCTTTCTACTAATTCAGCATCAGTAGAAACGTCTTCGAGATGTAGTATTCTTAGTTTATTCTTCAATTTGTAGGGATTTTTATTACTTTACACAGGGGATTGATTTTTCAGTAACCAATAGAAACCGAGATCTGTAACTACTTTGGTAAACTCATCGAGCTCAACGGGCTTTACAATATAGCTATTTGCACCCAGGGAATAGGCACGTTCAATATCAGGATGTTCTTTAGAAGACGTAAGCACTACAACTGGAATCGCTTTTGTAAGTTCATGTGCCTTGATATGTGTTAATACTTCCAGACCATCCATTTTTGGCATTTTTAAATCTAACAGAATTACCTTGGGCTTGTTGGTCGTGTCTCTACCTTCAAATTTTCCAGTTCCATAAAGAAATTCGAGTGCCTGGGCGCCGTCTTTAAGATGAACAAGAGTGTTGTTAATATTGCCTTTTTTAAATGCACGAATTGCAAGCTCTGCATCGTTCATATTATCTTCTATCAGCAGGATTTCGACCTTGTTAACGTCCATATTTAGTTTAGTTTAAACATATTATTTTCTACTATTTCCGCTTCATTACATGCTAAGCTAAAAAAGAAATCGGCACCTTCTCCTTCTTTTCCTTTGGCCCAAACTTTTCCTCCGTGTTTGTTAATAATCCGGTGAACAATAGCAAGACCCACCCCCGTGCCTGAAAATTCCTCAACGGAATGAAGCCGCTGAAACACACCGAATAATTTATGTGCATATTGCATATCAAAGCCTGCGCCATTGTCCTTAACACAATATATAAGAGTTCCATTTTTGCGAACCGAACTTATTTCTATAATCGGTTTCTCTTTTTTTGAAGAATATTTTATGGCGTTATATAAAAGGTTTGTCATTACAAGCTTTAATAAACTAAAGTCTCCCGTAGCTGGGAAAAGATTGTTAAACCTTATTTCTGCATGGTGCGTCATGCTTTGATTAATTTCTGACATTACAGTTTCGGCCAACGCATTCATATCCACTTTAGATTTTACTATTGCTTTCCGGCCCAATCTAGAAAAGGTAAGAAGGTCATCTATCAGTACGCCCATTTTTTTAGCATTATTTCTCACTTCTCCCAACCATCTTTTTCCTTCAGCATCAAGCACTGCTTCATAATCTTCGCTCAACATTTGTGCGTACCCGTTTATAGCACGAAGCGGCGTACGCAGATCATGCGATACAGAATATGAAAATGATTCTAAATCTTCAGTACGCTCTTTTACGCGCTTCTCTAATTCGTCTACTTCTTTGTTGGAATCATATAATTCGACAGCTCTTTTTTTCTTTTCCCCTTTTTGAAAGCTGAGCTCTTTATTTGCAATGACGAGTTCTGCTGCTCGTTTTTCTTTTTCCTCGTTTTGATAGGCAAGCTCTAAATTTGCAATAACGAGTTCTGCTGCACGTTTATCTTTTTGATCATTTTGAAATGCGAGCTCTTTATTAGCCAGAATTAATTCTGCTGCCCGGTTATTAATTTCCTCATTTTGCAAAGAAAGTTCTTTTACAGCCCGAGAAAGCTTGATCGCAATTTCCTTATTTGCTTCATCCAATGCCTCTAATGCTTCTTCAGACAATTTTAGAGCGGTTGTAATTTTTACTTCCTGTTTTAAAAAATGCTGATTCTCAATTTTATTCGTCATACACTATTTATTTTGAACAATCTCCGAAATCTGTTGCCGGTTAGAAGCAGTCTAAATTGGATTTTAATTAGAAATATTTCACTATTAATATGATTATGAATTCAGAAAAAAACTTCTACAAACAGTCAAATGTTGTATTTCATCCGCAAAAAAGTATTTTTCAACCGATAAAACGAAGTACAAAGATAGTTTAGTTAAGAATGCATTACCTGTTTTTAAAAGATTATTATCTTCTTTAAAGTTCATTTAGAGCTCATTAAATTGTATCGTATGCACTGATAGAGAAGTCCTGCCATTTTTTTTTGGCTTTTCGGACTTCAAAACCCGTTTGAATCTGTTTATAAACTCTGTAATCTAAAATTCAATTTACTAAAAGTAGAGTAATAATCGAATTTTTTCAATCTGTTAATTTGCTAATAAAATTAAGTCTGTATATACGCAAACAGCCCTAAATACTACGGTTTTAATTTATTTAACTGACTTTCATATAGTTGACAAAGAATATATTTAATGTTTTCTTTGGGAGTGTATTTTACAAATTAAGAAGGTGGCAGATCCTGCCCAAGGGATTTACCCGAATACGGCATTATGGTATTTTGAGTAGCAGTTGGAAAAAGGAGAAGTTGCCAAAACTACAAGGCGAACTGGCAACGATGAAAATGGAACCTATCAGTACCATACAGCAGATTTTGCACCGCCGATGTCCTGTTTGTAAAAAAGGGAGACTGCATACTATTCTGCTGTTCAATGATCGTGGGCCTCCCGAAAATTGGCGCGTTTTACTAAAAGATAGAAAATTGAATAGGAGCAACTAAAAATTATTCTGCAAAGGCGGACTGGCTCTGCTATGCCATGACTTAAAAATTAAAAAATAAAAACCAGAGATTGTCAACCAAAACCAGTAGAAAACTGCAAAGAATGTAGACAATAATTTAGATCTATACATTTTGACCACACAAATACCAGCGTAACCTCCTAGTATCCTTCACTCAACTTAACGTTTTACCCATAAGACGGCAAATCAACCGGATTCGTCAATCGGATAGGAGGAACGGGATTAATTCCCGCTCCGACCTTCCACAGCACCCAGCGTACGGATCCGTACTGGGCGCTTCCTTAAGTTTTGATACTAACCTTTCGATATTGGTCTGACAGCATTACATAGCCTGCTTTTCTCAGATTTTCCGTGGTGATTGTGGTCTTAAGGATAAAACTATTAGCTGTATGCCAATAGCTTTTCCTTGTATTTGCCCATTCCCAAGCCTTGGATTTCTTAACCCCTAGCTTGATAAGATTCTTCACTCTGGTTCGTATCCGTTTCCATTGTTTCCATATCACCATCCTGATTCGTCTTCGGTACCACTCGTCTATTCTAAGAAGCCGATTCTTCATGTCTGCCAATTTGAAGTAGTTCCCCCAACCAGTGATGTACTGGCGAAGGACTTCTTTTCTTCGGGAATTACCCCAGCCATTACTACGGGATGTCAGCTCTTTTATTTTAGCTTTCATTTTTGCTACACTCTTTCGGTGTATCCGTAGGCGCCCTTCTCCTTTGCTTTTGTAAAAGGAGTATCCAAGGAATTTGACCTTCCTTATGTGGGCACTTTGGCTTTTCTCCCTATTCACTTTTAAGAACAGTTTGTCCTCTATAAAGTGGATCATTGAGCTCATTGTCCGTTCTGCACTGCGTTTACTTCTGCATAGTATCAGAAGGTCATCAGCATAACGTACAAATTTATGCTCCCTACTCTCCAGCTCTTTGTCCATTTCGTTCAACATAATGTTGCTTAAAATTGGACTTAGTGGACCTCCTTGCGGAACCCCCACTTCACTAGTTCGTATTTTGGATCCTACTTGCACTCCCGCATTAAGATATTTATGTATCAGTGATACCACTCGACCGTCTTTTACAGTACGAGAGAGTGTCTCTATCAGCTTGCTATGGTTTACCGTGTCAAAGAATTTTTCTAAATCCAAATCTACTGCATACTTGTAGCCTTCCGTGATATACGCTTGACATTTCCTTAATGCTCCGTGAGCGTTGCGCCTTGGTCTGAACCCGTAGCTATTGTCGCTAAATTGGGGTTCATACATCGGCGAGAGAACTTGGGCAATCGCTTGTTGGATACACCTATCCACTACGGTAGGTATTCCTAATTTGCGATGTCCGTTATCCTTGGGAATAAGTACTCTGCGTACAGGGTTAGGGCGGTAATTTCCCTGTAAAATGGACGTTATTAGTTCGTCTTTGTGTATGACAAGATAATCTTGTAACGATTCGACTTCCATCTTGTCTACTCCCCCAGATCCTTTGTTTCGCTTTACCTGTTGGTAAGCCCTATTAAGGTTGGAAGGTGACACAATCATCTCTAATAGTCCATCTCCTAATTGATTGGTATCCGTGAGGTTATTTTCAGTTATCCATAAAAACGTCTGCCCTCCCACATAGCCTTCGGATACTGTCCTATTCTTCTGTGGGCAGGTCTCTTCTTTCGAGATTTTCTGCGTTCTTCCGTTCATACAGTAACATTCATTTACTGCTCACTCCTTAAGGTTCACCCCTTCCCAATATGAGTCATTGTCTTGGTACTATGGGCTCGGCTGACTTCTCATGGTAAGCTTTACTCCGTGTTTCATACATTGTTTCCACACGTCCATGAGATCTCCCTAGGTAAGAACGATAACTTTAATCCCATCTACCTGCTACATTTACCATGTTGTCTCCGAGCAGTATTGGACTTTGGTTTGGTGTGCAACCTTATCCAGACAACTTTGGCCTTATATGTAGTTTCTGTCCGTCAGGCCAGGACTTTGCCGCCAGTTTCCTTCAGATTCCACCTCGCGATGGACACCCTTACCTTAAGCTAACACTTCCCACTGCTTGGGCGTGTTCGGGACTTTCACCCTATAGTTATCGGTCATGCTAGGCGCACACACAGTATTCAGCTCTGGCCTATCGGCGAGCCGAATCCTTAGTTATTGCCCACAGTATTTATTTCGGCCAAACTGAATATAAAAAAGGCTTAATATTATCAATTCCGTTATGTTTAGAATTATTTTGTTTTTAATAATTAGGGATAGTAAAAAGTCAAGAAATATTCCGAATAGACCAACTTCAATTCCAACTGTCATTGCGATAAGTCCATAACCAAAAGGGTCATTCACAGCTTTGAAGTCAAAAATCATTATTGAAAGACATAACAAAATTAAGAGAACTGAAAAGATTGTTAGCACCGAAATTTTTTTTAATAATAACTTTTTCATATTCAATAAATAGGTGAGTCAAAGTTCACAATCGTTGTGTCTTTTTCCACAATAAAATCAACCCAATGGTCAAGTGAACTTCCATTCGTATAATATCCTCCACCACTTATTTCCTTTTTCCCATTCGCACGAGTAAAAGTCAGAGAGTATGCTCCATCGGTTTTGTTTTTCCGCATCGATAAGAATTCAGTCGCACTTTCATTCGGTTCAATTCGGTCAATACTTATAACGTCCAGTTTTTCAGTCGTAGTAAATTCCACATTTGTTATAGGTTCACTTGATTCATTTTTAATTTTCATTTCTATTCCGTCTTTTTTGTAGAAAATACAAGCGCTTAAAGTTAGAATAAATGTAAATGCAAGCAGTTTTTTCATATTGTGGGCAACGTTTAGTGTATTAGCAGTGGCGTGGTTCGGCACGGACAATTGCAAACAGGTACTTGCCATTGGAAAATCCGCAGGATTTTCCAAGTAGGCGGGAACAAGCCATTGCTTATACACATTGTTACAGCACGTATTTTCTTCACGATACTGCCATGATTTTTATCTTATCAATTACCCATTTACTCTTTACTTTTCGAATAAAAACCAATCCACTAAATCCGCAAAGTCGTCCACAACCAAATCCGCTTATCATAACTCCATAATTTTTTGTTTGATCAAATTGAATACGTGAAAATCCAGTTATTCCAGAAAGATAAAAATTATAATCGCCTTTCCAAACTTTGCTTGTAGGTGGTAATTGCGATCGGTATTTGAGTTTGAATTTATCATCGTGTTTTAAATCCGCTAAATTTATTTTATATGGTTTTTCAATATTTGTGGTATCCAATTTAATTTTGAAATCCTTATAAAAGTTAATCAATTCCTTTTTCGCTCTTTCATTTATCTGGTAAGTACTGTCCACAATCGCAACTACTAATTTAGTAGTATCTTTTTGTAATTCAGATTTTCGCTTTTCGAGATCGGCTATAATTTTGGTTTCGTCCAATTTAATTTCGGTCGAATCAGTCCATTCAAAATTCGGTGGTGGCGGTAGTGGTTGCTGTGTCAATCTTGTATCGTAAAAAACAGAATCAAGCAAAGCTGGAAAAATTTCGATCGCAACAGCCTTTTCAAACTCCAAACTTGTTTGTTTTTTTTCACAGCTAATGAATAGCAAAAACATTGAAATTATGACTAAGATTTGTTTTGTGGTCATATGTGCTGTAACGTCTCGTATAAAAACTGTGCGAGCTGGCGAGCGTGATTGTCCGCAGGACAATCCGATGAGCAAGCGAGCACGGTGTTTCGATTCAAGACTGGTTTAAGCATTGTTTTTATATGTTGTTGGCTGTAGATTCACTTAGAACCTGTAACCGAGACCAAATTGAATTCCAAATTCAGTAAGTTTCTGATGATAATTTTCTTTTTCAAATGGAATAACAGCGTGTCTTTTAAAATTAGGATTTAGGAAAATGGAAATGTTATTAAAATTGTATTTTGCTCCCAGTCCTAAGCTATAACCAATTCCAGATTGTGAATCAATTGAATTTTCGGTAGTTTGAAAGTCTAAAATCGGTCCAGCATTGACAAATAGATATTTCCAAAATGAATAATTACCATAAATTGGAATAGAAATAATTTCTAATTTTTCACTTCTGGTTCGATATCCTTCTGGCCACATCATCACTCTATGTTCAATATCTGATTTTAATAAATTTAGACCGAATTCAATGCTAAAATTGTTTTTAACTTGTCTTAAATACTTAATTCCAAATTCATTAAAATTATTTACATCATAATTTCCAACCCCATCTAAATCTGAATTTCTTAATAATTCACTGTCGGAAATCCCGTAATAAATTCTTAATTCGTTTGAGTTTTGTGAATACGTCTGGATAGTCATTATCGAAATAACTATAGCTAAAATAAATTTTGCAGTTTTCATAATAATTATATTCTTAATTTACAGCCAACGTTTATGTATATGAGCTGTGGCGTGTTAAAGCACGAACCTCTCCAAATAAAAACTGGCTTTGGAAAATCCGCAGGATTTTCCAAGTGAGGACTGACCAAGCCATAGCTTATATACGGTGTTGGCAATAGTTATTTTTCCGACTGTTTTCTCTCAAGTTCTATTGCTAAATCAATCGCTTTATCTTTTTTGTTTTGTAAATCAGCTGATAATTGGTCTAAAAAAATGTCTTTGTTTGTTGAATACTCTAATTGATAATCTGCTGAAATTCCAATATTCTCGTAATTTTTACCATTTAAATCTTGATAAACTTCATTAGACAACTCGTATTCCCAACCGTTAGGAAGTTCTTTATCTAAAGTCGAAGAAAAAATTCCTTCAGTTGTTGAGCCAATTCTTTTGAAATTGGAATTAGCTAAAGATGCTAAAACAAGAATTTCAGAAGCACTTGCTGTTAGATGGCTTGTTAGTAAATATACATTTCCACTAAAATGATTCTCTGACGGAATAATTTTAAATTTTTGAGGATTTGCAAAACCTTTTTTTATTCTTGCTTTTTTTGTGTAGGCCAATTTTTCTTTATTTGAAAAGTGGTTTAAAATGTCAAGTGCAACAGCATCTTTTCCGCCACCATTAAAACGCAAATCTAAAATATAGCTTTTTGCTTGTGGCAAGTTTTTAATAATTGAATTCAGTATTTTATTGATTCCGTCAACTTCGTCTTGCCTTTGTAATTCATCTTTTCTGTTCTCTGCTTTTTCCCAATATTGACCATAGAAATTTCTTAAATCCAAATCTTTCTCCAAGTCATAATCCGCTAACATTAGCATAGAATTGATTTGAATGTAGCCTATGTTTTCTTTGATAAGTCCGTAACGAACCATTCCTGCATTGTAATTGCGTAAACTGTCAACATAAAATTCTGCAATTTCTTTGTTGAGTTTAAATTCGTCCAATTTAGAATACTTTTCTTCTTGTTCTTCTATTTGATTTTTAAACTCGTTTTCAATTTTTTCGGGCACTTCCATTTTGACGTGTCCATCATTTAGAAGTTCAATCATTTCCCTAAAGATTGTGTAAAGCTCTAAATCAGTCGTGTTCTCGTTTACTTTAGGTTCGTATTTTTTATAGATTTCTTTCCAATCAATATTTTTAATATCAAAAGATGCGTAATGTTCATTGAATGTGTCCCAAAACACTTGAAAGTTAATTTTTGGGTCGTGATTTAATTCGCTTGTAGGTTTACAGAGATTTGGCAATTTCTCTAATCTCGTAAACAGCCATTCATCATTTCCGTGTTGAATAGTTAATGTGTCTTTTGTGTAGTTTTGGACTTTTCCAAAATCTAAAATATGTTCTTTAAAAGATAAATTACAATCTTGCTTTGATATATTATAAACACTTATAAGTGTGTCGTTTAATTCGATAATATTTCCATATCCAATTTGTTTCCAAATTCCGTCTGGTTTTGGTTTTTCGTTCGATATTTTGTAATTGCACGAACAAAAAACAAATAATAATGTAAATATTAATAAAATTTTAATGTTTTTCACTCTGTTTCTTGGTTTGGTTATAATTCTGAGTAACGTTTTGATTTTACCTTGTAATTACTGGCTTTCAAGCAGGTTGTATTTTACTCATTCTGGCATCTAAATTAGCGATTTGTTTTTGAAGTTCGAGGACCTTTCTCTTTCTTTTCT
>NZ_VORX01000008.1 GCF_007997285.1 Gelidibacter salicanalis
GTGGGGATTTTGGGATTCCTTAGCCCAAAAACCGTATTTTCATTTTGTAGATAAGCCTAAACTTTTTTCACGGTTCTTTCAGGTGTCGATTTCCATAATATTTTGCTTCTTTCGACTTGTCCACAACACTCGTATAGACGCAGTCAGTTGCGCCTATATTTGTTATATGTTCTTATCAAACATATTGTTTTTCACAATATTATCCAAAGGACTCTCAATCTTTTTGTTAGAGATTCCTAAAACCTGTGTGTATATCTCGGTCGTCCTAGAACTATGATGACCTAACATCACCTGAATATTTCTCAAATTCACCCCGTTTTGTAGCAAATGTGTGGCAAAACTGTGCCGTAATGTGTGCACTGTCGCCCAAGGATTTATTTTGCTTTTGGTCATGGATTGTCTAAAGATTGCTTGTACACTTCTGGGGCTGTACTGACCGCCGTCTTGGCCTTCAAATAACCAATAGGCAGGCTTTTCTTTTGTATAATATTCACGTAACAACGTAAGCAAGGTATGGGATAGCACTGTCTTTCTGTCTTTTTTCCCTTTTCCGCCCTTGATATATAAATAACCTTCTTTGGAATGCACATCCCTAATTCTTAAATTAATAACGTCACCCAACCGCAGTCCGCCACTGTATATGGTGTATAGTATGGTTTTATGTTTGATATTTGTAGGTGCATTGATCAGTTTATAGACTTCCTCTTCACTTAAAACGCTGGGCAGGGTTTTTATTTTCTTTGGCCGAGTGATGTTATAGTATTCTTTAGGCTTTTCCAGTACTTTTTCATAAAACCATTTGATCGCATTGACTGCCTGGTTTTGTTTTACTTCAGAAATCTTGAACTTGTTGATAAGATGCGCCAAATAACCTTCAATTTCATCCTTTGTCAGTTCGTCAATCTTAGCATTTTCAAAAAATGCCAAGAAGCTTTTAAATTCATGCTTGTAGGTCTGTATTGTGCTTCGGCTGTAAGCTTTAAGTATGAGTTTTTGTTCATACGTTGCCATTAACAACATAGACTTTTCCGATAGCGAAGAGTGTGTTACCGGCAGCGCGCGATCTTCGGATTTAAATTCATATTTGGAATGTAAAATCTTTTTGATTTCTTCCAAATTTTCTACGGTATTCACCACGCTCCACAGCTTTTGTTGCGGATGGTAAAAACTTGTGTTCATTGATTTTATTTGGGCTCTCAGACCAGCTTCATTATAAGGGATAAACATCTTGATTCGCCTGGCATTATGTTTTGGTGTATAAATGATTGCGAGCATACTCATCCAATTTATAATAAAAATAGGGCTTTTAAGGGTTCATTATAAACAGTTTATGATAATAAGCGTATGTTTACCGTTAAATACTACTATCATGGAGGAATCCACAAGAAAGCGCTTCTGTAAGATTTGTAAATCGCCAATAAAAGGAAGAAGTGATAAAGTTTTTTGCGGTGCTATTTGCAAGGCCTATTACCACAATAAGTTGAAGGAGGTTACCAATAAGGCGACTGCAAGTACAGATAGCATTCTACATAGAAATCGTTCTATACTGCTAGAAATCATGGGTAAAAATGGATCCCAGATTAAAGTGCTAAAAACTGTCTTGGAAAAGAAAAACTTCAAGTTTCATTATCTCACCGGATTTTATGAAAACGCACAAAATAAACGCTATCATATCGTATATGATTTTGCTTGGATGGATTTTAAAACTGGAGAAATATTAATTGTTAGACGTAAGTAACCGATTCCTTTGTCAATTTTTTGAATACACTATGTAAAGCTTAACTAAATTTATTTATAATTCTGAAATTTGCAATAAATAGAGTCATTTTCTGAAAATACTGTTAAATTACTACTTCAACAATCTTAAAATAATCATCTCCATATGTATTCAAAATAACAGTAACTACATTTTGGATGTAATGTTATGTCGTTGTTCAAAGGATTCAAAAAAAATTAGCAATAAGTTACTAATGCAGCCACCTGAATTAAGTCAATGGTTAAACGTAATAGATTGTTTTAGTTTTTAAATTTAATGAATTGATTATCATAAAAAAAGAATGATTCCTTTTAATTCAGAATTGAAGGATAAGGATTGACTGAAGTATACAAAAAGAAATTTAAAAATTGAGTTTAGTAATCCAATGATTAATCAAGTAAAAATACAGCCACTAAATTTGACTGGTAAAGTCTTCTGTGAAAACTTGGGACTATCTTTCAATGGACAAATTATGCAGTCTTTGAGAGAGCTAGGATTGGTCAGCTTTTTTAAAGTGGGGAAAAAATATTTTTACGCTTATGAAGATATTGAGGCAGTGAATCAGAAACTACGCAACGGTAAAATATCTATTAAAGTTAATAATGGATACTATATAACCTTGAATGAATAGTAAACTTAAAAGCCTTTACTTATTTTCAAAAGAATAGTGATTTAATTTATCCAAATAATCGATTCATCTCGTCAGTCTTCTCCTTCTGATAGAAATCTTTCAGGTAATGTTGCGTAGTAGATAACTTGGTATGTCCCAAGAGTTTGGATATCATTAATAATCCTGTGTTGTTTTTCACTGCAAAATCTGCAAATGAATGTTTTGCCATATGCATATTTACCCATTTTTTTATATCTGCTTTTTCACAAACAATTCGCAAAGATCTATTAGTAGCATTGTTAGCAATGTATAATTGATGTTCAATATCCTCTAAACTTCTATTATCCATACCGTAAAGAGGAGGGAAGACATAGATAGGATCCTTTCCCTGATATTTTTCTACAATTGAGATGGCTTTAGGAACAAGGGGTAAAGTTCTTTTAGCACCCGCTCTTGTTCTAGATTTTTGCATTGTATAAATTATTTCATCATTTACAATATTTTCCCAGCGTAGTCTACAAATGTCTGAAAACCTCATGCCCGCAGTGTAGAATGAAAATAAAACATATCTCGAGCTTTGATCATTCCTTTATATCTTGGTAGGATTTCCAAGTCTGAAAGTTTTAAAATCTCTTCAAATGTTAAAGAATCTTTTTGTGTGTTTTCTGTAATGATATGGAAGCCTTGAATAGGATTTTGGCTTATGATACCAATTTTAACAGCTTTATATATGACCGAATAAATTGATTTAAAGTTGGAGGCTACGGTATTTATTCTGTTTCTTCTTTCGAGCATCCATTTTTCGTAATCTTTTGCAAAATGAATTGAGAGATCTGAAAATGAAATATGACTTGTAAATTCCCTTAGCTTCTTAATATATTGATCTTGAGTATTCGCTGTGCGTATTTTTCCTTTTAATCTAGCTTCATTGACTATTTGTTGATAGAAATCTAAAAATGAGCTTGAATCGTATTTTTTGTTATTCTTATATAAGAATAGCAGCCATTTGCTGAGACACCTCTATTGTTGTAATATATCTTTTGAATTGAAATTATCAACGAATCTAAACCCGCGTTTAGTTTTTCTACAAGGGGATGTTTTTTGACTTTTTTCCTTCTATCATCCCATTGTGTTTTTTTAACAGAAACACCTGAATCAATATACTGCACATCCTGTTGTGAAGTCTCAATTTTGAGTCTAATTAATTGTGTACCATTTTTCTTTAGGTAAGGAGAAAGATAATATTGAAATTCATTAGTTCGATATTAGTTCGATATTTGAACAATTATAAACGAATATAAATAATTTTACTCTTATGAAAATAAGCGTATTGCCACTGATCTTAAGGGAGCTAGGGGTTTATTCCTCCATAGTGTGGTATACGTTCTGAACATCATCATCTTCTTCTAATTTTTCTAATAGTTTTTCAACATCTTCCGCTTCTTCTGGCGTCAGTTTTTTGGTAACTTGTGGGATGCGTTCAAAACCGGAAGATAAAATTTCAATCTTTCTATGTTCCAATTCCGATTGGATGGCTCCAAAACTTTCAAACGGTGCATAAATTAAAACACCATCATCGTCCTTAAAAACTTCCTCAGCTCCAAAATCAATGAATTCCAATTCTAACTCTTCCGGATCTAAACCTTCCGCATCAATCCTGAAATTACAGGTATGGTCAAACATAAACACCACGGAACCTGAAGTGCCCAAACTACCATCACATTTATTAAAATAACTGCGGACGTTTGCTACGGTCCTTGTGTTATTATCCGTTGCGGTTTCTACCAGAATGGCAATACCATGAGGTGCATATCCTTCAAAAAGAACTTCTTTAAAATCGCCTAAACTCTTGTCAGAAGCACGCTTTATGGCGCGTTCCACGTTGTCCTTTGGCATGTTGACGGCCTTTGCGTTTTGAATTACAGCTCTCAATCTTGCATTAGATTCAGGCTCTGGACCCCCATCTTTTACTGCCATGACAATGTCTTTACCAATACGCGTAAAGGCTTTGCTCATTGCTGACCAGCGTTTCATTTTACGTGCTTTACGAAATTCAAAAGCTCTTCCCATTTTAAGTTTTAAGTTTAAAAGTTTAAAATACTGAGTTTGAGATGCATTTCTCAAACGTCACTTGTTACAATTTAGCGATCAGTGCTATGGTCGCAAATTCTTAACAAATTTAAAAAAATACAGTTATCAGTGGGTATTTGTAGGCTCAAAATTATCTTTTAATCAATTTATTTATAATGAATATCATCTGCATTTTGATCGCAAAAGTGTTTTAATCAGAAACAGCCTTCGGAAAGGCTGTTATGATAAAATTGAGATCTTTTAGGTTGCGTAAATCTAAAATGATTTAAAATCCTACTTATACTGTCTATTATTTAATCTTGTACCTCTACTATAGCTTCAATGGCTTCAGCGAGTTTAAAATCTTTTTCTGTCACGCCTTTCGCGCTGTGGGTGGTCAGTGAAATGGTAAGCATGTTGTAAACGTTTTTCCAATCCGGATGATGATTTTGCGCTTCACACTCAAATGCAATTCTACTCATCGCACTAAAGCAATCCTTAAAATTATCAAATTCAAATTCGGCATGAAGTGCGTTGTCATAAAATTCCCAATCAGGAAAATGCAATAATTTTTTTTCTATGGTTTCTTCAGATAATGGAGACATATTTTAGAGTTTTAAGTTTCTTAAAATTATAAATTATAATTGACAAATTCGAAGTCTAGGGATTATAATTCATGTAATTGTTCAATTCTTCAAGCAGTTCTGTGCTGCTTAGTTGAAGATGCTTTGGTAAGGCATTTAAATTAGGCATTACGGCTAAATAACGGTCTTCATTGGTCGTATACACTTGCATGTAATTCACGGCTTCTGACGAGATTAAAGACACCATTTCCATGATAAAATCGTCATGATGTACCAGATCTGAACTTCCCAGATGAAACACGCCAGACTTATCTCTATTAATGATATAATGCAACTGTTGGGTCAGCTTATAATCCGTAGTGACGTTCATAATCAAATTCGGAAAGACTTCAATGGCGGTTTTGTCTGCAATGTGCTGCTTGATTACCTTTACTCGAGGTGATTGCGTGCCGAAAATCATCGGAAGCCTTACAATCACCACTTTTTTCTTGGGCAACCGCATCAGCATATTTTCTATTTTGATTTTGAAATGGCCATAAACACTCCCGCTTAAGGTTTTATCATCCTCATAACTTGGGTATTTGCTATAAGCGTCAAAGACATTTGCCGAAGATAGAAAGATGATTTTACAGTCCTGTGCCATCACATATTCCGCCATATGCCGGTGCGCAATTACTTGTGCATGAAAATCACCACGTAAACAAGATATAATTATGGAAGGTTTGACGGCTTCTAAAATTTCAAATATATCATCTTCTTCCACCCGGTATTGAAAAAAGTGTTTGTTAGTCTCAAATGCAGGATTTGTTACATGATACGTGCCAAAAGTTTTAAAGTACGAACACAATTCTTTATACAGGGCATTGCCTATAAAGCCACTGGCTCCTAAGATGAGGATGCGATGTTTGTTGTCCGGAGTTTTCATGAATTTGGGGCACTTTCTTTAAAAAATAGACAGCTTGGTCATAGAGGTAAACTGCTCTAATGCTTTCATTCCTAACATGGAATTACCTTGCGGATTTAAGCCAGGCGACCATACTGAAATTGTAAAATGATTGGGCAGAAGTGCCACAATGCCACCGCCAACACCACTTTTACCTGGTAATCCTACTTCAAATGCAAATTCTCCCGCTTCATCATAAAATCCGCAGGTAAGCATAATGGCATTGATCCGTTTGGCCTGACTTTCAGAAATCAATTTATTCTGTTGACAGCAATTTCCGTGGTTCGCAAACATAAAGAAGGCTTTGGTGAGTTGCTCACAGGTCATTTCAATAGCACACTGATGGAAGTAAAAATCTAGCACATCATCCACATCATTTTTTAAATTGCCATAAGCTTTTAATAAATTGGCCGCAGCGTAATTATTATAGCCGGTCAGACGTTCAGAATTGGCGACAGCTTCGTTAAAATTAATGGTAGGATCATCAACCACTGAGCGTACATAGTTTAAAAAATCTTCTTTCGGATTATCCAATAGTGATACCAAAATGTCAGCAATTACCAACGCGCCTGCATTAATTAAAGGATTTCTAGGAATACCATTTTCCAATTCTAAAAGTGACAGATGGTTAAACGGATTTCCTGAAGGCTCCACATCAACACGTTGCCACAAGTTTTCTGGATACATGGGCAAGACCATGGCGAGTGTAAGTACTTTTGAAATACTTTGAATAGACAATTTTTTATTCCAATCGCCAGTGGCAAAAGTCTCACCAGTCATGAGTCTTAAATGAATCCCGAAGTTATTGGCGTCAATGTCCGCCAACTCCGGAATATAGGAAGCGACAACGCCTCTTGCGACCTCGTCCTTTAAATCATTATGTATGGTATTGATGACATTTTGGTAGTCAATCATCTATTATGCTTTATAAAATGGCGTCTTTACCACTGTAGCTGGAACGGCATTTTTACGAATTTGAATATTAATTTTACTACCTGCATCTGCAAAGATAGCCGGCACGTATCCTAAGCCAATACCTTTGTTTAATGATGGCGACATGGTACCAGAAGTAACCACTCCAATTTTATTGCCATTTCCGTCTACAATATCGTAACCATGACGTGGAATGCCTCGATCATCTAACTCAAACCCGACCAATTTATTTTCCGGACCATGTTCCTTTTCAGATTTTAAAGCCTCACTATTGGTAAATTCTTTGGTAAATTTCGTTACCCAACCTAAACCGGCGGCGATAGGAGAGGTGTTCTCATCAATGTCATTGCCGTATAAACAATAGCCCATTTCTAAACGCAAGGTATCACGTGCCGCTAAACCGATAGGTTTAATGCCGTAAGAAGCACCTGCTTCAAATACCTTGTCCCAAATTTGTTTTACTTCTGAGTTCTTGCAGTAGATTTCGAATCCGCCGCTTCCCGTATATCCGGTTGCAGAAATGATCACGTGTTCAACGCCTGCAAAGTCGCCCACCACAAAATTGTAGAATTTTATTTCTGAAAGGTCATGGCTTGTTAGGCTCTGCATAGCTTCCACCGCTTTTGGCCCTTGGATGGCTAGCAAAGAATAGTCTGGAGAAAGATCTCTCATGGTTGCGCCCACATCATTTTTAGAACTGATCCAATTCCAATCTTTTTCAATATTTCCCGCATTAACCACCAACAGATAAGATTCCTCTTTCATTTTATAGATGATCAAATCATCAACAATACCGCCAGTTTCATTTGGTAAATAGCTGTATTGGGCCTTACCAATAGTCAATTTAGACGCATCGTTACTGCAAACTTTTTGAATCAATTCCAAGGCATGTGGTCCTTCAATTAAAAACTCACCCATGTGTGATACATCAAAGACACCAACCCCTTTTCTTACAGTTTCATGTTCTGCGCTGACACCTTCATATTGAACAGGCATATTGAATCCTGCATAAGGGACTAATTTTGCTCCTAGAGCTTCGTGAGTAGCTGTTAATGCTGTACTTTTCATAAGATATGTGTTTGAATTCTGCACTGCAGAAGTTGTTTTTTACTGGTTGATTAAAATGCACAGTATTGATACGTGCAGCACAAAAGTATCGAAAATTATCTGTTTTAAAAATGAATGGCGCCGATTAAAATTTCTTGGAATGAAGACCTTATATATTATGGAAAATTGCAATTTAGATTCTCGCATAACTTAGATTTTAATTGATAAACTTAAGTTAAAGCGCTGGTTAAAATTTTTTGTAAGGAAAATAAAGTTAGATTATAGTTATGGAAAATGTATTAGTAGCCGGTGCAAATGGCACCACAGGAAAACAAATTGTAAAATTATTGTCGGAAACACAGTATTTTAAACCTGTCGCCATGGTAAGATCAGAAGATCAAAGGGCACAATTTGAAAAAGATGGGATTAAAACTGTTTTAGGCGATTTGGAGAAAGACGTGTCCCATGCCGTTAAGGATATTGATAAGGTGATTTTTGCCGCCGGATCAGGTGGGAAATATGTGATTGGCGTAGATCAAGAGGGTGCAAAACGCTTAATTGATTCATCAAAAAATGCGAACATTAAAAAATTCGTGATGCTGAGTTCGATGGGTGCAGATGCTCCTGAGAAGGCGGATCAGTTAGTAGACTATTTAAAAGCAAAGCATAATGCTGATGAGCATTTAAAAAACAGCGGACTAAATTATGCAATTGTAAGACCTGGGAGTCTCACCAATGACACTCCTACAGACCATATTCAATTGCAGACAAAATTATCACAACAAGGAGAAATAAGCAGGGGAGATGTAGCTCAAACATTGGTGCGCGCCCTCCACGATGACACTGCCAATAAGGTGTCGTTTGAGATTTTAAAAGGCGATACCTTAATTGGAAAAGCGTTAGAAAACATTTAAACTCGATTTTTAAACCACATATACTATAAAAAAGAGGCTCTAGACCTCTTTTTTTTATGCAATAGCATTCAACAGCACCGATTTTAAATCTTGATAGTTGGTGATAGAAATAGCTACTTTCTTCTGGTCCATGACTGCTTTAATTTGTGCAGGCAATGCTATGTTTTTGTCAATAACAGAAACCACTACATCCAAAAACTTTGTGGGGTGAGCGGTTTCTAAAAACACGCAATGCGCATTAGGATGCTCTTCAAGATACGCTTTACACCCCAAGTATCCCACGGCACCATGCGGATCAGCGACGTAGTTATAGGTTTCATAAAGTTCTTTTAAAGCCTTTCGAGTCTGATCATCAGAAAAACTATAGGAGGATAGATTTGATTTTAAAGTCTCAAAATCATTTTTGTAGATTTCCTGAATGCGGATAAAGTTACTCGGGTTACCAACATCCATAGCATTGCTGATGGTTTGTACAGAGGGTTTTGGTTGATATGATCGGGAGCTCAGGTATTCAGTAACCACATTGTTTTCATTATTAGAGGCTATAAAATGCTGAATGGGCAAACCCAACTGCTGTGCCATCATTCCTGCACAAATATTTCCGAAATTGCCACTAGGTACAGAAAACACGATGTTTTTATGGGTGTTATGAAGTTGTTTGTAAGCAAAAAAGAAATAAAACATTTGGGGCAGCCAACGCGCAACATTGATTGAATTTGCAGAGGTCAACTGCATATTAGAAGTCAATTCATCGTCTAAGAACGCTTGTTTTACCATGTCTTGACAATCATCAAATACACCATCCACCTCTAAAGCGGTAATGTTTTGTTTTAAAGTAGTCAACTGTTTTTCTTGAATATCACTCACTTTTCCACTTGGGTATAGAATAACTACATTAACGCCTTTTACGCCTAGAAATCCATTAGCAACAGCGCCTCCCGTATCTCCTGAAGTGGCAACCAACACGGTTACTTCTTTAGTGTTATCTTGATTAAAATATCCTAAACATCGGGACATAAATCGAGCACCTACGTCCTTAAAGGCCATTGTCGGACCATGAAAAAGTTCTAAAGTGGATATGTTTTCACTGATGTTAACTACCGGAAAGTCAAATGATAACGTTTCCTCGATAATTGTTTTTAAAACAGTTTCAGGAATATCTGGACTTACAAATTGTTCTATCGCCTGAAAAGCAATCTCCTCATAAGATAGAGAGTCTATATTGTCAAAAAATGAAGTAGGTAAGGGGCTAATGCTTTCAGGAAAGTAAAGTCCTTTATCAGGAGCGATTCCTTTGATAACTGCTTCTTTGAAAGACGAGTTTGGGGCTGTTTTGTTTAGGCTGTAATAATTCATTTTAATTTTTTTTGCCACGAATTCACTAATCTTTCTCAGAATTTTTTATGTAACTCTGTGCTTCTCTGTGTAATTCTGTGAAATAATTTTATAATTTAAATTTCTTTAATTCCATCCGTATTGATCTGAGATACATAGGTTTCAAACGCAATGGCTGTATTAGAATACACATTCCGCATTGCTTTCTCAACCTTTTTAGCATTCTCGATGCCTTTAGATAACGCATAGATTGAAGGTCCTGCACCAGAAATCCCGGCACCTAAGGCGCCATTATTGAGCGCTGCGGATTTCACCTCTTTAAAATATGGAATCAATTGACTACGGTGTGGTTCCACAATGACGTCTTGTAAGGCTCTTTTCAATAATTCATAGTCGTTAGTATGTAGGGCATGCACAAAACTTCCCACATTGGCCCATTGGGTAATCGCATCCTTCAACGGAAACGATTTGGGTAAAATGGCTCTCGCATCAGCGGTTTTAATTTCTATTTGCGGATGAATAATGGTGGCGTATAGATCTTTTGGAGTAGGTAATTGCAAAACTTCTAAAGGAAATGTACTTTTTACCAAAGTAAATCCTCCAAAAATACCTGGAGCCAAATTATCGGCATGTTCGCTGCCGCTTGCCAAGGCTTCTCCCTTCATGGCAAAATCTGTCACTTGGGTTTTGCTATAAGGTCGTCCTAAAAGCTCATTAATGGCAAAGACACTTCCTGAGGCACTAGCGCTGCTACTCCCAATGCCACTGCCAGGTTTAATTTTTTTATATATTTCAATCTCAAAACCGAAATCGGGTTGCGCATCAGCGATCATGGCTAAGGCAGAAACGCCAGCCACATTTTTATCGGATTCATAAGGCAAATTAAAACCTTCAATTTTGGTGATGAAAATGCCTTTCTTGTCCGTTTTTCTGGCTATCATCTCGTCGCCAATGGTCTCTAAACAAAACCCGAGGACGTCAAATCCGCAGGAGACATTAGCTACCGTTGCCGGTGAGAATATTTTGATTTCGTTTTTTATCACAGGTACTTGATTTATATTTCTACTGATTTTTTGACACGAATTTCACGAATTATCACTAATTCATATTTGTATCTGAACGCTCATGTACTGCCTACTGCCTACTGAAGACCGCTAACTGGAAAACTGCCAACTGAAAACTGCCAACTGAAAACTGCCTACTGAAGACTGCTTACTAAAAACTAATTTCCAATACGAATAATATCCGCAAACAAGCCTGACGCCGTCACATCTGCTCCAGCTCCAGCACCTTTAATAATCATCGGCTGCTCCGGGTAGCGTTGGGTATAAAACATGACAATATTGTCCTTGCCCTGTAAATTATAGAAGGGATGCTCCTTAGGTATTTCTTTCAGTCCTACCTTAGCCTGACCATTATTAAATTCTGCCACATATTTTAACTGACATGCGTTATTTTTAGCTGATGCAAACAGGTTTTGAAAGTGTGCTTCATCTGCTATAAGCGTTTCATAAAAATCGTCAACAGAATTGCTGTTCAAATTGTCTTTGGTCAAAAATGAGGTGTTTTCAATATCCTCTAAGTTGAGTTGTGTTCCACTTTCTCTCGCGAGGATCAATATTTTACGTGCCACATCAACACCACTTAAATCAATCCGTGGATCCGGTTCTGTATAGCCTTCTTTTTGCGCCTGTTTTACAACATCATGGAATTTTGTACCATCATCAAAATTGTTAAACACAAAATTTAAACTTCCTGAAAGCACCGCCTGAATGGAGGTAATTTTATCGCCCGAAGCAATGAGGTGATTTAAAGTGTCAATCACTGGCAATCCCGCACCAACGTTAGTTTCGAACAAAAATGGAGCGCTGTACTTAACAGACAGCTTTTTTAAAGTACTATAATTTTCAAAGGCACTGGAACAGGCTATTTTATTGCAGGCTACCACAGCAATACTTTCTTTTAAATAATCGGCATAAATTGTAGAAACCTCCTCATTGGCAGTGACATCTACAAAAATACTGTTGCGAAGGTTGAAGCTTTTATTGCGCTCCAAGAAACCTTCTATGGAAGCCATTTCTCCTATAGCCAATTGCTCCTTCCAATCTTTTAAAGACAATCCAGATTCATCAAAAATCATGTTCCGGGAATTGGATAAGCCAATAATTCTCAAATTGATTTTAAGTTGTTCTTTAAGATATTTCCGTTGCTGCTTGATCTGCTCTACTAGGCGTTCTCCTACATTTCCAACACCAGTTATATACACATTCAGTTGCTTGGTTTGATCCTCAAAAAACCCTTCATGAATGGTGTTCAGTGCTTTTTTGACATCTTTTTGGGCAATAACCGTAGAGATATTTTTTTCTGAAGCACCCTGAGCGATGGCTCTAATGTTGATATTATTTCTGCCTAAAGCACTAAACATGCGGCCACTGATGCCTTGGTGATTTTTCATATTATCTCCAACCAAGGCCACAATAGAAAGATCTTTTTCAACAATGATCGGATCAATTTTTTTCAAGGCAATTTCATTTTCAAATGTTTGATTGATGCTGAGGGCAGCGAGATAGGCATCACCTTCATCAATTCCAAAACAGATAGAATGTTCCGAAGAGGCTTGTGTGATAAAAATGACATTAATTTTCTCTATGGCCAAGGTTTCAAACAAGCGTTTAGAAAATCCGGGAATACCCACCATGCCATGTCCTTGTAACGTTAATAACGCAATATTGTTAATGTTGGTGATGCCTTTGGCAGCATTGTGAAAGCCGTTACTTTTATCATTCGTAATGATGGTGCCACGTGCTTCCGGATCAGAAGTATTTTTAATATGAATGGGAATCTCCAAATTCAAAACCGGCTGAACTGAAGGCGGGTAAAGTACTTTTGCTCCAAAATGCGACAATTCCATCGCTTCCTGATACGACAATTTTTCAATAGGATAGGCTTGTTTGACCAGTTTAGGATTGGCGGTATACATACCACTGACGTCCGTCCAAATTTCCAAACGGTTAACTTTTAAAGCTGCCGCAACAATAGCCGCGGTAAAATCTGAACCGCCACGGCCCAAGGTGGTAATTTCGCCTGATTCAGATTTTGAGACAAAGCCGGGGAGGATTGTAATTCTCTGACTGACATCCTTAAAATAGTCTTGAATGTTAGCATTCGTAATGCCGTAATTAACTTCGGCTTTTGTAAAATTAGCATTGGTCACCACCAAATCTTGACAGTTTTTGCGAAGTGCATCTAACCCTTGATGTTTCAGACTTTCTGCAATAATGTAGGAGGAAAGGAGCTCTCCAAAACTTACCAGTTTATCTTTTGTTTTTGGAGACAATTCATTAATGAGATAGATGCCATCCAATAAACTTTTTAAACTCGCTAAAGTACTTTCCACATACTCTTTGGCACTGTCGTTTTTATTGGAAATAAGCTCAGATAAAATAGTGAGATGTATGGCTTTAATAGTTTTAAATTCAGAGAGGTAGCTTTCGTTTTTTTGTTGAGCCAATTCACCGGCGTTCAATAATTTATCGGTAATACCACCTACTGCTGAAACCACGCAGATTACCGGTTCTGTTTGTGAATAATCATCTAATATCTTGATGACTTTTTTTATATTTTCTGAGGAACCCACTGAAGTCCCTCCAAATTTTAATACGTTCATGGTCGATTGTATGTTGGATTTAAACTAACTACTTGAAAAAAAAAGAAATAATGCGGCGGAAATGAATGTATATATTAACCCCAAGGGGTAATAGCTGTAATAGAGGTCGTACCTTCAGTAGAAATGAAGGAGAAGAAATGGTTTTTGATGATATCTAAACAATCCATATATTGGTCTATACCTTTCAAAAGTATTATTTTTACTCTAATAAAAAAATTTATCATCCACTTTTGGGTGTAAATACCACATAATTAAATATATCACAAAATAACACCCCTAAAATGAAGATATTCTCAAAAGAACAAATATACAAAGGCGATCAAGTCACGGCCAAAAAACAGAAGATTAGCTCCACGGAATTAATGGAACGTGCGGGCATGCAAATATTCAATTGGATTCATCAGCGCATGCAGGGGGCTCAAGTTCCTATTCATGTATTCTGTGGCATTGGAAATAATGGTGGCGACGGATTAGTGGTCGCCAGGCATCTCACTATTTATGGGTATAATGTGCATACCTATGTTGTGAACTGCAGCGATAAACGTACAGAAGATTTTTTGGTGAATTACGATCGCATCAAGCAAACCACCAAAAAATGGCCGATCATGTTGAACTGTGAAGCGGATTTTCCGCCCATAGGTCCTGATGATATTATCGTAGATGCCGTATTTGGCATCGGTCTTAATAGACCACCGAATGATTGGATTAAAGGATTATTCCAACATTTTAGAGCTTCAAAGGCTTTTACCTTAGCGATTGATCTCCCGTCCGGACTTTATGCAGATCAAGTTCCAGAGGATGAAAATGGCGTAGTATGGGCTGATTATACCCTAAGTTTCCAATCGCCTAAACTGGTCTTTTTTCTGCCTCAAACCTCCAAATACACGGTACAATGGGAAGCTTTGGATATTGGAATTGATCCTGAATTTTTACAAGCCACAGAAACTGAAGTGGAATTGATGGGAAAACTAGAGATGCTTCCCATCTATCAGCCGAGAGAAAAATTCTCGAATAAAGGAACTTATGGTCATGCTTTAGTTGTTGGTGGGAGTTATGGCAAGATAGGGGCGGTGGTGCTTTCCGCACGCGCAGCCTTGGCTTCAGGAGTTGGATTGGTCACTACTTTCACTCCAAAATGCGGATATATACCTTTGCAATCCTCTTTTCCTGAAGCGATGGTTATAACGGATACTGACGACGAGAAAATCACAGCAATCTCATATGACATCGCCCCTACAGCAATAGCCTTAGGCATGGGAATGGGAACGCATAAGGAGACGCATTTGGCTCTCAAAGAATTCTTAAAGAACAATACAACTGCTTTGGTGATTGATGCCGATGCTCTTAACATTTTAGCAGCTCATAAAGCAGACCTCAAATTATTGCCACCGCAAACAGTTTTAACGCCTCATCCCAAAGAGTTGGAGCGACTTATTGGTACATGGACGGATGATTTTGATAAGCTGAAAAAGGCCGAAGCGTTTACTAAAAAACACGGCTGCATTTTGGTCATTAAAGGCGCACATACTATTACCGTTTTTGGCAATAAATTCTATGTTAATGCTACCGGCAATCCTGGATTGGCAACTGGTGGAACAGGAGATGTACTTACGGGTATTATCACTGGACTGATCTGTCAGGGCTATGAACCATTTATTGCTACTGTTTTTGGTGTATATCTACATGGGAAATCTGCCGATATTGCAGTAGAAGATTATGGCTATCAAAGTTTAACCGCAAGCCATGTCATAGATTATTTAGGGCGAGCTTATCTCAATCTCTTCGAAAAACCACCAGTACCGGAACCTGCCCAAGGAAATGGCCAAGGAAATGCCGAAGGAAAAAAAGCATAAAAAAATGCCGCACTTATAAAAATGCGGCATTTATTTTTTAAGAATTTACGAGTCAATTAGATATTCAAGTTATCAAATAACTCAGTAAGTTTTTTACTGGAAGGCCTAGGCGCGTTAGCATCTACTACATTTCCATTTGGATCGATTAAAATGAATCTCGGAATGCCATTAATGTTATAATTCTTAATAAAATCTGATTGCCAATTTTTATCAGAAAACAATTGAATGCCACCTAAGTTTTCTTCAGTAATCATCGTTTTCCATTTATTTTTAGCCACATTCATATCGCCACCACCGCTACGCATGGCATCGTCAATAGAAATACTCACAAATGCGATATTTTTATCGGCATAATCAGCTTCCAATTTTTTCAAAGAAGGAATTTCAGCAATACAAGGTCCACACCAGGTTGCCCAAACATCGACGTATACATATTTCCCGGCTAAATCCTTGAGCGAGGTTGTACCGCCTTTAAAATTCTCATAATTTTCAAATGTTGGAGAAGGAGAGCCTACAGGGAATTGTTCTCTAATAGCAATGGTTTCTGCAAAATAGTTTTGAAACATGTTCAACATCGGATTCAAGTTTGATTTTGCCATGTTTGTCACGGTAGTATCAACACTTTTATCATGGTCGTAAAATGTTAGTAACTCCTTTCTTATATTTTCAATTTCTGTTTTAAGCCCTTCTGAACTTAAGCTGCTCAATTTATCTTGGTCCAATAATTCTTTTTCTAATCGCATTTGCTCAATTAAAAATGTATTGTGTTCAGCTCCAGATCCTGAGAATTCTAAAGATTCTTCAAAATTACTACCATCTGCATTCACAGTGATGTCAAACCCGTTTTTCAAAAAGATTGGTAACGCACTTGCGCCATTAAAAAAACCGAAAACTTCTGGTTGATCGATTTTAAGGGTGTCCGAGAATGTACCGTCAGAATTCAATACAATTGTTTTCATGATGGTTCTGTTTCTTAACAGAATAGAATCGCTGGTTTTATTGGAAATTTTTCCTGATAAAGTGACATAGTCTTTTGGAGCATCGTTACAGGACACAATAGCTAAGGCACTTAAGAGAACTACTATTTTTTTCATTGCTATATTTTTAAGATGCCAAAAGTAGGAGATTGAAAAGACATAAGAGAATCTTTTATTAATTATTAACATTTGTTGGATAATGTAAAGGTATTGTTGATTTTTGAAGCTATAATTGATAATAATGAATTTGACGCACAGCATATCCTCCAAAACATTAGAATTAGCGACGATCAGCGATATTCTTTTTTACGACCAAAAAATTGAACTTTCAAAGGAATCCATAGTCAATATTAATGCTTGTAGAGACTATCTCAACAACAAAATGTTGGAGCAAGATGAGCCAATCTATGGTATCAATACTGGTTTTGGATCTTTATATAACGTAAAGATTTCAAAAGACAAATTGACCCAGTTACAAGAAAACTTGGTCATGTCTCATGCCTGTGGGATGGGAAATCAGGTGCCCAATGCCATTGTAAAACTCATGTTGTTGCTGAAAATTCAGTCGTTAAGTTATGGTCATAGTGGCGTACAGCTTGGAACGGTACAGCGCTTGGTCGATTTTTACAATCATGATATTTTGCCAATAATATATACTCAGGGCTCTTTGGGTGCTTCTGGAGATCTTGCACCTTTGGCTCATTTGGCCTTGCCATTAATAGGGAAGGGGGAAGTTTTCCATGACGGAAAAATGAAGCCAACATCTGAAATTATGCAACAATTTAATTGGCAGCCCATAACATTATTGTCTAAAGAAGGTTTGGCGCTTTTAAACGGAACACAGTTTATGAGTGCATATGGTGTGCATTTATTATTGAAATCTTATAAACTTTCTTATTTAGCCGATTTAATCGGTAGTATTTCTTTGGATGCTTTTGATGGTAGAATCGAGCCGTTTAATGAATTGGTACATTTGGTACGTCCTCATAATGGGCAATTGAAAACGGCAGAACGTGTTCGGGAATTTCTGGAGGGCAGTCAGTTGATATCTCAGCAAAAGCAACATGTTCAAGATCCGTATTCGTTTAGATGCATTCCACAGGTTCATGGCGCAACTAAAGATACTTTAGAGTTTATCCATAAAACCATAAAAACCGAAATCAATTCGGTAACCGATAATCCAAATGTATTTGTTGGAGAGAATGAAATTATTTCTGGTGGTAATTTCCACGGACAGCCATTAGCCTTAGCTTTGGATTACTTAAAGATTGCCATGGCAGAACTTGGTAATATTTCCGAAAGACGCATCTATCAACTTATTTCCGGACTGCGCGGACTGCCAACATTCTTAGTGGATAATCCTGGTTTAAATTCCGGATTTATGATTCCGCAATATACTGCTGCAAGTATTGTTAGTGCAAACAAACAATTGGCAACGCCTGCTAGTGTAGATTCTATTGTGTCCTCCAACGGGCAGGAAGACCATGTGAGTATGGGTGCTAATGCTGCAACTCAGGCGTATACCTTAGTATATAATGTAGAAAAGATTTTAGCAATCGAATTGTTGAATGCTTCACAGGCCATCACCTTTAGACAACCGAAAACGTCGTCACCATTAATAGAAGCATTTTTAAATAGTTATCAAAGTGAAGTGCAATTTGTGACTCAAGATTTAATATTTCATGAGCTCATGCATAAATCGTTGCAATTTATTACTGATTTTTCGATTGAAAATGAGTTGTTGTTTGATTAAATTGCCTGGCACTGTCAGTTCGAGTGATTTTTGAGGGACGAAAAAATCGTATCGAGAACCGTTTAAAAAGCGCCATAGATTCTCGATACAAATTCCACTCATTTCAATCGTGCAATTCACTCGAATTGACAACCAATAAGCCCTGTCAGTTCGAGTGATTTTTGAGGGACGAAAAAAATCGTATCGAGAACCCTTCGATAAGCGAGAATCGTTTAAAAATCGCAATAGATTCTCGATACAAATTCCACTCATTTCAATCGTGCAATTCACTCGAATTGACAACCAACACGCACTGTCAGTCCGAGTGATTTTTGAGGGACGAAAAAATCGTATCGAGAACCGTTTAAAAAGTGCATTAGATTCTCGATACAAATTCCACTCATTTCAATCGTGCAATTCACTCGAATTGACAACCAATAAGCCCTGTCAGTTCGAGTGATTTTTGAGGGACGAAAAAAATCGTATCGAGAACCCTTCGATAAGCGAGAATCGTTTAAAAATCGCAATAGATTCTCGATACAAATTCCACTCATTTCAATCGTGCAATTCACTCGAATTGACAACCATTAAGCACTGTCAGTTCGAGTGATTTTTGACGGACGAAAAAATCGTATCGAGAACCGTTTAAAAAGCGCCATAGATTCTCGATACAAATTCCACTCATTTCAATCGTGAAATTCACTCGAATTGACAACCAACACGCACTGTCAGTCCGAGTGATTTTTGAGGGACGAAAAAATCGTATCGAGAACCGTTTAAAAAGCGCAATAGATTCTCGATACAAATTCCACTCATTTCAATCGTGCAATTCACTCGAATTGACAACGGATTCGCACTGTCTGTTCGAGTGATTTTTGAGGGATGAAAAAAATCGTATCGAGAACCCTGCGATAAGCGAGAATCGTTTAAAAATCGCAATAGATTCTCGATACAAATTCCACTCATTTCAATCGTGCAATTCACTCGAATTGACAACAGATTCGCACTGTCTGTTCGAGTGATTTTTGAGGGACGAGAAAATCGTATCGAGAACCGTTTAAAAAGCGGAATAGATTCTCGATACAAATTCCATTCATTTCAATCGTGGAATTCACTCGAATTGACAACGGATTCGCCCTGTCAGTTCGAGTGATTTTTGAGGGACGAGAAAATCGTATCGAGAACCGTTTAAAAAGTGCATTAGATTCTCGATACAAATTCCATTCATTGCAATCGTGGAATTCACTCGAATTGACAACCAGTAAGCCCTGTCAGTTCGAATGATTTTTGAGGTACGAAAAAATCGTATCGAGAACTCGATACAAATTCCACTCATTTCAATCGTGCAATTCACTCGAAAAGTTAGAGATAGTGATCGAGAAAATAGAAAGTTTAATGTTCATTTAAAATTTAAGCATGAATAGAGGCTTCCGCCCAATCCTTAGCATCTTGAAAATCATCAAAGATTTTAAAAGGTTTATTAAAAAACAGCATTTCAACTTCTGCATTTGCCTTGGCTTTATAATCTTTTGAGACCACCACAAAAACTCGAAGATTTTTGATTTTTGAAGTTTCCAAATAGATGGAGGGGTCTACGGCGTAGGAATTGACGCGATGGGTGATATACACAAATTCTCTGTGACGGAAATAGGTATCTACAATGTTTATCAAGATTGTATTGTGTTTTGGCATCACCGTAACGCCTTCATTAATCATCACAACGACATAATCTTCATAAATCTCAATGTCACAAAAATCGAATTTTAATAAATCAATCATACCTAAAGTTACTCATTAACTAAATTAAAACAAAAAAAAAGCATCTATATTACTTACAGATGCTTTTTAGTGCCAATTTAAAATCTATTAAGATTTCGTTTCTTTCTCTGGTTTTTCTATAGCAATCACCAGCTCGTTTGTTGTAGCGTCCAAATCCATAGTGATGGTATCACCTTCATTAATATGAGCAGTAATGATCTCTTCTGCCAAGGTATCTTCAACATATTTCTGAATGGCCCGCTTTAAAGGACGTGCCCCGTATTGTTTGTCAAAGCCTTTTTCTGCAATATAATCTTTAGCTGCCGGGGTCAATTTAAGCGCGTATCCTAAATCTTTAATACGAAGGATCAATTGCTCCAACTCAATGTCAATAATCTTATCAATATCTTCTTTTTCTAAAGCATTAAAAACCATGACGTCATCAATACGGTTTAAAAACTCAGGAGCAAATGCTTTTTTAAGCGCATTTTCAATAATGCTTCTCGAGTTGTCACTAGCTTGAGCCGCTTTAGCCGCCGTACCAAAACCAACACCTTGTCCGAAATCTTTCAATTTACGAGCCCCAATGTTAGAAGTCATAATGATGATTGTATTTCTAAAATCGATCTTACGGCCTAAACTGTCTGTCAAATACCCATCGTCCAATACCTGGAGCAACATATTAAAGACATCAGGATGTGCTTTTTCAATCTCATCCAATAAGACCACGGCATATGGTTTGCGTCTTATTTTCTCGGTTAATTGTCCGCCTTCTTCATATCCTACGTATCCAGGAGGTGCACCAACCAATCTTGAAATGGCAAATTTCTCCATATACTCACTCATATCGATACGGATCAAGGCATCATCGCTATCAAAAAGTTGTCGCGCCAATACTTTTGCCAACTGCGTTTTACCAACACCAGTTTGTCCCAAAAATATAAATGACCCAATGGGCTTGTTAGGATCCTTAAGTCCGGCTCGGTTACGCTGAATAGCCTTAACCACTTTGGCAACGGCCTCATCTTGGCCAATTACTTTGCCTTTGATAAGCTCAGGAAGTTTTGCCAATTTGTTGCTTTCAGTTTGTGCAATTCTGTTAACCGGAATGCCAGTCATCATAGAAACGACGTCCGCAACATTATCTTCAGTTACAATTTCTTTATGAAGCTTGGTTTCTTCTTCCCATTTTTCTTGGGCAGTCGCCAATTCTTTTTCTATGCGTTTTTCATCATCACGCAATTTGGCAGCTTCTTCATACTTCTGCTTTTTCACCACGCTGTTTTTCGTTTCCTTAACGTCTTCAAGCTGTTTTTCAAGCTCTAAAATCTTTTTAGGCACGTCAATATTGGTAATATGCACGCGTGATCCAGCTTCGTCTAATGCATCAATAGCTTTGTCCGGAAGGAACCGCTCGGTCATATAGCGATTGGTCAATTTTACACAAGCCTCAATAGCTTCCTGTGTATACTGCACATTATGGTGCTCTTCGTACTTACCCTTAATATTATTAAGTATTTCTATCGTTTCTTCAACCGTAGTAGGCTCAACAATAACCTTTTGAAAACGACGCTCTAACGCACCATCTTTTTCAATATATTGTCTGTACTCATCCAAAGTGGTGGCACCAATACATTGAATTTCGCCTCTGGCCAATGCGGGTTTAAACATATTGGACGCATCCAAACTTCCCGTGGCGCCACCAGCACCAACAATGGTATGGATCTCATCAATAAAAAGAATAATATCATCATTCTTTTCCAACTCGTTCATCACCGCTTTCATGCGTTCTTCAAACTGTCCTCTATACTTGGTTCCGGCAACTAAACTTGCCAAATCCAAAGTAACCACCCGTTTGTTGAACAGGATTCTGGACACTTTACGTTTGATAATTCTAAGCGCTAACCCTTCTGCAATTGCCGATTTACCAACACCAGGTTCGCCAATTAACAATGGGTTATTCTTTTTACGTCGGCTCAAAATTTGTGAGACGCGTTGTATTTCCTTTTCTCGCCCTACAACAGGGTCAAGCTTCCCTTCTTCGGCCATAACTGTTAAATCACGACCAAAATTATCTAAAACAGGTGTTTTTGATTTCTTTGCACCCTTAGCGGTGGATTGACTGAACGGATTTTGCTTGGTAGCATCATCTTCATTCATATCATCATCAGAAAACGACTCAGCCTTAGGGGACTCTGTGTAGTCATCATTGTTAGTTATCATAGATTTGAATTGTTCTTTTACGTTATCATAATCTACCTTAAGCTTATTTAAAAGTTTTGTGGTAGGATCATTTTCATTTCTTAAGATGCACAGTAATAAATGTGCGGTATTAATAGCGGTGCTCTGGAATAACTTTGCTTCTAAAAAGGTTGTTTTAAGGGCACGCTCAGCTTGCCTGGTGAGGTGCAAGTTTTTCTTTTCATTTGAAATAGCGGTGTTGCTAAGATTTGCCGGACTTAAGATTTCCACTTTACGACGCAAATGGTTTAAATCAATTTCAAGTGCACTCAATATATCAATAGCTTTGCCATTGCCATCTCTTAACAATCCGAGCATTAAATGTTCTGTTCCAATAAAGTCATGGCCAAGCCTTAAAGCTTCTTCTTTGCTGTAGGCTATAACGTCCTTAACTCTTGGGGAAAAATTATCATCCATAGTAAAATCCTTTCTGCATTAAAAATAGTGAAATCAACCGTATTAGGGCAAAAACTATTCCTTAAATGTTTATAGTTGCTAAGTGACAAAAAAAACTTCACAATTTCAAAACATTTAACGAGATACTTATCAAATATAAAAGATACGCATTTGTTAATAAAAAACACCAAAAAACCGGTATTAAAGTGGCGTTATAACTCATGAAATGGTTATCTTAGCACGATTTGAAAACCTAGAAAAATCTAATTAAATTATATATGGCAGAAGGAGAGAAATTGATTCCTATCAACATTGAAGATGAAATGAAATCGGCCTACATTGATTACTCAATGTCGGTCATTGTGTCACGTGCGTTACCGGATGTTAGAGATGGACTAAAACCTGTGCACAGGCGTGTACTTTTTGGCATGCATGAGCTGGGTGTAAGATCTAACACTGCGCACAAAAAGTCAGCTAGAATTGTTGGTGAGGTATTGGGTAAGTTCCATCCACACGGCGATACCTCCGTTTATGATGCGATGGTTCGTATGGCTCAAGAATGGAGTTTACGGTACATGTTAGTTGATGGACAGGGGAATTTTGGTTCAGTTGATGGTGATAGTCCTGCAGCAATGCGTTATACAGAAGCACGTATGCGCAAGATTTCAGAAGACATGTTGGCAGATATCGATAAGGAAACTGTAGATCATAAGCTTAATTTTGATGATACTTTACAAGAACCAACCGTTTTACCCACACGAATTCCCGGATTATTAGTCAATGGGGCTTCAGGAATTGCAGTTGGGATGGCTACAAATATGCCCCCTCACAATTTATCGGAAGTGGTTGACGGGATCATCGCCTATATTGATAATCATGATATTGAAATTGATGAACTGATTACGCACATTAAAGCTCCCGATTTTCCTACTGGTGGAACAATCTATGGTTATGATGGAGTGATTGAAGCTTTTAAAACTGGCCGCGGCAGAATTGTAGTGCGCGCAAAAGCAAGTTTTGAAGAAGTACAAGGAAAGGAGTCCATTGTTGTGACTGAAATTCCGTACCAAGTGAATAAAGCCGATATGATCAAGAAAACGGCTGATTTGGTTAATGAAAAGAAAATTGATGGCATTTCAATGATTCGTGATGAATCAGACAGAAATGGAATGCGGATTGTTTATGTGCTGAAACGCGATGCAATCCCTAACATCGTTTTAAATACCTTATACAAATACACCGCCTTACAATCGTCTTTTAGTGTGAACAATATTGCATTGGTCAATGGCCGTCCGCAATTACTGAACCTAAAGGATATGATTCTTCACTTTGTGGAGCACAGACATGAAGTTGTGGTCAGAAGAACCACTTACGAACTTCGCAAAGCAGAAGAGCGCGCCCATATTTTGGAAGGTTTGATTATTGCTTCTGATAATATTGATGAAGTGATCGCTTTAATCCGTGCGTCTTCTAATGCGGATGAAGCTCGTGAAAAATTAATTGTACGTTTTGAACTTTCAGAACTCCAAGCAAAAGCCATTGTTGAGATGCGTCTGCGTCAATTAACGGGTCTGGAACAAGATAAACTGCGTTCAGAGTACGAAGAGTTGATGAAAACTATCGAAGATTTGAAAGATATTCTTGATAAGAAAGAACGTCGTATGCAAATCATTAAAGATGAATTGGCCGTTGTAAAAGATAAGTATGGTGATGAGCGTCGTTCTATAATTGAATATTCAGGTGGCGATTTGAGCATTGAGGACATGATTCCTGATGAGCAAGTAGTCATTACCATTTCACACGCTGGATACATTAAGCGGACATCTTTAACGGAATATAAAACTCAAAATAGAGGAGGCGTAGGACAAAAAGCATCTACCACCCGTAACGAAGATTTCTTGGAGCATTTATTTGTGGGTACAAACCATCAATACATGTTATTCTTTACCCAAAAAGGAAAATGTTTCTGGATGCGTGTGTACGAAATTCCAGAAGGTTCCAAAACGTCTAAAGGTAGAGCCATTCAAAACTTGATCAATATTGAACAAGATGATAAGGTAAAAGCTTTTATTTGTACACAAGATCTTAAAAATGAAGAGTACATTAACAGCCACTACGTGATTATGGCTACTAAAAATGGTCAAGTTAAGAAAACCTCTTTAGAGCAATATTCTCGCCCGAGAACAAATGGAATTAATGCCATTACTATTAAGGACGACGATATTTTACTAGAAGCTAAATTAACCACTGGAAACAGCCAGGTGATGTTAGCTCTTAAATCTGGTAAAGCCATCCGATTTGAAGAAGCTAAAACACGCCCTATGGGTAGAAATGCTTCCGGAGTTAGAGGAATTACCTTAGCGCATCCCAAAGATGAAGTCATAGGAATGGTAACTATTGAAAATCCGCAAGAAGAATCTGTATTGGTAGTTTCTGAAAATGGATACGGAAAGCGGACCTATATTGACGATCCGGAAGATGGGGAAGCAGTGTACAGGATTACCAACAGAGGTGGAAAAGGAGTGAAAACCATTTCTATTACTGAAAAGACTGGAAGTTTAGTCGCTATTAAATCCGTGAGTGATGACAGTGATTTAATGATTATCAATAAATCAGGTATCGCAATTCGGATGGCGGTTGCCAACCTTAGGGTAATGGGCCGTGCTACACAAGGTGTGAAGTTAATCAACTTAAAAGGAAATGATTCTATTGCTGCGGTTGCCAAAGTGATGAAAGATGAAGAAGATCCGTTAATTGAGGAAGCTCTAGGGGAAGCGCTTGAAAACCAAGAGACTAACGAAAATGGCACAACTCTTGATAATACTGAAGACGATAATCAATAATTAATCCTTAATTTTTAAACAACTAAAAATGAAAAAACAAGTCACAGTCGCTTTCGCAGTTTTAGTAGGCTCTTTAACTTTTGCACAAAAGAGTGAGCTAAAAGATGCTGAAAAAGCCATAAAGAAAAACAATTACGCAGAAGCTAAATCTGCAATTAACGCTGCAGAATCTTTAATTGGGAGTGCAGACGACAAAATGAAAGCTAATTTTTACTTTTTAAAAGGTCAGGCGCTATACGCTAACGGTGCCGGCTCTGAAGCTGACATGGACGCTGCTATAGAAAGTTTGAACATGGTAGAAAAAGTAGATGGCAGTAATAGCAAATATTCGGGTGAAGTTAACGACATCAAACAAAAAATGCTTGAGTCTTTCTTAACCAAGGCCAATGGTGCTTTAGAAAAGAAAAATTTTGTTGCTTCTTCTAAAGGTTTTGAAAAAGCCTACAAAATGTCTACTAAAGACACGTTATATCTTTATTATGCAGCGGCGACCGCTGTAAATGGTGAAGATTATGACAATGCCTTAAAACATTACGAAGCACTTAAGGATTTAGGCTATGTTGGTATTGAAACAGAATACGTTGCGGTAAATAAAGAAACGGGAGAAGAAGAAACTTTCCCAAGTAAAAGTTTAATGGACATTTCTGTAAAGGCAGGAACTCATATTACACCTGCTACTAAGCAATCAGAATCTAAAAGAGCTGAGATTGTTAAGAACATCGCCTTAATCTATATGACCCGTGGTGATAATGAAAAAGCAGTAGCTGCAATGAAAGAAGCGCGTAAAGCTAATCCTGAAGATTCATCTTTGATTATTTCTGAAGCTAACATGCAATTGCAAATGGGCAATAAGGAAGAATTCAAAAGCTTAATTGAAGAAGCTTTGGTGAGTGATCCTAACAATCCTGAATTGTTATTCAACTTAGGTATCGTTTCTGCTGAAGGTGGAGATGCTGAGTCGGCTAAAGGTTACTACGAAAAAGCCTTACAAATCAAACCTGATTATACGGACGTTCATAACAACATGGCTGTGTTAATCTTGGGACAAGAGCAAAAGCTTATTGAAGAAATGAATGCGCTTGGAAGTTCAGCGGCGGACAATAAAAAGTACGATGAATTGAAAGAGAATAGATCTGAATTGTATAAAGAAGCGATTCCTTACTTAGAAACGACTCTTAAATTACGACCAACAGATTTGCAAGCTGCTAAAACTTTGGTAAACATTTACAGTGCTTTAGGCGAAACTGAGAAAATGAAAGTAATGAAAACTAAAGTGGAAGCTTTAGAAAGTGGTCAATAAGTACCCGCATTTCAATACATGAAAAAAGGCTATCCGAAATGGATAGCCTTTTTTTATATGATTTTTTTAATCACCCTGAGCTTATGAGTATGCATTTTAGTATCTACATTATAAATCCCTGAATGATCGAGTCGGTCTATACGCACTTTGCCGTAGGCGTGAATAATATAATTGTCCGGCATGATGATGCCTACATGAATGATTTGGCCTTCGTTATTATCAAAAAACGCTAAATCGCCAATGTCACTTTCTTCGATAAAACTTAAAGCTTCTCCTTGTTTAGCCTGTTGTTGAACAGTACGCGCTAGGGGATAGCCATTCAACTTATACACCATTTGCGTAAAACCGGCCGCATCGATACCGAATGGCGTTTTGCCACCCCACAAATACGGCGCATTTCGGTATAAAAATGCCGTATCTATAATTCTAGACTTTGACTGCCGTCCTTCAATGGCATGGCCATCAAAGCTGTGGTTTAGATAAGTAAGAGGTGCCAAGGAAGACCCTAACGGAATGGTGATTAACTGATTTTGGCTGTCCTGAACAAATTCAAGCAAGTCAGCAGATAATCTTGTTGGAGCAGTATTTAAAGTGTCATAATCTGCTTCTGAAATGGCCACATATTGGTTATTATCAATCCACCCTTCAAATTTATCATCGGTTAAGCGAATTTTGCTCCATTTTTTGCGTCGTTCAATCACTTTAAACAGTTCACCGTAGAGAACTTGAGAAAGTAACTCAGTAGTATCAGCAGGTTCAATTCTTAAAGGGACGATGCTTAAATTGGCAATTCCGTATGACATAAAGGTGAAAAGGTCTATGGACTATTTTTAGGATTTATGGGATCTTAAAAATCTGAAATTATAACTGGATTAAACAAAATTAGGGGTTATGAAATCCGTTTAAGCGCGTTCAATAACAATAGCGGAAGCACCGCCACCACCATTACATATAGCTGCAGCTCCTATCTTCGCATTATTTTGTTCTAATACATTTATCAAAGTTATAATGATACGCACTCCTGAACATCCTAAGGGATGCCCCAAAGACACGGCGCCACCATTTACGTTAACGTTGCTATCATTCAATCCGAGAAGTTTCATATTTGCTAAACCAACCACGGCGAAAGCTTCGTTAAATTCGAAGAAGTCTACATCTTCAATAGCAATACCAGCTTTATCCAATGCTTTCGGTAGGGCCTTAGCAGGTGCCGTCGTAAACCATTTTGGTTCATGAGCCGCATCAGCATAGCCTCTTATGGTAGCTAACACTTTAAAACCCAATTCATCGGCCTTTTCTCTACTCATCAATATCACGGCGCCAGCACCATCATTAATGGTGGAAGCGTTAGCTGCAGTGACGGTTCCATCTTTAGAGAACGCAGGTCTCAATGATGGAATTTTATCCATTTTAACGTTGGTATATTCCTCATCTTTTGACACTACAACAGCATCTCCACGACGTTGCGGCACTTCTACAGGCACAACTTCATTGTTAAATTTACCGGCATCCCAAGCAGCTGAAGAGCGCTCGTAAGATTGCACGGCATAAGCATCCTGATCTTCTCTACTAAATTTATATTCGGCGGCACAGGCATCAGCGCAAACACCCATGGCGTTTTCATCATATGCATCTACCAATCCGTCTTTCTGCATGCCATCAATTAAGGTGGCAGGTCCAAATTTTGTTCCTGTTCGTGCATGAAGATAGTGCGGAATTAAACTCATGTTTTCCATCCCACCGGCTACGATAATATCAGCATCTCCCAAAGCAATAGCTTGAGCTGCCTGCATTACCGCTTTCATCCCAGAAGCACATACTTTATTTACTGTAGTGCAAGGTACAGTGTCAGGAATTCCAGCATAAATTGCTGCTTGACGCGCTGGCGCTTGTCCAGTGCCCGCCTGTACTACATTACCCATAATCACTTCTTGTACCAAATCAGGATTTAGGTTAATTTTATCCAATGCCCCTTTAATGGCTACGGCTCCCAATCTTGGCGCTGTAACTGTAGATAGGGCTCCTAAAAAACTACCAATTGGAGTTCTTGCTGCTGATACAATGACGACTTCTTTACTCATTTTTTATGGGTTTTGATTTGATTCACGCAAAATTAAACATTTTTTAATTGATTTATGAATGAAACCTCACGTTAAACCTACAAATCCTTTTATAATTTATTACTTTTGAAAGACAATTGAGACGACTTTGATGAAAAATCTTATTAGTAAGTGGTACAAGAATCATGCACTTATTTACAAAATCCTCCTTTTTATAGGAACTACTTTTTTAATAGTTTATCTCTTTCCTAAGAGTGGTAAATTCAAATACAATTTTGACAAAAATAAACCTTGGCAATCGGAAAATCTCTACGCACCATTTGATTTTGCCATACAAAAAACTCCAGAGGAGCTAGAAAAAGAAAAATCTGCCATTGTTGAAAATAGTGCGATTTATTTTGATTTGGTAGAAGAGGTCAAAGATTTTGTTTACGAAGATTACAACAAAAAGTTCAACAGTACCTTTGACGACTCTTTGGGAAGAAAAAAAACTGAGCTCTATAGGGTAGGAAAATTGGTGTTGGACGATATTTATAAAAATGGAGTGTTGGAAGAAGATTACAACTATCCAAATGATAAGAATGTAATCCTATTGGATGGCCAAAACCAAATCGCAACCACTACCTATTCAGAACTGGCCAAAATTGATGCCTTTAGAAAAATCTTGGAGAAACAGTTGGAAGACCAACGAAATTCTAATTTTAGCGCGGTTTTTGTCTCGATGTTTTTTGATTTGATTGAGCCCAATTTAAAGGTCAATAAATCCATGACCCAAAATGCCTTGAATGAAGAACTCGATAAAATTTCTAGAACACGAGGAAATATTGAACGGGAAACGCTGATCATCTCTAAGGGTGAATTGGTGGAAGGTCATAAATACGATATTTTAAAATCTTTAGAATCTGAATATGAATCGCAGGTTTGGAGTTCTAATAATTACACTTGGGTGGTTATTTCCTATTCCATTTTGGTAGCATTAACCTTATTGATGTTACTGTTATTTTTGCGCAAATACCGTATAGATGTTTTTTTAGATAACACCAAGGTCACTTTTATATTTTTTAATATTCTACTGATGGTATTGTTGACCACACTCATCGTAAAATATAATGCCAAGTATGTGTATGTGGTGCCGTTGTGTGTGTTGCCATTAGTTTTAAAGGCATTTTTTGATGCGAGATTGGGATTGTTTGCCCATATGCTTACCGTGCTTTTATTGGGATTTGTAGTACCCAATAGTTATGAATATATGTTTTTACAGATTACCGCAGGGATTGTGACTATCCTAACCGTTTCAGAATTGTATAAACGCGCCAATCTCTTTATTTCGGTGGGGCAGATAACCCTAGTGTATATCGTAACATATTTTGCCTTTTTTGTTATTCATGAGGGCAGTATTATTGATCTCGATTTTGAAGCTTTCGGAATGTTTGTATTGTGTGGCTTGGCGACATTATTTGTACAACCGCTCATTTATATTTATGAACGCCTGTTCGGTTTGGTATCGGATGTGTCTTTATTGGAACTTTCAGATACCAACGCGAAGCTTTTAAAGGAATTGTCTAATAAGGCACCTGGCACATTTCATCATAGCTTAAACGTTGCCAATTTAGCAGAAGCTTCCGCTAATGAAATCGGTGCGAATGCCATGTTAGTTAGGGTAGGGGCATTATACCATGATATCGGGAAAATGAAAAATCCCACTTATTTTACCGAGAACCAATCTACGGGATTAAATCCGCACGATGAGTTGTCTGCCCAAGAAAGTGCTGCCATCATATTTTCCCATGTATTAGACGGGATCGAAATTGCGAAAAAGAACAATTTACCAGATCGGGTTATCGATTTTATCCGCACCCATCATGGCACCAGTTTGGTCTATTATTTTTATATGAAAGAAAAAGAACTTGATATTGCCACAGATGATGCCGATTTTAGATATTCAGGTCCTAAACCGTTTAGTAAAGAGACGGCAATTTTGATGATGTGTGATAGTGTGGAGGCCGCATCAAAAAGTTTAAAAGACCCTTCCTCAACTAAAATTAACCATTTTGTGGAGAATATTATCAATAAACAAATGGAGGATGGGCAGTTTTTAAATGCCAATATTACCTTTAAGGAGATTGAATCTATCAAGAAAATATTAAAGAATAAATTAGCTAACATCTTCCATCTCAGGATAGAATATCCAGAATAAAAAAATTCCCATAAAATTTTTTAAAAATAGTTGTTTTCTTTGGAATGAAGGGCTACATTTGCATCCGCATTTAAGGATGTTCTTTAACAAAATAGGAGAGGTGCCAGAGTGGTAATGGAGCAGATTGCTAATCTGTCGACGGGTAACTGTCGCCAGGGTTCGAGTCCCTGTCTCTCCGCAATTTTCAGATAACCACATCGGGGTGTAGCGTAGCCCGGTTATCGCGCCGCGTTTGGGACGCGGAGGTCGCAGGTTCGAATCCTGCCACCCCGACATAATGGAGGTCGTCACGCCTGAATGCTTGACCATCCCCGACCAATAAAAGCCTACAAAATCAGAGATTTTGTAGGCTTTTATCATTTGACTGCGTTGCCAACGCAGTTGAGCAAAAGATGGCAAATGAAAAAAGCCGTTAAAACCGCTGGTCGCGGTTTTAGGCTTCTAATGAGCATCATCCCAAAATTCAAGATCAACGAGGTTAATCATACTTTCTCAAATCATTGTCAAGTAAATAGTTATGGGAAAATAGGCTATAGAGAAATTGTTGGTGGAAAACACCTACAATGGCATAATTTGTAGCGTTGCCAATACAGTTGAACAAAACTAAATAAATAGTAAAATCGGTGAAAACCACTCTTCACAGTTTTAATCTTTAGAATGGGCAACGACCTAAAATTTCAGGATAAACGAGGTTATTCATGCTTCTTCATCATTGTTAATTGAAAATTTATGGAGAATTCATGATGAGAGAAAATTGTTATTGGAAAACACCAACAATGACATAAAATTATTCTAATATATTTAATTCTATCAACGTAATCAGTCTTGATTCATAATTCAACTTAAAAACCATTTATAACAAAGCTTCTAAAAAATTATCTGGATAAAAGTTTAATACTTGTTGTTAATAGATGCGACAGTACCGGAAGAATTAACTGAAATAGTTAGAAAAAAAAACATAGTACTTTTAATAATGTTTGAAATCATAATATTCTACTGATTCAATCTGGCCTTTTACTGATATGGCACCAATATAGTCTTGATTTGGTGAGAAAGTAAATAGGCTCCAATTATTTTTTTCTGCTTCTTCCCATTTGGTTTCTAATACCTCTGTTTTTATAGTTGAATTTATACAAACAGAAAACGAATCAAGCGGAAATGAAAGCCCTTGTGCCTTCGCTTTTATAAAAGATTCCTTACGGGTCCAGCATCTATAAAAGGCTTCAGTTAGTTTGTTTTTAGGAATTTTATTCAATGCTTCTATTTCAAGATCTGAAAAGAAATTTGAGGCTATCTCCATCACGTCAAAATCGGGTTTTATTTTTTCTATATCAACGCCGATAGCATGGTCCAATACAAAAGCCAAAATAGCCATCGTTCCGGAATGAGAAATATTAAAATTTAATGGCGTTTCCAAATCGAAATCTGGTTTACCAAACTCACCATATTTAAAACCAATTTCTTTCGGATCTTTATTGAGATATTTTCCAGATAAAATCCTTAAAGCACCTCTAGAAACAACCAATTGATTTCTATTTTTTTTAAATTTGAATTTAGATGCTTTTAAAGTTTCCTCTTGAGATAAGAGGTTAGCATAACTCTTATCGGTATCTGTATTTACATAATATGTATGTATTATATTTGGTTTAATAGGGTACATAAAATTTATCTAAGATGCATTTATCTATTATTCTGACACTAACTTAATATGTGGTGCTTCAAACCATATGGCATGAGAACCTTTCGTATCTGTTGTGATACAAATCTGCTTTTAAAAAATTTAAATTCTTACGGTCAACATTTATTCGTTTTTAGATCATTAAAATCCTATTATAAATATAAATCAATATTCTCAATGCTGTCAATATATCGAAGTGCAATAGTGAATTAACAACTATTGAAAATGATCCCTAAGGGTTTACCATGTCTTCATTAAGTAAAATAAAAAAACCCGCAAATATGGCTGAAGATTCACTAAAATCTTACAGATATCTTCCCTCTTAAGTAAAAAGGATTGCCCGGTGTAAAATGAATTTCTTCTACTGGATCTACCTCGTTAAACAATCTACTTTCAGTGGCAAACTGAGTCTCATTCCATTCCGTATTAAATAAGTTTTCAATGATGATACCAATAGTCCAGTTTTTAATCGTGTAATTAAGATTCATATCAGTTACGACATACCCTTCTGCTATAATAGAATTATCTTCATTTGCTGGTCGGTCCTTGACGAAGCGATAATTTATTGAACCAGAAAAGTCGCCAACATTTCTAAAGGAAAGCCCCGCCGACGAAGTAAGCTCTGGTGATAGGGGTATATAATCTTCCCCTTTTGGTTCTTCAGTACTTCTAGCGTGCGTATAGTTAATATCGCCATTAAGGTATAACCAATCTGCCAATTGATAGCGAATTCCGAAATCAGCACCTAAGCGTTTTGTTTTACCACTTGGTTCAACTATGGCGGCGTCACCTACGTAAACAAATTCTTGTTCTAGATAAAGTGTCCAAAGCGTCGCATTAAATACCAATCTGTCAGTAGGTCTAAATATGGCTCCAACATCTACTCCAAAAGCTAGTGGCAGAATTTCTTTGCCATTGTTAGCGGTAACTACCCTAGTATCATTAGAATGAAAACCAATACCAGATTTAGCAAACATTTGTAATTTGGGAGATGCCGCGTAAATAATATTCAGTTTAGGCCCTACAAAAACTTTGGCTTCGCTTTGACTGTCGTATGTTTCCGTAATCAAATTGATGTAATCAAATTTCAAGTAATCGAGTCGCAGCCCAGGATTGATGGTCCATTTTTTTATTTTATAATTGAGATCAAAGTAGGCAAACAAATTGAGTTCATCGGTATTTCCGTAGGCCAACCGTTCCAAAAGCGTTTGTCGATTTTTGGTTCGGGAAAGTTGCACATCGTTAATATCGTCATATCGGAATCCAATGCCTGTATTATATTTTAATTGTGAATCGTGATTTCCTAGATGAATGGAATGCTCATAACTGGACTCTGCACCAATTATGGTACGATTTTCCTTTTGGTGGATCTGATCTCCATTTATTGGATCTTCCAAGAAAAAGGTGAAATTTGAAAACAATTCAAAATCATATTTCGAGATAAAAACTTTCGATTTTATTTTTGAATGCTCATCAAGTTGCTTGGTATGATTTACGAGAAAATTAGATCTACTTGTTTGGCCTCCTTCAGTATCATCGATAGCACCAAATCTGGAAATTAGGCCTTGGTCAATAGCTCGATTTGGGATTTGACCAGAAGCATCCCATTTACTTTGAAAATGTGATAGCGTTAAACTCAACTCCTGATCTTCACGATTATTGAAATGGTATCGTCCCATAATATTGAAACGATTAAAATTTTGTGGTGATTCAAAAGCACCGTCGGTCAGAACCATTTCTGAAGCGACATAGGCATTGCTTAACTGACCTTCAGAGATTTTAATCATTCCCAAAGTTCGAATGGAATTAAACTGTCCTGCCTCGACGGATATAAGATTTTCGTCGATTTTTTCTTTCGTTTTTAAATCAATATAACCAGCCGTATTGAAATTGCCTTTCTGCGCATAATAGGGTCCCATTCCAAAATCTATATTGTCAATAGTTTCAGGAATGATAAAGTGCATATCAGCATACCCTTGACCATGGGCATGAGAAACCATATTGACCGGAAGTCCGTCAACATTTATAGTGATGTCGGTCCCGTGGTCGATATCAAAGCCTCTCAAGAATATTTGTTCGGCCTTTCCGCCCCCTGCATGCTGACCTATGATGAGCCCAGGCACTTTTCTAAGAATTTCTTGAGATGATTTTACGGGATTGGTTTTAACGTCGACATTAACAAAATTACTCAGAATGTTTAATTTAGACAATAAAACGACTTGATCTAAGGAGACAGCGGCCTCTTCTAATACGACTTCAATAGTGGCGTCAAGCTGTTTTTCAGTAATAATTAATTGGTGTTTTGTATAGCCAAGTCCATAAAAATTAATGATGTCGCCTACTGAAATGTCATCCAATTCAAAATATCCAGAAACGTTGGAATAGGTATAGGAGCCGGTAGTATTGTTATATACGCTTACCCCTTCAATGGCAGTTTGATCTGGTGAAATTACTGTGCCACTGAGATCATGAGCATATAGAATGCTCCCAAAAAGACAGAATAGAACTGTGTGAAAATTTTTCATAGTATAGGGTTTTATGCAAAAATTTGCAAATTAGAGATGAGATGTCGTGTTGACTGTAAAGCTCACGATGCACAATTAATGGCTTTCGTTAGCTATTAAACTAGCCGTGGAGGCAACTCTATAATCTCTAAAAAACCGACTATGACTTTATTTATGGGATTGTCGTCGTTATTTTGAATAACAGTTGGGAGAATCTTTGATAGTGTTAAAATATTGGTTGATATATGTTTGTCGATCAGATAGGTGTTGAGTAGGTTTTTATTATCTAAATCAAGCCCGTCTGACGGATTAATTAGCGCGGCAATACGATTAAGTGCGTTATGATTATGCGCTCGCAAATGATCGTGTTCATGATTTAAATTTTGTTTTTCTTTTTGATTGATTTTGGTAGCGCTAACCGTGACATCTGGGGGCGAAATGATGTGTGAAACCTCATGAAAAACAGTGTATATGACTTGATGACAAGGATTGGCTAAATAGCAAAGCCCTATGAGCAATGCCATATATTTCAAAACCCAGGTTTTCAAACCATTTCTGTAATTTACACTCATATATTATGTTTACGAAAACTTAAGCCAAAAGGTTTTATTCTTCTAAAAGTGCCATTAATGTATTTTCTATATACCTACTATATTCTGCAATGGTTGGCAGTTCAAATATTTTATTCAAGGGTAGATTTAATTCGATTTCGTCATTTATTCTAGCTGTTACACGAATTGCGGCCAAAGAGTGTCCTCCCAAAGCAATAAAGTTATCATAGATACCCACTTTTTTAAGTTGTAGAACATCCTGCCATATCCGCTCCAAAATTTCTTCTATCTCATTTCTAGGCGCGGCATAGGGCGTTTCTAATTCCAGTTGAACGCTCGTTAAGTTTTGCAAAGCTTTTTTGTCTACTTTGCCATTCTTGGTTAACGGAATTTTGTTTAAATGCTTAAAAACGGTAGGCACCATATAGGAGGGAAGTCTCAATGCGGCAAATTCTCTAATGTCTTTGAGTGATAAATTAGGGTTTCCTGTGTAATAGGCCACAAGCTTATCTGTGTTCTGCCAATCTTCCTCCGATTTGTCATAACCAATTTCTTTCAGGATTCGTTTGGCCTCAGCCTCGTCAATAACTTCATTTATTTCTTCCAGACTCTCGTCGCGGGTTTTATGACCTAATCTGACATCCCAACTGTACGGAAATGAATAGTTACTATATCCCATTTCTTTTTTATGAACATAGATACCCACTTGATTTATGAGACAGTTGGTTGATCTACCAGTATCAGTTGGTCTCACCCAACCTACATTTTCCTTTAAATAGACGAGCATATCTTCCAGGCTTACGTCGCTAAAACGGTAGAAATCCACGAATTCTACCTTTTCAAAAACACGATCATCTTCAAAAATGGAAACATCGAGAAGTCTTTTAACCGCATCATCCTCTTGGTGGTACAATTTACGAGCTTCTAGAATGGTCTGATCAATCACCTTGGAATCTAAGGTATCGTCCGAAAAAAGTTCTTCTGTAAGTCTGGTCTCAAAAAATTGACCTCTTGAAAGACCCGTAACAATATATGGGATTTCCTTTTTTAAAGCGATTTGAGTACTTATCGTGTAGATGGTCTTAAAGCATCCGTTGCAGACATTATGGTGTCTGTGAAGGCTATCGACAAAAATATCGTTCATGTGAGGTGTTTCGCCGTAAACATGATCAACCCCTAATTTTTTAACGATCGTAGTAATATTTGCCTTGGCTTGATCGGAAATGTAGCCATTGTCCATGGTGAACGCTAGCACTCTTAATCCCATATTAACCAATCTGGATAAAACGTAAGTACTATCTTTGCCACCACTGAGCAGTGAGATGCAATCATAATTAGGATTTTCATCTCTTTTGGAAGTCAACAACTTTACCAACTCATCATCATTTTTAAAATAGCGCTCAACTTTCGTTTTATAATCTTCGAATGACGTACAGAGATGGCATATGCCATATTGATTAAAATCGGTATTTGGATAATTTGATGGCAGCCCACATTTTATACAATTCACGATATCGTCTTCAGGAATATGGATGTCATCCTTTATCAATACAACGGCACAATTATCTACTTCCGGATGATGGACAAGATTCGATTCGATATCTGATAATTCGATCCGATAGCCTCTCAATTTCACTTGGTCATCTGTTCGTCCTAAATACTCCAGTTCTCCGTCATTATTGATGCGGCCTAAGTCACCAGACTTGTACATTTTAGAACCTTCGAAAAATGGATTTTCTACAAATTTAGCTGCTGTCATTTCTGGAGAGCTGATATAGCCTTCAGCTAAACCGATACCACTTAAATACAATTCTCCAATAACACCTTGGGGAACACTATTTTTATAGCTATCCAAAACATAAACTTGCATATTATCAATTGGTTTCCCAATGGGTACGGACGATCCCAGGTGCATTTGAGCGTCATACTCACTCACGATGCAGCCTACAGTGGCCTCAGTTGGACCATACTCATTATAGATTTTAATCGGATTAAGGAATAACGATTGAATCGATTGCGCGAGTGCTACCTTTAAATCTTCACCGCCAATAATCATGGTGTCAATATTGGAGGAGCTGAGTTTTTTTTCTTGAACGAGAGCTAAATGCGACGGTGTTAGTTTAATAATATTCACCAAGTTATCTTCAAAAACCTGTAATAGGCTCACATCGGGACCGGAAGTGTTTTCTTTATAAGTTATAATCCGACCGCCACTAATTAAGGGTAATAAGGTAGAGGTTATAGTAAGGTCAAAACCGATAGAACTAAATAAAGGAACTATTGATTTTTCATTAATAGTGTAATTTGTCTTTGACCATAACAAATAATTAGTAAGTGCTCTGTGAGATATACAAACGCCTTTCGGAACTCCCGTGCTACCCGACGTATATAAGATATAGGCTAAGTCGCTCGTTTTTACATCGTTTTGAATGGTCGAGAACGGCTGATTAAAGATTTCTGAACTTTCTTTATTGATGTCACATACTTGGTTTGCGCTTAAATCTAGGTTTTTAGTCAATCCACTTTCTGTTAAGACTAGTGATGCATTTGCATTTTTTAGAATAAAACTGATGCGTTCAGGTGCTTGGTCAGTGGGTATTGGAATAAAGGTCGCTCCTAATTTTAATACGGCTAAAACACCAATGATATAGTCTGGATTTCTATAAAAATGAAGGGCTATCTTTTGATTTTTACGAATGCCTTTTTCGTGTAAATAATGAGCGAGTTGATTGGCTTTCTTATTAAGCTCAGAATAGGTTAAGGTTCGTCTGCCCCCTTGTATTGCTACAGCATTTGGCCTGTTTAAGGCATGTTCTTCGAAATAGGTGATTGCCGTTCCAGTCGGTTCTACGATTTTAAAATTGGGATCTATGAGTGATTTTTGCTCTGTAGGTGATACTAAACTGGGCACTGAAATACATGTTTCAATATCATCGAGCATGGCATCCAAAAGACTCAATAAATGACCAGACACCCTTTCTCTTAGATTAGAATTAAATGTGCCGTGATTTAAATCTAACATGATTTTAAATTCTCCGTTAGAATCAGGTACCATGACGTGGCATCTCATTTGGTGGTTACTATCAATATGACCCGTATAAATCCATTCTGACGTGGTTGGGAAGCCATTGAAATTTGAAAATCCAGTATGTATATAGTTCAATACAACGTTAAAACTATTGCTGATTTCAGAAGTAATTGTATCCTGTAAGGCGTGTTTTAAATTGTTGTTATTTTCAAGCTTTACCCGCTGTAAAATCGATTTAAAACTATCCGTTTCTTCAATCTCAGTCATCATTGGGAAAATCTCAAGAAAGTAGCCCACGGTATTATGAAATTTTCTTTGAATCCTATTGTGTAAAGGCGCTCCTATAGCCAACTTTTTTTGATCGCTAACCCGATACATATAAATGAACAGGAGACTTGACAGGACATTAAATAAAGCTAATTGAGCGGTCCATCCCTTCACTTCAGGACGTTGTAAGAAGACATGTAATTTTTGTGAGCGGTCAGCACCCAAAGGGATATAAATTCTTGAGGCCTCGGTGGCGTTTGGTTTGGGATGAATTCCATAGAAGGATGGAAGTTTTTCAACCTCATGAACTTTCGAAGACCAATAGCTGTCGTCATCAATTTTTGAGCTCGCGGCTTGTAATTCAGAGGTCACATAGTCTAAATACGTGACGCTATATTCGGGTTGAAATGAATTGAAATCATTTATTATTGCTTTGTAATAGCTATTCATCCGGTCAAAAACAATCTTTCGAGAAACCCCGTCAGTAACCAAATGATGCATGTTCATGAACCAGATATAACTGTTCTCACTCTTTTTGATCAGAACAGCGTCAAATACCTGTTGTGATAAATTCAACTTTTCCAAACTGCGGTTCAATAGCCAATCTGTAATCACATCACTTTCTGAATCCAAAGAAAAATCGAGGTATTCGATGTCATATTTTAAGCTATCTTTTGCTTCCTGAAATGGAATACCGTCTTCTTCATAAAATCGGATTCTTAAGGCATCAGTGGCGTTAATTAAGAATTGAAAAGCATTCTTAAAAATGTTTTGGTCAATTGGCCCTGATATTTCATAAGTATAAGCGGTGTTATATAAGGGAATGTCTGGATTGATTTTCTGACCAATCCAGAGCGATAGTTGACTTGCAGTGAGCTTTAACTTCATGTGTTTTTTATTTGTTGCATAAGCAACTTAGGTTCGGGATTGTGATAAATAATTAGAAATGCTTCGAACGGAATTGAAATTTTCAACGGTCATGTCCTCCGGATTTATAGTCATATGAAATTCTTTTTCCAAGAATACAATCAGTCGCATCATGCCCAAAGAATCTACAATGCCATTTCCTAAAAGGTCTTCATCTAATTGAATTTCATCTAAAGATTCTAAAGAAATTTCCTCCTTAATGTAGTTAATGATAATGTCGTTCATAGGGTTTGAGATTCAATCAATTCGATTATTTTTTTTCGATCTATTTTTCCGGTTCCAGTTCTTGGAAATTTGTGTATAATACTAATGGTTTGTGGTACCATATAATAGGGCAGGTGTAGTTTACAATATTCAATGATCTCATTAGTGTTAATTTTCGCGCCAGCTACTAAACCAATCACAGCTTCAAGCTCAGGTATTTCTTTATCTTTTTTTACCACAATGGCAGCGGCTTCGCTAATGAGTTCATTTTTTTGTAAGAGGGCTTCTATTTCGTCCAATTCAATTCTATAGCCTCTGAGTTTTATTTGACGATCAATCCGTCCCAAAATCATAAGTTCATTATTAGTATTCTCGTACACCAAATCACCAGTTCTATAATAAACGTGATGATATCCAGGAGCCATTTCTACTTTGAAAAAGGATTTTTCAGTGAGATTTTTATTATTCCAATAGCCAATCATCATGGTGGCCGTTCTGATCACCAGTTCTCCAGATTCACCTATTTTTACATCTTTATTTTCAGTGTCTAAGATTTTGTATTCGGTATTTTTCCAAACCGTACCTAATGGAATCGGGGCGTCAGTTGCAGGTGGTTTATCCAAAATATAATAGGTGCAGCGTGCAACTTCGGAAGGCCCGTATGAATTAATGAACTTAGCATGTGGCCATTTCAGCATCAATTGCCTCAGCTGTTTGACGGGAAATACCTCACCGCCAAATCTTACCCAGCGTAAAGTACTAAAATCATGATTATCAATGTTGCCGTGGAGCAAAACCTGGATCAAAATAAGCGGCACGGAAAACCATATCGTGATTTGCTCCTTGGCCACTAATGCAGATAAACTAGCGGGTAACTTGACGTAGGCATCAGGAAAAATAACGGTTGTGGCGCCAACTAATGGTCCTGAGAAGTAGCCAAAAAGGGATTGGTCAAAGTGTAATGGCGCGAAATTTCCAATAATATCGCTTGAATTTGATTGATGTAAATCGGCTTCAAGTTTAGCCAAGCTTAGCAAACCGTGATGGGAATGCATAATACCTTTTGGCATTCCGGTAGATCCAGAGGTATATAAAATTGAGGCCAGATCATGTTCTAAGATTGTCTGTGGCACATAGTTATCCAACGGACGCAAAAATATGGATTCCCAAGAAACGTTCATACCATCTAAATCCTCCGATAGTCCAATGACATGTTTTACAACGTTGGATATTTGAGTAATTAATTTGATTTTCCGAGTTTGCGCTGATGTTGTAATAATATGTTTAATGCCGCAATCATTTAAAATTACAAGAATTCGTTCCAAAGGTAAAAACGGATCTATGGCAACAAAAGCGCCGCCCGATTTAAGAATGCCATATACAGCAATGGCAGAATCAAGACAACGATTCATCAAAATAGCCACACGATCTCCACGTACGAGGTCTTTTTCCATGAGACATGATGATAGCTGATTAGCCTTAGTGTCTAGTGCTTGATAAGAGATAGAAATATCTAAACATTTGAATGCCTCTTTTTTAGGATAGCGAGTGGCTGATTGCTCAAGTAAATTCGCAATATTATAAATCATGCATCATAAATTAATTCTACACAGTTACTTCTTACTTACCAATTTTTATGAAAAATCCATCAAATTTAGAAACGACTAAAGGTAAATCAAGATTTTGAGCTTATCAAAATTCAGGAGTGTCCTTAAACCATTAAATCTTGAATTTTGTCGATTAGTTGAGAATATGGTCTCAAAATAGTTAAATTAGTACCATATTTATTTGAAAGTTGAAAACTAATTGAATTTTAATCTTTTTTGCAATTGTAATAAAAGCTAGTAATATTCCTGTTTTTTCTCGGTTTTCGGAATGTAATTAGCCGATGCCATCTTAATCAAAAAATATTTATTTATACAATCAAATAAATTAATCAACCTAATGAGAAAGTTACCCCTTCAAATTACTTTCATTTTACTTTTTTTGATCCCAATTTTTTCATACGCACATAAACCTGATAGGAGTGTTGTTTACCTCAGAATCTATGAAACTGGGGGAGTTGAGGGCCATTTTGATCTTGGCGCTGAAGATTTAAAAAAATATTTAGACTTTGACCTTAATTTGCATCCAACTCTGCAAGAGGTTGAACGCTATAAAGAAAAGATTCGCGAATATATTGTAAGGCATGCTTCCTTTTCTTCGCGCTATGGAGCACATAAAATCGTGTTTACTGATGAGATGAGCATCCTAGATATAAGCTCAGGCTCTTTTGTTATTTCAAATTTCTATCTGGACAATATGGAGGTTGTACCCGATAATTTGGAGGTGAGCTTTACCGTATTTTTAGATGAGAATCCGATGCATACAAATGGCTTAGGAATAGAATATAATTGGAAGGCGGGCCTCATCAATAACGAGAAAATTATCGCACTAGATTTTTCTACAAGTCACCGAACTAAAACTTTGGATTTAACGGATACTTCTGTTTGGAAGGGTTTTTTGGCCATGATAAAGCAAGGTATGTTACATATCTGGGTAGGAATGGATCATGTACTCTTTTTATTGGCTTTAATATTACCATCGGTTGTAAGGCGACGACGTTTGACAGCAGGAATAGCATCTGATACTGTTGAAGAATCAGGGTATACCATCTGGGGATGGCAACCGGTGCAGAAATTTAGACCCGCATTCTTGTATATTTTAAAGATAGTTACCTTTTTCACCATTGCCCATACCATAACCTTAAGCTTAGCAGCACTTCAAATTGTAGTGCTACCATCTTGGTTGGTGGAATCCATTATCGCGTTTTCAATAGGTCTTGCAGCTTATCATAATATCAGACCTGTCCTTGTTGGTAGAGATTGGATTATTGCTTTTGTTTTCGGACTTTTTCATGGCTTCGGTTTTGCAACGGTGTTGGGTGAACTTGGGTTTAAAGGAGAAAATCTATCGCTTTCATTGCTTGGTTTTAATATTGGCGTGGAAATAGGCCAAGTAGTAATCATCGCATTAATATTCCCATTTCTATTCCTTATGAGAAAACTTAGGGTGTATCCGAAATTTATGGTCATCATATCGGTCATTTTGATCCTAATTTCTATTTATTGGATGATAGAACGACTTTTTGATGTCGATTTTCCATTGGATGAATATGTGTTAAACAAACTTCTTCCGGCTGCCAAATGGATCGGTTTAAAATAAGGTATGTTTTAATGATAGTAGGAAGTGGAAGCAGATAATACAAAACGATTATTAGATAAATGGAAAAATAGCGACAAAAAAAAGTCGCTACAAACCTCTATTGTGAAAGCGCCGCCCGGACTTCCAATACCTCTGACCAGTGGCCAACAACGCTTATGGTTTTTACAGCGTTTATTGCCCGAAAATCCAGTTTATAACTACTCAGAAAATTTTGTTTTAACGGGTGAATTGAATATTCTGGCTTTCGCTCATTGCTTAAAACAGATTTTTGAAAACAATAGCATATTAAGATCTACATATTCCTATGTTAATGAGCAGCCTGTTCAATTAATTCATGATGGGCCTGAGATTAAACTGAACATGTTTGATTTAAGTAAGTTGTCAACCGAAGATAAGGAAAAACAAAAGCATGACCTGCTTTTATCCGACGCTAGGCTTCCATTTAGTTTGGATGTGTTTCCATTAGTAAGAACTACCTTAATAAAATTGAGTGATTCTGAACATGTTTTTTTAATGACCATGCACCATATCATTTTCGATAAATGGTCTATGGATCTCTTCTTAAAAAAATTATCCACTGCCTACCGCAACTTTTTTGAAAGTCAAGATGTTTTAAAGAATGATAGTGATCTTCAGTTTTCAGATTATGCATTTTGGCAAAGGAGCAGGGTGGTGTATAGCGATCAATTAGCTTATTGGAAAACAAAATTGGGTGGAGAAATTCCATTTTTAGACCTTCCAACAGACTACCCTCAACCAGCTCGACCAACTTATAAAGGGACTTCATATAGATCGCAGTTTTCTAATGAATTATCGACACGTGTACTAGAGTTATGTAAAACTCTAGATACTACGCCGTATGTTTTGCTGCTGTCAGTTTATTATGTGTTGCTCTATAAATATAGTGGACAGAAAGATATTTTGGTTGGTTCACCAATTTCTCATAGAACTAGCAAGGTGCTAGAGAATATGATTGGATTTTTTGACGAAACAGTTGTTCTAAGAACGCGCGTTGTTCCGGAAATGACCTTTTCAAATTTTGTTACAACAGTAAAAGAGAATACATTGAAAGCTTTTGCGAATAAGGATGTGCCTTTTGAAGCATTGGTCAAAGAATTAAGTCCTCAGAGATCTTTGAGTGTCAATCCCTTTTTTCGAGTGATGTTTATTTATCATTCGGTTCAAAAGTCGCCTCACTTTGGTTCTGGATTGGAGCTGTCCCATTCATTTTTTAATCCAGGGGTATCCAAATTTGATCTTACACTTTATATAGCCAATGACAATGGTCAACTCTCTAGCGGATTTGAATATGCAAGCGATATTTTTAAAGAGACTACAATAATTCAATTGCAGGAGCATCTTACATTGTTTCTGGAAACTGTAACTAAAAACCCAGAACAGAATATTTTGGAAGTTGACATGTTGACGGTCAAAGAAAAACAATTCTTTTTTGAAAATACGAATCAGAATTCAAACTTTTTTCAAGAATTTCAAGGTATACATCATATCATTGAAAGTGTTGGCAAAATTAGTCCGCAAAAGACCGCCGTTACTTTTAAGAACGAATCTATAACTTACAAGACACTAAATGAAAGGGCCGATGCCTTGGCTGCTACCATCTTAAATCACACAAAAAATCGAAAGGAGATCATAGGCTTGTGTATTGACCGATCGCTTGAGATGATTATAGGCATGCTTGGAATCCTAAAAGCTGGCTGTGGGTATTTACCGCTAGACCCCGATTACCCCAAAGACCGTTTGGATTTTATCTTGAAAGATGCAGAATGCAACCTGTTGATTACCCAAACATTTATAAAAAAGCAGTATGAGGAGTCTGGGGTGCAAATGCTGTATATTGACAGTAACGAAATAATAAACGACCATAAAGATTTTAATCCTCCCATCATAAAAGAAGATGATATCGCCTACGTTATTTATACCTCTGGAAGTACCGGATGGCCTAAAGGAGTTCCAATTTCGCATAAAAACATAATAAATTCGACGGCTGGACGCTTAGATTTCTACCCGGAGAATCCCGACGTTTTCTTGTTAATGTCTTCAATTTCTTTTGATAGTTCAAAAGCCGGAATTTTCTGGACCTTATGCACAGGTGGTAATCTGGTGATTACTGAGAAAAAAGCAGAACAGGATATTGCGCATCTAGAAGCCTTGATCCAGAAAAATTCTGTCACACATACTTTAATGCTTCCTTCTTTATATAAATTGATTCTTGAGCATGGTTCGATTTCTAATTTAGTTAGCTTGAAAGCGGTTATTGTAGCGGGCGAGGCCTGTTTACCTGAGTTACGCAACCTACATTTTGAAAAATTGGAAACGGTAAATTTGTATAACGAATACGGCCCTACTGAAGCATCCGTATGGTGTACCGCCTTTCGCATAAAAAAGACTGATGCTGATATCATTCCCATCGGAAAACCTGTGGCCAATGCTAAGATGTATCTCTTAAATGAAACTCTTGATATGGTGCCTTTTGGCGCTGTAGGTGATATGTATGTGGGAGGTCCTGGCCTAACTAAGGGTTATATTAACAAGCCTGAATTAAATAAAAAGGTCTTTTTAAACAATCCTTTCAACAACAATTCTGATGGACGCTTATATAAAACTGGCGATCGTGGGCGCTATGACCAGGAAGGAAATATCGAATTTTTGGGCCGGATTGATGAGCAGGTTAAAATCAGAGGACACAGAATTGAACTTGATGAAGTTGAAAAAGCGATGCGTCAAATATTTACGAACAACAAAATAGTCGTTTTAGTAGAAGAAAAAAATGCCATTAAACGGCTGATTTCATTTGTAGAGGCTAGTGAGCCACTCGATTTATTAGCAATTAAAGCGACTTTAAAGGAAATACTTCCTGATTTTATGATTCCCTCGGCAATTTATCCCATTGCGGAGTTTCCGTTTTTACCGAATGGAAAAATCGACAAGAAATCGCTCTTAGGCATTGAGAGACATACATCATCAAGTCCTTTAGGTGCGCACGAATTGCCAACAAGTGAAACCGGCGCAAAATTATTAAATATTTGGCAACAGGTGCTCGGTCTTAGCACCGTGAGTGTCAATGATAACTTTTTTGAGATAGGCGGGGATTCAATCCAAAGCATACAAATGCTCGCCATGGCCAGAAAGGAAGGTATTATTATAACTCCAAACCAGATCTTTGAATACCAAACCATAAAAGAGCTCGAAGATTTTATATCGAAAAATAAGGATACTGATGAGCAATGGGATTATTTAGTTCCCTTTCGTAAAACGGGAAGCAAGAAACCGTTGTTCTGTCTTCATGCAGGTGGAGGAAATGTGTTTTTTTATAAGGGCTTGATCGATTATATTGATCCTAATAGGCCATTATATGGTATTCAGGCTTCCGGTATGTATGGTAAAAAACACAAAATGCATAGTACTATATCTGAAATGGCCAATGATTATATCGCCGCAATAAAAACGGTGCAACCAGACGGTCCTTATAATATTGTGGTGTATTGCTTTAGTGCCTCAGTGGGTCATGAAATGGCCATCAAATTTAAAAATTCTGGTGAAAAATTTAATCTGATAGTCATGGATACTATGGCAAAACCTTGGTCCTTGAATACTCCAAATCGTATTAAGATTCGCGTAATTGGATTTGTGAACAGGCTTTTAAAAAATCCTGTTTCCACCATTAAAAATATGATTTCAATACGATTAAATAAAGCATCAAGTCGTCATAAAGTTCATGGAGGTAATGGAGAAAAGACACTTGAGGACTTGCAAGAAAATTTAGAACGGTTGTCGTTGTCTTATCAGTGGGAGGTGTTCGATGGAAAAATTTCATTAATTCTAACGGAAAAAGCTCATGGCAGTTTAAACAAGGAAACGATCAATTCTTGGCAAGAATTTGCTGGTGGCGGTGTTACTGTTTTGAGAACCAAAGGACATCATAATGACCTTTTTAATAAAGAAAACTTACCTTATGTAACTAAGATAATTGAGGAGTGTATTGTGGATAACTAAAAACGCCTTGCGTTTAACTAACTCAAGCCATTTTTAGCTTCTATAACAATTATTAAAACCGCGTCTCTAGTTTTATATTATAGCATCCAATCGGTATAAACTTTGAAGTGTACCATCTTTGGAATACACATGCAGATTTAAGTCCTTATTTTTTAACGCTCCTTTGTCCATGACTTTTAAAAGTGCTTTATCGGGATGCGCCATGTTGTACATGGTAAAACTGTGCAACTCGGCTGACATTAACCGTATTCCATAAGAATCCGCCATAAGCGTCAGATCAAAGACGTTATTTGGCGATAAGTCTGATGCCATCCGTAATACTTTTAGATCCTACCAAAACACCATTAATGTAAAGCTTAATGTCTTTGTTTCACTCTACAGCCACTGCTATATGTTGCCATTCATTTAAAGCTATAGCAGCATCGCTCATTACGGAAATGGATTGATCGTCACCTTGGTTATAGGTTTGGTTTAACGAGCTATTTTGATAAAAAGCGGCATAAAAATGCAATTTTCCTGCGTTGTCAATTTCAATATACCAGCCTTTAGCATCTCTATAATAGGAGCGTCTGTTGGCTGCAATTATACCTTTTGACATTGGTTTTATCCAAGTGCCTATAGTGAAGTTTTGATTTGGACCAAACACATCCACATAACTTAAATTAAGCGTATTGTCTTCTAACTTAACGGATGATTTAGACGGCGTTTGTGTTTTTACATGTTTATGCTTAACAATTTTGTTCACAATGTGTTGCGCACTGGTTGTTACATCAACAGCATAAATAGGAGAGATTTCAACGTTTATAACCTCATTTTTACTCACTTTGTCTTCAATTAAAACACGTGAATCCATTCCGATTTTTTCGCCATTCCGAGTCCAAGTATATTTGTAATACGCTGGAATATTAAGATTAGAATCAATTTCAAAAACATAGTTTCAATTAATTTTTCCTCGAGATTTTATGTTTAAATCATCGCTAAAGCTAACAGTTTTTGAGTGGGTAGTCGATTCTAATTTCAGTAAAATCAACGAGATTATAACCTTCCGTCCATAATTTCCATTCGCGAGTGCCACCTTCTAAAAAGAATACACCAAAACCTCTGATGAGCGCATATAAATCGCCTTTAGTTCCTTCATGAAATAACAATTCTACAACATCACCTTTAGGTAAGTCATCACTGATGAGTGTCCAAGTTCTACCTCCAGTTTCAGAACTGTAGATAGCGCCATCTTTTCCACCAAGCCATAATTGATTTGGATTATTAGGGTTAACGCTGCCGCTTACCGCGCGTTTGTTGTTTCTTCCTTTAGTGTTTTCTGGATAGACGTTAGTCTGCCAAGTAGTTCCAAAATCGACACTTTGAGTTTCATCCGACCCAGTAAAAACAGTAAGTATCGGGATTTCTATTCGAGATACATTAACTGAAAACACCACTTTGTCATCCATATTTGGAACCCGCTCATAAGAGATGCCTCTAACATTAGAAACATATAGATACTTTACATGTTCCCATAAGCCTTCTTCTCTGTGTATGGGTTGTTAAGGTTCCGTTATTGAAGAGTAAGTAATTGGATATGTTGGATCAGTCTCAGGAAACTTAGTTTTAAAATCTTCATAAGCCTTTAAATTAGTTTTTAAATAGTCTTTAAACTTAGAAAACTTAATATGCTTCCATAAATTTGGCGCAGGAAGAGGCGCAAATTCTTGATCCTTTTTAGACCCAATCCCAGAGTTTTGCTGAATATAGAATTGCATCAACTGATCTATCTCCTTTCTATGCCAACCTTCTTTAAGTAACTTATTACTCAATTTCGAAGTTTGAGTTTCTTTGTCATGGGCGAAATTTGAAATTGAAATAACACTTAATAGTAGCCACAGACTAATTTTTCTTACCGGCATTAGATCCTTAAGTCTTGTTTTTTGGAATTCACTTTTGAAGGTTTCAAAAATAGAGATAAAGTTTGAATATTATGACGTTCGTATTCGCTTAAAATGCTTCATTTTATTTGGCAAGCGCTATTTCTATTTATGTATTTGGATGGTCCTAATCGTCATAAACTTAAACCCAGACACGCAAAATTTTCGTGGAGTAACGTTTAAATGAATCATTCTAATCGCGATGAAAATTATCTTGAAAAACCAACAGCGCAACATCAAAACAAACGACTAAAACACGGAAATACTATGACCAAAATCATACACTTCTTCGCTTGTTATCGCAAATGGATTGATTATTTTTGTTAAAATATCAAAACGTATTATAATATCATAGTTATATCATCATATGACAAAAAAAACATCAAACAAAGGCATCTATATTGCCACGACTGAACCTAATATTGGAAAATCGATCATCTCACTCGGATTGATGCAATCTTTGCTTGGCAAAGCCGCCAAAGTAGGGTATTTCAGACCAATTATTGACAACTTCGCACCTGGCGAAATTGATAACCACATTAATACCGTGTCTACCTATTTTAAGTTAGATATTGAATTTGAGGAGGCTTACGCTTATACCAGAAGCGAGGTCATTAAGAAAATAAACGAAAACAAGGATGACGAAATTATTGGTAAGATTATTGAAAAATACAAAACCCTTGAAGAACGTTTTGATTTTGTGCTCGTAGAGGGTTCTAGTTTTATAGGTGAAGGCTCCATTATGGAGTTTGATATGAATGTGCTCATTGCGAAAAACCTTGGCGTACCGGCCATAATTATTGGAGGAGGCGTAGGTAAAACTCTGGAGCAATTGGTGGGTAACCTGCAAATGGCATATGATTCTTTTAAAGATAAAGGTGTTGAAGTTTTATCCGTCATCGCTAATAAGATCGAGCCAAAAAACTTAAGCTTGGTAACCACTGAATTGGAGAAATACCTACCTAGTGGCGTAATTGTAAACGCCATTCCGTTAAATTCCATTTTGGCAAATCCGTCGCTAAAAGAAATTGTAGAAACTTTGGATGCCAAAGTGCTTTTTGGTGAAGCCTTTATCAATAATCAAGCAGGTAATTTTAGTGTGGGCGCCATGCAGTTGCGTAATTATTTAATCCATTTAAAGGAGAATGCTCTGGTAATTACACCTGGAGATCGCGCTGATATTATTTTAGGAGCATTGCAAGCTAACATCTCTCACAATTATCCTTCCATTTCAGGAATTGTGCTCACGGGCGGATTAATGCCTGAAGAACCTATTCTTAAGCTAATTGAAGGCTTATCCGATGTAGTGCCAATTATATTGGTAGAGGGCGGGACGTTTTCAGTAACCAATCGACTGGGGAATATCAAATCGCAGATTTACGCTGAAAACACCGAAAAAATCACCACGTCTATCAAAGAATTTGAAAAGTACGTAAATGTCGAGCCTTTAATTGAGCGTTTGATTACGTTTGAAACCAATGGTGTAACGCCGCGGATGTTTCAGTACAATTTATTTCAAAGAGCCAAATCCAACAAAAAACATATTGTTTTACCGGAAGGAAATGACGAACGCATTTTAAGAGCTACCAAGCGACTTGTTGATTTGGATGTCGTCACCATTACGCTACTTGGAAATAGAAAGCAAATAGATGATAAAATAAACGCCTTGGATATCGGCTTGGATTTGAACAAAATAACGATCATCAATCCCATCGAATCAGAACATTTTGAATCTTATGCCGAAACCTTATATGAGCTGAGAAAACACAAAAATGTTAATTTGGCAATGGCTAAGGATTTAATGGAAGATGTGTCCTATTTTGGAACCATGATGGTATATAAAGGCGATGCGGACGGCATGGTTTCCGGTGCAGCACATACCACGCAACACACCATTCTTCCAGCACTGCAGTTTATTAAAACCAAACCTGAAGCACCAATAGTGTCTTCAGTATTTTTTATGTGTTTGGATGATCGTGTCTCAGTGTACGGCGATTGTGCCATTAATCCGAATCCGAATTCCATTCAATTGGCGGACATTGCCATTTCATCGGCTGCGACAAGTGCTATTTTTGGAATAGACCCCAAAATTGCCATGTTGTCCTATTCTTCTGGTACATCAGGAGTAGGGGAAGATGTTGAACGCGTACGTGAGGCCACTAATATTGTTAAAGAAAAACGCCCTGACTTAAAAGTTGAAGGTCCTATTCAGTATGATGCAGCGGTAGACGCTACGGTAGGTAAATTGAAGCTTCCAGATTCTGAAGTGGCAGGACAGGCCAATGTGTTTATATTTCCTGATCTCAACACTGGAAACAACACTTACAAGGCCGTTCAGCGGGAAACCAAGGCTTTGGCCATTGGGCCTATAATTCAAGGGTTAAACAAACCAGTAAATGATTTGAGTAGAGGTTGTACAGTGGATGATATCTACAATACGGTAATCGTAACCGCCATTCAGGCTCAAGGCATCTAAATTTAAATTCAATGAAAATATTAATAATCAATTCTGGAAGTTCTTCCATCAAATTTCAATTAATGGAAATGCCGTCCGAAACCTTAATCTGTAGTGGATTGGTAGAGCGTATAGGCTATGAAGATGCCATAATAAACTATAAAACCAACGGGCATAATTTAAAATTGCCTGACAATATCAGAACCCATCGACAAGGTCTGAATAAAATTGTCGAACTATTAATGGATGCTGATAAGGGCGTTATTATGGAAACGAGCGAGATTGAAGTTGTAGGGCATCGCGTGGTGCACGGTGGCAATTCATTTTCTGATACGACGTTAATTACTACGGAAGTCAAGGAGAAAATACAGGAATACGCTGCATTGGCACCCTTGCATAATCCAGGCAATCTTGAAGGGATTTACGTGGCCGAAGAAATTTTTCCCTTAGCTAAACAAGTGGTTGTTTTCGATACCGCATTCCATCAAACCATTCCTGATAAGGCTAAAATCTATGCCATCCCCAAAGAATTGTATACGGATCATAAAATTCAGGTGTATGGATTTCACGGCACCAGCCATCAGTATGTGTCGGAAAAAGCTATTGACTATCTCGGCGAAAAATCATCTAAAATCATCTCCATTCACCTAGGTAATGGGTGTAGTATGACCGCTATTAAAGACGGTAAAAGTATAGATACCAGTTTAGGTTTTACCCCATCCAATGGTTTGGTGATGGGAACAAGAAGTGGCGATATCGACCACGCGATTATATTCCATTTGGTAAACCATTTAAAATATTCGTTAGACGAGGTGAAAACTCTTTTAACCAACAAAAGTGGTATGTTAGGTCTAACCGGGATGATGGATTTAAGAGATATTGTTTCAGAAGCTGAAAATGGCAATAGGGAATGTGAACTCGCTTTGGCAATTAGTACTTATCGCATCAAAAAATATATAGGAGCATATGTCGCGGTGATGAATGGGTTGGATGCCATAATTTTTACGGCCGGAATTGGAGAAAACTCACATACCATTCGGAAACTATGCTGTGAACATTTGGAAGTTTTTGGGATTCATATGGATGAAGCTAAAAATAACCAAGCTTCAAACATTCTACGCGAGATTAATAATACCGATTCGAAAGTTAAGATATTGGTGATCCCCACAAATGAAGAACTGGAGATTGCCAAGCAGGCTTATGACTTGGTGAAATAAATGGACAAGTTGTCTTTAAATTCAAAAGTAGTGCCGTTGCTGGGGCTACTTTTTTTTGTAGCTTATAGATTAAACAAGATAGCTCCTAATTAAATCAGAATATGTAAAGGTCACAGTACAATTTAAAGCAAATATATTCAAATGAATCTTCAGGAACACTATACTCAGCTTTATAAGGCATCAGTGCATCACATCAGATCTGGAGCTTATGAAATTGATCCTAATATTCACAACGATCACGATAATCGATTTGGCTTATCCCTTATCATAAAACCTCCGGAAAGCGTCAGAAATGAAATTCAGAAGTTTCTTTCGGATTTAAAATCGGTGGCCCCTAAACAATATTTTTATCCAAACACTGACATTCACATTACCTTACTCTCCATCGTTTCATGTTACGAAGGATTTGACCAAATTAGTATTAACGTTAATGACTATATAAATACCATTAACTCAAGCCTCGTCGACGTTGGGGAGATGCAAATCATATGCAAGGGTATCACGGCCTCGCCATCCTGTGTATTGATTCAGGGATTTCCCACTGATCAAAGTATCCAAACGCTAAGAGATAAAATAAGATCAGAGATTAGGAGTGCACATTTAAAAGAAAGTATGGACGCGCGCTACCTGATCCAGACGGCCCATGCCACCGTCTTTCGATTTAGTGATACTTTAGAACATAATGATGAGTTTCTGTCCGTTTTGGATTCTTATCGCAATCATAATTTTGGAAGTTTTAAAGTTGATCAATTACACTTAGTCTATAATGACTGGTACCATAGAGAGCATCGTTCAGAAACGTTATATAAATTCGAGCTTTAAGATGGCAAGAAACAATACATGTCTCAGGATTTTTAATAAGAAATCAAACGGAAATTTTAAATTTTACACAAATGTCTTGGTGGCCCGTTTAAGGTAACTTCTTAGTAATTAAGAGTTTTGGAAACGCATTTGTATCCACTAAAAAAACATAAAATTTTAAGCACATTTTTTTTACATTTTATTTATAATGTTTTAATAGAAATTGTATATTTGCCGACCGTAAGACGAATGAAATTCGTTTTTTAGTCTTACAAATTCAGAACACTAGTTCTTGAATGGGCTCGTAGCTCAGTTGGATAGAGCACCTCCCTTCTAAGGAGGCGGTCATAGGTTCGAATCCTATCGGGCTCACATTTAAAAGCGCACTTTAGAGTGCGCTTTTATTGTTTTAAAGATTTTCTATTATCTCATTTGAATAAAAAAACCACCAAAAAAGGTGGCTTCTTAAACTATTTGCATTAGTTATACACTGTAACTTACAAATTACAAGGCCTCCCCAACAATTCCTGGTAAAGCGGAGATAAAGGCATCATGAACAGCTTGAGGATCAGAAATCTGTCCTTTCTTCTGTTGATTGGCCGCGTATAAATAGCCTTGTCTCGCTGCTTCTAAACGTTGTAGCGGTGTACCATGGTGACCTGAACTGGTAAACCCACAATCACCTATATTAAAAAATGATAATAATACATCTTCAACACGCTTCCAGTTGTATGTTCCTCCGCGCTTGTGTGTTAAATAGTAGCCTGTAAGAAAATCAGCTTCCAATTCAGTCATACGGGTTGATTCTGGGGTGTTGCTAAAAGCAGGAACTGGATAGTCCCAATTTCCGAAATTTTGAAATTGAATTTGGTGACCCCACTCATGAGCGAGAATGCCAGACCAAACTACTTTCGGGTCAAGATCAGTTTCAGCTAACATAGATACAATACCATCACCAATGACAATTACACCAGTTGAACTTGCAAAACCGTCCGAAGCGAAAAATGGATTTTCTGGAATTTGATCACTTGTGGTATTAAAATGGTTGGCAATACCAACTAAATAATCCACTTGCTCAGGTGTGGCATTAGAATAATTTTCGTAGATAAATCGGATGAAACTTAAATCTTCTAAGGTGTAGGTATGTTGGCCTCTTACACTGATTAAATCAGGCATATCCCAAAACTTCTCCAAACTTCTTACCCTATTTTCTACATAATGTGTGTACTCTCCATTGGCACCAAAAGTATCTGCGTTCTTCCCAATTAATGCAGCAATTTGATTAATCGCGAAATAATCTTCCAGGATGACTCCAATAGCATCAGGATTTCCATCCCAACTGCTTATAAATCCATTGATGAGTGCATTGTTGTAATATGAAGTCACGGCGCTAAACGGTGTAGTTCCGCATTCACTTGGTTCCACCAATTTATTGTAATTGAAGGAGAAGTCGTGCGCTTTTACGCCAGGAATCTCCCAAATGAGGTTGCCTTCAACAGCTTCCGGTAATGCACCTCTGGATAGTACGGTAGTTTCATTCAAATTATCAGATGCAGGGTCGGTTGTGACGGCTTCATCTTTGCTACAGGATGCAAGGGTTAATCCTAGCGTGAATGCAACTAAGTAATGTTTTGTTTTTAATGTTTTCATAATTTTTGCTAGCGTTTAAAGTTAAATTATTGAATTTTTAAGAGTAAATGGATTAACATTTTCGGAAGTTAACAATTATTAACACAAATAAAAAGTTAAATTTCAAAATTGTAAATATCTTATAGGTATAAATAGATTCATTTTTAGGTCTCTATAATATTGGTTAAGATAGTTTTAACCAAACAAAAAAAATGCCTTACAGAAGTTCTGTAGGCATTCATATTTTTAAAATTAAATTAGACTTATTTCAATTGTAATCAGGGTTATTCTGGTTTGTCCATTGTGGCATCTCTAGCCAAAGGAACATCATCAGGCGCTTCGCCAATAAATTTATCCAAAGAGAATAAGGACTCATTCGTAGCTTGATCTCCACCTGCTATCTTAAGTTTGTCCAGCAGTTCCATAACAAGTTTTTCTTCTTCTATTTGTTCCTTTACAAACCATTGCGCAAAGTTATACGTTGCCCAATCCCGCTGTTCATGCGCTAAGTTTACAATTTCATATATGGCATTGGTATTATCCACCTCATGCTGAAATGTCTTTTCAAAACAATCTTTTAAACTTGTAGGATCTGCCGGCGGCGCTTTAATTGCGGTAATAGTTACTTTGCCTCCACGTTCCATAATGTATTGCATCACTTTCATCATATGGTTTCGTTCTTCAGCTACATGTCTGAAAAAGAAATTGGCGATTCCGCCATACCCTTGTGCATCTGCCCAGCAACCGTAACTGAGAAAGACTTGCGCGGCCTCAGCCTCTTTGGTGACTTGTTTGTTTAAAATTGATTCTATTCCTTCTGATATTCGTTTTGTGTCCATAATATTTAAATTTTCTAAACACTAAATTACAAGATTAAATTTTGGCAATTTATCCCATACGCTAAAATTTAGTGTGGCGATTAAAATATCTATCAACAGCTTCAATTTCCTATTGGGTTATAAATTATTTGGATTGTACTAGCACGCGGTATTCTTGTTTAGTAATTTTATCATTACATTAAACAAATCAAAATTAAAACAATCTAAATCTCTAATTATGAGCAATGAAAATTTATATAATGACGAGGCTAAGGCCAAAATTAAAGATATGGCTGAAGATATCGACTTCACCATGATGGCGACAAATTTAAATCAAACACCATTGCACATGATTCCTATGAGCACTAAAAAAGTAGACGATCAGGGTCATATTTGGTTTTTGAGTAATAAGAACAGCACCCATAATCATAACATCATGAATGATGCTAATCTCCACCTCATTTATGTCGATAAAAGTGATATGCAATTTTTAAATGTTTATGGAATGGCTACAATTAGCACGGACCGGGCGATTATTGAAGAACTTTACGGTAGTGGTGATGACGCTTGGTTTGATGGCAAAGATGACCCAAACATTACTGCAATCTCTGTTAAGCCTACGGAAGCCTTCTATTGGGATCCTAAGAATGGAAAGTTGATTTCTCTAGTGAAAATGGGTGTTGGCGCCATAACAGGTAACAAACCAGACACTATGGATACGGGGAAACTAAAACTATAATAACAACTACTCATACTCGAACTTCGGTTCGAGTTTTTAATAATTTCTAGCCTAATACAGCACAGTTGAAACTGATTAAATTCACCAAAAAAGGTATTTATTGCATACCCGGAAAATTTTATTTAGATCCGTGGTTACCGGTTGACCATGCCATAATCTCACACGGTCATGCTGATCACGCGCGTCGCGGGAATAAGTTTTACTTATGTCAAACAGATTCTAAAGCCATTTTAAAACATCGGTTGGGTGCGGATATCCACGTGGAATCCTTAAACTATAATGAGCCTAGAATGATCAATGGGGTTGAGGTGAGTTTCTTTCCAGCTGGACATGTGATTGGATCAGCACAAATCCGATTGGAATATAAAGGTTTTGTGGTCGTATTTACTGGCGATTATAAAGTGAAAAATGACTATATCACCGTTCCGTTTGAACCTATCAAATGTCACGAATTTATTACTGAAAGCACCTTTGGTCTTCCCATTTACAATTGGTTGAGTGAAGCGCAATTGCAACAACAGATGCACGACTGGGTGCAGAGAAATCAAGCACATAACAGAACGAGTGTATTTTTAGGATATTCTCTGGGGAAAGCGCAGCGTCTGATGAAACTTATGGAAGGGGTGGATAAAATGTTTGTGCACTCGGCCATCCACAATTTGAATACCGCTATTCAGGATTCAGGCATTCCACTTCCGGAAACGGAACTTTTAATCTACGATTTTAAGAAAGAGGACGTACAGAATAGAATAGTCATTCTACCACCAGGATTATTAGGATCAAAATTAATCAAAAAAATCCCTAATGCCGCTACTGCTATTTGCTCCGGCTGGATGCAAATTAGAGGAAATAGACGTTGGCAAGCCGTAGATGCCGGTTTCGCCGTTAGTGATCACGCCGATTGGAATGGGCTTCTATCCGCAGTGAAAGCTACCGAAGCTGAAAAAGTGTATGTTACCCATGGTAGCCAAGCCACATTCTCCAAATATTTAAATGAAATAGGGATTCCATCTGCAGAAGTGAAAACAGAATACGGCACGGAAGAGGAAGAGGTAGAACTAATTACAGATAAAACCTCTAGCCAATGAAACATTTTTCTGACCTTATTAGCGCCATTGAAATCACCAATAAAACCAATGCAAAAATTGATGCCTTGGTCGATTATCTGAAGATAGCACCGGAAAAGGATAAATTATGGCTAATCACTTTATTCACGGGTAAACGTCCACCGCGTCCCGTAAAAACAACGCTTATGCGACAATGGTGCCTAGAAATTACAGGTCTTCCGGAATGGTTGTTTTTAGAAAGTTATAGCAGTGTCGGCGACTTAGGCGAGACTATTGCCTTAATGTTGCCTGATCCCACTCATCATATCGATAAAACGTTAAGCGATTGGATGACCGAACTAAAAGCGCTTAAGCCAAAATCTGATGCAGAAAAAAAAGCCTATGTGCTTCATGCTTGGTCAGGATTGCAAATGCAAGAACGTCTGATTTTTAATAAGCTTATTGGAGGAAGTTTTAGGATTGGGGTGTCCAAGAAAACCTTAGTGAATGCGTTATCAAAATATTCAGGTATAGATGCCAATCAGCTGATGCATAGTATTATTGGTCATTGGGATATGGATACCATAAGCTTTGACGACCTCGTTAATGGGGAGCATATTAATTATGACAATTCCAAACCTTATCCGTTTTGCTTAGCCTATTCCTTAGAAAAAGAATTGTCAGAATTGGGACAACCTGAGGAGTGGCAAGTGGAATATAAGTGGGACGGCATTAGAGGCCAAATCGTAAAACGCAACGATGAAATCTTTATCTGGTCTAGAGGTGAAGAATTGGTAACAAGTCAATTTCCTGAACTCGTCACCATTTTACAAAACTTTAAGGAGGACTTTGTTATTGACGGTGAAATTTTGGCACTCAAGGATAACGCTGTACTTTTATTTAACGATTTACAAAAACGTCTCAACCGGAAAAATATCAGTAAAAAGATGCTTGAGGAGGTGCCGGTCGGATTTTATGTATATGATATTTTGGAATGGAATGGTGATGATATCCGAACACAACCTTTGCAGTACCGACGTCAGTTGTTAGAACAATTACTAAGTTCGAATAGCGCCCATGATACCTTAGTGATATCAGAAATTATAGAGTTTACAGATTGGAATGAATTGGATGCTATTCGCAATAGAGCTCGAGAATTTAATAGCGAGGGCTTGATGCTAAAGCAGAAAAATTCGCCGTACCATACCGGCAGAAAGAAAGGCGATTGGTGGAAATGGAAAGTAGATCCGCTAACCATTGATGCTGTGATGATTTACGCGCAAAAGGGGAGTGGCCGGCGCAGTAGCAAGTATACTGATTATACCTTTGCAGTTAAAAAAGATGACGGGTTAGTGACCGTAGCGAAAGCCTATTCGGGGTTAACTGATAAAGAAATCACAGAAATTTCAAGATTCGTCAATAAAAATGCCATTGAAAAATTTGGTCCTGTACGAACGGTTAAACCAGAGCTCGTGTTTGAAATCGCTTTTGAAGGGATTGCGTTTAGCAATCGCCATAAATCTGGCGTAGCCTTGCGGTTTCCCCGCATCTTAAAATGGCGTCGTGATAAATCAGTAGAGGAGATAGATACCATTGAACAAGTAAAACTCTTAATCACCAATCCAATTTGAAAAACGTTCAAGACTCCCCAGGCTATCAGATCATTGTTGATTGGATGCATGAGAAAGGGCAGAAGCCGTTCGATTTTCAGTTGCAAACCTGGAACCAATACCATAATGGTTATAGCGGGATGGTAGTAGCCCCAACGGGATTTGGGAAAACATTTTCAGTGTTTTTAGCCGTTGTTATTGATTATTTAAACCAACCGGAAGTCTATAAAAAAGGCATGAAACTGTTATGGGTGAGTCCGTTGCGCTCCTTAGCAAAAGATTTGGCCAAAGCTATGACCATTGCTGTGGAAGAAATTGGTTTGGACTGGGAAGTTGAGGTCAGAAATGGCGATACTCCGCAAAAGGACCGTCGACGTCAGGAACGTTTAATGCCAGATGTGTTGTTGACGACACCTGAAACACTTCACATTTTATTTACCCAAAAAAACAATTCTCGATTCTTTAAAACCCTTAATTGTATTGCTATTGATGAATGGCACGAACTTTTAGGTTCCAAACGCGGGGTGTTAACGGAATTGGCGGTATCACGATTGTTGACGCTCTCACCAAGACTACAGATTTACGGCATCACCGCGACCATTGGCAATCTTGATGAAGCACAAAAGGTCTTGATTCCTTATGAGCATATCAAAACAAAACGCATTGTAGCCAAAGAAAAAAAGAAGATTGAAATCGTTACTGTCTTACCAGATGAAATTGAAGTCTTGCCTTGGGCAGGGCATATGGGCGTTAAAATGGCCGCTAAAATAATACCCATTATTTATGAAAACAATACCACACTCATCTTTACGAATACCCGAAATCAGTCGGAGATTTGGTATCAACAGATATTAAAAATTGAACCCGATTTGGCGGGTCAAATTGCCATTCATCACGGCTCTATTGATGCTGAGTTGCGGAATTGGATTGAAGATGCTATTTCTGACGGACTTTTAAGGGCTGTTGTTTGCACATCGTCCTTAGATTTGGGGGTCGATTTTAAACCTGTAGATTGCGTCATCCAAATTGGATCGCCTAAAGGCATTGCCCGATTTATGCAACGCGCAGGTCGTAGTGGCCATTCGCCGTATGAAACTTCAAAAATCTATTTTGTGCCCACCCATTCGTTAGAACTGATTGAGGCGGCAGCGCTTAAGCAAGCGGTAAAAGACAAACGTATTGAAGCAAGAGAACCCATGGTGCTTACCTTTGATGTGTTGATCCAATATATGGTGTCTTTAGCGGTTGGTGAAGGCTTTAATGAGACAGAATTGTTCACGGCCATCCAAAAGGTGCATGCCTTTCATTATATGACCGAAGAGGATTGGCATTGGGCCTTACATTTTATCACCGAAGGTGGAAATACCTTAAAATCATATGAGGAATACCATAAAGTCATTATTGATGATGAGGATGGTTTATACAAAGTAAAAAGTAGACGCATTGCCATGTTGCACCGCATGAATATTGGTGCCATCGTTAGCGATGCTATGTTGAAAGTTAAATTTTTCTCCGGAGGCTATATTGGGATGGTAGAAGAATATTTTATTTCGAAATTAAAACCCAATGATCATTTTATTTTAGCCGGACGCGTTCTAGAAATTGTAACCATAAAGGACATGACGGTTTTAGTAAAACGCAGCAAACGAAAATCAGCAATAACGCCGAGTTGGTTGGGTGGACGTTTGCCCTTATCTTCGTACTTGAGTCATTATCTGCGCGAAAAACTGTCTGAGTCCTTACATCCTAAAACCACGGAAAAGGAACTCAAATTTTTATATCCGCTGATTTCACAACAAGAGAAGCATTCGCACATTCCTAAAAAAGACGAGTTTTTAATTGAACTGATTGAAACCAAAGATGGACACCATGTATTCATGTATCCCTTTGAAGGCCGTTTGGTTCACGAAGTGATGGCGGCATTAATCGCCTATCGTTTGAGCTTGATTAAACCGTTGACCTTTACCATCGCAATGAATGATTACGGTTTTGAATTGTTAAGTGATCAATCCATTCCCATTGATGAACACAGTATAAAAACAATTTTGTCAAAGGAAAATTTGATGGAAGATGTCATTGGCAGCATCAATGCCTCAGAAATGGCTTCACGAAAATTCCGTGACATTGCAGTCATTTCAGGACTCGTTGTGCAAAGTCAACCCGGCAATCGGAAAAATAACAAAAGCTTACAATCGTCTTCAGGACTTATCTTTAGAGTTTTGGAAGATTATGAACCTCAAAATTTATTATTGCGACAAGCCTATACGGAAGTTTTTAATCAGCAATTAGAGGAAGTACGTTTAAAAGAAGCATTTGAACGGATCTCTAAAAGCAAACTTATTCTTAAATTTGCAAAATCTTTCACACCTTTAAGTTTCCCTATAAAAGTGGATAGTTTACGTCAATCGCTTACCAGTGAAGATCTGGATGCGCGCATCAGACGTATTCGTGATGACGTGATGAAGGAAATCCAGATATGACCATTATTACCAAAGATATTACTGTTAGGCATACCATTTTTACCCTTACCAACCAGCGCGCACTCTATTGGAAAGAGCATGAAACCTTAGTAGTGTCTGATCTGCACATCGGTAAAACTGCACATTTTAGAAAAGCAGGGATAGCCATTCCGTCAGCAGTTCTCGATAGTGATTTACACCGTTTACAAACGCTGATCGACCATTTTGTTGTGCGACATATTTTGATTGTGGGCGATTTATTTCATGCTGAAAACAACACGGATATCGATCAATTCCAAAGGTTTATGCAAGCGAATTCAAGTGTTTCCTTTGAACTCATAAAAGGCAATCACGACCGTTTTAAGGATGCTTTTTATCAAACCATGAACATTGCGGTTTTTAAAACTCATAAAGACATAGATGAGGTCAGATTTGTTCACGATGAACAGCATTGCGATGCGGATATGTTCTGTATATCCGGACATACACATCCAGGAGTGACCATTAAGGGCAGAGGTAAAGTTTTTATTAAACTGCCGTGCTTTGAAGTCTCAGAGCAGCGTTTAATCTTGCCCGCATTCAGTGAATTTACGGGATTGAATACCAAACGCACCGTAGATTATGCAGTGTGTTATGGTTTTACGGCAAAATCATTGTTTGCGCTATAAATTTTTTTTAATGCGTTACACGTCAATCGAATTTTGCAGTATATTTAATTCTTAAAATTTATAAAGATGAAAAATATATTTAGAGCGCTTCTAGCAGGATGGGGAGCAAAAAAAGTTGGTGGTGGAAAATGTGGTTGTATTGGAACCATAGTAGTTTTTATCATAATTTATGTACTCCTAGGTCCAGTATTCAATATGTTTTAAGACCTAACTGCCTTAAACCCGTTAACTTAATAATATAGTCAGCTGAATTAAGTGTCTTGTGTCATCACATGGTCATTTTAATTCAGCTTGATCTGTTTTATAGCACCTTGTTAGCGATAATTACTATTTTTTCATTGTTCATATTGGTGGTAAAAAACAGGTACTGATCCCCACCATCCTTAATCTTAAAATTATTTCGGATATTTTGAACCGTTTCAGGAAAATTCCGTGTGGTGATGTTTGCTTTCGCAATTTTTAAACCCTTCACCTGCTTCTTGTTGTAAGGTATCACTTTAAGTATTTCGAAAGCTCTACCTGGGAAATTTAAAAGATGTTCACTGGTGTATAAATGTGAATGTTTGTGCAATTTAGAAACGCTTAAGACGCTCGTAAGAATATTAAAGCCTCCCGATTTTAGGATTGCTGCATTAGGCTCATAAAGGAAGTCTAATGGTTTGTTGAAATGATCTTCTGCGGCAGGTTCCTGATTCATAAAAAAATCAAAGTGCTCTACCAGTTGAGATTTGATATTGATCGTTTTTATTTCTATTTCCCCAGTAAAGCCGTATTCTAATATCCATAGCAATTCCTTGACTTCATTATTCACCGCAACCACGTGAATTTTTTTCACAAATTTCAATTCACTTAAACCCACCGTAAGATCTAATAAAGGTGAGGTTTTAATCATGATGTTTTTAGAATGGCTCCAAAGCTTCACTAAATGCTCTGGAATATTTGGCACACAATCGTTTAAAAAAAACACTTTCCCTTTGCTGTCATGACGTCTTGAGGGATCAACATAAATCCAATCAAAAGTAGTTTGTGAACTCTGAAGATAAGAAAGTCCATCGTCACAAATGCAGGTAATATTTGAGACCTCTAATTGTTCATAATTATGCCGAACTATGGTGCTTAGGTCGCTATTCCATTCGCAATGTGTAACTTTTTTAAAGTGTTTTGCAAAATAAAAGGCGTCTACACCAAAACCTCCTGTAAGATCAATCAGCGTTTTCCCGTTAATTAATTTCGATTTGTAATGTGCTGTAACTTCTGAAGAGGTCTGCTCAATATTTAATTTATTAGGGAAGTATATGTTAGGCTGCTGAAACCAAGTTGGCAGCTTTTTTTCTGATTTTGATTTGGCTTCAATTTGCTCTACCACTTCCTGAACCGTCACCTCATTAAAAGGCACACCTTTTAGAATTAGCGTAGTAGCATCTGTTTTAAGATGACCATTAATGAAATCTTGGACTTCAGGAGTTAAGATAGCAACGTTCATGACAATCAATTTGAAGCGAAAATATCAAAAAGTAATTAGAGGTCCTTGGTCAAATGCTTGACAATTTTATATTCAGATAAAAATTCTTTAGAAATCACCTTGAGTGTTGTGTAGACAGGTACCGCCATAATCATTCCAGGGATGCTGAAGAGAAGACCGCCACAAATAATAACGATAAAGACTTCTAAGGGATGGGAACGCACGCTATGGCTAAAAATGATGGGTTGGGATACTAAATTGTCAATAAGCTGTGCAATCCCAACACCAATCAAAACCTTTACAAGAAGCGGTAGTAAATCTGACGAAAAATCGGCACCCAAATTGTTAGACACCACCACCAAAATCATCACTACGCCACCTAATAACGGTCCTAAATAGGGTACAATATTAAGAAATGCGCAAATAATTGCTATCGCCAAGGCATTTTTAACATCAATAAACATCAGTAAAACAAGGTAAAATATGGCCATAATGGTGGTTTGAATCATCAAACCAATAAAGTAACGCGATAGCAATTCCTTAACTTTATCCAAGACTCTAATAAACCGTCGTTCTTTCCCTTCTTCGGCGAACACAGCGACGGCATTGGAAATCATGCGCTCATCTTTTAATAAAAAGAACGATATGAATAACACTGAGAATAGACCGACAATGAAAGCAGTAATATTATTGACAAAAATATCCACAAAACTTTCTACAATCTCTGAATCGAAATTTTTGACTGTATCTGTACGTTTAATGGCTTCGATAATATTGATTTTCTCTACGCCAAGATATTCACTGGCCTGAATATTCAATTCATTTAAATCGGTTTTTACCATCTCAAAATCAATTTCAGAGATGTTTTTGCTTTGCTCTAAAATAATAGGAACAAAAATCCACAAAATTAAAGTGAAAAGGCCACCTATAATGAGCAAGGTGATAAATGCCGAAAGGTTTTTGCCAAGACGCAATCTATTTTTGAGAAAATAAACCACTGGTCTGAAAATCAATGAAATAACACCAGCAATAAATAAGTATAGAATAAGGGACTGTATTTGATAAAGAATATAAGCAAAGATTATAATGCCAAATACAATGGCCAAGGTTTTTAAAAGCCCTTTAGAGATAGCGTTCGATTTCATGTTTTAAATTTAGCCAAATTTAGGTTGCAGTTGCAAGAAACTTTAACGGTTTTCGAAATAATACTAAAAAATTCGCATCAATTCTCTAATCAGTGAGTTGCCTGGTTATTTCATACAAGGCAATACTGGTGGCCTGTGTGACATTCATGCTGCTATTTTGTCCAAACATAGAAATGTGCAAAACCTGATCTGCCAATGTTAAACAGAACTCTGAAATCCCGAAATTTTCATCGCCAACCAATAATACTATCGGCTTTTTTTTATCAAACCTAGCAGTATGAAGTGGTTGGCTTATTTCGGTAATTTCAAGAGCTACCATATGATAACCAGCTGTTTTAAGTTTCAGGAGGATTTCAGAACTATCGTCGTGGGTTTCATAGGGCACATACTTTTCAGTAGATCGAGAGGTTTTGGTCATTTTCCTCCCCAACGGAATCGAACTTCCACAAAAGATGATTTTCTCAATCCCGAAAGCATCAGCGCTGCGGAATAAACTTCCAATATTTGCTGCGTTTGTCACATTTTCACAGACGATTATTATAGGAAATGTCTTAGCAGCGAATTTGGAAGTGTAGTGGGTGAGTTGCATGGGGTTGGGGATTGTTGATTGATGATTTTTGATTGATGATTTTTGATTGTTGATTGGTGATTTTTGATTGGTTATTTTTGAACTGAGAAAGTGATATTCAATATTTTTCACAAACTAAAGGAATTGCATCGGTACAAAAGTGCATGACGATCAATTTATAAATACATAATTCACAATATTAGCTCCCATTTTTAGGGCTTTCTCTCTCACTTCAACAGGGTCGTTATGTACTTCTGCATCTTCCCAACCATTGCCTAAATCACTTTCATAGGTAAATAAGAGTATTAAACGCTCGTTTTCGAAAATGCCAAAGGCTTGCGGCCTCTTGCCATCGTGCTCATGTATTTTAGGAAGACCTTCTGGAAATTTATAGGGGGCTTTAAAGATCGGATGGGTTTTGGGTAACTCAATCAACTCCTTATTTGGGAATACTTTTTTAAGTTCTTTCACAATATAGGGTTCCATCCCGTAGTTGTCATCAATATGTAAAAAACCACCGCTGATAAGGTAATTTCTCAAATTTTCTGCATCTGTTTCGCTAAAAAATACATTGCCATGTCCGGTCATATGAAGTAAAGGATACTGAAAAATATCAGGACTATCAACTTCTACGGTCTGTGGTTTGGAATTGATCTTAGTATTGATATTGGCGTTGCAAAATGCAATTAAATTGGGTAAGGCTGTAGGATTAGCATACCAATCTCCACCACCTTTATATTTCAGAACGGCAATATCCTGCGCAATTATGGAATGTGTGGTACACAATCCAAAAACAAATACTAAGAAGAAGTGCATGGATAAGGTTCTGTTGCGTGTCATACTTCAAAAATAGAAATAAAAATAAGGAATAGGGCGATTACAGATCTATTTATAAGTTATTAAAATCATAATTATATAATGTTTCAAATACCATACAACATGTAATTAATTTGAGCTTTATGAGATTTTATTATCGTAGTAATACGCTCATTATAAATCTATTATAACGCTTTATATTATCTTTTTATTCATTGGCATACACAACGCTATGGCAAGCTACAACTGCAGCTGTTTCGGTTCGTAATCGGGTGTTTCCAAGCGTTACCGGTTGAAACCCTTTGGATAGAGCAGAACTAATTTCCTTGACACTAAAATCGCCTTCGGGACCAATTAAAATAAGCACATCCTGTTGCGGCTTTAGTACCATCTTTAAAGATTTGCGATCCGTCTCCTCACAATGGGCAATAAATTTTTGACCTTCAAAATCTTGCGCTATAAATTCAGAAAACGGAATTGCTTCCTGAAGTTCTGGTAAATAATTCTGCAACGATTGCTTCATGGCCGATTGCAAAATTTTTTCAAATCGGTCATTCTTTATCACTTTACGCTCACTATGGTCACAAATAATTGGGGTAATGGTATCCACGCCAAGTTCCGTGGCTTTTTCCAAAAACCATTCATAACGATCGTTCATCTTTGTAGGCGCAACTGCCAGATGAATTTTGTAAGGGCGGGGCGCTTCATATGTTTTGGATAAAATCGTTGCTCGACAGTTTTTCAGGTCTGCACTAGTGATTTCTGCAATAAAAAACCCTCCCTGACCATTGGTAATTTGAAGTTGATCGCCAGTACTTTTACGAAGGACTTTCACGATATGCCTGCTTTCATCCTTTAAAAAGGCGATTTCAGTTGTTGTTTCGGTGATGGTGGGATTGTAGAACAGTTGCATGGCATCTGAGTAATTTAAATTTTTAAACGTGAGGAAGCGGTTACACTCTGTTCTGCAAAATCTTGTTCTAAATACTTCAGATAACCCACAATGGCAATCATTGCCGCATTGTCTGTCGTAAACTCAAACTTAGGCACATAGGTGGTCCATCCAAATTTTGCTTCACCATTTTTAAGTGCCTGTCTAATGCCGGTATTAGCTGAAACACCACCCCCAATCGCAATGTGAGTAAGACCAGTTGCCTTGGTGGCAAGCTTCAATTTGTCCATCAAAATTCCGATGATGGTGTATTGAATGGAGGCACAGATATCGTTTAAATGTTCTTCAATAAAATTCGGATTCGCTTTGATTTCCTTTTGAATAAAATAAAGAATAGCGGTTTTTAATCCTGAAAAACTGAAATTTAGGCCGTCAACTTTAGGCTTGGTGAATTTAAAGGCTTTTGGATTGCCCAGTTTGGCACGTCGGTCAATTTCTGGACCTGCAGGATAACCCAGTCCCAATAGTTTGCCACTTTTGTCAAAAGCTTCACCTACCGCATCATCAATGGTTTCCCCAATGACCTCCATGTCGAAATGGGAGTTCACTCGTACAATTTGAGTATGTCCACCAGAAATGGTCATGGCCAAAAATGGAAATGGAGGTTTTTCAAATCCTTCCTCATCTATAAAATGCGCCAAAATATGTGCTTGCATGTGGTTGACGTCAATTAGGGGAATGCCGAGTCCGTAGGCCAACGATTTCGCAAAAGAAGTACCAACCAACAACGAGCCCATTAATCCGGGACCACGTGTAAAGGCAACGGCATTGAGTTGATTTTTGTCCACATTGGCCTTCTTTAAGGCCTGATCTACAACAGGTACAATATTTTGTTGATGGGCACGTGAAGCCAGTTCTGGCACCACACCACCATAGGCTTCATGAATACTTTGTCCCGCAACAACATTGCTCAATATTTTGCCGTTAAGCATCACGGAAGCAGCAGTATCATCGCAGGAAGACTCAATCGCAAGAATATAAATATTTTGTATCGCCATTAGTAAGAATTAGGCACAATAATTGTTAATTTTGGCTTCAAAGTTATAACTTTTAAAACGTATCAAAAAACTTTTAAAAATAGCATCTAAAATTGTAGCAATAATCCTATTGCTATTCATCATTTTGGTGCTGATTCTTTCTATTCCACCAGTTCAAACTTTTCTAGGAAAAAAAGTCACGCAGCGTATTAATGACACCTATGGCACCCATATTTATATCAATAAAGTCGCCCTACAACTCAACGGCGATGTGGAACTCAAAGGAATTTTCATTGAAGATTTTAAGCAGGATACGTTAATTGGTATCAACGAGTTGAATACGTCTATAAGAAGCTATAGAAACCTTATAAGTGGGAAATTAGTTTTTGGGGATATTGATGTTCAGGGTTTAACCTTTAATGTGCGCACTTATTTAGGGGAAGAGGAGACCAATTTAGACGTGTTTGTAGCGAAATTTGTTCAAGATAATCCGTCCAAAACTAGTGAGTTTCTCTTGTCATCCAGTGATGTTTCTATTTACAATAGTGTATTTAGAATGATTAATGACAATAAAGAAAACCCAAAACTTCTTGAATTTAACCAACTTAATCTCAATGCTACCAACTTTTTAATTAATGGCAGTGATGTAAGTGCCCGTATCAATACGCTTACCTTTAGGGACAGTAGGGGCTTGACCATTCAGAATATGGTAACGGACTTTGAGTACACCTTAGAGTACATGACTTTTGCCAACCTTTCCATCAAAACACCCAAGTCCTTCCTAAATGGGGAATTAACGTTTAAATACAATCGAGAAGATTTTATAGACTTTACCAACAAAGTAGAGATTGTTGCCAGTTTTAAAGATTCTGATGTGATGCTGAATGAGCTGAATACCTTTTACAATGAATTTAGTAGTGATGATCACGCCACCTTTAATGTCAATCTGACCGGGACCTTGAATGATCTCAATATGAACAATCTCCGACTCAACACCAGCAGTCAAACAAAGATTTATGGTGATATCAACTTTAAAAACTTGTTTAATCCGGAAAGCAACTCATTTGTTATGGAGGGTGATTTCAGTAACCTTTCTTCAAATTATTACGATTTAAAATCTTTAATGCCCAATGTTTTGGGAGCATCTATTCCGAGCGTGTTTTCCAAATTGGGAGGTTTTACGGTATACGGTAGAACAAAAATCACCTCTACAGATATCTTTGCTGATTTAAAAATTAATACGGCATTAGGCCATATAGAATCAAAGTTAGATCTCTTGCGTTTTAATGATATTGACAATGCCAGCTACAAAGGAAACATCATTGTAGAAAACTTTAATATTGGCGAACTTTTAAACGATCCTAAGGTTAAAGAAACCAGTTTTAACGTTGATGTGGACGGGAAGGGTTTTACCCTAGAGAATTTGAAGACGAACGTTAAAGGTCAGGTTTTTAGCATCAATTACAACAACTACAATTATAAAAATCTTGATGTTGCGGGAAAACTGGGTAACAAGGTGTTTAACGGTAATTTGGTGTCCCACGACGAGAATTTTAAATTCAGATTTAGTGGCTTAGCAGACCTATCAAAAACGGTAAATTCACTCGATTTTAAAGCAGATGTCGAATACGCCAACTTAAAGGAATTGAATTTTGCCCAAAAGGATAGTATGTCGGTTTTTATGGGCACAATCGCCATGGACATGGATGGCTCAAACATTGATGACGCTTACGGTAAACTGACGTTTACCAATACCACTTACATTAACGAACACGATTATTACCACTTTGATGATTTTGAGATTGTTTCGCGTTTTGAAGAACGGGAGCGTATTATAGAAATCAATTCTCCAGATATTGTACAGGGTACCGTTAGTGGTATTTTCAAGTTTAAAGATATTGGAAAATTGGTCGAAAACTCCATAGGCAGTATTTATACCAATTACATCCCGCATAAAGTGATGTCGGAACAGTACATGAATTTCGATTTTACCATCTATAACAAGATTGTAGAAGTGTTTTATCATGATTTGGAACTGGGTAAAAACACCTCTCTTAAAGGACGGATTGAGAGTGATGAAAAGGGTTTCGATTTAAAGTTTAATTCGCCTCAAATAAAATTACTAAATTATTTTGCCAATAATATTGAAGTTACTATTGACAATAATAACCCGCTTTATAACACCTTTATAGAAGTCGATTCCATTAATACGAAATTCTATAACATTTCAAAATTCAGTCTGATTAATGTGACCGTTAGAGACACCTTATTCATCAAATCTGAGTTTGACGGCGGCACCTTAAATAAAGACCATTTCAATTTAAGTTTGTTTTACACTATTGACCAAGACAACAAATCAGTAGTTGGATTTAAAAAATCTGATATTCATCTGAAAGACAATAAATGGTTTATCAACGAAGAGAAAAATCAATTGAATAAAGTTGCTTTTGACAGAGGATTGAAGGAATTCAACATTTCTGACATCACGTTCAGTCATGAGGATGAAGAAATCCTTTTAGCGGGCGCGTTGAGGGATTCCACCTATAAAGACATCAAGCTGCGCTTCAATGATGTCAATTTAAATAAGATTACCCCAACCTTAGACAGTCTTTCCTTTGGTGGCATTGTTAATGGTAATTTAGATGTGCTCCAACAGAACGGGGTGTATGTTCCCAATTCTAACGTTACAATAGATAAATTCAAATTAAATGAATATTTGATTGGTGATCTGAAAGCAGATATTGTGGGGAATCAATCCCTTACAAACTATGAAGTCGATTTATTTTTACGGAACGACAACTTGAAATCCTTGCAGGCCGTTGGGAATATTGATGTGAGTGCCAATAATTCCAGCATCGATTTAAGTATTGATTTTGATGAATTCGATTTAGAACCCTTAAATGTGTTTGGTGCTGATGTCATCAACAAGATTCGCGGGCTGGCCTCTGGACATGTAGAAGTTTCCGGCGAGCTTAAGAAACCACAAATTGAAGGGAAATTAATTTTAGATAACGCAGGGATGGCCATCCCGTATTTAAATGTCAATTATGAATTTGATTTTGATACGGAAGTCACCTTAAAAGAACAACGTTTTATCATGAATGACGTGGTGCTAACCGATTCAGAATTCTTCTCAAAAGCCACCTTAAACGGCTATATGTCTCATCAGAACTTCTCAGATTGGAAGCTAGGATTGAATATTGATACCAACCGATTACTGGTTTTAAATACGGATGATGCTGAAGATGCCTTATATTACGGCACCGCATTTATGAACGGGACCGCCAGTATTTTCGGACCAACGGATCAGTTAGTGATTACCGTGGATGGCAGCACCTCAGAAGGCACCGTTTTTAAAATTCCTTTAAACGATGTGGAAAGCTTTGGGGATAACTCTTACATTCATTTTTTAAGTCCTGAGGAAAAAGCTGCCCGATTACGAGGGGAAGTGATTACGGAAACCCAGGTTAAAGGCCTGGAACTTAAGTTTGATTTAGACGTCAACCAGAATGCAGATATTGAAATTGTTATCGATAGAAATTCTGGGAGCACCATTCAAGGTAGTGGTGAGGGCAACTTATTATTTGAGATCAACACTAATGGTAAATTCAAAATGTGGGGCGATTTCTCCGTCTTTAAAGGAATTTACAATTTCTCTTATGGAGGCTTAATTCAAAAAGATTTGGAGGTTGAGCCTGGCGGTAGTATCATTTGGGAAGGTGATGCCTTAAAAGCTCAAATCAATCTTAAAGCGATTTACAAAACCGAAGCCAATCCGTCCATATTATTGGATAATCCAATTAATAGAAGTATTCCCGTAAATGTAGAAATTAGTCTGACCGGGCAATTGGAGCAACCAACGCCAGACTTCGCAGTGACTTTTCCCAATGCGAGTTCCACCGTGAGATCAGAATTGGAATACCGTCTGGAAACCAAGGAAAGTAGAGAAAATCAGGCTTTGTTTTTATTGGCCACCGGATCTTTTGCCAGCGAAATCAGTTTAGGACAACAGGCCTACGGGACTATTGCGGACCGTGTGAATAGTCTGTTTAATGGTCTATTGTCCAGTGATGATGATAAACTTAAATTTGGGCTTAATTTTCAAGCAGGGGAACAAACGCCGGACTATAGAACCGATGACCGCTTAGGGTTAACTTTAAGCACTAAAATTAGCGACCGCGTACTCTTTAATGGTAAAGTTGGAGTACCCATAGGAGGGGTTAATGAAACTGTAATTGCTGGCGATGCCGAAATAGAGCTTTTATTGAATGAAGATGGTACATTATCAGCAAAATTCTTTAATCGGGAAAATAACATCCGAAATTTTGGTGAAGAAATAGGGTACACGCAAGGGGTAGGATTATCCTATAATGTCGAATTTGACACGTTTAGAGAATTACTTCGCATCATCTTTTCGGGCAAGAATAAAAAGAAAGAAGATGCTCTTGAGGAAGAAAAAGCAGCCTTGAGAGAAGAAGAGCCACTCGTGGAGTATATCAAAATGAAAGCCAAAGAGGACGAAGACAATTTATAACGGTCCGATTTTAACAACAATTTGCAGATAGTTATTAACGAAAACGATTGAATTTAAGTCCACTACTCAAAATATGATAAATGCTACCTTTATTATAATATATGTTTAGTAGTTTTACTTTCCTAACAAAAAATAAATGTCAAACAGTATAAAAAAAATTGGGGTGATGACTTCTGGAGGCGATTCTCCGGGAATGAATGCAGCCATTCGTTCCGTAGTCCGAACCTGTGCATATCATAATGTCAAATGTGTGGGAATTTATCGCGGCTATGAAGGTGTTATGGATGGCGATTTTAAGGATATGGACGCACGTAGCGTAAAAGATATTGTCAATAAAGGCGGTACCATATTAAAATCAGCGCGTTCTAAAGATTTCAGAACACCGGAAGGACGCAAAATTGCCCATCAAAAATTAAAGAATGCAGGAGTAGATGCACTTGTGGTTATTGGTGGAGATGGGTCGTTTAATGGCGGACTGATTTTTAACCAAGAATTCGATTTTCCAGTTATTGGAATTCCAGGTACGATTGATAATGATATCTTTGGCACCTCTCACACCTTAGGTTTTGATACGGCTCTAAACACCGTAGTAGAATGTATTGATAAAATTAGAGATACCGCCAGTTCACATAACCGCTTATTTTTTGTAGAAGTTATGGGGCGTGACGTGGGTCATATTGCATTAAATGCAGGCATTGGAGCAGGAGCAGAGGAGATTTTAATTCCGGAAGAAAATCTAGGACTGGAACGTTTGTTGGAATCCCTCCAACGCAGTAAGCGCTCAGGGAAATCATCAAGTATTGTGGTGGTTGCTGAAGGTGACAAAATTGGTAAAAATGTTTTTGAATTGAAAGATTACGTTGAAACCAATTTAGACGAATACGACGTGAGAGTTTCAGTATTAGGTCATATGCAGCGTGGTGGTCCTCCATCGTGTTTTGATAGGGTGTTGGCGAGTAGAATGGGCGTTAAAGCTGTAGAGAGTTTGCTGGAAGGAAAATCCAGTGTTATGGTGGGTCTTAGTGACGGTAAAATGATCTTAACCCCATTAGAGCAAGCAGTTAAAGGAAAATCACAAATAAATAGAGAGTTATTGCGCGTTTCAGAAATTATGTCTACTTAATTTAAGACAATTTATAACGGGTCAATTTATAATTTGCCTGGCGCAATCACATAATTAATAATAGTAATAAATAACAGAAAGAATATGTCAAACTTAAAATTAGGAATTAACGGTTTCGGAAGAATTGGAAGAATCGTTTTTAGAGCAACATTAAAAAAACCAAATGTAGATATCGTAGCTATCAATGATTTGCTGGAAGTAGAGCATTTAGCCTACTTGTTAAAATACGATTCTGTACACGGCAGATTTGACGGAGAAATTGAAGTGAAAGACGGACATTTAGTAGTTGATGGGAAAACAATCCGCGTTACTGCTGAAAGAGATCCACGCAACTTAAAATGGGATGAAGTAGGAGCAGACGTCGTAGCAGATTGTACAGGAATTTTCACCACCATGGAATCTGCACATTATCATATTGAAGCAGGCGCCAAGAAAGTTGTTATTTCTGCACCAAGTAAAGACGCGCCAATGTTTGTAATGGGCGTAAACCATAAAGAAGTCAAAGCGTCTGACTTGATCGTTTCTAACGCATCATGTACAACAAACTGTTTGGCACCAATGGCAAAAATTATTGATGACAACTTTGGTATTGAAGAAGCGTTAATGACCACAGTTCATGCTACCACTGCAACCCAATTGACGGTTGACGGTCCTGCTAAAAAAGATTTTAGAGGCGGTAGAAGTGCACTTATGAACATTATTCCTGCATCTACTGGAGCGGCTAAAGCTGTAGGTAAGGTGATTCCTAAATTAGAAGGGAAATTAACAGGGATGGCGTTCCGTGTACCAACAGCTGATGTATCCGTTGTCGATTTAACGGTAAGAACAGTTAAGGAAACGTCTTTAGAAGAAATTAAAAAAGCATTTAAAGATGCTTCAGAAGGCGATATGAAAGGTGTGGTAGGTTATACTGAAGAATTGGTAGTGTCTCAAGATTTTGTGGGAGAAACCAATACCTGCGTATTTGATGCCGACGCATCCATCGAGCTGAACTCAAGATTTTTTAAAGTTGTAGGTTGGTATGATAACGAATTTGCATATTCTACCAAGTTGGTTGAATTGGCAGAACACATTCACTCAATCTAACTAACTCACTAAAATCCGTATAAGATTTGCTTTTATTGTGTAGCTTAACTTATACGGATTTTCTTATTCTATACACATATGATATTAATAGTTGACAGTGGTTCTACAAAATGCGATTGGATTTCAGTAGACAGTAGTGGCAAACAAATTCAGGAAAAAATTCGCACCAGTGGTCTGAATCCTGAAATTCTAAAAGAAAAAAAACTCTACAAAATCATTCGCAAAAGTGAAGAGTTGATGATGAACAAACGCGACGTCACCCATATTTTCTTTTATGGTGCCGGATGCGGAACTGAAAATCCGAGACTCCTTTTAAAACGTGTTTTGGAAGATATTTTCATCCACGCCCAAGTTGAGGTTACTGAAGACACCATGGCGGCCGTAAGAGCAACCTTAAATCATGATGATGAAGCAGCGATTGTCTGTATATTAGGAACGGGATCCAACTGTAGTTACTACGATGGTTCAGCTATAGACCAACGCGTACAATCCTTAGGTTACACCTTAATGGATGACGCTTCTGGCAATTATTACGGCAAACAAATGATACGTGACTTTTATTTTAATCATATGCCGGAAACAATTAAAGTTTCTTTCGCGGATAAATTTAATATGGATGCGGATTATATCAAATACAACCTGTACAAAAATCCAAGCCCAAACGCTTATCTCGCCAGTTTTGCAGAATTTATGTTCTTGAATATCGATTCAACATACATTCAAGAAATGATTAAGGAGGGTATTCGTCTTTTTACCAAAAACATGATTTTTCAGTATAAGGAAGAAATTAAAACCGCCCCGGTACATTTTGCCGGTTCAATTGCCTTTTTTGCTAAAAAGCAAATTAAAGAGGTCGCTGAGGAAATGGGCTTTACCACAGGAAATTTTGTGCGTCGACCTATTGAAGGTTTAGTCGCATATCACACTAAAAAACTGAACTAATTATTGAGTTTCATTAAAAGTGAAAAAAACATAAAGCAGTGTTCCGAATGGGGACACTGCTTTTTTTATAGTTTTGATTCTGTAATATTTACTTTACAGCAATCATGCTAATTTCAACATTCACAAATTTTGGCAGGTTCGCCACTTCTACTGTTTCTCTTGCCGGTGCGGTTTCTGAATTAAAATAAGTGCCATATACGTCGTTGATCTGACCAAAGTTGTTCATGTCACTTATAAAAATAGAGGATTTAATCACGTTTTCAAAAGTCATATCCGCAGCTTGCAAAACAGCTTTTAAATTCTCCATCACCTGCTTGGTTTCGCTAGCGATAGTGTCCAGAACCAACTCATTGGTTGTCGGATCAAAAGCGATCTGTCCTGAAGTATATAAGGTATTCCCAGTTAAAACTGCTTGGTTGTAAGGACCGATAGGCGCAGGAGCATGAGGTGTATTGATGATTTTTTTCATAATGACTATATTTTATAAGTTCTTAGATGCAATATAATGCATGCACTGTGCTTTTACAAAGTTACAAACGTTGGTCTGGTTCGCGGCGTTTATCGTATTTAATATCCTTTAATAAACTTGATTTAATACCGATAAAGAAGTTCCAAGAACTACGCTCACTAAAAGGGATCCAGCTAAAATTCATACGCCAGCTCATTAAGTCCCGCTCAAAACGCAATTGGGTATAGGTGAATCCTTGATTTTTAAAATCGTAACCTGAAGAGACTCCCACCGTCCAACGTGGTGACAAGTCAACATCGCCTGAAAACATAAGGGAATTGGAAGAAATTTCGTTCTGTCTGGTGTTGTTGGAATAGTTAACAGCATAGGCAATCCGTAAACTCCAAGGAATGGAAAAATTATAAAATTCAGATGCTACTTCGTCCTTCTCATCCATTTCATCACCTAAACGATCATCAGAAAAGTCTTGAGGCTTCCCGAACAGATCATCCGCGCGACCTCCACTTCTAATCGATTCGTCAATGGCGCGCTGATCCGGTTCTTCCTTGCCTGAAAAACTGGTGCTGCTCAAGCTGTAGCTCAAATTCATGCTGGCAGAGGTCATACGGAACAAGCTACCACCATTTGTGATGTTGTATTGATCCACCCGACGGTTGTTGTTATCTAAGGCATACGGATCTAAAGTCATTCCAAAATTGACGCTCATTTTATTGTCAAAAAACTGCGTTCCTCCAGACACCCTGACTGGGCTCCATTGTAATGAATCGCCCGCAAAATTATAGGAGGTCGAAAAGTTGAGGTTGTTTAATAAAATAATTTTTTTAGGTTCGGTTTTTGTCGAATCGCGGTCTCTTACTTTTGCTTCAATATTGTTTCCTAAACTCAAGCCTAAGGAACTTGAAAAACTCTTGTTTGGCGCTCCGTAAAGTGATTCTTCAAATCGGCTGTATTCTGCTCTGGTAATATCGCCATTAGCGGTAATATAATCGAACGAATCATAATATTCGTCAAAAGAGGGATTGATGTTATAACTGATGGAAGGCCTCATAATATGTCTGATGGCCTTGATTTTGGTGTCTTTCCCTTTTTTGTCCAAATTGAACATCCCATAAACCGTGGTTCCTACACTGGTGCTAAAATTATAGGTTCTAAAACTGTCAAACCCAGATAAATCTTCAGTTAAAACCTCATTGGCTTCTTGGTCGTAATATTTACGAACGGTGTTTAACGTCCAATTTTCTTCAAAATTAGTATTGGCACTCACACTAAAGTATTTGAACACCTTAAAGTTGGTAGAGAGCGGAATCGTTTGTTGTAAACCAATACGGGCATCATCAAACATTTCCTTTTTAAAGAACAGTGAATCGTTAGTACTGATCCGGTTTTGGGCGTTGATGTTATATTGAAAGTTGATATTATCAATTAAACCTTTTTTGGTGCCCACTTTAGGCGCGAAGGGGAACACTCTACTCACACTTCCTTGAAAGGTAGGCAAAGTCATGTCTATTTGCTGGGTACGGGTATTTTGGGAGTGGGTGGCGGTAACGCTCATGTTCACTTGCGGCTCTCCAGTAAAAGACTTGGCATAGGAAACGGAAGAGGACAGGGTGTTGTTTAAAAAATTAGAAGCGTTAATCTGGTTCACAGACTCCTGATAATATTTACTGCTTCCTAAGTTGACGGACGCAGAAAAACGGGAGCTGGGATTCGCTTTGGAATCTTGGGAATGTGACCATCGCAAATTGTAAATTGACGATTTTGAATAGTCTGGAAATCCGCGTTCGCTATTGATTAGATTTTCATATCTGAACCCAAAGTTTCCTCTAAATTTATAACGTATAGCGTAACTGCTCTCCGTTCTAAAACCGTAACTACCATTCGTATAATAATCGGCATAGGCCGCCAAATCTACATAATCACTAATGGCAAAATAGTAACCTCCATTTTGTAAATTGTACCCACGCCTGCTATCCTGTCCAAAACTAGGGAAGAGGATGCCTGAGGTTTGTTTCTTGGTCAACGGAAAATAGGCAAAAGGCAATCCAATGGGCGTTGGCACATTATAGATGTACATATTGGTCAAGCCCGTCACTACTTTTTTGTTAGGAACAATTTTGGCCTTTCGCATCAAAAAATAAAATTCCGGATCTTCCTCATTTTCTGAAGTCGTAAATTTTCCACGATTGATAAAATAGACGGAGTCGTTTTCCTTTTTGGTGATATCGGCGATAATGTAACCACCACTTTGTTCGGTTCTCGAATTAAAGATTAAGGCTTTTTTGGTTTCTGTATTAAAGATGATGGAATCAGGTTCTACCAAATTCGCCCCTTGTTTAAAAGTTGGCGCCTGAGAATACACCCCTGCAGAATCTTTTAAACGACCGGCATAAACCAAATTTTTATTATGATCTATGACAATGATGCCTGATTTGATGGCCATGTCCTGGTAATTGACTTCAGCCTGATCATATAAGGTGGTCTGTTTCAGCTTCTGATTAAGGGTAACATAGCCTAGCGCCTTGTAATTAACCACATCGGTTAAGAATTCTTTTTTCTTAGGAAGTGTATCTTGTACTATGGAATCCGTTTCTTTAAGATTGGCCGTGGGTTTTAGTAAAGAATCAACATCTATAGTCACCCTCATAGAATCTTTTTCTGTTTTTGGAAGGATCGGTGTTTGTGTTTTAGGAATATCTTGAGCGAACCCCAAAGTGTTAACAAACACTGTAAAACTCAGAAAAAAAAGAATATGAAAGCTATTTGTATGCAATGCTTTTAAGTGTATTTTTGTAAAAGTATGGCTCGGTTTTTGAAAAGTCAAAATTACATATATTTTTTTGTGATTAATTATTATTCATTTAAAATTTAAAATTAAAATAACCCGAGTTTTTTATTCGTTTAGACCTTTATGAGAACGCACCTACATTACATTTTCGTATTACAGATATTTTTATTCACTAGTATTAGTTCCACTGCACAAGCCTTTCAGAAAAACAAGGGTAAATTTGTGGTCGTTTTAGACGCAGGTCACGGGGGCACGGATCCCGGAAATACCGGAAATGGTTATAAGGAAAAAGATATTGCCCTCAATATTGTACTCACCGTTGGAAAAGCGCTAGAGAAACATCCTAATATTAAGGTTATTTACACCCGAAAAACCGATCTCTTTGTGCCATTAAGGGGTCGCGCAAAAATTGCAAACGACGCTGATGCTGATTTATTTGTTTCTGTGCATTGTAATGCCCATAATTCTAGCGCTCACGGTACAGAAACTTTCGTACTAGGTTTACACGCCAACCAGCGCAATTTTGAAGTGGCCAAAAAGGAAAACGAAGTGATTTTCCTAGAGGAAGATTATAAATCGCACTATGATGGGTTTGACCCAAATGCTCCGGAATCGTTTATTGGCTTGACGTTGATGCAGGAGGATTACTTAGATCAAAGCACACAATTGGCCCGCTTGGTACAGGATAATTTCACCAACAGTTTAAAGCGCACGGACCGCGGTGTAAAACAGGCTGGGTTTTGGGTACTGCACAATACTTACATGCCAAGTATTTTGGTAGAAACTGGATTCCTAACTTACAAGCCTGAAGGCGCTTACTTAAATTCATCTAAAGGACAGAGTGAGATGTCCTTATCCATCTACAAAGGGATTATGGACTATAAAATGATCCTCGATCGAAATGTAGGACAAAATGTTTATAAGGACGTAGCTGACATTGAGAGCATCAAAGAAGCGGTAAATGAAGAATTGAAAGTTGAAGACACTTCTGCCTTGGTGTATCCAAACACAGTTTTTAAAGTGCAATTGGCCGCAAGCTCAAATAAAGTTGAACCAAAATCATTTAATTTTAAAGGTCTGCAGAATATTTCCCGTGAAAAAGAAGGTAAATTGTTTAAATATTTCTCCGGCTATACGTCTGATTATAATGAAGTTAAGAAACTTGCTGAAGTTGCCAAGGCTAAAGGCTACCCATCTTCTTTTATTGTAGCCTATCAAAATGGGGAGCGCGTAGACCTGTCTGAGGTTCTAAAATCTCCCGTAAATTAAAAAGATTCTTAATATATTTATACCTAATTTTGTGCATCTAAATCTCAAAGACTTTGAAAATATCAAGAGAAGTTAAAACTGCAATACTCGTTATCCTTGGGATTCTCCTTATGGTATTTACGATAAACTACTTAAAGGGTATTAACATCCTTAAAAAGCATAACCGTTACCAAACACAATTTGATTACAACGCATTGAGTACCGCTTCCCTAGTAACCATTAAAGGGAATAAAATTGGGAAAATTGAAGAAATTACCTACGATGATAAAACGGGTAAAACAATTGTCACTTTGATAATTACTGAGGATGTCAAATTTTCTACTAACAGCAAGATCCGTATGTATGAGACTGGTTTAATGGGCGGAAATGCTTTGGCCATTGTGCCTATGCCCGGTCCTGAATTGGCTAAAGATGGTGATTTCTTGGAATCAGAAATAGAAGAAGGACTCATCACCAGTTTGACGAAAAACTTTTCAGGAATCAGTAGTAATTTGGGCGTTACCCTAAAAGCTGCTGATTCGTTGATGACCAACTTCAATAGTTTGATCGTTAGTGAAAATGAAGACGGTTTAAAAGCGGCCATTGCTGAACTGAATAAAACAATTGTTTCTTTTAGAAGCGTATCCACTGCTATGAACTCCTTGGTAGTTAAGAATGATAAGTCTTTGACCTCTGCGATTGATAATTTTGATACCCTTTCAGGAAATCTTGCCGAAATCACTACTGAGTTCAAACAAGTTGAAATTTCTAAAACCTTTGCAAGTCTCGACAATACTTTACAGGAAGTTAATAACTTATTAGCGAGTGTAAAAGATGGGAAGGGCTCTCTGGGAAAATTACTTAATGAAGATCAGTTGTATGTTAACCTTGAATCGGCGTCCCTTCAGTTGGAGCAATTACTTCAAGATTTTAAATTGAATCCTAAGCGTTATGTACACTTTTCTGTTTTCGGAAAAAAACCGAGACGTTTCGATGCGGAAGGCAATATTATTGAAGATGAAAAAACACAACCAGAAGAGATTCTTATAGAAGTAGACAATAACTAACCAACCACCTCATGAATTACATTCCAAATATCCTTTTTGCTATAGCATTGTTTATAGGCATTGGTTATTTTGCAAAAAATGTAAAAAAGCTGATCCGCAACATTCAACTTGGTCACGATGTGGACGTGAGTGATAACACCTCACAACGTTGGAAAAACATGGCGATGATTGCCATGGGTCAGAGTAAAATGGTGAAACGTCCAATTGCTGGCTTTCTACATATTATAGTGTATGTTGGTTTCATTATCATCAATATTGAGGTTTTAGAAATTATCATTGATGGTCTGGTGGGGACACATCGCATTTTCTCAGGTATCGGACCACTATACGGGGTGCTTATTGGTGCTTTTGAAGTATTGGCACTTCTCGTTTTTATTTCGGTAATTATCTTCTGGATTCGACGAAATGTTGTTAAAATCAAGCGTTTTTGGGCCAATGAGATGACCAGTTGGCCAAAGAGTGATGCCAACTATATTCTTTATATTGAGATGGTACTTATGCTCTTGTTTTTGGTCATGAATGCCACTGATTTGCAGTTCCAGAACATGAATAATGGGAACGTGATCAGTCAATTCATTACACCTTTGTTTAGCGGACTTTCAGAAAGCACAATTCATAGTGTAGAACGCACCGCTTGGTGGCTACACATTTTAGGAATTTTAGGATTTTTAAACTATTTGTATTTCTCCAAGCATTTACATATCCTCTTGGCATTCCCAAACACCTATTACGGAAAAGTGAAACCTAAAGGCGAATTGGACAATTTGGAAGCCGTAACCAATGAGGTTAAAATGATGATGGATCCAAATGTCGATCCTTTCGCGGCGCAACCAGAAACTACAGAAGTACCGGCAAAATTTGGAGCCAGTGATGTTCAAGATTTAAACTGGGTACAATTACTAAATGCTTATACCTGCACGGAATGTGGACGTTGCACAAGTGAATGTCCGGCCAATCAAACGGGTAAAAAATTATCGCCTCGAAAAATCATGATGGATACTAGAGATCGTCTTGAAGAAGTAGGCAGAAATATAGATACTAACAACGGAGTTTTTAAAGAGGACGGTAAGCAATTATTAGATGATTATATTACCAGAGAGGAACTTTGGGCCTGCACGACTTGTAATGCTTGTGTTGAAGCTTGTCCGGTAAGTATAGATCCGTTATCCATTATTATGGACATGCGTCGCTATTTAGTAATGGAGCAGTCCGCAGCACCAATGGAGTTGAACACTATGATGACCAATGTCGAAAATAATGGCGCACCATGGCCTTATAATCAAATGGACCGACTGAATTGGAAAAATGAATAGTCTACCCGCATTTCACATTTGATAAAATATATTCCAAATTTTAAAGGATACGCAACAGAGCTCAGGGATTACTGAGCAATATTGAAAACCCTGACAAATACAATCTTATTAAGGGCTATGTGAAAGAATAATATTAGTTTTAAGCTTGAGTTATTATAAATCGAGAGTTTAATTAATAAAAATCCCGACAATATTTAGGGTGCGACAGGTATGAAAAGAGAAGAAGCAGATAAATTTTTACACGATAAAGTTGAGAAAGGAGAGAAAGTCAGTCCGGTACTTCCTGAAGGTGTCAAAAACTATTTAATTGATATTGATGGCACGGTTTGCGACGATATTCCAAATGAAGAGCCAGAACGTATGCTGACGGCAGAAGTATATCCTGACGCTTTAGTAACCTGTAATAAGTGGTATGACGAAGGTCATATGATTTGTTTTTTCACCTCCCGAATGGAAGCACACCGCGGATATACGGAAACTTGGTTGAAAAAACACGGATTTAAATACCACACTTTATTGATGGGCAAACCACGTGGCGGCAACTACCATTGGATTGATAACCATTTGGTAAAGGCAACCCAATACAAAGGAAAGTTTACGGAACTTGTAGACAAAAATGTGACCATTCAAGTATTTGATGATGGGCACCATGATTAGACCAATCTCTTGCCAAGGCAAGGTGAATAAGATATAAAAGAGTACACTATGAGCAGTACATTGAAAGTGCCAACAATGGCGGAATTTATGGCAGAAGGAAAGCAACCAGAAGTCCTATTTTGGGTAGGTTGCATGGGAAGTTTTGATGATAGAGCAAAAAAAGTAACCAAAGCTTTTGTAAGGTTATTGAACCGAGCTAACGTAGAGTTTGCGGTATTGGGTACTGAAGAAAGTTGCACGGGAGATCCTGCAAAACGTGCAGGGAATGAGTTTCTTTTCCAAATGCAGGCAGTTACCAATATTGAAGTGCTCAATGCCTATGAAATTAAGAAAATTGTCACAGCCTGTCCGCACTGTTTCAATACTATAAAAAATGAATACCCAGGACTAGGTGGCAACTATCAAGTAATGCACCACACCCAATTTTTAAAGTCGCTTTTAGATGAAGGACGCTTAACTATTGAAGGAGGTCAATTTAAAGGCAAGCGCATTACATTTCATGATCCTTGCTACTTGGGCCGCGCCAACGATGTGTATGAAGCACCAAGGGACTTAATCAGAAAGCTGGATGCCGAGTTAGTGGAAATGAAAAGTTGTAAATCTCGAGGTTTATGTTGTGGTGCCGGCGGTGCCCAAATGTTTAAAGACGCTGAACCAGGTACTAAAGAAATTAACGTAGCTCGTACCGAGCAAGCTATTGATGTAAAACCACAAATTATTGCCGCTGGATGTCCGTTTTGCAATACCATGATGACGGATGGGGTTAAAGCCAAAGACAAAGAATCTGAAATTCAAGTGATGGATATTGCTGAATTGATCGCCAACGCACAAGACCTGTGATATGCCTGAAGTTAGCAAAAAAAGAGTTCTGATTGCAGCATTGATAGGAGGCTCCATATTCTGTATTGTAGTGCTTATTTTTGATTATATCTTAGGACGCGGAATCCGGTGGGAACGCTTGGCATTTTATTTTCCGTTTGCAGTGGTAGTTTATGGTTATTTAAGCTATCGCAACTTTAAAAAGCAGCAAAAAAAGTAAAGTTTTCTAAATTAATACGACACATCATCTATGTTCACCAATCAGCAAATTAACTTAGATGCTTTGCCTACTATTGATGATCTCAATTATAAACCGGTTTCAAAACAATATCTCAAAATCATCATTATAAACCGGAGCGCTATTTATCTCATCATAATGGCGGCGTTATGGATTGCGAAATTGAAGGTCATGGACCACACGTTTCAAAACCTATTTTGGTACATCTTTGCAGTGGTTATTTTTATAGCTATTGTCAATTTAATGTTTTGTATAATGGCATTTAAAACCCGTAAATATGCAATTAGAGAGCAGGATGTCATCTACACCAAAGGATTGTTGGTCAATTCTATAGCGGCAGTTCCCATTTCGCGCATTCAACATTTAGAAATATCCCGAACCTGGCTGGCCAGAAAACTCAATTTAGCTACCTTAAACATTTTTACCGCCGGCGAATCTGGAATTGATTTAAGCATTGAAGGTCTTGATCATAGCGAAGCCAAAAAAATCAATGACTATTTAAGTGAACGCGTCAATGGCACAATTTGATTTTTCACATCCAGCACGGCAATCACCGAAAGGAATTATAATCATCTTTGCGCTAAACACCTATAAATTCGTGGCGCGTTTTTTCGTGCTTTTTTTAGCGTTAGGACTATCGCTATCCAAAAATGAATCCTTTTCCTTCCTGAACACGACTAACATCATTCTAATGCTGCTCGGTATCTTTATTGTAATATTAGGATTTGCAATTCTTAAATACCTCAATTTTAAGTTCTATCTCGATAAAGATGAGTTTCATTTAGCTACTGGAGTGTTCAATAAAGACACTACTATTCTTCCTAAATCGAAGATTCAAAATGTCTATATCAAGCAAAATTTTATTCAACAAATAATTAATGTAGTATCATTAACAATCGAGACTGCTGGTGACGATAAGGCTGAAATAGAAATCAATGCCTTAGATCGTGCCACAGCGCTGCAGCTTAAAGCCCAACTGTTTACTAATGCTCAATTAGAGAACTCAGACGTTCCAGCCGAAACTCCGCAACAAACTATCTTTTTTAAAGCGTCAGTGCAGCGGCTATTGTTAGAAGGGATTTCTCAGAACCACGTCAGGAGTTTTTTGATTATTATTTCGTTTGTTCTTGGACTCTTTAATGAATTCGAAAAATATGTAGAGGACTATCAAATTGCCGATCGCGTAAAATCGACCATTAATCTGCAATCCGGTAGTTTCTTTAATGTTTTACTAGCGAATCTATTTCTGGTGATGCTCGCGGTCTTGGTCTCCATGCTATTCTCAATTATTAAAACGTTTATTGCGAATTACAATCTCGAAGTTGTTGAAAATAAAGACACTATTGAAATCAATAAAGGCCTTTTTAATAAGCTGTCGTTAATCTTAACGCCAATAAGGATTCAAAATCTGGTGATAAAAACCAACCGATTAAAATCTTTCTTTGGATTGCACACCTTATCGATAAAACAGGCCATGATCAATAAGAAGCAGCAGAAACACTTTAAAATTGTGGCTTTGGATAAACCGCAATTGGCGCATTTAATTGAGAAAATATTTTCGCAATATCCAGGGGTGGGGGAGTTTCATAAACCAGATGCCTATTACAAACGGGTGCTGATCCTTCGGGCTGCGGTTATCGGAGTTCTCCTCAACATTCCTGCTTTTTTTATTATAGGCGATTATTTTTGGCTGATTAATATTGGCATTCTTGCGTGGATTGTTTTATTTGTGCATTTCACTTATAACAAAGCAAGTTTTCAAATTACGGACGAATACCTCACCGTGACTAGTGGATTTATTGACCGGGTGCGGCAAATTAACCAGCTGCACAAAATACAATCTGTAGCGCTCAAACAAAGTTTTTTTCAGAAGCAACGGCAAATTGCTTCACTCCATATTGCAACGGCTTCTCATACAGTCAAAATCCCATATATTACAGAGAAAAACGCCAAATCAATTTACGATTATCTCTTATTTAAGATTGAATCTCAAGACCGAAATTGGATGTAAAAGTTGTACTTTTGTAACTCATTAAAAATTTCATTATGCTAGTCGATTTTAATACCTTACCAGAAGAATCCCGTGTTTGGATCTATCAAGCCAACCGCTCTTTTACCGATGAAGAAATTGTAGAATTGGAATCAAAATTAGATACATTTATTTCTAACTGGACGGCCCATGGCAGCGATTTACAATCAGGATATCTTATTAAATATAAACGATTTATCGTTATTGCCTTAAATCAAAGCTTAACCAAGGCAACAGGTTGCAGTATTGATGCATCTGTTCATTTTATTCAGCAATTGGAAAAAGAATACACTGTTGATCTGATGGACAAAATGAACGTGTCATACAAGCAAGGCGATTTTATTGCCTACAAAACCCTAATTGATTTCAAAAAAATGGCGAAAGACAAAGCGGTTTCAAAAAACACGATTGTCTTTAATAATTTGGTCCATAATATTGCTGAATTTAACGAAAATTGGGAAGTCCCGGCCAGTGAAAGTTGGCACAGCCGTTTTGTAAAATAACGGTCATTCACTTATCTGGCATTCATTTTGGCTTCTCTTTTTGAGAACCAACTGCTTGCCTTTTTTTTATATCAAAGAGATATTTGTAGAGCACACTATGACCTGGCATTCTTCGTTATAAAACTATCTTAAAATTTTATGAACATCCGCTAAAAGTGGTATTTTGCCACCTGTTAAACCTAACACTTAGCTTAAAAGCCCCAAATTTATATGCGATTACTTTTTTCCCTCCTGTTATGTCTTTTTATTTTTCAAAGTTCTGCCCAGAACTCTAAAAATCCATTGGCAACCAAGGATGCAGCTGCACAACAGAAATGGGTGGATGACCTCTATAATTCAATGAGCCTTCGCGAACGCATTGGCCAGTTATTTATGGCTCGCGCGGTGTCTAACAATAATAAGGCGAATGAAGCGGAAGTGGCCAGGTTGATCAATGATCATCAAATTGGAGGCATCATCTATTCCTCTGGTGGACCGGTAAAACAAGCAAATTTGAACAACCGTTACCAAGCGATTTCCAAAGTTCCTCTGTTGATTGGTATGGATGCTGAATGGGGATTGAGCATGCGTTTAGACTCTACTTATGCATTTCCATATAACATGACGCTTGGTGCAATTACCGATAATTCACTAGTTGAGCAAATGGGCAGACAGCTGGGCGAACATTGTAAACGGATTGGAGTGCATTTTAATTTTGCACCTGATGTGGATATCAATACCAACCCAAAAAATCCCATCATCGGTAACCGCTCCTTTGGTGAGGATCGTGATAACGTAACCGCAAAATCCTTAGCGTTCATGAAAGGTATCCAAAGTGTTGGTGTTTTGGCCAATGCTAAACATTTTCCAGGCCACGGCGATACGGATACAGATAGTCATAAAACCTTGCCTACAATTAACTTTAATGAGCAACGCATAGATTCCATAGAACTTTATCCCTATAAAAAACTAATTAAAGAAGGCTTATCCAGCGTGATGGTGGCCCATTTAAATGTGCCTAGTTTAGAACCTAAGGCAGGTACACCCTCATCGCTGTCCAAACGAATTATTACAGATTTATTAAAAGATCGAATGGAATTTGAAGGTTTAATTTTTACCGACGCTCTAGAAATGAAAGGCGTCTCTAACTTTAGCAAGCCTGGAGACATTGATCTGGCCGCTTTTATGGCGGGTAATGATGTGCTCCTTATTTCAGAAAACATTCCTGTGGCTATAGATAAAATGGTAGCGGCTTATGAAACTAAAGTTTTTGATGAGGCACGTCTGGCGCATTCCGTGAAAAAGATTTTGATGGCTAAGTATAAAGTGGGGTTGCATAACTATGTACCAATAGGCACCAAAAATTTGGTCGCGGATCTTAACCGGTTAAAGGACGATTTGCTCTATGAGCAACTCATGGAAAATGCTATAACCGTAGTGCGCAATCAAAAAGAAATTCTTCCATTGCGACATCTCGAAACAAAAAAAATAGCTTACGTTGAAATGGGCGATGCTGTAGACAATTCGGCATACCTTGAAGAATTAAGGAAGTATACAAAGGTCCACGAAATTAAAGCGGATAAGCTTGATCAATTGTTGACCAAATTGCAAAATTACAATACCGTCATAGTTGGCTTCCATAAATCGAACGTCAACCCTTGGAAACCTTATCAATTTTCTGAACGCGAAATGACTTGGCTCTATGAAATTGCCCGGACCAACACTGTCATCTTAGATATTTTTGCCCGTCCGTATGCGCTTATCGATTTGAAGTCTATACAAAATATTGAAGGCATTGTGGTCAGTTATCAAAACAGTGAAATCGCCATGCGCAAGTCCGCTCAACTAATTTTCGGCGCTATTCCTGCTAAAGGTACTTTACCGGTATCATCTGGAGCAAACTTTAAAGTTGGTGACGGATTTATCTATAACAGCATCCAATCCTTAAGTTATGGCCTTCCTGAATCGGTGGGCATGAGTTCAGAAAAACTGAAAAAGCTGGATTCCATGGCTAAACTTACCATCACCCGTAAAGCGGCTCCTGGATTGCAATTGTTAGTGGCGCGAAGAGGCAAAGTTATTTACAATAAAGCTTTCGGGAAACACACCTACAATGGGGATGAAAAAGTGGATTTAGATGATATGTACGACGTAGCATCCTTGACCAAAATTTTAGCCACCTTACCCTTGTTGATGGAGTTGGAAGAAAGAGGGCTGGTGTCTACAGAAACAAAACTGTCTCAAATTTTACCAGAATATAGAGAGTCCAATAAAAAGAATATCACCTTAAAACAAATGCTCTCGCACTACGCGCGACTCAAACCGTGGATTCCGTTTTATACGGCAACTTTAGATGCGGCCAAAAAACCTGATCCCAAATACTACAGAAGAACATCGAGCCCAATGTTTAGCATTAAAGTGGCGGACGAGATGTATCTGAGACATGATTATCCGGACACCATTCAGAAAATCATTAGGGATTCAGATTTATTACCAAGTTTACGCTACAGATATAGTGATTTTCCTTATTTTATCTTAAAGAAATACATCGAGCGTTATTATGATAAAGGTTTGGATGAGTTGGTCCAAGAACACTTTTACCAATCGCTGGGTGCCAATCATACCACATATAATCCGTCTTCACAATTTAGTAACTCTCAGTTGGTGCCATCAGAAGTTGATGATTATTATAGGCATCAAACTGTTCAAGGCTATGTGCACGATATGGGTGCGGCGATGCAGAATGGTGTGGGCGGTCACGCCGGCATCTTCAGCAATAGTAATGATGTGGCCAAAATTATGCAAATGTACCTTCAAAAAGGATTTTATGGTGGAAAACGCTATTTAAAAACAGAAACCGTAGACAAGTTTAATACGTGTTATTACTGTGAAACAGGCGTCAGACGTGGCATTGGATTTGACAAACCACAATTAGGGACGGCAGGACCAACCTGTGGTTGCGTGTCCCTGAGCAGTTTTGGACATTCCGGATTTACAGGTACATATGCGTGGGCAGATCCGGAACAGGAAATTGTATATGTATTTTTATCTAATAGAACCTATCCATCTGCTGCCAACAATGTCTTATTAAAGGAAGGTATTAGGACTGAAATTCAACGATTGATTTATGAAGCCATTATGGATTAATTTGAGGTTGTTGTAAGATTTTTCCATTTTGATCGACATTGTATAGATGTGGTATCATTTAAGTTTAAAATCTTTAACTTTGCTCAATCCACTTAAGTGTCTCTAGCACTTATCAACTTAATATTTAAAGAATGAAAATAGGAATTGTATGCTATCCAACTTTTGGAGGTAGTGGTGTGGTGGCAACAGAGTTAGGTCTCGCCTTGTCAAAAAGAGGTCATGAGATTCATTTTATCACCTATAGCCAACCGGTAAGGTTGGATTTATTGGGCACAAACGTGCACTATCACGAAGTTACAGTTCCAGAATATCCGCTTTTTCTATACCAACCTTACGAATTGGCCCTGTCCAGCAAATTAGTCGACATGGTAAAACTGCACGGTATTGAAATATTGCATGTTCATTATGCCATTCCGCATGCCTATGCCGCCTATATGGCCAAAATGATGCTTCAGGAGGAAGGGATATATGTTCCCATTGTAACCACGCTTCACGGTACGGATATTACTTTAGTGGGCAGCCATCCCTTTTATAAACCTGCCGTAACCTTCAGCATCAACAAATCTGATGCGGTAACTTCAGTTTCTCAAAGTTTAAAGGACGATACCATGCGGCTCTTCAATATTAAAAACAACATTGATGTCGTACCCAATTTTATTGATTTTAGCCGACACAAAACCCAGTTTTCAGAATGTCAGCGTCACATTATAGCTAACGATGACGAACGTATCATAACCCACATTAGTAACTTCCGGAAAGTGAAACAAATTCCGGACGTTATCAATATTTTTTATAACATCCAAAAGCAGATGCCCGCAAAATTAATGATGGTAGGCGAGGGACCGGAAAAAATGGAAGCAGAGCGTCTATGTGAAAAATTGGGCATAGAAGATAAGGTGGTGTTTTTTGGAAACAGTAATGAAATTGACAAGATTCTTTGTTTTAGCGATTTGTTCCTATTGCCATCCCAAACCGAAAGTTTTGGATTGGCCGCGTTGGAAGCTATGGCCTCCGGCGTGCCAGTAATTTCTAGCAATACAGGTGGAATACCGGAAGTTAATATAGAAGGTGTTTCAGGATTTTTGAGTGACGTAAATGATGTGGAAGAAATGTCTAATAATGCCATTTATATTTTAAGTGATGAAACCCGTCTTGACACTTTTAAAGTCAACGCCGCAAAAGAAGCAGCAAAATTTGGCATTTCCAAAGTGGTGCCGCAATATGAAGCCATTTATTTGCGTACGCTTGAAAATAGTATGTTAAATAAATAATATTAACTTTGTACTGTTCCTTATTTTATTTCTGGAAAGCCACAAAATTTATACGAGATGTTGACAATAAAAGTGAATTCCTTACCAGTAGATCTGGTCATTCAAGATTTGGCTAACGCTTTACAACTGACCTATCAATTAAACTGTAAAGAATATCATTTAGAGCTCACGGGAGATGTGGGTAGAGGCTATATTAAAGCCATGATGCTCGAATCGGGGTTAGGCATCATTGAATACAACTGCCAATTTAATATGGACGTTGAAATACAATTTGTTAAAGACCTTACCCATCCTTTAAAATTTCTATACTGTACTAAAGGCAAATTCAACCATCGCTTCTCCGATGAAGCCGAGCGTCATGATCTTCAGGAATACCAACAAGCTATAGTGGCCAGTAAAGACTACAATGGCCACGTGATTGCATTCAAGAAAGACCAGGAAATTAATCTGTATAGTTTGGAGATGGATAGAGAGCAGTTTACATTAGATGAGTCGTGCACCTCTGAACTTATCCAATCTGATCTCAAAGCAATTTTTGCTGATGTTTTAGCCACAAAAAGCTTTTATCATGAAGGCTTTTACAGTTTGGCTTTGGCCAAAGTATTTGAAGAAATTAAGAGCTTTCAGAACAATTTCTTTTTGCGACGTATTTTTATGATCAGCAGTGGTTATCAATTATTAGGTAAACAGATTGTGCAATACCAAGACGACTTAAATCGTGAAGAAAATCGGCATATATTAAGACAATATGAGGTTGGCCGTGTACGAAAAGCGGCAGAATTTATCAAAATCAACTTGGAGAAGGCTTATCAAATAAATGACATTGCTCAAGAAGTTGGACTTACGGAAGCAAAGCTTCAAGAAGGATTTAAGATCTTATACAATACCACCGTTAACAATTTTATAAACGAGGTTCGCCTAGATTTAGCGTCTACACTGTTGCGGGATACGGCATTGAATATCTCAGAAGTTGTGTATAAGACTGGACTCACAAGTCGCAGTTATTTTTCCAAAATTTTTAGGGATGCCTATCAAATGACGCCAACCCAATACCGAAGTCTCCATTTAAACAAGACATAAAAAAAAACCATCAAAGCATTTTTGATGGTTTTTATAAATGTACTTCATAACAGAAGCATATTGTTGAATTAGAATTGGTATCTGATCCCTAAGGCAATGTCAAAATCTAAATCGTTATTGTCAAAAACATCATTTCCAAAACCAAATTCTGGTCTAAAATCTAATGATAACATTAACGGGATATCAAAGTTGTACTCAATACCTACTTGTCCGGCAAGAAAAACGAAGGTTTCACTATCGTCATCACGGAATTTCTTGTCATTATAATCATAACTATAACTTGCAAGACCTGCTCCAGGACCTGCATACCAGTTAAAACCACCATCAATGTTCCATACCCATTGGTAAATACCTGCTAGTTTGAAACCATCGTAATGTTTTCCATTTCTAATTCCTAAATCTAATTCTAAACGATTCTCTGAACCAAGTGCGCGTTGGTAAGAAACTTCTGCACCAAACCCGTCACTATCTCCCAAACGTAAACCGATAGCGTTTGGAGAAATGTCCTGAGCATTCATCATCATAGTGCCGCCAATAAAAGCGACTGCAATTAAAAATATTTTTTTCATAATGTTAGTTTTTAAGTTTGAAACAAATGTACATGTTGCAGATCATATTTAACAAAATAATACGCTAACTTTCTGTTAAATTCGGTTAAATACACCTAATTTTAACTGCTTATTTTAACAACCGCACTGAATTTTTTAGATACCGATGGTTAGCCACTCCAACATTCCATTTCAAGACCTTTATAATCAGCTCGAAGGCCAATTATTCACTGATGAATTGATGAAAGCGCTCTACGCTACAGATGCTTCTGTATACAGAAAGTTGCCTGTTGCCGTTGCCTATCCCAAATCTTCTAAAGATCTTAAAACCTTGATCGCTTTTGCTAGTACATATAAAATTTCGTTAATACCGAGAACCGCGGGTACCTCGTTAGCGGGCCAGTGTGTGGGAGAAGGTATTGTAGTGGATGTCTCAAGATATTTTACGAAGATTTTAGACATTAATGAAAAGGAGAGAACTGTAACGGTGCAGCCGGGCGTGGTGCGGGATGAGCTCAATAATTACTTAAAACCCTTCGGTTTGTTTTTTGGCCCAAATACTTCTACCTCCAACCGTTGCATGATTGGCGGGATGGTTGGGAACAACTCTTCGGGCACAACCTCAATTCAATATGGTGTTACACGGGATAAGGTTCTTAAAATGAGGACCATTTTAAGCGATGGCAGTGATGCCATGTTCACGAAACTTAGTAAGGACGAGTTTTTTGAAAAAACCAAACAAAATACTTTAGAAGGTCATATTTACCAAAATATTTATACAGAACTTCAACCAGTAAAGGTGCAACAGCGCATTGTTGCTAACTTTCCAAAGCCTGAAATTCACCGACGGAACACCGGCTACGCGGTGGATGAATTATTAAAAAACGAAATTTTCAGCGCAAGCTTAGAGCGTTTTAATATGTGCAAGTTGCTATCGGGGAGTGAAGGCACGTTAGCCTTTACTACAGAAATAACGTTGCAACTCGATCTGTTGCCACCCACAGAAAGCATTATGGTGGCTGCCCATTTTAAGAGCATCGAAACTTGTTTACAAAGTGTCGCTATGACCATGGAGCATCATCTATACACTTGTGAGATGATGGACAAAACCATTTTGGACTGTACCAAGCAAAATAAAACCCAAGCCGAAAACAGAGCATTTATTATTGGTGATCCTGAAGCAATTTTAATGTGTGAAGTCCGTGCCACCACGTTTGAATCGGTGCAAAGACAAGCCGACGCCTTGGTATTGGCCATCCAAGAATCTGGATTGAGTTACGCTACACCAGTGTTAATTGGCCCTGAAATTGAAAAAGCCGTAGAATTGCGCAAAGCTGGCTTGGGATTGTTGGGTAACATGATTGGCGATAAAAAATCGGCCGCCTGTATTGAAGACACCGCTGTGGCTTTGCCTGACTTGGCCAATTATATCAATGAATTTACCCAATTGATGAAAGGCCACGGCCAAAAAGCCATTTACTATGCCCATGCTGGCGCTGGAGAATTACATTTAAGACCTATTTTAAATCTTAAAAAGAGTGCAGATGTGGCCCTTTTTAGACAAATAACCACTGATGTGGCGCAGTTGGTCAAAAAGTATCAAGGCTCGATGAGTGGGGAACATGGCGACGGAATTGTCCGGGCAGAATTTATTCCACTGATGATTGGTGAAGAAAATTACGACCTCTTGAAACGGGTTAAAAATCTGTTTGATCCACAGCATATTTTTAATCCGGGAAAAATAGTGGATGCCTATCCAATGGATGAAAATTTAAGATATCAGCCAGACCGTACGGAACCAGAAATAGAAACTTTGTTGGATTTTTCCGCTTCTTTAGGAATTCTGAGAGAGGCCGAAAAATGCAATGGGTCCGGAGACTGTAGAAAGCTGCCTGAATTTGGAGGAACCATGTGTCCGAGTTACCGAGCGACCAGAAATGAAAAAGACACTACCCGTGGTAGAGCCAATGCATTGCGCGAATTTTTAACCAATTCGGAAAAGGCCAATAAGTTCGATCATCAAGAATTGAAAGAGGTTTTTGACCTGTGCTTAAGTTGTAAAGCCTGCGCGAGTGAATGTCCGAGCAGTGTTGATGTAGCAAGTTTAAAAGCGGAGTTTCAGTACCAGTATCAAAAAGCAAATGGGGTACCTTTGCGCACAAAATTGTTTGCCTACAACAATGATCTAAACACCTATGCCAGTATATTCCCCAAGCTTACAAATTTCTTTTTCAGCAACGGATTCACGTCCTCCATAATCAAAAACAGCTTCAAGATAGCCAAGCAACGGTCTTTACCATTAATTTCAACTTCAAGTTTAAGTACCTACATTAAAAACATTGTAGATCAAAAACATACCAAGAAAATTATTAAAACTGTTTACTTTTTTAATGATGAGTTTACCAACTACTTGGACGCTTCAATTGGCCAAGATGCCATAGAACTTCTCCGTGCTTTAAACTACGAGATAAAATTTGTGAAACACGCCGAATCCGGACGCGCATTTTTATCTAAAGGATTGCTGGAACAGGCCAAAAAAGTAGCCAATGCAAATGTGGCCATTTTTAAAGATCTGATAACAGCAGAGACACCCTTAATCGGGATTGAACCGTCGGCAATTTTAACGTTTAGCGATGAATATCCAAAACTTGCCGATGATAAAGAAGCCGCGAGACATATCGCAAAACACAGCTTTCTTATTGAAGAATTCATCCAACAGGAGCTCCTTTTAAACCACATTACTACCTCACAGTTTACTACAGACAAAAAAACCATAAAATTTCATGGGCACTGTCACCAAAAGGCACTGCGCAATCAATTATCAAGTTTTGCAGTATTAAACCTTCCTGAAAACTACACAGCTACACTAATTCCTAGTGGATGCTGCGGCATGGCCGGAAGTTTCGGGTATGAAGCAGAACATTATGAAGTGAGTATGCAAGTGGGTGAGCAGACGTTGTTCCCAGCGGTGAGATTGGCCCCAGAAGACACTATAATTTCTGCAAATGGCACCAGTTGTAGGCACCAAATTAAAGACGGCACCCAAAAAGAAGCCTTGCATCCCATTAGCATTTTAAGACGTGCACTTTTATAGACACGGTAAACCGGCATATATAACCAGTTTGAAATGAGTATCTATAGTGATTAGTACGTTACACATGAAATTTATAAAGATCTCATAATTAAATTATTAGGTTATTAGGTTATTAAGAATGGATTTTTGCAATTTAAAATTCTTAAAAACTTTTAAAACTCTATTTTTGTTTCTCTCAGAATACAATTACATTAGCATAAAATAAGAAATATGGCAGGGAATTCCTTTGGAAAATTGTTCAAACTCACCACTTTTGGAGAGTCTCATGGCGCCGCAATTGGTGGTGTAATTGATGGATGCCCTTCAGGCATACACCTCGATTTTGAAGCGATTCAATTAGAAATGGACCGTCGCAAACCGGGACAGTCAGACATTGTAACCCAAAGAAAGGAATCAGACTTTGTTGAATTTCTCTCCGGAATTTTTGAAGGTCAGACTACAGGTGTACCTATTGGTTTTATCATTAAAAATACCAATCAAAAATCGAATGACTATTCGCATATAAAAGATGTGTACCGTCCGAGTCACGCTGATTACACCTATGATCAAAAATATGGAGTGCGTGATTATAGAGGTGGCGGTAGAAGTTCAGCGCGAGAAACGGCCTGTCGCGTTGTTGCCGGGGCCATTGCAAAACAAGTGCTTAAAGACGTTAAGATTCATGCCTATACATCCTCAGTGGGCGACTTGTTTTTAGAGAAACCCTATCAAGATTTAGACTTCTCATTGATTGAAAGTAACACTGTACGATGCCCTGATGAAACTATTGCAAATCAAATGATTGAACGTATCAGAGAAATAAGAAAACAGGGCGATACCATTGGTGGTACCGTGACTTGCGTCATTCAAAATTTACCTGCAGGATTGGGAGAACCCGTATTCGATAAATTGCACGCTGAACTTGGCAAAGCCATGCTTTCCATCAACGCCGTAAAAGGTTTTGAATATGGCAGCGGTTTTTGTGGAGCGAAAATGAAAGGCAGCGATCATAATGATCAATTTAATGCAGACGGCAGTACCAAAACCAACTTATCTGGAGGCATACAAGGTGGCATCAGTAACGGAATGGACATCTATTTCCGCGTGGCTTTCAAGCCTGTGGCCACCCTTATACAAAAGCAAGAAACACTCGATAATCAAGGGAATATCGTCGAAATGCAGGGTAAAGGCAGACATGATCCTTGTGTTGTGCCTAGAGCCATTCCTATTGTGGAAGCTATGGCGGCCTTGGTGCTAGTGGACTATCATTTGTTACGCAAGCAAGAGTTTCATAAGTAATTAGAATTCAGCAGCCTTTTTCAACAGGACCTGCTGCACATTGAAAAGACTCCTGCCTTCGCTGGAAAAAAACATATTTATCTACATGAAAAAATTGGCATTACACTGGAAAATCATTATTGGAATGGTCCTCGGTATCATTTGGGCATTAGTATCAAGCTCAATGGGATGGAGTGCTTTTACCATTAATTGGATTGATCCGTTCGGAACTATATTTATCAATTTATTGAAATTGATTGCAGTTCCGTTGGTCTTGTTTTCCATTATAAGTGGTGTTGCTAATATTGGAGATCCTAAAAGTCTAGGACGTATGGGGGGAAAGACCTTAGGGATGTATTTGGTCACTACCATTTTGGCCATAACCCTTGGTTTAGTTCTTGTAAATATCATAAAACCAGGAAAACTTATTGACGAACAAAGCCGAATAGACAATCGGATTAACTACGAAATCTGGGCAGATTCCCAAGGGTATCAAATAAAAGACGGCATTAATTATTTGAAGGACCCTGCTTATCTTCAACGCGCACAGGAAATTTCTGATTTGACCAAAAAGGCTCTAAAAGAAGTGTCCGTATCGGACAAACTTGAAACCGCTGGCAAACAAAAGGAGACCACACCGTTACAGCCTTTGGTTGATATTGTGCCCGATAACTTTTTTCGCGCCCTGTCTAACAATGGCTTAATGTTGCAGGTGATCTTTTTCGCTATTTTCTTTGGTGTTTCCTTATTGTTTGTCCCAGATGATAAATCAGAACCCGTTTTAAAATTAGTCGATGGCATTAATGAAGTATTCCTAAAAATGGTCGATTTGGTGATGCAAGCGGCGCCGTTTTTTGTGTTTGCGCTATTGGCTGGTGTGGTGAGTAAAATGGCTGGAGATGATATCGGAAAAGTATTGGAAATTTTTAAAGGCTTAAGCTGGTACTCCTTAACTGTCTTATCTGGTCTGCTCATTATGATATTCATCACCTATCCATTGATATTAAAAGGGTTTGTTAAGAAGATTTCCTATTCAGGATTTTTTAAAGCGATGAGTCCTGCCCAAACCTTAGCCTTCTCAACTTCTAGTAGTGCTGCTACACTGCCAGTAACTATGGAATGTGTAGAGCAAAACTTAGGGGTAAATAAAAAAATAAGCAGTTTCGTATTGCCTATTGGTGCTACGGTAAATATGGATGGGACAAGTCTTTATCAAGCTGTGGCGGTCATCTTTTTAGCACAGTTACACATGATTGATTTAACTATAGGACAGCAAATCACCGTGGTGTTGACCACCACTTTGGCCTCCATTGGCTCGGCTGCTGTGCCAAGTGCAGGTTTGGTTATGTTAATTATTGTATTGGATTCTGTTGGATTAAATCCCGCTTGGATTGCAATTATATTTCCGGTTGACCGTATTTTGGATATGTTTAGAACGGTGGTCAACGTTACGGGAGATGCGACCGTATGTTCAATCATTGCAGATGGTGAGAATATGTTGGACTATCAAGAAAAGAAAAGCCCGACCGATACGTTTGATCTTGATTCGAAATCTTAAATATGAGCGGCACGCCATCGGTTGATTCTGTTTTTTATTGTGGCAAAGTTGAAAATAACAATGGAGATCACAATTAATATGTAACAAATTGCCTCTAAAAAGCTGATTTCCTCATTAAAATAGAAGATGGCGAGCATAAAATTAATTAACGGATTTAAATAGATAAATACGCCAACGACGGAAGAATTTAGACCTCTGAGAGCGTAAATATTAAGAAACATCGGGATGATTGTAAACACTACGGCAATTAAGGCCAACATTCCATAAAAGAAAGCCGTCTTTTCATTGGGCGCATCGTAAGTCACAATAAAAGGAAGCAGAAAGATTACCGCAAAAAACACCTGGCAGGTTAGGACTATAAACCGATCCAACTCTTGGTTCTTTCGTTGCAAAACCAAATACAGGGCGTAAGTAAGGGCTATAATCATACTGTAAAACAAATCCGTCATGTTCCCTATAGACAACAGTAAACAGCCAATCAAACTTAATACAACGGCTACCCATTGCAATTTTAAAAGCTTTTCTTTCAGAATTAAATAGGCCAAAACCATGGTAAGGATAGGACAAATCAAGTATGCCAATGATGTAGCGCTCACACTGACGTTGTTCATGACATAAATAAAGATGTACCAATTGAGCGCCAAAAACAGTCCGCTTAAAATATTGACTACAATAATTCTCCGCTTGTCAAGTTTCCCTAAAGTTTTAAAAAGATTCAGATTAGATTTCAATGCTTTTGGTCGCAATACCAAAGTCACAAATAGCATGATCACTACAGATCCCAAAGTGCGATAGCTCAGAATTTCGAAGGCTGTGAAGTCATCCAACGATTTCAGTACCACGCTAAAAAAGCCCCAAATACTAAAGGCGGTAATAACTGCAATGTAATATTTAGAGTTCATGGTGACCGATTTGAAATAGGCTTGCAAATGTATTTCAAAAACAGGAACAAGTATTCGTTTATTTCTAAAAAAATCATATCACCGACAGTGATAAAACGCGCGTTCTTCTTAAGGTTTTCTTAATTCCGAGCTGCCAGTCAGAAAAGGATACAATTGATATGATATGAGTCCACCGGTAGGTTTTATAAGTCTTAATTTTCATTTTTAAACCACTTTATAAGTCACATGCAGAAGTTAACGATAGAAGAGATCATTAAAAAAATAGAAGCTGAAGAATTGTTTCGTGCAGTTGCCTCAGACTATTCCTTTACCATCAAAATTGACGATTATGTACCTTATGCCTGTGCGGCTGTACATAACGGACATCAATTCCGTAGGGAATTATGGCCAAAATGCCTGCATACGGAATACGAGCGTTGGTATGAAGAAGATCCAGAGACCGTAAATATGGTCAAACACCATCCGATTGTCATTTCGGGAATGGATTCTCGCTTTGAATATGATTTGAATCGCGATCCTGACAATGCTATCTATGAAGATGCTTGGGGAAAACAATTATGGAAAGAACCTTTGACCACTGAAGAAAAATCTAAAAGTTTAGAAAAACATCGCAACTTTTATAAAGTCGTGCATGCACTCATCAAAACTTTAGAGGCTAAGTTTGGATGCTGTATTGTTTACGACATGCACAGTTACAATTGGAAACGTTGGGATAGGGAAGTGCCAACCTGGAATTTAGGGACTTCTAATGTCGATAATACACGTTTTAAAAATTCTATAGAAGACTGGCGCCAAGAGTTGTCCGAAATCAAATTACCAAATGGCATTGCCAGTACCGCTAAAATAAATGATACCTTTCAGGGCAACGGCTATTTTTTAAAATTTATAACTGAAAATTTCGACCAAACATTAGTGTTAGCGACTGAAGTGGCTAAAATTTATTGTGATGAAGAAGGTCAAATTATCTACCCAGAAGTGGTATCAGCAATTCGTAAAGGACTTAGAACGTGTTTGCCAGAGCATGCTTCAAATTTTTATAATATATATTCCAATTAAATGAGTGAAGATTATCATATAGATGCCGAACTAGTTGAGACAATTTGTAAAAACGTTACAGAGAATGTGCCTGTAAATGTCGCATTGCCAAATAAGGGGCTCTTACATATTGATAAACTCTTGCCATATATTTGCGTTTACCGTTATAAGGATCGCGATGTGTATTTCTCTAGCTTACTGAAAACACAGGCATCCTATATGATTGTTGACGAAACCATTGACATCTCCCACCTACTTGAGGCAATCAGATTAATTACATCAGAAAAATTTGAAACGTTTTTAATCTTAGAATTGTGGCCTAATGCAGATAGTTTAAAAAATCAATTTCAAATTTACGGACCAAAAAATAAATCTTTAGAGACGGTTAATGCATTAAAAGAAGGGTTTAGTGAAATAAGAAAGACCTTATCTTACGTAAGCTCTGAAATTATACAAACGGAATTCCGCCATCCTAAACATTTATCACCGCTATTAGATGTTAATAAATCTAAAAAGCAAGGCGCCTTAGTAATTGGGGTCTCTGTACCTGTGGTTTATAAAAACACCACAACAGACCAACTGTTCTCTTTATTTTTTAGAAAGTTTTACACCGTTTTTTCCGAAACAATAAAAAGGGCAGTCTACGAATTTATAAGAGTGCAAACAACAGATGCTTTTGAAAATTACCTAATGCTCGGGAAAACCCATATTGATGCGGTTACCCTGTCCTCAGACACCAAATTAGCTGAAATCAGTGAAGGCATGTCGTTTTTACTGAGAGTTACCCCCGTGAATAGCAATGAAGAATGGGACAAATTTGAGCAGAATAATTATGAGAAAGAACCCTCTTTTAAATACCGACTACTAGCGGTTGATCCTGAGCTCGAAAAACGTAAACTTTTTAATATCCCTATAGATCTTATAGAAGATCCAACCATCGCCTTTATTTTAAGGGGGAAACGCCTTGAAATTGAAAAGCAACTGATCATGTTGGAAGAACGTGGCACCGACAATTTTAGGTTTATTGGTGAAAGTTTGTACGGGGTTATCCGCGAAGATATCTTGGAGATGGCAAAACACATCCTACAAGTGTATCCAACGGCAGAAACCGTCCAAAGCTCCAAACGCTATAACGGGATTGAGTTTGCTCAGTTTGCGCAAAAAGAAATGGACCATTATATCCAACAGTTTCCTGATCTCGATTTAGGTATTGAAATTAGAGATGATGTTGCCGGGATTATGGTTTCTAAATCGAAATTATTGATCAACGAAGAAATGAATTTGGATGTCAACCGATGTGATGCGCTCATTCAACACGAAATTGGCACGCATATTCTGACCTATTGCAACGGAAAAAGTCAACCCTTAAAACAAATGTATGAAGGTTTTGAAGGGTATGATCAGCTTCAGGAAGGTTTGGCTGTAATTGCCGAATATTTGGTAGGTGGTTTAACCGTAAACCGTCTTCGTTTACTTGCAGGAAGGGTCATTGCCGTTCAATCGATGGTGGACAATGCTACGTTTATCGAAACCTTTAATCTCTTAAGGGAATCCTATGCGTTTCAGGATCGTGTAGCCTATTATATCAGTATGCGGGTGTATAGAGGAGGCGGACTTACCAAAGATGCCGTCTATTTAGCCGGCTTAATTGACTTGATGGCCTATTTAAAAGACGGTGGTAAATTGGAGCCCTTATATACTGGAAAGTTTAATGTAACACACATTAAATTAATTGAAGAATTATTATACCGCGGGGTATTAAATCAGCCCATATTACCCAGATTTTTAGATCGTGACGATGTTCAGGTCCGATTGCAAAAATTACGTGAAGGCATAAATATTGTTGAACTTGTTAATTAAATTATATAAAAATGAAAATAGCATTTATAATAAATGATCATGCCACAGAGAAGTGGAATTACACAACGCCTGCACTAGGGTTTGCAGCTTACAAAAGAGGACACGACGTCTATTTTATTGGGGTTGGCGAATTGTCTTATGCCTCAAAAGGACATTTGTCCGTGCGTTGTAAAACCATAAAAGACCGAACTTTTAAATCGGAAGAGACGTTTTTTAAAGCTGTCCAAAAAGAAGAGTTTACCACCTTATCGTCTGAAGATTTGGATGTTTTATTTTTGAGAAACAACCCTGCCGATGAAATTAATGAACGTGATTGGGCCTATAATGCAGCCTTCATTTTTGGTGAAATTGCCATGAGTAATGGCGTCATTGTGTTAAATCACCCAAGTAGTTTGGCAGGTGCGGTCAATAAAATGTATTTTCAGCATTTCCCGGAAATCATTCGACCAAAAACGATTATTACCAGAGATCATAATGAGATCAAGGAATTCTTTAAGGAGCAAAAACAAAAAATGATTTTGAAACCCTTACAAGGCTCTGGGGGGACCAATGTGTTTATGATGGATAAGAAAAATGAACACAATCTGTCCCAAACGATAGACGCCATCTGTAGAGATGGATTCGTGATTGCTCAAGAATATCTCACCGAAGCTACAGGTGGCGACACGCGATTGTTTATCATGAACGGGGAGCCATTGCAAGTTAATGGTCAATATGCATTAATGCAACGAGTGAATGCTTCGGGAGATATCCGAAGTAACATTCACGCAGGTGGAAAACCTGAGCTGGTTAAGATGACAGATCAGATCATGAAATTGGCCGATATCGTAAAACCTAAATTGGTCCAAGACGGAATGTTCTTGGTAGGAATTGACATTGTTGGGTCAAAGTTAATGGAGATCAACGTGTTTAGTCCTGGTGGGTTGAACGTGATGGGACAAATGTATGATTGTGATTTTGCAACTCCTGTCATTGAATCTATTGAGCGAAAAGTGTATTATAAGAGCATGTACAATGATTATTTATACAACAGCCGATTGGCGACATTATAACAAACTTATTCTGTTAACTATAGGTTGAATTTTCAAACATTTATAAACTACAAAAAGTCCTCATCTGAGGACTTTTTAAGTTTATGTACAATCAATTTATAAAAATTTCGACTTCAATTCGGGCGTCGGGATCATACACTCGTCCTTTTGACCGTACCATTTGTATCTGTTTTTAGCGATATAATCATATACCCAATTTCTGATGAAAGCTGGCACAATCAGAAAAATGGCTAACAAATTTCTTGGGAACCCTAATTTGGAGACTATTTTTAAGGCTGCTGTCGATTTATAGGAAATCCCATCAGATTCAGAATACAGCAGAATAGAATCTGTCTCATTCCGATCAATCTTGAAGTGCTCTAAAACCTCTTGCCCAATGGCACTTTGCAATGCGGTATACCGAAATACATCCTGTTGATCATTTTTAATGACATATTGCACAGAAGTATTGCACAAATTGCAAACCCCGTCAAAAAGGATCAGTTGTTTATTTTTTTCTATAGGTATGGACATTTTGTTTTCAGTTTTCAGTCTTCAGTATTCAGTTTTCAGTCTCCAGTTTTGTTTTCAGTTTTCAGTCTTCAGTATTCAGTTTTCAGTCTCCAGTTTTCAGTATTCAATCTGCAGTATTCAGCGTTCAGTATTCAGCGTTTGGTAGTTATGTAGTTATGTAGTTATAGACAACACACGCTATTTCATCCGTTCTACCAATTCTAACTGCCCCATGTCCACACTTGTTGTAAACATGCCGTAGTCAATAAATGCTTTATTTTTTTCGATTTTATCAATACTTCCAACCGCTCTACCGTCTTGTAAACGGACGCGATCGCCAATTTTAAAAGTGGGTTTAGGTTGAGGAGCTGCGTCAACTTTTATCTTGGCTGCTTTCTTTTTCTGGCGAATGACTTCCACCGTCTTTTCTGCTTCCTTAATCACTTTCTGTTCTTTGGCCTTCTGAACCTTCTTCACTTTAGCAGAAACTTTCTTTCTTTTGGAATTCTCTATCTGCACGAGCTTAAAGAGTTCGTCCATGAGTTCTTTCTTTTTCTTATTGTCAAAGTATTTCTCAGACAAATCGTTCATCTTCTGTCCTAAATAAACCAATCGCTGATTGCTGTCGTACAATTCTTGATAGCTTTCCAGTTTTTTCTGAATTTTGAAATTTATTTCTTCCAATTTTTCCGCTTCAGATTGGGTTTTGCGTTCATTAATTTTTAAAGACTGTTCTGTTTTTTCAAGTTTGCTACGTTCCTTTTGAAGCTTTGCAATAGTGGCATCAAATCGGACTTTACCACGCTCAATTTTCTTTTTTGCTCGATTGACTAGACTGTAGGGAATGCCATTTTTTTGAGCCACTTCAAAGGTAAACGAACTTCCGGCCTGACCCAGTGCCAATTTAAACATGGGCTCCAGACTTTTTTCGTCAAACATCATATTGGCGTTTTGCATAAAGGGCAATTCATTTGCTAATACTTTGAGGTTGGAGTAGTGGGTGGTGATAATCCCAAACGCTTCCCTATGGTAAAACTCCTCCAAAAAGGTTTCCGCCAAAGCGCCACCCAATTCAGGATCACTCCCAGTTCCAAACTCATCAATCAGAAAAAGCGTGTGTTTATTGCACTTTTTCAGAAAATAATTCATTTGTTTTAATCGGTAGCTATACGTGCTCAAATGGTTTTCTATAGATTGATTATCGCCGATATCAGTAAGAATCCTATCAAACAGACAAACTTTACTGCGTTCATGAACAGGAATCAACATCCCACTTTGAAGCATTACCTGCAGTAATCCGACAGTTTTTAGCGTGATACTTTTTCCACCAGCATTAGGTCCGGAGATTACAATGATTCTATTTTCAGGATGCAATTCTATAGACTGCGGAAACGTGGTTTTATTCTTCTTTTTATTTGATAGATACAACAACGGATGGATAGCCTCCCGGAGCACATAATCCTTAGTCTCCGAGATTTCAGGCAAAATACCATTAATGGATTCCGCATATTTTGCCTTTGCAAAAATCACGTCCAATTCTGTTAAAAATTGCTGATAATCCTGTAATAATTCTCGGAAGGGTCTGATAAAGTTAGTAAGCTGCTTTAAGATTCTGGTGACTTCTTCCTTTTCTTCAAATTCTAAATTATTGAGTTCCCGAGTATATTTAAAAGTGGCTTCTGGCTCAATATATACTATACTTCCTGTTTTGCTGCCACCTAAAATTGCCCCTTTAACCTTTCGTCTGTACATGGCTTTTACGGCCAATACGCGTTTGTTTTCTACCACAGATTCTCTGATATCATCTAAATAATCTTGGCCACTATAGGCGGTTAATGCAGAAGCAAAACTCTGATTGATCTTCCCGCGAACCCCATTGATATCTTGACGCAAACGAAATAATTCGTCAGAAGCATTGTCTTTAACATCTCCAAAACGATCGATGATTGCATCTATTTGGGTAATAAGATCAGTGGTAACGGTAATATTTTCAGCGTAGTCAAATAGATTTGGATAATATTCTTTAAACTTTTTTAAAAAGTTTATGATGTCATTGCTGGCTGCTGATATTGCTTTAATCTTTCTAAAACTGATGGTTTCTAAATATGAGTTTTCAATTTTAAGCAGTTTAATTTCATTGGTAATCGGTTCAAACCCATGATTTGGAATGCGATTGTCATTGTCAAACGATGCTAAATAATCATTGGTGAGCGCTAATGCGTTCAGCAACTCGTGTTTTTTAGAATAGGGAACGGTCTGTAAGGCCTTTTCAGTGCCTAAGTGCGTTAGGCAATGCGCCGCCATTTGATCAAGGACGGTATAGAATTCAATATCTTTAAGGGTTTTCTCTTGAATGTGCATTCGCTTTTTGTAGATCTTTTAATTATGTTCAAATTTAAGGAAATTTAAAGTTTTGGAATGTATATTTTAGCACAACCATAAATCACCTTATTTTTATTCCAAACGATCAATTACACATGGAGTTTTACCTAGAGCCGAGCTGGAAAGCGCACTTACAATCCGAATTTGAAAAATCATATTTTAAGGAGCTAATGACTTATGTAGCGCAAGAATACGCGCAGCAGCAATGTTATCCAAAACAGGACGACATTTTTAATGCTTTTAAATGGTGCCCATTTGATGCGGTAAAAGTGGTGATTATAGGTCAAGATCCTTACCATGGACCTGGACAAGCTAATGGACTTTGTTTTTCAGTGAATGATGGCATCGCGCATCCACCATCACTCAGAAATATTTTTAAGGAATTAGAAACTGACACACAGAAAACGTATCCAGATTCAGGAAATTTGGAAGCATGGGCAAAACAAGGCGTTCTGTTACTGAATGCCACTTTAACCGTTAGGGCGGGTATGGCCGGAAGTCACCAAAAGAGGGGATGGGAAACCTTCACCAATGCGGTTATAAAAACGATAAGCGACCAAAAAGAAGATGTGGTCTTCTTATTATGGGGTGGTTACGCCAAGCAAAAAGTGAAATTTATTGAGGCTTCAAAACATCATATCATCACTTCCGGGCATCCGTCCCCATTGAGTGCCAATAGAGGATATTGGTTTGGCAACCAGAGTTTCAGCAAAACCAATGTACAGCTGAAAAATCTAGGTTTGACTCCCATTGCGTGGTAAACTCTGAGCGAGGCTACTTATGATAATGTAAAATTATACGTTTTTGACAATCTGATGGTAAGGCCGTTTTTCGGCAAGAATATCCAATTTTATTAATTTCTGCTGTACTTTATTAACCGTAGCTTCATCTAAATGGCGTTGGGACCATTCAGTAAGCGAAAGCCATTCTTGTACGTCCTCTAATTCTAAGGCATAGCGGTTGGCAATCATTCGGTCAATACTAGGGATTTCCTTAAAATCGATCGTCGTATTATTAATGATTTCTAAAATGATTTTCACCAGATTTTCATTGGCTGCCAAAAATTCATCTCTAACCGCGATCACAAAACAAGGCCAAGGAGTAGGGCAATTTCCAATGCGTCTAAATACTCCAGAATCGACAATAGGTTTGGTCATAAATTTTTCCCACATAAAATAATCTGCCTCGCCATTACTCAACGCTTTTACGGCGCCTTCTAAATCTTTAACCAATTCAAATTTTAAATCGGTGTCTAAATTCCATCCGTTATTTTCGGCGTTAATATAGGCCATTAAGTGCGACCCAGAACCATATCTACTAATGGCACAGCGTTTGCCTTTTAAATCTTCAATCGATTTAAATTCTGATCCATTTGCCACATGAATCCCCCAAATGAGTGGAGTTTCTACAAAAACTTGAACGATTTTACTCGGATTGCCTTCAGCGATATCTTTTACGATGCCTTCAGTCAAAATCACCGCCATATCAATATCGCCGTTGCGCAAGGCTTCGGTCATGGCACCAGTACCACTATGGTAATCTTGCCAACGTAAATTGATTTCTTCTTCCTTATATTCGCCATTCTTCAACGTTAAATACCACGCTAAGTTGAAATGTTCCGGTACACCACCTATATTTACTGTCTTCATCAAAATGATCTGTTAGCACTTCATCAATTCTCAAATTGAAAAAGTGTGTTAATTTAAGTTTTAAAGTGTTTAAAACTAGCTAATTATTGCACTAATTTATCTAAGGTATACGTAATTAATTTATTAATCAAACCTGAGGGGTCCTTGCTGAATTCGCCAGTCGCTCTATTGGCAATGATCGCATTCATAGAAACGGCTTTGTGACCTAAAAGTGCGGATAAGGCATAAATTCCAGCCGTTTCCATTTCAAGATTTGTAATAGGCCTATCTTGAAAATTGAAACTGGCCAATTTATCGTTCAAGCCCTCATCCTGCAAAGGAAGTCTTAAAACCCGACCCTGAGGTCCGTAAAAGCCAACATTTGTAGCTGTAAAACCTTTCACAGTTTGATCTGAATTCATTTTCTGGTACAAATCAGCATTACATTTAACAATATAAGGCTTAGATTTTAAAGGACTCCAATTGGTATGCTCAACCAGTGCTTCAGATATATTCAAATCTTGAATAGCGTTATTATCATAAAAGTGCAATAAACTGTCAAAGCCTGCTGCATACTCACTAATTACAAATGAATCTAAAGGAATATTTTTTTGAATAGACCCAGAAGTTCCTATTCTGACAATTTCCAAGGAGGTTAGGGTGTCTTTAATAATGCGTTTTTCTAAATCTATATTGACTAAGGCATCCAATTCATTTAATACAATATCAATATTATCAGTACCAATTCCCGTAGAAATAACGGTGATGCGTTTCCCTTTATAAGTCCCCGTTTGGGTATGGAATTCTCTTTTGCGTGTTTGAAATTCTACGGTGTCAAAATGTTCCGTAACGCTGTCCACCCGATCTGGATCTCCAACCGTAATAATGGTGGTTGCCAAATGTTCTGGTCTCAAATTAAGATGGTATACACTACCATCCGGATTTAATATAAGTTCTGATGCTGCTATAGCCATTAGGTTGATGTTATAAGTTTGTTTTCAGTTTTACTGAACTGAAAATCTAATTTTTTTACGCCTCCAAAAATCATTAGGGACTTTATTTCTTCTGAAAAGTCACGTTCTCGTTTAATGGCTGCATTGCCTTTTTCATTCAGCACAAGCAATCCATCTTCTTGTTCGTAAAAAATTTCTAACAGAGCAATCATACGGTTGATTTGAAGATCTCCAAATCCGTAATACCCTTGAAAATTTAAAATATAGCCTAATAAATGTCGCTTTGACTTTATACTTTGATCCGCAATCATTTGAAGTGTGTGCGTTTCTAAAGTTGAAAGCCCCGTTACTGAATCGGGAAATCGTTCTAAATGTGCTCTCAAGCAGTTGCTCAAATATGGAAACGATGAATTTTGAACAATATAAGGTTTAAACAGGTTATGATCCTTACCACAGTAGATACGCCATAAAGAACGCATCAAATCTGAATCTTCTGTTGATAATTTAATTCTATCGGTGTAATGTTGCTGCAGTTGTTCAAGTTTTAGTTCTGCCAACGCTTTCAATTCCTTTTCTCCTTTTACACGGCCACTGCACACCAAGTAGAGTGGAAGCTCAATGTCCTTTTGTCGTAGCAGGTTGATAATTGCCATCAGATTAATATGACAAAAAAGATCATATTCAAACCACAATACAATCTCCTCAAACTGCTCGGTATGGTTGAGAATATCTATTTCCTCAATCAATTCTTCTTCATTGATTTCTATCTCATAATAATCTTGAAGAAACTCCATTCTAAGATTGTAAAACTCCTGAGTGGCAATCCGTTCCGTTGTTGGGCCTTCGCATAACATTTCCTGCCACGTTAGGAAGTGGCCTTCATAGCGGAGTTCTTTCAAATAATCAGTCAGATTATTCCCGTTGGTAATATGTAGTGTTTTAGATGCCATCAGCCACCCACACGTTTAACTGCGAAACCTTTTTCTTTTAATAAGGTCATAATTTGATCTCCAAAATCACCTTGTATGATAATTTTATCGTCTTTAAAACTGCCTCCCACACTAAGTTTGGTTTTCAATTCTTTGGCGAGTAATTTAAAGTCTTCCGTAGCGCCCGTATAACCTTCTAAAATGGTAATAGGTTTCCCTTTGCGTTTTTCATATTTGCAGAGGATAGGATCATCCTGCAACCAAATGTTGGAGGGAGATTCTTCTGGGGTTTCTTCTGGGGTATGTTCTGGAAATAACTTTTTGAGTTGGTCTTCTAAATCCATAAATCTTTCAGTCTTCAGTGTCGGCAAAATTCAAGCGAATAGCCCTGATCAATTACTGTTTATTTTTTAATTAATCCGAGTTCTATCAATCGTTCCGTTAAAAATTCGCCAGCAGTAATATCTTCAAATTGTTTTGGATTGTCTTCATCAATGCAGCTCTCCAAAACATCCAATTTCATTTCGCTTATGGGATGCATAAAAAATGGAATGGAATACCGAGAGGTGCCCCATAATTCTCTTGGCGGATTGACCACACGGTGGATGGTCGATTTCAATTTGTTATTAGTATGCCTTGATAGCATATCGCCCACATTAATCATCAATTCATCCGGTTCTGCAATGGCATCAAGCCATTCGCCCTTATGATTTTGAACTTGCAGTCCGCGCCCTTGAGCCCCCATTAATAGGGTAATCAGGTTAATATCGCCATGTGCTGCAGCACGAACCGCCTCTTTAGGTTCTTCATGAATTGGTGGATAATGGATAGGTCTTAAAATAGAATTGCCATTATGGATATAATTATCAAAGTATGTTTCTTCTAAATTTAAATGTAGGGCCAGGGCTCTAAGCACATATTTAGCGGTTTTTTCGAGCATCGCATAAGCTTCCTTACCAACTTCATTAAACCGTGGTAGTTCAGCAACATTTACATTTTCAGGATATTCTTTAGCACGTACAGGATCATCATCAACATATTGCCCAAAATGCCAAAACTCTTTTAAGTCGCCCTGTTTTTGACCTTTTGCACTTTCTTTTCCAAAAGATACGTAGCCACGCTGTCCGCCAATCCCAGGAATCTCGTAGGTGCGCTTCACATCGGTTGGGAGTGAGAAGAAGTTTTTAACCTCTCCGTAGAGATCGTCTACCAAGGCATCATCTAGAAAGTGACCTTTAAGGGCAACAAAACCAATTTCTTCATAGGCCTTTCCAATCTCGTCAATAAATTTCTGTTTCCTATCTGGGTCGCCGGAGACGAAATCCTTCAGATTTACGCTTGGTATCACATTCATTGCTATATATGTTTTAGATTTAACTGCTTTATCACAAAAGTAACGAAAAATACTGTAAAATGCGGTCGCAATAAAGTGCTAAAAAATTGAGGGTTTAGAGTCATTCTCTCTAATTTTATTTACATTTGAGATTTAAAACGCTAACCTTATGTTATCATCTATTAAAAGCGCGATTCACTTCGATAAAAAGAATCTCGATAACAAGACACTTCTTCAACTCTACAAGTCTATGCTCAAGCCTAGATTGATTGAAGAAAAGATGTTAATTCTACTCCGTCAGGGGAAAGTTTCCAAATGGTTTTCCGGAATAGGGCAAGAGGCCATCTCAGTAGGTGTTACCATGGCTCTAAACCCGGATGAGTTTATCTTACCAATGCACCGTAATTTAGGGGTGTTTACCACGCGTGAAATTCCGTTGCAACGTCTATTTAGTCAATGGCAGGGCAAGGCCAATGGATTTACTAAAGGTCGTGATCGCTCCTTCCATTTTGGAACCCAAGAGTATAACATTGTAGGCATGATTTCTCATTTGGGCCCGCAATTAGGTGTTGCTGATGGCATAGCACTGGCAAGTAACCTAAAAAACAAAAATCAAGTGACTGCTGTTTTCACAGGAGAAGGCGGAACAAGTGAAGGCGACTTCCACGAAGCACTTAACGTGGCAGCGGTATGGCAATTACCTGTAATTTTTTGCATTGAAAACAACGGCTACGGTTTGTCTACTCCTACTAGTGAACAATATTTTTGCAAGGATTTGGCCGATAGAGGAAAAGGCTATGGTATTGATTCCTTTATTTTAGATGGGAATAATATTCTAGAAGTTTACGGCAAAATGTTGAAACTTGCAGAAAGCGTCCGGAAACGTCCGCGCCCTATTTTGATAGAGTTTAAAACATTTAGAATGCGCGGTCATGAGGAGGCCAGTGGAACCAAATATGTTCCGAGTGATCTCATTAAAGAATGGGAAGCAAAGGATCCTATCAATAACTATAGAAATTATTTGCTCAATTTAGGTGTGTTAAGCACGGAGCAAGATAACCAATTCCAAACCGAAATAAAGTCTGAAATTGACGCAGCTTTGAAAGCGGCAGGCGCAGAGGAAGAGATTATCGCTGATGCAAGTGTTGAATTAAATGACGTCTACGCTCCTTATGATTATCAGCACATTGAACCGAAGTCGAGTGGAGAGGACATTCGCTTTATTGACGCTATTTCTCAAGGTTTACGCCAGAGCATGCAACGCCATAAAGACTTGGTAATTATGGGCCAGGATATTGCGGAATACGGTGGTGCATTTAAAATCACTGAAGGCTTTGTAGCCGAATTTGGTAAAGAGCGTGTCCGCAACACCCCGATTTGTGAATCGGCCATTGTAGAAGCGGCCATGGGACTGTCCATAGCGGGAATGAAAGCCATTGTAGAGATGCAATTTGCTGATTTTGTGAGTTCAGGCTTCAATCCTATTGTTAATTATTTAGCAAAATCGCATTACCGATGGAATGAGAATGCTGATGTGGTGATCAGAATGCCTTGTGGCGCTGGCGTTGCGGCGGGTCCGTTCCATTCGCAAACGAACGAAGCCTGGTTCACCAAAACTCCAGGATTAAAAGTGGTGTATCCAGCATTTCCTTATGATGCCAAAGGATTATTGGCCACTGCTATCAATGACCCTAATTCGGTATTGTTTTTCGAGCATAAAGCATTGTATAGAAGCATCCGTCAGGAAGTTCCTGCCGAATATTTCACCATCCCATTTGGACAAGCAGCACTTTTAAAAGAAGGTAAGGATATTACCATTATAACCTATGGCGCGGCGGTACATTGGGCTTTAGACACATTAGCGAACAATGAAGATATTGACGCCGATTTAATCGATTTAAGAACGCTGCAGCCCCTAGATACCGACGCTATTTTCAAATCCGTAAAGAAAACCGGACGTGCGATCATCCTTCAGGAAGATTCCATGTTTGGCGGAATTGCTAGCGATTTAAGCGCTATGATTATGGAGCACTGTTTTGAATATTTAGATGCGCCAGTCAAACGAGTGGCGAGTATGGAAACACCTATTCCGTTCATCAACCAATTGGAAGATCAATATTTGGCCAAAGGTAAGTTTGAGACAGAGCTACGAGCGGTCTTAAATTATTAAGATTGCCGACTGTACTTCAATGATATAATTGGTGCCTGCAATTAATTGCAGGCACTTATTTTTTTTAGACACCCACAGTTTTGAATTATGGATAACTGGAGCGTTATTTGAGACATTGTTATCTAAAATAGACGGTTGGATTTAAAAATTAAAGCTTTTAAATTTTATCAGGAGAAAACTACGCACGCCAATAGTTCTATTTCTCTCTTTTTTGCTTAACTTAGAAAGATAAATCTCACATTAAAAATAAAACATATGAGCGACGTAAAAATATATTCAGGAAGTTCACAAGTAAGAATCATGGAAATCAAAAATATTCTTGAAAATGAACAGATCGATTATCAAGAACTAAACAAGTCTGATTCCTCTTTTTTAGTCATACATGGAGACATCGAAATATATGTTGCCCAGGCTGATGAACAAAGAGCGCTAGAGGTTTTGGCCAACAATAGATCGTAATTATAAAATTCCTTTTAAAATAAAAAGTCCGCATGATGCCGACTTTTTTAGTTGTATATATCTCAATTTTTAGCTTTTTTGTACACTTTTAGCGTAAGCTTGCACTTCGTCTAAAACCCGTAGTAAATTACCACTCCATAGCATTCCGATTTCGTCTTCAGTGTAGCCACGTTTCACAAGTTCAAGCGTTACATTAAAGGTTTCTGAGGCGTCATTCCAGCCTACAATACCACCACCACCATCAAAATCACTGCTGATTCCTACGTGCTCGATCCCGATTTTCTTCACCATATAATCAATATGATTTACAAAATCAGCCACAGTGACACCTTCAGGAACATCTTTCATGCCCTTCATCTTGCTGGCCACAATCGGTCTTACTTTGTCCAATATCTCATAATATGCATCACGTTCCTCTGCGGAAAGGTCTTTCATATCACTCCATTCTAAATACGCCACATTCATTGAGTCCATAACCGTTAGAGCCACTTCCTTTTGAAACGCTGCATATTTTTCAGCTTTTTCAGTATTTAAATACGCCGCGAAAGCAACTGTTTGTACAACACCCCCATTTTCCTTAAGCCATTCTAATTGCTCATCATCTAAATTTCTACTGTGATCGCATAAGGCTCTTGCCGAAGAATGTGAGGCAATGATCGGCGCTTCTGACAATTCAATCATAGCTTTCATCGCTTCTTTACTAGGGTGAGATACATCAATCATCATCCCCAACCGATTCATTTCTTTTATGACCTTTTTACCGAGATCACTCAGGCCATTGTGCAACCAAATAGAATCAGCTTCGCCTGTATTACTATCACTCAACTGGCTGTGACCGTTATGTGACAAAGACATATAACGTCCGCCTAAATTGTAAAATTTCTCCACGTTGGCAATGTCCTTTCCAACTGGGTAACCGTTCTCTATCCCAATCATGGCTACTTTTTTGCCAGATTTCACAATGCGTCTCACATCATCAGAGGTAACGGCCAGTTCTATTTCTGCAGGGGCAATCTCATCGACAAGTTTATGAATGGCGTCAAATTTACCCATGGCAGTTTTGTGCGCTTTTTTAAATCCTGCATCCGTCAATTCCTCTTGCCCGGTGTAGACAATAAACCATGCCACATCTAAACCACCTTCAGTCATTTTAGGTAAAGTTACTTGTGAGGATAAATCTTGGGTATAATTAGTTTCGTCCGTAAAATTGGCAACATTAAAGTCGCAGTGCGTGTCTAAGGTAATAACGCGGTCATGAATAGCCTTTGCACGTTCTATAAGTGCAATGGAGTCTTGTTTTGCATCTGGTTGGGCCATTTTTTTGTTGTCGTCTTTACAGCTCATAAAAAGCGTTAGCAAACTTAAAGATAGAATCGTTTTTTTCATGGATTTGTATAATATATTTATAACTTGACAAGTTACAAAAATGAATTTATGATTCTATAAGTTGTATATTTATTTCATGCAAATACGTTTTTTAGTATTATTCTTAATAGTGATGGGCTGTGAAAAATCTACAAATGAAACGCCTCTAGAGATTTGGGATTCCATGACCGTTGATGCCAGCGCTTATAATTCTACCCCTGCCCAAACTAGCGGAAAACCACAATTTACCGCATTTGGAGACAGTTTAAAACCCGGTATGAAATATATTGCCGTATCGCGAGATTTGTTGCGAAAAGGCTTAAAACACAATACGCCCGTGCTTATTGAAGGCTTTGAAGGTGTGTATCTAGTAAAGGATAAAATGCATCGTAAATGGCGCAATCATATTGATATTTATATGGGAAAAGATATTGACGCCGCAATAGAATGGGGGAGACGTACCGTATGTATTGATTACAAATTGTCAAAAGAAGTGATCCATAAAGCCACCAAAAGATAGATGAACCTCACCTCGTTAAAACTATAGAAAACTGTCATTTTGTTAGTTTTTAGAGGGTTAACTCTGTCAAATTGTCTTCGAATTTTTAAAAAATATCGCATTAATTCCTAAATAGTGCTTTGGTATCCATTTTGAAATAGTGTTATCGAAATTAAAGTTTAACTTATAAATTTGATGAACCATGAGTAGTTTAGCAACAATTCAAAAAAATGGAAATGAGGTGTCTACACCAAGACACACAACTTCAAGAAACGCTACTTCATTGCCAAGACTTTCATCTTGGGTTGAAGATTTATTTGAAAGCGGCATGGGGACAGGTTTTTTGTCTAATTTTAATACCGGAATGACGCTACCAGCAGTAAACATTAAAGAAAATGCTGAGGAGTTCTTTTCAGAAATTGCGGTTCCTGGAATGAAAAAATCAGATTTTAATATTGATGTAGACAATAAAATTCTTTCCGTATCTTCTGAAAGAAAGGAAGATAATACCACTGAAGGAGACAACTATACCCGCCGTGAGTTTGGCTATGCGTCCTTTAAAAGAACTTTTACATTACCAGACACTATTGAATCTGATCACATCAGTGCCAAATACGAAGAAGGTATTTTGACGGTACACTTACCTAAAAAGGAAGAAGCCAAGGAAAAACCGGCAAAACGGATCAGTGTTTCTTAAAGTATGCACCTTAAAGTATTAAAAGGAGAGCCTTAAAAAGGTTCTCTTTTTTATTGATCACAACGCCATTTGTCATCATATGTATAAGAAATGGAGAGTCTTAAAAGGCTGTTTTGATCTGTATCAATTGTAAAATCTTTTCAACAAAGCGTCACTATAACTCTTATAAAGTCTTAATTTTGTGGAAATTTTCTCCGAAGTCCCTTTTTTATGTTAGAAACCTCAGAACATTTTAACGACACCAAAACCAAAAAAAATCTCTACGATTATCAGCTTGCTGATCTCAATAAGATTTTTGAGGTATTGGAAACGTCTTCAGATAACTATAATTTGTTGTACCAACTCCCAACGGGAGGAGGGAAGACGGTTATTTTCTCTGAGATTGTGAGACGCTACATAAAAAATCATAACAAAAAGGTAGTCATTTTGACGCATCGTATTGAGTTGTGCAAACAAACTTCAAAAATGCTCACCAATTTTGATGTTCACAATAAAATTATCAATAGCAAAGTAAAAGAATTGCCAGACCAAGACCAGTATCAATGTTTTGTGGCGATGGTAGAAACTCTGAACAACCGTCTGAACGACAAAAAATTACGTTTAGAGGACATAGGCTTGGTGATTATTGACGAGGCCCATTACAACTCTTTTAGAAAACTATTTAAATTTTTTGAAAACTGTTTTATTCTAGGCGTTACCGCAACGCCATTGAGTTCTAACATCAAATTACCGATGAAAGATAATTACCAAAAACTGATTGTTGGTGATGATATTTCAACCTTGATTAAAAATGGTTTTTTAGCAAAAGCAGAACTCTACAATTTTGACGTGGAACTGAATACGCTTAAAATTGGAATAAACGGCGATTATACCGTTAAATCTTCAGAAGCGCTCTATACCAATTCGCACATGTTGAGCAAGCTCATTTTTGCTTACGAAGAAATGTCTAAAGGGAAGAAAACGCTTATTTTTAATAATGGTATTCAAACCTCAAAGGAAGTCTGTTATTCCTTTAAACGGGCGGGATATGACGTACGTCATTTAGACAATACCTGTGGCAAACAAGAACGAAAGGATATTTTGAAATGGTTTAAAAATACACCCGATGGCATTTTAACCTCCGTCAGTATTTTAACCACTGGGTTTGATGAGCCTACCGTAGAATCAGTGATATTAAATAGGGCCACTCGTTCCTTGACTTTATATTTTCAAATGATTGGTCGTGGATCTCGCATCCTTGCCGACAAGAAAACTTTTACTGTTCTCGATTTAGGAAATAATGCCGTGCGTTTTGGACCTTGGGATCAATCTGTGGACTGGCAGCATATTTTTAAATATCCTGATCTGTATCTTGAAAACTTAAGAAACGACGAAGACATTGAGCGTGACTTTGTATACGTCATGCCAGATTCTATCCGAGAACGGTTTAGCAATACAGAAGACATTGAATTTGACGTTAAGGAAGCTTATGAACAGGCGATTGCTGATGGTCAAAAATCGATTACTGCCATCGAAAAATCCATTGAGCAACATTCTAAAATGATAATTGAGAATGTAGACAGCATTTTTGATGCCCGCGATATTATCAAATATCTACAAGATGATATTTCTTACCGTATCAAACAATATTCTTATTGTATGATGAACAGTACTAAGAATTATAAGGATTGGCTTATGGAAGAGTATATCCGAAAGCTAAGACTCAGCTTCAACGGCAAGTTTTAACATTTTCTTTAAATTTATAGTCAATATTAAGTATTAGTTTCGCTAATAGGTACACTTATTGATTAAGTATCTGAAACAGTTTTTAAACGTATGGTAACCTACAAATTTAAGCTTCTAGGCATTTTCTTTTTTCTAGCGATTTTTAATATGAACGCACAAGAATTTCCAATTAAGAGCATTCCCATACCTGCCGTCGAAAAAAAGGAAGAAAAGAAAACACCAGAGCCTACACCCATCAAAATAGATCCTATAAAAAAGGAAGAAACGGCACCAATTGATAATCCTATTAAAATAAAAAAACAGGAAAAGGAATTTTCAATGTTTGATGATTCAAATTTAAAAGATCCGGGTGAGATTTTCGACCAAAGATGGAATAGCAAAGCTGTAGAACAAGGCTTTAAAATGCCAAGCATGGAGGATCAGTTTTTGGGGAATTTCAGAATGACCGGAAAAAAAGCCAATATTAGATGTAGAGACCATGAATATCCTGATGGCGATCGGGTGCGTGTGTTTGTAAATGGTACCGTATTTATTCCTAATCTCTTATTGACTGGTAGTTATAAAAGTTTTGATGTGCCGTTAGTAGAAGGCATCAATAAAATTGAATTTGTTGCGCTTAATCAAGGTGAATCCGGACCCAACACTGCCGAGTTTCAAGTTTATGATGACAACGGGGTGGAGGTATCCTCTAAAAAATGGAACCTCTTAACGGGCGTTACCGCCAGCATCATTTTAATTAAGGAAGGGGAGTAGTTTTAAAACAGTGGAAAGAAAGGTGCTTTAGCAATGATATGAAACCCTAAGGCTTTTGCTTTATCTTGTAACTCCGTCACGTGTACCACCTGATCTGTATGTACCGTAAAATCAAAAGGAGAATCATCTTCAAAAATAACCTTAGTCACCCCGTCAATTTCCATAATAGCGGCTTCTAAACGCGATTTCTCAGCGGGATCATCAGCATCAGATGTAAATTTTTTGCCGTAATTGCCTGGGATGATATTTTCAGTAATAAATGTCATTGTGATATAAATTGTTTTAGCTTGATTCTACCTATAAAATTAGATAAATAATTGCAATTCACCTAATGGAATCAGGCTTTATAGCTAGATTATATTTGCATTAAAAATGTTTCGTAATGCCTTATATTATAACTCTCTGATACTGTTTGATTCATGTAATTTAGACTGCTTACCCAATAGTTTTATAAGGCCAAAAAAACTCTTGCATTGTTTTGATCTTAGAGCATATGTGATCTTGAATTTTCTGATAACCCTAAACTTCGATTCTGTTCGTAGTAAAAAAAGAGAGGAACGCTAATATACACTTCTATAAACGTACAATTTGCGATTCATAGCATAAAGTTTAATGGAAGGACCGATGGCAAATTGAAATCAATATCTTATATTTGTAAGGTATATAGATATTTAGAGACTTATTACTCTGAATAATTTATATGCATTGTAATTACTTGATTAATCCATAGACGTTTCAATTTCTCAAAATTGCTTATCTTAAGTATTGATTGGTATTTCAAAGTATAACCCTTAAAACATATTTAAAAAAAAGAATGGCTAAGTCGCAACAGACCTTTAACAAAATTGAAAAAGAAAAAGCACGTGCTAAGAAACGTGAAGATAAAAAAAAGAAAAAAGAAGCCCGTAAAGCGGAAGGTGGAACTGATGGTATCCAATTTGCTTACGTTGATGCTTACGGCAATTTAACTGATACACCTCCAAATCCTGCAGACAAGATTAAAGTTGAAGCTGAGGATATTGTATTAGGTGTGCCTAAGAAAGAAGAAGGCGAAGAAGAAGATCCAATAAGACAAGGAAAAGTATCCTTCTACGATAGTTCTAAAGGCTTCGGATTTATCATTGATCTAGAAAATAATGAAAAGTATTTCTGTCACGTAAGCGGACTCCTAGACGATATCGCAGAGAATGACAAAGTAACTTTTGAGTTAGAACGCGGAATGAAAGGCATGAATGCCGTTCGAGTTAAGCGCGTTTAATCTACCTTTAATTCATCCAATTTTATAACCTCACCTGGTGCCATTCTATTTAAATGAATGGTGCCTATACGTACACGTACCAATCTCAGTGTAGGAAAACCAACGGCAGATGTCATTTTACGCACTTGTCTAAATTTTCCTTCGTTTATCGTAATCGATAACCATGAGGTTGGCCCATGTCGTGCGTCCCTAATTTTTTTAGACCGTTCTGGTAATTCAGGCGGACTTTCCAAAGCAAATACCTTGCAAGGTTTCGTATCGTATTTAATTCCTTTGAAACCGATATTAACACTCGTTTGCAAAGCCGCTATAGCGGAGGGAGTGATGGCACCGTCTACCTGTACGTAATATTCCTTTTCTACTTGACTACTGTTGATTTGATTGCTTAAAAATCCGTCAGTTGTCAAAAGTAAAAGGCCTTCTGAATTTTTATCCAAACGCCCAACGGGCATCACGCCTTCCGGAAATTCATAAAGCTCACCCAAAAATTTTTTATTGCGTTCGTGATTGGCATTACTCATAAATTGGCTTAAGTATCCAAAAGGCTTATGAAGCATATAGTACACATGCGTTTCTGCTTTAGATGTCTCCATTTAAAATGCTATATACCAATTCTTTACTCATGGTTTTCCCTTTTGACTTTTGGCGAACCTCGTCAAAGGTAAATCTGAAATCACAACCTGATTTGTAGGCACTACACCCATAGGCAGTTTTGCCTTTTATCACCGTTCCAATTTTGCATTTAGGGCAAGTAAGCGTATCTGGGAGTACTTTTTTGGTCGATTTCTTTGGCTCCAAAACCAATTGAAACTGATCATCAAAACGAAGAAGGCCTTCCAATTCTCCAGCCTCCGTCTTAAATCCTTTTAAATTGACGGTAGAACCTTTTTGCAGTAATCTGATAAATTGTTTTTCTGAAATCTTTTTGTCCTTAAATTTAAAGGGTAATACAAAACGACATCCGTTTTTAAAGTCGCTACATCCAAATGCCGATTTACCCTTAATTAAATAGCCTTGCTTGCATTTCGGACACTGCTCGGAAGTGATGCCTGCCTTCTTTTTCGTCTCCTTTTTAACAACAGTTTTTTCTACGGCTTTGGTGTGGGAAATGTTGGCACGATTGGTTTCGCTACGAACTTCATAGACCAAGGCATCCACCATTTTTTTCATGTTAGCAATAAACTGGGCCGCACTATAAGTGCCTTTCTCAATATCCTTTAATTGTTTTTCCCACATTCCGGTCAATTCCGCCGATTTTAAAAGTTCATTCTGAATGGTGTCAATCAGTTGGATCCCAATTTGTGTTGGCAACACCTGTTTTTTGTTTCGCTCAATATACTTGCGCTTAAAAAGCGTTTCGATAATATTTGCTCGCGTTGAGGGCCGGCCAATCCCGTTTTCCTTCATTAGTTCGCGCATCTCATCATCATCCACCTGTTTCCCTGCGGTTTCCATAGCCCGTAGGAGGGAAGCTTCTGTAAATTGATTAGGTGGTTTGGTCTGTTTTTCTAAAAACGACGGCTCATGCGGGCCTTTCTCTCCTTTTAAAAAACCAGGCAGTAAATTTTCTTTGGCGCTGTTACTATTTGTACTGGAAGCACTTTCAAAAACGACACGCCAGCCTTTGCTCAAGATTTCTTTTCCTGTAGCTTTAAAATTAACGTCGGCCGCTTTTCCAATCACTGTGGTGTTGGATACCGTAGAGTCCTCATGAAAAACCGCTATAAATCGTCTGGTAATGATATCATACACTTGCTGCTGATTGTACTGCAACTGACTTTCCACACCCGTAGGAATGATGGCGTGGTGATCTGTAACTTTTTTATCATTAAAAACCTTTGCTGATTTTTTAATCTTTTTATCTAAAAGAGGCGTTGTTAGTGGCGCATATTTGGTCAAGTTCTTTAAAATTCCTGGAACTTTTGGATAAATATCATTCGGTAAAAAGGTGGTATCTACTCTAGGGTAGGTCACCACTTTCTGTTCGTATAACTTTTGAACGATTTTTAAAGTTTCGTCTGCTGAAAAACCAAACTTGGTATTGCAATACACCTGTAATCCGGTAAGATCAAAAAGTTTCGGTGCATAATCCTTGCCCTTTTTCTTGGTAATGGAGACGATTTCAAACTCGTGTTCTTTTACTTTATTGGCAAGAAGTTCCCCATCTTCCATTTTCGTAAAACGACCTTCTTCATAACTGAACAAGGTATCTCGGTACATGGTTTGCAATTCCCAATAGGGCTGTGGTACAAAGTTTTCAATTTCCTTAAACCGGTTGACCACCATAGCCAATGTAGGCGTTTGCACACGACCAACGGAGAGAACTTGCTTGTAACCCCCGTGTTTTAGTGTGTACAATCGGGTAGCGTTCATCCCTAATAGCCAATCGCCGATAGCGCGAGAAAATCCCGCATAAAAAAGATTATCATACTGCTCAGAGGGTTTCAGGTTTTCAAAACCTTCTTTAATGGCTTCAGAAGTTAACGACGAAATCCACAAACGTTTCACCTTGCCCTTATAATTGGCTTGGTCCAATACCCAACGTTGAATCAATTCTCCTTCCTGCCCAGCATCTCCGCAGTTTATCACGACCTCGGCACTGTCAAAGAGTTTTTTAACAATTTTAAATTGCTTCTGAATTCCAGCATTGCTCACCACCTTGGTTTTAAACTTTTCGGGCAGCATTGGTAAATTATTCAAATCCCAACTTTTCCAATGCGGCTTGTAATCATTCGGCTCCATTAAGGTACATAAATGCCCAAACGTATAGGTAACTGCATAGCCATTACCCTCATAGTACCCATCATGTTTACTATTGGCGCCTAAAATAGCAGCAATTTCTCGGGCAACACTCGGTTTTTCGGCAATACAGACTTTCAAAATAAAATTTGTTATTTAATTAAAGGTGCTTAAATTTCAAGGTTTTGAATCTATAATAAAGTAATTGGATTGAGTATTAATATGGCGTTTAAGGCGCTATTCACGCCATAAAATTTGCTGTGCAAAGTAAAACTTTTTGAGGACATCTGCCAAGAAATCTGATGAAACCCATAATCTATTTGGGAATGAATCGATTATAGTTATTACCACCAAACCACAAAGAATTTTTTTAGTGTTGTTCCAGTTCTGAGCCAGCATAATGGCGAGCGTTGATCCTTAAGCCACACCGTAACCTCTATTTTAAATTCATCATAATTGAGCCAGCAAACCGCATCGTGGGGATCCATAATCCAATCCATTTTCTGGGGAATAAAAAAATGATCGGCTTTAAACTGTGCCATATCAGCGCTATGGATGTAAAACCCTTTGACACAATCAGGATTTAATTGATCAAAAGCATCGTCTGAAAAATTTAGAGGTAAAAATAATTGCGCTTTAAAAAGTACTTGTTGTTGAATATCTGAGGCCTGTAGTCCTAATTTTTCAAGCAGTGGTTGTGTTTTTTTATGATAGAGTAGTGGCAACTGTTTTTCTTTCAGTTTGGTCAGTTTTTGCACTAACGCATCGTTTCGGTTAGGGCCAATCCAGTGCGATAATTCGGTAACGCCTGAATCAGGATCATACAAATAAAATTTATAGATAATTTCCAAATGTACGGCTCCAGTATCGGTCACCAGTAAAGCATCCAATTCGCCTATAGTTATTTTACCATCCTGAATCTGAATGTTTTCGGATAGAATTGAACAAAAAGCATCTGAAGCCAATTCATGGAACACAAATTGTTCCACCAGCTTCCCGAGGCGAAGTTTTTTATTGGGTAATCCGATAAAATTTTCCCCGCTGTGAACACCCATCACAAAAGATTTTAGCCCGTAAATTGGAGCTTCCCCCAAAAGTTGAGATGTGTTGACATATCCTTTAAAATTGCGTAATAAGCTAGCTGTATCCATAATAATCCGTCGCAATTTACAAATATCTTTTAGACGAAATATTGTAATACCCCTCTATTACACTTATCTTTGTACCTTCTTACTAATCCAAACGCCTAAGCCACATTACCAATGTCTGTAAAAACCCTTTCAGAAAATTTAGAACGTCAAACCGGAAAAGATTTATATAATTATCAGAAAAAGGCTATCGACAAGGTGTTTAAAGCTTTCGATGAGGCGCCTGAAGATTATCATTTACTTTACCAATTGCCTACCGGAGGTGGGAAAACGGTTATTTTCTCTGAATTTGTTAGACAATATTTAAAGAATCACGACAAAAAAGTTGTGATTTTAACCCACCGAATAGAGTTGCTCAAGCAAACTTCACGCATGTTGACGGAATTTAACGTTAGCAATAAGGTGGTAGATAGCAAGGCGAATCTGGATGACCAAGCAAACTATAGCTGTTTTGTAGCAATGGTTGAGACCTTGAACAATAGACTTCAGGAGGAGATGCTAGATATCTCTGATGTTGGTTTGGTCATTATTGATGAGGCGCATTACAACTCCTTCACCAAACTCTTTAAATATTTCGAAAAATCTTTTATTCTTGGTGTAACGGCAACCCCGTTGAGTTCTAATAAAGATTTGCCAATGAAGGATAATTACAATGAGCTGATTACCGGTGAAACTATCGAATCGCTTATTGAAAATAATTTCCTATCTCCGGCAGAAACCTATCAGTACAATGTTGGATTAACGTCATTAGAAGTGGGCTCTAACGGCGATTATACCGTGAAATCTTCTGAAGATCTCTACACTAATACAGACATGCTAAGAAAAGTGGTGTATGCCTATGAGCAACACTCCTTGAATAAGAAGACCTTGATTTTCAACAATGGGATCAATACTTCTTTACATGTGTATGATACCTTTAAAAGAGCGGGATATACCATTGCTCATTTAGACAATACTGCCACCAAAAAGGAGCGTAAAGCCATTTTGAAATGGTTTAAGGATACTCCTAATGCCATTCTATCATCCGTGAGTATTTTAACCACAGGTTTTGATGAACCATCAGTAGATACCATTATCTTAAACAGAGCCACCAAATCTTTAGCCTTGTATTACCAAATGGTAGGGCGTGGATCTCGTATTTATAAAGACAAAGAGGTATTTAAGATTATCGATTTGGGTAACAACATGCACCGTTTTGGGCCTTGGGGTGCAGATATTGACTGGCAAAAGATTTTCGGATCTCCTAACTATTATTTAGATAGCATCATTAACGATGATGATATTGAAAATAACTTCAGATATGAGATGCCGGATGCTATCCGCAAGGAATTTGAGAATTCTGAGGAAGTCTATTTTGACATGAAACAGGCCTATATTGACTCCGTTAATAAAGGCGATTCTTCAAAGGTATTGTTGGAACAATCTATTGCGCACCACACTAAAATTTGTGTTGAAAATAGTGAAGACGTGTATGATGCTTTGGCGTTGATGAAATTATTGGAAGACGATATCAATCACCGTTTAGAGCGTTACACTCAATGCATCAGTAAAAGCACCTTCAATTTTGTAAAATGGTTGCATGATGACTACCGCATGAAATTACGTGCTTACATCAGAGAAAACTTTGATACAGTTTTTGAAGAGATTCATGGGCATCCGCCAGAAGAATAACCGTTACTTTTTTAAAGTCTTTCTCATTATATAAATTTCTTAAATTTTTTTTACGCGTTGACTGACTGTCGGAATGGGTCAATATTCTGTGCAATTCGACAAGCAATTTCCCTTCAATCCATCTAACTTGTACGTACCAATCTTGATCTCCAAGATGGTTAGTAGTAATAGTTAAATACAAAACAGATGAAAATAGGAGTAATAGGAAGCGGAAATATAGGTGGGAATTTAGGAAAACATTGGGCGAAAGCAGGACACGAAGTGCTGTTCAGTTCGCGCCATCCCGAAGAATTAAATGATTTGGTAAGAGACAGCGGCGGTAATGCCAAAGCAGTGAGCGTTGAAAAAGCCTTTGAAGCCAATGCTGATGTGTATTTATTAGCTGTTCCATTTAAAGCGATAGATGAATTAGCGGAACTTTACGCTGGAGAATATGGGAATCGCGTCATCATTGATGCGACAAACCCTTATCCAGAACGCGATGGTGCTATGGCACAGGAAGTAAGAGACAGCAATAGAAATGCCTCTGAATATACCGCCATGAAATTTGGTACGGCAAGAACAGCTAAAGCCTTCAACACTATTAAGGCAGACCATTTGAAGACGAAAGCTTGGCGTGACCAGGATAGGGTAGCGGTGCCTTTTGCTGCACAAGATGAAGATAGCAAGCGCGTGACCCAGCAACTCATTGAAGACATTGGATTTGATGCGGTATATGTTGGCGATTTAAGCAAAACGAAAATCATGGATCCTGATCAAAAAATATATGGAAAATCTGTGAATAGAGCAGAACTCGAATCGATGATCTAAGCACATTAACATATGATACAAAAGGCCTTATCTGTAACAGGATAAGGCCTTTTTTATGTTTGGACATTTGTCTGTACTTAGTCCATGCTTAGTTTAAAACTTCTTGTTATATTTATGAACCTTAATAAAAACGCTATTTAATGAAAAAATTATGTCTATGGGCACTACTTTTTGGAGGGCTCCTAAATCCGCTTAACGTACAGTCACAATCTGCTAGAAAGAAGAAAAAGTCTAAAAATGAGGTCACCGCACCGTCACCAGAGAAAAAGAAAGATGATGCTATAAAACCTTATGATAAAGTCATTACAAAAGAGGCCATCACAGATGAAGGCTTATTTAAAGTTCATAAAATAAAGGACAATTATTACTTTGAAATCCAAGATAGCTTGCTCAATAAAGATATGTTGTTGGTGAGCCGCATGGCAAAATTACCGTCTAATTTAGGAGGTGGTTACATGAATGCTGGGTCGAAGGCTAATGAACAGTTAATTACTTGGGAGCGTTTTCAAAATAAAATCCTGATTAAGGTCAAATCGTATAATGCCGTTGCTCATGACAGTCTGCCTATCAATATATCTGTTAAAGCGAATAATTACGAACCTACTTTATACGCATTTGATATTGCAGCCTTTAGCAAAGATTCGTCGGCAGTGGTTATTGATGTGACCAAGTTTTACAGTACTGATGTAAAAGCCATCAGCGGTCTTTCGGCAAGCTTACGTGAAACGTATAAGGTGCGCAACTTAGATGACTCTAGGAGTTTTATCACATCAGCGAAAAGTTTTCCGCTGAATATAGAAATCATTCAAGATTTTAGTTACAACGCTTCAAAGCCACCGATGCTTCCTGAAACCGAAACCATCAGCATACAGATGAACCAGTCTATGGTATTATTACCAACCACCCCAATGCAACCCCGTCTTGCTGATCCGCGCGTGGGGTTTTTTACGGTCAGTCAATTTGATTATAGTAGTGAGGCTTTAAAATCTGATGAAAAAACATTCATTCGTCGCTGGCGATTAGAACCTAAAGATCTTGCTGCCTACAACAGGGGAGAGTTGGTAGAGCCCATCAAACCTATTGTGTATTATTTAGATCCTGCCACCCCTGAAAAGCTGCGCAAATATATAAAACAAGGGATTGAAGAATGGCAAAAACCATTTGAAACCGCAGGCTTTAAAAATGCCATTATCGCGAAAGACCCACCCACTTATGAAGAAGATCCAGAGTTTAGCGCTGAAGATATCCGGTATTCTGTAGTTCGTTATGTGGCTAGCACCACCAGGAATGCTGTAGGCCCAAGTGTATCTGACCCGCGCACCGGAGAAATTATTGAAAGTGATATCATTTGGTACCATAACCATTTGCGCTCTTATAGAAACCGTTATCTGTTAGAGACTGGTGCTGCCAATCCGTCCGCACGTACTTTAGAAACGAGCGATGAAGAAATAGGAGAAATGATGCGTATGGTTATTGCGCATGAAGTGGGACACGCCTTAGGATTTCCTCATAATATGGCGGCCAGTCATGCTTATGATGTGGAAAGTTACCGCAATGGCGCCTTCACTCAAGAACATGGGATCGCTGCAAGTTTAATGGATTATGCCCGTTACAATTATATTGCCCAACCTGGAGATCAAAATATACGTTTTATTCGTCAGATGGGACCCTATGATCATTATGTCACCAATTGGGGCTATCGCTTTATTCCAGGCGCAACCACAGAAGGGGAGGTCCCGACCTTGAACCAATGGATCTTAGATAACGCTGACGATCCACGATTTAAATACGGGAAACAAAGCAGTAATTTCGATCCGTCGTCACAAACGGAAGATATCGGTAACAATTCAATAAAAGCCAGCACTTACGGATTGAAGAACTTAAAATATGTCGCAGAACAATTGCCGCTATGGACCAGCGATAAGACCAATGATTATGACGATTTAAAAGAATTACAAGGGGAGTTGTTAGGGGTTTGGAACCGCTATATTGGACACGTTGCCACACATCTTGGTGGGGTTTATGAAAACACCAAACGACCGCGGCAAGGAGGGGTCATTTATACTGCCGCTCCTAAAGCGGACCAAAAAGCAGCCATGGCTTGGCTGCATGAAAATGCCTTTGCATCGCCAACATGGATGATCAACTTTGACATTCTTCAAAATATAGATCATACCGGATATACCGAAACCTTTAGAAGCGCACAAGCGAGACATTTAAACAACATTCTCGATTTTGATGTGCTAGGCAGATTGATTGATGGCGCTGCGATAAGTGCTGAAAATTATTCGGCTCTGGAACTCTTGCAGGATATGCGCAAAGGCCTTTGGAAAGAGCTCAATGGCAATCTGACCGTAGACATTTACCGTCGTAATTTACAGCGTGCCTATATTGACCGCATGGGCTATTTAATGACGGAGGAATTGAAACCGAGTCGTTTTGGAGCGTTTTATGATGTGAATCAGTCAGATGTTAGAGCTTTGGTGAGAGGGGAATTGAATGTACTTAAAAAGCAGCTAAATACACGTAAGAATTTAGTGTCTCAAACAGAAACCAAGTATCATTATCTGGATGCTATAAAACGTATTGAATTGATTTTGGATCCGAAATAATATTTGCAGGAAACTTTGGGCGTTTTTTTTTTGACACGAATGTCACGAATGGACACGAATGGAGCGGAATTGTTACTAGATTTTGAAGTTATTACAAACAGATCCACGGAGGTTTCACGGAGCAAAAATTAGTGCTAATTCGTGTAATTCTTGTCCTTTTTCTCTTCTCTCTATTCTCTTTTCTTTCATCTGCAAAAGTTGTTACATAGAGTTCCACAGAGGTTTGACAGAGATACACGGAGCAAAAATTAGTGCTTATTCGTGAAATTCTTGTCCATTTTTCTTTTCTCTCTATTCTCTTTTCTTTTATTTGCAAGAGTTGTTACACAGAGATACACGCAGAAAAATTAGTGCTTATTCGTGAAATTCTTGTCCTTTTGAATGTCCCTGATTAGAGTTGACCGTTTTTAGTTATTAATTTCATTGTTAAAAATAGTGATCATTGGTCTATTATCTGGTGTTAAATCGTTCCAATAATTTTGAAAAGTATTAGGACTCATTTTAGGTAAGTGTCTGTGGACTCTTTTTTCATTATAATTAGTTACTGCTTTTTTTACGTATTGCTTTAATTGATAAAATGTTTTGGGATTCC
>NZ_VORX01000009.1 GCF_007997285.1 Gelidibacter salicanalis
AATACGGATATTAAAGTTGTAACGCTAACTGCCAAGGATGTTACTCAACCAGTTCTTACGGTGAATGCAGTGCAGGACGTAAATTTGGATGCTAGCTGTGAGATTACAGTTCCCGATGTTAGGGGTTTCGCTACGGACAACTGTATGTTTACCATCACCCAAAGCCCTGCCATTGGTTCAAAGGTTGCGCTTGCTCATAATGGGACAACCACGGTTACGGTTACGGCTAAAGATGCCGCTGGAAATACGGATATTAAAGTTGTAACGCTAACCGCCAAGGATGTTACTCAACCAGTTCTTACGGTGAATGCAGTGCAGAACGTAAATTTGGATGCTAGCTGTGAGATTACTGTTCCCGATGTTAGGGGTTCCGCAACGGACAACTGTATGTTTACGATCACCCAAAGCCCTTCCATTGGGTCTAAGGTGGCCCTTGCTCATAACGGGACAACCACGGTTACGGTTACTGCTAAAGATGCGGCAGGAAATACGGATATTAAAATAGTAACGCTAACCGCCAAGGATGTTACTAAACCAGTTCTTACGGTTGGAGGCACCCAGAACGTGAATTTGGATGCCAGCTGTGGGATTACAGTTCCCGATGTTAGGGGTTCCGCAACGGACAACTGTACGTTTACCATCACCCAAAGCCCTGCCATTGGTTCAAAGGTTGCCCTTGCTCATAATGGGACAACCACGGTTACGGTTACGGCTAAAGATGCCGCTGGAAATACGGATATTAAAGTTGTAACGCTAACCGCTAAGGATGTTACTCAACCAGTTCTTACGGTGAATGCAGTGCAGGACGTGAATTTGGATGCTAGCTGTGAGATTACTGTTCCCGATGTTAGGGGTTCCGCAATGGACAACTGTATGTTTACCATCACCCAAAGCCCTGCCATTGGTTCAAAGGTTGCCCTTGCTCATAATGGGAAAATCACTGTTACGGTTACGGCTAAAGATGCCGCTGGAAATACGGATATTAAAATAGTAACGCTAACCGCCAAGGATGTTACTAAACCAATTCTTACGGTTGGAGGCACCCAGAACGTGAATTTGGATGCCAGCTGTGAGATTACAGTTCCCGATGTTAGGGGTTCCGCAACGGACAACTGTACAGTTAGCATCACCCAAAGCCCTGCCATTGGATCTAAGGTTGCCCTTGCTCACAATGGCACAACAGCTGTTACGGTTACTGCTAATGATGCCGCGGGAAATACGGACACTAAGATAGTAACGCTAACCGCTATTGATAATACATTACCTACCTTAAATGTGGGAGAAAATCTAACAGCAAACACCAACGCTGCGACTTGTGATGCATCAGTCAACGTTCCCAACGTGATATATGATGATAACTGTCAATCGTCAGTTTCCATTTCCTTTACCTTAAGTGGCGCTACTACACTAGATCCTACCACTGGTCAAGTAGGTGTTAGATTATTTAATAAAGGTATTACTGCAATTGAATATACAGTGACAGATGGTGCTAACCTCACCGTGAAGAGGTCTAGAACCGTGACTATTGTTGATAGTACGCCGCCTACACTTACTCCAGGTCACAACCTAACGGTTAACACCAGCTCAACAACCTGTGATGCTTCTGTTACAGTTCCAGATGCCGTTTTATCTGACAACTGTTCTGCTTCTGTTTCTTATACCTTAACCGGTGCTACAGTTTTGGACACAACTTTAGGTCAAGTTGGGACGCGAACCTTTAATAAAGGAGTTACAACAATCAGTTATACTGTGACTGATGGTGTTAATCCTGTTGTTACAAAATCTAAGACGGTTACCGTTGTAGATAATACAGCCCCAACATTAACTGCAGGTTCAAATATTATAGCTAATACGACTTCGACAACTTGCGACGCTTTAATTCAGGTTTCAGATGCTGTTTTTGGTGATAACTGTTCTTCGGCGGTTTCTCTTTCTTTTACATTAACCGGTGACACAACATTGGCTTCTACAGCTGGTCAAGTTGGCAGTAGAAGATTTAACAAAGGAGTTACTATAATCAACTATACCGTAACTGATGGCGTTAATATGGTAACTCATTCTAAAACGGTAACTATTAATGATAAAGAAGATCCTGTAACCCCCACTTTAGTAGATCTTACAGCAGAGTGTTCTTTAACTGTTATACCGCCAACAACAACAGATAATTGTGATGGAGTAAATGGAGTAATAGGTACAACGAGTCTTACGGATTTAACGTTTGATACTATAGGTGAACATTTAATCTATTGGGTTTTTACAGATGCTTCAGGAAACTCTACTGACCCAGTTATACAAAAAGTTATAATTACTGATACAAAAGCTCCAGTTATTGATGCAAGCTTAACTAATTATACACATACAATTAACGGATGTGAAATAGCAAGTGTTTCTGACTTAAATCACGTTCCTACAGCCGAAGATGAATGTGATGGAACTATCGTAGGGGTTCTAAGCAATATTGTTTTCCCTTATGTTCAACCAGGAATTAACGAGATTGAATGGACTTTTACGGATGACGAAGGAAACTTTTCCACTCAAAAACAATATATTGAATTAATTCCACCTGTTATAAATGGAGGAACAATAACTGGAATTTATAACGGTAAGAGTTCTTCAGATGAAATTAGTATCGCATCCTGTGGGGGAGATATTAACATTCCGTTGTCTTTAGATGAAGAAATTGGAGAAATTGTGCAATGGGAAAAGTACGAAGTAGGAGATGAAGTTAATTGGGTAATAATTGCAAATCTTACCAATAGTTACAATGCTTTTTTTAAAGATAAAGAAATGGTTTCTACTTATTTTAGAGTATTGGTTAAGGTAGGAGATTGCTATGAGTATTCAGATGATATCTTTGTAAAAACTGAGCGTGTAGGATCGGTTCCAGAATTAGATCCAGATAATTTTGAAATTTGTTTATCTGGTAGTGTTACATTAACATTGAAAGCTACGGGGTATTATGAAGTAGCACAAGATCCCATTGTTAGTAGTGGTGGAGATTTTCAATCAGGCCAATTATTTAATGACGGATGGATTATTGATGGTATTACAGATAAAAATGAATATACTTCTAGTACAAACAATGGAAAACCAGCGAATTGGGGAGGTTCGACAGGTGCTAAACCTTATGGGAAAGTTTATAAGATTAATTATAATTCTGGTGATCCAAAATTTGCAATTGCCCAAGGAAATTATAGCTCTAAATGGATAAAGGATTTTTATCCTTGGATTTATGCTGAATCAAAAGAAACAACTTTAGAAACACCAAGTATCGCATTGGAAGATTTAATTTCTGGAGTTTTAAACTTCGATCAAGCATTTAATTTAGAAAGGGATGATTATATAAAACTTGAATTAATTCTTAAAAATGCGACTGGGCCTTTGACAACAATCAATTTAACTGGCGATGCTTCAAGCGCTAAAATAACAGGTCCGATAACATATAACGGTGATGGAAGTCAAAATACAAGTCCTTTACAACAGGTTAACGCTGATTACAATTTTGGAAATGATAATACGTCTTATAATATTTTAGATTTAATTAAGGCTAATTATTCTGACCTTAGTGGTATGTATGCTAGTGTGCGTTTTACATTTCACGGAACAACAGATGAGAGTGCTTGGGCAATAGATAATATTTCTTTAGCAACAACTTCGAAGAAAATAGCTGAGATTGAGTGGACGGATGGTGTAGGTAATCCAGCAGGAGAAGTTCTTTCAGATGAAGAAACTTTTACTTTTACTCCAATTGCACCTGGACATTATCAGTATGGAGCAACCTCAATTGTAGGTGGGTGCAGAACTTATGATGGTAGTGAGACTGCTTTAGCTGATGTTTTTGTATATAATGCTAATGCTGGTGTAGATGCTATATTTACAGATGCGGAATGCGGACCGAAATCAGTACAGTTAAATGCATTCGATAACAGAATATCTTCATCGGCTAATAATGATAAATTTGCGGCATTATATCCACTTAGTACAAATCCAAGACCATATCCTGAAAGTGATCAAGATGGAGCAATGACAAAGGTTGACGCTAACGGAGTTGTTACAGCAGTAGACTGGATACTTAATGATAACGGAACAACCACAAAAAAAGGTGGAATGTGGTCTTTTTCTAGGGTTGACACAGGTGACTCAGATTGTGGTCAAGGAGAAATTTCAGATCCATATGATCCAAATGCGATATTCACTGGAGGTGTTGGTAAGTATACTTTAACTTGGTCTGTTGGTACTCTTTTGAAAAATGGGGCTGATGTGACTATTGAGAATGTATTGTGTTCTGATGATATCACAATAATAATTACACCTTGTGAAAAAATTGACTTCGATGGTAATGATAATTATGTGGATTTTGGTGAAGAAAGTTATAGTTTAAAGGATGATTTTAGCTTAGAAGTTTGGGTTAAACCTGAATCAATAAATGGAACTCAAACAATATTTTCAAAAAGGGAAGTAAATAGCGTTATCAATAGTTTTGGATATGATTTAAGTATTGATAATGCTGGGTTTGTGTCATTTAATTTTAATGTAAATGGTTCTATTAGTTCATCTCCTTATAAGATTGATAACACAAGATGGTATCATATAGCTATAACGCACTCAAGTTCGGGAAGGTATAGGTTATATGTTGATGGAGTATTGGTGGTTCCTAACGGTTCAGGGGGCTCTCCTAATTACCCTACCGATGGAACGAAATATAAAGCCATCTTGGGAGCAATGGGTAAAAAAAACTCAAGTAATCCAATAAATAATTTTAAAGGATGGATGGATGAGGTAAGAATATGGAATGTTGAGTTAACCAAAGAACAAATACGTCAAATGATGAATCAGAGAATTATTTCGAGTCCAACTGTTTCTGGAAATGTACAAGGTGAAATCATCCCTGTTGATGTATCTGGCGTGTCTTGGTCAAATTTAATAGGTTATTACCAAATGAATTTTGATGATTGCGGAAACTTTAAATCAACTGCTGGTATAAGTGGAGAGTTAAAAAATATGGATTCAGCACAAGATAAAACAGCACCTTTACCTTATTCTTCATATAAAGATGGCTTATGGGGCACCAATACAACTTGGAAATATCTTGGTACTGGCAAGGCTGATAACTGGAACTCCAATCTATGGCTACCACCTAATAGTAAAGGTATAAACGGAACTCCAATAGATTGGAATATTGTAAGAGTCATTAATAAAATAAGTGCCTCACGTGATGTTACCTTATTAGGCTTAATAATTGATGATGGTGGTAAATTAACAATGGAAGGCATTACTGCTGCTGCTGGAACTGGCACAGGTCAAGGCTTATGGATTACCCACTATCTGGAATTGGATGGTGTTATTGATTTAGAGGGAGAGTCACAATTGGTGCAAAAAAGATATACACCTTCACAAATTAATGAGAGTATTTTTGAACCTGCCAGTAGTGGTTTTATTGAACGCGATCAACAAGGTACGGCGAACTTTTTTAATTATAATTATTGGAGCTCACCGGTGGTATCGGGTGGTAGTGAAGCAAGCAATTTCACAATCTCTAGCGTGCTTCACGATGGAACAAATTCAAGTAATCCGAGTGAAATTAAATGGATAAAAAGTTATGATGGCCAACCAGGAATTCCATTAAAATTAAGTAACCGATGGTTAACCACCTATACTAATAAGCTGTCAAATACATATGCATCCTGGGATAGAATAAATGAAAACTCGCTCATAAATATTGGTTTAGGCTATACTATGAAGGGTAGTGGCGCTAATACTCCAACCCAAAATTATGTGTTCATCGGGAGACCCAACAATGGCACTATTTCCACAAACATATCAAAGGGCAATGATGCTTTGGTTGGCAATCCATATCCGTCGGCGATTGATGCTGATGCCTTTATTGATGATAATGAGAGTAGTCTAGAGGAAGGATCTCTGCAGTTTTGGGAACACTTTGACTCTAATAATACGCATGTGTTGCGAGCGTATAAAGGTGGCTACGCAACGTACAATAAAACGGGTGGTCAAGTTGCGGTAAGTCCAAAGTCCACCACGGATAGTGTTGTAATTGTTGGTGGCCAGGGTACACGAAAGCCAGGCCGCTTTATACCCGTTGGGCAAGGATTTTTTGTTACAGCCGGGACCAAAGGAGGAGACGTTACATTTAAAAATAGCCAACGTATTTTTAAACGAGAAGCAGAGAACAGTTCTGAATTTTTTAGAGCAGGGAAGGGTACTAAATATGTACAATCTCGCACATCTGACACGAAAAAGATGGAGATTCAGCGTATTCGTTTGAATTTCATAACACCAGAAGGTACCGTCAGACCGTTATTGCTGGGATTCACACCTAATAATTTGGCAACAGATGGTGTAGATTATGGGTATGATGCATTAAATAAGGATAATTATCCAAGTGATTTGTCATGGATGATTAATGATTCAAAATACATTATTCAAGGGGTCGGTAGCTTTATAGAAACTAAGAAATATCCTTTTGCATTACATATGGGACAGAACGGCACTGCAGAAATTAAATTGACTGAATTAGAAAACTTTAGTGAGGAAATTGAGGTCTATATTTATGATTCAGTATTAGGAACGTATCATGCCATAAACGATTCTAGTTTTGCGCTTTCCTTAGACACGGGGAACTATGATAACCGCTTCTACCTAGCGTTTAGTGAAGATAATACTTTGTCCCTCGCAGATGAAGATTTGAAGATAGCCATTGTAAAGTATTTACAGCAAACTGATGAAATTTACATTAAAACACCAGCAGCGATTACGGTGCAAAAAGTGTCTCTTATTAATATAATTGGTCAAACTGTTCAAGCTTGGGATGCGAGTAACACTACACTGTCTAATGATATGAAAATTCCGGTTAAAAACTTACCGGACGGCAGTTATATTGTTAAAATACAAACCACAACGGGCACACTAAACAAAAAATTAATCATTAAGTATTAGGCCTATCATTGAGACAGGTTGAAAAATAGCTCTTAAAACCGAATCTGACTTGAAGTTAGGTTCGTTTTTTTTTTTTTTTAGACATGGGCGATCATTCTGATAGAATTTTGCTTTATTATAATGCCTAATGCAATCAGTTAAAGATTATTCTAGTAGTGACTTTACAAATGACTAGTCGCGAATTGTAGTTTCTGATTCGACATAACTCTTCAAACATTTATATTGATTTTAGATTCGATATCATTAGTGTCCGATAAAAATAAATAATAAATTAACAAACTCATTTAAAGCAAGGGACATTAGAAGATTTCCGAAATGAGACCTTGCATTTTAGGAACTGTTTCTACCGAGAGGGAATGTGCGATTTTAATTTAAATGATCGTTGTTTGTCAGTTAGTTGCAAACAAGTCTTAATTCTTTATTCTAACAGCGCAGCGGTCTTGATTCTTTATCGGACAACAATGATTCGATATAATAATATAAGAATCTATCAAAAATTACTTCTTTTTATCAAACAACAACAGCTGGGTATAGCAATCTGCAATAGTGTGAATCTTCACTTAAAAGACGAGTATTCTTGTTTCGTGCTTCTTGTGTCAAAAGGTTGTAATTAACTCAATTACAGTAAGTGAAAGTTGTTTTGTGCCCTTTATCGATTATTTAATTTATCTAAATGATCATGTATTATTTTAGATAATCCGCAACACAAATCCAACGACCATCACAGCCTTACTGCGTGGTTTATGGTATGTGCTTCACACACCAATTTTAATTTTATCGCAGTATGAAGAATTTTTACTTATTTACGATTTCATATATACTTTTAGCATTATTGGCCTACCCAAGTTTTTCGAAAACTAAGGTCGACGCCACTATTTATACTTCAACGGAAATTAATAGGGACACATATTATGGTTTTAAAATTGAAACGGTTAAACCTCGGTTTAAGGGTTTGGATGTGTCTGGGTTTACATCATCGCAATACTTGTTTATAAATCGGTTTCAATCCAAAACTCTTAAACAGGAAACGCATACCCTTTTAAATGCTTGGGCAACCTATCAGGCATTTTCATTGTCTTCACTCTTTTATTCTAAAATGATATTAGAAGATTCTGCTAGACCTTATGCTTGCTCTGCGACTGTTACTATATCTTCAGATGCTACTAATAATACCATTTGTGCAGGAAATTCAGTAATCTTTACAGCAACATCGGTTAATGGAGGTAGTGCTCCTAAGTATCAATGGCAAGTTAACGCAGTTAATGTTGGCACTAGTAGTACTATTAATACCTTTACGCCTCCGCAACCCCTTCAAAATGGTCACGTTGTAACTGTTATTTTAACTTCTGATCTTGTTGATTGTGGAACATTGAATACTGTTAGTGATAATCTTACTATAGCAGTAAATCCAATTCCATCTGCACCAACTGCAGGAAATGATGGTCCAGTGTGCGAGGGAGGAATAATTCATTTAACAGCGGGTACCATTAATGGAGCGACATATTCCTGGATCGGGCCAAATAGTTTTACAAGTACTGATCAAAATCCGACCGTTTCAGGTGCATCTGCTGCGATGGCAGGTACATATAATGTAACAGCAACAGTATCTGGATGTACAAGTAATGCAGGATCAACGAATGTTATTGTTAATCCAATTCCATCTGCACCTACTGCTAGCAGTAATGGTCCAGTGTGTGAAGGAGGAACAATTGAACTAACAGCTTCTTTCATTACAGGTGCAACATATTATTGGACTGGGCCAAATAATTTTACAAGTACTGCTCAAAATCCGATCATTTCAGGTGCAACTGCTCCGATGGATGGCATTTATAGTGTGTCTGCTACTGTATCTGGATGCACAAGTGAAGCAGCAAATACAAGTGTTATTGTAAATCCAATTCCATCTGCCCCTGTTGCTAACAATGCTGGTCCAGTGTGTGCAGGAGGAACCATCAATCTAACTGCAAGTACCATTGCAGATGCAACATATTCTTGGATTGGGCCAAATGGTTTTACAAGTACAGCTCAAAATCCAGTTATTACTAATGCAGCTGCTGCAATGGCTGGAATTTATAATGTGACCGCCACTGTATCAGGATGTACGAGTAGCATTGGAACCACAACAGTAGTAGTAAATCCAATTCCATCTGCGCCTACTGCTGGCAGTAATGGTCCAGTGTGTGTTGGTGGAACAATTAATTTAACAGCAAGTACTTTTGCTGGTGCAATCTATTCTTGGACTGGGCCGGGGGGGTTTTCAAGTTCGACTCAAAATCCGAGTATTTCAGTTGCTACTGCTGCGATGAATGGAACTTATAGTGTGACCGCTACTGTATCTGGATGCACAAGTATTGCAGGAACTACAGAGGTTATTGTAAATCCAATTCCAACAGCACCTACTGCTGGCAGTAATGGTCCAGTGTGTGTAGGAGAAACAATTAACCTAACGGCGACTGCCATTTCAGGTGCAACATATTCTTGGACCGGGCCAAATAATTTTACGAGTACTGCTCAAAGTCCGAGCATATCTGTTGCGTCTGCTGCCATGGCGGGTAATTATAATGTGACCGCTACGGTATCCGGTTCTGGATGTACAAGTAATGTTGGAACTATAAATGTTGTTGTAAATCCAATTCCATCTGCACCTACTACTATCAGTAATATTTCAGTATGTGCAAATGGAACAATAAATTTAACAGCGAGTACAATTTCAGGTGCAACCTATTCTTGGACAGGACCTAACGGTTTTACAAGTAATACTCAAAACCCGAGCATTTCAAGTGCAACTGGAGCGACGGCAGGTAATTATAATGTGACCGCCACTGTATCCGGGTGTACGAGTGGTGTGGCAACAACAACTGTAGTTGTAAACCCTACGGTAACACCAACTGTATCAATAACTTCTTCCTCTACATCAATTTGTGCAACCGCACCTTCTGGATCAACACCGGTTACATTTACTGCGACTCCGGTAAATGGTGGGACTTCACCATCGTATCAATGGAAAAATGGGACGACTAGTGTGGGAACCAACAGCCCAACATATGTTGCTAACTCACTTGCAATTGGATCTCAAATTTCCGTTGTAATGACTTCAAGCGCTACTTGTACTTCATCTGCCACTGCGACAAGTGATATTATTCCGATGACAAGTTATACTCCGCCAACAAAACCTGTATTCGTGGCATCATCCGGAAATGTTAATGTTAAATCCGGAATATGCCCACCTGCTTCAGGTTTAATCTATAGAGTTAATTCAGATGATAACATATCAAACTATGACTGGAGCATCCCTAACGGATGGGTCATCACCAATGGCGCAGGAACTAATACAATAACTGTAGATGTAACAGGTGCAGCGGGCTCAGGAGGAAATTATAACATACGCGCTAATGCTAAAAATACTTGCGGAACTAGTTCTCAGGAAACATTAGTTGTAAGTGTGAATAAGTCGGCTTCGCTTTATGCAGGCCTAGACGCAAGTATATGCATGGGGGGCTCAATTGCTCTCTCAGGTGAAAATAACGGTTATGCTAATAAATTTAATTGGACTGCGAATCCAGCTGTAGGAGCATTCAGCAATAGCACAGATCTAAAACCTACATATACTCCACCTGCATCATATACAGGAATAATTAAACTCAGCTTTATTAGTACACAGGAACCGGGGAATGTGAACTGTCCTGTAGTTGCGGACGAAATGATCTTAACCGTAAATGCCCCACCGGCAATCACAGCGCAACCCTCAATCGCTTCTCAAACTTTATGTTTGAATACTGCTGCCACACAACTATCGGTTACTGCAACAGGAGCCGGATTAACTTATCAATGGTATAGCAACACCACTAACTCAAATACCGGCGGAATATCCTTAGGTGCGGGGGCAACCTCTTCAACCTATACCCCAAAAACAAATGCTGTGGGCGCTTTATATTATTATGTAACTGTCAGTGGAACTTGTACGCCGGCTTTAACTAGTAGTGTTTCAGGGAAAGTGACAGTAAATGCCCCACCAGCTATCACAGGACAACCCTCAACAACTCCTCAAACTTTATGTTTGAATGCTACTGCCACACAACTATCGGTTACAGCAACAGGAGCCGGTACAACTATTCAATGGTATAGCAACACCGCTAAATCAAATAGTGGCGGAACATCCTTAGGTTCAGGAGCAAACTCTTCAACCTACACCCCATCCACTAATGCCGCGGGAACCTTATATTATTATGCAGTGGTCAGTGGAACTTGTACTCCGCCAGTAACAAGTAATGTATCAGGATTAGTGACTGTAAATGCACCGCCTGCAATTACTGGACAACCCTCAACAACTCCTCAAACTTTATGCTTGAATGATGCTCCCACAGAACTATCAGTTACAGCAACAGGCACTGGATTAAAATATCAGTGGTACAGCAACACCGCTAACTCAAATAGTGGTGGAACATCCTTAGGTGCGGGAGCGACCTCTTCAACCTATACCCCTTTAGCAAGTGCTGCGGGAACCTTATATTATTATTATGTAATTGTCAGTGGCACCTGCACTCCGCCAGTAACTAGCAGTGTTTCAGGGTTAGTGACCGTAAATTCAGCACCTGCAATCACAGTTCAACCTTCAATATCTGCTCAAACTCTATGTTTAAATGAAAGTGCTACAGAACTATCAATAACTGCAACAGGAGCCGGACGAATGTATCAATGGTACAGCAACACCACTAACTCAAATAGTGGCGGAACATCCTTAGGTGCTGGAGCAACCTCTGCAACCTATACCCCTTTAGCAAGTGCTGCGGGAACTTTGTATTATTATGTAATTGTCAGTGGAACTTGTACTCCGCCAGTATCCAGTAATGTTTCAGGGGCTGTGACCGTAAGTACAGCGGCGGCAATTACAGTTCAACCATCAACAACTGCTCAAACTTTATGTTTGAATGCTGCTGCCACACAACTATCAGTTACAGCTACAGGAGCTGGATTAAAATATCAGTGGTACAGCAACACTGCTAACTCAAATAGTGGCGGAACATCCTTAGGTGCCAGCGCAACCTCTGCAACCTATACCCCTTTAACAAGTACTGCCGGAACATTATATTATTATGTCAGTGTTAGTGGAACCTGTGCTCCACCAGAAACCAGTAATGTTTCAGGGTTAGTGACTGTAAATGCAGCGCCGGCAATCACAACTCAACCTTCATCAACCTCCCAAACATTATGTTTGAATGGTGCTGCCACTGAACTATCAGTCACAGCTACCGGACCAGGTTTAAGTTATCAATGGTACAGTAATACCGCTAATTCAAATAGTGGTGGAACATCCTTAGGTGCGGGAGCAACCTCTGAAAACTATACTCCAAAAACTACTGCTAGCGGCACTTTGTATTATTATGTTATTGTTAGTGGAACTTGTACTCCTCCAGTTAAAAGTAATGTTTCAGGGTCGGTGACTGTAAATGCTCCACCTGCAATCACAGGGCAACCAGCAACATCCCAAACAATTTGTTCAGGATTCTCTGTTAGTTTTTCTGTATCCGCAACCGGAAGCGGCATTTCTTATCAGTGGCAAAAGGGAGGCACTAATATTGCCGGTGCTACAGCATCTACTTATACAATTAACAACACAATTTTAGGAGATGCAGGAACTTACACAGTTGTTGTAAAAGGCATATCTCCCTGTGGAAATGTTACCTCGACTGATGCAGTTCTTAATGTGAACGAGGATATAAAAATTGATAATCAACCTACTACTCCTCAAACAATTTGTGAAGGGAGCTCAACAACAATGTCGGTTGCGGCCACAGGAACAGGACTCAGTTATCAATGGAGAAAAGGGGGATTTCCGATTTCTAACGGGGGCAATATCACAGGTGCCACCACCAATACTTTAACTTTTACTGGAGCAACAGAAAGTAATTCAGGAAGTTACGATGTGGTAGTCAGTGCTACGGATGGTACGTGTTTACAAACCATATCAAAGCCTGCTAACCTCAAAGTAAATCCTAACAACACTATAACACTTACCTCAGCTGTAAATACAGACAATCAGACCCTATGTATTAATACAACACTTACCGAAATCAAGTATGCCACCACTGGTGCTACTGGCGCTTTATTTTCTGGATTACCCGCTGGCATTACCGGTACTTGGGCAAACAATACAGTTAAAATTAATGGCATAGCTACTGAAGTTGGTGGTCCATTTAATTATACCGTCACTCTTACCGGGGGGTGTGGTGACGCAGAAATAACAGGGACAATTAATGTCGATCCGTTTAATACAATAACGCTAACTTCAGCCTCGGGTACAAATGCACAATCCGTTTGTATTAATACTCCGCTAACTGATATCACCTATGCCACCACTGGTGCTACTGGAGCTACATTTTCAGGATTACCAGCTGGCGTTACCGGAACATGGATAAACAATACTGTTAAAATAAGCGGAACCCCAACTGTAGTTGATGGTCCAACAAATTATACCGTCACACTAACCGGGGGATGCAGTGTAGCACCTATGACAGGTACAATCAATGTCGATCCAACTAATTCAATTACGCTAACTTCAGCTTCGGGTACAGATGCACAATCCGTTTGTATTAATACTTCGCTAACTGATATCACCTATGCCACTACTGGTGCTACTGGGGCTACGTTTTCAGGATTACCAGCTGGCGTTACCGGAACTTGGGTAAACAATACCGTTAAAATAAGCGGAACCCCGACTGCAGAAGATGGTCCAACAACTTATACCGTCACACTAACTGGGGGATGCAGTGTAGCACCTATAACAGGGACAATTAATGTCGATCCAACTAATTCATTTACGCTAACTTCGGCTTCGGATACAGATGCACAATCCGTTTGTAAGAATACTCCGCTAACTGATATCACCTATGCCACCACGGGTGCTACAGGAGCTACATTTTCAGGATTACCAGCTGGTGTTACCGGAACTTGGGTAAATAATACTGTTAAAATAAGCGGAACCCCGACTGCAGCAGGTGGTCCAACAACCTATACCGTCACACTAACCGGGGGATGCAGTATAGAACCTATAGCAGGGACAATTAATGTCGATCCAACTAATACATTTTCGCTAACTTCAGCTTCGACTTCAACTGCACAATCCGTTTGTATTGATACTCAGATTACGAATATTACGTATGCCACCACTGGTGCTACTGGAGCTTCATTTTCTGGATTACCAGCAGGAGTAACAGGTGCATGGTCAGGAAATATTGTCACCATCAGTGGCAAGCCTACTGAAGTTGGTTCATTTGATTATACAGTAACTCTTACTGGGGGATGTATTGGAGAGAAGCCAAAGGGGACAATTACAGTTAAACCGTCTAATACAATTACGCTAACTTCAGCTTCGGGTACGAATGCACAATCCCTTTGTGTTAATACTCCGCTTACTGATATAACATATGTAACCACTGGTGCGACTGGCGCTTCATTTTCTGGATTACCAGCTGGTGTTACCGGAACTTGGGTAAATAATATAGTTAAAATAAGTGGAACTCCAACTGCAGCAGGTGGTCCAACAATTTATACCATCACACTGACCGGTGGATGCAGTGTAGAATCTATAACAGGGACCATAAAAATTGACCCCAAACCAGTAGGAGGTGAATTATTGTTCAGTGGTCTTAATAAAGCAACATATTTAGTGTGTCATAATGCTACATCAGGCTCTGCGAGAGCTATAGAGCTTACTGGTGCGACAGGATCGGTAGTGAAATGGCAAACAACGGATAATCCTTCCGTTCCAACTTCTTGGACAGATATTCCAAATACAGAGAATACTTACTCTTATTCTGGATATTCAGGGCTTACTAAAACAACTTTATTTAGAGCCGTTATTTCTAGTGGCTCTTGCGGCTTAACTTACTCTAAGTTTGCCGTCATTAGCGTAATTCCTGCTGATATAAAACCAAGTCCTGTACAAGCTAGTTTTTCAGAAGTCTGTTTTGGAACACAGGTAAAATTAACTTCGCAATTAAATTATTCTACTAGTACTCAAATCGCTGGTGGAGGATCTTTTAATAATGCGAATCCTACAGGGTGGATAATAGACGAAGATCCCGGAAATAATTTTCCGGCAAATGGTAATAATACGAGACCTAATAGATGGTCAGAAACTAATGACCATCCTTTTGATACAAGGGATGGTTCTATCACTTTTGATTCTGGTGATAAAAAGTTTGCTATTGTGAGTGGCAAGAATCTTTCTACTATGGAAACACCCACATTTAACACATTCGGGTTGTCTGAAGCTACCCTTCGATTCCAAGAAGCATTTATTATGAATCCGAATACAACGATGAAAATCGAATTGTCGTTAGATGGCGGAGAAAACTATACCATAGTTTTGCGTGACGGACCATTTAATATAGAGGCAGATGGAGTAGCACGGACAAAAAATTATGGGAATTTTAGTGGAAACATTAGAAGTTTTGATTTATCGCAATATGTAGGATTAGCAAATTTAAAAATTAAGTTCACCTTTGATGGAAGAAATGATCCAAATAATGATCTTAGAAGTATTTGGGCTATAGATAATATTGCTATCGCAAATCCTCCACTTAATATTGCCTCGGTTTGGACTTATACCAATGCTCAGGGGGAGGTGATAACGGTGAATAATCAGCAAAACATCACTGTCACACCTGATAAAATTGGATTGAATACATATACTATTACTTCTTTTATAGTTACTGATGACGGTAGTGAATGTAGAAGTGCTGATCCCAATAATTCTGAAACTGTTAGTATTTACGTATTCGACAAATATACTTCAACTGCTAAAGCGCCGTCTCCAGCAGCCTGCGGTAAAAACGATTTCCAATTAGAGGCTCAATTAAAAGGACTGAAACAGGGGAGTAGTCTTACTTTTCCAACGCCAGACGGTTATGACGCTCCATTCTGGGAAGTTGTAGGAATTGCACCAACGGATTATTCTTTTTCGAATCCAGATTCAAATGATACTTCGGATCCTATTAAAAATCCTAATGCAATTTTTAATGCACTTAATGAAGGAGCGTATACACTACGATGGACAATGAGCCGTAGCGTCAATGATATCAGAGTAAATCCTTGTCCACCTGTCTATACTTCAATTGTAATAAATGTACAAAATTGTATCGCCCTTGATTTTGATGGCGTAGATGATTTTGTTGATATTGGCGATTATACTGGGAATTATAGTATAGAAGCCTGGATCCGTCCTGAAGCTTCTACGGGAACTATCATAAGTACTAAAAATCGGGAAATTAATATGTCCAACCTTCCAACTGTTATTCCTAATACCAGATGGTATCATATTGCTGTTGATTCAAATGGTCAATTATATTTGGACGGTATTAATACAGGTACAACAATATCCGCCTCTGGAACAAGTCGATCTTTCATTGGTGCAAAATGGACACCTCCAAATGCCACGAACTTTTTCTCTGGATGGATAGAAGAAGTCCGTATATGGAATGGAAATATTTCGCAAGATCAAATTAGATTCTTAATGAACCAAAGATTACAATCAGGCGCAAATATTGGTGTAGAAATCCCAATGCCTGCTCCAGGGCTTCCATATACAAATCTTGTAGGTTATTATAAGTTGCTATCAAATAACATATTGAGCGGTGGTTATACGCCTAACTTGGCTAGTACTGCAAATGGTAAATTAAGAAATATGACAACCTTACAGGAAAATTCTGCCCCATTGCCATATGTTACAAAAGCTGACGGTAGCTGGAATACCATAGGTGCTGGAACACCATGGAGTTATGGAGATTCTGTTTGGGATTATCCAAATAGTACAGGTTTTAACAATACGCCTATTGATTGGAATATCGTTAGAACTTCAAACAATATTTTATCGGGAGATAAAGATATTACAGTCCTTGGTTTACTAGTAGATGCTAATAAATTGAGCATTAAAGATCCAACAGTTACAATAAAACCTGAAGAAAATGATGGTCAAGGTTTACGAGTCACGCATTACTTAAAACTTAACGGTATCATAGATCTTGTTGGAGAGTCACAACTAATACAAGATGAAGGTGGAATTTTAGATCCAGCTAGTACTGGAAACATAAAACGTGACCAACAAGGGACAGGCAACTTATATAATTATAACTATTGGGGATCTCCAGTAGTCTCACAAGGCGGTGCCGCAAATAGTTTTACAATTGCGAGCGTACTAAAAGATGGTACGTCATCTGCTTCTCCAGGTACAATTACGTGGACTACAGGTCGGGATGGCACTCCAGGACCGCCAATTCAAATAAGTAGTCGTTGGCTGACCACATACGCTAATAGTGTTTCTAACACTTATAGTGCTTGGGTAAGAATAAATGAGGGTACCGTGATTAATTCTGGGTTAGGATACACCATGAAAGGCAGTGGCGCAACTACTGCTACTCAAAACTATGTATTTATAGGAAAACCAAATAATGGTACTATTACAAATTTAATTTCTGCAGGTAATGATGCATTAATTGGTAATCCGTATCCATCTGCTATTGATGCCGATGAATTCATCAAAGATAATATAAGTAGTCTTGGAAATGTTTCTTTAAAATTTTGGGATCACTTCGGCGTTAACAATACGCATATTTTACGAGAGTATGAAGGCGGTTATGCTACTTATAACCTTAGTGGTGGCATAATGGCAGTTAAACCTCTTCCTACCGCTGATGGGGTGGTTATAGTAGGTGGAAATGGAGTAAAACGTCCTGGACGATATATACCTGTTGGTCAAGGATTTTTTGTATCAGCTGATAGCACTAAAGGTGGTGACATAATTTTTAAAAATAGTCAGAGAGTATTCCAACGTGAAGTTGATGGTAGCTCAATATTTTTAAGAGGGGTTGATGGAGGTAAGTCTGGAGGCTCCAATTACAAAACTAATACTCCTAAGAAAGATTCAATTAAACGTATACGTTTAGAATTTAAATCTCCAGAAGGCGGCATTCGTCCATTGTTATTAGGATTTGTTCCGAATAATTTAGCAACTGATGGTGTGGATTATGGCTATGATGCGGTAAATAGAGATGCATTCCCAAATGATTTATCTTGGTTAATTAATGAATCGAAATACATTATTCAGGGTGTAGGTGCTTTTGAAGATACCAAGAAATTTCCTTTCGCTATGCAATTGTCAAAAGATGGTGCTATAGAGATTAAACTGACGGAATTGGAAAATTTCAGTGAGGACATAGCTGTTTATATTTATGATTCACTGTTAGATACCTATCATCAAATTAATAACACCAGTTTTGAAATTTCGCTCAGTGCAGGAAATTATGACAAACGTTTCTATTTGGCCTTCAAGGACGACAACACCTTATCTATCATAGATGAAGACTTCAAAAATGTCGTGGTGAAATTTTTACAGAATACCGATGAAATCTTTATTCAAACGCCAAACGAGGTTCACGTAAAACAAGTGTATTTGGTGAACATTATCGGACAAACCGTGCAAGCGTGGAACGCTACCAATACGACCATCTCCAATGAGATGAAGATTCCGGTGCGAAACTTGCCAGATGGTAACTATGTGATAAAAATCCAAACCGATACAGGCATTGTTAATAAGAAGATTGTGCTTAAGTTTTAAGAGTATGATGTAGATAACTAGCTCATTGCATACAATTCCTAAAACCGTTTTCATCCTTGAGATGGGAACGGTTTTTTCTTTTAAGAAAGATGCGCCATTTATGGGATCGGGGTTATGGGTAATCAGTAGTTGACTAATTGCTTTTATATTATAAGGTTACTACTCTAATGGTAATATGACTGCGCTCAAGTTCAGAAACTAACATATTGAGAAGATCATAAGTAGATGTTTTAGATCCTAAAATTCAGAAGGGGAGAGATGGAAGAGGTAAGTTGTATTGTTTTTAAATGTGTCTACAAACCACAAAAAAACCGCCCCAGATGTAGGAGCGGTTTGTTATGTAAGTCGTTTTAGTTTACCTGTAGAATCACAGGTTACTAAACGCCTCTAAGTTTTTTAGTTACTTCTCAATCCCTACCATTTCAATGATAAAAATCAAATCCGTTCCTGGAGGAATCACACGATTACCGCGTTCGCCGTAAGCCAAGTGCGATGGCAAAAAGAAGTAGGATTTATCACCCACACGCATTTGTGACGCGGCTTCTCTGAATCCAGCGATCATCGGGGCATCAGGTCCAATTTTAGTAGGCATTGGGCCGTACATCTGAGCCTGATCTTTTTGCTCATTATACATGCCGTAGTTTTCTTCTACACTTTTAACGTTACTATCAAACAAACGGCCGTCTGTAAAGTAGCCTTCGTAATACAGTTGTGCCGTATCGCCAGTTTTTGGCTTCTCACCGGCACCTTTTGTAATATTGTACATCTTCAATCCTGAAGCCAATGTTTTAGCCTTTCCTTCATACGTGTCTAATGCAGGCTTCATGTCAGCAGCAGCGGTAGCAGTTTTCTCGTCTCTCTCTTTTTGTGCAGCTTCTGCTTGAGCAAGACGTTCTTTTTCTTCTTCTTCAGCCTTAGCAAAATGCTCTTTAAATAGTACGGGAGCATCAAAGTTTTTAGCGTCTTTCCCTTTTCTGATGATGTTGACTTCTTCCATAATTACCGGATCGACAGGTTTATCGCCTGGTGCTGTTTCAACACCTGCTAAGGTGTGTAACACATCTTCTCCCATAACGATATATCCAAAAACATTATACCCACCGTCTAAATTTGGGGTTGCACCTTCAGTGATGAAAAACTGGCTGCCATTAGTGTTTGGACCAGAATTGGCCATAGATAAGGTCCCTACTTTATCGTGTTTCAGATCTTCAGAAATTTCATTGTTGAACTTATAGCCGGGACTACCACTTCCTGTACCAGTCGGGTCGCCACCTTGAATCATGAATTCGTCAATTATTCTGTGAAAGGTCAACCCATTGTAGTATTTTTTACCAATATAAGCGCTGTCTACAAGCGTATTGGTGCCTTCTGCCAATGAAATGAAATTGGCAACGGTTACCGGGGCTTTTTGGTATTCCAAACGGAAGACCATCGTCCCTTTATTGGTGATAATTTCTGTGTACAATCCATCTTCTAAATCTGGATATTTGTCATTACAGGCTGTTGCTGTAATAAGGAGCATTACTAATAACAGGCCAAAGCCTTTTCTAATCAATCGCATAGTTTATTCGTTTTGGTTTTGAATTATTGAATTTACGGTCACTTCGCATATCACCGGAGTGTTGGTGCCAATCTTATTTTTGTCACCATAGTAACCGTAAGCTTTTTGGGAAGGAAATAAAAAGGTGACGGTTTCACCTGGTTTCATAAGTTTTAAACCTTCTCGGAGTCCTGTAAATAGTTCTTCCTGATCCATGGCATAATCGCGAGGTTGGATGTCCTCATCCGCATAAATGTCATTCCCATTAAAATCCTTGACGTCATAATCAAAATTGACAATGTCTCCAAAGGTTGGTGTAATGGTATCTTTTTCGACCTTAGTGTTGTAATAATACCAAAAGCCGCTCTCTGAGGCAATGAATGTTCTAGAAGTATCTTTTTCTATAATATTCTGAATTTTCACCGTCTCTTCAGCATTTAATTTTTTGTTACGCTCCGCAGATATTTTTATAAAAGATCCTGTTTTTTGAGATATAGGTCTTCTGGCTTCAGGCGATTTGCAACTACTGATAGCAATAGCTAGAGTGCACATGAGAAGAATGGCTCTTATCATAAATTTAAGTTATGTTTATAGCTAGGCAATATACTAATAAATTTTTCAACGGTTTCATTTAAACTGAGGTCGCTTTTTCCGCCTGCAGCGTTGGTATGACCGCCTCCGCCAAAGTTGGCACGAGAGAATTCGTTGACAGAAAAATCACCTTTACTACGGAGGGAAATCTTTATAATGCCCTCTTGTTTGTGCTCTATAAAGATGGCCGCGAAAATTACATCTTTGATCGAAAGTCCATAATTTACAAAACCTTCAGTGTCGCCTTTCCTGAAATTTGAGGCATTCAACTCTTCTTGAGTAAGTGTAATATAAGCAGTTCTGTATTCAGGCAGGATTTTTAAATTTTTAAGCGCGATCCCTAATAATTGTAAACGCTCAAAACTATTGGTGTCGTATATGGCGTTATAAATTTCTGAATGGTCCGCACCTTTATCGATCAATTCCGCCGCTACAATATGGGTGGTACTTGTAGATGACGGGAATCTGAAAGAACCCGTATCTGTTAAAATCCCCGCATATAAACAGGTAGCAATTTTGGTTTCAATAGCTGCGGTGGCCTCTAGCATGACCATAAAATGATAGACCATTTGACAGGTGGAACTCATCGCCACATCGCTAAACATATAGGTAGCGTAATCGTCGGGTTGTTGGTGATGATCAATCATGATTTTAAGGGCATCCGAATTCGCTAATGGCGTTTCCATTTGTCCTGAGCGGTGAAGCGCGTTAAAATCGAGGGTAAATATCAGGTCTGCTTCGGCGATTAAAGCTTCTGCTCGGACTTTGTCCGATTCATGAATCACCACATGTTCTTGGCCCGGTAACCATTTTAAAAAATCAGGATAATCATTGGGGGCAATCACCGTGGCGGTATGATTCTGCTCGGTAAGAAAGTGGTAGAGTCCTAAAGTAGACCCCATAGCATCTCCATCAGGGTTTTTATGGGGCACAATAACAATGTGCTTAGGCGCAGATAAAAGTGCCTTAATTTCTTTAATATCTTGATCAGTCATAGCCCGCGAAGATACAATTTTTTAATATCCATAATATGGTTTTTATTGATAAATGCCGTACTTTTGCACGAAATTTATCAGTGGTTTATACGCTTTGACCATGTAACGGACTCTATGAAACGGGTCCAACTCTTAAAGAATTATATAAATTAGAATTAATTAAATTACAAATATGGCAACTAACAGAACATTTACAATGCTTAAGCCAGATGCAGTCGAAAAAGGACACATCGGTGCAATCTTAGAAAAAATCAGTGCTTCAGGCTTCAGAATTGTAGCATTAAAATTAACCCACATGACTACTGCTGATGCACAAGAGTTTTATGCTGTACACAGCGAAAGACCTTTTTACGGCGAATTGGTAGAATATATGACGCGTGGACCAATTGTAGCTGCCGTTTTAGAAAAAGAAAATGCGGTTGAAGATTTTAGAACTCTAATTGGTGCAACCAATCCTGCAGATGCAGCTGAAGGAACCATCCGTAAATTATATGCAGCTTCTATTGGAGAAAATGCAGTTCACGGGAGTGATAGCGATGAAAATGCAGCTATTGAAAGCGCATTTCATTTTGCTGGAAGAGAGATGTTTTAAATTTCGGAACATTTTTAATACAAAAAGCGTGGAACCTTGTTCCGAGCTTTTTTTTTTGGAATACCATTAAAAGCAAAAAGGCCCGCAACAATGTTGCGGGCCTTTACATTTAAAAAAGCTTATATATTAGATAACTTTTACGTTAACTGCGTTTAATCCTTTTTTTCCTTCTGTTAGATCGAATTCAACTTCATCGCCTTCACGAATTTCGTCAATTAAACCTGAAATGTGAACAAAATGTTCTTTGTTGTTTCCTTCTTCTACGATAAAACCGAAGCCTTTAGCATCGTTGAAAAATTTTACTGTTCCTTTACTCATTGTAATAAATATTAAATTAATTGTATATAATAATTCAAAGATAGTGCCAAAAAGAATACAAACTACTTTTTAGGCCATAAATATTTTAAGATGAGGCTAGCGACCGAATTTGTTGGGCTGAGGGCAAATTAGAAAAGTAGACCATCGAATAAAATGTTATAAATTTAAGAATCTCCATCTCTAAAAACGTTGCGAATCAATTAAATGAGCTCGCTATTGCTTAATGGCAATGGCAGATTTTCTTAGCGCAATACCAACTTCTTTATCACATCTTTACCCAGAGATTCGTTGAGCATCGTAATGATTTTCTCTTTCCCATAACTTAATTCTTCCCTTAATACACTTGAACTTAGTTGAACATACAAGGTTTCCCGCTCCAATTGAATGGCGGTCGTGTAATTGTTCACTCCGTTGCCCATCATTTGCGCCCAAGCATCTCTGACGTTAACCTTGTCCAATCCTGTTTGTAGTTTATTCGTGTCTACAAATTCTTGAAGAAGCTCGCTGATGGAGAGATTGTCTTTAGTGCGTTTGGCCATGAAGGAATGTTTACAAGGTGTTCGGTGAAATTAAATTGCTAAGATAACAGATTCAAGGCCTACACAATCAATAGGAAATTGTATTGTTTGTATGATTATGCCGCTGAGGGTTATCTGTTATTTCTCCACTATGATGGGTTCAAAGCGTTTGTAAAGATACCTTACATTTTGTTCGTTTACAATCAAAAGTTGATCTTCCGTAGCCTTGATAACCGTTTCTTTCCAATTAGCGTAAGGCGTGGAATAATAGATGTTCAAGCTGTCATTTTCGAGCTTTAATGTTAAACTTTCGGCGTCATCAGAGGTGGTATAGGTGCCGTCAAAGCTAGGTTTTAGCTTTTTTCTAAAACCAGTTAGGCTATCCGTAACACTGAAATAGTCTACCGTATCATTATAGGTGTATTCACGTTTAGAACCATCTGCCAGGGTGACTTCGTCAATTTCCCAATAGCCGCTGACGTGCGTAACAAAGCCTTCGGGATTGTTGCTACAGGACATCACTAGGACTAAAATGCTACAAAGGATTATCTTTTTCATGCCGTAAAATTAAAAATTTTTATAATGGTGCAATCGCCGTTTCTGGAAGATTTAATCTTTAAAGTTTAAATATTTTATACGATTGGTGTACTTGCTTAATAATGTTTTCAGTTCGATCAGCATGTGTGTCGCTGATAAATAGTTGGCCAAAATTTTCATTATCTACCAACTCAATAATTTGCGCCACCCGATTTTCATCCAATTTATCGAAAATATCATCTAAGAGCAAAATAGGGGAGACCCCACTCTGTTGTTTTATAAAATCGAATTGGGCGAGTTTTAAGGCAATCAGAAACGATTTTTGTTGCCCCTGACTTCCAAATTTTTTAATAGGGAACCCATCTATTTCCAAATTTAAATCGTCTTTATGGATGCCAACAGAGGTGTATTGTAGAGCTTTATCTTTATTGATGTTGCTTTTTAACAGTGAATTCAAGTCGCCCTCAAACAAATCGCTCCTATAGCTCAAGTGCACTGGTTCTTGCTGATTGCTTATGGCATTATAGCGCTCTTTAAAAATCGGAATAAAGGTCTCGAGGAAATGTGTTCTGATTTTAAATATTTCTGAGCCGTATTGGTGCATTTGTTCGTTATATACCTCCAAAGTTTGCGCGTTAAAGGTGTTATTTAAGGCAAAATACTTCAATAATGCATTGCGTTGTTGAAGAACTTTGTTGTAATTGATCAGTTGGTTCAGGTAATTCTTGTCGCTTTGCGAAATCACACTGTCAATAAATTTGCGTCGGGTTTCGCTACCTTCAATAATTAAATCTCGGTCTGCCGGAGAAATAATGACTAAAGGAATAAAACCGATATGATCACTGAATTTTTCGTACGCTTTCCCATTGCGTTTGATCATCTTTTTTTGACCTTTTTTAAGTGATACAATGATTTTTTCTTCACGTTCCTCTTTTTCAAATAACCCTTCTACCACAAAGAACTCCTCACCATGACGGATGTTTTGGGAGGCTATAGGATTAAAATAACTTTTACCAAAAGACAAGTTGTAAATGGCGTCTAAAACATTGGTTTTTCCGATGCCATTAGCGCCTACAAAACAGTTGATTTTCTGATCAAAAATGAAATCCTGACTGTCAAAATTCTTGTAATTTAGTAAGGAAAGAGAGTTTAAAACCATGTAAAAAATTCGCTTTAAAATAAGATTTTAATCAAGTGTGCGAAAGGATGTGCAAATTATTGAAAAATAACAAATAATTTACCTTTTATATACCAATAAATATTATAATTTTGCGGCGCACAAATTACAACGATATGGCAACTTATAAGAAACGAGGATACAAACCAAAAACACAAGCTGAAAAGACTGAAGCTTTAGAAGACAACTCAACAACGGCGGAGGTTTTTAACACCCTGGACGAGTCAGCTTCTAAAACAGAAGAATGGGCAGTTGAGAACCAAAAATATATTATTGGTGCTGTGGCGGCTATTGCCATAGTGGTTTTGGGGTACTTAGGCTACAGCAAATTTATTGCAGAGCCAAAAGCGAGTGAGGCCATGAACGAAATGTTTACAGCACAACAATACTTTGAACAAGCAGTGAATGGTGCAAACGCTAAAGATTCTTTATACACGTTATCGTTAAATGGCGGAGAAGGAAAGTATGGGATGTTGGATATCATCAACGAATACGGTGGGACACCTGCTGCTAACTTAGCGACATATTACGCTGGAATGTCCTATTACAATTTGAATGATTACCAAAATACGGTTAAATATTTAGGCGGTTTTTCTAGCGATGACGAAATACTGGCACCAATAGCAAAAGGAAGAATTGGTGATGCATTTGTGCAATTAAATCAGCCAGACGATGCTTTAAGCTATTACGAAAAAGCGGCAAGTTTAAATAAAAACGATTACACAACTCCAATGTATTTATTTAAAGCGGGTACGGTAGCGTTAAACTTAGGTAAAACAGAAAAGGCACTTGATCATTTCAATACTATAAAAGAAACTTATCCAAATTCTACTGAAGCATCTAACATTGATGTGTTCATAGGTCAGGCTCAAGCAAGTTTGTAAAAACATGGCAACAAAGAATCAAAATTTATCAGCTTACGATAAGAACACAATCCCAAATGCGAAGGACCTTCGGTTTGGGATTGTTGTTTCTGAATGGAATAGTAATATCACCGATAATCTTTATGAAGGTGCATTTAACACCTTAATTGAGCATGGTGCGCTACCTGATAATATTTTCATTTGGCATGTTCCTGGTAGCTATGAACTGATTTACGGTAGCAAAAAAATGCAAGAACATCAGGTGGATGCGGTGATCGCCATTGGATGTGTGATTCAAGGGGAAACGAAACATTTCGACTTTGTATGTGAGGCCGTTGCCAATGGCATTAAGGATTTGAATGTGATTCACGACACCCCCGTAATTTTCTGTGTGCTTACAGACAATACCATGCAACAATCTATTGATAGATCGGGGGGAAAACACGGTAACAAAGGTGTGGAAGCAGCGGTAGCGGCCATTAAGATGGCGGTGTTGCGTCAGGAAGCTTGATGTAGTTTTCAGTCTTTAGTACGCAGTATTGAGTTGGCAGTTTTCAGTTGGCAGTCTTCAGTTGACAGTCTTCAGTAAGCAGTTTTCAGTTGGCAGTCTGAAGTTGGTTCATAGAGAGATAGTTTTATCTTAACTCTTATTAACTCCGAACTCCGAACTCCTCACTTCTCACTTCTCACTTCTAACTCCTAACTCCTAACTCCTCACTCCGCACTCCTCACTCCTCACACCCCAAACCTCACACCCCAATTCCCCTTAACATTTTTTAGCAGTTTAAGCATCGTTTTTCCTCGTATTTTGAGTACATTTGAAGTTCACAAAGGCAAAGCGTTCAACAGTGAATTTATTTAAACAGCGTCAACCTAAACGTTTCAGTTACACGCCAAGGCATCTCAAAGAGCTTCATAAGGACAAGTCCTATGAATTTGATCCTAAATGGCGTCAAAACACCCAGCGCAAAAGTAAAGCGCCAACATTAGCCATTCTCCTGATTATTTTAGGTATGGTAATTGGTGTTTGGTACGTGTTGAGTAACTACGAAATTTAGAAATTATGGGCATCTTTAAAACACGTCAAAACAAAAAATTCAACTATATCCCCCGTCACTATAAAGGTGATGGAAATCCTTATGAAATCAAACATAAATTTGATGATCATAGAAAAACGATTGGAAAAGTTGGGTTAAAAGGCACGTTTGAAAATGCCATGGACGATTATAAAAACACGCCCGATCAGGCTGCCAATAGACGTACGCTTATTATTGTTGGAATCTTAATTTTTATTTTCCTTGTAATCATCGGCTTTGATTTGTCCATATTCTTTCCAAAAGGCTAATGTCAGATATTATTCAACTTTTACCAGATCATGTTGCTAATCAAATTGCAGCAGGAGAGGTCGTGCAACGTCCCGCTTCTGTTGTCAAGGAATTACTTGAAAACGCCATTGATGCTGAAGCAACTGCCCTAAAATTAATAATTAAAGATTCCGGTAAAACGCTTGTTCAGGTGATTGATAACGGTAAAGGCATGAGTGCTACGGATGCACGATTGAGTTTTGCGCGTCATGCCACGTCTAAAATTAGGTCGGCTGATGACTTGTTCAAATTAAATACCAAAGGGTTTCGAGGTGAGGCTTTAGCCAGTATTGCAGCTATTGCACATGTGGAATTGAAATCTAAACAGGATGCTGACGAGCTTGGAACTTTAATTGCCATTGAAGGGAGTGACATCAAGACTCAAGAAGTCACCGTTACCCCAACAGGAACGTCCATTGCGGTTAAACATTTGTTCTTCAATATTCCGGCCCGTCGTAATTTCTTGAAATCGAATACGGTCGAATTGCGTCACATTATTGACGAATTCCACCGGGTGGCTTTAGCCCACCCAAACATCGGCTTTGCCATGTACCATAACGGCAGCGAGCTATTCAATTTACACGAGAGCAATTACCGCCAGCGCGTGGTAAATATATTTGGGAATAAAACCAACGAAAAATTAGTGCCAGTTGAGGAAACTACGGAAGTTTTAAAAATTTCAGGCTTTGTTGGGAAACCGCAATTTGCCAAGAAAACCAAATCCGAACAGTTCTTTTTTGTCAATAACCGATTTATTAAAAGTCCCTATCTCAATCATGCCATCAATGCCGCTTTTGACGGATTGATTAAAGACGGGCATCACCCTATTTATTTTTTGAATCTGACCGTAGATCCCAAATCGATTGATATCAACATACATCCCACTAAAACCGAAATTAAATTTGATGATGAACATACCTTGTATGCCATCTTGAGATCTTCGGTTAAACATAGTTTAGGCCAATTTAATATTGCGCCTGTATTGGATTTTGAATATGATACTAACTTAGATACCCCGTATAATTATAAGGATAAAGGGGCTGAAACCCCTACAGTGGAAGTCGATCGCGATTATAATCCCTTTCGAGAGGACCGACCGGCGGGCAAACAAACTACAGCTTTTAAAAAGCAAACTCTGAACAATTGGGACAGTTTGTACGTCGGATTAGAATCAAAAGGCACACGCGATTCACAAGATTTCAGTCAAGTGGAATTTGAAAGTGAACCAGAAAACGTGTCCTTATTTGGCGATCAGTCGCCACACGAGACGACCCAGAGTACCTATCAATTTCAGAATAAATATATTATCAGTACCATAAAATCCGGCATGTTGATGATCGATCAACACCGCGCACATCAACGAATCTTATACGAAGGCTTACTTAAAAGTATGACGGTTAAGGAAGCGGTTAGTCAACAATTATTGTTTCCGCTGCAGCTGCATTTCACGGGAGCTGAATTGAGCATTTTAAAACAATTACAGAGCGATTTAGAAGCGACAGGTTTTGTGTTTTCTTCCATTGCTCATGAGCAGGTTGAAATTACCGGATTGCCCATCAATGTCCCTGACAGCGAGGTCTCCATTATTTTAGAACAGTTGATCAGTGATATTGAACAGGAAGTACCGGACAGTCATTTTAGTGCAACTGATCTTTTGGCCAAATCGATGGCAAAAAGCTTGGCTATTAAAACAGGGCAGTCCTTGTCCAATTTAGAGCAAGAGCATTTAGTCAATAGTCTTTTTGCCTGTAAAGAGCCTTCAGTATCACCCACTAATCGCGCTACATTTATTACCCTGACCATTGATGAGGTTGACAGAAAATTTATGTAATTTTATTTAACGTTAAGACTAAAGAAGCATGAGAGGAATTACAGATACCGTTAAGCATTTGCTCATTATAAATGTGCTGATGTTTATTGGGACACTCACCATCCAGAATGGCGTATTTTACAATTGGTTTGCCCTATATTTTCCTAAGAACGATTTATTTCAACCTTGGCAAATTATCACCCATATGTTTATGCATGGCAATTTGATGCACATTGCTTTCAATATGTTTGCATTATGGATGTTTGGTACCGCGGTAGAGCAGGTTTTTGGAGCCAAAAAGTTTATCTTTTTTTATATCTCAGCAGGGTTAGGAGCAGCATTGGTGATGTTAGGAGTGTATTACATTCAATACCTACCTATGGAATCTGACTTGCTCTCAGCAGGTTTTACGTCGTCGCAAATTCATGAGACCCTCACTACAGGTAGGGTAATGGAAGGTGCTAATGCCGTACAAAGGGAGCAACTGCAAAGTATGTTTAATATTTTTAATGCATCAATGGTAGGGGCATCGGGCGCTATTTTTGGAGTTCTAGTGGCCTTTGGGATGTTATATCCTGAATCTAAATTGATGTTGATTTTCTTACCCGTACCTATAAAAGCCAAATACTTTATTCCAGCAATTATCGCTTTAGATTTAATTTCTGCCATTACAGGATCCTCATTTTTCAGTCCGAGTAATACAGCCTACGCTGCCCATCTTGGTGGGGCTCTAACTGGGTTTTTGATGATGTGGTATTGGAAAAAAACACAATTCAATAAAAACCGTTGGGATAGATGACCACATTACATAAAGATGTTCAAGAGAAGTTGAGAAACCTCAATGTGCTCGAAAAGATTATTGCCATCAATGTGGTGGTTTTCTTTATTGGCCTACTACTGTCACTCTTCGTTAAAGCTGGTGGGAGTCTATATTGGTTAGAACTGCCAAAGGATCTTGGGGAATTTATCTTTAAGCCTTGGAGCATAATAACTTACGGGTTTACGCATTATGGCCTCTTCCATCTGTTGTTCAACATGATGGTGTTGTATTTTGTGTCTCAAATGATGCTCAATCTTTTTGATGCGAAGCTTACCTTAAAGATCTATTTCTTAGGAATTATTTTGGGTGGACTTTTCTTTTTGTTTGCTTATAATGTGTTGCCAAATACACTATTAAAGCCAGCGGGAGCCTTGGTAGGAGCTTCTGCGGGAGTGAGAGCATTGTTACTATTTTTATGTGCCTATATGCCCAACACGCAAGTGCGATTGCTCATGTTTAATGTGAAGCTATGGCATTTGGGGATTGCCTTGGTGGCATTTGATCTTATCGGACTTTTTGGAGGAAATCAAGGTGGCACCATTGCGCATTTGGGAGGTGTAGCCTTAGGATATTTTTACGCCAAACAGTTGAGTAAAGGTAATGACATCGGAAAAGGATTCGAAAAAGTGATGGATTGGTTTGCCGACCTTTTTGACAAAAACAAGAAATCCCCTTTAAAAACGGTACATAAGCGTACATCTAATTCTGTAGCCGGTCATAATAAATCAGAGTTTAGGGAGTTTAATAAACAAAAGCAGATTGATCTTATCTTGGATAAAATAAGCAAAAGTGGTTATGAAAGTCTAACAAAGGAAGAAAAAGCTTTTTTATTTAAAGCAAAAGACTAAGGGCGATGAAGAAACTTAATCTCTTTGATAAGTTTGTGTTTTTTTTAAATTCCATCCTAGCAACCACGCTCTTGCTATCATATATATTGCCTTATATAGAACCTGAACGTTCGGCTTTTGTATCTGTACTAAGCCTGACCGTGCCCTTCCTAATTATTGTCAATATTCTATTTCTAATCTATTGGCTTTTAAGAATTAAAAAGCAATTGCTGTTATCATTAATTGTACTGTTGATTGGCTTTAATCACATGGCTTCGCTCTACAAGTTTTCGGCATCTAAGCAAGTTGAAGATAAAGATAATATCGCCATTATGAATTACAACGTGCGGTTGTTTAACGTTTTCAACTGGCTCCCCAACAAAAACATCACCGCTGAAATAACAGCGTTTATAAAAGAACGCAATCCGGATATTATTAGCATGCAGGAATACCGACAGGACAGCGATTTATCCTTAAAGGACTACTATAAATTTGAAGTGCTATCAGGTAATAAAGTGAAAAATGGGCAGGCTATATTTTCTAAGTTTCCAATTATCAATAAAGGATCTATCGAATTTCCCAACACCGATAACAACGCCATTTTTGTAGATGTGGTAAGAGCTGAGGATACGATTAGAATCTACAATGTGCATCTGCAATCATTGAAAATCGATGCCAGTACCGATCCTTTAAAAAATGAAACTTCTGAAAATTTATTTAAGCGCGTAGGCAATACGTTTAGACTGCAGCAAATGCAAGCCGATTTGTTTCTGGAGCATAAGGCTGCCAGTCCGTATAAAGTGATTATTTGCGGCGATTTTAATAATACCGCCTATTCTTATGTCTATAATACTATAAAGGGAGACGATTTAAAAGATGCTTTTGTAGAAGCCGGCAACGGGTTTGGCCGCTCGTTTGATTTTAAATTTTTTCCGGTTCGGATTGATTTTATTATGGTAGATGAAAGTTTTATTGTCAATAGCTTTAAGACTTTCGATGTCAAGCTCTCTGATCATTTTCCGATTATTAGTAGAGTGAAAGTGAAGTGAGTGGGTTTTATTATTCAGTAGGCAGTATTCAGTAGGCAGTCTTCAGTAGGCAGTCTTCAGTTGGCAGTCCTCAGTATTCAGTCTTCAGTTGACAATCTTCAGTATTCAGTCCTCAGTTGCCGGTTTTCAGTTAGTTGTCTTCAGTTGGTAGTCTTTAGTGGACTGTCTCCAGTTTTCTCTATTCAACATTTAAATCGAGAATCCACATTCATAAATCGTAAATCAAATCGTAAATCAAATATCGTAAATCAAAAATCAAAAATCGTCAATCGTCAATCGTCAATCGTCAATCCTTCTACATCATCCAGCAATCCGTCGCGTCTGCTATCATGTGAATCACCAAGCCAATACCAATAATTCTGGTTTTTTTAAAAAACAGAAAGGCTAGATACACGACCATAGCGTAATAGGTGTGGAGCGGATGGAAATTGATACTGCAGCGTCCAGGATCAAATAAGGGAACGGCTAAAAGATGGTCTAAATCGATAATCATGGTAGCAATCATGATTAGAAATGCGCGTTTCCAATGGGCTTTGAAAAATAGGAAAGCCACCAGTAAAGGGCCTCCAAAATGAATTCCGTAATGAATAAGAGATTGTAACATTAGTTGGGTAATTGCTGTCGTTCTAAATACAACAAGGCATTAGGGCCTTCATTACAGATTAAATCGAGGATGCTTAAGTTAGGAATGAAACCGTGCTTGTCATCAAATACTTGCACATAGGTTTTTATAGGATGATCATTTTCTTTCCGATGATCAACCAAATGGCGGTAGTCGGTTTTAAATTGCGGCTGCAACTCAAATGTGGTTGTGGTCTCAAACGCAAGGTCGTGTTGCAAACATGCCATCACCGTGTCTAAACATTTAAAATTAAAATCCATTAAATGCGTTGCTTTGTCTTGAAATAACGGTAGCAAGTCGTGTGCATAAAATTCAAAAAACGGCGAACTACTATAGGCGGACTGAATTGATTTCCAATGTAAATCTTGCCAGTGTTCATCATTAGAAATACAAATATCTTTATAGAGCTGTCTGTTTTTTTGCGAATAGATGACCGGCACCGTCAAGGGCATTTTACCTTGAGCCCCATAAATGGTCATCCGGTTTCTATAGGTTTGCTTCTGATAATTATCACAGACTTCCAACCACACCTTTTTGGCCTGCACCATGGCAACGCATTGTGCAATGCTGGGAAAATATGTGGGATGCACTAAAATGTCCGTCATGTAATTGTGACTTATTTTGTTGCTCTTCGTTTGCGCCAAGCGTTAAATCCGAACAACAGACCTATCAAAATGAGAACAGGAATTAAATAAGAAACCAATTTGCCGTTGCCACCTACGGTGGTGAAAAATCGCTCCCAACGTGGAAACTTACCATCCCAGCTCATCCAAACCAATACTGGTTTTCCTACGACGTGATCAAAAGGAACAAAGCCCCAAACACGCGAATCTTGTGAGTTATGGCGGTTGTCTCCCATCATCCAATAATAGTCTTGTGTAAACGTATATTGGTTGGTCACTTGGCCATCAATACTGATCTGATTGCCATTTACAGAAAGGTCGCGGCCTTCATAAGCGCTAATGACCCGTTTGTAAAGAGGTAAGTTTTCAGGGGTTAAGGTGATGGTCTTTCCTTTTTGAGGAATGTATAAGGTGCCAAAATAATCATTGTTCCAATTGTAGGCGGAATTCATAGGGAAAATGCCCGCATCACGATTCCCCATGGAGTCTTTACGAATTTCTATGGAGGCGATATTTGGATGGTTTTTTGCCCGTGCCACCGCTTCTTCCGTAGCAGCAGGAATGATCCATTTTTCGGTTTGCTGATCGTAGCCTAAGCCATCGGTCATGTCAAAACGCTTTAAAATCTCGTACACTTGGGCGTTGGAAGCTATCTGACCTTGAAAGGTTATGTCATAAGAAAACTGAATCCGTGCACGGTCATTAAGTACGTTTTGTTTGCCGTTAATATACACATAGCCATCTTTTATAGATAGTGAATCGCCTGGTAAGCCAACCGCACGTTTGACGTAGTTCGTTTTCTTATCGATAGGCTTGTAGTAATGCTTATCCGTGTGGCGCATGTCTAACATGGTATCTACAGGCCAGTTGAAAACCACAATATCATTGCGTTTTATCTTCTGAAAACCAGGGAGCCTCATATACGGCAATTCTGGTTTGGACAGATAGGATTTCACTTTTACGAATGGAATGGTATCATGAACCATAGGTGCTGCCACAGTGGTCATTGGCAATCGTGCCCCGTAATGGAATTTACTTACAAATAGAAAATCGCCCACCAAAAGTGTCTTTTCTAATGATGAGGTCGGAATTGTAAAGGGTTGAATAAAATAAGTATGAACAATAGTTGCGGCAACGATGGCAAATAGAATCGAACTGATCCAATCTCCAGCAGCGGATTTGGGATGTAAGCTCCGATCCTTAACGTGCTGCACATCCGTAAAATAGTTTAGGTAATAATTGTAAAACCCTAAAGTAACCAGAGCTAATACGGTGTCTGTCGTGGTGTTTTTTCCGAAACTTCTTGCAGTTTCAACCCATACCACAGGAAACATGATTAAATTGACAATAGGAACAAACAATAAAATGGTCCACCACCAAGGTCTATTGATGATTTTCATCAAAATTACCGCATTATACACAGGAACAAACGCTTCCCAAGCCTGTCTACCAGCCTTTATGTAAAGTTTCCATGTGCCAAGTCCGTGGATAATTTGTATCACGAAAAAGAAAATAAACCACTCTGTAAATGTCATCTGATAAGCTTTAGTTCTTAGTTAAATGATTGGGATTTAGGCCCATTCAGCAAATATATTGTAAATGATAAATCGCTATTTAAAAATCGATGGTAAGTTAACCAATGTTTAACACATCTTTCATTGAAAAAACGCCCTTTTTTCCCGCAATCCATTCGGCAGCAATGACCGCACCTAAGGCAAAACCTTCCCGACTATGGGCGGTATGCTTGATAGAGATGCTATCTACATTAGAGGTGTATAACACTTCGTGGGTTCCAGGAACATTTTCGATGCGTTTGGCATCAATATGCAAGGCTTTAGTTTTTGCCGCATCCAAAGTCCATGTGCCGTACTTACTATTTTTGATGATGTCTTCAGCCAAGGAAATAGCGGTGCCACTAGGCGCATCCAATTTTTGGGTATGATGAATTTCTTCCATACTGATGTTATATTCAGGAAGGTTGGCCATCAATTTAGACAAGGTTTTATTGAGCTCAAAAAAGATATTTACTCCTAAACTGAAATTGGAGGCATATAAAAAAGTGCCGTCCCTTTCTTTACACATGGCAACCACTTCATCATAGTGTTGCAACCATCCCGTAGTTCCGGAAATGACCGGGACATTATGACTAAAACATTTTAAAATATTATCTACTGCGGCATCAGGAGTGCTAAAGTCAATGGCAACGTCAACGTCATCCAACGTATAGGTTTCCGTATTCGTGTCCACCTTCAACACAATGTCATGCTGCCTGGCAAGGGCGATTTTTTCGATGGTTTTTCCCATCTTTCCATACCCTAAGAGACCTATTTTCATACTTAAAATTTAAAATTTAGAGTCACACCCAAGTCGGTGGAATTTTCCTTTTCGTTAAATTGTAAATGTGGTTTTAACGCGAGGTTTTCGTCTAAATTATATTGTAACAAATGGGCGTCTACGTTGGCGTCAATGACATTCAGTACGTACAGCCCTAAAGTGATTAATAGCGATAATTCCTTATTCCGCCTAAATGTATTTTGAGCGCGAATCAGTCCTTCATTGGACACTTTAGGAGTAGCGCCATCGCCATAAAACTCATCATCCGTATGGCCAGCCAAGCGTCTTTTATAGACATCGCGGTAACGATTGTAGCTTTTGTCATTATCTAAATAAATATAGATGCCGGTGCCAAGTGCCGCGTAAACAATCGGAATTTTCCAGTATTTTTTATTGTAGACTTGTCCTAAGCCAGGGAGCATAGCGGAGTAAAAAGCAGCTTTGGAAGGCGCCAAAATATTTAAGGGTTTATTAACCACACTGTCGATAACCACCTCATTTGAAATTGTAATAGGATTATTATCTGCAGGTGCTGGAATGGAGTCTGTATCGGTTTGTGCAAATCCGAAAACAGAAACGAAACATACGATTAAAAGGGATATATAAACACGCTTATTTGGCACTTTGAACAAGTTTTTTGATGCGGTTAAAATCTTCTTCGGAATGAAATGGAATATTGATCGTCCCTTTTCCGTTCTTGCTTACTTTAACGTTAATTTTATGTCCAAAGTATTCTGAAAATTCCTTAACGCCGTTTTTGATAAACTTAGGCAATTCTGATTTTTCAGGCGCTTTTGTTTCGCCTTTGTTGTGATAGTTTTTAACTAAAGACTCTGTATCTCTAACCGATAATTTATCGGAAAGAATCTTTTCATAAATATCCAGTTGGTGCGATTGGTCTTCTATATTAATGATGGCACGTCCGTGACCCATCGAAATAAAACCGTCTCTCATCCCGGTTTGGATGATTGGATCCAATTTTAAGAGACGAAGGTAGTTGGCAATTGTAGATCGTTTTTTGCCCACACGTTCACTCATTTGCTCTTGTGTCAACTGAATCTCATCAATCAAACGTTGGTAAGATAAAGCAATTTCAATAGGATCTAAATCCTGACGTTGGATGTTTTCCACCAAAGCCATTTCAAGAGATTCCTGATCGTTTGCAATTCTGATATAGGCTGGAATTGTCGATAAGCCAATAAGTTTAGAGGCTCTAAAACGACGCTCTCCGGATACGAGTTGGTACTTGTTAAAATCGAGTTTTCTAACCGTGATGGGTTGAATCACACCAAGCTCCTTAATAGACGAGGCCAATTCCCGAAGCGTTTCTTCATTGAAATTGGTTCGTGGCTGAAAGGGATTGATCTCTATGGCTTCCAATTCCAATTCCACAATATTTCCGATCACTTTATCCGCATTTTTATCCTGCACCGATTTGATATCGTTGGAGGGGTCTTTTAAAAGTGCTGATAATCCTCTTCCTAAAGCTTGTTTCTGGGTTGCCTTCGCCATTACTGGTTCTTTTTAATGATTTCTTTTGCTAGACTTAAATAATTGGTAGCGCCTCTACTGTTCACATCGTAATTAATAATGCTCTCACCAAAACTAGGAGCTTCTCCCAAACGGACGTTTCGTTGTATGATTGTATCAAAAACCATATCGCTAAAATGCTTTTGCACTTCTTCAACAACTTGGTTTGACAGGCGTAAACGCGCATCATACATGGTCAATAGCATGCCTTCAATATCTAAATTCTCATTGTGGATGCGTTGGACACTTTTAATGGTGTTCAACAATTTACCTAAACCTTCCAAGGCAAAATATTCACATTGGATGGGGATGATTACAGAATCTGAAGCCGTAAGGGCATTCAAAGTCAACAACCCTAAGGATGGAGCGCAGTCAATCAGAATATAATCATAAGTGTCTTTTAGATGCGCAATGGCTTTTTTAAGCATGTACTCGCGTTCATCCTTATCCACCAATTCAATCTCAATGGCGACCAAATCAATATGCGCCGGAATGATATCCACGTGAGGCGCGTTAGTAGCAATGATACAGTCTTCTGCTTTTGCAGAATGCTCAATAAGTTGGTATGAACCAACTTCAACACCATCCACATCAATTCCTAGCCCCGAAGAGGCATTGGCTTGTGGATCTGCATCTATTAATAATACTTTTTTTTCTAATGCACCTAAGGAAGCGGCTAGATTTACTGACGTTGTTGTTTTACCAACGCCTCCTTTTTGATTGGCTATTGCAATGATTTTACCCATTAAATGATCTGGTTTTAGTCTCGGTAAAAATACGATTATTTGCGAGTTTAAAAAATGTTACTTGTTAACAAATAAAGCTGAAAAACCAAGAGAAGATCTCATAGTTACTGTGACTACTCTTGGCTTGTGGCCAGCGTGTTAATCGCTTTTGACAGTTTGGTAAAAGGGCAATTAATTTGCTTTTATCGGTAGATGTAACTGTTAAAATTTGAGTGGATTTTCCATTCGCTTTTTAACTTTTAGATTTTTTTGATCTGATCATGGCTTCCAACTGATCCCACATTTCTTCAGGAATTTGGTCTAATAAATTAAACTGACCTGCGCCTTTAAGCCATTCGCCACCATCAATGGTTATGACTTCGCCATTAACATAGGCGGAAAAATCTGATACTAGATATGCCGCTAAGTTAGCCAGCTCCTGATGTTCTCCCACACGATTCAAAGGCACTTTTTTAGCCATATCAAACTTGTCTTTTAGGTCTCCTGGCAAGAGTCTGTCCCAAGCGCCTTTAGTTGGGAAAGGGCCTGGTGCTATCGCGTTAAAACGCATGCCGTATTTGGCCCATTCTACCGCCAGACTACGGGTCATGGCCAAAACCCCAGCTTTGGCAGTAGCACTAGGGACGACGTAGGCGGAACCTGTCCACGCATAGGTTGTTACGATATTAAGCACAGAGGTATTGGTCTGTTTCGTGTCTATCCAATGTTTCCCAAATGCTAAAGTGCAGTTTTTGGTGCCTTTTAAAACAATGTCAATAATGGTATCAAAGGCATTGGCGGAAAGTCGTTCAGTTGGCGAGATAAAATTGCCGGCAGCATTATTGAGTAATACATCCACTTTCCCGAAGTGTTCTACAGCGTTTTTTAACATTTTTTCCACCTCGTCATAATGTCTGACATCACATTGCAAGGGCAAACAAGTGCCTTTGGTGTCTGCTTCAAGCTCTGCTGCAGTAGTTTCAAGTTTCTCGAGGTTGCGTGAGGTAATGGCAACATTAGCGCCGAGTTCTAAAAAATATTTGGACATGGCTTTGCCCAATCCGCTACCTCCTCCGGTAACGACTATTGTTTTTCCTTTCAACGCGTCATCCCTGAGCATTTTTTGAGTATACATGATATTAAATTTTTTTAAAAAAGTGAATTTAAAATTACTGATAAAAATTAACCAACGACCCTGAAATAAGTCAAACTTTTCTTAATATGGCGGCATTTTCAGTGGCGCTATTTTTTCTTGGTAACCGATTAAAATTATTGAAGATTATAAACTGACGACTAATTATTACTACCTTTAATGTCAATCAATTAGCTACATATTTATGAAAAATCACAACAATTTATTCAAAATTGCAGTAATGCTACTGTGTTTTCTGACTGTATCCATTTCTGCGGAAGCGCAGATAAAAAAAGGCGCCAGCGTAGAAGGCATCACCGAATACAGTTTAGATAACGGTTTAAAAGTGCTTTTATTTCCGGATAATTCCGCTCAAACGATAACGGTTAATATTACCTATATGGTCGGGAGCAGGCATGAAGGCTACGGCGAAAAGGGGATGGCACATTTATTAGAGCATCTCGTGTTTAAAGGCACGCCCAACCACCCGAATATTCCAGAAGAATTGTCATCACACGGCGCTCGCCCAAACGGCACTACCTGGTATGATCGGACCAATTATTTTGAAACTTTTAATGCCACGGATGAGAATCTGGAATGGGCTTTAGATTTAGAATCTGACCGGATGGTCAATTCTTATATTGCCAAAAAAGACTTAGAATCAGAGTTTTCTGTGGTGCGGAACGAATTTGAGAGTGGCGAAAATTCGCCTTCGCGGGTGCTGATGGAAAAAGTGATCAGTGCAGCCTATTTATGGCATAACTACGGTCAATCGACCATCGGAAATAAATCGGATATAGAGCGTGTGCCTATCGAAAATCTTCAGGCATTCTACAAAAAGTATTACCGTCCTGATAATGCTATTTTGATGGTGACGGGTAAATTTGATACCGATAAAACCCTAGCTTTAATTGAAAAGAAATTCGGGCCTCTTAAAAATCCTGAAGGTAAATTAATTGATAATCCCACCATTGAACCAGAGCAGGATGGTGAAAAACGTGTCACTCTTAGTCGCGTGGGCGATTTACAAATTGTATCTGCCTTGTACCACGTGCCGGCAGGATCACACGAAGATGCAGCCGCATTGGCAATTGCCGAGCAAGTGCTGACGGATGAACCTTCCGGCAGATTATATAAAGCTTTGGTAGATGCTGAAAAAGCGTCAGGTATTTGGTCTTTTACGCCGTTCACGAAAGAGCCTTCATTTTTATATATGAATGTGGATGTGCCTTCGGATAAATCATTAGCCGAAGCCGAAAACATCTTGTTGACCACTTTAGACGGATTGCCAAATGACCCCATCACCGAAGTCGAATTAAATCGTGCCAAGGCCGCCATGCTGAAACAAATGGACCAAGTGTTTCGAAACTCATCTTATTTAGGCACTTATATGAGCGAGTTTATTGGTGCTGGCGACTGGCGATTAGCCTTTATTTTTAGAGACCGAATTGAAGAAATGACCGTTGACAAAGTCAATGCCGCCATCAAAAAATATCTGATTTCTACCAACAGAACTGTGGGGAATTTTGTTCCCACCAAAAATCCAGTACGGGTGGGTATCCCTCATACCGAAAACTTAGAAGCCTTAGTAGCGAATTATAAAGGCAAGGAAGCTTTGGATGCGGGTGAAGCATTTGATGTCTCCTATGAAAATATTCAGAACACCTTAAATTCAGGGACTCTAGAAAAAAGTGGGATTACTTATGGGTTGATCAAAAAAGATAACCGCGGTAAAACTGTTAATTTGACTTTTAATTTACGTACCGGGAATGTGGATCAGCTCATGAATAAAGGACTTGCCGCAAGGTATACGGCTAGAATGTTAAATAAAGGGACCACCACAAAATCTAGGCAGGATATTGATGATCAATTGGCTACGTTAAAATCGTCAGTATTCTTTAATGGTTCCAACGGACGGGTGAGTGCTTCGGTAAATAGTACTGAAGACAACCTTATGGAAACCTTGGCACTGATGACGGATATGTTAAAAAATCCAGCTTTTGATGCTACCGAATTGGAAAAATTAAAAACTCAAGATCTAGCGAGTCTTGAAGAGCAGAAATCGGAGCCTCAGGCCGTCGTTTCACGACAAATTAGTTTGCTGAATAATCACTATAAAAAAGACCATCCTTTATATAGTAGAACTTTAGAAGAAGAAATAGCAGCCATCAAGGCCATCACCGTGGCTGACTTGAAAGCTTATCATAGCGATTTTTACGGCGTTAACGACAGTGCGTCTTTAGTGGCTATTGGCAATATGGATGAAGAAGCGTTGAAAGCTTATTTTGACAACAATTTTTCTGATTTTAAATCGGATAAATCCTATACTGAAATCAGTGATAAATTTAAGAATAGTAAAGCAGCTAACGAAAAAATCCTGACGCCAGATAAAAAAAATGCGTTCACATTGGGTGTATTGTCTTTTGAAGGCAGCCAATATGATGAGGATTATGCAGCGTTGCAAATTGCTGGGGAAATTTTTGGTGGTGGATTTTTAAACTCTCGTATTGCTGGACGTTTACGTCAACAGGATGGTGTGAGTTATGGTGCCGGTGGTAATGTTGGGGTAGATAGTAATAAGGATGATAAAAATTCGTCCATGTATATTTATGCCATCTACGCTCCAGAAAATGCTACTAAGGTGCAACAGGGGTTTAAAGAAGAAATTGCCCGTTACATTTCAGAAGGCATTACTGAAGACGAGTTGACCAATGCGGTTAATGGATGGGTTCAGGAACAGAACGTCTCTAGAGCCAAGGATAATGAATTGGCCAGTGTCATTTCTTCCAACTTATATTTTGATCGCGATATGACCTTTCAGAAAAACATCGAAAATCAAGTTAAGAAATTGACCGTGGCGGATGTCAATAAAGTGATTAAAAAGTACTTTAAAAACTTCGAAAATTGGACCGTGGTGAATGGCGGTGATTTTGACGCCAATGAAATTAAAAAAGAAGGTAAAAAAATAGATTAGGGACAAACCATATTAAATAAATGACCTGCTTCAACCATTTTCACCAAGAAGCAGGTTTTTTTTGTATTCAAAATATCTATTTGATCCCGAAATGGATTTTTGGCCGTGTTTTTAAGGGTCTGTTATTGAGCGTTTTGATGGTTTGTTTGAGGCGTTTAAGGCCTGTTTAAATAACTAAAATTAGATGCTATAATAACTATTTAAATTTTGTAAATTTGCCTGCGTTTAACAGCGCAACATGACAACTACAACAAAATACATATTCGTCACCGGAGGTGTAACGTCTTCTTTAGGGAAAGGCATTATAGCCGCATCACTGGCGAAATTACTTCAGGCTCAAGGTTACAGAACCACAATTCAAAAATTAGACCCGTATATAAACGTCGATCCAGGCACGATGAACCCTTATGAACATGGGGAATGTTACGTGACTGACGATGGTGCGGAAACGGATTTGGATTTGGGACACTACGAGCGATTCTTAAATGTGACTACCAGTCAATCTAATAACGTTACTACGGGGCGCATCTATCAAAGTGTCATTGAAAAAGAACGTCGTGGTGAGTTTTTAGGCAAAACCGTGCAGGTGATTCCTCATATTACCGATGAAATTAAAGAACGTGTCCAAATTTTGGGTAAATCGGGCAATTTTGATATTGTCATAACTGAAATAGGCGGAACCGTCGGAGATATTGAGTCTTTACCATATATAGAAGCCGTACGTCAATTAAAATGGGATTTGGGTGAGCATAACGCCATCGTTATCCATTTAACTTTGGTGCCTTATTTATCTGCAGCAGGCGAATTAAAAACAAAACCGACCCAACACAGTGTCAAGACCTTGATGGAAAGCGGTGTCATGGCAGATATTTTAGTGTGCCGTACCGAGCACGAATTGCCAATGGATTTGCGTCGTAAATTAGCCTTGTTTTGCAATGTTCGCGAAGAGGCGGTTATACAATCTATTGATGCATCTACTATATATGATGTGCCAAATTTAATGTTGGAGCAAGGCTTGGACAAGGTCGTTCTTAAAAAGTTAGACCTACAAAGTGATGCACCAGATTTAACTCAATGGAATCAATTCTTAAAACGTCACAAAAATCCTAAGGATGAAGTGACCATCGGATTGATTGGTAAATATGTAGAATTACAGGATTCTTATAAATCCATTTTAGAATCCTTTATCCATGCGGGGGCAGAAAACGAAGTGAAAGTTAAGGTTGTGCCGATTCACTCTGAGCATTTAACTGTTGAAAATGCGTCGCAATCTTTAGCACATTTGGATGGTGTACTCGTTGCTCCAGGATTTGGAGAACGCGGTGTAGACGGTAAAATTGAAGCTGTAAAATTTGTAAGAGAGAATAATATTCCATTTTTGGGTATATGTTTGGGAATGCAGATGGCCGTCATTGAATATGCACGCAATGTGTTAGGTTTACAAAATGCCAATTCAACTGAAATGAATGAGCATACCTCTGATCCTGTTATCGATTTAATGGAATCTCAGAAAAACGTGACAGATAAAGGTGGAACGATGCGTCTTGGCGCTTGGGCGTGTCATATTGAAGATGGCAGCATCGCAAAAGAGGTGTACCAAAGTAATGCCATTATGGAACGCCACCGCCATCGTTATGAATTTAACAATGCCTATAAACAGCAAATTGAAGATGCCGGTATGAAGGCCACAGGGTTAAATCCTGAAACTGGCTTGGTGGAAATTGTCGAAATTCCTACCCATAGATGGTTTGTTGGGGTGCAATACCATCCTGAATATAAGAGTACTGTGGCCAATCCACACCCATTGTTTGTCGCTTTTGTGAAAGCCGCCCTCGATCATAAAAATGAGGAAAATCGTGTCAGTATGGCACAAAAGTAATTTTGGATGCATTTTTGAGATAAAAAATCTTGTCAAAAAATAATTAATTACCAACTTAATAAGGGCCTTTAAGATTTTTAACCAAAAGGTCTGAACACGAAATAAATGGAAGAAAAAAAATTTGACCTCAATTCTATTATAGGATTCGTTCTTATTTTCGGAATATTGTTGTTTATGCTTTGGCAGAACAAACCAACTCCTGAGGAAATTGCAGCTCAAGAAAAGGCGAAGCAAGAGCAGTTAGCAGCTGAGCAGCAACAAAAAGTAGTAAAGGATACGTTTGTTACAAAAGCGGAGGACTACAACAATCCTTCCGTTGCAGATTCTTTGAAATTAGTCAATCTAAAAAATAAATTGGGCGCATTTGCCTACGCTTCTACCTTACCTTCAGCTACAGATGCTGAAACGCTTGTTGAAACGGATCTCCTTCAGTTGAAATTTAGTAATAAAGGGGGCTATTTATCTGAAGTGAAACTTAAAAAGTTTAAGACTTCTGATTCTGTGCCAATTTATATTATCAGAGAAGGTAATGCGAATTTTAATATTTCCTTTTCCACCACAGATAATAGAAATTTAAACACTAAAGACCTTTATTTTGAGCCAACAGTTACAAAAAATGGCGATAATACGGTAGTTTCTATGAAACTTAAGGTTTCTGAAAGTAAATTTTTAGAGTACCGATACGAGTTGAAACCAGATGATTATATGTTTGGTTTTAATGTGCGGTCTCAAGGGTTGAGTGATGTGATTAACAGTTCACAACAGATTAATTTGGACTGGAACATCAAAACCTACCGACATGCCAAAAGTATCTCTTATGAAAATAGGTATACTGAGCTTCTTTTTGAATATGAAGGCGGTAAGGACGATTATTTAGGGCAACAGGATTTTACTGACGATACGGCGGAAGATGTGACGTGGGTAGCCAACAAGCAACACTTTTTCACCTCCATACTTTTAGCCGATCAACCATTTAAGGAAGGCATATTTACGTCTAAGAACCTAGTTCAGGATGAAGATATCGATACTGTATTTACCAAAGCGTTTACGACAAAATTACCGTTGGCGTTACAAGGAGGCGAATTAAATAAGAGTATGGACCTGTATTACGGTCCTAGTGATTACAAAATTCTAAATGCTTACGACAGAAACTTAGATGAAATATTACCATTGGGTTGGGGTATTTTCGGTTGGATAAACCGTTACTTATTCATTCCGTTATTTGCGTTCTTAGGATCGTATATGCCTTACGGAATCGCCATTGTGGTAATGACCATCTTGATAAAATTATGTCTGTCCTTTGTACAGTACAAACAATTCCTATCCCAAGCCAAGCTGAAAATCATCAAACCTGAGTTAGATGCGATTCGTGAAAAATATAAAGATAACAAGCTGAAAATTCAGCAAGAAACCATGGCATTACAGTCCAAGGCCGGCGCGAGTCCGTTAAGTGGGTGTTTGCCGGCGCTGATTCAGTTGCCTGTGTTTTATGCCTTGTTCCAGTTTTTCCCATCAGCATTTGACATTCGTCAGAAAAGTTTCCTTTGGGCAGACGATTTATCATCTTATGATACCATTGCGAACTTACCTTTCAAAATTCCATTTTATGGAGATCACGTGAGTTTGTTCCCGATTTTGGCTTCTATTGCAATTTTCTTCTATATGAAGATGACTACAGGACAGCAAATGGCATCACAGCCAACGCAAGAAGGGATGCCAGATATGGCTAAAATGATGAAGTATATGATTTACTTGTCGCCAATTATGATGTTATTTTTCTTTAACAACTATGCGTCAGGATTGAGTTTGTACTACTTTATCTCTAACTTGATTAGTATTGGAATTATGTTGGTCATCAAGAATTTTATTTTAGATGAAGACAAGATCCATGCGCGTATTCAGGTGAATAAAGCCAAACCTAAAAAAGAGAGCAAGTTCCAGAAGAAAATGAAAGAAATGATGGAACAAGCGGAACAACAACAAAAGAAACAAGGAAAACGTTAATCTCGTTTGCTTGTGATTTTTATATATGCCTCTGAGACTCTCAGGGGCATTTTTGTTTTGATTAGTGTTGGAACAGAATTTTCAAGCCTCAAATTATAAATATCCCAATTTATTTTATTTGCGTCTGAGATGTTAGACGCATGAAAAAAAGAGCTTTTTGATGTTCAGTGGAATTCAACCGTCAACTAGCATGCATTTTAAATAAGCTGTTTATATGTTCTACTCTTGTTTCGATGGAATGTCATAGGAGTCTCTTAAACCGCATGAATATCGGCTTTATTATCATTCTAGGGCTTTTCAATCTCATTAGTATGGGCAGATATAAAAGTTGTAACGTTAAAATCTTAAGGTTTTTGAAATAAGTTTCATTATTTTGAGTTTATTTGTTCGATAGTAAATAACGTAACCATAGTCGGGTTTCATAAATTTTTATAATGATCAAACAGAGCATTTTAATTGCCGCATGTTCCATATTATTTTTCACCAGCATGCGGGCGCAAGAGGGTGACAATCAACTAGATGCTAATGGAGAGCGTCACGGCTTTTGGAAAAAGAATTTTGACGGCGTCAGCCAACCGCGATACGAAGGCACTTTTGAACACGGTAAAGAGGTTGGCCTCTTTAAATTTTACAAGCTAGATAAGAATCAAAGTGTTTTGAGCGCCACTCGAGAGTTCAGTACAGATAGTGATGATATCAGTGTAAAGTTTTTCTCATCTAAAGGGAAACTGATCAGTGAAGGCGCAATGAAGGACACTCTTTTTGTCGGTAAATGGGTGTACTACCACAATAAAACCAAAGCGGTTATGACCGTTGAACATTATAACGACAAAGGTAGGCTTGAGGGCGAGCGGATGGTGTATTATCCAAACGGCCAAATGGCGGAGCACACCATTTATAAAGACGGAAAAATAGAAGGCATCTCTAAGATATTCTCTGAAAAAGGCGTTCTGATCAAGGAGTTTACTTATAAAAATGATATGCTCAACGGCATGTCTAAATACTATAATGGCGACGGGCAGATGCTAGCGGAAGGGGCGTATCGCAATGACAAGAAACACGGCATCTGGAAGTTCTATGAAAATGGCGCCCTAACCGAAGAAAAGGATTTTACGGAATATAGTAAGAATCCGATAAAGCAGTAGGGGAGTAGGTGTTCGTAGGCAGTTTTCAGTTGGCAGTTTTCAGTTGGCAGTATTCAGTTGGCAGTTAGCAGTTAGCAGTTTTCAGTTTTCAGGAAATGATTTCTGTGGTTTCTATTGTTTCAAGTTCGAGCATTTATAAAATAGAATTTTGCTTAAAACATTAATTTCCATTTCACCTTCAATTACAAATTCGGTTTCATTTTCAACTTCACGTTCAACTTCAACTTCATTTTCAAATTCAATTTGATTCCCAATATTCTTCGTAATTTTGCAAAATGAAAAGAGTAATTGTAGGACTTTCGGGAGGTGTAGATTCAAGCGTTGCTGCCTATTTGTTAAAGGAGCAAGGGTATGAGGTTATTGGGCTATTTATGAAGAATTGGCATGACGATTCTGTGACCATTTCTGATGAATGTCCGTGGTTAGATGACAGTAATGATGCCATGCTAGTGGCTGATAAATTAGGCATACCCTTTCAAACCGTCGATTTAAGTGAGCAATACAAAGAACGTATTGTCGATTATATGTTTGATGAATATCAAAAAGGGAGAACGCCCAATCCGGATGTGCTCTGTAATAGGGAAATCAAATTTGACGTGTTTATGAAAATAGCGCTCGATTTGGGTGCTGATTATGTGGCTACCGGTCATTATTGCCGCAAGGGCGAACTTCAAAAAGATGACCACCCAGTATATCAATTACTTTCTGGTGTGGACAACAATAAAGATCAATCCTATTTTTTATGTCAATTGTCCCAAGCGCAATTAGCGAAAGCCTTGTTCCCCATTGGCGAACTTACAAAACCTGAAGTTCGAAAAATCGCTACGGAATTGGATTTGGTAACTGCAGATAAAAAAGATTCCCAAGGGCTCTGTTTTATTGGTAAAGTGAGATTGCCAGAGTTTTTACAACAAAAATTACAACCAAAGGAAGGTGTCATTGTCGAAATTCCAGCTACCCAACCCATGTATAGTCAAGCCGAGCCTCAATTTTCTTCGGAAAACGATGCCCTGAACTATTGGACCAGAAAAATGGATTACAACCGCACTGACGGTAAAGTTGTAGGGAAACATCAAGGTGCTCATTATTTTACCAAAGGTCAACGCAAAGGTTTGGCGGTTGGCGGGACGGTTGAACCTCTATTTGTGATTGATACGGATGTTGAGGAGAATGTCATTTACACCGGTCAAGGCAAAGATCATCCCGGCCTGCTTAAGAAAGCGCTCTTCGTGTCTAACAATGAGGTGCATTGGATACGCGAAGATTTAAAATTGAATGTTGGTGAGACCATGACCACTCAGGCGCGCATCAGATACCGACAACCACTACAACAGGCAACCTTACACCAGTTGGAAAATGGGCTCTATGTGGTTTTTGAAACCCTGCAATCGGCCATTACAGAAGGTCAATTTGTAGCTTGGTATCATGGTGATGAATTAGTAGGTTCGGGAGTTATTTCTTAAATTGCTCTGTCGAATCTTTTAAATCGCGACTGCATGCCATGAAAATTATTCTGTTCTTCTTATGTTGTATGTCTCCTGCTGTCTTTTCTCAAGATGATGCTTGGATATATTTTGCGGAGAAGACGAATGTTGAAATGGCCCTACAAAACCCCAATACTATCCTTTCTCAACAGGCTATAGACCGAAAAAGGCAACATGACATAACCATTGATCAGCGGGATGTGCCGGTTAATTTGGCTTATATCAAGGCCATCTCATCTTTGAAGACTGTACGTGTTTTGGCCAAATCCAAATGGATGAATGCCATTCACGTGAGAGGCGATTTAGCGGAAATCAAGACGCTCCTAAATTTTGAATTTGTCGCTGGCATCGATTTCGCCGATAAAAACCTAACGGATTTAAAACGTCCAGCGCTGCAAAATAGTAAATTTCAAATTGAAGCAACTCTAGAGGATTTCAACTATGGAAATGCTCAGAATCAAACGGACATGATTCAGGCAAAAGCACTGCATTTGGACGGATTTACAGGTAAAGGCATTAGCATTGCGGTTTTCGATTCGGGATTTCCAAATGTCAATACCATGAAGGCCTTTGAGCGGTTGAGAGCTCAGCAAGGTTTAAAAGGGGGATATGATTTTGTGGAGCGCACTACTGAAATTTTTAATTTTGAGGGCAGTTCCCATGGCACACGGGTTTTAAGTACCATGGCGGGTTATTTAGATGCTGAATTTGTCGGTACCGCACCGGATGCAACCTACTACTTATTCCGTACCGAAGATGTAGCTCACGAAAATCCTGTAGAAGAGAGTTATTGGGTGGAGGCTGCGGAGCGCGCCGATAGTTTGGGTGTGCATATTATCACCTCTTCTTTGGGCTATAATACTTTTGATAACCCCAAATACAATTATACCCCTGCTGAAATGAATGGAGTGACCACCTTTATTAGCCGTGGTGCCTCCATTGCGGCTGAAAAAGGAATTTTAGTGGTGAATTCGGCAGGAAATTCTGGCAGCACGCCTTGGCAAATTGTCACCGCCCCAGCAGATGCTGAAAGTGTATTTACAGTGGGAGCAGTAGATGCGACAGGCGCATATGCCACATTCAGTTCGCGGGGGAGTGCGGATCAGCCCACCTATAAACCGGATGTTGTAGCTCAAGGTTTAGGTACATTTGTTATTACTGAAACAGAAAGTATTGTTAAGAATAACGGCACGTCGTTTAGCACTCCTATCATTGCAGGAGCTATGGCTAGTTTATGGCAGGCTATGCCAGGCGCAACTGCGGCGCAACTGAAACGGTATGTCCGGGAATCAGCTTCACAATCCGCCTCGCCCGATTATTATTTGGGCTATGGCATCCCCAATTTTAAGCAAGCATTAGCGGCGACCCTCTCATCTCAAAATCTAGATGTAAAACAGGTCCAACTCTATCCAAATCCGGTGTCAGAGCTTCTTTATCTGAAATTACCCAACAATCACGAACATGGAATTCTTCGGATTTATAATCTGCTGGGAAAACAACTGTTAGAGCAAGAGTATCATTCCAATCCTTTACCGGTTGATGTGTCTAAATTGGCGACAGGAATGTACCTGCTCACAATCCATTCTGGCCATAATTCCTATAATCTTAAATTTATAAAATCTTAAATGTCAAATAAAATTACAAGCCTTTTCAATATTCAATACCCAATAATCCAGGCAGGCATGATCTGGAACAGTGGATGGAAATTAGCGTCAGCTTCAAGCAATTCTGGTATTTTGGGCCTTATTGGCGCCGGATCTATGTATCCTGAAGTGCTGCGGGAACACATTCAAAAGTGTAAACAAGCCACAGACAAGCCTTTCGGGGTGAATGTGCCTATGCTGTATCCAAACATTGAAGAAATTATGGCTATTATAGTAGATGAAGGGGTAAAAATTGTATTTACCTCTGCGGGGAATCCTAAAACATGGACGGCTTGGTTAAAAGAGCGTGGCGTGACCGTGGTGCATGTGGTGAGCAGTGTAAAGTTTGCCCTTAAAGCTCAAGAGGCAGGCGTAGATGCTGTGGTTGCTGAAGGTTTTGAAGCTGGAGGTCATAATGGTAGGGAAGAAAGCACCACCTTAACCCTGATCCCGATGGTGCGTGAAGCTTTAGATATTCCCCTTATTGCGGCTGGAGGTATCGCCACAGGCAAGGGCATGTTGGCGGCAATGATTTTAGGAGCTGATGGGGTGCAGGTTGGCAGTCGTTTTGTGGCCAGTGTAGAGAGTTCTGCGCATCAGGCTTTCAAAGATGAGGTGGTCAAGGCTAAAGAAGGGGCTACCCATTTAACTTTAAAAGAATTGGCGCCTGTACGGTTGATTAAAAATAAGTTTTATAATGACCTGGTCGAACTTTATAAAACCACGCCAACCGTCGAGAAATTAAAGAATTTATTGGGACGGGCCCGGGCTAAACGCGGCATGTTTGAAGGCGATTTAGAAGAAGGCGAGCTGGAAATAGGTCAGATTGCTGGCTTAATTCACGACATTAAACCCGTCGCCGCAATTGTAAAAGATATGTTGGCTGAATACAGTGCGGCGAAACAAGAGGTACATACCATGTTTTAAATGCTGTTTAAGATTTCAGAACGTGTTGGACCATAGTGAAATTGCTACTTTAGCTTGAGCCGTGTTTCATTGTTTTAGGGGAAAATAAATTGTAAAAAGATGCATAAACTTGACCAATCCACTACCTTTGCATCTTTAAATTTTCAACGTGGTTTTATCTCAGTATACTAAAGAATTTAAGTACAACTTAAACTTGGCAGCGCCGGTCATGCTGGGGATGCTTGGCCATACCTTTGTGAGTCTGGTAGACAACATCATGGTTGGTCAGCTGGGTGCTACTGAATTGGCAGCAGTGTCTTTGGGGAATAGTTTTGTGTTTATTGCGATGTCTTTAGGCATTGGCTTTTCTACCGCCATCACGCCTTTAGTGGCCGAAGCAGATACGGAAAAGGATTTTGTAAAGGGAAAATCGGCTTTTAAACACGGATTGTTTTTGTGCACCGTTTTAGGAATCTTTTTATTTTTGGTCCTCCTGTTGGCAAAACCATTGATGTACATTATGGACCAGCCGGAAGATGTGGTACAACTCGCCATACCGTATTTAGACCTGGTTGGATTCTCCCTAATTCCGCTGATTATCTTTCAGGCCTTTAAGCAGTTTAGTGACGGCCTGTCGCTTACCAAATACCCGATGTATGCTACAATTCTGGCAAATTTAATCAACGTCATATTAAACTATCTTCTAATTTTTGGAAAGTTTGGATTTCCTGAAATGGGCTTGGTTGGTGCCGCTCTGGGCACGCTAATTTCAAGGGTAATTATGGTATTTTTCCTTTGGTGGTTGCTTAGGGCTCGAGACAAGTCGAAAGCTTATGTGACCAATATTAAGATTTTTGTCTTGGAATCGCCAATGATGAAAAAAATCATCAATATCGGATTTCCTAGTGCCATGCAGATGTTTTTTGAAGTGGCTATTTTTACGGCGGCCATTTGGTTAAGTGGCACCTTAGGACAAAATCCGCAGGCGGCCAATCAAATTGCCTTAAACTTATCCTCCATGACCTTCATGGTGGCCACAGGTTTAAGCGTTGCGGCCATGATTAGGGTGGGGAACCAAAAGGGACTTCAGAACTTTACAGAGTTACGACGAATTGCCATGTCCATATTTTTCTTGGGTATTATCTTGGCGGTAATTTCGGCTCTGCTTTTTATCGCATTACACCAAGTGCTCCCAACAATTTACGTCAATTTAGACGATCCTGTTAATGCTTTAGATACTCGCGAAGTGGTGACCATCGCGTCCACCTTGCTATTAGCAGCAGCTATATTTCAAATCAGTGACAGTCTGCAAGTGGTGGCTCTTGGCGCATTGAGAGGTTTGCAGGACGTTAAAATTCCAACCATCATTACCTTTATTTCTTATTGGGGAATTGGGTTTCCCGTAAGTTATTATTTAGGAAAGGAAGAGATGTTCGGTAGTTTGGGCATTTGGATGGGCCTTATAGCAGGCCTCACCAGTGCCGCAATTTTATTGTATTTTAGATTTGACTATCTGACCAAGAAGTTGATCAAGCAAGAGGTAACAGTACTACCCTAACTTTAGTTGGTGAAAGAAATTGACTAAGTTGCAAGGTCTTTATTACATTAAATGTTGAAGGCAATTATCGTATCTTAGGCTCCTGATTAGAAACATTAAAAACTTAAAATAAATATTATTTTCATATGGAATTACCAAAATTCATCCTCGGCGACAACACTGATTATCCAGAAGCTATTTACATTATACATACGGAATTTCCGAGATTTATAATAAATCTTGAGGATGATGACGTGGAATGGTTGGAAGAGTTTGATGAACACGATGAAAAGGAGATCACCTCTGAAACCGAAAACTTGATCCAACAGGCTACCGATTTCTACGATCGTGAAATTGAAAGATACAATGCCTAATGATTGACCAAATTCTACAGTTAGACACCGAGGTGTTCATCTATTTAAATAGTTTGGGGACACCAACCTGGGATCCCTTTTGGTTGGCCTATACTTCCAAATTTAATTGGATACCATTTTATGCGGTTTTGCTTTATCTCATCTCCAGACAAATGCAATTAAAGGGCATTGGCATCACTTTGGTCATGGTGGCGTTAATGATTTTGGTAACAGATCAGGTGACCAATCTTTTTAAAGATGGTTTTGTCCGACTCCGGCCTTGTCATTTAGCCGAATTGATAGATGGAATGCGATTGGTTAAAGCCACGTGTGGTGGTCGATACGGCTTTTTCTCTGGGCACGCCTCTAACACGATGGCGGCGGCTTTCTTTATTGGACTCACCTTAAAAAAACGCTTTAAGTATATGCTATACTTTCTCATCATCTGGGCACTTTTAATGGGCTATAGCCGCATTTATATCGGCGTCCATTATCCGTTAGATGTCGTATTGGGTACCTTATTTGGTGTGATTACAGGAACATTCTTTTATAAGCTGAATGGTTTCCTGATTGATAAGTTTAATGCGAACACTCCTAAAAAGACCGTAGCTTAGTGTTTATGCACTAGTTAGAATAGAGCAGCAGCTTTTAGTCTGCTAAATAAAGAAATCCGTCATGTTGAACCTATGAATGTCGACCTGACGGGTTTTTTATGAGGTGGCGTCATACATACGCGATTAATAAGTGAATTTTTGATTGTCCGCAACATATCATAAAGCTCTTATTTGTGACATTCTGATAAATTATATATGTAGCCACTCAAAACAAACATTTGTTTTTATTCTGCGATTATCTGTGTGATCTGCGGGATACTCAAATTTTTTCATGGTTTTGTTTCCCGCTAATTTCGCAGATATTCGCTGATGTTTTGATCGTATGAAAACACGGATATACAAAGTGAATTTTATCATAATTAGAGTGATCAAAACCCGGCGCCAGAGCATTTAGAAATCTTAGTTTTATACAAACGCACTATAGCCAGTAATCGCTCTGCCGACAATTAAGGTATTGATTTCTTTGGTGCCTTCATAGGAGTAAATGGCTTCTGCATCGGCCACAAAGCGAGCCACGTTGTACTCCAGTAAAATACCGTTTCCGCCCATTACTTCCCGTGCCTGACTCACCACATCTCTAGTTCTCAGAGAGCAGAAAACTTTGGCCAAGGAGGCGTGTTCATCCGTTAATAAGCCTTGATCTTGTAATTCTGATAAGCGGTACACCATCGTTTTCATGGCGGTTAAATTGGAAAGCATTTCTACCAAGTGGTTCTGCACCAATTGGAAGGAGGCGATAGGTTTTCCAAATTGCTCTCTTTTTTTGGTGTATTTTAAAGCGTTTTCATAAGCGCCTCTCGCACAACCTACGGCCTGCCACGCAACACCTGCTCGGGTCATTCGCAATACCTTGGCGGTGTCTCGGAACGAATTTGCATTTTGAAGTCGGTCCTTTTCTTCAATTCTACAGTCCGATAAGGTGATGATGGCGTTTTGAACGGTTCTCAGAGCCATTTTATCTTCCATTTTTTCGGTAGAAAATCCTGGGGTTTCTTTTCTCACCAAAAAACCTTTCACTTTATTAGTCGTTTCCTCTCGTGCCCATATTATTGTCACATCGGCAAAAGTGGCGTTCCCGATCCACTTTTTCTGTCCATTTAGCACCCATTCATCACCCTCTTGGCGACAAGTAGTTTCCATGCCACCTGCAACGCCACTCCCCACATTGGGCTCGGTAAGGCCAAAGGCACCTATCAGTTCCATTTTTTGCATTTTTGGGAGCCATTCCTGCTTTTGTTCTTCACTCCCGCAAAGGTAAATGGAACCCATTGCGAGTCCGCTATGCACACCAAAAAATGTGGAAATCGACACATCTACGCGTGCGAGTTCTTCAGCGATAATCCCTTCCATAATAAACGGTAGGTCCGGGCATCCGTAACCTTTATATGCTACTCCGCAAATATTGAGCGCTGCCAGTTTGGGAATGATCTGCATCGGAAATTGGGCTTTATTCCAATACTCATTGGCGATAGGTTCTATTTCATCCTCCATAAAATTGCGGACTTTCATCTGAATAGCGCGCTGTTCTTGGGTCAATTTCAAATCTAAGTCATAAAAATCGCCATCAATAGGTGGGAGTTGGTGTTGTCCCTTTTTGCTCTTTTCTGAGAGCATTTTCATGAGCCCATCCAGCTGTTTGTCATCCAACTCTCCAACAGTTTTCATGATTTTGGGCAAGTCTATTTTTTCGGAAATTTTACTGAGGTCATCAAAATCCACTTCTTTCATGAGTTGGATGATCGACTTTATTTTTGTGAATAGTTTCATGGTGCTTTTATAAGTTAAAGGTTAATGGTTGAAAAGTTAATCATTTCCAATTGACTATGAAATTGAAATTGAAATCTAAATTGAAGTTGAAGTTGAAATTGAGAATTTGGCTAATCAGACTTTATTTCAAACCCAATAACACTTCTGCGGCAGCGAACGGGGATGTCGTGCCATTTTCAATATGCTGCAATTGAATTTGCAATTCTGCTTTGATGGTTGGGTTATTGTAGAAATCAGATTTTAGCCGGTCTTCGATAGTTTGAAGCAGCCAGAACTTATTCTGTTCGTTGCGATTATGATTGAAAAAATGGGATTCTTTAGAAAGCTCCAAATAAGCTTGAATCAATTCCCAAACATCGGGAATACCTTCGTTTTTCAAGGCACTTGCTAGCAGAACTTTAGGTTGCCACCCAGATTCTTTGGGAGGATAGAGGTGAAGCGCCCGATTGAATTCTACTTTGGCTGTTTTAGCATGTTTCAGATTGTCGCCATCGGCTTTATTAATCACAATGGCGTCTGCCATTTCCATTATGCCCCGTTTTATACCCTGCAGTTCATCGCCGGCACCTGATAATTTGAGTAATAAAAAGAAATCTACCATACTGTGCACTGCCGTTTCACTCTGACCAACACCAACCGTTTCAATTAAAATAGTATCAAAACCAGCCGCTTCACATAAAATAATAGTTTCCCTACTTTTCCGGGCTACGCCGCCAAGAGAGGTGCCTGAAGGGGAGGGCCTAATAAATGCATTGTCGTCCTTAACCAGATCCTCCATTCGGGTTTTGTCGCCCAAAATAGAACCATGGCTCAAGGTACTGCTTGGGTCGACGGCCAAAACCGCCACCTTCTTTCCTTGTGAGGTCAGAAAAGTCCCAAAAGTTTCAATAAATGTACTCTTGCCTACACCAGGAACTCCGGTAATGCCAATACGTACGGAGTTGTTCGCATAAGCCAGGCACTCTTGTATAATGGCATTTGCTTTTTTGAGGTGTAAGGGATTGGTGCTTTCCACCAAGGTGATCGCTCTGCTTAAGGCCGTCAGGTTTTTAGCTAGAATGCCTTTAACCAAATCGGCTGCTGAAGGTTGTGTCTGACGTTTGTTTTTTATAGCTTCTATAGCGCGCTGGTTGGTGGTTTCTGGTTCAGAAACGCCTTCATTTTCGTGTAAAGCAGAAGATTTGCGCGAATTAGTCAAACTGTTTTATTTTCAATATAAAGATTAAAATCCATCAAATAGTGTGTTTTCCGGACTATTCAGGTTGCACCATGCTGACCTCCATGGGAACTTCAATTTTAGTGTGGTCCCAAGCCATGGTTAATTTTAGGTTATCTGTGGTGTTATCAAAGGCAATGGTAAATTGCTCCACAGTATTATCTAAATTTATAACAGGGACTTCTACTTCTATAAGGTCAAATTCGGGCTCTCGCATTGGTTGCATTTTTTCATCCACACCCCATGGATATTCCTTGGTGTTGAAGTAAACAATCCATGTACTGTCTTTAGGCACCGTCCAAAGGGTATAGGTGCCCAAAGGCAACGATTTCCCATCTACCAACAAGTTTTTATTGGTGCTAAAGGTGGTGGCTTCGTTGGCTCCTGTACGCCATACTTTATCGTAAGGCACCAATGCGCCAAATATTTCGCGGCCTTTTTTAAAAGGTCTGTTGTATTGAACCTGCAGCCTCGTGTCATTTAACTCAAACTTTACCGCGTCTTTGGGACTTAATCGTTTCGAAAAAATGTCCTCCACAAAATGAGAGTATAAAAATAATCCTACAGCCACTACAGCAAGGATAATTAAAAGGCGTTTCAAAAAAGTATTCATATGGTAATGTTTAAACCTGGGTTAAATATAAATTAAAAAGCTTGCTCTGTAAAGCTCTTAACGCTGTTTTATGAAAAGATGGTATGTTGCTCATGAAATTATCAATTGAAAGCCTCAAGTTTCTTTTCAGGGTCAAATTTATCAAGAAGTTTGCCATTGCCGTAAAATAGTGATGGATCTTTTTTGGCTCATAGTCTTAAGATTATAGACTTATGATGTGATGGGCAGCATCGTACAATACTGTGTTGTTAAAAATTTAATATGTATTTAAGGCAATGAATTAGGCCCTGTTTTGGCTGGACTACAACTAATTACAGTTTTTAATCTTTTGTATCATAATATCGCGTACTTTTGCGCCCTCAAATAAAAATTATAATGAAGCGCATAAATGAATACAAAAAACTCTTTGGAGTAGAAACTGAAGTCGACTTAAAGACTTTAAAAAAGAGTTACCGCGATTTGGTGAAAGAATGGCATCCTGACAAATTTCAAAATGGTGATGCATTGCAATTGGAAGCCGAATCTCAAAGTCGCAGAATTATTGATGGGTACCACTTTTTAGTGAGTATCGCACCAGAAACTATTGCTGCTAACTTAGATAATTATAATGAAACGATAACCAATTCAGGTATTGCAGATTATACCCATAAAGGTTTGTTGCTAGAAATCACTTTTCAGGACGGCACCACTTATGAATATTTTGGAGTGACCAAACCGGTGTATATCAAAATGATTAACAGCGATAAATTGAATCGTTTCGCAAAGCGCAGTATTTATCCTAATTACGTGTATAGAAAAGTAAAACGAAGCTTGGCAGAAGCTTAGTTTAATAACATTAAAAGACCTTAGTAGCACATTTCCTGAAATGTCATTTAAGGTCTTTTTTTGTTTTAAAATGTAAGTCTCCATTCAAAAACTTCCCATTCCCAATTTAACGAGCTCGTTTTTTAAATTTTTCAACTCGTATTAAGGCAATAATGGCGACAGCCACTACTACCGCCGTGAGGATGTAAATAAAATTCGGTACCGGTACAGGATCTCCAGCGGCATAACTGTGTAAACCCGTGAGGTAATAGTTCACTCCAAAAGACGTCATAATGATGGAAGCAAACGCAAACACACTGGCCACGTTGAGTGTAAAGCGACTGTTAAGTGCGGGCACAAGCCTTAAATGCAACACAATAGCATATACAATAATCGAAATTAATGCCCAAGTTTCTTTAGGATCCCATGCCCAATAGCGACCCCAAGATTCGTTGGCCCAGACCCCGCCCAAAAAGGTGCCTATGGTTAACACAAACAATCCTATCGTCATTGAAATCTCATTGATATACGTGAGTTCTTTTATCCGAATATCAATTTTATAGGCTGTGCTTTTTGTTTTTATAATCATTAGTACCAAAGCCATAAATCCCAATACTGCAGATAAGGCCAAGGGTGCATAACTGCTCACAATGGTGGCCACATGTACCTTTAGCCAAAATGACGACTTTAATACGGGCATAAGGTTGGTGATTTCCGGATTTAACCAATCTAAATAACTTACAAAGAGGAGCGACCCGGTAAACAGCGTAGCTAAGGGTAAAGAAAAATCAGATTTACGGAACGTTAATAATCCACAGAGCATGAGCACCCAAGCCACAAAAACCATCATTTCGTAACCGTTGCTCCAAGGTGGATGCTGAGCAATATACCAACGGAGTAAAATATTTCCTGTAAAAATCAAGAAACTGATCAATGCCACCACTACGAGTATATTCCATAGGATATCTATAAATTTCTTCTGCACGAAAATTTTTGAAAGCGCCAAGACCAACATGATGAGACCAATGGTGAAAAAGGTTTGGAACAACCAGAAATTAAGATTCATTTGGTTATACCATAATTCCGCTTCCACGCGCCTTTCTGTTGGAATAATATCTTTGCCCAGTGTGCTTTGGTAGGTGTCAATGTAACTCAATTTGTCATTGGCACTGGCCCAGTTTTTGGAAGCGATATCATTAAAATACGTCCGGGTAATATTCTGTACAAAGAGACCATCCTCTGGGGGAAAATCATCAAAGTGATGGGTATAGCTAAACCAAGTGTCTTTTTCATCTAAACTGTTTGGAAAAATTTTCAAATAATTACCAGAGAAAATATTGAATAAAATATTAAAGCGCTCATCAACTTTGATGACTTCTTTATCAAATTCATTTTGCTCCGCCGGTTTTTTAGCGTGGGCATCCTCAGCTAATTTTGCCAATACATAATCGCCATCAGGATTTATTAAATGATCGAAAGAAATATAGCCATCATCTGTGATTTTGAGAGGTTTAAAATAGTTGCCACCCTTTTTAGCGTCTATTTTAATGACCGGTATTTTCTGCCAAGCTCCTGGAGACACATGCATGGCTAAAAATGCCTGATTGGCATCCATACTTATGTTTCCTTCTTCTGATGGATAGCTATAGGTGGTTTTGCCGTAAATTTTTCTTAAAAACTCAGAAGCTAGGGTGTTGATGGGCTTGATCCTTCCATCAATATCCTGAACTAAAATACGACCAAACAAGTCAGAGTGTTGTTTGTCTATGTGTTGATTGATCACCAATTCAGTTACTGAAGGAATCGAATCATTTTGCATTGGTCGTTGGGCAAACGTTCCAAAAGAACTCAATACGCCCAAAATAAATAACGGAGCGTACTGCTTAATTTTCTTTAGCTTTTTACTGATTATGGTAAAGCGCGTACTTTTTCCGAAGAGGGTAAAAAACATCCCAATCATCAAAAGAAAATAACCAATATAGGTTGTAACAGTGCCTAATACATCGTGATTAACGGCCAGTAGGGTGCCTTTTTCGTCCGTGTCATAGCTCGCCTGGTAGAATCTGAAGCCGCCATAATCCAATACATTGTTCATATAGATACGAAATGGCATCTGAGTTTCGCCATCTAAAACTATGACTTCGCTGGCATAGGAAGAGGGACTCTCAGATCCGGGATAGCGTTCCAGTTGAAAATCATTCAACTTTACCGCAAACGGAATTTCTATAGGCATGGCGCCATAAGAAAAACTAAGATTGATGTTGTCTACGGTAATGGCATGTGAAGTTGGTAAAAACCCTTTCCGATAGAGTAGCATTACTTCTTCTGTTTTATCGCCAACGGTCACATTAAGCACCACAGCATCATCTTTTGTAGGATCATTATCATGGGGTTTTTCAGACGTACTGACTAATTTCATGCTGCCATTCTTGTGGAATGAGATGGGCACAAAAGATAAGTCGCCTTGTCTATATAAGGTTTTAAGCGTCATTGGTTGGAGCGAATCTCCCTTCAAAACACCCGCTTTCTGATCAGCCATCACAAAGAAATCAAGAGGATGGGGAGAGATTATTTTAAACTCGCCATTATCTTCAATAATATTGATGATCCCTTCTTCTTGGGCTTCAAATCCTATTTTGTGTTTGTGCGGGCCAATAGCTTCTATTTCACCTTTACTTAAAAAAAGGGTTTCTCTACCGTTGCCCGAGGTAGTGACCATTTGTAATAACGGTGTGCCTTTCTTGCCATCATCAACAATTTCAGGTAAGGCGTCCGCCACAAAATCTTTTAAGGAAATGGTAATGGGCGTACCTTCTAAATCTGTTTCTATAGAGAAATTATTATCGTTTAAAGGGGAAAATTCCTTTTTCTTTTCTAGGTGCCTCGTTTTTGAACCGTTGGAAATATGAACTTGTAGATAGTTCTTATCTGAAATTATAGTATTTGAACTTTCGCCTTCCCTAATACGCATGATCCCTCCGTAGGAATCATATCTTGTAATTCCTGCACCAATTATGATGATGATAAAGGAGAGATGAAAGAGTAGTACAGCCCATTTTTCTTTGCGCCATAAATTGTACTTAAAGGTATTTGCTAAAAATGAAAGCGCCAGGCCAACCATGACCAATTCAAACCAGAGGGCATCATATATTTTTATCCAAGCGGTATCTGTGCCAAAATCATTTTCCACAAAAGTTGCGGTAGCCATGGCTACCGCAAAGATTAAAAGTAAAATTAGGGCTAATACAGATGACGAAAATAAGCGGTAAATAGATTTCATAGGGTGTAATCCGGCTTAAGTAGGCCGTTAATTGGATTTTAACTGTGTTCGATACACACTATTAGTTGTTGTTGCTAACTACTTTTTTGGAGTCCATTTTAGCTTCTCGGGCTTTTGCCTCTTCAAGCCATTTTGGCAAGGCATTGGTTTTAAACTTCTCTTTTTCATTTATCAATTTCTCCATGTCGAGACCAATGAATTTTTGAGCTTTTTCTTTAGAAGAAATGTCTGGCATTGGTACCGGATCAGTATAGCCCAAGTTCGCTAACAAACGTACCAACTTTACACGGGCGTCTTGCGCTTCTGCAAGTCCACTACCCAACACTCTACCCACTTCTACTGGAGAGTGGAATGAAGCGCCATGAGATGCTGCTGTGTAATCCCAACGCCATTGGGCATGTCTGATGCTCATTAAAATGTCTTTCATTTGCGCATCGGTAGCACCCAATTCCCAAGCTTTTCCGGCTTCAATATGGGCTTTTACCAAAAGATCCTCCAACTTAATCCGGTTTTCGGTGGCTTTACGCTGTCTGTCATAGACATTCTCGATAAGCTTATCAGATTCCTCTCTGTGGCATACCTGACAAGAATTGGCTACATTATTTAAAGGCGATTGTAAGTGGTGATCTGTAAATTTTTGTCCGCCTTCACTTTTATAAGGCATATGGCAATCTGCACAAGACACCCCGCGATCGGCATGCACGCCGGTCAGGTAGGTTTCGTAATCTGGATGCTGTGCTTTAAGCATGGGTGCTTTACTGATAGAGTGGGTCCAATCTGAAAATTCAATATCGTCATAATATTTTTCCATGGCTTCAGAGGTGAATCCATTTTCCCAAGGAAAGGTGAGGTACTGTGTGCCTTCGCTACCTGGTTTGTTCTTGTCAAAATAATACTCCACATGGCATTGTGCGCAAACTAAAGAGCGCATTTCTTGATGTGTGGCTTGAGTAATGTCTTTTCCCATGGCCTGAAAAGCTTCAACTAAAGCTGGTCTGGTAATACGTAGCTTCATATTATTAGGATCATGGCAATCTGCACAACCTATTGGATTAACCACCTCAGAAACGTTTTCTGCCCAGGTACCGCTATAAAATTCGGCAACACCTTTTTCTTCCATTAGCCGTGGTACATCTGGTCCTTTACAGGTCCAGCAGGTGGCCGGCATTGGACCGTCCTCTTTATCTTCCGGTCCACCAGTTCGTAATGTATTGTGAATATCATCGATGGCATAATAATGTCCACGTCCTTGCGAATAGTCTTTGGAAAAACCATAACCTGCCCAGAGCACGACTAATCTGGGGTCTTCCTCTAACATATCGCGCATGGAAGAGCCGCCTTGGTAAGTGGTAACCGAAGTGTCAGCAGTTTGTAAATACGATTGGTATTCCCTTGGGTAGTTTTTGCCCCATTCAGCATTTCTTGGCTCATTTTCACCAATTAAAACGTTAGGCACATACTTGTATTTGGCCTCACTTTTTCGATTAATAATACTTGATGCCAGTAGTCCTAATAAAAAGACGACTATAATTGTGACGACGAAGAGAACTTTATTTTTCATAGTTGTTGCGGTTTATTGTGCTTCAATTTCTTTGGCTAGCCATTCCGGGATTACCGTTTCATCCTGATCAGTTGGTAATGGGGCAATATTATACTTTACGGTTGACAAGCCGTGTATGCGACCATGCGGGACCTCTTTATGACAGGACCAACAGGCTCTGTCCGTTCGGTTTTCTTTATGGTTGTCAATCCAACCATCATATTTTACTTCTGTAACCTGTTGTACGTGGCATCTGATACAATTGTTCTGAACAACTTCTTCTGAGGCTTCCCGCATAGTAATTACATCAGGTTCAAGTCGGGCCGTAAAGACTGCCGAGTGGTATAAGCCGTCTTTAGCCTTAAAATAATAGGAATTAAACACATTGTCCTGAGGTACATGACAGCCATTGCAAGACACCCATTCTCTGTGAGAGCTATGCATCCAACTATTATACACGGGCGTCATAACATGACAATTTACACAGGCTTGCGGATTATCTGATAAATAAGATACTACTTCAGCTTCTCGTATTATAAAAAATCCCATACCAATAATAGCGGCAATCGCAAAAACGGCAAATGTGCGCCACGACGAGCCTTTTTCTGGAAGTATTTTATAGTTAAACTTCATATACCTTGTGAATTGTAGGTTAAAAATAGCACACAGATCAGTGATTAGAACTGATAATTGTCATATTTTAATAAAAGATAAGGCTTTAAAAACTAATTCGTTGTGATGAATATTAAGAAATATTTAAGAGTCTCTACCCAGCGCCAATTATAAGGAGTTCTAAGTGTTTAAAAATCAATGGGTATGGTGTGAAGGCCTTGGTGGGAACGGAGAATTGGAGCATTTTAAATGAACACCATGTCATCATTTAGAATGATTCTAAAATACGGAGTTCCGCAGAAAGGAAGCACTTTACGGTCTGCTTTTAGATTTTTAAAACCAATTTTAGAGCTACATACCTTGATTGAAAAACTTTTGTTAAACTTGAAATGAAGCTCTAAAGAAACTTCTATATTTCGGAGCCTTATGGCATTCGATGCTGAATATACTACCAATTCATAATAGCAGACATTCCTGATTCCGGACAACGTATTGGAACGCCTGAGCCCATGTTCACAATTTATTTTTGGATATATTTACAATTCGATAGTATTAACTAAAACTGAGACACTCTTGAAGATTACAGCAGCTTACACCGATCTATATCAACTTACCATGGCCCAAGTGTATTTTAAAACCAAACCAGATGGGCGGGCAGTTTTCGATTATTATTACCGAAGCAATCCGTTTAATGGAGGCTACGTCATTTTTGCCGGATTGGAAAATGTACTTGATATTCTGGAAAATTTAAAGTTTGTTGACTCTGATCTGGAGTTTTTGGAACAACATGGTTTTGAGCAGGAATTTTTGGATTATTTAAAGGATTTTCGATTTCATGGCACGATCCGTTCCAGTCAAGAAGGGGATGTCGTATTTCCTAACCGACCAATACTACAGGTGGAAGCAAATATTATAGAAGCCCAAGTTATTGAAACCATGCTTTTAAACCTTCTCAATTTCCAATCCCTGATCGCCACCAAGGCAAACAGAATCAGGCACAGTGCTAAAGACGCCACCTTATTAGATATGGGTCTAAGACGTGCGCACGCTACTGGGGGGTACTATGCTTCTAGAGCAGCAGTAATTGGTGGATTTGACGGGACCAGTAACGTAAAAGCCGCGGAAGATTTTAATATTACAGCTTCGGGTACAATGGCGCATTCCTTTATCCAAAGTTATGGTGACGAGTTGCAGGCCTTCCGAGACTTCGCTAAAGTGCGACCAAAAAATTGTGTCCTGCTTATTGATACCTATAATACACTGCGCAGTGGATTGCAGAATGCCATTACGGTGGCTAAAGAGATGGAGCAGGAGGGGGAACAACTGATGGGGGTACGTTTGGACAGTGGCGATTTGGCTTATTTGGCCAAACAAACCCGGAAAATTTTAGATGATGCTAATTTGGGTTATGTGAAAATTGTGGCCTCTAATCAATTGGATGAATTTGTGATAAAAAGTTTAAAAGATCAAGGGGCGCCTATTGATATTTATGGCGTAGGCACCAATTTGGTCACAGGCAAACCTGACGCTGCCTTAGGCGGTGTATATAAATTGTCTGAATTTAATGACGATCCGCGGATAAAATTGTCCGAAAATATTATAAAAGTGTCTTTGCCCTATAAAAAACAGGTGTATCGCATGTTGGATAAAGCCGGCATGTTTTACGGGGCTGATGCTGTGGCTATGTTTACTGAAGATACGATAGAACAAATGGAGCACCCGTTTGATGCTACAAAACATATGAGCTTAAAAGGTTTTGAGTATGAAGCCTTACTACAAGAGGTGATGACGGATGGAAAGCGCATCAGCATGTCACGCACGGTGACTGAAATTGCCGCCTATTCTAAATCGCGTTTAGAGAAACTGCCTGAAGAATATAAACGATTTCAAAATCCGCATATTTATAAAATTGGGCTTACCCCACAACTGAAAAAAGAACGTGATATATTAGTCTTAAAACATAAATTCTAAACACCGATGAAAACCCTTCTCATAATTGATGTGCAAAATGATTTTATGCCCAGTGGATCACTCCCAGTACCTGATGGCGATAAGATTGTTCCGATAATTAATGCCATGCAACCTAAGTTTGATTTGGTGGTGGCTAGCCAAGATTGGCATCCGCAGGATCACATTAGTTTTGCTTCCAATCACCAAGGTAAAGCTATTTTTGATGAGATAGAACTCCATGGAAAACCACAAACTTTATGGCCTGATCACTGCGTACAGGGTACAAAAGGTGCTGATTTTCATCCAGATTTACATACTACCCAATGGGAAGCTATATTCCGTAAGGGTACCGATAGAGAAATTGACAGCTATAGTGGCTTTTATGACAATGGGCACCTTAAATCGACCGGATTAGCGGGTTATTTAAGAGAAAAAGGCGTATCACAATTGTATTTGTGCGGACTTGCCGCAGATATTTGTGTGTACTTTTCCACGCATGATGCTTTTAAGGAAGGCTTTGCCTGCTTTTTTGTAGAAGATGCTTCCCAACCTTTGGATGTTGAAGGTTTTATAACCTTAAAAAAGAAGATGGACTATTTAGGAATTCAAATAATTTCTTCCGCAGATATTCAGTAATTATACTTTTATCTAAATAAGTAAAACCCCATACTGCCTTGTGCATTATGGGGTTTTACATTCTTATTAGTAAAGGTGAAATTTCAGTTATTTAGACTTTTTAATGTCATACTTCTCTTTATAGTAAGCTATAATCGGAGGGAAGGGACCAAATTTGTGTTGCTCCGCCGTAAAATTATCTTCCCATGGTCCGTAAGGTGTAGAGACCGGTTTTAATTTTAAATCCGGATAATCTTTATCCTTATTTGCCTTTTCTGGACGCTTAAAACTATTGATATAGCCAGCCACATGATAAGCTTCTTCATCTGTAAGCACAGGATTATCTCTAGTGGCTAATAAATAGGGCATATTCGCTTTGATAAATTGTGCTGCAGTCAGCACTCGGTTCATCCCCGCACCGTCATTAAAAGTATCATCACCCCATAGCGGTGGATACACATACCCATCCTTAAAATCTGCATGTTTCAAGCCTTGACCATCTTCTTGATGACATTCAATACAATGCGTTGTAAATATTTGTTGTCCTTTGCCCAAATCGACCGCCATATTTGGTGGCTCTAAATTAGTGTAGCCGGAAACGTTTTCAACTTCATCTTCCGGAATGCCTTCACTCAACCAATCCATATACGCGACCATAGCTTTCATTTCTCTGGAATCTATATCAAGTTTCTCACCGTTCATGCTGCGTTCCATACAGCCGTTTATCCGGTCTTGAATGCTTCCCATAGCATTGGAGCGCCCGCGAAACGAAGGATAACGCTGTGTAACACCAGCCCATGAACCAGAACCCGGCCGATTACCGGAATCCAAATGGCAACTTGTGCATTTCAGATTATTACCTGATAAACGCATTTGTGGGTTTTCTGCTTGTGGCCCCAAATATTTTTGGGTTTGGGTAAGTAAGTCGTAACCATACTTTACGTCAGGCATGATAAAGGCATTGGCCATATCTTCGTCAACGTTCCGAGGTTGCCAAATGGTTATGGTACGCTCTGACTTTTTAAGCGCTTCAGGGTGCTTTTGAAAATAATATAATCCAAGAAACACTACGGCCATTAAACCGATCAGTCCTGCAATGATTACCGCTACGCGTTTTGTTAATATTTTATAGTTAAACATATGATTGTGTGGTTTATTAATTTTAAAATTAAGAAATATATCACAGAAGTTTAACTCATTTAAGTTGAATGATAATGAGATTAAAATACGACAACGTCCGGCAAGAAGGATTTGTACTATGATTTAGTCAAAAGATGAATCACGCATGCGTTTCAATTTACGATTGCCCAATCTGAATTTGACCTTTAACTTTTGCTTTCTAGCCTTTGCATTGTTTTGATCTTGTATAAATTGCAGATAAAATTTTGATCCTGCCTCTTCAAATGTGGTCTTTTCCGGAAAATTTAACCCATCGTTACGTTTTAAATTTTTCCACGGTAAGGACAACCAAATATTAGTATAAGAATTCAGTTTTAAGCGGCCTTCAAAAAATAAGTGAATTGCTGAAGATTGAATTTGGGTTCTAGGAATAATGATTTCGCCATTTTTAATTTCAAAAGTTTGGGCAATAGGCCTGAATCTTAGGTTTTTGAATCTTTCAGAACTCAGCAACGGAATACTTTCCATGAGCGGTTTATAATTATAGAGCAAAAGGCTGTCGATTTTCAGTTCGAGACGACCATTTAAGGAGTTCATATTAACGTGGCCTTCATTGTTAGCAGTGCCGTCAGCAATAAGTCGGTAATTGATGATGCCTCCAATCTGATCCGCTTCTCGCAAACCCTCATCCTTAAAATAGTCGAAGCGGGTCACCAGTTCGTGGAGGTCCATGTCCTGAACGTTCATGTCAATACGGACCGGAGTGTTCTCCCCGGCCATGATTCCAACATCCACGTTCAGGGCAATTTTACCCCCATAAAAATCGAGTTGGGTATCCTTTAAACTAAAGTGTCCTTGGTTGTCAAATTCGAGTTGCGATTGATAATCCGTGATTCGGAATTCTTCGTGTTTTAAGGTGTCGACTTTAATGGCGATGCCTGGATAAAAAGAGCTATTGATTTTAGTCAACACTTCTTTCCATTTTTTAAGGTTTAAAGCTTTTTTTATGGTGTCTTTTTGAATTTTTGATTCAGAGCCTTCCAAAAACTCCTGAATGTTGGCAGTGTCCAGATAAGGTGCGTAAATAGAAAAGTCGGAATTGTGCTGGCGCTGTGTCGCGGAACCATTGATGAATTCTGAAAAATTATCAATTGCTCCCGAAAAAAACACGGAACTCTTGCCAGGGAGTTGGATATCCAACGTCTTTAAAGTGGCTAAATCATTGTGTATTTGCAAGTGCAGACTATCCACCGGAATTTGAAGATCAGCCGCTTTAAAATCGACTAAAGTTCCGCTGATTTTTAGATCACCGGAAGCTTCAGAATTGAGCAGTTGTAAGTCTTTTGATTGTCCTTGGTAGTTCCCGTAAAATTCAAATTCGCCCGATTTAAACACAAAATTGGTAGTTTTAAGATAATCATTTAAATCTTCCGATTTGCCTTTCACTTGAACTGAAAAATCGAGATTAAAAGGATTATCATTCTTTAAGTTTATTTGACTGTTATGGGCGTTGATTTCACCTTGTACGTTGGCCGTAGTGGATTTGTATTTTAAATTGAGATGGTCCAATTTAAGAATGGAATCATTTTCAAAATACACTTGCGCAGCAATCTTCTCCGTGATGAGATCTCTGAATTTTAGAGAATCAATAGCCAATTTAATTTCAGGATTGAATTTATTGACATCCTTAAAAATGGCGTGTAAGGCCCGTTTATTGGCAGATGATACAGTGTCTTCTGTGGTCAGGGAATTAATGGTTGATAAAAGTTGATCACCATCAAAAAATGGTGCGGAAATTTCTAAGAATATAGAACCTTCTTCTGTAATGTCATCCAACAGGAAATTAGGAAATTCCTTAATGTGTCCATTGAGTTGGATAGGCTGAAAATCGTCTATTTCTAAGTTAAACTGCTTTAAAACGATATCGGAACGGTCTACCAACAGCGCTAAAGAATCGATTACAATAGCCATATCGGCGGGTGGATAATGCAGTTTGGTATTGGTCAGTGTCAAGTCGCCTTGAGCATTTTGTAAAAGTTCACTAAAGGCACGAACATTGCCGTTCACCTTGCCATTAAACTGGTAACGTCCGGAGTCTATCCGGAACAATTCGATATTAAACAACTCCTTAAACACCTCTAAAGACCCTTCGGAAGTGGCCTCCGCATTCATGAAAATAGCTTCCTTAAGGCGACTTTCTGGAGGATATACCTTAACACTGCCTTTTAAATTCGTCACCGCGTCATCGTAATTAAAACTAAAATTGCGTAATACAATAGTTTCAGGATCGGCGAGTTGAATGTTCGATTTTACATCAGTGATCATCACCTCATTAAAGGTTAACGCTTTAATGTCTAATCTAAACTGTGGGTGGAATTGACTGTATACCGCCTCTAAGGTTTCGTGTAGGTTTTGTCTATCAGAATTTTTGGAATTGCTCTCAGGTACAAATTCCTGAGCCATTACGATCACTTCTGAAATGTTGAGGTTGTCTGAACTTAACACAATATGACTCGTAGTGGGTGCAACGGGCGACTTTGACAAGAGTCCAGCGATGCTTTTTAAGGTGCCTCTAAAAACTAAATTTTCGCCGTTGGGCAAGTTAACGATCAATTCACGTAAAATAGAATTCTCTTTTTGAAGATCTACTGAAATGGATTGGATAGGGAGTTGAAGACCATTCTTTTTGAGTACAACTCGGGTGTTTTGTAAATCAAAGCGTCCAGTAGCCTTGTTTAAAATTTGGTAAAGATTGGGAATATCGCCAGAGATGTTTGTCTGCAACTGAAAATTTCCACCAATAAAATCGAAATTATCGGTTTCTATAAGCTTGGCTAAGGTTTCGTTTTTACCATTTAAACTTACAGTGGCCTCTACGAAATTCGCTGCTTCGGGTGTGCTTTGATAATAGGAATTGACCGTGGTCATTTTAATATCTTCAAACTCCCCATTCAGCATATCAAAAGTCACTTTGATGTCTTGGGGCGATTTCTTCAAGCGCTTGATACTGTCTGTGCTGTAAATATCCGTAGTTAAAGTTCCGGCAAAGGCAGCATTTTTTAAATGAATTTTATCAAATATGATGATCTCATTATTGATGGTCGAAAAATGGGCATTCACATCCGGATTGTTCCCGAAGGCAAATTTACCCGCGATTTTGATCTGACTTTCAAAAGGTTTTAAGATGTCATAATCGTTTAATTTAATGGCAATACTATCGCTCAATAAACGCTTAACGGTTTTAAAATCGGTAGCCTCATTTTTTAAATCAAATTCAAATCCATTGGACTCGGCAAGGTCGAAAAGGGCGGAAAGTTGAAAAATCTGATCATCAATATGCAATGGAAACCTAGGAATTTGAATGGCGTCTGTCTCGAATTCAATATTAAAATCAGGCTGGCCAAATACACGGGCATTCTTTAAAAAACTGCCTTTTTTAGTGTTAAAACCCAGGTGATGGACGGTAATGTCCAGATCCTGATGGCCTTTTAATCGCAATTCATCTGCCTTAAAAGTAGTCTTTGAATGATGTATATGAAGGTCAAAATGTTTATTTAAAATCGTGTCTTTGCTCGTAAATCTGAAATTTTCCAAAACCAAGGTCGCACCTTGCTGATGTAACCACTTGGGGAGTTTAAAGCCTTGCTTGTCCTTTTGCTTGTTGCGTTTTAGAGCCTCATGGTAGGCCAGGGGGCGGGTAGAAATGACCTCTGAGGTGAAAATTGCATTTTTAATATTAATTTTTCTAAAAATAAAATCGCCTCTCAACAGGTTTCCCGCGCCAATGATTACTTTGGCTTCTTCAATAGCGAGGGTGGAGTAGTGATCTGTAATAGAATCATTATTGGTGTGCTGAATGTCTTTAAGCGTAAACCCCAGATTAGGAAACCCGCTAAGAAAACTCGCATTCACTTCGCCAATAACCAAGGTGCCAGAGGTGTTGTTCGCGTACCACTCTTGCACCATATCGATCACGCTATCCCTATTAAACCATCCTACCGTAAAGAGCCCGATGGGGAACAGCACAATTACCGCAAGCACAATTAAGATGCGTCGCAACCAGGTTTTGGGCCGTTTAGTGCTAGGTTTAGGTTTTGGGGGTGTCAATTTTGAAATTTATGGTAAAATAAGCAGAAAAATTGGCTTGGAAAACATTAGCAAGAAAATACTTTCGCGGTGGTAGAGAATAGAGGGGTGGTCGTTTTTAAAGCCCTTAGGTTTCAACTGATTGGTTTTGATCGAATGGTCTAAAGTAGATCTATAATTTTTCTAAACTAACCGTTTCGGCATGCATTGTGAGCTAAGACTTTTCAGCGCTGTTAACTTCAAACTAAAAATCTACAGAACTTAAACTTAGCAAATCAGGAATTATTTTATAATTTGCTGTCTTTTAAAAAATGAATTAAAATGATAAGAAAATTCTCCAAAATTGGTGTGTTGATGTTCGCATTAACGGTCGTTATGAGTTGTGCCACTAGGGTTGAACAACGAGTACCTTTATCCAAAGAAATTGAAACTGTAAAAAACGAGTTTGCTCCGGATAAAAGAGTGGCGCTTTTTTCTGTGAATGCTGAGAAAAACGGAAAAACCTATGTTTTAAAAGGTGAAAGTAATTTACCAGATGCCGTTGCCGCCCTAAAACGTAATTTGACGGCAGCAAACATTTCCTATACAGACGAAATCCAAATGTTGCCCGCTTCCGATTTGGGCGGTAAGACTCTTGGTTTGGTGACCATTTCAGTAGCGAATTTAAGAAGTCGCCCTGCACATTCGGCAGAATTAGCTACTCAAGCAACTTTAGGGACGCCTGTAAACATCTTAAAAAAAGAAGATAGTTGGACCTTGATTCAAACGCCAGATAAATATTTGGCTTGGGTAGATAGTGGCGGTGTTCAAGACATCAATCAGACGGAATTTGACCGATGGAAAACCACTACAAAACTCATCTATACCAATATAACTGGCAGTAGTTATTCTGAACCGTCTAGAAGTTCTCAAGTCGTTTCTGATATTGTTGCCGGAGGTATTTTTGAATTGGTAGATGAAACTGGCGACTTTTATAAAGTGGTGTATCCAGACCAACGATTTGCCTATATTAATAAACCAGAAGCTGAACTTTACGCATCTTGGTTAGCACGCACCAATCCATCCAACGAAAATTTGGTAGCCACTTCAAAACGCTTGATGGGCTTACCTTATTTATGGGGAGGTACCTCGCCTAAAGGTGTGGATTGTAGCGGATTCACAAAAACCATCTTCTTCTTAAATGGACTTATTTTACCTAGAGATGCCTCCCAGCAAATTCATACTGGCGATTTAATTGACGACCATCAGAATTTTGAAAACCTGCAACCTGGCGATTTGTTGTTTTTTGGAAAAAAAGCCACAGAAACGTCTTCTGAACGCGTGATTCATGTAGGGATGTGGATTGGTAATAACGAGTTTATTCATTCTGCTGGACGAGTAAAAATTAATAGCGTGGATAAAAATGCCGCCAATTTTGATGCCTATAACCTCAATAGATATTTGCGTACAAAACGTGTGGTGAATAGCGAGATCGGGGAGGTGATTGATTTGACCCAGACTAACGTTTTTGAAGCTGCTGCTCAGTAGGTTTTAAGTATATTCTTGTTGGTGGAAAACACCAACAAGGGCGTCCGAACTTCAACAAGGACGTGGAAAACACCAACAAGCGCTTTGAATCTTGTTGGTGGAAAACACCAACAAGGGCGAAGTACCCCGACAAGGGCGGAGAGAACAGCCTTGAAGGTGAAAGACTTGTTGGTGGAAAACACCAACAAGGGCCTGAAAAAACTTGTTGGTGGAAAACACCAACAAGGGCTTGGAAAACATCCGTGAAGGTGAAAGACTTGTTGGTGGGAAACACCAACAAAGGCCTTTCGGAATTAAGAAAACAGGAAAGTTTAAAAGTCGGGACAGCTAGTAAACAAAAAATCCTGACTTCAAATGAGGTCAGGATTTTTTTATTTTGGAATCTCCGCTTTCGCAGAAATTAATTATCCTTCAGTAATAACCCAGTCGCCTTTCATTAATAAAGGTTCTGCTTGTTTGTACTTCAACGTTTTGTTTTCGCCACTCATCACATTCTTGATGGTCACTTTGTCATTACGACCAATCTTTGGCTTGTCGCGAACAATAGTTTCTACCACTTCTTGACGTTGTGGCGAGGTGTTGCCGGCCGCTCTGCTTTGCGCTGAACGTTCGTCCAAATTAGGGATTTCCTCTTTGGTGGTCTCTAATTTTTCTTTAGAACGTTTATCACGTGCTTCCTGAATGGTGTCTGTAGTTTCTGATGGCAATTCGCCTTTGAACAAGAATGAAATTACATCTTTATTCACTTGGTCAATCATCACTTTAAACAATTCAAACGCTTCAAACTTATAGATCAATAACGGATCCTTTTGCTCGTGTACCGCCAACTGAACCGATTGTTTCAACTCGTCCATTTTACGTAAATGGGTTTTCCAAGCGTCATCAACAATGGCAAGGGTTATGTTTTTCTCAAAGTCATTGATCAATTGCTTCCCGTTGGTGGTGTAAGCTTTTTCAAGATCAGTAACCACCTGAATACTCTTCACACCATCCGTAAACGGCACTACAATGCGCTTAAACTTATCGCGTTGGGTTTCGTAAACATTCTGAATCACAGGGAATGCCATGTCCGCATTACGCTGCATTTTATCTTTGTAGTGATTAAACGCGGCCTTGTAAATACGACCTGCAATGTCCTGTTCAGAGAGTTTACCAAATTCTGCCTCCGTAATTGGAGAACTCATGGAGAAATAACGGATCAATTCAAACTCAAAATTCTTGAAATCGTTGGCCGCTTTGTTGGTTTGGGTGATGCCTTCTGAAGTATCAAAAATCATATTTGCCAAATCCACACGTAAACGTTCCCCATGTAATGCATGACGGCGACGCTTGTAAATAACTTCACGTTGTGCGTTCATCACATCATCATATTCCAGCAAACGCTTACGAACACCGAAGTTGTTTTCCTCAACTTTCTTCTGTGCACGTTCAATAGATTTAGAAATCATAGAGTGCTGAATCACTTCACCTTCCTCCAAGCCCATTCTGTCCATCATCTTGGCAATACGCTCACTACCAAAAAGACGCATAAGGTTATCCTCTAATGACACATAAAACTGTGAACTTCCTGGATCTCCCTGACGTCCGGCACGACCACGTAACTGACGGTCAACACGTCTTGAATCATGGCGTTCTGTACCTACAATGGCCAAACCACCAGCTTTCTTAACCTCGTTGCTCAATTTGATATCCGTACCACGACCCGCCATGTTGGTGGCAATGGTAACCTGACCTGGCTGTCCCGCTTCTGCGACAATATCAGCCTCTTTTTTATGCAGTTTTGCGTTCAGTACGTTATGCGGCACTTTACGAAGCGTTAACATTTTACCCAACAACTCACTAATTTCAACAGAAGTGGTCCCGATCAACACCGGACGGCCTTCCTCAGAAAGTTTGGTCACTTCGTCAATCACCGCGTTATATTTTTCACGTTTAGTTTTGTACACTAAATCATCGCGGTCATCACGCGCAATTGGTCGGTTGGTTGGAATTTCAACCACATCTAATTTATATATTTCCCAAAACTCCCCAGCTTCCGTAACCGCAGTACCGGTCATCCCCGCTAGTTTGCGGTACATCCTGAAGTAATTTTGGAGGGTTACCGTTGCAAAAGTTTGAGTGACCGCTTCAATTTTCACATTCTCTTTTGCTTCAATAGCCTGGTGCAACCCATCGCTATAACGACGGCCGTCCATGATACGACCCGTTTGCTCATCAACGATCATTACTTTATTGTCAATGACCACATATTGAATATCTTTTTCAAATAGGGCATAAGCCTTTAATAATTGGCTTAACGTATGGATGCGTTCTGACTTGATTCCGAAATCTCTGAACAACTCTTCTTTAGCATCCGCCTCTTCTTCCTTAGAAAGTTGTTGTGCTTCAATTTTTGAGATTTCCATCCCAATTTCTGGCATCACAAAGAAGTTTGGATCATCATCACCTGATAGGAATTCTACACCTTTATCCGTTAATTCAACTTGATTATTTTTTTCGTCAATCACATAGTACAATTCCGCATCTACCTTAGGCATCTCGCGGTTGTTGTCCTGCATGTATTGATTTTCTGTTTTTTGAAGAAGTTGTTTGATGCCTTCCTCACTTAAAAACTTGATTAAGGCTTTGTTTTTAGGGATACCTCTATACACACGTAAGAGTTGAAAACCACCTTCTTTTGTATCGCCTTCCGCAATCAGCTTTTTAGCATCTGACAGCACGTGGGTCAGATACTGACGCTGTACTGCAGCAATACTATCCACTTTGGGTTTTAATTCTGTAAACTCATGACGATCGCCTTGAGGAACAGGTCCGGATATAATTAACGGGGTACGTGCATCATCCACCAACACGGAATCCACCTCATCCACAATTGCGAAATGGTGCGGCCGCTGTACTAAATCGTCAGGTGAGTGCGCCATATTATCACGCAGGTAATCAAAACCGAATTCGTTATTGGTACCATACGTAATGTCGGCCAAATAAGCTTTTTTACGAGCAGCAGAATTAGGTTGATGGTAGTCAATACAATCCACGCTCATGCCGTGAAATTCGAACAATGGCGCCATCCAAGCGCTATCACGCTTTGCCAAGTAATCATTCACAGTTACCAAGTGCACCCCATTACCAGCAAGGGCGTTAAGGTACATTGGAAGTGACGCTACAAGCGTTTTCCCTTCACCCGTATGCATCTCTGCAATTTTACCTTGGTGCAAAGCGACACCACCAATCAATTGCACATCATAATGAATCATGTCCCAAGTAATCGGTTTCCCGGCGGCATCCCAAGAATTTGCCCAAATAGCTTTGTCATCTTCTAGAGTGACATACGCTTTACTACCTGAGATCTCACGATCAAAAGTGCTGGCGGTAACGGTGATGGCCGTGTTGTGCACAAAGCGTTTGGCCGTTTCCTTAACCACACCAAAAGCTTCCGGAAGAATGTCGTTGAGTACTGCTTCTGTAGCTTTATAAATATCGTCTTTAATGCGGTCAATTTCTTGATAGATATCTTCGCGTTCGTCAATATCTTCAGTGGCTTCAGCGTCTTTTTGAAGTTTATCAATGCTATCGTTAAAAGGCTGACGTGCTTCTGCTATTTTGGTTCTGAAATAAGCCGTTTTCGCCCTCAATTCGTCGTGAGACAAGGCTTCTAATGCTTTTTCAAAGGTTTTGACTTGATCTACTATAGGCGTGATGGCTTTGACATCCTGTTTGGATTTATCACCAACAAAAACCTTCAATACGGAATCTAAAAAACTCATACGGTTTTAGTGTTTACACGCCGACGGGCGCCGTGTAGATTAATATAAATGTGTTTGTATACTTTTATTTGCTGTATAAGGCTCACAAAGATACGGTTTGTGCTAGGCTTATTAAAAAATAGCGCACAAAAAAAGTCTCTTATGGAGACTTTTTAACTAATTTTTCTGATTTATTTAATATTCGTCCTCGTTCCAGAGGTAGTCTTCATCGGTTGGATAATCTGACCAGATTTCTTCAATTGAGTCGTAAGAGTCACCTTCATCTTCAATTGCTTGTAAATTTTCCACCACTTCTAAAGGCGCACCAGTACGGATCGCGTAGTCAATTAATTCGTCTTTAGTGGCTGGCCAAGGCGCATCGCTTAAATAGGATGCTAATTCTAATGTCCAATACATGTGTTATTCAATTTAAATTTTTGCAAAAATAATTTTTTTGTGGTAAGAAACAAGGAAAAAATGAATTATTTAATCATAATACAAAGAACGTCTCAATTTTACAGCATTTCTTAACTATCAATCATTGTGGTCCGATAAAGAATCAAGACCTCAGCGCTCTTAGAATAAAGAATAAAGATTTGCTTGCAATTAACTGACAAACAACGATCATTTAAATTAAAATTACACCACCGCTCTCGGTAATAATAGTTTCTAAAAAGCAAGGTCTCATTTCGGAAATCTTCTAATGTCGCTTGCTTAAAATGAGTTTGTTAAATTATTATTTATTTTTATCGGACACTATGACTATCAATATATAATCAAAAAAAATGGGAAAGCCAAATTTAGCCTAGGATTCTTTCTGAGGAATCCATTGAATTTCTTCGGCATTCAAGTCATGAGACAACTTCCGTGCCAACACAAATAGGTAGTCCGATAAACGGTTTAAATAGGTCAAGGCTTCCGGTTGAAATGGTTCTAAGTCATTCAGCGCTGACGCTAAACGTTCCGCTCTACGGCAGACGGTACGGGCTATATGACAGAATGACACCGTTTGATGGCCACCCGGCAATACAAAATGTGTCATTTCTGGCAAGGCGTTGTTCATGTTGTCAATTTCCTCTTCCAACCGCTTGATGTCGCCCACTGAAATTTTAGGGATATTTAAACGTTCCTTTCCGCTTTTGAGGATGGCTTTTGCCGGATCTGTCGCTAAAGTAGAGCCAACGGTAAACAAGCGGTCTTGAATGATCATCAGGATGTCTTTGTAGTGCTGATCAATGTTTTGGTCTCTGATTAAACCCAGATGGCTATTAAGTTCATCGACAGTTCCATAACTTTCAATCCGAATATGGTGTTTAGGGACTCTAGTGCCTCCAAAAAGGGCGGTGGTGCCTTTATCACCGGTTTTGGTATAGATTTTCATACTAGTTAATTTAAAGACGCAAAGCGCGTAGGGTGTGAATTACGAAGATACAATAGATTGAAAATATTTACCACGAATGGCGGGATGAAATTTTTGAAAAGGCGGGGAGTGAGGTTGTAGGTGGTAGGTTTGAGGTTTTAAGTTTCAGGTTAGAGGTTTCAGGTTTGAGTTTTAAGAGAGGACTGGAACCTGCCAGCTGAAAACTGAATACTGCTAACTGAGGACTGCCAACTGAATACTGAAAACTGCCTACTGCCAACTGCCTACTGAATACTGCCAACTGAAGACTGAAAACTGCCAACTGAATACTGCCAACTGAAGACTGAAAACTGCCCACTGAACTAATTCCTCAAATCACTTTCAATCACGCCATCGCGTAAACGGATAATGCGGGAGGCGCGTGCGGCCACGTCTTCCTCGTGGGTTACGACAATAACCGTATTGCCCGCTTTGTGAATGTCATCAAACAGATGTAAAATCTCTAAAGAGGTTTTAGAATCTAAGTTTCCTGTCGGTTCATCGGCGAGAATGATGGAGGGTTTGTTCACCAAGGCGCGGCCTACCGCCACACGCTGACGTTGACCTCCTGATAGTTCGTTTGGCTTGTGATGCACACGATCGGCCAGGCCAACTTCGGTCAGGACTTGCGTTGCACGCGCCTCACGGTCAGCTTTAGAGGCGCCGGCGTAAATCATGGGTAAAGCAACATTGTCCAAAGCGGTAGTTCTAGGCAATAAATTAAAAGTTTGAAATACAAAACCGATTTCTTTATTTCTTATTTCTGCCAATTCATCATCACTGAGTTTGCTGACATCCTGATTGTTCAGGATATAGGTGCCTGAAGTAGGAGTGTCCAAACAGCCCAAAAGATTCATCAGAGTCGATTTCCCAGAGCCTGAAGGTCCCATAATGGCCACATAATCGCCACGTTCAATATCTAAATCGATGTCTTTTAAAACATAGACTGTTTCTGAGCCTAATTGAAAGTTTCTGACGATATTTCTGATGTGAATGACGTTATCCATGTGGTGGTTTCCTGATTAAATGCTTATGACAATCGCGACGTTTGCAGCTGCAAAATAAATGATTTACGATTCATATGACGTGTAACGGCGTAAGATGTTACACTCTAATTTTAAAATGTTCTTTTAATTGTTCTTTTCTAAAAAAGACCAAGCCCCAATTATAGGTATCCACCGTAACCGTGACTTTAGGGTGGTTTTTGATGATGGTCCAAGCTTCTGTCATGCCTTTAGACCAGTAAATATCGTCAAATATGAATACCGAATCATTGTGGGCGGTAGGTACTAACATCTCGAAATACTTTAGGGTAGCCTTTTTGGAATGGTGGCCATCGAAGAAAATTAAATCCCATGCTGGCTGTGGCAAACGCTGAATACTATCTTCAAACTGACCTTGGATGCAGTCAATATTAGACAGCTTTTGGCTCGAGAAGTTTTGACTGGCGAACTTGGACAATTGTGGACAGCCTTCAATGCTGATGATGTTAGTGTTCGGATTGGCCAGCGCCATAGCTTGGGTGCCGATGCCGAGGTTGGTGCCTAATTCTAAAATAGTTCTTGCTTTAAAATACCGGACCAAACGGTAAAGCAACTTAGCATTTTTAAGATTAGTGCCGGAAGTTTTTGCAATAGCATTGACCCGACGTGTATTGGTTTTAAAAACTTTGGAGCCCGAGCCGAAATCGGTTATCTGAATTTGATCGGTATTTTTAAGCAGCGTGTTGCGGTAGGCTTCAATATTGCTATAGGCAGCATGCTGTGATGGGTCATAAAAACACTTTGTAATCAAATTGTACACAAAAGGCGAATGCACTCCGTGTTGGTTACTTGATTGTAAAAGGAATTTTAGATACGCTTGCAGTTGGTGCACGGTGAGTGTGTAAGGGGTTTTGTTTTTATAGTTGATTCCGTTTTCAGTTGGCAGTTTTCAGTTGGCAGTTCTCAGTTGGCAGTTGGCAGTTTTCAGTCTTCAGTCCTCAGTATCCAGTATTCGGTATTCAGTATTGAGTATTCAGTATTCAAAAAAACGCTGATGACGCTGAATTAATGGATTGGCGCAGAATCTTCTTGATGTATATCTTCTGTCGTCCTGAATCTTGGCTCTTGGCACCAACGTCATGTCTCTCTATTCTATGTTCTCTTCTCTATTATCTCAATTTTAAAAGAACGCTGAGGACACTGATTTTATGGATTGGCACAGACGTTTCATAGTCTGTCGTCCTGAATCTTGGCTCTAGTCTCCAGCTCTCAGTCTTCAGTTGGCAGTCTTCAGTTCTCAGTATTCAGTTTAAAGAACGCTGATGACATTGATTTTATGGATTGACGCCGATATTTTCTAATAAATATAAAGTTCAATTTTACAGTCCGTCGTCCTGAATCTTGGCTCTTGGCTCTCTTCTCTCTTTTCTATGTTCTCTTCTCTCTTGTGTAACCTTTGTTATTTGAAAAGAACGCAGATAACGCTGAATTTACTGATTTACGCAGAATCTTATTAAGGTTTACAGTCTGTCGTCCTGTATCTTGGCTCTTGGCTCTTGGCTCTCTTCTCTCTTTTCTATGTTCTCTTCTCTCTTGTGTAACCTTTGTTATTTGAAAAGAACGCAGATAACGCTGATTTTACAGATTTACGCAGAATCTTAATAAGGTTTATAGTCTGTTGTCCTGATTCTTGGCTCTTGGCTCCAACATTTTGCCTCTCTTTTCTATCTTCTATTTTCTCTTCATCCTCTTCTCCACATCAATAATGACGTCTAAGACTCCAACTTCTCTGACAATTCAAACCAACGTGCTTCTTTAACCGCAATATCATCGATTATTTTTTGTAAATCATCTGACAGCTTATTAATCTTATCTTGAGACAATGAGGGGTCGAGAAATTTGGCTTCAAAGGCTTTTTTATCCAATTCGAGTGCTCTTATTTTACTGTTCAAGGATTTCAGTTCCTTTTGTTCATTGTAGGATAATTTCTCCGCATTATTCTTTTTTTGGTCGGTAGGTGCCGCTTCAACCTTTACAGGTTCAACATAAGGGGTCGACGCTTCATAATCGCGGTAGTCAGAATAATTCCCAGGGAAATCTTCAACCTCACCATTCCCTCTAAATACAAATAAATGATCGACAATCTTGTCCATAAAGTACCTGTCGTGAGACACCACTAACAAACAGCCTGGGAAATCCAAGAGGAAATCTTCCAAGACATTTAAGGTGACAATATCTAAATCGTTGGTAGGCTCATCCAGAATTAGGAAGTTCGGATTCTGAATCAGTACCGTACATAAATACAAACGCTTTTGTTCACCACCACTCAATTTCTCTACAAAATCATACTGCTTTTTTCGATCAAACAAAAACTTTTCCAGAAGTTGGGAGGCACTAATTTGACGTCCTTTGGTAAGCGGAATAAATTCCCCAAACTCTTTGATGACGTCAATGACTTTCTGGCCTTCCTTAATTTTGATTCCGTTTTGGGTATAATATCCAAATTTTACGGTATCGCCAATAACCACCTTTCCAGAATCGGGCGTGATGGTTTGGGTCAGCATATTTAAAAAAGTCGATTTTCCGGTGCCGTTCTTACCGATAATGCCAATGCGTTCGCCTGTTTTAAACACATATTCAAATCCGTCTAAAATGACTTTGTCTTTAAACGACTTGGATACTTTATGAAATTCTACAATTTTACTGCCCAAACGCGCCATGTTAATTTCTAACTGAATTTTGTGGTCGTTGCGGCGTTGGTTCGCTTTGGCTTTAATGTCTTGAAAATCGTCAATTCTCGATTTAGATTTTGTAGTTCGGGCTTTCGGTTGACGTCGCATCCAGTCCAATTCCTTTTTAAACAATTGTTTGGCTTTTCCGGTCTCTACCGTTTCATTTGTAATACGGGCTTCCTTTTGTTCTAGGTAATAGGAGTAATTTCCTTTATACGTAAAGAGTTTGCCGTGGTCCAGTTCGATGATTTCATTACACACACGCTCTAGGAAATACCTATCGTGCGTTACCATAAACAAGGTCATCTGTGCTTTGGCAAAGTACTGCTCCAACCATTCAATCATCTCTAAATCGAGGTGGTTGGTAGGCTCATCCAAAACCAAAAGATCAGGATTATTGATAAGTGCTGTTGCTAAGGCTAAACGTTTTTTCTGACCTCCGGATAGGGTTTTGATTTTTTGAGTGAGGTCGTCCAACTTTAGCTGCGATAAAATTTGTTTAAATCGCAATTCAAATTCCCATGCATTATGACGGTCCATCCCTTCAAATGCTTTTTGATAAGCATCAGCATCATCTAAATTTAATAGCGCCTTTTCATAACTCTCTATGACTTTTAAAATGGGTAAATCCGATTTAAAAATGGTGTCTTCAATCGTAAGTTCATCTTCAAATTGAGGCGATTGTGATAAAAATGACAAGCGTAAGCCTTTTCTAATCACCACTTGGCCATTGTCAGGCTGGTCCAATCCCGCAAGAATATTAAGGATGGAGGTTTTGCCACTTCCATTTTTTGCCACAAAAGCAATTTTATCATCCTTATGGATGCTAAAGGAAAGGTCTTCAAATAGCGGAGCATCGCCATAAGTTTTTGAGATGGATTCAACAGTTAAATAATTCAAAGTCTAATTTTTTTACAAATAACGGGAATATGTACAAGAATACTGCATAGGGGGTGAGGAATAAAGAATTGAGTGGGGTAAGATGGTGGTGGGTGTGCTCTGTGATTAGTATTTAGTATTTAGAATTAAGTATTAAGTATTAAGAACAGAGAACAGAGAACAGAGAACAGAGAAAAAAGAATAGAGAAAAAAGAATAAAGAATCAAGAATCAGGACGGGAGACGGGAGTCGGAAGACTGAAGACGGGAAATTTTGAGCTTGTAACGTAGAGGTAGATTGAATACTGCCAACTGAAGACTGCCAACTGAATACTGCCAACTGAAGACTGAGAATAGAGAAAAAGAATCAAGAATCAAGAATCAGGACGGGAGAGGGAATACTGAAGACGGGAAATTTTGAACATGTCACATAGCACTGAAGATTGAAGACAGCCAACTGAATACTGAATACTGAATACTGCCAACTGAAGACTGCCAACTGAGTACTGAGTACTGAAGACTGAGAATAGAGAAAAAGAATCAAGAATCAAGAATCAGGACGGGAGAGGGAAGACTGAAGACGGAAAATTTTGAACATGTCACATGGCACTGAAGATTAAAGACAGCCAACTGAAGACTGAAAACTGAATACTGAGAAATGAGAACAGAGAGAGAGAAAAAGAATCAAGAATCAAGAATCAGGACGAGAGACGGAAGACTGAAGACGGGAAATTTTGAACTTGTAACGTAGAACGGTAGATTGAATACTGCCAACTGAATACTGAATACTGAATACTGAATACTGAAGACTGCCAACTGAAGACTGCCAACTGAAGACTGCCAACTGAAGACTGCCAACTGAAGACTGCCAACTGTAGACTGAATACTGATTACTGAATACTGAATACTGAATACTGCCAACTGAATACTGAAAACTGAATACTGAGAAACGCTGAACAAGGAATATAGAGATTGAAGGCTGCAGGCGTTTGACCGAAAAAAAGAAGATTTGTTTTGATATTGTTAGTGATAACTTATATTTGTTGAAATACATAACGTTGTTTATGAAACATAATTTAGTGGTTCTTGGAGGGCTTTTGATCCTCTTTTTAACATCCTGTATTCCGCATAAAGACATTGTGTATCTTCAGAATAAAAATACTGCTACAGATAGCTTGCAGGTAATGATTGCGCAACAAACGCCGTATCGGGTTCAGATCAATGATATTTTAAACATTCGGATTAAAGTATTGGATCAGGATAATGTGAGTATTTTTAATCCGATAGGGGAAGGAAATCTTAATGCAAGCGCGTCAGAACGGGCCTATTTTGATGGTTTTACGGTTGATAATCATGGGAAGATCAGGGTGCCTGAGTTGGGCATGATTACGGTGCTGGGATATACCACAACGGAGATTGAGGAAGAGATTAAAGCACGACTATTAGAAGAACAATTTAAGGAAACGGCTAATATTTTTATAACCGTAAAATTATCAGGACTACGCTATACTGCCATGGGAGAAGTTGGGTCTCCGGGTTCCCAGATTCTATTTCAGGAGCGTGTGAACATCTTTCAAGCCGTAGCCAATGTTGGCGAAATCCCGGTTACTGGCGATCGAAAAGACGTAATGATAATTCGGCAATATCCACAAGGGCAGGAAATTCATCACCTCGACCTTACAGATCTAAACGTAATGCAATCGCCTTATTACTACATTCAGCCCAATGATATGATTTATGTCAAACCCCTGAAGCAAAAAACTTGGGGCACTGGAATTACAGGTAGGGAAACTTTAGGTACCTTTATTACGGTTTTAGGTTTGGTCACTACCACCATTTTACTAATTACAAGATAGGCATACCTTATGGAAGACTACGAAAACGACTTTTCAGAACCAAGAGGTACTTATTTTGACTTTCGGGGCTATTTGTTTAAAGTGCTTAATCTTTGGAAGTTTGTCGTGCTCAGTGTGGCGTTCGCTTTAATCGTGGCTTATCTGATTAACGTTAGGAAGGAAAGTATCTATAAATTGAGTTCTCTGATTTCCGTAGAAAGTGATCAAAATCCGTTTTTTACCGCCAATACCAGCATCTCTTTTAACTGGGGTGGGGTTTCAGGGAAAGTAGGGAAAGTTCTCACGACGGTAAAAACCCGTACCCACAATGAGCTTGTGGTAGATTCACTCCAATACTATGTTCAGTATTTGCAACAAGGCAAGTACCGGATGGAAGATATTTATAAAAATGCCCCATTTGTAGTGGCAATCGATAAAGCGAAAGGGCAAATCCTCAACAAACCTATTCAGATTAGAATTATAAGCGATTCTAAATTTCAGATGGTTATCGATTTTGAATCGAGCGGCTTTACGGTGCAGCGCTATACCGATAAGGATAAATTCCCTGCCAATTTTAAAGTAGGCGAGTTTTCAAAAACCTACAGTTTTGGAGAGCCCATCAATCTGCCATTCTTTAACGGGAAAATCACCCAGCGTCCGGGCGCGACTCTGGTGCCAGAGACGCATTTTTATGTGCGATTTCTTAATTTTGATGCTGTGGTCAGTCAATATCAAGGTGGGGTGATGATTGCGCCCTACTCCGGAAGTTCATCCTCCGTCCTGTCCTTGTCCCTGGCGGGAAGCAATAAGGCTAAAATCGTGGATTATTTGAATGCTACCACCTCCATTTTAAGTAAGACAGAGCTTCAACGTAAAAATTTGTATGCTACCAATACCATCAAATTTATCGACAGCAGTTTAAATGCGGTTAATGACAATTTGAAGGATGTCACTGAAGAAATGAACAGCTTCCGAAAGCAAAACAAACTGTTTGATGTCACTGAAGAAATGGCCATTGTATCTGAAAAACTGAAAGCACTCGATTTAAACAGGGAAGAAGAACGCACCAAATTAAATTACCTCAATTCACTAGAAACCTATTTGCGTACCAAAACCGATTACACCAAAATTGCAGCGCCAACCTCAGTGGGCATCAATGAAGGTAATATTTTATCGAGTGTGGCAAAAATTACGGCGCTGGCCATTGAACGTCAAACCAAGGAATATACGGTTAAGGAAGGCAATCTTATTTTTAAGGATATCGACCGGCAGATTGATGCCGAAAAAAATGTGCTTCTGGAAACCGTCGGGAATACCAAGCGGACCATAGGCCTCAATTTAAATAATATCAACAATAACATTGCCCGATTTGAAGGGCAATTAGGCAATTTACCGGAAGATCAGCAGGAATATTTAAAAATTCAACGCAAGATGGATATCAGCCAAGAGGCTTATAATATCTATTTGACCAAACGCGGTGAAGCGGCCATTGTAAAAGCAGCAAACGTGTCTGATATCAGTACGATTGATGAGGCTAAAGATATTGGTGGTGGGCGCATAGGTCCTAATAAGAACCTCAATTATATGATGGCCTTAATGCTGGGATTTTTTATCCCGATGTTTTTAATTTTTGTCATTTTTCTTTTAGACAATACCATTCATGGGTCGGATGAGGTGGAACGTCTGTCTACAATTCCTATTATAGGACTTATTGGTAAATACAATTATAAAAATAACTTGGTGGTTTTTGAAAAGCCCAAATCGGCTGTTTCAGAATCCTTTCGAGCCATCCGTTCCAGTTTGCAATTTATTTATAAGAAGCAAGACAAGGAAGTGGGCAAAGGTAGGACCATCATGATCACCTCTTCGGTGAGTGGTGAAGGGAAAACTTTCTGTTCCATAAACATCGCCACGGCATATGCTTTAACGGGCAAAAAAACCTTATTGTTGGGACTGGATTTGAGAAAACCCAAAATCTTTGGGGATTTCCAAATCACCAATGAAAAAGGCGTGGTGAATTATTTGATTGGCGAAAGTTCATTTGATGAGGTTAAGTATACTTCCTTTATTGAGAATCTTGATGTGATTCCGTCAGGACCCGTGCCACCTAATCCCTCAGAATTATTAATGGGGCATAGGCTAAAGGAGCTGATGGAATATGCGCGCCAACATTATGACATGATTGTGTTGGACACACCGCCCTTAGGATTGGTGACTGATGCCTTAGAGTTGACGCAATATGCGGATGCTACCTTGTTTATGGTGCGTTTAGACTATACTAAAAAAGGGATGTTGGCCTTAATTAATGCCAAGCATAAGATGGGAGAAGTTAAGAATATCAGTTTTGTCCTGAACTTCTACAAACATAAAACCAACCACAATTACGGTTATGGTTACGGCTACGGCTACGGTTATGGCTACGGCTATGGGGTTTATGGCAATGCTTATCACGAGAGTAGCAGCAGACGCACCCTACTAAAACGCTTTAAGAAATTCATCCAAACCAATACTTAAGCATTCACTTTTGATCAGCCGCCCCCAAGCACGTCTCAAGCGTGGTTTCGATATTCTTTTAGCTGTTTTATTAACACCAGTGCTCCTCCTGCCTATTTGCCTATTAATCGTGCTAGCCCGTTATGATACTGGCTTAAGCGGACTGTTTTTACAAACACGGATAGGACAGTGGGGCAAGCCATTTAAAATATACAAAATCAGGAGTTTGAGGCAGGGCGTCCACCGTTTAGGACATATGGATTATCATACGTCCGCCTTTGGGAGTTTTATACGCCGTTATAAATTGGACGAACTGCCACAGCTTTTTAATGTGCTGAAGGGGGAGATGAGTTTTGTGGGGCCACGACCGGATTTGCCCGGATTTGCAGACGTGCTGGAAGGTGAAGATCGGATCATCTTAGAGGTTAAGCCGGGCATCACAGGTTCTGCCACCCTTAAATATAAAAACGAAGAGCTGATTTTAGCCCAGCAGAGTAACCCAGAACATTACAATAGAACGGTTATATGGAAAGATAAGGTTGAAATCAATAAAAGATACGTGAAAAATTATAGTTTTTCTTTAGATTTGCACATTCTTTTAAAATCACTAAAAAACTCATAATGACGACACAAACAAAAATTACTGTGATTGGCTTAGGCTATGTAGGATTGCCTTTGGCAGTAGAATTTGCAAAAAAGTTTCTCGTAGTCGGTTTTGATATCAATCAAAAAAGAATTGATGAACTAAACCAAGGTATAGATAGAACATTAGAAGTAGAGAATGACCTGCTTCAATCCATATTGGTTAAAGAAACCTCTACACAAACCGGCTTATTGGTCTCTAATAATTTAGCGGACATTGAAGATTCGGATTATTATATCGTCACTGTTCCCACGCCAACAGACGCTTTAAACAAGCCCATCTTTACGCCATTGGTAAAAGCGAGTGAAACTATTGGCAAAGTATTAAAAAAAGGTGCTATCGTCATTTACGAATCAACGGTTTATCCAGGCGTTACTGAGGACATCTGCGTCCCTATTTTAGAGGAGGTTTCAGGACTTAAATTTAACGTCGATTTCTTCGCGGGTTATTCGCCAGAGCGCATCAATCCGGGAGATAAAGTGCATACTGTTACTCAGATCCTAAAAGTAACTTCAGGTTCTACGCCAGAAATTGCCATAAAAGTTGATAATCTATATAAAACGATTATTACGGCTGGTACGCACATGGCACCATCTATTAAGGTGGCGGAAGCCGCAAAAGTTATTGAAAATTCCCAACGTGATATTAATATTGCCTTTGTCAATGAATTGTCTAAAATCTTTAGACTGTTGGATATTGACACGAAAGCTGTTTTGGAAGCTGCAGGCACCAAATGGAACTTCATCAAAATGTCGCCAGGTTTAGTGGGTGGACATTGTATTGGGGTCGATCCGTATTATCTAGCGCAAAAAGCTATTGAATCAGGTTATAATCCTGAAATTATATTGGCTGGCCGTAAGATGAATGACAGTATGGGTGGTTACGTCGCGCAGGAGACGGTTAAAATGATGATCAAAAAAGGGGCGCGTATTAAGGGGTCTAAAGTGTTAGTTTTAGGAATCACATTTAAGGAAAACTGTCCTGATATTAGAAACTCTAGAGTAATTGATATCGTCAAGGAATTTGAAAGTTATGATGTAGAGGTTGAGGTGTATGATCCTTGGGCTTCGGCAGAAGAAGTGATGCATGAATATGGTGTAAATTTGATCTGTACAGATACCAAGTTGGCCTCTAAATATGAAGCCATTGTACTAGCCGTGTCTCACGACAAATTTTTGAATTTGGACATTCAAAACTTGAAGTCTGAAACTGGGGTTATTTTTGATGTGAAATCCTTATTACCAAAAGAATCCGTAGACGGCAGATTATAGATGATGTACACGCACCCACACCATACCGAAGATTTATCAGAATACAGCTTTTTAGTGACTGGAGGCGCAGGATTTATTGGATCTAATTTGGTTCAGTATTTACTGCAGCATGGCGCTAAAAAAGTCAGGGTCCTTGACAATTTTTCGAATGGGTACCGTGAAAATCTTCAGGAATTTAATGATCATCCCGCCTTTGAATTGGTGGAGGGCGATATCAGAGACGTGGAAACCTGCCATCAGGCCGTAAAAGATATGGACTTCGTTTCACATCAAGCGGCATTAGGCTCGGTACCACGATCTATCAATGATCCGGCCACCACCAACGACGTCAACGTCTCCGGTTTTTTAAATATGATGATTGCCGTAAAAGATAATCCAAAAGTGAAGCGTATGGTGTATGCGGCTTCCAGTTCTACTTATGGTGATAGTCCTTCCTTGCCTAAAGTAGAAGACATCATTGGCAAGCCTTTATCGCCTTACGCGGTGACCAAATATGTCAACGAACTGTATGCTGATGTCTTTGGGAAGACTTACGGTACGGATGTGATTGGGTTTCGGTATTTTAACGTATTCGGACCCAAACAAAGTCCCAATGGGGCCTATGCCGCGGTGATTCCACTATTTATGCAAGCCTTAAAAGACAATGTGGCACCACACATAAATGGTGATGGCGGACAGACGAGAGATTTCACCTTTATAGATAACGTTATTCAGGCCAATATCAAAGGCATGTTTGCGCCAAAGAATGCGGGTAATACGGTGTATAATGTGGCCTGTGGCGAGCGGATCGACATCAATTATTTATGGGATTCACTTAAAACAGCTGCTCACTCTGAGCTCGAGCCAGAATACGGTCCAGAACGCCAAGGTGACGTCCGCGATTCTTTGGCGGATATTTCAAAAGCTCAAAATTTATTAGGCTACCAACCAAGGTATACGGTACGCGAAGGGTTAAAAATTACTTGGGACGCTTTTAATAAATAGTGGCATTGCGAGGAGCACACGCCCTTCAGGCGTCATTGCCAGGAGCACACACCCTTCAGGGGTCAATGCGAGAAGCGTAGCGACGCGGCAATCTCATCAATTAATGCTATTATTCTATTCATTATGAAACCTAGTTTCGTCTACATCCTCACCAATAAGAACCACACCACCTTATATATCGGGGTCACTTCAAATATTGTCAATCGTATTAGGCAACACAAAGATAAATACTATCCTAAATCATTTACCGCGCGTTATAATCTCGACAAATTGGTGTATTATGAAGCCTTCCAAATGATCGGCGATGCCATAGGACGGGAAAAACAATTAAAGGCAGGAAGCCGAGCAAAGAAGATAGCGTTGATTGATAGTATAAATCCAGAATGGGTTGATTTATATGATGTGGTTAGAGCTGAGTTTGGGGATGGTGAGTTAGAATAATTTCTCCATTCCAGGGTCATTGCGAGGAGCGCACCCCAACCCGAGCGTCATTGCGAGGGAGGTACGACCGCGGCAATCTCATGATTAGGAGCTCACAACCTAAAGATTGCCACGTCGCTCCTCCGTCGCTCCTCGCAATGACGGTACATAGGCGTCGCTCCTCCGTCGCTCCTCGCAATGACGATACGTAGGCGTCGCTCCTCCGTCGCTCCTCGCAATGACGTGGTGCAGGGGTCATTGCGAGGAGCACACCCCAACCCGAGCGTCATTGCGAGGGAGGTACGACCGCGGCAATCTCATGATTAGGAGCTCACAACCTAAAGATTGCCACATCGCTCCTCCGTCGCTCCTCGCAATGACGATACGTATGCGTCACTCCCCTGTCACTCCTCGCACTGACGTAGTGTGAATGTTATCGCGAGGCGCGCACACCCATTCCGGTGTCATTGCGAGGAGCGCAGCGACGCGGCAATCTCAAAATCAATCCCAGAAGCTCTATACAGAGGGAAAGATCAAACTACTTATCCAAATCCAGACATCAAAACAAACATCAAGTGGCCTAACCAAACGGTTCAAAATTTCACCATGTAACCCAACCGAAATATTGGTGTGGGATACAAAGGAAGATTTTAAAAAAACTTAACCCTTCACAATTTAATAGGGTCCTTAAAATTATTTTCGACGCTCTTAAACCCATACTCCTCTTAATTTTTTTTATCTTCGCTCACTCTTGATACAAACAAAGAGATCACGGTATTTTGTTCTTCTAATTCACAACTTCTTTAGGGAATGTAAAGCCTTTGTATGAAGACTTAATTTATCTTATGACAACTATTTTAATTACAGGCGGAGCTGGCAATATCGGAAGTACTCTAACCTCCAGATTATCGGAATTAGAGCAGCATCATATTGTTGTGGTTGATAACCTGTCTACTGGACATCTGTCCAAACTTCCAAAAAGATCCAATATTTCCTTTATTAAGACCAATGTAAACGTTTACGCGGATATTCAGGCAGTTTTCAAACGGTTTGAGTTTGATTATGTATTCCACTTTGCAGCGGTGGTCGGCGTTCAGCGGACTTTAGAAGATCCCATTGCTGTGTTAGAGGATATCGAAGGAATTAAAAATGTGTTGACCCTATCAAATGAATCCCATGTTAAAAGGGTGTTTTACTCCAGTTCTTCAGAAGTGTACGGAGAGCCTTTTGAAATTCCACAAAATGAAAATACAACGCCATTAAATTCGCGGTTGCCCTATGCCATTGTAAAAAATGTAGGTGAAGCCTTTTTTAGGACTTATCAAAAAGAATATGGTTTGCCCTATACCATTTTTCGTTTCTTTAATACTTACGGACCACAGCAAAGTGAGGATTTTGTAATCCCTAAGTTTTTAAGGGCAGCTTTAAATAACCAGCCTATAAAGATCTATGGTGACGGGCTGCAGACCAGATCCTTCTGTTATATAAATGACACCATTGATACCTGTATTAAAACCCTTCAGCAAGAAGGTGAAAATACGGTTATAAATGTAGGTAACGACAAAGAGATCAGTGTTTTGGAGCTCGCGCAGAAAATTATAGAAGTTACGGGATCCAAATCTCAAATTATACACTTACCAGCTTTGGCCGAAGGCGATATGCGCCGCAGGTGCCCGGATGTCACAAAAATGAAACTCGTGTTGAATAGGGAATTAACGCCTTTAGATAAAGGTTTGCGTTTAATGGTCAATTTTTATAAGTCCTAATCCGAATTTTGACTCTAACGCTATAATTTCTTTTATATTAGCTCCATAAACCGTTTTCATTTTATGATACCACAAGATCAATGGTTATATACCATTTCTTCTAAACATAAACTCATTGACCTTAATTTTAAGGAAATTTGGCGCTATAGAGATTTGCTGATTCTTTTTGTAAAAAGGGATATAGTTACGGTCTATAAGCAAACCATTTTAGGGCCTTTATGGTATATCATTCAGCCTTTGTTTACGGCAGTCATTTTCACCCTGATTTTCAATAACCTCGGACAGATTTCCACCAATGGTGTGCCACCGTTTTTATTTAACTTGGCAGGCATCACAGCATGGAACTATTTTAGGGAATGCCTCACCGGAACCTCCAGCACCTTTACCTCTAATCAGGGTATATTTGGGAAAGTGTATTTTCCAAGAGTCATTATGCCCTTGTCCGTGACCATCTCCAACCTTTTAAAGTTTGGAATTCAGTTGGGTATTTTTATCGGGTTTTACATTTATTACGCTTTTCATGGGCAGACTTTTGGCTTTAACAGCCATATTTTTTTACTCCCCGTGTACATTGTTATGATGGCTTTATTGGGCTTGGGCTTGGGCATGATCATTTCCTCCATGACCACCAAGTATAGAGATTTAACCGTATTGGTGGGGTTTGGCGTGCAGTTATTGATGTACATATCAGCGGTTCCTTATCCGGTAAGTGAGGCAAAAGCCAAATTTCCGAGTACTGTAGCCCTCCTTGTCGAATACAATCCCTTGACCCAAATTATAGAAGGCTTTAGAGTGATGCTTTTGAATACGGGAGCGTTCAGTTGGTTTGGCTTTGGATATACTTTAGTGATTAGCATCGTGTTGTTTTTAATAGGATTAGTTATATTTAACAAGACGGAGAAAACGTTTATAGACACGGTTTAGAAGTTGAAATTGAAACTGAAGTTGAAAAATGATGAAATGGGAAAAGAAAAAAGAGAGAAGAGACATGAGACTAGAGATAAGAGAATAGAGAAAATCGGGATAATCGAGTTGGTTTGTTAGTATGACCCCACCCCGAGCGTCATTGCGAGTGAGGTACGACCCGACCCCGGCGTCATTGCGAGGGAGGTACAACCCAACCCGGCGTCATTGCGAGGGAGGTACGACCGAAGCAATCTCAAGGTTGGACAGTCCCAACCTAAAGATTGCCACGTCACTCCTAGGGTCGCTCCTCGCAATGACAATAACCATTGCCACGTGGTCCTACAGCGCTCCTCGCAATGACGGAACGGATTGCCGAGCTACCCTCCCAATAACCGACTAAATAATAATATTAAAGATCTAATGATCATACTAAAAGCCGAAAATATCAGCAAACAATACCGACTAGGCACCGTGGGAACGGGCACCATCAGTCATGATCTCAACCGGTGGTGGCATAAGGTACGTGGTAAGGAAGACCCCTTCTTAAAAGTGGGTGATTCCAATGACCGTAGCACCAAAGGCACTTCTGAATACGTTTGGGCGTTGCAGGACATCAACTTTGAAGTGCGACGTGGCGAAGTCTTGGGTATTATCGGTAAAAATGGGGCAGGAAAGTCCACCTTATTGAAAATTTTATCCCGTGTGACCAGCCCTACTACAGGTGAAATCAAAACCAAAGGTCGGATTGCCTCACTATTGGAAGTGGGCACAGGGTTTCATCCAGAGATGACCGGCCGTGAAAATATATATCTGAATGGCGCTATCTTGGGGATGACCAAAAAAGAAATTCATTCCAAAATGGACGAAATCATTTCGTTTTCTGGTTGTGAGCGTTATATTGACACCCCAGTAAAACGCTACTCCTCGGGGATGACCGTGCGATTAGCTTTTGCCGTAGCCGCGCATTTAGAACCTGATATTTTGGTGATTGATGAAGTGTTGGCGGTTGGGGATGCCGAGTTTCAAAAAAAAGCCATTGGCAAAATGCAGGATATTAGCCAAGGTGACGGGCGAACGGTGCTGTTTGTGAGTCATAATATGGCTGCGGTAAAGAGTTTATGTTCAAGAGCGATTGTATTAGAGCACGGGAAAACGGTTTTTGAAGGAGCAACAGATAATGCTATAAGTTATTATTTAAATTCCAAAGAAGATATTTTTAATATAGCAAAAATAAGTGATCGTAAAGGATCTGGATTAGTTAAATTAATTGACGTTGCAATATACGGTAGCCAAAGAAATCGAAACCCACAATCTGGGTCCCCCTTTCATATCACCTTTACCTTAGAAAATCTGCATAAAAAATTAAATTCGCAATTGGATTTTGATTTACGTATTGATGATGGCATTGGACAGCGGATTGCGTGGATAAGTAATACTTTATTAACAAACGACACTCAAGAAATTATTAATACGGTAACTTTTAAAGTTTCAAAATTGAATTTGAACAAAGGTGTTTATCATGTCACGACGCATATATCTATAGATAAAGTAGTGGCTGATTGGATTCAAAATGCGTTTTCATTTGAGGTCATCGAGGGGGATTACCATGGATCAGGAAAATTGGTGCCTCAAAATCAAAGTAGAGTATTGTTAGATTTTGAAGTTGATTATAATTTATGATAAAAAGAATAAAGGCATTAATTCAAGAGAATCGTATTTCGCATAAAAATACGCGCTTGTTGTTGCAAGAACAAAATTGGGCCCATGTATTTCATGACAGTATAAGAGGTGTTGATTATTTAGAAAACTTACCACTGAATATAGGCCGTTATGCAGGTGGGTATGCGTTTTTTTACCTGTTACATCGTATTTTAAGAGATCATAAACCAAAGTCTATTTTAGAATTTGGTTTGGGTGAGTCGAGTAAATTTGTATCAACCTATATTAATAATTATTTACCCCAAACAACTTATCTGATAATAGAACATAATCAGGAATGGTTAGATGTTTTTAATAGCCAATTTCAATTACCAGTTACAACGCAGGTGGCAATATGTCCGCTAATTTTGAAGGATGTTAAAGGTTATGAAAGTAATCATTATCAGAATTTAAAAACAGTCATATCGCAACCATATAATCTATATATTATTGATGGGCCTAATGGAAGTGAGCGATATTCACGGTATGATATCATAGAGACTATCTTACGGTTAGGAAAGTCCGATGATTTTATTATACTTCTGGACGATTGTAACCGTAAAGGGGAGCAAGATACCTTAAAGGATATTTTGAAATATTTCAAAACAGAAAACATAAAAGTTCATTATGGCACTTATCAGGGTCAAAAAACCGTTGTTGTAATCGCAAGTGCAAAATATCAGTTTATCAATAGTATGTAGAGTAAGGAGTTGTAAAGGCAATTTTTATATATCAGCCAGCTTAAATAATGACAAATCAGGCTTTAGTCTCCATAATCATCCCCACCTTTAACCGCGCACACCTAATTGGTGAAACGCTTGATAGTGTATTGGCTCAAACCTATACCAACTGGGAGTGTATCGTGGTGGATGACGGAAGTACCGATGGGACTTCTGCTCTTATGGAGACGTATTGTGCTAAAGACTTTAGATTTCAATACCATCATCGACCAAAGAATAGGCCACAGGGTGGTAATGCCGCAAGAAATTATGGGTTTGAGTTGAGTAAGGGTGATTATGTGAATTGGTTTGATAGTGATGACCTAATGGATTCAAACAAATTGCTAATTCAGGTAGAGGTTTTAGTTGAAAATCCTGATATTAAATTCTGTGTAAGTAACTGTGCTTTTTTTAATGAGAATTCTTTAAATGTTGAGTATAAATTAAATAAACCTTTGAATTCAAATGATGCATTTAATGATTTTGTTCAAGATAAGATTAAATTTTACACGCCATCTTTAATTGTCAAGAGGACTTACTTATCTGAATATAATTTAAAATTTGATGAAGCTTTATTTCGATATCAGGAATATGATTTTTTTTGTAAAATGCTTTATATTTCAAAGGATTATATTTGCGTTAATCGCACTTTAACGAATATTCGTGTGCATGTAGAATCAATTAGTTTATCTGGCTATAATAGTTCCAAAACCAATTCTATCTTTATGGCACATTTAAAGATTTTGGAAAATTACAAATCTAAACTTTCTAAGAAATCTAGAAATCATTGTATAAGGATGATTCAAATGACTTATTCTACTTTTTTGGTTCATAAAGATTTTGAGAATGCAAAAAGAATTAAAGAAATTGTTAATGTGAAAAATGATATATTTAGTCGGAATTTTGCATTAAAAGTAAATCTCAGTTTCTATAGCTACTGTTGGTTTGGAAGAGGTGAAAAATTATTGAAATCTTAATTATGGATAATTCCGTATCGGTTATAATGCCTACGTTTAATAGAGCTCATTTTATTCTTTATACTTTACAATCTTTTATGAATCAAAGTTTTAAGAATTGGGAAATCATTTTAATTGATGATGGTTCTACAGATAATACAAAACATATTATTGAAAATATTAAGGATTACCGCATAAAGTATTTTATCCGTAGTAAAGAATATACGAAAGGCCCTTGTGGATGTAGGAATATGGGTATAGACAATGCCTTGCATGATTATATTTTGTTTTTTGATGATGATGATATAGCGCATCCAAAATTATTGGAATATTCCATGAACGCATTCGATCAGTATGAAGAAATAGATTTTTGCAATTATGGTAGATCGGTTTTTTATAATGACTCCGAATTACAGTTCAAATTGGATAATTCCTACAAGATAACTACAATTGCCGAAGAGGATTATTATAAAATTATAGCAAATATTCTTCCTTTTAATACATGTGCCGTTGTTTGGAAAAGAACAGCCATTGGAAGTGAGCGCTTTAATGAAACCTTAATTTATTCTGATGAGTGGGAGTATTTTCAAAGGCTATTATCTAATGGATTGTCCGGTATTAAATTGGAGATGGACTTAATATTTGCGAGAAAACATAGTAATTCTAGCACTGCACGATTTCTAAATAAAGATTCAGTCTATTATAAATCTACAGTAAGGGCAAGAAAACTTGCTATTGTAAATCTTGGGGAAAAATTGCTTTTAAATAAGGATTTATTTAAATACTTCTTGAACCAATCAATAATTTTGAAAGATAAGAGTATTCTAATGTTGACTATGGAATATTATAGAATGAAATCTTTTCAAACATTTTTTTATAGTATAGGTTATGATATTTATCCTATGTTAAAAGCTTATTATAAGATTAAATCGAAAATCGTTAGAAATTATAATAATAGCAGAATCATTTGATGTTAAAGATAGCAGTGGGTCAAATGGACAGCTTACATTAATAAACAGTTTAAATGAATTTAAGGTTAAACTATTGATTTTGCATTTTACCGAAATACATCCACATTGAGGTATGTCGTTAATAGTTGGAATACAGGTGGGATGAACTCTCTGTGATCATTGAATTTTCCAAAGAAATTAGCGCCATTTTTTACACAAGCAAACTTATTGGCAAAATCAGGAAATACATCAAGAAAAGGGCCGTTTTTCCCACGGATGAACCCATAATGAAATTAGTGTTTCAGGCGGTTAAAAAAAGCACTAAAAAATGGACTATGTCAATCAGGAACTGGAGAATTATATTGAACCAGTTTTAGCTATATTTGTTTACAAGAATAAATTATAAATAGTTTAATCCTGAAATTATAAAGAAATTAGAATAGTGTCAAATGATTTAAGAATACTGGTCTGTTTTGGTACACGTCCTGAAGCTATCAAAATGGCTCCAGTATGTTATGCTTTGAAAAAGGAAGGTTTAGATTTTAAAGTTTGTGTTACGGCGCAACATCGGGAGATGTTAGATCAAGTATTACAATTTTTTGATATAATACCTGATTTTGATTTAAACTTGATGCAAACTAATCAGAGTTTGAATCAACTCAGTGCTCGCATAATTATGGCAATGGATGCTGTTTTGAAACGAGAGCACTTTGATATGGTCTTAGTGCATGGAGATACAACTACTTCAGTCATGGTCGCGTTGTCGGCTTTCCAGAATGGTATAAAAGTAGGTCATGTTGAAGCAGGTTTGCGCACCTATATTAAACAGGCGCCCTTTCCTGAAGAAATGAATAGGCAGTTAACAGGGAGACTCGCTGATTTTCATTTTGCGCCAACCCAAAGAGCTCAGCAAAATTTATTAAATGAACACATTCTGCCCTCACAAATATATCTTGTAGGAAATACCATTATAGATGCCTTACATATTGCTAAGAGTAAAATAGATAATGGATTTTTGACGCCTACAATACGTGTTTTGAAAGAAAAGCTAGATTTCAAAAAGAAAATTATTTTAGTTACTGGACATCGGCGAGAAAATTTTGGAAGCAAGTTCGATCATATTTGTCAAGCACTTTTAAACCTTGCACAACGGGACGATGTTTGTTTGGTGTTCCCTGTTCATCTCAACCCTAAAGTTAGCAATCCTGCTTTTGCAGCATTAGGGGATCATCCTAATATTAAGCTTATAGAACCACTTGATTATGCCAGTATGGTCTGGTTGTTAAACCAAGCCGCTTTAGTAATTTCTGATTCAGGTGGTATCCAAGAAGAAGCTCCAACGTTCAATGTGCCTGTATTGGTGACACGGGAGGTTACAGAGCGTCCAGAAGGACTTGATACAGGGTGTTCCATTTTGGTTGGTTCATCAGTTGAAAAAATAATAAACTATGCAAACATGTTTTTAGATGACACTAAAAAGAGAACCATATTAAAAAATCCATACGGTGATGGAACTGCTTCTGCTCAAATTGTTCAACGATTAAAAGCTTTAGTTAAATGAGCACTAACAAACGTATTTTAATTGTAGCAGAATCCATCAATATTGATGACAGCAGTGGCACCAAAGGACGCGTGGCCTTAATTAAAAGTTTAGCCAAAGCAGGTTATGCCTTAACCGTTTTGCATTTTACACAAAAGGAAATACAGCTTGAGGGAATAGAATGCCTCGCGATTAATGAACGTAAAAATAATTTCATTTACCTGCTAAGTAGAGTCCATAGGTTATTAAACCGTTGGTTTAAGATTGATATTGGCGATGCTATTGATAAGATGTTTGGTTTTTCGTTTGGTTTTTTTAATGACGCCAAGAGTATAGAAGATGCCGTTGATAAATACAATCATAATGAATATGACATGATTTGGACCTTAAGTAAAGGTAATAGTTATCGATCTCACAAGGCGGTTCTTGAATTGCCCCAATGGCACACAAAGTGGTATGCCTATGTTCATGATCCATTTCCGCAACAATTGTATCCACGACCTTATAATTATGTGCCACATGGGTATCGACAACAGCGCTTATTTTTTATGGAGGTCACCAAAAAAGCAAAACGCATCATATTCCCTAGTCAATTGTTGAAGGAGTGGATGCAAAGCTATTATGGGTCTATTGAAGGTAAAAGTTTAATCATTCCGCATCAAATAACTACTAGCATTGAAAATGTAGATGCGAAATTTCCAGATTATTTTAAGGTTGAAAAGTTTAATATACTTCATGCTGGCAACCTTTTAGATTTAAGAGATCCCAAGCCTATAGTTGAGGCTTATGCCTTGTTTTTAGAACAACACCCAGAAGCAATAGAAACATCTTCGCTTATTTTCTTAGGGAAACCATCCCAGTATGATGCTTATTTTATAAAACAAAAAAACAGTCTGCCATCTTTATATAACAGTGAGGATTATGTTGCCTTTAATGCAGTTTATGCCATGCAACAAGTAGCTAGTGTTAATGTGATATTAGAAGCTAAATCTGAAATCAGTCCATTTTTACCTGGTAAGTTTCCGCACTGTGTGGCTGCCAATAGACCTATTATTTATATTGGACCCTATTATAGTGAAACTAAAAGGTTATTAGGAAAAGAATACCCATATCAATTTGATTTTAATGAGATAGAGGAAATAGCAAAAGCAATGATAAGTTTATATCAGACATGGATGTCAGACCCTAAAAATCTTTTTTTAAATCGTCCTGACTTGAGTGACTTTTGTACTTATATCCATCTGAAAAGTGTTTTAAATAATGAAAAAGTTAGTTAGCATTATTTTGCCAGTATTCAATGGTGAGCAATTTTTGGCGCAGTCTATTAATAGTTGCCTTGCCCAATCCTATAAAAATATTGAATTAATAATTGTAAATGATGCTTCTACTGATAGTAGTTACTCTATAATTGAAGGATTTGCTAATAAAGATAATAGGGTACGTGCAATTCACAATGCAACCAATAAAAAGTTGCCTGCAAGCTTGAATATAGGGCACAGGACTGCTCAAGGGACCCTTATGACATGGACCTCAGATGACAATGTTTATGCTCCAAATGCTATAGAAGAGATGGTGATTTCTATAGAAAATAATAATGCAGACATTGTATATAGTAATTTATATCATATTGATGAGCATAATGATATTAAAGGAAAGTACATTTATTGTAAAACACGTACTATCCTGTTGGATAATATCATCGGAGCTTGTTTCTTGTATAGAAAAGAAGTTTACGAAAATTTAGGAGGTTATGATGAACTACTTCACGGCATTGAAGATTACGATTTTTGGTTGCAAGCATCAAGAAAATATGAGTTTAGTCATATAGATAAATTCTTATATTACTATCGAAAACACGGTAATAGTTTAAGTTCATCGATCGATGATCCATTAAGTGAATTAAGCAATAATTTCAAAGATCGACTTACCCAATCTTACAGGAAATATTTTTTGATAGAGAATAATATTGTACTTTCAGAAATTGTCATGAAACTTCATTTAACACAAGAAATTAATGTCAGAGAATTCTTAAAACAAGACTTGTTTAATAAAATCTACGATTCTTTGCCTTTAGAAATTAATCGCAAAATTTTAAAAAAACAAATTGATTTAAGATTACGTTATAATATCCAACGTTTTAAAAAAAATCAAAATATTTCAATGCTCTTTTATATCCTAATAAATAAACCAGAATTACTTCTCAAATATGAGAAAAAAAGATCAATTGACATAATTCTAAAATGTATTAGACCTTAATTTCTTTGACTTTTTAATTAGAGTTAATATAAGCATATACTTTCCAGCGATTCGCTAATGGGAATGGCTAAATTTGATCAATGTATGGTTTATAAAAACCACAATATCTGATTGTATTCTCTAACTAATTTGAAACAATGATAACTTAAAGTATTGTTTGTTACATTAGGAGCTAAAATCAAATTATAACGAGAAAAAGTTATAATTTGCTAAAAATAGAAATTAAAAACAGAAAAAGTATCTTTATTTATTTTGACAAATAATATTCAGCTTCTTTATGCATACAGAAATCGTGACATTTCCCGCGTAAGATTGTCTTTAGAATCTCTACGCTTACAGACCTATGAAAACTTTGAGGTTATTTTTGTAGATTATGGCAGTCAAGATAATTATTCTAAGGCTGTAGAAATTATCGTAAATGAGTTTGAATTCGCTAAATATTGGTATGTGGGACACCCTGGCTTGCTATGGAACAAGAGCAAAGCCTTGAATTTCGGTATAAAAAAAGCTCATAGCGAATTTATTATTATAGCTGATGTTGATGTGTTATTTACAGAACACTTTTTAGAAACTGCTGTGAAATTATCACAATCAAACTCGTTTTCGCTCTTTAAAATTGGCTATCTGTCTAAGGAGGTAACAGAACAACAGCAACAACATCTAAATTTAAATCATATTCAAACAACCCATATTGGCGATACGTTTGGGATTGGTTTGTTTCCAAAATTTGCTTTAGAAGCCATTGGTGGATTGGATGAGTTTTTTCACTTTTATGGTTCTGAAGATGAAGATCTAAATTCTAGAATATTAATGTCTGGTACGTTACGGAATAACTGTGATGATCTCTTGCTCTACCATCAATGGCATGAACGATATCCTCAAAAAAGAAAGGAATCGCTTCAAATTCAACCCAGACTTACTAATGTGTTGCGGTTAAATCAGCGTCATTTTTTATGGAATGAATCTCAACAGATGCTGCACCCAAACCCTAAAACTTGGGGAAACTGTTTTACTAAATCAGATTTAAAAACCTTAGAGCAACCAGATGTTGTTATCCAGCTTGATAATATTTTGGCTCATCTAGAGCATTGTTTTGGTGAAGATCTAAAGAAACATCCCAAGAAGGTTGTTCAAGTTATTATAAGTGAAGCGGCCTATTATAATACCTTAAAATATAAAATTAAGCAAAGTTTGGGTAAACAGACACAACTTTATATGTCCATGAAAGCCGTAAATGATCTTATTTTAAAAAACATACTCTTTCAATATCGTGACAGGAATTATAATTATAGTATTTCGGACGATTTAAAACAGATCCGTTTTACCATCGATTTTAAAACAGCTACTCATGGCAAGATCTAAATCCATTCGTTTATTTTGGTGGAGCGAACCCTATTTAATGGGTAAAGCCAAAGAAAATTATGGCGATTTGATTGGTGCCTATTTAGCAACAAAAATATCCAATAGAAAGGTGGTTTGGGTACATCCCAAACATTGGCATATAAAAGATTATTTTCAGCCCATTTACGTAACAGCCGGGAGTGTCTTGGCACACGTCAATAAAAAATGCGTGGTTTGGGGTAGTGGTATTATCCAAAAAAAACAAGTGGTAAAAGCTGCATCATTTTTAGCAGTAAGAGGTCCGCAAACCAGACAGAACCTTATAGCCCAAGGGCATGAAGTGCCCGAAGTTTATGGTGATCCTGCTATTTTAATGCCTATATATTACCACCCTACTAAGGCTGATAAACGGTACCGTTTAGGTATTGTACCTCATTACAATGATTATAAGCAGGTTCATGAAATGTATCATGGTACAGCAGATATTCTAGTCATAGATTTAATGACCATGGATATTGAAGCCACCACGGATTTGTTCTTGCAATGCGAACATATCATTTCATCGTCTCTGCATGGGCTTATTATTGCTCATGTCTATCAAATTCCAGCGGTTTGGGTAGAGTTTTCTGATAAGCTTTTCGGTGATGGGATTAAGTTTCAGGATTATTTTGAGTCGGTTGCTATGGCGCCTTACAAACCAAATCAGTTGCAAAGGTTATTCGAATTGGATGTATTATTACAATTTTTTGATACTGAAAATAGTTTGCCCAAACCCTCTGCCGTAAAGAAATTACAAGAGGATTTAATGAGTGTTTGTCCATTTAAATAAAAATGAGTTGTAGGGTATGAAAATTCTATTAGTGTCAATAAAATCCATTCATTTTAAACGTTGGACTGAACAATTGGAACATTCAGGACATGAGGTGTTTTATTTTGATATTAGTGGTAAAGTTGGAACTTATAATAATATGCCATGGCTAAGTCAAAAGAAAAGTTGGAAATACAGATGGGATTTTCCTGGACGCTATTATTTAAAAGAATATTTTCCCAAAACATATAATCTGATTAAGCCTCTTAATGAAAGACATGTGGACAAAGTTTTTGAGGCATACTTAAAAGAGATAAATCCTGACGTGGTGCAAAGTTTTGTCTTATATCTATCTTGTACTCCCATACTAAGTATTATGTGTAAATACAAAAACATTGCTTGGATATACTCTGCATGGGGAAATGATTTGTTTTATTATAAAAATATTGACTCTTATAAAAGAGACATCATGAGAGTGTTACCTGAAATTGACTATATGTTTGCTGATTGTCAACGTGATATTGGTATTGCGAAGGAATTGGGTTTTCAAGGTGAGGTTTTAGGTGTTTTTCCCGGTGGAGGTGGTTATAATTTAAGTGCATATAATCCATATGTAAAGTCATTACCAGAACGGAATATAATTCTAGTGAAAGGTTATGAACAACGCTTTGGTAAAGCCATTAAAGTAATAGAAGCCTTAATAGAAATTAAAGAAATATTGACTCCTTATAAAGTGGTCGTTTTTGGGGCAGATGATGAATTTTTTGATGCCTATAAATTATTTAAAGACAATGAGTTTATTGAAGTAAAGGGCGTTCTCAAACATTCTGAAGTTCTTAAGTTGATGGGAGAAAGCTTAATCTACATTGGAAATAGTTTTTCTGATGGAATGCCGAATACATTGTTGGAAGCTATTATTATGGGAGCTTTCCCTATACAATCTAACCCAGGTGGTGCTACAGCTGAAATTATAAACCATGGGCAAAACGGATTACTCATTGAAGACTGTGAGGATGTTGAAATGATTAAAGCATTCTTAATAAAAGCACTTTCTGATGTTGAGCTCAGGGAAAATGCGTTTATAACCAATCAAAACGAATTAAAACCTCAATTGGAAATAGGTTTGATTACAAATCAGGTTCTTAAAGCTTATAATAGTATTCAGTACATTTGAAGCGTTGAAACGGCATGTATAATTAAGTTTTATATATTTGATTAAAGAAAATAGTCTATTTAATGAATAATCTCTTCCTTATTGCCGAAATTGCCCAAGCCCACGGCGGCAGTTTGCAAAAAGCCCATGACTATATTGATGCCGTTGCGACTACAGGCGTTGATGCCATTAAATTTCAAACTCATATTGCGGATGCTGAAAGCAGTATTCATGAGCCGTTTAGAGTCAAGTTTACTGAGGCCTATGCTACTCGGTTTGACTATTGGAAAGCGATGGAATTTACCATAGGGGAGTGGAAAGAATTAAAGGAACACTGTGATGCGACTGGTTTGGAGTTTATGAGTTCGCCGTTTAGCAATGCCGCTGTTGATGTATTAGAAGAAGTAGGTGTTAAGCGTTATAAAATTGGATCAGGAGAAGTCAGCAATTTTTTATTGTTGGAAAAATTTTCCCAAACTAAAAAACCTGTTATTCTCTCTTCAGGGATGAGTTCTTATGACGAGTTGGATGCTGCGGTAGCCTTTTTAAAGGAAAGACATGTGGCCTATAGTATGATGCAGTGCACTACCGCATACCCCACAAGTGCTGAACAATTGGGTTTAAATGTTATACAAGAACTTAAGAACCGGTATCAGGTGCCTATTGGATTTTCTGATCATTCAGCTCAAATAAGTACCGGCGTGGCTGCCGTGGCAATGGGGGCTGAGTTTTTGGAATTTCATGTAATCTTGGATGCCAATGAGATGGGGCCAGATGCCAGTGCTTCACTTACCATAGCGCAAGCAAAACAACTCACTAATGATGCACGCTATATTCATAAAAGCTTACAGCATCCTATAACAAAAACCGATACGCGTCCGTTTTCTGAACTCAAACAAATCTTTGAGAAATCCTTAGCAGTCAATAAAACCTTACCAAAAGGACATTATTTATCTTTTGCCGACTTAGAGGCTAAAAAGCCAAAAGGTTTTGGAATTGATGCTTGTGAATTTGAAAAGGTTATAGGAAAGCAATTGAACAGGACATTGGCCGCATGGGAGTTCTTAAATACAAAAGATATCGATTAAATGGAAAGTATTAGAAACATATGTGTGGTGATTACCGCCCGCCCGTCTTACAGTAGGGTGAAAACGGTGCTAACTGCTATAAATGAACACCCTAATTTACAGTTGCAACTGGTGGTGGCAGGATCAGCCTTATTGGACCGTTATGGCAATGCCGCCGATTATATAGAGCGCGACGGCTTTAAGATTGACGAACGTGTTTTTATGGTGCTAGAGGGCGAGAACAAGACCGCTATGGCCAAAACCACAGGTCTTGGAGTTATGGAACTTGCCAACGTCTTTTACAATTTAAAGCCCGATGCGGTGATTACGATTGCCGACCGTTTCGAAACCATTGCTACGTCTATTGCTGCGGCCTATCAAAATATTCCTTTGGTGCATTTACAGGGCGGTGAAGTTACCGGGAATATTGACGAAAAAGTGCGTCATGCCAATACCAAGTTGGCAGATATTCATTTTGTTGCTTCAGAAGATGCCAAGGCTCGGGTGATCAAGTTAGGAGAAGATGCTGATTTTGTTTTTAATACCGGCTGCCCATCGATAGATATTGCCCAAGGCCTAACAGATCAAACGGAATTAGATTTTAATCCCATAGAGAAATATGGTGGGGTAGGTGGGTTGACGGAGATGCCTGAAAATTATTTGGTAGTGCTGCAACACCCCGTCACCAATGAATATCATAAAGCGAAGTCTGACATTACCACAACCCTCCACGTGATTAACGAATTGGAGATCCCAACGTTTTGGTTTTGGCCCAATGTAGATGCAGGATCTGATGGCACTTCCAACGGGATTCGTGCCTTTAGGGAGAAACACAATCCGAAGCATATTCGGTTTTTTAAGAATATGGACGCTATAGATTTTTTAAAATTGTTGCACCACAGCCAATGCTTAATCGGCAATAGCAGTGTGGGAATCAGGGAATGTTCTTTTTTAGGAATTCCTGTGGTGAATATAGGCACACGGCAAAACAGAAGACAACGCGGTCAAAATACAGTAGATGTGACCTATGATGGTAGTGCTATTAAAAATGCAATTTTAGAGCAATTGAAAACATCTAAACGTGAAGCCAGCACCATTTATGGCAATGGCAATAGTGGTAAAAAGATTGCTGATATTTTGGCGACCGTAGAATTGCGCTTTCATAAAACCATAATGTATTGATGAGAATATTGGGCATTATTCCGGCAAGAGGCGGTTCAAAAGGTATTCCTAAAAAAAATATTAAATTATTAGAAGGGAAACCGTTGTTGACATACACCGCTGAGGTTGCCTTACGCTCAAACCTGCTTTCAGAAGTCATAGTGTCCACGGACGATGATGAAATTATGTCCGTCGCCAAAAAACTAGGCATTAAAACACCTTTTAAAAGACCTGCGGAATTGGCCCAAGATGATACCCCAACGGTAGAGGTGATTCTTCATGCTTTAAATTGGTATAAAAATCAGAATATTCATTTTGATGCGGTTTGTTTATTGCAAGTGACCTATCCCTTCAGAACCTTGGCGTTTTTAGATGCGGCTATTGACAAGTTTAGTTCCTCTAATTGTGATGCCTTAATCTCGGTTCAAAAGGTGCCACATGTTTATAATCCCCATTGGACTTTCGAAGCAAACGACAAAGGCTATTTGGATATAGCGACGGGTGAATCTAAAATTATTAGTAGACGACAAGAGTTGCCGGAGGCTTACCACCGGGACGGGGCTATTTACTTGACCACCACCAAAACGCTTCTGGAGCAGCGGTCTCTATATGGAAAAAGAGTGGGTTTTATAGAATCGCCCGCTGAAGGCTATGTTAATTTGGACAGCATGAACGACTGGAACAAAGCAATTGACTTTATTAAGAAAAACAAAGTATAATGTGCGGAATTGCAGGAATTATCGGAGATTATAAAAATTATGATTTCAATAGGATGTTATGGTGCCAAAATCACAGAGGACCAGATGCCACTCAGGTTTTCCAAGATAAGGATCTTGCAGTTTTAGGTCATAACAGATTGGCAATTATAGATCTTTCATTTGAAGCAAATCAACCTTTTTTGGATGGATCAAGTAGATATGTCATTGTGTTTAATGGTGAGATTTACAATTACATTGAATTGAAGTCAGAGTTAAAATCAGCATATAATTTTAAGACGGAATCTGATACTGAGGTGTTGCTTGCAGCGTATATGGTGTATGGTAAAGAGTGTTTACATAAACTTAATGGAATGTTTGCCTTTGCTATTTGGGATTTACAGAATCAACATCTTTTTGCCGCTAGGGATAGATTTGGCGTAAAACCTTTTTTTTATACAAATGTAAAAGGAGCATTCCTGTTTTCTAGCGAAATTAAAGCCATTCATAATAGCGGAACTCCCAAGGAACCCAACCAAAAAGTTTGGATCAATTATTTTTCTAGTGGTAGTTACGGTATGCCGAATGAAACATTTTGGGAAGAAGTACATCAATTGCCACCAGGACATTATTTAGAGTATCAAGGTGACACTACCTCAATAACAAAATGGTATGATTTTGTTTTGGCCGTCAAAAATCAACCTCAAATAAATGATTATAACCAAGCCAAAGAGCATTATAAATCATTGCTGTTAGAAAGCATTAAACTCCGTTTTAGAGCAGATGTACCAATTGGAATTAATATCAGTGGCGGCTTAGATAGTTCTGCATTATTGGCTTTTGTAAACGTTTACACTTCCAATTCCTCACAAATTGAAGCTTTTACTTTTTACACGGGAAATTCTGATTATGATGAATTGCCTTGGGTGGAAGACATGATCAAGCATTATCCAAATCCATTACATAAAGTGCTGCTGTCCTCAGTAGAGGTACCGGGTTTAATAGAAAAAATAAGTGAGCATCAGGATGAGCCTTTTGGAGGTATCCCAACCTTAGCCTATGCAAAATTATTTGAGTGTGCCTCAAAGAAAGGTATTAAAGTGCTTTTGGACGGACAGGGCATGGACGAACAACTCGCGGGATATGATTACTATACCAATAATGTTAAAAGTTCCATTCAAGGTGTTACAAAAAGCCCCTTTAGACCAGAAATATTAAAAGAGCATTTGTTGATCTACACTAAAACTATTGTTTATCCTACACCTTTTGACAATGCTGTTCAAAATTTGCAATACAGAGATTTGTTCTATACAAAAATTCCTAGGGCATTACGTTTTAATGATAGGATTTCAATGGCGTTTTCAACAGAACTACGAGAGCCTTTTTTGGATTATAAGATGGTTGAATTTGCCTTTTCTTTACCAATAGAATACAAAATCAACAAGAATCAATCAAAAAAAATACTTCGTGATATTTTAAAGGATTATGTTCCTGATACTTTAGCCTATGCCCCTAAACGACCATTACAAACGCCACAAAGAGAATGGTTAGGACACGAACTCAAAGGTTATGTTGAATCGCATTTATTTCACATTAAGTCAGGACCGTTTAAGGACTGGTTTTGTGCTGATGCAATTGATAAGGTTTGGAATGACTACTGTAATGGTGATAACGAGTCTAGTTTTCATATCTGGCAGTTGGTAAATTTCTCAGTGATGATGACCCCTAAAGAAGCATATATAAGTTAGAATGCATAATAGAAAAGTGAAATTATTTATTTTAATTCCTGATGGTGTGAGCTTGCGTAACTTCGCCTATACCTCTTTTTATAAAATTGCCATTGACAGGGGGCATGAAGTTGTTTTTTGGAATAATACACCATTTGATTTGGAAGCATTTGGCTTTTCGCAAGAACGTATTATAAAACCAAAGTTACATTGGTTAACTACCATTTTGAAATCCGCAAGATTACGTGTGGAATTGGACTGTTTTGGGAAGCGTACACAAGATCCTGTTTATAAAAGTTATGTGTTTCCACTATCGCGTAGCGGTTGGAAAAACGGGTTAAAAGCCTTCTTGATTTCTTTGGCTGTATTTTTTTTAAATTCAGAAAAAGGATTGGCTTGGTTAAGAAAAATGATTCCTATCTTGGAACAGCGCACGGCTTATTATAAGGCCTGTAAAACGATATTAAAACAGCACCAACCAGACCTAGTGTATTGTTGCAGTCAACGTTCAGTTATGGCTATAGCACCGTTACAGGCGGCTAAGAGTTTGGGCATACATACTGGTTGTTTTGTCTATTCATGGGATAATTTACCCAAAGCAACCTTAGATGTAACAGCTGATTATTATCATGTGTGGAGCAATCACATGAAACTAGAACTTTTGTTTTATTATCCATTTGTGGAAAGCAACCAAGTTGTAGTTACAGGCACACCACAATTTGAACCCCATTATAATACTGATATATTACAAACAAAGGAGATGTTTTATCAAGAAAACAATTTAAACCTAGGAGTTACTTATTTGTGTTATAGTGGAGATGATGTCACCACCTCTCCAAAAGATCCGTTGTATCTTAGAGATGTCGCAAAAGCAATCCGGTATTTAAATACCAAAGGGCATACTTTGGGTTTAATCTTTAGACGTTGCCCTGTAGATTTTACGAATCGTTACGATGCGGTTATTGAAGCATACAATGATGTAATTGTACCCATTCAACCGATTTGGAAAAAATTGGGCGGCGCATGGGACACAATTTTGCCCCTGCCAGAGGATGTGACCTTGTTAAGTAATTTGGCCTTACATACTGCAGCAGTTATTAACTTGGGATCTTCGATGGTATTTGATTTTGCCATCCATCAGAAACCTTGTTTGTATATGAATTATAATTATTTTAATGACGCGAATGTTCCTGAACAAGGGGTGTATGTTTATGATTATGTTCACTTTAGATCAAAACCTACGGATGCCGTTGTGATATGGTTGAATCATCCAAACGACATTGCGACGTCCATCGCAGCTCTTTTAGAACATCCTCATCCGACCGTAAGTGCCGCTAATTTATGGTATGAAAAGATCAATGAGCATCCAGCCAATTTTGCCTCAACACGTATTTGGGACAGTATAGAAACTATTATTAAAATTTAATTGACTTAAACAGCACTATGCATATTGCCTTTCTTACACCAGAATATCCACACCCAACTTTCAATCGGACAGGGGGTTTGGGCACCAGCATTAAAAATCTGGCCCAAGGATTGGTTGCTCATGGGATTAAGGTAACTGTGTTTGTTGTAGGTCAACAAAATGATGCTGACTTTTTAGAAAAAGGTATAAGGGTAATAAGTATTTCTAAACAAAAACACTGGGCTTTCAATTGGTATTTAGAACGAAAGCGATTTCAGAAAATCATCCAAAAATACATTGATAAAAATTTCATAGATCTCATAGAGGTTCCAGATTGGACAGGTATTTCTGCTTTTATGGAATTCAAGATACCGCTTGTTATTCGGCTTCATGGGAGTGATGGCTATTTTTGTCATTTGGAGGGCAGGAAACAAAAACCAAAACATCGTATTTTGGAAAAACGGGCCCTTAAGAGTGCTGATGCCATAGTTTCAGTAAGCAGGTTTACTGGGACACTTACCAAAGAAATTTTTGGATTAAATAAAGTAATTGCTACCATTCCCAATGGCATCAATACTGATGATTTTAAACCATTGGACCTTACGATCAATCATGGTCAACTATTGTATTTTGGAACCATTATTAGAAAAAAAGGGGTATTGGAGTTGGCTGAAATATTCAATAAGGTGGTTAAAAAAGTTCCAGAATGTACACTCTTGCTGGTTGGGAAAGATGCCATTGATGTTTTTGAAAAGGTTTCGACCCTATCACTTTTTATGAGTTTGTTATCTGATGAAGCCAAAAAAAGAGTGCGACATTTGGAGGAAGTGCCGTATGCTGAGGTTCAAGAGTATATTGCAAGTTCTCAAGTAGTGGTATTGCCAAGTTTTGCTGAGGCCTTCCCCATGACGTGGCTGGAAACCTTGGCCATGGGAAAAGCACTCATAAGTTCGAACATAGGTTGGGCAAATGAGTTAATGATTGATGGTGTAACAGGATATTCAGTAGACCCTAAGGAGCATGAGTTGTATGCTGAAAAAATTAGTGAATTATTAAAAAATTCTAACTTATGCGAATCGTTTGGAAAAGCAGGACGACAGCATGTCATCAATAATTTTTCAACAACGATTATAGTACAACAGAATATAGAATTCTACAAAAGCATGATCAACCTATGATTATTGTTTACCATGATAATAAGAAAGTGGATTCCATTTTTGATCATCAACGTCAAGAGAACATTTTGGTAAAAGAAAATCATATCTTGAAAACCTTGATGCATCTTTCGTCTAGACATAGCGACAGGATTTTGGTTTGGTGCAGGATAGAATGTAAAGCATTAGTAAATTATGAAGAAATTTCGGATAGCTTTAAAATAAAAAACACCATGATCTCCTACGGTAATGGATTTTATTTACCTGATGCTATTGGCTATGTTGAAAATTCCCCATTTATAAATGTCAATACTTCTGTAAAATATCCATCATGGCTAATGCATTCAGCTGTGGGAGCGATATTTGGATCCACGCTCTTAAAATTCAAGAATGTTAATTTCACGAGCGACTTTAATTATGATCTAAATTCTATTGCGAAACTAGGGATGGCCAATGGCCTCTTTTGTTATTCTGAACCTAAATTGTTATGGAAGCCCATTGCGTTTACAGAAAAACCAGCAGGACTGTTTGCCCTATTTCGTTTTGTTAAACAGCATTACAGAACCCGTTGGGTGTTGTTGCTCAGCTTGAATTTTTTGTGGCATGAACGGACGTTGACATTGCTGCCCCTTCTGTATAGCCTGTTTTGTAGAAATCGGAAGTTCGGAGGCAGTATTCTACTGGAAACATTAACGACAGGTGCAATAACCAGATTACCATCTATTGACGTCATTATTCCTACTATTGGACGTGCCAACTATGTGCATGACGTTTTGAAAGATTTAGCTCAACAAACCCATCTGCCTCATCAAGTCATTATTGTGGAGCAAAATCTAGAAGAAGGCAGCAAAACCGCGTTAGACTTTATTTATTCCGAATCGTGGCCTTTTAAGATTGACCATCATTTTATACACCAGACAGGGGCTTGTAATGCCCGGAATTTAGCGTTAAAACACGTGGTTTCCGACTATGTTTATTTAGCTGACGATGACAATAAATTTGGCGCACATATCATTGAGCAAACACTAAATCAGATGCTTGCTTTTAATTTAGAAGTTGTTTCAATGTCTTATTTACAGAAAAATGAGGTGGAACATTTAAGGCAGCCTATGCAATGGCCTACTTTTGGTGCAGGATGCAGTATTATGAAATCTTCTTATTTAGAAAGTGTTTCTTTTAATATGGCTCTGGAGTTTGGTTACGGTGAAGATGTCGATTTTGGGATGCAGTTAAGAAATAATGGTGCGGATATTATTTATTTACCGCATATACCAATTTTACATTTAAAAGCGCCCATAGGCGGATTTAGGAGCACCTTTAAACAACCTTGGATAGATGATGCTGATCGGCCAAAACCAGCGCCTACAGTGATGCTTAACAATATAATGAATAAAACAAAATGGCAAATATTAGGTTATAAAACACAATTGTGCATTAATTATTACTTTGTTCAAGAGGTTAAAAACCCATTGCTTTATTTTAAGAAATTCAATAAGCAGTGGGACCGGAGTATCTATTGGGCAAATGTTTTAAATAAGTGAAATGAATATAAGAGAAATTCAACTTTTAGAAGTGCTCAAAAAGGACAAAGTTCTTATTGTGTTTGTTTTATTAAGCCTTTTTTCTTTATTAAGGTCGCTGGTAGTCCCTTTATATGGCGATGAATTGACTTATGTTAAAATAGGAGAACATATTTTAGAAGGGAGATATTATCTATTTGAACACCCTTCAACAGTAACTCCAGTTTTACCTTTTATGGTTGCTCTTTTCTATACATTCGCTAACCCTGTATTGGGTTTTATCTTAATGAAGTGTACAAATATTTTATTGGCTTTTTTAGGCTTTCGATTTTTGTATCTTTTTTTAAAAGAACAAAATCTCAATATATCTATTGTTTTATCTATATTGCTTTTGACCCTAACGAATACCCATAGCATTGCATGGTTTTCGAGTTTGTATCCAGAGTCCATATTGTTTTTTAGTTTTTGGGGATTCGTCTATTATTATTGTAAAGCCATTTCTGTGTCAAATTTTAAAAGGATGCTATTGTTCTTTCTTTTGCTGACCATGACACGTTATTTGTATACTGTATTGGGAGTCGCTGTAATTGTTTATTATTACCGTTGCTTTAAATCGGATGATTTCACTAAGAACCATATAAAAAAGATTTTATTTTATAGTGTTATTTACGCCTTGCCAGTGCTATTTTGGTTTAAATATGTGTATTTGATTGAGCAAAATAATTTAAGTGAGATCAGTTATTTTGATCGGTTTAAAGAAGATTCAGGATTGATGACCAATATTTTATCTGGATTAGGCTTGGAAAAACATCCAGAGGTGAGTAGGATTAATGGCATTCCTGCTTTTGTTTCTTTGTTTGTGCCTATTACGGGATTTCGACATTATCTGTCCAGTCTTATACTAATTGGATTATTTTTATTAGGTTATATAAAGACTCAAAAGCCAGAGGGAATAAAGTTTATGTTTTATGCGACCATTCTAGTAATGCTGGGGTTGGTTTTTGCAGGAACTGGTTTTAGTCGTTATTGGCTTGTCCTATTACCGTGTTTCTATTTAGGATACTACTATGTTTATAAAGATTTTAAATTTAATGATGCCTGGTTTTTGAGAATTTCAAAAATTATTGCCATCGTTTATGTTATTAACGAAATACGATTAGATTATTTAATTATCGGGAAATATCTTTGACTGTGTATTTTATTTTGATTCATTTACCTAATTTCAATTAACCAACCAATAATCCTATGTCTCATTTATTAATATACATGCCTGCTTTAAATGAAGCAAAGACCATTTATAATGTTCTAAGTTCCATTCCGAAAGAATTTTTTGGTTTTGATAAGATTAGTTTGTTAGTGGTTGATGACGGCAGTTCAGATCATACTGAACGAGAGGCGATGCGGGCAAATGCGACGGTTTTAAGTCATAAACATAATAAAGGCGTTGGAAGCGCATTTGTTACGGCCGTAGATTACGCATTAAAAACAAAGGCTGATATATTGGTCAGTATTGATGCTGACGGTCAATTTGATGTCAATCAAATTGCAGAAATGATTGCTCCAATAAATGAAAGTAAAGCCGATTTTTGTATCGGCAATAGGTTTCTTGATAGACGGCCAGAAAATATGCCTTTAATAAAATACTGGGGCAACAAGCAAGTAAATAAACTTGTTGGATTTATCTCAGAAGAAAAGATACAAGATGCGTCCTGTGGCTTCAGAGCTTATTCCAGAGAGGCATTAATGAACTTAAATTTACATGGTAGTTTTACTTATACCCATGAAGTAATTTTAGATTTATTAAATAAAGGTTATAGTGTAAGTCAGGTTCCAGTAAATGTCACCTATTTTGAGGATAGAGAATCAAGGGTAGCTAGTAATTTAATTAGTTATGCCGTTAAGACTTCTAAAATCAGTTTAAAATGTTTAAGAGACTATAAGCCTTTTTACTTTTTTGGGATTGTTGCGCTCGGTTTTTTTTTAGTCTCGTTTTTTTTAGGAGCTTTTGTAGCCGCTCATTGGATTTTTACGGAGAGTATTACACCCTATAAATCTTTTGGTATTATTAGTCTGATCTTGTTTTTGGTGTCGATCCTCTTTCTAGTATTGGCCCTTCTTGCGGATATGCTTGGACGAATAAGGCATAATCAGGAAAAAATATTAGCATTAATAAAGGGACAGACTTATGAAAAAGATTGAGATTTCAAAGCTAAAGGCTCGTCCGGAATTAGAAGATTTTTCTGGAAAATATGAAGACACAAGTTTTATTTCAGAATATTTGGTGAGTAACTATTTTAAATCCGTTAAAAAATTATTGTCTAAAACATATGAAGTTACTTACGCACACGAGATAGGTGCTGGTGAAGGAAGATCGACCATGCGTTTAGGGAAAATGGTGCCAAATCTTACTGCATCAGAGTTTGTAGCACAACAAGTAGTATTGGCAAAGGTTAATAACCCTAATTTGAATGTTTTTCAGGAGAATGTGTACCAACTAAAATATGAAAAAGATAGCGTAGATCTTGTATTCCTTTTAGAAGTGCTTGAACATTTAGACCATCCTGAAATAGCTTTAGAAGAATTGAAAAGAATTTCCAAGCGTTATTTGATTTTGGGTGTGCCTAGGGAGCCATTATGGCGTCTTTTGAACATGAGTAGGTTGAAGTATTTAAAAAATTTAGGCAATACGCCGGGACATCTAAATCATTGGTCGAAGTCATCCTTAATTAAATTGATTGAAAATAAATTCGGAAAAGTCATTGCTGTTGAATCTCCTATTCCATGGACAATTGTTTTGGCAGAAAAACGTAAGATTTAATTATGGTAAAAAATCCCAGATTAAATTTTAAAATTTATTTTGAATGGAGAAGATAAAGAGCATATTAATATCAGAAAACTATAAATTAGTAAAGAAATATACTGTACTAAGTGTTTTTGGTTATCTATATGTGTTTACAACACTTTATATTCTAGTTGATTTTTTTTCGATTAATAAAACGATATCATTTATTTTGTCATATGGATCGTGGTATATTGTGCTTTATGTACTGCAATTAAAGTACCTCTTCCAGACACATCACAATAAAAGAAAAATGTTGAGATTTTACGCCTCATTATTGTTTTTTTATATATGGGCAAATTTATTTTATAATTTGGGCATTAAATATGAAATCCATTACCTTCTCTCAACACTAATCACAATTATTATATTGTTGCCTCTAAGATTTGTGGTGTCGAAAATGTTTGTTTTTAAAGATTAAAACACAACCAATTTAATGCTGGAAGATATAAATTTTCTGAAATTTCTTCAAAATTTATTTGATTATGTAAATTACCACTTGATAAATTGTTTTGAAGCTAATGCTAAAATATACTAACTTTAAATGACCTTTACACTCATCATCTGCACCTATATGCGTCCGAATGCCTTGTTGGTTTTATTAAATTCAGTAGCCGTTCAAACCCTTTATCCCAATGAGATTCTAATTGTTGACGGTTCGCTCAACAGTGAAACGGAACAAATTTTAAAAGAGCAGCCTTTTAAAAATTTAGTCTATCATAAAGTTGATGATCAGCATAGTGGCTTGACTAAACAACGCAATTATGGCATTTCAAAAGTTAACCGACATTCACAAGTGATCTGCTTTTTAGATGACGACACCAAATTGAATGAAGCATATTTTCAAGAAGTGATAACAGTGTTTGAGAAACACAATTCAGTCGTTGGAGTAGGAGGAGTGGCTACTAATGAAAATAGATGGCAAAAAGTCGAAAAGAATACATACTATTCAAAATTTAAATATTATAAATTAGATGGCTATGTTGTAGAAGAAGGGCTTAGGAATCGTTTGAGAAACTATCTGTATCTTCAATCGGAGATGTTACCCAATCAAATGCCAGAATTTTCGCATGGCAGAACATGTGGCTATCCTTTAAATAATAAAATATATGAAGTAGATTTATTGATTGGAATGTCTTTCAGTTTTAGGGCATCCGTTTTTAGATACATTCAGTTTTCCACTTATTTTGAGGGTTATGGCCTATATGAAGACGCTGATTTTTCAATCAGATCACAGAAGTATGGTAAAAATGTTATTGTTACGTCTGCTACACTGGAACACTTTCACGATTCAGGCGGTCGTCCAAATATGTATAAATATGGGAAAATGGTTATCAGAAACGGCTGGTATGTATGGCGGTTAAAACACCCTAATCCTCATTTAATAGCGAATCTTAAATGGCATTTAGTTCATTTTTTACTTTTTTCGATCCGTCTCATGAATGTTTTTACTACAACAAAACGTTCTGAAGCATTAAATGATGCCGCAGGTCGCTTTGTGGGATGGTTAAGTTTAGTATTTAACAAACCAAAAGTGACTTTATGAAATTGGCGATATTTACATTAGTGCAGCACAGTTGTAAAAAGCAACAGTATTATGGCTATGCACCATATGTTAATGAAATGAATCTTTGGGGCAATTACGTTGATGAGCTGATTGTTGTAGGTATTAAAAAACCAAGCAATAAAGTAGAGGGTATTGATACCGCTTATCACCATAAAAAACTAACATTTGTTCCGGTGCCTAATTTTAATATTTTGGGACTTGCGTCTGTTTTTAAAACACTTTTTAAGGTACCGTATATTTTTGTTAAATGTGTCCAAGTGATGCATCAAGCCGATCATATCCATTTAAGATGTCCTGCAAACGTGAGTCTCGTAGCCTGTTTTGCCCAAATCTTTTTTCCAAATAAAAAGAAATCTACCAAATATGCGGGTAATTGGGATCCGAAGAGCAATCAACCTTGGACCTACAGATTGCAGCAAGCCATCTTGCGCAACACTTTTTTGACTCGCAATATGCAAGTCTTGGTGTACGGCGAATGGCCAAATGAAACGAAAAATATTCAGCCTTTTATCTCGGCGACGTATTATGAGGATGAGAAAATCCCCTTTAAGCCTAAGAATTATAAGCAAACTTTGAGTTTTGTGTTTGCTGGAGCTTTGGTGGTCGGTAAACGGCCTTTGTTGACCATTCAAATCATCGAGAGCTTGCATAAAAAAGGAATTTCCGTCATCTTGCATATGTACGGCGACGGCCCTTTAATGCCGGAATTGCAAGACTATGTCAAGAAGAACAGCTTGGAGACTGTTGTTTTTCTTTACGGCAATCAGGATAAAAGTGTGGTTAAGGACACTTTAATGGACGCCCATTTTAATATTCTGCCCTCTAAAAGTGAGGGCTGGCCAAAGGCGGTTGCCGAAGGCATGTTCTTTGGATGTATCCCCATTGCAACACCTGTTTCCTGCGTTGGCTGGATGCTCGGCGAAGGCACCCGAGGCATTTTAATCGCACCCGAAGTGGAAACGGCAGTTTCACAAATTGTGACTGCCTTACATAGCGCTGACTTAAATAGGATGGCCCAAGAGGCTTTAACATGGTCACAACACTACACGTTTAATCGGTTGGAGGCTGATATAAAGAGGGTGTTAGAGGGAACTTATTCTTATTAGTGGCAGGGGTCAATTGGCAGGGTTCAGTTGGCAGTTTTCAGTTGGCGGTTTTCAGTTGGCGGTTTTCAGTTGGCGGTTTTCAGTTGGCGGTTTTCAGTTGGCGGTTTTCAGTTGGCGGTTTTCAGTTGGCGGTTTTCAGTTGGCGGTTTTCAGTTGGCGGTTTTCAGTTGGCAGTTTTCAGTTGGCAGTATTCAGTTTTAGTGGGTGGTTGTGGTATGAATGAGATGAGGGAGAATTTGCTATATGGCTGCGTTCTTAACGGGGAGCGGGCAGGCTGGTAATGATGATCTTAAAAATCTAATGGCGTGATGAGCAATCCAAAATAACCTTAGCTAATAATTAATACATTAAAGAATAGACCTATGCGTGTTCTGCAATTAATAGATAGTTTGGAAGCTGGAGGAGCGGAACGGATGGCGGTCAATATGGCCAATATGCTTTCTGAAACTGTTGAGCGCTCCTATATTTGTGCCACACGACAGGAAGGCTTATTGAAAGCGACTATAAAGCCTGAAGTGTCGTATGTGTTTTTAAATAAGCAGCGTGCATTGGATTGGGCTGCAATTTCCAAATTAAGGCGGTATATCTTAGAGGAGAAAATTGACATTATCCACGCACATTCGACCTCCTTTTTTATGGCAATACTTATGAAATGGGTACTTCCAAAATTGAAAATTATTTGGCATGACCATTACGGCGACAGTGAAAATTTGAAAAATCGTAAATATGGTGTGCTAAAGTTCTGTTCTACCTACTTCTCCTTGATTATAAGTGTTAATACCGATTTGAAAAATTGGGCACACAGCCATTTGAATTGTAAAAAGGTAGTCTATTTGCCTAATTTTGTAGTTCAGGAAAAGGATCTGCATAAAGTAACGCAGCTAAAAGGCATTTCTGGGAAGCGGATTTTATGCTTGGCGAATTTGAGGGCTCAGAAAGATCATCATAATTTGTTAAAAGCTTTTAAATTGGTACATAAACAGTACCCTGAATGGACGTTGCATTGTGTGGGTCAGGATTTTAAGGATCGCTATTCAGATTCGGTTTATCAATTGGTAACAGCTTTGGATCTGGAGCAGCAGGTATATTTTTATGGCAGCTGCTCCGATACAAACGCTATTATTGGGCAGGCCGATATTGGAATCTTATCCTCTTCCTCAGAAGGTTTGCCATTAGCCCTATTGGAATACGGTCAAGGGCAATTGCCCATTGTGGCTACCTCTGTAGGCAATTGTGTGAGCGTTATTCCTGAAGCATGCCGTGAGTTTCTGGTGCCGCCAAACAACCCTGAACTTTTGGCGGAACAACTGATGGTTTTGATTTCTGATGGCATCTTGCGACAACACACTGGAGATTTGATTCATCAGCATGTCATGAAACATTTCTCAGCTTTAACGGTAAAAGAGAAATTAATGTCGTTTTATACCGAACTCTAAAAAATTACACTATTTTGCATCCCCTTGATACTTGAGTCCCATGAGCGCCAAACAACGCTACCGTTATCGCTTTACCAATGATGCTTACGTCGCATTGATTGTGCTGCATATTATTATGGGCATTTTCATCAATCTGCTCCCTGAGTTTTCCACATTGTATTTTGCTGTGGTCTGTGGGTTTTTTATATTCAAAATCATTGTAACGCCACAACGGGAAAAGGTAATTTGGGTACTATTCGGTGCATCCTATTTTGTAGCTGCTGAATCTCTGTTTAGAATGACAGGAGGTGGCCTGTTTTATGAATTCTCTAAGTATTTTGTGATACTATTAATGGGGATGGGGATGTTTTATGATGGCATTTCTGGTAAAGCGTATCCGTATTTTATCTATCTCATTTTATTAGTTCCGGCTGTAGTTGTGGCATCTACCACCTTAGGCTATGAGCTGAATTTTAGAACTAGTGTGGCCTTTGTGTTGAGCGGGCCAGTATGCCTAGGAGCTTCAGCATTGTACTGTTATAATAAAAAAGTCAGTAAAGAGGTGCTCCTGCAGATAGTAGCGTGTATGAGTTACCCTATTGTAACCATGACAACTCATTTGTTTCTATTTAACCCCAGCGTTAAAGAGGTGCTGACTTCTACAGGATCAAATTTTGCCACATCAGGTGGTTTTGGTCCTAATCAAGTATCTACCTTACTAGGTCTAGGCATGTTTGCTTTAACAGTGCGGTTTTTTCTAAAATCGCGAACCTTATTTTTAAAGATTTTTAATATGTTGCTTTTGGCGGCGGTATCCTTTAGAGCTTTGGTAACCCTGAGTAGAGGAGGCGTTTTTGGAGCGTTAATCATGATTGCAGCATTTTTAGTAATTATTTATGGGGTCTCTAAATACCGACAAAAACAACAAATTATGGTGTCCGTGTTTCTCCTTATTGTGATAGGGTTTACAACTTGGACCATTAGTTTAAATCAATCGAGTGGTTTGGTGGGCAACCGTTATTCTAATGAGGATGCTTTGGGAAGGGAGAAAAAAGACATATCTACAGGCCGTTTGGAGTTGTTTGTACATGAGTTTGAAGGGTTTAAGGATAATCCTTTTTTAGGGGTTGGTGCCAGCGGTATGAAGCAGGCACGTTTAGAAGAAGATGGCAATATTGTCGCTTCTCATAATGAAATTAGTCGCTTACTATCCGAGCATGGCCTATTAGGCGTATTAATTTTAGTTATTTTAATTTTTAAACCATTAGATATCAGGAGTACAAACCGTAATAATATCTTTTTTTATTCCTTTTTGGGATTTTGGTTCGCGACCATTAACCATTCCGCTATGCGGATTGCGGCGCCTGCTTTTTTATATGCGCTCGCACTTTTACATGTAACCAATGAAAAACCTCCTCTACGTCGGAAACCATCTCCAGAGCTCCCAGCGTAACGCGAGTTACAGCACTGTTTTAGGGCCTTTGTTAGCGAAAAGTGGTTATAAAATCCGTTATACCTCGCGTATAGACAATAAGGCGCTACGGCTTATGGATATGCTTTGGACGACCTTAAGGACGAAGAACACAACAGATTTGGTGTTGATTGACACCTATAGCACCCAGAATTTTTATTATGCCGTAATGGTGAGTCAGCTGTGCCGACTCCTGAAGCTGCCCTATATCCCCATTCTTCACGGGGGCGATTTGCCCCATCGTTTAAAGAATTCGCCTAAATTGAGCAACCTGCTTTTTGAAAATGCGTTTGTGAATGTCTCGCCATCACTGTACTTAAAGGCACATTTTAACCAGTATGGTTTCCAAAACGTGGTGCATATTCCAAACACTATTGCCCTGGCAAATTATCCCTTTGATAAAAAAACCTTTGATGCGCCCCGATTATTATGGGTGCGTTCCTTTTCCGAAATTTACAATCCTGAGTTGGCCATTCAGGTGCTCAATGAACTTAAGAATCGTGGGTATCCTGCCACGTTGTGTATGGTAGGCCCGGATACAGATGGGAGTTTGGCTAAAGTCAAAAAATTGGCCGATACCTTAAATGTTGAGGTTATTTTCACGGGTAAACTTTTAAAATCTGATTGGATTTCGATATCCAAAGAATATAATGTATTTATTAATACTACCAATTACGATAATACGCCGGTGAGTGTCATTGAGGCCATGGCACTGGGACTTCCTGTGGTGTCCACAAATGTGGGTGGCATGCCCTATTTGATCAAAGACGGTGTCGAGGGGTTGTTAGTGTCTCCAAACGACAAAATAGCAATGGCAAATGCCATTTGCACAGTATTAGACGCCCCCTCTCGAACCGCAACGATGACCATAAACGCGAGACACAAAGTTGAGCAATTTGATTGGGAGAAGGTGAGAGGGCTTTGGGAGGAGGTGTTGAGGATGAGAAAGGAGTACGGAAAATAGAGAAAAGAAAATAGAGAAGAGAAAATAGAGAAGAGTTGAGCGCGAAGGAAATTTTTCGGAAGTGGCTATGGTAAATGGCGCACTATATTTTAATACTGAATACTGAATACTGAATACTGAAAACTGAATACTGAATACTGAGGACTGAATACTGAATACTGAGGACTGAAAACTGAGGACTGAAAACTGAGGACTGAAAACTGAGGACTGAAAACTGAGGACTGAAAACTGAACAGACAACAGACCAAAATAACCTATCCAGAAACGTTTTGTGCTTGCTGAAATTTAATTAATTATCTAAAATCCGATAAAGTGTTGCATAATTGTCAAGACTTATTATCTTCGTTTGAAGATTACCTAATCCATGCCGCATAAAACCATCCATTTTCAAGTGTCAGAGCGCAAACTCTTACTGAGAGGGGTAGATACTTTTATGATGCTCTTTGGATTGGAGGTGTTGTCTCTCTTATTTGACGCTGCATATCTCGATATTAGCTGGGAAAACAGTGTTGCAATTCTAATATTGCTGTTTTATTTTAGCGTGTTTGGAACTGTCTTTGAAATGTACGACTTAAAGAAATCGAGCCAGTTGGATGCGACCTTTAAAACGCTGGTATTTACAGTGTCTACAACCGTATTATTTTACTTTCTTACTCCTTTTTTTACACCATTTTTACCAGAAAAACGACTGCAGATAGTCTATTTTTTCCTGACTATTGTGGTCGCTATTTTTATATGGCGGATAGCCTATGTCAAGTTGATGGCTTCACCAAGATTTTATAAAAAAGTCATATTGGTTGGTGAAGTGGCATTTTTGGACGATTTCGTTAAAGCGCTCCTTCAATCCGATCCCAATTATAAAATTATTGGCTTTATCAGTTGTGAATCATCTGGCATTAGCCTTGATAAAGCCCTCGGGATAAAAGAGTATCTGTCCCAAGACTTGGTGCAGGTCGTTGAGCGTGACAACATCTCTGAAGTTGTTGTGGCCAATTACAACTCTGGAATGATTAGCGCCAGCATTTATAGTGATTTACTATTGCTCTTACAGGGGGGTTATGTCATTAGGGAATATACCCAGGTGTATGAAGAAATCACCCACCGGGTTCCTTTCCAGTTTGTAGGTAAGGATTTTTACACGTATTTCCCTTTTAGTAGAAGTAATCAAAACACATTGTACCTCTTCTTTAATCGTGTTTTTGATGTACTATTTTCTATCGTTGGATTGTTTTTAGGAAGCCTCATGTTGCCTTTTATACTTATAGGTAATTTTATTGGTAATAGAGGGCCATTGATTTATAGTCAGCAACGCGTTGGGAAAGATGGTTCCGTTTTTAATATCATCAAATTAAGAACTATGATTGTAAACGCGGAAGAAGCGGAAGCGCGGTGGGCCCAAGAGAACGATGTGAGGATTACCAAATTTGGAAAATTCTTGCGTGGAAGTCGGATTGATGAAATTCCCCAATTTTTAAATATCATTAAAGGCGATATGAGTGTCATTGGACCTCGTCCTGAGAGGCCATATTTTGTGAACAAACTCGCCCAAACTATTCCGTTTTATGAAACGAGACATATTGTGAAACCAGGCCTTACAGGTTGGGCGCAGGTGAAATCCAGGTATGGGGCCTCTGTTGATGATAGCATCGTTAAATTGCAATATGATCTTTATTATATTAAGCGTAGAAGTTTCTTTTTAGATCTTAATATTATGGTTAAAACCTTGAGTACGGTCTTGTTTTACAGAGGACAGTAGAGGGAGGTGGGAATTGCGACCCGCCCGAACGTGGCTTTTCGGTACGGGTGGGTTGTTGAAATTGAAATTGAAATTGAAATTGAATATGAAGATGAAATTGAATTTGAAGATGAAATTGACGTCGTATTTGATTGTGCAATATTTTCGATGTCCCTAGTTGTTTTAATTGTTTTGCAGATTATGATGTGGCTTAATGGAAGTGAAAACTAATGCTAATTGTTGTTTGTATAGGATGTAAATTATATTAAACTGCAAACTCCAAACTCCAAACTCCTAGCACGAAAATGAATGTAATGGCTTGTACTTAGCTGGTGCAAAGAACAAAAAAGCATATTCTAATTTAGAATCTAATTATTCCGTTATGTAAAATTTTGAATCTGTCATTTAGTTTTAATCTATACAGTTATTCTCTGTGAAAATGTCTATTTGTGCTTAAGTGTTTCTTAATTAATGTTATTGCCCCTTTTTTATAACGATATAAACTTTGTTGAAGTTCAAAATTTCATAGGGAACGGAAATATTATAATTAACAAGTGTTTTACGAACTGCTTCTTCATTCGTATGACCATCAATATAAATTAAATTGCAATTATCCTGAATTTGAGGGCCGTTGGAGGAATAAGAATAGTTAGATCCTAAATAGTATGAAATAAACAGTGTCCTATCAAAAGAACCTTCGCTCAAAGCCCTTGTTGGCACTTTGCACTTTGATAAATTAAAATTACCTTCAATATACTTTGATGCATCTCTCCAATTTTGTTTTTTATAAGTGTAATTTTTATATGATGAAATTGTTAATAATCCCATTAAATATAAAAGAATATACTGTTTCTTGTCATTATATAATTCATTAAAAATAAAAGATAAAAACAGGAGAATTAGAGGTATACATACGATTAAGTACCTTTCCGATATAAGAAATGTTTTTAAGCTAATGAAATAAGCTGTTAAAAACAACCATACAACTGGTAGTAAAATTATCATATATGTTTTTATGATCTTTATAAAGTTAGGTATCGTAATTAAAAATGGAATAAATAAAAATATTAGAAATAATAAACCAAATTTATTGAAAGCCAAAAGAGTTGAGAAATTCAATATAATCCCAATAATATTATTCTTAAACCAGGAAACATCTTGAATGTGATTTACGAAATTGACGTAATAAAACTGAAAAAATAGCCAAAGAACAGCAGTGGCCCCAATAGCAAAAGAAATTAAAAAGATAGTTATCGTAGAGTTGAGCCTTTTTAATAATAATGAATATATAATTGCGACTGAAGACAATGAAAATATTAATAGACTTCCAAAATGATGAGTATAACATATTAAAACTCCAGCAACAAAATAATAGACAGTCAATTTTTTTTTGATTTTTAAATTGTCTCTAATTTTTATAATAAAAACACAATAAATAACACTTACTATTGAAGCCAGCGCATAAAGTAAAGCATACATCCTTGCCTCTTGGGCAAAATATAATACACCAGGAGTAAAAGCACATAACGTTAAAAATATAATTGCAATTCTTCTTGTGAAATATTTTATTACAAATAAATATGAAAAAATAAGACCAAACAAAGTGAACAGATAGCTTAAGAACCTAATTGAAATATCACTCGAACCAAATATTTTCCCCCAATAAAATAATAGAATATAGTATAATGGCGGATTCCCATCTTTTGAAATATAATCAGAAAACATTAACATTAGAGATTGTGTTTTTACAGCAGCTATTGCTGAAAAAATCTCGTCCAGCCATAATGATTCTCTACCAATATTAGGTATTACAATTAAGGAAGTAATAAATAGAATTATAGAGGTCAGTAGTTAGTTGCATATAATTTGATTGTGATATACTTTTTCCCTATTAACCATCTTAGTTATTAGATTATTAAAGATTGTTGCCTTGCTCTGTGAACGGTTTATCCTAAAACAGAATTCATTAAAATATCTGTTTATGTTAAAATCGCTGACCCAAGAATATGTTGTTCTAATCCATGATTTTACTTGATGAATCATTGTGTGCAACGCTTTAAAATTCAAGCCAGAGTTACTTTCAATCTGTGTTATATTATATACTTTGGCAATGGGTCTATAACCTCGCCATTTATCAGTGGTTACTTTTGCATCTCGACTTATGTGGTTTATAAATATATACTGTAAGGATTGTGCTGAAAAATCTTCAATACGCATTGCATACATTCTTTTCACTTTGCCATCTTCTGTAAGCTCAACGGCTGTTATGGCTTTCTTTTTCTTGGTGTTGTAACTCCTACCAACTTTTTCCTTTTCTCGTCCGCCCAGTACAAATTCATCTACGTGGACATTTCCTTGCATTGGATTATTGCCGCTGGACTCCATAGCCTCTCTTACCTTGTGCATCCACAATCGAGCTGTCTTTTCAGTCACACCATAACGAACTCCCATATAACTAGCAGAAAGACTCTTAGTACTTGTTCCCATTTCAAATGTGATGAAAAACGCTTTGCGAACACCAAACTTTACTTTATGGAATAAAGTGTTGGAAGTCGCAGATTCTTGATGGGAACAGATATTACACGTGCGAGAGTAATCCTTTCGTGTCTGGGCTTTCTTATGCCCACATTTAACACACTCAAAACCGTCTTTCCACTTAATTTCAGCTAAGTATTTCTTGCAATTTGCGTCTGTTTTAAACCGATCAGAGAACTCGAGAAGGTTTTGACCGTTGAAAATATCCATGTTATCCTTATTTTTATTGACTTTAAAGATATGAATTTAACTACTGACCTCTATAGAATTATATATATACTTCTTTTGGAATCAAAAAAATAATCTAATAAATTTATTTTCATATTTATATTTAAAAAATGAATCGCTACGCTCTAAAGTTCTTTGTGTTGAATTTGCTGGAAAAAGAAATGACCAAAATTGTTAAATTCGCTAAACACCTAAAGTACTAAAACTGACCGAGTCTGTGGAAATTTCTTCAGAATTTTATAAATAAGCGAGGACCAGCAAGCATATTGTAATTAAACCTCAAAAAATAAACATAAATTACCTTAGACGTATGTGTATATAAGCTTTGGCAACCACGAAGTTACTTTGGTTGGGGTTTTGTGGTAACACTTTACGATTTATGATTTATGACCCGCCCGAACGTGGCTTTTCGGTACGGGTGGGTTGTTGAAATTGAAATTGAAGATGAAATTGAAATTGACGTCGAAGTTGTTTGTGCCATCTTTTCAATGTCACTAGTTATTGTAATTGTTTTGCAGATTATGATGTGGCTTAATGGAAGTGAAAACTAATGCTAATTGTTGTTTGTGTAGGATGTAAATTATATTAAACTGCAAACTGCAAACTGCAAACTGCAAACTGCAAACTGCAAACTCCGCACTCCGCACTCCGCACTCCAAACTCCACACTCAAAAAACCCTGCTTCGTCGAAACATCGTAATCAAAAATACGAATAGCGCCACAAAAATGGCGATACGTGCAATATAATCGCCGGCGAGGGTGTAGAAGGAGATCTTATCATTGGAAATTAAGGTACCAGATAAGGCACCCTGGGTATTGTATGCTAAGGAAGAGGTGATTTCTCCTTTGGCATTAATCAGTGCGGAAATGCCGGTGTTGGCACTTCTCACAATATCACGTCGGGTTTCGATGGCTCTTAACCGGGCTAAACTTAAATGTTGCTTATGGCCTTGGGTGTCACCCCACCAGGCATCGTTGGTGATGATGGCCAGTACCGTGGCCCCGTTTCTCACATAACCCGTTACAAATTCGCCGTAAACCGATTCATAACAGATGATTGGCGCTGCAATCAGGTTCTTATTATCCGTGGTAAATACTTCGCGGTCTTCTTGAGTGGTTTTCATGGCCAGCGTGCCCCCTAAATCGATCATGAAGTCTCCAATCAGAGGCTTAATGATTTCTGGATAGGGTAAGGTTTCGACGCCCACCACTAATTTCGATTTGTGATACAACTGCACGCTGTCACTTTGGTTGAGCAGCATGGCAGAATTGTAATCGTCATACCAAAATCCGCTGCTGTGTTTATTAGACTGTTCCTTGATCTGTGCACTATCAGTGATAAAATTGATAAAGGATATACCGGTTAAAAGGTTCGTCTTCGGGTGTTCTGAGAGATACACATCCAATTTCCTTTTAAAATACATGTCTTCCAACTGGCTAATCTTTACATTGTCTGCAAAGACGGTTTCAGGTGCCACAATCAAATCCGTTTCTGCGTTTATTTTGGTGTCCGTTAATTTTAGTAGCAAATCGGCGATAGCTTCATTGGGTACATCGTATTTTTCAGAATAGGGATCGATATTTGGCTGTAAAGCGATCACGTTTACCGGCGTTCCTTCCATTTTATAAGAATGAAAAATCCCTAGCGAGATGAGAATGGGGACCACGATCAAACTCACAATCAGGATGCCCTCTTTTTTAAGTGGTTGGACAGATTTGGCAATACGGTAGGTCAATACGGCTTTGAACATTAAAATATTGACGAGCCACACCCATAAACTACCGCCAAAGGTGCCTGTATATTCGTACCATTGAATCCAAGTAATATATTCTGAAAACCCATTGCCCAAATTGAGCCACGGCCAGGAAAAATCCCAACCCAAATGCAGTTTCTCAAAGGCCATCCATAAACACATGATAAACAACAGACTAATATTTCGGGTTGCTCGTTTGGCCACACTGTGGTACAGCACCATCATAAGCGCCATCAAAAGGGAGTTGACCAAAATGGCAAAGCTGGCGCCAAATACGTCGGCATACTGTAGCCAATTGGTGGTGATGTAGTTCCAGATGACAAATCCAATATAACTATACCCGAAAACAACCAATTTTTTCCACCCTACACTGGAGGTTCTAACCCGATGCTCCATCAATAATAACGGTACAAATCCTATAAATAATAAGAGTGGAAACCCGTAAGTGGGCCAGCCAAGGGCTAATATAAATCCGGAGAGTAGCGCTAAGATGAAGTTTTTCATTGGGTAAATTTACAAACAAATTGTTTAGGATGGAATAGGGAGGGTGGGGAAAAGAGAATATTGAACAAAGAATATAGAACAGAGAATTAAGATGTAAGTATTAAGAATCAAGACACAAGGATTAAGAGCCAAGAGCCAAGAATCAAGAAGCAAGAATCAAGAATCAAGAACCAAGAACCAAGAAACTTAAGATGTACATTCAGTAAATATTAAGAACCAAGAACCAAGAACCAAGAAGCAAGAAGCAAGAAGCAAGAAGCAAGAAACTTGAGAACTGAAACAAGAACTTTGTAAGTCCCTGATATAGGTTGACCACTTTAATCAAAGTGTAAACTTATGAAAGCAAATTTAAAAACCTTAAAAAAGCACCGTATTTATTCGGAAGAATTTAAGCTCCAGATTGTTCATGATTTCGA